>NZ_AP022848.1:400000-1860000 GCF_011764485.1 Bosea sp. ANAM02 | reverse complement strand
CCTCGCCTTCGCCTCGAACCACATCCTGCGCGGCCGCGGCGCCTATCGAACCGTGCTGCTGCTGCCCTATGCCATCGCGCCGGCGATCGCCGGCATCATGCTCGCCTTCCTGTTCAATCCCCGCGTCGGCCCGGTCGCACAGATGCTGCAGGGGTTGAGGCTGGACTGGGACCCGAACCGCAATTCCTGGCATGCGCTCGCTCTGGTGGTGATGGCCGCCTCGTGGAAGCACATCTGCTACAACTACATCTTCCTGGTCGCGGCGCTGATGTCGGTGCCCCAGTCGATCCTCGAATCCGCCTATCTGGATGGCGCCGGGCCGATCCAGCGCTTCCTGCGCATCTCGCTGCCGATGATCGCGCCGACGCTGTTCTTCCTGATCGTGATCAACTTCGTCTACGGGCTGTTCGAGACCTTCGCGATCGTCGACGCGACCACGCGCGGCGGGCCGGCCGGCGCCACCTCGATCCTCGTCTACAAGGTCTATCAGGACGGCTTCGTCACGCTCGATCTCGGTTCCTCGGCCGCGCAATCCGTGGTGCTGATGGCGCTCGCCCTGCTCCTGACCTTCGCGCAGTTCCGCTTCGTGGAGCGTCGCGTGAACTACAGCGTCTAGGCCCGCGATGAACGAGCGCACCCCGGTCATCGACGCCGTCTGTCACCTCATCCTGCTGGTGGGCGCGGCGCTCGTCTGCCTGCCGATCTATTTCGTCTTCGTCACCGGCTCGCTGACGCAGCAGGAGATCATGCGCGTGCCGATGCCCTGGCTGCCCGGCAGCCAGTTCCTGGCGAACATGCAGACAGTGCTGGGCACCGCCGATTTTGGCCGCCTGCTGCTCAACTCCTTCATCATCGCCACCGGCATCACCGTCGGAAAGCTCGCGGTCTCGGTGATCGCGGCCTTCGCCGTCACCTATTTCCGCTTTCCCTTCCGGATAACCGCCTTCTGGCTGATCTTCATGTCGCTGATGCTGCCGATCGAGGTGCGCATCGTGCCGACCTATGAATCCGCCGCGAATGTCGCGCTGCCGCTCAACATCCTCGGCTCCTGGCTCGGCATCAAGGCGCTGGTCGATCTCGACTGGAATCTGGTCAATACCTATTCCGGCCTGATCCTGCCGCTGATCGCCTCGGCGACCGCGACCTTCCTGTTCCGCCAGTTCTTCCTCACCATCCCCGACGAGCTCTGCGAGGCCGCCCGCATCGACGGCGCGACGCCCTGGCAGTTCTTCCGCCTGGTCCTGCTGCCGCTCTCGCGCTCGAACATTGTGGCGCTGGCGATCATCCTCTTCCTGATGGGCTGGAACCAGTATCTCTGGCCGCTGCTGCTCACCACCGACCCCGCCATGGCCAATGCCGTGATCGGCCTGAAGAAGCTGATGCCGCAGAGCGACTCGCTGCCGACCTGGCATCTCCTGATGAACGCGGCCTTCCTGACGATGCTGCCGCCGACCCTCGTCATCCTCATCCTCCAGCGCTGGTTCGTGAAGGGGCTGGTGGATAGCGGCAAATAACCCGCCCACGGGCAAGCAGGGCTTTTTCGACATGCGGATCATCGGTCATCGCGGCGCGCGCAATATCTGGGCGGAAAACAGCCTGAGCGGCTTCCGCAATGTCTGCGGCCTGGGCGTCGATGCCGTCGAGCTCGACGTGCATCTCTCCAGCGACGGCGAGATCATGGTGATCCACGATCCGCTGCTCGACCGCACGACCGATCATAAGGGCCCGGTCGCGCATCTCTCGCGCGCGGCGCTGGCCAAGGTGACGCTCGACGACACCCTGGGCGAGACGATCCCGACCTTGCCGGAGGTGCTCGACGTCTTCGGCCCGGCCGGGATCGAGCTCGAGATTGAGATGAAGATGGATGCCTTCGGCAATCCCTATCCCGGCCTGCTCGACAGGGTCATCGCGCTGGTCGAGGCCCGCAAGATGGCCTCGCGCGTCGTGCTGACCTGCTTCGTGCCGGAGGTGATCGAGGAGATCCGGGCGAAGGCGCCGCATATGCGCCGGCTCGCCTCGGTCGACCGCCGATCCTGCGAGGCGTTCGGCGGTGTCGACCGCACCTTGCAGCGCTTCGTCGATCTCGGCTGCATCATCGCCGTCGAGCAGTCGCTGCTGCGGCTCTGCGTCGATCGCGCCGTCGGCATCGTCGGGCGCGACAAGCTCGGCGCCTGGGTGCCCAACACGGTGCGCGAGCTCGATTTCTGGCTCGGCCAGCCGATCTCGCAGATCACCAGCGATCGCCCGGACCTCGCCCTGATGCTGCGCGCCGCGCGGAAAGGCTGAGCCATGGCGACACGCCTGTCGCTGGCAACGCTCGGCCAGTTCCCCGCATCGGTCAGCATTCCCGGCTACCGGCGGGACGAGCTGAGCCTCGGCATCGTCCACATCGGCGTCGGCAATTTCCACCGCGCGCATCAGGCCGCCTATCTGGACGAGTTGTTCGAGCGCGGGTTGGATCGCGACTGGGCGATCATCGGCACGGGTGTACGCGAGAGCGATACCGAGATGGGCAGCGACCTCGCCGCACAGGATTTCCTGACCACGGTCGTGACGCAGGAGGCCGAGCGCTCACAGGCGCGCGTCACCGGCGCGATGATCGATTTCGTCGCGCCGGGCGATAGGGCCGCGATCATCGAGCGGCTCGTCGATCCCCGCACGCGGATCGTCTCGCTGACCGTCACCGAGGGCGGCTATTATATCGACCCGTCGACACAGGCCTTCGATCCCGGCCATCCCGATATCGCCACCGATGCCGCCGACCGCCTCGCCGCGCCGAAGACCGCCTTCGGCCTGATTGCCGCCGGCCTTCTCAGGCGCCGTGGCGCCGGCCTGCCACCCTTCACGGTGATGTCCTGCGACAACCTCCCGGGCAACGGCCATGTCACGGCGGATGCCGTCGCCGGTCTCGTCGAGCTGATCTCTCCCACCGAGGCGCGCTGGATTCGCGAGAGCGTCGCCTTTCCCAATGGCATGGTCGACCGCATCACCCCGGCGACCTCGGACCGCGAACGCCAGACGCTGCGCGACGATTTCGGGATCGAAGACGGCCGCCCGGTCTTCTGCGAGGATTTCCGGCAATGGGTGCTGGAGGATCGTTTTCCGGCCGGCCGGCCGCGCCTCGAAGAGGTCGGCGTGCAGTTCGTCGCCGATGTCGCGCCCTTCGAGCTGATGAAGATCCGCATGCTCAATGGCGGCCACGCGGCGATCGCCTATCCCGCCGGCCTGCTCGACATCCATTTCGTCCATGAGGCGATGCAGGACGACCAGATCGCCCGCTTCCTTTCGGCCCTGCTCGACGACGAGGTGATCCCCGTCGTACCGCCGGTGCCGGACACTGATCTCACGGACTACAAGCGCACGATCGAGCGGCGCTTCGCCAACCCCAAGATCGGCGACACGATCCGCCGGCTCTGCCTCGACGGCTCGAACCGCCAACCGAAATTCATCTTGCCGACGCTGCGCGATGCCTTGCAGGCAGGCAAGCCGATTGAAGGACTCGCGTTGGTAAGCGCGCTCTGGTGTCGGTACTGCTACGGCGAAACGGAAAGCGGGCAGCCCATTGCGCCCAATGACCCAAGCTGGTCGCGGCTCGTCGCCCAGGCGCAACGAGCCCGCTTCACGCCGGATGCGTGGCTGCAGATGCGGGACATTTATGGGGACCTTCCTGACGATCGGCGCTTCAGCGAAGCATTCTCCCGCGCACTGCAGGGTATCTGGCGATCGGGTACCCGCGCCTGTATCGACGCCTTTCTTACGTCTCGCCGCGCTTCCTAGAGCACTTTCAAGCGAAGTGGACACCGGTTCGCGCGGAGAAAATGCGATAAAGCAAAGGCTTGGAGCAATTCCGCGAATCGGAGAATTGCGGAATTGCTCTAGAGGTCCTTGCGCTCCTTTCCCCGACAGCGGAGGATTATGGCATCGGGCGCGGGTCAATCGTGCTGGTGGGGCGAACGGGTCGTCAGCCAGCCACAGAGTCAGTCTTCTCCATGTGCAGCAGGCTGTTCAGGCGGACATGGCGCCAAGCCGCGTTTGCGTGCCGGTTTCAGCTCGCGCTCAAGCTTTTGATTCGGAACCAGAATCCGAAAAACTGTTTCGCGCGCAGTTTCCACCGTTCCTGCGCGATCCAGATATTGGTGGGCCGGGCCGGACTCGAACCGGCACCGGCGCTGTTATGAGCAGCGAGCTCTAACCATTGAGCTACCGGCCCATCCCTCGCCTAGAGCATCGCACAGGAAAGTGGAAGCCACTTTTCGGCTCGATGCCGAACGGCGCGCCGGATCGCCGCCGCCAGGCGGGCAGGGCCGTGCCCGGCTGGAATCGAAAGGGCCCCCCGGCGTTGCCGGGAGGCCCTGTTCCGTTCACGGGAGCTGGATCGCTCCGCGAAAGCCCTCTCAGGCCGCCGCGGCGTGCTGGCGCTCGCCATGCTCCTCCGCCGCATGGCCCTGGCGGAAGGTGAAGCGGCCGATATGCTCGGTCAGCGCCCGGGTCTGCTCGTCGGTGAGCGCGAGCGCGGCATTGGTCTCCTCGACCAGTGCGGCGTTCTGATGCGCCATCGTGCCGATGCCGTCGATCTCGGTGTTGATCGCCGAGACGTCGCTGGCCTGGCTGCGGGCGGTCTGCGAGATGCCGTTCATCAGCCCGGTCAGCTCGTTCACCGAAGAGACGATCGCACCGAACATCGCCGAGGTCTCCTCGACCAGGCCGACGCCGACCTTGACGTCTCCATGCGCGGCCTCGACCAGCTTCTTGACGTCGTTCGAGGCATCGGCCGAGCGCTTGGCCAGGCTGCGCACCTCGGTCGCGACCACCGCGAAGCCCTTGCCGGCATCGCCGGCCCGCGCCGCTTCCACCGCGGCATTGAGCGCCAGCAGGTTGGTCTGGAAGGCGATCTCGTCGATCATCGCGATGACCTCGGAAATCTTGCTGGAGGACTGGCGGATGCGCTGCATCGCTTCCAGCGCCGAGGCGACGACCTGCTCGCCCTGCTGGGCGCGCTCTTCGGCGCCCTGCGCCATGCCGGTCGCCTGGGCGGCCTCGCTCGCGGTCTTCTTCACCGTGCCGGCGAAGGCGCCGAGCTGGTTGGTCGCCATCGAGACCGCGTTGCTCTCCTCGCTGGTGCGCTCGGCGAGATCGGTGACGCCGTCGAGAATCTCGCTGGTCGCGCTGCGTACGGCCGAAACCGTCTCGGCGAGGCGGGCGAGCGTGCTCTCGAACTCGTCGGCGAGCGCGTTGGTCCCGTCCTTGAGCTCGGCGAAGGCGCCCTGATACATCCCCTCGATCCGGGTCGAGAGATGGCCGGCCGACAGTTCCGCCAGCACGTCGCAGGTCTCCAGCAGGCCGGTCTGGACCGTCTCCAGCAGCGTATTGACCGAGCCGGCGAGCGCATTGAGCTCGGGGTCGGCGAACTGCGCCGCGACGCGCTGGGTGAAATCGCCGGCCGCGGCGGCCGCGACGACGACGCCGAAGGCCTCGCCCAGCTCGCGCATCATCTCGCGGCGCTGCTCCTGCGCCCGTGCCTCGTCCTCGACCTTGGCGAGCTCGGCGGCGCGCAGCGCCACCGCATTGTCGCGGAAGAGCAGGACGCTCTTCGAGATATCGGAGATCTCGTCATTGCCCTTGGTGTCGACCACCGTCTCCAGCGCGCCGTCGGCGATCGCCCTGGTCGCGGCCCAGAGCCGGTTGAGCCGGCCGACGATCATCGGGCGGACGAAGAAGAAGGACAGTGCCAGCGCCACCAGCAGCGAGGCGATGCCGATCGCGGCCAGCGTATATTCACTGCGCTCGATCACGGCCTTGGTCGAATCGCGCCCGGCGATTGCACCACCGCGCGCCGTCGCCACGAGCTCGCCGACCTCGCGGCGAACCCTCTCCGCCGCCTGGTCGAGATTCTTCAGCCCGGCCGCGATCGCGGCTTGCGTCGCGAGCTCGCGCTCGCGAATGGCGACGAGGCCGCCGGCGCCCTCGCCGAGATCGGTCACGGCATTGACCGCCTGGCCGCGCGCCGGATTGGCCTGGAGCATATCCGCCGCCGTCAGCAGGCCGCGAACCTGGCCGAGCTGCGCCTTGAGGCGCGACTTGGCATAGTCGAGCTTCTCGCTGTTTTCGGCCTGCGAGATCTCGCGCAGCAGGCCGACCGTCTCGCTGATCTGGAGCTGAAGCGCCTGGGCGGTCTGAAGCGAGGACAGGTCCTTGTCGAGCACCTTGGACAGCGCGGCGTCGAACTCGGCGCCGCTCATCTGCGCCGCGCTGGTGATGTTCATCTTGACGTTGAACTGGGCGTCGGCCGTTTCGAAATCGGCCATGGCGCTGAAGCCTTCGCGAGCCTTCGACAGGGCCGTAAGCGCGGTGGCCGTATCGGCGGCGTTGCGCAGCCGCTCGCCGGTCAGGTCGTTGATGTCGTTGATCTGGCGGGCCAGGTCGTCGATCGCCGCTTGCGGCTTGGACTTGTCGACCTTGCCCTGGTCGGCGATCCGTCGCAGCAGTTCCAGCTGGCGCGCCTCGACCGTATCGAGCTCGCCGGTCAGGGCCGCGCGCTGCTGCAGGGTCGTCACCTGGCTGAAGCGCGCCGCCAGCGCCGTCGACTGCGTCGCCGCCTGCGACAGCTCGAGCGCGAGCTCGACCACCGGCATCTTCTGGCCGACGAGGTCGTCGACCGTCTGGTCGACGCTGGTATAGGAGAACCAGGCCACCGAGGACGAGACGATGGTCAGAGCCGTCATCACGCCGAGAGCGGCGTAGATCCGGGGCGCGATCCCGATCCGCAGCGGCTTGCCCTTACGCACGGGCTTGGCTTTCGTCATGAAGTCGTACTCCGGATTCACGCAACGCTGGAGAGGAGTTCGGAACAGGAGAAGCCGCCGGCCCGGGCCGGGCCCGGGCTGGTGCGATCGTGCGGCGGACATGGGAATCCCCTCCCTCCCCCGGCACGCAGGCCAGGCGGCAGGATCCGCATGCGGCATCGAAAGACCATGGAAGTCCCCTGGCCGGGGCGTATCCCCGGTCTGGAGCGCAGCATCGTCCAAATGCGCTTAAAGAACGCTTAAAAGTGGATTCTTTTGAATCACTCTCCCGGCAGAGGGATTCACCTGACGTTAGAGGAGGTTAAGTTTCTTTAACCTTCAAGCTTCGGCATCGGCCCGAAAAGTGGCGCGCGGTTTTCGGATCGAGCCGACGCAGGATCACGAACCGGGAGCATCGGGCTGGATGGAACATTCAGTCCGCTGCTTTCGGCACTGGGCGGGGCCGGCCCTCCTCGTCGATCGCGACGAAGGTGAAGGTGGCGTCGGTGACCTTCTCGTGCAGCGTGGTGCGGAAGCGCTTGGCCCAGGCCTCGACATGGATCTTCATCGAGGTGCGGCCGACGGATTCGATCTCGGTATAGACGCTGAGCACGTCCCCGACCTTGACCGGGCGGAAGAAGGTCATCGCGTCGACCGCGATCGTGACGACGCGGCCTTGCGCCCTGTCGACGCCGGCGATGCCGCCCGCCTGGTCCATCCGCGACATCACCCAGCCGCCGAAGATGTCTCCATTGGCGTTGGTGTCGCCCGGCATGGCGATCGTGCGCACGGTCAGCGTCCCGCGCGGGGCGTCATCGGGTCCGTCAGCAGCAGGGCTCATGGGCATCCTTCGGGCAGGCGGGGAATCCGCGCGGCCGATGATGCTGACGCTTGGACATACGCGCAAGCGGTTGCGATGCCGCCGCGCTCAGCCCGCGACCTGAAGCGGCGGCGAGGGGCGTTGCCGTGCCCGCAGCATCAGCCAGCAGACGACGCTGAGATTGACGAGGTTCCAGGCGAGCCCGTTGAGGAAGGCCATCCTGTACGAGCTGAAATAGTCGAAGATCACGCCCGAGAGATAGCCGCCGAACGCCATGCCGAGCACGGTGACCGACATCACCAGGCCGATGCGCACGCCCGCCTGCTTCGCCGGCAGATACTCGCGGATGACGACCGCATACATCGGAACGATGCCGCCCTGGAACAGCCCGAAAATGCCGCTGACGACATAGAGCGACTGCAGGCCGTCGAACCAGAGATAGAGGAACAGCGCCACGCCCTGCATCAGCGAGCCCAGCGCCAAGGTCGCCGCCCCGCCGATGCGGTCGGCGACGAAGCCGGAGCCGATGCGGCTGACGATGCCGAGCAGCATCATCAGCGAGAGCATCTCGGCGCCACGCGCCACGCCGTAGCCGAGATCGCCGCAATAGGCGACGATATGGACCTGCGGCATCGCCATGGCGACGCAGCAGGCGAAGCCCGCGACGCAGAGCAGGAGCTGGAGCTGGCCGGCGCTGAGGCCGAGATCGCCGCGCGCCCCGGCGCTGCTGGCTTCCGCCGCCGCCATCGTCGCGGCCGTCGGCTGCCGCCGGAAGAACGGAGCGAGCGGCAGCATCACCACCAGCGTCGCGATGGCGATGCCGAAATGCGTGGCGCGCCAGCCATGATTGGCCATCCCCCAGGTGATGACCTGCGGCCAGAACACGCCGGCGAGATAGCTGCCCGAGGCGCCGCAGACCACGGCAAGGCCCCGGTGCTTGCGGAACCAGTGCGACAGGTCCGAGATCAGCGGCGAGAAGCCGGCGGCACTGCCCATGCCAATCAGCAGGCCATGCGCCAGCGCGAACTGCCAGAGCGACTGCGACATCGCCGCGGCGGAATAGCCGGCCGCGAGCAGGAAGGCGCCCATCAGGATCGGCACCATGATGCCGTAGCGATCCGCGACCCGGCCCATGATGATGTTGCCGGCGCCGAAGCCGAGCATGGCGAAGGTATAAGGCAGCGAGGCCCCTGCCCGCAGCGTATCGAACTCGCCCTGCATGGCCGGCAGCACGACGACGACCGACCAGGAGCCGACGCAGGCGATCGTGCCGATCACCAGCGCGACGGCGAGCCGCAGCCAGGCATAGGGGGAATCGGGTTGGTAGCGGTCGGCGTCCTGGGACATGTTTCCTCGGCGGCCACATCTTGGAGATGGCTCTTCTCCGGGCAGCTTTAGCGCCTGGAAACCGCCGGGCAAGCGCCTGCAAGGCAGCCCTGCCGCGCGCCTGCGGCAGGAATGCCCGCTCTCACACCGGCGGAGCCACATCCATTGAAACGCGGGTCATCCCCGGCGACCGCAGGGAGACCCGGGATCCATTCCGGAACCTTTCCGATGAAGGCTCAGGCATGGATCCCGGATCTCCGCTTCGCTGCGTCCGGGATGACCCGCATGTCTAATCGATTGGATACAGCAAGCAGCCTCAGCGGAAGACGCGGTCGCCTTCCATGTCGACGATCTGCTGGCCCTTCACCAGGGTGAAATCGGCGGCCTCGGCCTGCCCCGCGAAACGGTCGGCCCGGATGAAGCGATGGCTCCTGGTCTCGCCGTCGACGACTTTCTCGATCACGCCGCAGAGCTGGTACTGCCCGCCCTCCTGATAGGGCGTGGCATGGATGGTGAAGCCGTTATGCTCGATGCTCTTGACCGGGCCGGCAGGCTTGTCCTCGGCCGGCTTGCGGCCACCGAACAGCGATTTCAGGAAGGACATGGCGGGCGCTCCTCGAACCGGACGTCGGGACTATGCCGGACAAGTAGCCCCGCCAGCCGCCGCTGCCAACCCGAGACCTTGTCCGGGATTGGACTTGAAGCCCTCATCCTGAGGAGCGATCCGCAAGGATCGCGTCTCGAAGGATGCTTCAGGAGGCTCCTGAGCTATAGCTATCTGGAACATCCTTCGAGACGCCGCTGTTGCGGCTCCTCAGGATGAGGGCTGACCTTCCAAACAGGCTTTGAGTGCCACAGAAATCGCTTGGCAGCGGCTGCGGCTTTCCCTATGCAGCCGCGATCGGGCTTCGGTCCCGTTCGTAAGCGTCTCACGTCAGGCAACGCATCCAACCGGCATGAAGCCGTATCGGATGCACCCGAACGGCCTGTCCCTTGCGAAAGCCTGTCCATGACCAGCTCGACCTACCCTCGCCTCCCCGCCCGCTATGCCGGCGTCGTGATGCCCTTGATCCTGTCCGGACTGATGACGCTGGTCGTCTCCGGCATCTCGACCGTGAAGGTCCTCGGTCTCGGCCCGGAGTTCCTGCGGGCATGGCCCCTGTCATGGCTTTTGTCCTGGCTGGTCGCCTTCCCGACGCTGCTCGTGCTCCTGCCTTTGGTCCGGCGCCTCGTCGCGCTCGTGGTGGCGCCGCCGGCCTGAGCTCTCAGGCGCCGAGGTGGAGGGCGATCTCGCGTCGATGCGGCCGCTGGCGGTGCTCGAACAGATAGATGCCCTGCCAGGTCCCGAGCGCGAGACGCCCGCCCATCACCGGGATCGAGAGCGAGACCGGCGTCAGCGCCGCCTTGATATGGGCCGGCATGTCGTCCGGCCCCTCGTCGCGATGGACGAGATAGGCCATCGCCGGATCGTCCGCCGGCGGCACCAGCCTGCGGAAGAACGCGTCGAGATCGCGGCGCACATCCGGGTCGGCATTCTCCTGGATCAGGAGCGAGCATGAGGTATGGCGCACGAACAGCGTCAGCAGCCCGCTCGCCTCGCCGCTATCCCTGACGAAGGAGACGGCGCGATCGGTGAACTCGTAGAGCCCCGGCCCGCGCGTCTCGACGCTCAGGATCGCCTGCCGCGCCATCAGCGCTCGGTCAGCGCGAGCTTGGCGCCGAGCGCGACGAAGGCGGCGGCGAAGCTGCGCCGGATCCAGGCCATCACGGCCGGACGGCCGATGACCTTGTCGCGCATCGCCGCGGCGAACAGCCCGTAGAGCGCGAAGACGATGAAGGTCATCGCCATGAACACGCCGGAGAGCTCCAGCATGCGCGCCATCGGGCTCGCCTCGCCGGCGGCGATGAACTGCGGCAGGAAGGCGACGAAGAAGATCGAGAGCTTGGGATTGAGCAGATTGAGCGCCAGCCCGTCGCGCAGCACGAGCCAGGCCGAGCGCGCATCGGATTTGGTCTCGACCTTGAGCGCGCCATGCTCCTTCAGCGTCTGCCAGGCCATATAGAGCAGATAGGCGACACCGGCATATTTCACGATGGCGAAGGCGAGCGCGCTGGCATGCAGCAGCGCCGCGATCCCCATCATCGCCGCAATCAGATGCGGCACGATGCCGATCGTGCAGGCAAAGGCCGCGAGCACGCTCGCCCGGGAGCCGCGGGTCAGCCCGGCGGCGATGGTGTAGATCGCGCCCGTTCCCGGCGATGCGACGATGATCAGCGAGGTCAGCAGGAATTCCGGGGACATCGGCGCCTCCAAAAACAGGATGCGCAGGAAGCCCTCTCCCGCAGCGAAGATCAAGGTCCCGCCGCGCCTTCAAAACTTAGGTATTGACCTAAGTGTTATCGACACGCTATCGAGGCGCATGGACGCAACCCAGCCTGCCCTCGACGACACCTTCCGCGCGCTGTCCGATCCGACGCGCCGGGCGGTCGTCCAGGCGCTCGGCCGCGGGCCGGCCTCGGTCAGCGAACTGGCGAAGCCCTTCGAGATGGCGCTGCCGAGCTTCCTCCAGCATCTCAAGGTGCTCGAGGATTGCGGCCTCGTCGCCACGCGCAAGGCCGGCCGGGTGCGCACCTGCACCTTGCGGGCGGAGCCGCTCGCCGCGGCCGAACATTGGCTTGAGGCGCAACGCACGCTCTGGACCAGACGCCTCGACCAGCTCGACCGGCTGGTGCTGCAACTGAAACATCAGGAGGACAACGGATGACCGATACGCATGCGACCGCCTTCGACCCGGCACTCGACCTCGAATTGCGGCGCGAGACGGACGTTCCACCGCGCCTGGTCTGGCGCGCCTGGACCGAGCCGAAGCTGCTGATGCAGTGGTTCACGCCGGCGCCCTGGAAGACGACCGCCTGCGAACTCGACCTGCGTCCCGGCGGCAAGTTCCACACGGTGATGGAAGGGCCGAACGGCGAGAAGCACGACAATAACGGCTGCGTGCTGGCCGTGGTGCCGGAAACCTTCCTGCTCTTCACCGATGCGCTCGGCCCGGGCTTCCGCCCGATCGAGGGCGGCTTCATGACCGCTTCGGTGACGATCCAGCCGACCGCGACCGGCACGCTCTACATCGCCCGCGCCTATCACAAGGATGCCGCCGGCAAGAAGCAGCATGAGGAGATGGGCTTCCACGACGGCTGGGGCACAGCCTGGGAGCAGCTGGTGGCGCTGGCGCGCACGCTGTAAGGCCATTCCAGCCCCGACGAACGAAAGGGCGCCATCGGCGCCCTTTTCTCTTCGCCCCCCACGCGCTCGCCATGCGGAAAGCGCTAGCGCGCCATCCAGAAGCAGAGCTGGCCCGCATGGCTGTTGCCGCTGAGCAGGTACTCCTCGGCGACCATGTTGATGCCATTGAACAGATCCCAGTGATCGCCGTTCACGCGCTGGAAGAACAGGAACGACGTGCTCTTGTCGCCCTCCGTCTGGTAGCAATCCTCCAGGTAGAGCACGCCCTTCTTGCCGAGCACCGAGCGCCAGACCTTGTTGGAGATACCCTGGACATCCGGCTCGCCATAGACCCGCCTGACGCGCGGTTCCAGCTCCGCCGCCCGGATGAAGAAATTGGCGCTGAGCGTGGTCAGCGGGCGAGCGCCGCCCGCGGGACCGGAATCGGCGTTCACCTGGGTTGCGACCTCCGCCAGTTTCTCGATCGTCGCATCGTCCTCGGACGGCGTCAGCCGGAGCGTATAGCCCATGCAGATGGCGCAGCGATTGGTCTTGTCGCCGATGGTCTTCTTCGCCCACGGCCGGACCGTGGCGAAGCGTTCGGCAAGCGCGTCATAGGTGAAGGGGAGCATGAGCAGTCTCCGGGCCACAAGGCGCGGCAGACTGGCCAGCGGCCGGCCCGACGGCATCCTACGATCGCAGGAGAGCCGGTCCAGCGCAGCGCTATGCACCGCCTAAAGAAAAACCCGCCCCCGCAATGCGGAAGCGGGTCTCCTTCCTGCTCGGCAGAAAGCCGCGTCGCCGTCAGTTATCCAGGAAGCTCCTGAGCTTCCGCGACCTGCTCGGATGCTTCAGCTTGCGCAGCGCCTTCGCCTCGATCTGGCGGATGCGCTCGCGGGTGACGCTGAACTGCTGGCCGACCTCTTCGAGGGTGTGGTCGGTGTTCATGCCGATGCCGAACCGCATGCGCAGCACTCTTTCTTCGCGCGGGGTCAACGACGCGAGAACTCGCGTCGTTGTTTCACGAAGATTGCTCTGGATCGCGGCGTCGATCGGCAGGATCGCGTTCTTGTCCTCGATGAAGTCGCCGAGATGGCTGTCTTCCTCGTCGCCGATCGGGGTTTCGAGCGAGATCGGCTCCTTGGCGATCTTCAGGACCTTGCGCACCTTCTCCAGCGGCATGGCGAGCTTCTCGGCCAGCTCCTCCGGGGTCGGCTCGCGGCCGATCTCGTGCAGCATCTGGCGCGAGGTCCGCACGATCTTGTTGATCGTCTCGATCATATGGACCGGGATGCGGATCGTGCGGGCCTGGTCGGCGATCGAGCGGGTGATCGCCTGCCGAATCCACCAGGTTGCGTAGGTCGAGAACTTGTAGCCCCGGCGATACTCGAACTTGTCGACCGCCTTCATCAGGCCGATATTGCCTTCCTGGATCAGGTCGAGGAACTGCAGGCCGCGGTTCGTGTACTTCTTGGCGATCGAGATCACGAGGCGCAGGTTGGCCTCGATCATCTCCTTCTTGGCCTGACGGGCCTCGCGCTCGCCCTTCTGGACCATCAGCACGATCTTGCGGAATTCCTGGATCTCCAGGCCGGTCTCGGAGGCGAGCGTATGCACCTCCTCGCGGAGCTGCTTGATCCGCTCCAGCTCCGCCGCGACGAACTCCTTCCAGCCGCGCGAGCCGAGCTTGGAGACGCGCAGGACCCATTTCGGGTCGAGCTCGCCGCCGACATGCTGCTTGAGGAAGTCGTCGCGCGCCACGCCATAGCTCTCGGCGAGGCGCAGCAGGCGCGTCTCATGTCCGATCAGGCGCTTGTTGATGTCGTAGAGCTGCTCGACCAGCGCCTCGATGCGGTTGTTGTTGAGCGAGAGCGACTTCACCGCGGTGATGATGTCGTCCTTGAGCTTCTTGTACTTGCGGTCCTGCGACGGCGAGAGCTTGGCGTTCTCCAGCCGGCCGGCGATGTCCTGGTCCTGCAGGCGACGCAGCTTCTTGTAGTCGTCGGCGATGGCGTTGAAGGTTTCGAGCACGCGCGGCTTGAGCTCGGCCTCCATGGCCGAGAGCGACACGTTGTTCTCCATGTCGTCATCGTCCATGTCCGGCGGGCTCTCGCCTTCCGGGGTCTCCTCCTTCTCGCCTTCCTCGGCCTCTTCCTCGCCGGCCACGGTCGGGTTCTTGCCGTCGGGACCGGCATAGGTGGCTTCGAGATCGATGATGTCGCGCAGCAGCACCTTGCCGTCGACGAGCTCGTCGCGCCAGATGATGATGGCCTGGAAGGTCAGCGGGCTCTCGCAGAGGCCCGCGATCATCGCCTCGCGGCCAGCCTCGATGCGCTTGGCGATCGCGATCTCGCCCTCGCGCGAGAGCAGTTCGACCGAGCCCATCTCGCGCAGATACATGCGGACCGGATCGTCGGTGCGCTCGGTCGGCTCCAGGTTGCGCTTGGTCTCGACCGGCAGGGTCTGGCGCGAGGCGTCGACGAGATCGCCGCCCTCGGCCTCCTCCTCGTCGGCGCCGCCATCCTTGCGGTTGGCGCGCTCCTCGCCGGCGGCTTCCGGGTCCTCGTTGTCGACGACGTTGATGCCCTGCTCGCTGAGCTGGCCGAGCACGTCCTCGATCTGCTCGGAGGTGAATTCCTCCGAAGGCAGAACCTCGTTCAGTTCGTCATAGGTGACATAGCCGCGCTTCTTCGCGAGCTTGATCATGCGCCTTACGGCCTGATCGGTCAGGTCGAGCAACGGGCCGTCGGTAGTCGGGGGGGCATCCGGCGCGACCTGATCGGTCTTTTCCCGTTCGCTCGCTTTAGTCGCCATCAATCAGCGCTCCGCACTCGCGCCGGCCCTGGCCGAGAAAGCCATATACCGACGCATAAAAGGGCGGCGCGACCGCAGGCCCGGCGCGCTCACCCACCCAAATCCAGTTGCAGATGGCACCAGACGTCGTTGACGAATCGTGAACCACCCGACAGCTTGCGCGCGCAGGACCCGCGTCCACCAATCGCTGGGCGATCAATCCTCGGACATGGCCTCGGTGCCTTCGATCGTCTCGAGGCGGGCCTTCACGTCCTTGATCCAGGCGAAATTGGCTTCGGTCGCGTCGTCAGCCAAGGCGCGCTCGGCTGCTCTCAACTCGCTATTTAGCGTTCGCGCGCGATGATGCAAGACGATGGCCTGATGAATCGAGTCGAAAACCGATTCAGGATCAGCATCTTGCGCCAGTTTCAAACGCTCGGCCGGGCCTGTGACGGCCATCAGATGGCCCTGCGCCTCCCTGACTCGCGGCTGCGCCAGCCGATTCGCCAGCGTCTCCCGGTCAAGCGTGTCCTCGACCGCATCGAGCAGCGCCTGCCGGAAGCGCTCGGCCGCCGGCCCGTCGAGCGACAGCTCCGCGATCTCGTCGGCGCAGCGCAGCAGCAGATCGGGATGGCTCGCCAGAGCGAGCAGGATGAAGGCCTCGCGCTGGTCCTCGCCGCGCAGCTTCGCCACCAGACGTGATTGCGTCAGCGCGCTCGACGCCTTGAGCGGCCCGGCGAGCCAGGGCGGCACCTGCCGGCCGAACCCGCCACGCTGGGGGGCTCCACCCCGGCCGCGCTGAAAATGTCCGCCGCCGCGCTCCGGCCGCGCCGGCGCGGCGCTAGCGAAGAGCTGCGCCAGCCGCTCGTCCATCTCGCGACGGTAATGCTTGCGCGTGGTCTCGTCGCGGATCTGCCCGAGCGGCTCCTTCAGGCGCCGCTCGAAGGCCGCGCGGCGCTCCGGCGTATCGAGCGGACCGGCCTCGACCTCGCGCTGCCAGAGCATATCGACCAGCGGGCGCGCCGCCGCGACCACCTCCGCGATCGCCTGCCGCCCGCCGGACCGGGCGAGGTCGTCGGGATCCTGCCCATCCGGCAGCAGGGCGAAGGAAAGCGACTTGCCCGGCTCCAGCAGCGGCAGCGCCAGATCGATCGCCCGGCTCGCGGCCTTGCGGCCGGCCTTGTCGCCGTCGAGGCAGATCACCGGCTCGTCGGCCATGCGCCAGAGCAGGCCGAGCTGGTCCTCGGTCAGCGCCGTGCCAAGCGGCGCCACACTCTGCGGAAAGCCTGAGAGCGACATGGCGATGACGTCGACATAGCCCTCGACCACCACAACCTGCCCGGTGTCATGCGCGGCCTTGCGGGCATTGTGATGGTTGAACAGCAGGTGGCCCTTGTGGAAGAGCGGCGTCTCCGGCGAGTTCAGGTATTTCGCCGCCACCTCCGCGCTCATCGCCCGCCCGCCGAAGGCGACCACGCGTCCCCGCGCATCGTGGATCGGGAACATCACCCGGTCGCGGAAGCGGTCATAGGGCACGGCGATCTCATCGCCATGCACGAGCAGCCCCGCCTCCATCATCAGCTCGGCCGGGACGCCCTTCCCGGCCAGATGGTCGCGCAGCGCGAACCGGTCAGCCGGTCCGTAGCCAAGCCGGAAGCGCGTGCGCGCCTCGCCGTCCAGCCCGCGCGTCGCGAGATAGCGCCTTGCTCCTCCGCCGCGATCGCCCATCAGCTCAGCCTCGAAGAACTGCGCCGCAAGCTCCACGACCTCGTGCAGCCCCTTGCGCTTCTCCTCCTGGACCTGCGCCTCGGCCGTGATCTTCGGCAGGATCACGCCGGCCTCGGCGGCGAGCTTTTCCACGGCCTCGGGAAAGGACAGCCCCTCGGTCTCCATCACGAACTTGAAGATGTCGCCGTTCTTGCCCGAGGAGAAATCGAAGAAGGAGGCCTTCTGGTCGTTGACGAAGAAGGAGGCCGTCTTCTCGGCATTGAAGGGCGAGAGGCCCTTCCACTCGCGCCCGGCCTTCTGCAGACGCACGCGCTTGCCCACGACCGCCGAGACAGGCAGCCGCGCCTTGATCTCCTCAAGGACGGAGGGCGGGAATTTCATGGGGTTCTATCTGGTCCCTGCGAGGCCGCTTGCCAACCGCCGAGACGTCCGAGGCCGAGCTTATGGACGATATCCACAGCGCTCCCCATCTGGTAAAGAAAATCGGAGAAAAGGAAGAAAGCCATGGCGCTCAACATCAAGGACCGCGAGACCGAGGAGGCCGTTCGCCTGCTCGCGCGCCGCCGCGGCCTGAGCTTGACGGAAGCCGTGCGCCACGCCGTCAGGAGCGAGCTCGACAAGGACGAATTGTCCGAGGAGGAGAAGGCGCAGCGCGTGGCGGCCGGGCGGGCTCGAATGGAAGAATTCTACAAGAAATACGGCATCAAGCCGGCAGAGCGCTCCATGACCAAAGAGGAAATGGACGATGCCATCGGCTATGATGAGAACGGCTTCTGGTGAATATCGTCGTCGACACCTCGGCCGTCGTCGCTATCATCACGCTGGAAGCGGAAGCCGACGCCTTTGCCGCCACGATGTCATCGGCAACACGGCGAATCATGACCAGCGTCAATCTGCTCGAAGCCCGGCTGGTCCTGAGCTTCACCAAAAACATGCCGCTGGAGACGGTTCCCGATTTCGTGGCTCGGGAGGGCGTCGAAATCATCCCCTTCGACGGCGCCCTCTCCGATCTCGCTTTCGAGGCCTATGGCCGCTACGGCAAGGGCCGCCATCAGGCCCGCCTCAATATGGGCGATTGCGCCGCCTACGCACTGGCGAAATCCCGCGGCTGGCCATTGCTCTACAAAGGCGACGATTTCTCCGGGACGGATATCGAGCGGGCCTGAGCCCGCTCGCCCCGTCAGCTCAGCCGCCGAGCGCGGCCTTCACCATCGGGCTGACCTTGCCGAAATCCATCTGGCCGGCGTACGCCGCCCGCAGCACGCCGATGACCTTGCCCATGTCCTTGACGGCCGTCGCGCCGGTGTCAGTCACGGCCTTGTCGATCGCGGCCTTCACCTCGTCCTCAGACATCTGCTTGGGCAGATAGGACGCGATCACCGCAACCTCGCCACGCTCGCCCTCGGCGAGCTCCGGTCGGTTGTTGGCGTCGTAGATCGCGATCGATTCCTGGCGCTGCTTGATCATCTTCTGGAGCACGCCGAGGATCTCCTCGTCGGTCGCCTCGCCTTTGCCGGCACCGCGCGCTTCGATGTCCTTTTCCTTCAGCGCGGCGACGATCAGGCGGATCGCCGCGACCTTCTCCTTCTCGCCGGCCTTCATCGCCTCCTTCATATCGGGCATGAAGCGCTCGCGCAGGCTCGTCATCTCGTTGTTCCCTTTTCTCTTGTGCGGCCTGCGCCAGCTTCGATTGACGGGCAGCGCCCGGCTCTTTAAGGCTCGCGTTCCAGACCGGCGGAGTGGATTGCCGCAGCCCCGCCCCCGCATTTTTCCGCTCAAGCGGACTGGACCGAGACATAGACATGACCGCTCCCGAAGGAAACCCCGCCGCAGGCGGCTGGACCGAACCGCGCGCGACCGCGCTCCTCGTCTTGGCTGACGGCACGGTGCTGGAGGGCTTCGGCCTCGGCGCCGTCGGCGAGGCGCCGGGCGAAGTCTGCTTCAACACGGCCATGACCGGCTATCAGGAAATCCTCACCGACCCGTCCTATGCCGGGCAGATCATCACCTTCACCTTCCCGCATGTCGGCAATGTCGGCGTGAACGAGGAGGATACCGAGACCGTCAACGCCGCCGCCTCCTCCGGCGTGCGCGGCTGCGTGCTCCATGCCGCGATCACCGAGCCCTCGAACTGGCGCGCGAACCGGCATTTCGACGCCTGGCTCAAGGCCCGCAACATCGTCGGCATCTGCGGCGTCGACACCCGCGCGCTGACTGCGCTGATCCGCGACAACGGCATGCCGAACGCCATCCTCGCCCATAGCCCGGACGGCGTCTTCGACAGCGAGCGACTGAAGAAGCGGGCCGCCGCGCTGCCTTCCATGGCCGGGCTCGACCTCGTGCCGCTCGTCACCGCCGCGCAACGCTACGACTGGGACGAGACGCCCTGGATCTGGCCGGCCGGCTACGGCAAGCGCGACGGCAGCCAATTCAAAGTCGTCGCCATCGATTACGGCGTGAAGCGCAACATCCTGCGCCTGCTCGCCAAGGCCGGCTGCGACGTCACCGTCGTGCCCTCGACCGCGACCGCCGAGGATATC
Organism: Bosea sp. ANAM02; assembly: GCF_011764485.1. Classification (NCBI taxonomy): domain Bacteria; kingdom Pseudomonadati; phylum Pseudomonadota; class Alphaproteobacteria; order Hyphomicrobiales; family Alloboseaceae; genus Allobosea; species Allobosea sp. ANAM02. The sequence goes on along the minus strand of NZ_AP022848.1, from coordinate 1,840,788 downwards.
CTCTCGCTCAACCCGGACGGCATCTTCCTCTCCAACGGCCCGGGCGACCCGGCCGCGACCGGCGAATATGCCGTGCCGGTGATCAAGGAACTGCTCGACAGGAAGGTCCCGACCTTCGGCATCTGCCTGGGTCACCAGATGATGGCGCTCGCCATCGGCGGCCAGACGCTGAAGATGAAGCAGGGCCATCACGGCGCAAACCACCCGGTGCAGGACAAGACCACCGGCAAGGTCGAGATCGTCTCGATGAACCACGGCTTCGCGGTCGATCCGGCGAGCCTGCCGGCGAATGCGGTCGAGACCCATGTCTCGCTCTTCGACGGCTCGAACAGCGGCATCGCGCTGACCGACCGCCCGGCCTTCAGCGTCCAGCACCACCCGGAAGCCTCGCCCGGCCCGCAGGACAGCCACTACCTCTTCACCCGCTTCATCGAACTGATGGCGGCCGAGAAGGCGAAGAAGGCGGCCTGAGGGCTGCGGTTTCAGTATTGGAGCCCTCATCCTGAGGAGCAAGCGAAGCTTGCGTCTCGAAGGATGCTTCAGGAGGCTCCGGTGCGCTCTGGAACATCCTTCGAGACGGCCGCCATGCGGCCTCCTCAGGATGAGGGTTCGGCGGGACGCTGACGGGAGACGGGCATGATCCACCAGTTGCGCATCTACGAGATCTTCGAGCGCAACAAAGCGGCCTTCCATGCCCGCTTCCGCGACCATGCCACGCGGATCATGGCCCGCCATGGCTTCCATATCGTCGCGCTGTGGGAAACGGCGAGCGCCGGACGCACCGAGTTCGCCTACATCCTCGCCTGGCCCGATGCCGAGACCAAGGCGAAGGCCTGGGCGAGCTTCATGGCGGATCCCGAATGGACCGAGATCAAGCGCGTGACCAAGATCGAACATGGTGACATGGTCGGCGCGATCGAGGATCGCGCCTTGACGCTGACGGACTATTCGCCCCCGCTCGATTGACAGCCCGGTCGCTGCGCGGTTTAAGCAGAGCATGACCAGCCTGATGGCCCTCCAGCGCAGCTATTACGCCCCGTCCTCATAGAGGCGGTGGCATTCCCATGTTCAACCGCCGCGCTGGCGGTTGAATTCAGGCAGATCACCCGGCATCGCGGCTCCACCGAGCGAAAACGATGTCCTCCCCGATCAGAACCATCTCCACCATCGGTATCATGGGCTTCGGCGCCTTCGGCCGCCTGATGACCCGCCATCTCCAATCACATTTCGCGCTACGCATCTGCGACCCCGCCAGTGCGCCCGCAGCCGATGCGAGCGGCAAGGGCTTGCGGCCAGCGACGGCGGCCGAAGTCGCGTCCTGCGATCTCGTCATCCTCGCCGTGCCCGTCCCGGCGATCCCCGAGGCGATCGCCGCTCTGCGTCCGCATCTCAGGGCCGGCGCCATCGTGCTCGATGTCGGCTCGGTCAAGATCGGCCCGGCCCGGGCCATGCAGGCCGCGCTGCCCGACGATGTCGAGATCATCGGCACGCACCCGCTCTTCGGCCCGCAGAGCGCCCGCAACGGGCTCGCCGGCCTCAAGGTCGCGCTTTGCCCGATCCGCGGGAAAAGCACGCCGCGCATCGCCGCCTTCCTGCGTCATGTGCTCAAGCTCAAGGTGATCGTCACCACGGCCGATGCGCATGACCGCGAGGTTGCGATGGTGCAGGGCCTGACCCATCTCATCGCCAAGATCCTGGTCCGCATGGAGCCGCTGCCCCGGACGATGACCACGGCGAGCTTCGACCTGCTGATGCAGGCGACAGAGATGGTCCGCTACGACGCACCCAACGTCTTCATGGCGATCGAGCGCGCCAATCCGCACGCCAAGGCGGTGCGCGACCGCTTCTTCGCACTGGCCGAGGAGATGCGGCTGTTCCTGGAGCACGGCGATGGCGGGTTCACGGATACCGCTGAGGCGCATGCCGACAACCAGCTCCTCACCGTTTAAAAAAACGCGGGTCATCCCGGGCGACCGCAGGGAGACCCGGGATCCATGCCGGAACGCGCCCGGAGAAGGTTCCGGAATGGATCCCGGATCTCCGCTTCGCTGCGTCCGGGATGACATGCGTGAGTGCTGACATGAGACCTGCGACGCTGGCAGACCTACCCATCCGGGCCCGCATTCGCCATATCGGTCGCAGTGACCTTCTGATCGCACGACGATGACCGACAATCCCCTGCTCTACCCGGGCGCCGCCCATCCCGACCTGCGCGAGCCGATGATCGCGGAGCTCGTCCGCACGTTCTACGCGCGGGCGCGCGAGGACAAGCTGATCGGCCCGGTCTTCGCGGCCGCCGTCGAGGACTGGGACCACCATATCGGCAAGATCACCGATTTCTGGAGCGGCGTGATGCTGCGCACCGGCCGCTACGACGGCCGCCCGATGCGCCCGCATCTGATCCTGCCGCTGGCGGCTGAGCATTTCGACCGCTGGCTCGACCTGTTCGAGATCACGGCGCATGAGGTCTGCCCGCCCGATATCGCGCAGGCCTTCATCGTCCGGGCGCGGCGCATCGCCGACAGCTTCGAGATGGCCCGCGCCAGCCAGCGCGGCGAGTTCGCAGCGCCCCGGCACAGCTTGCGATGAAAGCGGCCCTGTCGTCATGGTCGGGCCTGTCCCGACCATCCACGTCTTCGCGGGTCGAAGGTCGTGTTCAAGGCGTGGATGCTCGCCACAAGGGCGAGCATGATCCGCGGCGGATCAAGCCGCTCTGGCTTCCCGAGTGAGAAAAGCCCCGATCTCTCCACCATCCGCCCCGGCTTCCCGCGCGATCCGCTCCGCCAAAGCCGCTGCCGACGGACGAAGTGCCCCCAGCGGCCGATCAAGCCAATAAGAAACCGGGTTCAGCGCCTCGCGCTCGTCGACCCTGACGATCCGGCCTGCCGCCAGTTGCTCGCGCGCCAGCGGCGGACGCGCCAGCGCGATGCCGAGCCCATGAGCGGCAGCATCGAGCACGAGGTTGTAATCCTCGAAGCGCCGGTCCTGCGGGCGCGGGCGATAATCCAGCCCCTGTGCGGCGAACCAGGCCTTCCAGCCGGCAGCATCCGAGTCATGGATCAGGGGCTGCGCGAGCAGGCGCTCCGGCGCGCCTTTCCCAATCACGTCGGCGAGCTGCGGCGAGGCGATCGGAAAGCACCATTCCTCGAACAGCTTGAGCGAGAGCCGGTCCGGTGCGCCCCCGCGCCCGCAGCGGATGCCGAGATCGACGCCTTCCTCTTCGAAGTCGACCTTGCGATGCTCGACCTGCAGCACGATCCGCAATGACGGCGTCCCCGCCTCCAGCACGGCCAGCCTCGGCATCAGCCAGAGCGCGCAGACCGACGGTGGCGCGCTGACCCGCACCACCGAAGCGCCGCGCGCCTCGCGCCAGCGCTCGGAAGTGTCGGCGATCAGCGCGAAGGCCTCCTGCGTGCGCTGAAGCAGGCGCTGGCCCTCCGGCGTCAGCGAGACGCCGCGTGCCTGACGCAGGAAGACGCGCAGGCCCAGCCAATGCTCCAGCTTGGCGATCTGCCGGCTGACAGCGCCATGGGTCAGGTTCAGCGCCTCGGCCGCCGAGGAGAAGCTGCCGGTGCGGGCGGCCGCCTCGAAGGCGCGCAGAGTGTCGAGCGGCGGCAGGTTCGAGCTGTGATCCATCCTCACAGCTCATGCGCGAATTGTTCGTTTGTCAATCAGCTCGCCGAGGCGCTTATCGGGAGCAACTTCTCATCACCGATGGAACGACGCCATGTCCTCCTCAAGTTGCGCCTCTCCCGCCCTCGCCTCTGGCACCCAGCGCCTGGACCCGACGCTGGTCTTCACTGTGACCTTCACGGTCATGGCCTGGGCCTCCTCCTTCCCGGCGATCCGCGCCGGGCTCGCCGGCTTCGGTCCGGCCGAGATGGCGGCGCTGCGCTTCGCGCTGGCCGGCGGCCCGGCCGCGCTCTTCCTCATCGCGACACGGGCGAAATTGCCCGAGCGCGGCGACATCTGGCGCTTCCTCGTCGGCGGCGTGATCTTCATTGCGGGCTATGCCCTGCTCCTGAATTTCGGCCAGCGCGTCGTGCCGGCGGGTCCCGCCGCCTTCATCATCAACACCAATCCGATCATGACGGCCGTGCTCGCCATGATGATCCTGGGCGAGCGCTTCAGCCTGACCGCCTGGCTCGGCACGGCCTTGTCCTTCGCCGGCATCGGCGTCATCGCGCTCGGCAAGGGGCTCGATGTCGAGATCGGCATCAGCGTGCTGCTGATTCTCGGCGCCGCCTTCTGCAATGCCATCACCACCGTGCTGCAGAAGCCGCTCTTCGCCCGCTACAAGCCGCTCCATGTCGCCGCCTGGAACATGGCAATCGGCGGCTTCGTGCTGCTGCCCTTCCTGCCCTCGGCGATCGAGCAGGCGCAGGTCGCGCCGAGCGTCTCCTTCTGGTCGGTGGTCTATCTCGCGGTGGTGCCAAGCCTGATCGCCTACGGCACCTGGGCAATCACGCTCTCCCGCCTGCCGGCCGCCCGCGCCTCGAACTTCCAGTATGCCGTACCGCCCATGGCGATGCTGATCGGCTTCCTCTGGCTCGGCGAAATCCCCACGATCTTCGGCCTGATCGGCGGCGCCATGGCGCTCGCCGGGGTGGTCGTCGTCAACCTGAAGCGGTGAGGGGTTTTCGCGGCTTTCCGTCATTGCGAGCGAAGCGAAGCAATCCAGGGGCGGCAGAGCTCCACCTCCCCCTGGATTGCTTCGTCACTTCGCTCCTCGCAATGACGGGGAGCGGGCGCGCCGTTAGAACCCTCTCGCCTCCAGCGCCTTCTCGTCATCCGCGATATAGTCGCGGATGACGGGAACGGCGCTCTTGTGCTGGCCGAGCAGGAGCTGGAACACCATGTCGCCGCCGATATCGAAGGAGATCGAGCAGGCGCAGAGATAGAATTCCCACATCCGCGCGAAGCGCTCGCCCATCATCGCGACGACCTCTTCGCGCTTTGCCATGAAGCGCTCGCGCCAGGCCTCCAGCGTCCAGTGATAATGCCGGCGCCAGAACTCGCAGTCGGACGCCCACAGGCCGGTCTGCTCCTGCGCCGCGAACACCTCCGACAAAGCCGGCGCATAGCCGCCCGGGAAGATGTACTTGTCGAAGAACGGCCCGGTGAAGCCGGGCGGCCCGACGCGGCCGATGCAATGGACCAGCGCGATTCCGTCCGGCGTCAGCAGGTCGCGAATCCCGCCGAAATACTCGCCGTAATGCGCGACGCCGACATGCTCCATCATGCCGACCGAGACGACGCGGTCGAACGTGCCGCCGAGTTCGCGATAGTCCTTGTTGACGAAGGTCACGGCATCGCCGACGCCGGCTGCCTCGGCCCGCCTCGAGGCCGCCGCCATCTGGTCCGGCGAGACGTTGAGCCCGGTCACCTTCGCGCCGCAGGCCTTGGCGAGATAGATCGCAAGCTCGCCCCAGCCCGAGCCGATATCGAGCACGCTCATGCCGGGCTCGATCTTCAGCTTGGCGGCGAGATGGCGGAGCTTCGCCTTCTGCGCAGCCTCCAGCCCGACCTCGGGACTGTGCCAGTAGGCACAGGAATAGGTCATCGTCTCGTCGAGCCAGAGCCGATAGAAATCGGTCGGGATGTCGTAGTGATGCTTGACCTTCCTGCCGGCGACTCCGAGCGGGTTGTGCATCCGCCAGCGCCGAATCTTGAAGCGGACCTTGCGGATCGCCTGCTGCAGCGGGTCCTTGCGCATCTCGCGGCGCTGCAGCCAGAACAGCGTCAGCAGGTCGTGGATCGTGCCCTCCTCGAAATCGATCCGCCCGTCCATGTAGCCTTCGGCCAAAGCGAGCTCGGGATTGAGGAAGAGCTCGCGCTCGACGCGGTTGTCGTGGAAGCGCACGGTGACGGCCGGCGCGGTCTTGGTGACGCCGGCGAAAAGCATTTCCGCCGGTCCGGAGCCGAACACATGCCGCTTGCCGTCCGGCGTGATGACCGTCAGCCGGCCGTGGCGGATGAACCGCTTGAGCAATCGCGGTAGCAGCAGCATGGGCGTCCCCCGTCTCGATTCGCCAACTAAAGCGGAAACGTCACGGCCTCGAAACCCCCGAAGGTTGCGGAGCCAGCCGGCTTATGCGTAGTCATCGGGACAATGCTGCAACCCGAAGGTCGACCGAACACATGTCCTGGCGCGATTTCTGGAATGGCGAGCATTCGATCTACGTCTCGCCGCGCCACAAGGCCCTGCATTATCGCGCCATCGCGACCGACCTGATCGGCCATGTCCCCGCACCCGAGGCCTTTGTCCTCGACCATGGCTGCGGCGAGGCGCTGGACGCCGCCCGCGTCGCCGCCTCCTGCGGCAGGCTCTATCTCTGCGAGGCGGCCCCGAACGTCCGCGACAAGCTGCGCGCCCGGTTCGGCCGCAAGGACACGATCGTCGTGGTCTCGCCGGAGGAGGTCGAAGCCCTGCCGCCGGCCTCGCTCGACCTCGTCGTCGCCAATTCGCTGCTGCAATACCTATCGCGCGACGAGTTGAAGGCGCTGCTGGAGACCTGGCGCGACCGGCTGAAGCCCGGCGGCGCGCTCATCCTCGCCGACGTCATCCCGCCCGATATCAGCCCGCTGACCGACGCCTCGCAGCTCCTCGCCTTCGCCTGGCGCGGCGGCTTCTTCCTGGCAGCACTCGGCGGCCTCGTCCGCACCGCCTTCTCGGACTATCGCAAACTCCGGGCACGATACGGCCTCTCGACCTATACGGCAGACGCGATCACCACCTTGATCCGCGAGGCGGGCTTCGCCGATGTGCAGCGGCCAGAGAATTTCGGGCACAATCCGCACCGGATGACATTCAAGGCGATCAAGGCCGCGGCATAGACGAAAGTAGAATTCGATCCGGAAATCCGACACTTCCGTATCTATCTTCCCTTACGGAATATCATCATACGCCTTGCTTTGACGCTTGAGATATGGCTTTGACCGCGGCTTGCCCCGCGAGATTGCCGTGCAGGACCAGTTCACCTGTCCCTATTGCGAAGCTGCGCTCAACAAGGGCGTGCTGTCCTGCCGTAGCTGCGGCCGGGATCTCACGCCCGTGCTGCCGCTGCTGCGCCGCCTCGAAGCGCTGGAGGAACGGCTCGCCGCCGTCGAGCAGCGCGCCGAGGAGGATCGCGCCGCGCTCGCCGCCGCCCGCACGGCCGAGCCTGTCAGGGCCACCGCCTTCGCGCCTGCAGAAGCGGCCCAGGAGGCGCCGCCGCCCAGCCTCGGGCTCGCGCGCCGGCGCTTCTGGGTGCTGCCTTTCGGCCTCGTGCTGCTGCTGCTCGCCTATTGCGCCGTCATCCTCTGGCTCGACCTGCCGCTCTGGACGCTGCGTCTCGCCTCGATCGCGATCCCGTTCTTCACCGGACTGATCTATTTCGGCATCCGCCCGCGCCTGATCGCCTTCGACATCGGCGTCGCGATCGCCTTCGCGATTTTTTCCGTCGCGACCATGAACGCGTTGCTGGGCTGGCACGACAATATACCGCTCCTTCCGCAGGGGCCGGCAGCCTGGCGCGAGACTTCGTTCTACGCGCTGAGCATCGGCGCCTCGATGTTCTCGGGGATGTTGCTGCGCGTGACGCAGGCTGCGCTCGCCGCGCGCGGCCTCGTCTCGCTGCCGGAACTGCGGAAGGGGCTGCAGGCCGTCCACGGCAAGGTGCCGATGGAAACGCTGAAGACCATCGAAACCACCATTCTCATGGCCGGCACCGCCATTTCGGCAACCGCCGGCCTCATCGCTGCAATCCTTGGAGTAAAATAGGACGATGATGAAGTCTGTGCTCGCTCGGCACATGCTGCCTGCCGTTCTCGCCACCGCCGCCCTGCTGACCCCGGCGCAAGCCGCCGACCCGGTTCATCTCATCACCCGCGAGGAAGCCGGCCTGCCCGCCTCGGCGAAGGCCACCGCCAGCACGCGCAACCTGACACGCGGCCCGGGCATCGACACATTGCCGACCCCGGACAAGGGCGTCGACGGCAAGCCCTTCCGCCTCAACGTGCGCTTCCTGCCGGCCAACAGCGTGCCGATCGATCCCGCGACCGTGCGCGTCTTCTACCGGCGCGATCCGCCGGTCGACATCACCCAGCGCATCAAGCAGTACATCACGCCGAACGGCATCGACGCGCCCTCGGTCGTCGTGCCGAGCGGCAGCCACATCATCGAGATCGAGGCCACCGACAAGGAAGGCCGGATCGGCCGCCGGCAGATCACCCTGACGGTCGCGCCGACCTCGTAACGCCGAACGGGACGGCGTGCGCCCGATGCGTCACGCCGCCCTGTCGGCGAAGCTGAAGAACTTGTGGCCGAGGAACGAGAACACCATCACCACGCCCGTGGTGACCAGTTGCATCGGCAGATAGGGCAGGCCCGCCCGCGCCACGAAGACATGCATCAGGATGCCGGTGAGCACGAAGCCCCCGGCGGCGATCAGGGCGAAGCGCCAGCCGGCCTGGGCGTGGGTGCGCGTCGCGTCGAAGGTCATCCAGCGGTTGAGCGCATAGGAGACCAGCGCGCCGACGATGAAGCCGGCAAGCGTCGCCGGCACGGGATCGATGCGGCCGAGCTCGACCAGCCCGATCAACACGCCGTAATGCGCTATGGCGGTCAGCCCGCCGGCGAGGACATAGGCGGCGAGCTGGCGGAACTGGCGCGGATAGCGGCGAAGCGGCATCCGCGCTTCCTAGAGGATGCCGCAGGTTCGCGGAAGCCCGTCAGCCGGCGTCGCTGCCAGCGAGATTGGCCGGCATGCCGCCGACAGGCATGTCGAGCCCCTGCTTCAGCGTATCGAGATGGTACTCGCGGATGCGCCCGTTGGTGGGGTCGCTGACGAAGGCGTTGCCGCCGATCACCGCGAGGCTCGGCGTCGGCGTCTTCGCGCCATAGGCGCAATCGAAGGCCGGCACTGCCTCGAAAGCCGCCAGCTCCTTCCAGGCCGGCGCGAGCTCGTAAATCCGCAGCTTGCCGTCCGGCGTCAGGTTGGCGAGCCGGCTGCCATTGCCGCTGAGCTCGAACTGGCAGGCGGCCTGCCCGCCCGGCACCGCCAGCACGTCCTCGATCTTCAGATCCTTCGCCTCGGGATCGACTCGCAGCAGCGCGTCATAGGGCGCCTTCAGCCCGTAATTGCCGACGAGTTGGCGTCCGCTCTCGCGCGATTTCAGCGCGCTGACGCGCCGCTCGTCGGGATAACCGAGCTTGCGCCCGCTCCAGGCTGCCGTAGCCCCGTTGCCGGCCTTGGACAGAACCAGCAAGCCGCCGCCCTCGCCCTCGGCGCAGCCGAAAACATGGCGCCCGCGCGCTTCGGCCGAGCCGTGGAAGAGCTTGCAGGAGGCATCGGGCTTTGCCGCATCGTCGAACAGCGCGACGCGCTTCCAGTCCTTGCCTTGCTCGAGGACCTCGAAGCCATTGGGCCGTGAAGACGCGCTGCGGTCGTCGCCCTTGGCATAGGCCGGGTTCGGGATCGACATCAGCCATTGCCGGTTGCCGAGCGGCACGGCGATGCCATGCTGCGGCGCCGGGCTCGGCCAGACCGTGACGGCAGGCTTGTCCTTGCCGAGGCTGTCGATCGCGACCAGCACGGCCTTCGGCTTGCTCTTGCCTTCCCAGGGGCGCAGGCCGTCGAAGAACAGCGCGAGCTGGCCATGACCGGAGAGCACATGCGCCGGCCGGTCGCCCTTTACCGAAAAATCGAGCAGCTTCGGCGGCGCCTTGTCGAGATCGACATGATCGCCATGCGATTCGGCGATCAGGCCGGTATCGAGGATGCGCAGCGTGCCCGCCTCGTCCCCTGTCTTGACCACGACATAGCGCCCGCCCGAAACGCCGGCGAAGCTGGGATTGGCCTTCGGCACGTCGAAACTGTGCGTGACCTCGCCACTGTCGAGATCGAGAATGCGGATGACCGGCTTCTCGTGATCGGCGAAGACGAGGCGCCCGCGCAGCGGGGCATGGTCATGGGCGAAGGCCGCGGAGACGAGCAGGCAGCCGGCGAGGCCGGCGGCGGCGAAGCGGGAGAAAAGCACGGGAAGCTCCAAGGCAATAATGCAATACTATAACATTACATCACTATCTCGCAAACTCAACTCGCTCCTGCTCCTCCGGTGGACAAGGCGGCGCGCCCGGCAAGCGCCCACGAGGCGCCTGCCGAACGGCGATCAGCTAGGCGGCTTCAGGCCCTGACTTCGAACACCATGTTGAACGGCGTCTCGGTCGCCCTGCGGAAATGCCGGAAACCCGCATCCATCGCGACCTTGCGCAGGCGCATCTCGCCGGCCTGCGCGCCCAGGCCCAGCCCGACCTCCTGCGAGAGCGAGGCCGGCGTGCAGATCATCGTCGAGGCCCCGTAGAAGATCCGCCCGACCGGGTTCAGGTTGTCCTTGAGATGGTCGTGGGCGAAGGGCTCGACGATCATCCAGCTCCCGTCCTCGGCCAGCGCGTCACGTACGTGCTTGCCGGCGCCGACCGGATCGCCCATGTCGTGCAGGCAGTCGAACATCGTCACGAGGTCGTATTTCCGTTCCGGGAAATCCTTGGCCGAGGCGCGTTCGAAGACGATGCGGTCGCCGACGCCGGCCTTCTCCGCCGCCTCTCGGGCCCGCTCGATCGAGGGGCCGTGATAGTCGAAGCCGTGGAAGCGCGATTGCGGATAAGCCTGCGCCATCAGGATGGTTGAGGAGCCATGCCCGCAGCCGACATCGGCGACGGTCGCGCCCCGCTCCAGCTTGGCCTGGACGCCGTTCAGCGCCGGAATCCAGTCCGTCGTCAGATGCGTGTTGTAGCCCGGCCTGAAGAAGCGCTCGGTTCCACGGAACAGGCATTTGCTGTGCTCGTGCCAGCCGAGCCCTGCCCCCGTTCGGAAGGCTTCCTCGACCTTCGGCTCGTCGACCCACATCGACTGCACGATCTCGAAGGCGCCGGCGAAGAAGGCCGGGCTGTCCTCCTCGGCAAAGGCCATGGCCTGCTCGGGCGAGAGGCTGAAGCTGTCGCTGCCCTCGTCATAGTCGACATAGCCGGCCGAGGCCTGGCCCGCGAGCCATTCGCGCAGATAGCGCTCCTTGAGGCCGGTCTTCTCGGCCAGTTGCCGGGAGGTGACGGGCTTGCCGTCGGCCATCGCCTTGTAGAGTCCGAGCTGGTCACCCAGCACGATCAGGGCCCCGGTGACGGAGGCTCCGACATCGCCGACGAGGCGTCCAACCAGGGCATCGAGTTTTTGAGGGTCGGCAGCACGCATGGCCATGCTCCTCGGGTTCGGGCGTGGCCGGTGCCGTGTCGCGATCCGGCTCGACGCCATCGCGGAAGCAGGAACGCTAGACCCGTGCGAGGGCCTGTCAACGTGACGAAATCGGACCCTGAGCCCGTTCCGCACCCGACAGCCATTCCGGGCCGAGCCGCGGCAGGTTCGGATCGCGTCGCGCGGTCTCGATCACGCTGTCGATCAGCCCGGGGAAGCGCTGGTTCAGCTCCTCGCGCCGGATGCTGAGATAGCGCGAGGTCCCTTCCACCCGCATGCGGGTGATGCCGGCCTCGCGCAGCTTGGCGAAGTGGTAGGACAAAAGCGAGGGCGAGGCGAAGGCGGTGAAATGGCTGCAGCGCGCCTTGTCGACCTCGTTGACGTCGGAGAGCGCGACGAGGATGCCGAGCCGGATCGGATCGGCCAGCGCGCCGAACACGTCGGCAGGCGCGACATCCTCGATATCGGGATGGAAAACCGGCTTCATGGCCTCCGAGATAGGCGATGAAGCCGCCCCTGACAATATTCAACATTCATTGAAATTACCCTTGTGGTAATCGTCAGGCAGGTTTAATTCAACGATCATTGAATTTCGAACCCAGCTTTCGAAACAGCGATCATCCGCAAGGATCATTCCCATGGATACGCGCCTTCTCTCGCTTGCCGGCGGCGCCTTCGCCATCGGCACGGGCAGCCTGATCGTCACCGGCATCCTGCCCCATCTTGCCTCCGGTCTCGCCGTTTCCATCGACACGGCCGGCTTGCTCATCTCGATCTTCGCGCTGGCCTATGCGATCGGCTCGCCGATCCTCTCGACCATGCTCGGCGATGCCGACCGCAAGCTGGTCCTCGCCGGCGCGATCACCGTCTTCGGCATCGCCAATCTCGGCGCCGCCTTCGCCACGGACTTCTGGGTGGTGATGGCGGCCCGCATCGTCATGGCGCTCTCGGCCGGCGTCTTCATGCCCGCCGCCAATGCAGTTGCCGTCGCGGTCTCCCCACCCGAACGGCGCGGGCGCGCCATCGCACTCGTCACCGGTGGCATGACCGTCTCGCTAATCCTCGGCATCCCGATCGGCACGGCGGTCAGCGGCCTCGGCGGCTGGCACCTCTCCTTCCTGATCGTGGCGGGCCTGAGCGTGCTCTCGCTCATCGGCCTGATGATCAAGCTGCCGCGCGGCTTGCCCCGGGGCACCAACACCTTGCGCGAGCGGCTGCAGGTGGCGGCGCGCGGCGACGTGCTGCTGGCGCTCGCCACGACCATGCTGTGGACCACCGGCGCCTTCGTTCTCTACACCTATATCGCGCCCTTCCTGACCAACCATGCCGGCATCGCCGGCCCCTGGCTCGCCGCGACGCTGGTCGTCTCCGGCCTCGGCTCGGCCATCGGCAACCAGGTCGGCGGCATCGCCAGCGACCGCTTCGGCCCCGAGCGCTCGCTCGCCGTAGTGCTGTCGATCCTGGCGGCGGCGCTCTTCACCGCCTCGCTGATCGCGGTGAGCCTGCCCCCGGCCTTGGCGATCTGGCCGATTCCCGTCGCGCTCTTCTTCTGGAGCGCGGCTGGCTGGGCCGGCCACCCCTCGCAGATGTCGCGACTGGCGGCGATGGCGCCGGACGCGACCGTGGTCGCGCTCTCGCTCAACGCCTCCGCGCTCTATTTCGGCATCGCGGCCGGCGCAGCGCTGGGCCAGCAGGTGATGCGCCATGCCGGCACCTGGCCGCTCGGCTTCGTCGGTGCCGCCTGCGAGGTCGCCGCACTCGGGGTGCTCGCACTCACGCTCTATCGCAAGCGCGCGGCGAAGGGCGCCCCGCCCCTCTCGGAGACAGCCGCGCCGGCCCGCGGCTGAGACGGCGCGGGCGGCTCAAGCCGCCTCCGCTCGCCGCCAGGCCGGGAACGGGTCGGGCAGGTCGCGATAGCGCTCCGGGTTGAAGCGCAGCGGCAGGGCATCGCCCACCAGGCAAAGGTCGAGCGCGGCGCGAATCGCCGCCTCGTCCAGCTCCGTCCCGATGAAGACCAGCTCCTGCCGGCGGTCGCCCCAGACGGAATGCCAGTTGCGGTTCAGGATCGCCTGCCAGTCAGGATGGTCGGGCCAGCGCGAGCGCGGCACGGCGGCCCACCAGAAGCCCATCGCCTCGGTGCGGCAGATGCTGCCCGCGAGCGACATCTCGCCGACCCAGTCCGGCCGCGTCGCCAGCCAGAAATGCCCCTTGGCGCGGATCAGCCCCGGCCATGTCCGCCCCAGGAAGGCATTGAATTTCTCGGGGTGGAACGGGCGCCGCGCCCGATAGACGAAGGAAGAGATGCCGTATTCCTCCGTCTCAGGCACGTGGTCTTTGAAGCCGTACAGCTCCTTGTGCCAGAGCGGATGTTCCTGCGCCTTCTCGTGGTCGAACAGCCCGGTATCGAGCACGGCGTCGAGCGGCACCTTGCCGAAATCCGCCTCGATCTGCCGCGCATTCGGGTTGAGCGCGCGCACGATCCTGCCGACGGCCTCGCGCTGCTCGGGAGCGGCGTCCGAGATCTTGTTCAGCACGACGACATCGGCGAACTCGATCTGCTCCACCAGGAGATCGACCAGCGTGCGCTCGTCGCCCTCCCCCGCCGTTTCGCCGCGCTCGCGCAGGAAATCGCGCGAGCCGTAGTCCCGCAGCAGGCTTGCGGCATCGACCACCGTCACCATCGTGTCGAGCCGCGCGACGTCCGACAGCGAAAGCCCCGCCTCGTCGCGGAATTCGAAGGTCGCGGCGACCGGCAGCGGCTCGGCGATGCCCGTCCCCTCGATCAGCAGATAGTCGAATCGCCCCTCCTCGGCGAGGCGGCGCACCTCGGCCAGCAGGTCGTCGCGCAATGTGCAGCAGATGCAGCCATTGCTCATCTCGACCAGCTTCTCGTCGGTCCGCGAGAGCTTGCCGCCGCCCTCCCGCACCAGATCGGCGTCGATATTCACCTCGCTCATGTCGTTGACGATGACGGCGACCTTGCGGCCCTCGCGGTTGTTGAGGATGTGGTTGAGCAGGGTCGTCTTGCCGGCTCCGAGGAAGCCGGACAGGACGGTGACGGGCAGGCGGCGCATGAAGAGACCTCGACATGAAATGTTATAATATAACATTTCATGGAAGCCCCGTACCTGGCAAGGGCCATGACGAAGCCGTGCACATCTGGCCGTGCCGCTCCTTTTAGCTTCCCCCCGCGGCCTTCGCCGTCTATAGCGAGCGCCTAGCATTCAATCAGACGCTCGCCAGGCCTCCGCTCGCCCGATCGGACGTTGGCCTTGCGCGCGCCTGCCAAAGACCGGTCGAGATCATGCCCAAGCGCACAGACATCAAGTCCATCCTGATCATCGGCGCCGGCCCCATCATCATCGGACAGGCCTGCGAGTTCGACTATTCCGGCACCCAGGCCTGCAAGACGCTGAAGGCCGAGGGCTACCGCATCATCCTGGTCAACTCGAACCCGGCGACGATCATGACCGATCCGGACCTGGCCGACGCGACCTATGTCGAGCCGATCACGCCCGAGATCGTCGCCAAGATCATCGAGAAGGAGCGCCCCGACGCGCTCCTGCCGACCATGGGCGGCCAGACCGCGCTGAACTGCGCGCTCTCGCTCAAGAAGATGGGCGTGCTCGAAAAGTTCGGCGTCGAGATGATCGGCGCCACCGCCGAGGCGATCGACAAGGCGGAGGATCGCGAGCTCTTCCGCGAGGCGATGACCAAGATCGGCCTCGACACCCCGCGCTCCCACCACATCAAGACGCTCGGCCAGGCGCTCGACGCGCTTGAGGATATCGGCCTGCCCGCGATCATCCGCCCATCCTTCACCATGGGCGGCACCGGCGGCGGCATCGCCTACAACAAGGGCGAGTTCATCGACATCGTCGAGCGCGGCATCGACGCCTCCCCCACCAGCGAGGTCCTCATCGAGGAGAGCGTGCTCGGCTGGAAGGAATACGAGATGGAGGTCGTCCGCGATAAGGCCGACAACTGCATCATCGTCTGCTCGATCGAGAATTTCGATCCGATGGGTGTCCATACCGGTGATTCGATCACCGTCGCGCCGGCCCTGACGCTGACCGACAAGGAATACCAGATCATGCGCGACGCCTCGCTGGCGGTGCTGCGCGAGATCGGCGTCGAGACCGGCGGCTCGAACGTGCAGTTCGCGATCGATCCGGCGACCGGTCGCATGATCGTCATCGAGATGAACCCGCGTGTATCGAGGTCTTCCGCCCTGGCGTCCAAAGCCACCGGCTTCCCGATCGCCAAGGTCGCGGCGCGGCTTGCCGTCGGCTACACGCTGGACGAGATCGAGAACGACATCACCGGCGGCGCCACGCCTGCCTCCTTCGAGCCGACGATCGACTATGTCGTCACCAAGATCCCGCGCTTCGCCTTCGAGAAGTTCCCGGGCTCCGAGCCGACGCTGACCACCGCGATGAAGTCGGTCGGCGAGGCCATGGCGATCGGCCGCACCTTCCAGGAATCGCTGCAGAAGGCGCTGCGCTCGCTTGAGACCGGGCTCGACGGGCTCGACGAGATCGAGATCGAGGGCTTCGGCCAGGGCGACGACCGCAATGCCATCAAGGCGGCGATCTCGACCCCGACGCCGGACCGCATCCTCCATGTCGCCCAGGCGATGCGCGCCGGCTTCACGGATGAGGAAATCCACGAGAGCTGCAAGATCGACCCCTGGTTCCTCGCCCAGATGCGCGAGATCGTCGAGACCGAGGAGAAGATCCGCGAGATCGGCCTCCCGACCACGCCCGGAGCCTTCCGCCGGATCAAGGCGATGGGCTTCTCCGACAAGCGCCTCGCCGCCGTCTCGGGCAAGACCGAGGCCGAGGTCAGGAAGGCGCGCCGCGCGCTGGAGGTCCGCCCGGTCTACAAGCGCATCGATACCTGCGCGGCCGAGTTCGCCTCGCCGACCGCCTATATGTATTCGAGCTACGCCATGCCCTTCGCCGGCAAGCTGGCGGACGAGGCCAATCCGTCCGATCGCAGGAAGGTCGTGATCCTCGGCGGCGGGCCGAACCGCATCGGCCAGGGCATCGAATTCGACTATTGCTGCTGCCATGCCTGCTACGCGCTGCGCGACGCCGGCTACGAGACCATCATGGTCAACTGCAACCCGGAAACGGTTTCGACCGACTACGATACCTCCGACCGGCTCTATTTCGAGCCGCTGACGGCGGAAGACGTGCTCGAGATCCTCGAAACCGAGAAGCAGAACGGCACGCTGATGGGCGTGATCGTCCAGTTCGGCGGCCAGACCCCGCTGAAGCTGGCGAATGCGCTGGAAGAGGCCGGCATTCCGATCCTCGGCACCTCGCCCGACATGATCGACCTCGCCGAGGACCGCGACCGCTTCAAGCGCCTGCTCGACAAGCTGCACCTTAAGCAGCCGAAGAACGGCATCGCCTATTCCGTCGAGCAGGCCCGCATCATCGCCGGCGAGCTCGGCCTGCCCTTCGTCGTGCGCCCGTCCTACGTGCTTGGCGGCCGCGCCATGGCGATCATCCGCGACGAGATCATGTTCGAGGACTACCTGCTCGGCACCCTGCCCTCGCTGATCCCCTCCGAGGTCAAGGCGAAGTATCCGAACGACAAGACCGGCCAGATCAACACGGTGCTCGGCAAGAACCCGCTGCTGTTCGACCGCTACCTGTCGGACGCGATCGAGGTCGATGTCGACTGCCTCTGCGACGGCAAGGACGTCTTCGTCGCCGGCATCATGGAGCATATCGAGGAAGCCGGCATCCATTCCGGCGATTCGGCCTGCTCGCTGCCGCCGCGCTCGCTCTCGCCTGAGACGATCGCCGAGCTGGAGCGCCAGACCAGGGCGATGGCGCTGGCGCTCGATGTGGGCGGCCTGATGAACGTCCAGTACGCCATCAAGGACGGCGATATCTACGTGCTCGAAGTCAATCCGCGCGCCTCGCGCACGGTGCCCTTCGTCGCCAAGGTCATCGGCGAGCCGATCGCCAAGATCGCCGCCCGCGTCATGGCCGGCGAGGCGCTCGCCGGCTTCGGCCTGAAGCCCGCCAGGCTCGGCCATGTCGGCGTCAAGGAGGCGGTCTTCCCCTTCGCCCGCTTCCCCGGCGTCGACGTCCTGCTCGGGCCGGAAATGCGCTCGACCGGCGAAGTCATCGGCCTCGACCGCTCCTTCGACACCGCCTTCGCCAAGAGCCAGCTCGGCGCCGGCTCGAAGGTGCCTGTCAAGGGCACGGTCTTCGTCTCGGTGCGCGACGAGGACAAGCCGCGCATCGTGCCGGCCGTCCGCATCCTCGCCGATCTCGGCTTCCGCATCCTGGCGACCGGCGGCACGCTGCGCCACCTTCAGGAGGAGGGCATCTCGGCCTCCAAGATCAACAAGGTCCTGGAAGGCCGCCCGCATGTCGTCGATGCGCTGAAGAACAGCGAGATCCAGCTCGTCTTCAACACCACCGAGGGGCCGCAGGCCCTGGCGGACTCCCGTGCGCTCCGGCGCACGGCCCTCTTGCACAAGGTGCCCTATTATACCACCTTGGCGGGAGCGATCGCGGCGGCGGAGGGCATCAAGGCCTATTGCAGCGGCGATCTCGAAGTACGATCCTTGCAGTCGTATTTCGAACGCGCGGCCTGACCGGCCGCTCGTCGCGCACTCGGAGATTGAGCGGAAGCGCGGGAACCGGCGGTCGATTTGCCGCCGGTGAGCCGCGCTTTCGGAGCTTATGGGACGGAAAGATGGAAAAGGTTCCGATGACCGCGGGCGGCTTCGCCGCCCTGGAGGCCGAGCTGAAGGACCGTCAGCAGGTCCAGCGTCAGCGCATCATCACCGCGATCGCCGAGGCGCGCGCGCTGGGTGACCTTTCCGAGAACGCGGAATACCACGCGGCCAAGGAAGCGCAGTCGCTCAACGAGGGCCGGATCATGGAACTCGAATCGCTGATCGGCCGCGCCGACATCATCGACATCGCCAAGCTCGCCGGCGGGGACACAATCAAGTTCGGCGCCACCGTCAAGCTGATCGACGACGATACCGAGGAAGAGAAGAGCTACCAGATCGTCGGCGAGCCGGAATCGGACGTGAAGTCCGGCAAGGTTTCGATCGGCTCGCCGATCGCGCGCGCGCTGATCGGCAAGAAGGTCGGCGATTCCGTGCAGGTCAACACGCCCGGCGGCGGCAAGTCCTACGAGGTCGTCAGCGTCGTCTTCCGCTGAGACGATGTTCCTCACACCCGTCATGCTCGCCCCTGTGGCGAGCATGCACGTCTTGAACACCGCCCTCGCCGAAGGAAGACGTGGATGGTCGGGACAGGCGCGACCATCACGGCCGCTCGTTAGTTCCCTACCCCGCCAGCACGACCCGCATCGCCTTGATGATCCCGTCCACGGCGACGCTCGCCAGGATCAGCCCCATCACGCGGCTGATCACGCTCGCCCCGGCATTGCCGATCACCGCAATGATCCGCGAAGCGCTGAACAGAAGTCCCAGCATGATCGCGAAGATGATCGCGATCTGAAGGATCGTCTCCGCCTGCTCGGCGAGGCTGAACTTCGAATTGTCGGTGACCGTCATCACCGTCAGCATCGCACCGGGGCTGGCGATGCTCGGGATCGCCAGCGGATAGACCGCCTTTTCGAGATCGGAGGAGCGCAGCAGCTTCTGGTCCTCCTCCAGCTTCGATTCGCCGAAGATCATCGTCAGCGCGAACAGGAACAGCACGATATTGCCGGCGATCTGGAACGAGCTCAGCTCGATATCCATCGCCGTCAGCAGAACCTGCCCCAGCAGCACGAAGAACAGCAGCACGAGGAACGCGACGAGCGAGCCCTGCAGCGCGATGCGCCGCGCCGCCGCCGCGCTTAAACCGGCCGTCACCGCCAGGAAGACCGGCAGCGTCCCGATCGGGTCGATCACGACCCAGAGCTTCACGAATTCGGTCAGCCAGCGTTCCACGGCAGCGCCCCCTCTGGCCGCGCCGGATACCGGCGCGACTCCCCCGCCCCGATAGACCGGGTTTCAACACGGCTTGGCAACCATCCCGCGTGCATGATCGTGCCGAGCCGCCGGCCATGGACTATCGCGGCTCCGTCCTTACATTGAGACGACAAGCTTTTTCGGAGATCCGGCCATGATCACCCGTCGACAGGCTTTGGCATCCGCGCTCGGGGCTGCCGCGCTGGCGGCTTCGCCCGCTTTCGCGCAAGGACAGGCGGTCGGTACGATCCGCGTCGAGGCGCTGCCCTCCGTGGTGGAGGCCTGGGGTTCCAATCTGCCTATCGTGAAGGCCGAGCTGGAACGGACACTGGTCGAGATCCTCGGGCCGTCGCTACAGCGCGGCGCCGGAACGAGGCTGGTCGTCACCATCGGCCGCGTCTGGCTCTCCAGCAGCACGCGGGGCACCGGCTGGGCCGGAGCCAACGAGGACTATCTCGAAAGCACCGCGACGCTCTATGACCGCAGCGGCCGGCAGCTTGCGAGCTATCCGATCCGCTCCACGGAATCCGCGACCGGCGCCGGGCTCCTGCGCCTGCCGGAGGCCGACCAGTTCCGTCTGAGGGCGCTCGCCCGCAACAATGCCTGGTGGGTCAGGCGCTATATCGCGGGCTGAACGACGGGCTCAGCCGAAGGGAACGATCGGCTCGTTCTTGACCCGGTCGAGGGCGAGCGCGGTCCGGACATTGCGCACATTCGGCATCGCCGTCAGTTCCGCGACGAAATCCTGAAAGGCCTTCAGGTCCGGCGTGACGCATTTCAGGGAAAAGTCGATATCGCCCGAGAGTGTCCAGCACTCGCGCACGGTCGGCCAGTTCCGGATGCGTTCCTGGAAGGCGACGAGATCGGCCTCGGCCTGGCTCGCCAGATGCACGAAGGCGAAGCAGACGACATCGAAGCCCAGCTTCCGCTCGTCGAGATCGGCGTGGTAGCCGCGGATCAGCCCGGCCTCCTCCAGCGCGCGCACGCGCCTGAGGCAGGGCGGCGGCGAAATGCCGACGCGGCTGGCGAGCTCGACATTGGTCATGCGCCCATCGGCCTGGAGCTCGCGCAGGATGCGCAGGTCGATATCATCGAGTTTGGGGCGCAACGAGCATCCTCGCGTGAAGGTCGCGCTGGTGTAGACGGCGCCGCCAAGCGATACAAGGCGCATGCCACGCGCGCGGAAAGCCATGCACGACAATCCGGAGCCAACCGTCTGGGTGCTGACCGACGGCAAGGCCGGCGACGAATTGCAATGCCTCGGCGTGGCCGAGAGGCTCGGTGTGGCCCCCGAAATCCGCCGGGTGAGGCCGCGCAAGCCCTGGGCCTGGCTGATGCCGCGCGGGCCGATCGATCCGCGCGAGGCGCCGGACAGGCCGGACAGCCCGCTGAAGCCCCCCTTCCCCGATATCGCCATCGCCTCGGGCCGGCGCGCCGTCGCCTATCTGCGCGCGCTGAAGCAGGCCTCGAACGGCGCGACCTACACCGCCTTCCTCAAGGACCCGCGCACCGGCGCCGGAGCCGCCGACCTGATCTGGGTCTCCGGCCATGACCGGCTGCGCGGCGACAATGTCCTGGTCACCACGACCTCGCCGCATCGCCTGACGCCCGAAAAGCTTGCCGCCGCCCGCGCCACGCCGCCTGCAGCCATCGCGGGCCTGAGCGCGCCGCGCGTCGCCGTGCTGGTCGGCGGCGACAGCCGACATCACCGCTTCACGCCGAACGATATCGAGCGCCTCGCCCAGCAGCTCGATGAACTCGCCCGATCAGGCGCAAGCCTGATGGGCTCGCCCTCGCGGCGGACCTCGCCCGCGCTGGGAGCTGCCGTCGCCGCCGTCTTCGCCCGCCATGGCGGCTGGTGGTGGGACGGCACGGGCGAGAACCCTTATCCCGCCCTGCTCGCCAATGCCGATGCGGTCATCGTCACCGCCGACTCCACCAACATGATCGGCGAGGCCGCAGCAGCCGGCGTCCCGGTGCTCGTCTTCGAGCCCAGCGGCGGCCATCCCAAGATCGCGGCGCTGGTCGCGGCGCTGGAACGGGAGGGCGTTGTGCATCGCTTCTGTGGACGCCTTGAAGGCAAGGCTTACGAACCGATAGACTCAACGCCGATCATAGCCGATGCGATACGGCAAGGCTGGCTGCGCCACCGGGCTGCCTTGGGGTTCACGCGCTCCTGAACCCGGCGACCCTTGTTTCGGCGTGACGCCGGCGTATCTGACGGATCGAGACTGCGGCTCCAGGCCCGCAGGAGAGGAACTGAGACGATGGCCCATACCCATGCCCGCGTCATGATCGTCGGCTCCGGCCCGGCCGGCTACACCGCCGCGATCTACGCCGCCCGCGCCATGATGGAGCCGGTGCTGATCTCCGGCATGCAGGCCGGCGGCCAGTTGATGATCACCACCGATGTCGAGAACTATCCCGGCTTCGCCGACGTCATCCAGGGTCCCTGGCTGATGGAGCAGATGCGCGCCCAGGCGGAGCACATGGGCACCCGCATGGTCTCCGACCATATCGCCCGCGTCGACCTCTCGCAGCGTCCCTTCCGGCTCTGGGGCGATGGCGGAGAGACCTATTCCTGCGACGCCCTGATCATCGCGACCGGCGCCCAGGCCAAGTGGCTGGGCCTGCCCTCGGAGCAGAGCTTCCAGGGCTTCGGCGTCTCGGCCTGCGCCACCTGCGACGGCTTTTTCTTCCGCAACAAGGAGGTCGCGGTCGTCGGCGGCGGCAACACCGCCGTGGAGGAGGCGCTCTATCTCGCCAATCTCGCCAGCAAGGTCACGCTGGTCCATCGCCGTGACAGCCTGCGCGCCGAGCGCGTGATGCAGGAACGCCTGTTCAAGCATCCGAAGATCGAGGTGGTCTGGGACAGCGAGGTCGCCGAGATCTGCGGCGGCACCACCCCGCCCAGCGTCACGCATCTGCGCCTCAAGAACCTCAAGACCGGCACTGAGAGCGAACTGAAGACCGACGGCGTCTTCATCGCCATCGGTCACAAGCCGGCGACGGAGCTCTTCGTCGGCCAGCTCGCCATGAACGAATCCGGCTATCTCGCTGTCGAGGCCGGCACGACCCGGACCAATGTCGAGGGCGTCTTCGCCGCCGGCGACGTCACCGACGAGCACTACCGCCAGGCGGTCACGGCGGCCGGCCTGGGCTGCATGGCCGCGCTCGATGCCGAGCGTTGGCTCGCCGCCAGCGCTCTTGACCAGCGCGAAGCCGCGGAATGAACGGTTAGCCGCAACCCATCACTGACTCTGATGGGTTGCGTCACCAGATTCAGTGCGAATATGGGTGACTCTCTGCCACAGAGGCGTTGACGCACAACGCCTTTATCCCCCATCATGCAAAAAACGCATAGCGGGGGAAGCGCGGTGGATTGGGACCGCATCAGGATTTTTTATACGGTCGCGGAGTCAGGCAGCTTCACCAAGGCTGGCGATGTTCTGGGCCTGAGTCAATCGGCCGTCAGCCGCCAGATCGGCGCGCTTGAGCGGGAGCTGCGCGCGCCGCTGTTCCACCGCCATACGCGCGGCCTCATCCTCACCGAGCAAGGCGAATTGCTGTGGCGCGCCGCCCGCGAGATGACGCAGCGGCTGGAGCGCACCCGCTCGCAGCTCTCCGAGACGCGCGAGCACCCTTCTGGCGAACTCAAGGTCACGGCGACGCGGGGCCTCGGCGGGCACTGGCTGACGCCCCGCCTCTCCGAGTTCATGGATCTCTACCCCGACATCCGGGTCGAGCTCATCCTCACCGATGAGGAACTCGACCTGTCGATGCGCGAGGCCGATATCGCCATCCGCCTGCGCCAGCCGCAGCAGCCGGACCTGATCCAGCGCAAGCTCTTCACCGTGCACTTCCATGTCTACGCCTCGCCGGCCTATGTGAAGCGCTTCGGCGAGCCCAAGGGCTACGACGATCTCGACAACCACCGCATCCTGTCCTTCGGCGGCACCTCGCCGTCCTATCTGACGGCGGTGCACTGGCTCGGCACCATGGGGCGCGACCAGCGCAATCCGCGGCCGATCCATCTGACAGTCAACAACATCACCGCGATGAAGCGGGCGGTGGATTCGGGCGCCGGCATCGCCGTGCTGCCGGATTACCTGATCGAGACCGGCTCCCCGCTCGTTCAGCTCATGCGCGAGACCGAGATGCCGCAGCTCGAGAGCTATCTGGTCTATCCCGAGGAGATGAAGTCGGTCGCCCGCGTCCAGGTCTTCCGCGACTTCCTCATCCAGAAGGCCCAGCGCTGGACCTACTGACCGCACTGGCACGTCATGCAGAATCGGGCGCCGCAGGGCGCCCTTTTCGATTCTGGCGGTTTTGTGACCAAACGGGCATCTCGCATGCGCCAAAATCGGATCGTTCGCCTGAAAACTGTTCAGCAGAGGACAAAAATCGGGTTTCCAAGGTATCCGCAACTTCTGCGCGCAGGCGCCACCCTGCAACGAACGCATATTTCTCAATCATTTAGGCTCAAATTGGCGCCATATGCCCTTGGTTCATGCAATGACCGCATGGCGGACCCAAGATATGTTGCATTGCAAAACGGCAGGTCATGGCCGATATTGTACTCACGGTTGTTCGGAACGGGCTCCGCAATCTCCTCCCGGCGTTGAGTTCGTTTCAGCCGTTCCCCTCTGAGATGTTTGGCGGTTTCGCCAGATGTTTCAAACTTACAAAGCCGGCTCCCCTCGGGGACGCCGGCTCTTTTTTTGCCCGATCGCCTGCTGCATGCCCGCAACGAAAAAGGCGCCGCCCGGAGGCGACGCCTTCATGCAAGCGCAGAGGCTCGTTTCGATCAGGCGGCGAGCTTGCCGGCGATTTTCGCGAAATTGTCGACGAAGCCCTGCAGGAAGCCGCGAGTGGCCTCGTTGGTGACGTTGTGCTGGGCATCAATCAGATCGTCCTTGAAGGTGACGAAGACCTGGCTGCCCACCACGACGCCGGCGAGATTGGTCAGGATCATCCGCAACTCATTCTGGGAGACGGCCGTGCCGACGGCGCCGCCGCTGGTGCCGGTGACGGCAACGGTCTTGCCGGCCCAGGAATTCTTGCCGTAAGGGCGCGAGGCCCAGTCGATGGCGTTCTTCAGCACGGCCGGGATCGAGCGGTTATGCTCGGGCGTAACGATCAGGATCGCATCGGCGGCCTCGATCTCGCGCTTCAGGCGCAGCGTCGATTCCGGACGGTTCGGCTCCAGGTCCTGGTTGAACATCGGCAGGTCGTCGATCTGGACGAAATTGGCGTCGAAAGCGCCCTCGCCCAGCTTCACCAGCGCCTGGGCCAGCTTGCGGTTGATCGATTCGCGGCGGTTGCTGCCCACGATGACGGCGAGCTTCAGTTTGGCCATGCTGATCCCCAGTGAGGGTGGAAAGGCCGGCACAGTAGAGGCCGCGCCTTAAGCCGCGCAAGCGGCGGCGCTGCAAGGGCGATATTGCGGGAATTCAAACTGCGGGCGCGGGCATCGGCTCAGGGGCGCGCGACCTTCTCCCAAGCCCTCATTCTGAGGAGCCGCGTCAGCGGCGTCTCGAAGGATGATCCAGCAGGCTCCGGAACCAACTGGAGCAGCATCCTTCGAGACGCAAGCTTCGCTTGCTCCTCAGGATGAGGGCTTGGAGATTCAAGCGCTGCTCAATGCCGTCCCGGCCGAGCCGCCAGCGGCAGGGCGTCGAACAGGCTGGGCTCGGCGCTGGTGCGCGCCTTCTCGATGGTCAGGATTCTCAGCTTGATCTCGACGCCGCCCTCGGCCGAGAAGCCGCCGGTCCTGCCGCCTGCCGCGAGCACGCGATGGCAGGGCACGATGATCGGCCAGGGATTCTGGCCGAGCGCGACGCCCACCGCCCGCGCCGCGCCGGGATCGCCGATGCGCTGCGCCACCTCGCCATAGGTCAGCGTCTCGCCATGCGGGATGGCGAGCGCGACCTCGTAGACCTTGCGGTTGAAGGCGGAGACGCTCTCCAGCGCTACCGGCAGATGTGACAGGTCGCGCTTCTCGCCGTCGAACAGCGCCCGGATGCCGGCCACGGCCTCCGCGACGAAGCCTTCTGCGGGGACCTCGTCAGCCTCGGGAAAGCGCCGCTCCAGACGCCTGCGGGCGGCCGCCTCGTCACGCTCGGGCAGTTGCGCGCCGATGAAGCGCTCGCCCTCCCAGACGACGGCGCAAGGGCCGATCGTGGTCTCGAACAGATGGAAATGCTGGCTGGCCATGGGCGACCCGTGTCGTTCCGGCTTGGAATGACACGAGGTCTAGCACGGCAGCGGCAGGAGACGGCACCCGAAACCTGCCGCGGCTCAGCCTCACATGAAGAGCTTCTCGCCCTCCAGCCCCTTGTAGAGCCCGGCAACCTGCTCGCCATAACCGTTATAGATCTGCGTCGGGCGGCGCTCGCGCGAGCCCAGGATCTGCTCGCTCGCCTGGCTCCAGCGGGGATGCGGCACGGCCGGGTTCACATTGGCCCAGAAGCCGTATTCCGAAGCCTGCAGGCCCTCCCAGAATGTCTTCGGCCGCTCGGCGACGAAGCTGATCTTGCGGATCGATTTCACCGATTTGAAGCCGTATTTCCACGGCGTGATCAGGCGGATCGGCGCGCCATGCTGCGTGGGCAGCGGCTTGCCATAGATACCGGTGACCAGCAGCGGCAGCTCGTTCGTCGCCTCCGCGATCGTCAGCCCCTCCGTATAGGGCCAGGGATACCAGCGCTGGTTCTGCCCCGGCGCGACGCGCGGATTCAGGAAGGTCTCGAAGCGGATGTATTTCGCGCCCGAGAGCGGCTTCGCCAGCGCGACGAAGGCGGCGAGCGGGATGCCGGTCCACGGCACGGCCATCGCCCAGGCCTCGACGCAGCGGAAGCGATAGAGCCGCTCCTCCAGCGGCAGCTTGCGCACGAGATCGTCGAAACCGATCTCGAACGGCTTTTCGACGAGCCCGTCGACCTGGATGGTCCAGGGCCGCGTAGCGAGGCGCTTCGAGGCATCGACGATGTCCTTCGACATGCCGAACTCGTAGAAATTATTGTAGTTGGCGGCGTCCTCTTCCGCCGTCTGCGGCACGCCCAGCACATAGGCGGCGTTGCGCTTGGCCGGGTAGAGATCGAGCGTCGGGTCGGGCGTCTGCGCCGACGCAAGGCCGGGCAATGCAGCGCCTCCGATCAACCCGGCGCCGGCGGCCATCAACTGGCGGCGGGTGAGGAACGCGCCCTCGGGCGTGGCCTGGCTTTCCGGCATTTCCCAGCCGGCACGGCGCTTGATCATCATGACGGACATACTCGGTTTTCGTCGCGCCGAGTTAGGCCACGAAAGCGGGGTCACGGCAATTCACGAGGGAGAGAGATTTTCTCCCATCGTCATGCTCGGGCTTGACCCGAGCATCTCTTTCCGAGCTGGGCTGGTTTCCGAGATGGCCGGGTCAAGCCCGGCCATGACGGTTCGCAATCAGCCGCGTGCTTCCAACGCCCCAATGATCGCTGCGCCCATCTCGCTGGTCGAGACGGCGTTGGCGCCGGGCGCGGCGATGTCCTTGGTGCGGGTGCCGGAGCCGAGCACGTCGGCGATCGCGCCTTCGAGCCGATCCGCCGCCTCGCCCGCGCCGAACGAGTAGCGCAGCGCCATGGCAAACGAGCCGATCATCGCGATCGGGTTGGCGAGGCCCTTGCCGGCGATGTCCGGCGCCGAGCCGTGGACGGGCTCGTAGAGCGCCTTGCGCTTGCCGGTGACCGGGTCCTCGGCGCCGAGCGAGGCGGAGGGCAGCATGCCGAGCGAACCGGTCAGCATCGCCGCCACGTCCGACAGGATGTCGCCGAACAGGTTGTCGCAGACGATGACGTCATACTGCTTCGGCCAGCGCACGAGCTGCATGGCGCAGTTGTCGGCCAGCACATGCTCGAGCTCGACATCCCCGTACTCGGCCGCGTGGAGCGCAGTGACCGTCTGCTTCCAGAGCACACCGGTCTTCATCACGTTGTGCTTCTCGGCCGAGGAGACCTTGTTGCGGCGGGTGCGCGCTAGCTCGAAGGCGACGCGGCAGATGCGCTCGACCTCGCCGGTCGTGTAGAGCTGGGTATCGATGCCGCGCTTCTGGCCGTCCTCCAGCGTGACGATCTCCTTCGGCTCGCCGAAATAGACGCCGCCGGTCAGCTCGCGCACGATCAGGATGTCGAGGCCCTCGACAACCTCGGGCTTCAGCGAGGAAGCCGAGGCCAGCGCCGGGTAGCAGATCGCCGGACGCAGGTTCGCGAACAGGCCCAGATCCTTGCGCAGGCGCAGCAGGCCCGCCTCCGGGCGGTGCTGATAGGGCACATCGGCCCATTTCGGGCCGCCGACCGCGCCGAACAGCACGGCGTCGGCGTCCTGCGCGAGTTTCATGTCGCCTTCGGAGATCGCCTGCTTGTGCGCGTCATAGGCCGCGCCGCCGACAAGGCCCTTCTCGATCTCGAAGGAGCCGAGGCCCTGCTTGCCGAACCAGGAGACGATCTGCTCGACCTGGCCCATCACCTCGGGGCCGATGCCGTCGCCGGGGAGCAGCAGGAGCTTGTGGGTCGCCATGGTCGTCGCCTCGCCTTCGCGTGTTTGCGTTGGCGGGGTGATTACGGGCGCGAGGCCGCCTGCGCAAGCGCCGCGATGCAGCCCTGCCCTGTGCGCGGCGTCAGCCCTTCGGCAGGCGCGCGGTGACCTCGATCTCGACCTTCATCTCCGGCTTGAGCAGTCCGGCCACGACATAGATGCCGGCAGCCGGCCTGATCTCGCGGAAGAACGCGCCGCAGACGGCCAGCACAGGTTCGCAATAGCTGCGGTCGGTGACGAAGTACTGCGCCCGCACGACCTGCGACAGGGACGAACCGGCCTCTTCCAGCACAGCGCCGATCGTGCGGAAGATGTTGCGCGCCTGCTCGGCCGGATCCTCGGGCAGGGTCATGGTGGCGTAGTCGTAGCCGGTGGTGCCCGAGACGAAGACGAGATCGCCGTCGATCACGGCGCGCGAATAGCCGAAGCTGCGCTCGAAGGGCGAGCCGGTGGAAATCAGGCGGCGCATAGATTCTCCGAATGAAACGCCGGTCATCCCGGGCGACCGAAGGGAGACCCGGGATCCATGCCGGAACGGTTCAGGCACGGATCCCGGATCGGTGCGGCTGACGCCGCTTGTCCGGGATGACCAAGCCTTTCATACGACGAGGTGTCGCGACGCCACCCGTTTTCTGCGAGGCGAGGCGGTTGTCATTCCGGGGCAGGCCGCAGGCCTGAACCCGGAACCCACGACCCGGTGAGACCTCGGCCATTGCGACGGAACGAGACCAAGGCGACATGCCCAGTCGGGGGTTCCGGGTTCTTCGCTGCGCGAAGCCCCGGAATGACAAAAGGGGAGCGCCTTGAGGCGAAAACCCAGGTCTCGCGCCTAGACCCGCCCGCCCTTGAGCGCGCGCAGGACCTTCTCGCCCGGCCGGCCCGTCTGCGGCATGCCGAGCTTCGCCTCGATGTCCTTGATCGCGGCGCGCGTCAGCGAGCCGACGGCGCCGTCCGGCTCGCCGACATTGTAGCCGCGCTGGATCAGCAGGCGCTGGAGCTCGCGGCGCTGCTCGCGCGAGAGCGGCAGGTCGTCGGTCGGCCAATCGCCCTGCACGCCCGGCCGGCCGCGCAGCCGGTCCGACAGAAGCGAGATGGCGAGCGCATAGGAATCAGCGCCGTTGTAGCTGAAGGCGGCATCGTAGTTCTTGAAGACGAGGAAGGCCGGGCCGTTCCTGCCCGCCGGCATCAGCAGGCCGGCATGTCCCGAACCGGAGAGCGGAGAGCCGTCGAATTTGACGATGCCGCGGGCAGCCCAGCTCGACACCGGCTGCTTGGGCTTGCGACCGCTCGGGCCGGAATAGCCATTGGGCACGCGCACCTCGTAGCCCCAGCTCGCGCCGGTGACCCATCCCGCCTTGTCCATGAAATTCGCGGTGGAATGCAGCGCATCGGGGATCGAATCGACGAGATCGCGCCGTCCGTCGCCGTCGCCGTCCACCGCCAGGCGCATATAGGTCGAGGGGATGAACTGGGTATGCCCGAAGGCGCCGGCCCAGGAGCCGAAGAGCCGGTCCGGACGCAGGTCGCCCCGCTGGATGATCTGCAGCGTCGCGATCAGCTCGCCCCTGAAGAAGGCGTTGCGGCGCGGCGCAAGGCAGGCTCCGGTCGCGAGAGACTGCACCAGCGGCCATTTTCCGCGCGCCTTGCCGAAATCGCTCTCGACGCCCCAGACGGCGGCGATGGTATGGCGGTCGACGCCGAAGCGTTTTTCGGCCGCGGCGAAGACGGAGGCGTATTGGCGCAGCATCGCGCGGCCTTCCGCCACCTTCTCCTCGTCGACCAGCGTGCCGAGATAATCCCAGATCGGCGTCTTGAACTCCGGCTGGTTGTTCATCGCTTCGATGACCTTCATGTCCGGCTCGACGCCGGCCATGGCCCGATCGAAGGTCGTACCCGAGACGCCCTTGGCGCCGGCTGCCGACCTCAAGCCGGCAAGGCAGGACTGGAACCCGCTCTGCGCCGAGGCGGCGGAGGCGAGAAGGACGAGTGGCAAGGCCAGTGTGATTGCGCGCATGGTCTCCACCGAATCGCAGAATTCACGCAAAACTAGGGCGTCGCCGTTAACGGAAGTTAACCATGGCCCATCTGGCGAGGTTGTCGCGAATCCGGCTATGGGAGCGGCGCCCTCCGCAATGCCGCCTGCCTCCCCTCCCTGCCGTCGCGAAGAAAGCCCTCGGCATGCCCACGCTCTCCCTGGCCCATCTCCTGCCGATCGCGATGCTGTTCGGCTCGAACATCTTCATGACCTTCGCCTGGTACGGGCATCTCAGCTACAAGAGCACGGCGATCTGGCTCGCCATCCTCGCGAGCTGGATGATCGCCCTGCCCGAATACATGCTGGCCGTGCCGGCCAACCGCATCGGCTCGGCCGTCTATTCCGCCGCCGAGCTCAAGACGATGCAGGAAGTGATCACGCTGACCGTCTTCGCCGGGTTCTCGGTGTTCTGGCTGAAGGAATCGCTGACCTGGGGCCACGCGGTCGGCTTCGCCCTGATCGCCGCCGGCGCCTTCTTCATCTTCCACGCCAAGGCCTGAGCGCCGCGCTTCACCTTCCCTTCGACAGGACCCTCTGCCTTGCAAAAGACGGCACTGCTTCTCTGCGGCCTCGTGCTTGCTCCCGCCGCGGCTATCGCCGGCCCCACCTGCAGCCCGAGTGACGAGCGCGCGCGCATCCTCTCCGGCCCCTCGGCGGACGCGCCCCACCGCAACTGGCAGGGCGGCAAGCGCGTCGGCTACGGCTGGTCGCTCCAGGTCGAACGCAGCGCCCATGACGCGGCCGGCACCGAATACTATGTCGGCGACCTCTACGATCCCAATGGCAGCCTCGCCACCCGCAAGGTCTTCGTCATCGAGCGCGAATGGGATTGCGGCCCCTGAAGTCCTCGTAAGGCGTCATTCTCGGGCTTGACCCGAGAATCTCTCGCAGGATGGGGCGCCTTCTCGTCCGGAGATGCTCGGGTCAAGCCCGAGCATGACGAACCCGGCTCACCCGGCCGGCCTGACCCGCAGCACCTTCCCGTCGGCGTCGTCGCTGAGCAGGTAGAGGAAGCCGTCCGGTCCTTGCACGACGTCGCGGATGCGCGCGCCGATATCGGTCAGCAGGCGCTCCTCGCCTGTCACCTTCTCGCCCTCGGTCGAAAGCCGGACGAGCATCTGCCCGGCCAGCGCCCCGACGAAGAGCGAGTTCTTCCAGGCCGGCCAGGCCGGTCCGGTATAGAACGCGGCGCCCGAAGGCGCGATCGACGGATCCCAGTAGAACAGCGGCTGCTCCATGCCGGGCTTGGCCGTGCCCTCGCCGATCTTCGCCCCGGAATAGTCGACGCCATAGGTGATGACCGGCCAGCCATAGTTCAGCCCGGCCTTGGGTGTGTTGATCTCGTCGCCGCCGCGCGCCGCATGCTCGGCCGTCCAGAGCTGCCCCGTCTGC
The DNA here is from genome assembly GCF_011764485.1 of Bosea sp. ANAM02. Classification (NCBI taxonomy): domain Bacteria; kingdom Pseudomonadati; phylum Pseudomonadota; class Alphaproteobacteria; order Hyphomicrobiales; family Alloboseaceae; genus Allobosea; species Allobosea sp. ANAM02. The sequence goes on along the minus strand of NZ_AP022848.1, from coordinate 1,809,605 downwards.
GGGTGGAGCGCGGCGCCCTGGACATTCCGATGACCGATCGACCAGATCTCCGGCGCCCAGCCGTCCTTCTTCGGATTATCGGCCGGCGTCGCGCCATCCGGCCGGATGCGGATGACCTTGCCGAGATGGTTCACCGGGTTCTGCGCCTGGTCGCGCTGGCTGTAGCGGTCCCCCACCGTGACGAAGAGCGCCCCCGTCCGGTCGAAGACGAGGCGCGAACCGAAATGCAGGTTGGAATTGATCGCCGGCATCTGCCGGAAGATCACCTCGACGGCGGTCAGCGCCGTGCCCTGCTCGTTGAGGCGACCACGCGCGACGCTGGTGCCGTTGCCGCCCGAGCGCGGTTCCGAAAAGGAAAGATAGACGAGGCGGTTCCGGGCGAAGCCGGGATCGAGCGCGATGCCGAGCAGGCCGCCCTGCCCGCGCGCCACGACGCTGGGCACGCCGTTGATCGGGCGCGAGAGCTTGCCGTCCTTCTCGACCAGCCGCAGCCGGCCCGGCCGCTCGGTGACCAGCATGCGCCCGTCCGGCAGGAAAGCGAGGCCCCAGGGGTTTTCCAACCCGCTCGCGACAGTCTCGACCGAAAGCTCTCCGGCGCTGGAGGGATAGCGCTTCTGGGCCGATGCCGGCGTAGCCAGACTGACCAGCGCCAGGGCCGTTCCGAGCAAACCCACCAGACCCGATCGCAACATCACGTTCTCCTCGCTTTATCCGGCCCTTGACGGCAGATGGAGGGGAACGCAGCGGATCACCAAGCCGTTTCGACCAACTCACGACGAAGTGAGCCAGACGCGCCCGACCTCACCCGGAGCGATGTACCGCCCGGGCGAGCCGAAGCGGCGCCGCTTACTCCGGCTTTACGCCGGCATCCGTGATAATCTGCTTCCAGGTTGCGATTTCCTGGGCGTGATAGGGCTTGAACGCCGCGGGATCGCGCACCTTCAGCGTGAAGCCCAGCTTCAGGATCGCCTCGCGGGTCTCCGGCTTGTTCAGCGAGGCGATGACGGCCTTCGACAGCTTGTCGAGCACGTCGCCCGGCGTCTTCGCCGGCGCGAAGAACGCCGCCCAGGAATCGGCGTCGGCGTTGTTGACGCCCTGCTCGCGCAGCGTCGGGATGTCCTTGGCGCGCGGGTTGCGCTCCGGGCTGGCGATGGCGAGCGCCCGCAAGGCGCCGCCATTGATCTGCTCCAGCACGCTCGGCAGGGTCGAGTTGGCGATGTCGATGCGGTCGGCGACGATCTCCTGCACCAGCGGCGCGGCGCCGCGGAACGGCACATGCGTCATCTTGATGCCGGTGCGCTGCATGAACAGCTCCATGGCCAGATGCGAGCCGGAGCCGACGCCCGTCGAGCCGTAATTGAGCTTGCCCGGGTCGGCCTTGGCGAGCGCGATCAGCTCCTGGATGTTCTTGACCGGCAATCCCTTGCGCACGACGAAGGCATGCTCGAACGCGCCGACGCCGGCGAGCGGCGCGAAGTCCTTCACCGCGTCGTAGCCCGGCTCCTTCAGCAGGAACATGTTGTTGCCATGCGTCTGGTTGTTGCCGAAGACGATGGTGTAGCCGTCGGGCGCCGCATGGGCGACGGCGCGCGTCCCCACGGCGCCCGAAGCGCCGGCCCGGTTGTCGACCACGACATTATGCCCGAAGGCGACCGCCAGGTCCAGCGCCACGAAACGCGCGATCGCGTCCGTCGGTCCACCGGCCGGATAGGGCACGACCAGCGTGACGACCTTGTTCGGGAAGCTCTGGGCCCGGACGATCGACGGAGCGAGGACGGCGCCGGCCATCAGGCCGAGCGTGGAACGGCGGGTCAACGACATGGACTTCCTCCCGAGGCGCCCGCCTGAATTGGCGAGCCTGCTTTGCGGCGAGATTTACGGGCAAAGGCGCCATGCGTCCAGCAGCACCTAAGGCGCAAGCGACCGCGGTCGACCTGCGGCAGACGCGGACCGTCGCGGTCTGGACGCGCTTGCCTCGTAGGGAACGGTCTAGCCGCCGAAGCCCGCCCGCTTCAGCCGCTGGACCGCCAGATCGAGTGCCTGCAGGAAGGCGGAGCGATCCTTCTGCGAGAACGGTTTCGGCCCGCCCTGCACGGTGCCCATCGCGCGCAGATCCTCCATCATGTCGCGGGTCGCCAGCGCCATGCCGATCGAGGTTTCGGTGAAGGGCTTTCCGGTCGGCCCGATCACGTCGGCGCCGGCCTTGATGCAGCGATCGGCCAGCGGGATGTCGGCGGTGATCACGATCGCACCGCGCGAGACCCGTTCCGCGATCCAGTCATCGGCCGCGTCGAAATTGCCCGGCACCGTCACCCGCTCGATCCAGGGCTCGCGCGGCACGTTGAGGAAGCTGTTGGCGACGACGAAGACATGCAGGCGATGGCGGCCGGCGACGCGATAGACCTCGTCCTTCACCGGGCAGGCGTCGGCATCGACGTAGACAGCGATGGGTCCGGAAGCGTTCGTCATCCGGCCGACTTCGCATGCTCAGAGCGCAGGGGCAAACCGCCCTGAATTCATGATGTTTCTGCCAAGCATCAATCAGTTGCGCTTGCGATCATGGCCCACGAGTCATAAACCTCGCCCGCGCCTTTTTCCGGCGCCCACCCTTCCGCCTCCCCGGAGATCAGTCCCATGGCCTTTCTTGCCGATGCCCTGAAGCGCGTGAAGCCGTCCGCGACCATCACGATCACGCAGAAGGCCCGCGACCTGAAAGCCCAGGGCAAGGACGTGATCTCGCTCTCCGTCGGCGAGCCCGATTTCGACACGCCGGACAATATCAAGGAAGCCGCGATCGCCGCGATCAAGCGCGGCGAGACCAAGTACACCCCGGTCTCCGGCATCCCGCAGCTGCGCGAGGCGGTCGCCCGCAAGTTCAAGCGCGAGAACGGCCTCGACTACAAGCCGAGCCAGACCATCGTTTCGACCGGCGGCAAGCACGTCATCTACAACGCGCTCCTCGCCACGCTGAACCCGGGCGACGAGGTCATCTGCGTCTCGCCCTACTGGGTTTCCTACCCCGAGATGGTCGCGCTCTGCGGCGGCACGCCGACCTATGCCGAGACCTATCTCAAGAACGACTTCAAGCTGCAGCCCGAGGATCTCGAGAAGGCCATCACCCCGAAGACCAAGTGGGTGATCCTGAACTCGCCGTCGAACCCCTCGGGCGCCGCCTACAGCCATGCCGAGATGAAGAAGCTCACGGATGTGCTGATGCGCCATCCGCATGTCTGGATCCTCACCGACGACATGTACGAGCACCTTGTCTATGGCGACTTCACCTTCGTCACCCCGGCGCAGGTCGAGCCCGCCCTCTACGAGCGCACGCTGACCATGAACGGCGTCTCGAAGTCCTATGCCATGACCGGCTGGCGCATCGGCTACGCCGCGGGCCCGCAGCAGCTGATGACTGCCATGGACCTTGTCCAGGGCCAGCAGACCTCGGGCACCTCGGCGATCTCGCAATGGGCCGCCGTCGAGGCCCTCGACGGCACGCAGGAGCACATCCCGGTCTTCAAGAAGGCCTTCGAGCGTCGCCGCGACCTCGTCGTCTCCATGCTGAACCAGACCCGCGGCCTGAAATGCCCGGTGCCGGAAGGCGCGTTCTACGTCTATCCCGACTGCTCGGCCCTGATCGGCAAGACCATGCCGAACGGCAAGACGATCGAGACCGACGAAGACCTCGTCATGGGCCTGCTGGAGACGGAAGCGGTCGCGGCCGTGCACGGCTCGTCCTTCGGCCTCGGCCCCAACTTCCGCATCTCCTACGCCACCTCGGACGAGAAGCTGGAGGAGGCCTGCCGCCGCATCCAGCGCTTCTGCGCCGAGCTGCGCTGAGCGCGATGACCAAGGGCGCCGCAACGCGCCGGATCGTTCTGGCCGGGGGCTTCATGCTCCCGGCCTCTTTCGTTTTCGGACAGTCCGTGACGACGCTTTCGCCCCGCGAGGCGCATGAGGCGGCGCAGGCGAAGCGCATCCTGCTCGTCGATATCCGCAATCCGCAGGAATGGGCCGATACCGGCCTGCCGCAGGGCGCCCTGCCTCTGGATGTCGACGCACCGGCCTTCGAGGTCAGGATCGCGGGCTTGCGCCTCGACCACCCCGGCAGGCGCATCGTCCTGATCGACCGGACCGGCGTACAGGCGGTTGCCGTAGCGCAGAAGCTCGCCGGGCGCGGTTGGCGCGAACTCGCGGGCGTGCGCGGCGGCATGCTCGGGCCGGACGGCTGGTTGGCCGAGAAGCTGCCGGTGACAGCTTACCCGTAACCCACAGCCGTCATGCTCGGGCTTGACCCGAGCATCTCCAGCAGAGAAGGCGCCTCTTTCGGGACGAGATTCTCGGGTCTGCGCTTCGCTCCGCCCGAGAATGACGGCGGCGGCTCAGCCTTCGCCGCGCTCCTTCAACAAATCCGGCCGCCGCTCCCGCGTGATCCGCTCCGCCTCCGCCCGCCGCCATTTCGCGATGCGGGCATGGTCGCCGGAAAGCAGCGCCTCGGGCAGGCCGCGCCCCTCCCATTCACGCGGGCGGGTATAGTGCGGATATTCGAGCAGGTCGTTCTCGAAGCTCTCGTCCTCGCCGGAAGCGACCTTGCCCATCACGCCGGGGATCAGGCGCACGCAGGCGTCGAGCAGCGTCAGCGCCGCCATCTCGCCGCCGGAGAGGATGTAGTCGCCGATCGAGACCTCGATCAGGTTACGCCCCTCGATCACCCGTTCATCGACGCCCTCGAACCGCCCGCAGACGATGACGAGGCCGGGACCAACGGCCCAGTCGCGCACCTGTTCCTGCTTGAGCGGCCGCCCGCGCGGCGACATCAGCAGGCGCGGACGCCGATCATCCGTAGGCACCGCCGCATCGATCGCCGCCCCCAGCACGTCGCAGCGCAGCACCATGCCGGCACCGCCCCCGGCCGGATTGTCGTCGACATTGCGGTGGCGGCCGATGCCGTGCTCGCGGATCTGATGCGTATCGAGCGACCACAATCCCTTGCGCAGCCCCTCGCCCGCCAGCGAGATGCCGAGCGGCCCCGGAAACATCTCCGGATAGAGCGTCAGGATCGAGGCGCGGAAGGGCATGCCTTCAAGCAAAGCGCAGCGCAGGCAAACCGTCCAGCGCGGTGAAATCGCGAGCCGAGGCGATCAGGTTGTCATAACCCGCAAAGCCCTCGGGGCCGAGCATGGTGAGCAGCGCCACCGCGCGCATGCCGGCGCGGCGGGCCGCCTCGACGCCGAGCGGCGCATCCTCGAAGACGATGCAATCGGCGGGGTCGACCTTCATGCGCTCGGCCGCAGCCAGGAACATGTCGGGATGCGGCTTGCCGCGGAACCCCTGGCTCGGCGAGACGATCGTCGAAAAGCGCCGGCGCAGGCCGAGCGTATCCAGCACGACCTCGATATTGGCCGGCGGCGCCGCCGTCCCGACGGCCATCGGCACGCCGGCCTTCTCGGCGCGCGCGATCAGCTCCAGGAAACCGGCGGTCGCGGCGACATGCGGCAGATAGGCTTCGCGATAGAGCGCTTCCTTGGCATCGCTCATCGCGTCGAGCTCCGCCACGGCAGCCTGCGGGTAATAAGAGGAGATGATCTCGCTGCCGGCCATGCCGGCCGTGCGCGCCGCGAAGGTGCTGCGATCGAAGGGGAGGTTGTTGCTGACGTGCCAGCTCTCCCAGGCATCGTCATGGAAGCGCATATTGTCGACGATGGTGCCGTCCATGTCGAAGATCAGCGCGCGGGCCGGCCTATTGCTTGTCATCGTCGGGCTCGAACAATCCCAAGGGCGGCTCGACCTCGATCCGGCGCGCAGCCATGTCGAGACGCGGCGCGAAGGCCTTGGTGAAGGGCATCAGGACGAAGCGCCCGTCCGGCGTCTTGATATCGAGCAGGTCGCCGGCGCCGTAATTCTCGACGCCGGTGACGCTGCCGAGCACCACCCCGTCCGGGCCGACGACGCTGCAGCCGATCAGGTCGGCATGCAGGAACTCGTCCTCGTCCGCATCGGCCGAGAGCTTGTCGCGGGCGACGAAGAGCTCGGTCCCGTTCAGCGCCTCGGCCTGCTCGCGCGTCGTCACGTCCTTGAGCCGGGCGACGACGACCTCCTTGGCCGGACGGATATCGGTGATTTCGTAGCTGCGGCCCTTGCCGTCGCTCAGCGAGCCGTAATCGGCGATCCCGAGGGGGTCGCCGGTGAAGGTCTTGATCCTGACCTCGCCGCGCACGCCATGCGGCGCGCCGACGATCCCGAGCAGGATGAGATTATCGTCAGACATGTCCACAATCCGTCATTCCGGGGCTTCGCGTCAGCGAAGAGCCCGGAACCCAGAACCAATGCCGAATCTCGGATGAGCGCGACAGCCGCTCAGGTTCCCCTGCAACGACCTGCGGTTCTGGATTCCGGGCTCGCGGCTGCGCCGCGCTCCGGAATGACAGTGTGAGGATCGAACGGCTCACGCCTCGGCGGCTTCTTCGGCAGCCGGAGCAGCGGCCTTCTCGGCCTTCTTCTCAGCGCGCTCCTTGGCCTTGTCGCCAGGGACGGCCTTGTTCGGGTTGTTGCGGGCCGGGCGCTTGGCGAGGCCGGCGGCGTCGAGGAAGCGCAGGACGCGATCGGTCGGCTGGGCGCCCTTGGCGAGCCAGGCCTGGACCTTCTCGGTGTCGAGCACGACGCGGTCGGCGGCGTCCTTGGCCTTCATCGGATCATAGGAGCCGATCTTCTCGATGAAGCGGCCATCGCGCGGCGAGCGCGAGTCGGCGACGACGATGCGGTAGTAGGGACGCTTCTTGGCGCCGCCGCGGGTCAGGCGAATCTTGAGGGACATGGGTCTTCTCCGGTCAGGTTTGGTTTCAGGTTCAGTGTTTCGCAGGCGTGGCGGCCGGGTGCCGGTAGATGCCGACCTCGGTGCCACGGATCACGAAGGGTTTCTCGAAGCGCGCGCCGAGACGCTCGGCGACGCGGATCGAGGGTCGGTTGTCGGGATGGACCAGGCTCATCAGCGTCGTCCATCCCAAGTCGCGATAGGCATAGTCACGGGCGCGCAGCGCAGCCTCGGTCGCATAGCCGCGACCATGCTCGCCAGCGAACAGGCTCCAGCCGATCTCCGGCTCCGGCCAGCCTTCCGGCGAAAGCAGGCCGCACCAGCCGACGAGCCGGCGGTCCTCCTTCGCCTCCACCGCCCAGAGGCCGTGGCCGCGCAGCGTCCAGTGACCGGCCATGGCGGAAAAGCGGCGCCATCCATCCCAGCGGTCGCTGGTGCCGCCGACATAGCGGGTCAGGTTCTCGTCGGCGTAGAAATCGACGAGCACGTCGAAATCGGCGGCCGTCCAGCCGCGCAGCCGCAACCGCTCCGTTTCCAGAACGGGAATCACTTCTTCTTGCCCCCGAACGGGTTGCCCAAACCGGGCAGCCCGCCGGCGAGGCCGCTTTTGCCGCCGCCGCCGAGGCCCGGCAGCTTCGGCATCATCCCGGCCGGCGGGGTCACGCCCTTCGGCAGGCCGGGGAAGCCGCCCGGCGGCATCGAGGGCAGGCCGCCGCCCGCGCCGAGCTGCTTCTGCAGTTCCGCGAGCTGCGCCGGATCCATCTTCGAGGGATCGGGCATCCCGGCCGGCAGGCCGCCGCCCATCCCGAACATCGAGCCGAGCTTGCCGAGCATGCCGCCCTTCTGCTTGGCCATCATCTTCATGGCGTCGGCCATGCCGCGATGCATCTTGAGCAGCTTGTTGATCTGCTCGGCCGTGGTGCCGGAACCGGCGGCGATGCGCTTCTTGCGACTGTTCTTGAGCAGGTCGGGATTCTTGCGCTCGGCCGCCGTCATCGAGTCGATCGCGGCGATCATGCTCTTGAACATCTTGTCGCCGACGCCCGCATTGGCGAGCTGCGACTGCGCCTGCTTCATGCCGGGCAGCATGCCCATCACGCCGCCGATACCGCCCATCTTCTCCATCTGCTGGAGCTGCGCGCGCATGTCGGACAGGTCGAACTGGCCCTTGGCCATGCGCTGCGCGGTGGCCTGCGCCTGCGCGGCGTCGATCGTCTGCGCCGCCTTCTCGACGAGGCTGACGATGTCGCCCATGCCGAGGATTCGGTTGGCGACGCGCGAGGGATGGAACTCGTCGAGCTCGTCGACCTTTTCGCCGATACCGACGAGCTTGATCGGCTTGCCGGTGACGGCGCGCATCGAGAGCGCCGCGCCACCGCGCGAATCGCCATCCATGCGGGTCAGCACGATGCCGGTAAGGCCGACGCGGGCATCGAAGGCGCGGGCCGTGTTGACCGCGTCCTGACCGGTCAGCGCGTCGGCGACGAGCAGCACCTCATGCGGGTTGGTCGCGGCCTTCACCTGCGCGACCTCTTCCATCAGCGTGTCGTCGAGCGTCACGCGGCCGGCCGTGTCGAGCATCACGATGTCGTAGCCGCCGAGGCGGGCGGCCTCGACCGCGCGCCTGGCGATCTGCACGGCCGACTGGCCGGCGACGATCGGCAGCGTCTGGACGCCGACCTGCTGGCCCAGAATGGCGAGCTGTTCCATGGCGGCCGGGCGTCGCGTATCGAGCGACGCCATCAGCACCTTCTTCTTGTGGCGCTCGGTCAGGCGCTTGGCGATCTTGGCCGTTGAGGTGGTCTTACCGGAACCCTGCAGGCCCACCATCAGGACCGGGACCGGCGGCACGGCATCGAAATTGATGCCCTCGCCCTCGCCCCCCAGCGTCTCGATCAGGACGTCGTTGACGATCTTGATGACCTGCTGGCCGGGCGTGACCGACTTCAGCACCTCGGCGCCGACGGCACGCTCGCGCACCTTGTCGGTGAAGCTGCGGACGACCTCGAGCGCGACATCGGCCTCGAGCAGCGCGCGCCGGACCTCGCGGAGAGCCGCGTTGACGTCCTCCTCGGTCAGCGAACCCCTGCGGGTCAGCCCCGAGAGGATGCTGGAGAGCCTGTCGCTCAGCGTGCCGAACATGCGGACCTGCCTGCTTGCCTCAGGAAGCCTTCAGCGCCACGACCTCATCGCCAAGCGGTTTCGCGCCCGAGGGCGCAATCGCGCTGTCGGGCGTTGACCTCCGGGCGAAACATTCTGGGCATCATCTGATCCGAAAACCGCGAAGAGCACTTTTCGGGACGATGCCGAGGCGCTCCTGCGGCCCGGTCGGCGGATGTGGTTTCGGCGATGTCGGCGAAACGGATGCGGTCTTAAAGCGGAAGACTGTGGCGAAAGTCAAGTTTTGGGGACAAGGCCGCGCCGAAATTGACACTTGGATTGCCAGATGGAGCTCTCCCCCGCATTGCTGTGCGGTTGGATGTCACGATCAAGGGACCGACGATGCGCCTTTCCGCCCTTTCCAGCCTGCCCCTCGCCGCCGGCTTCATGCTGCTCGGCCTTGTCCCTGCCATGGCTCAACCTTGCGCTAGCAACTTCAAGGTCGACGGCGTGCCGATGGTGACAGGGCTGAGCTACCGCACCTGGGACCTTATCCCCAACCGCCAGCCCGCGGCGGTGCTCGGCGATCTCGGTGCCGCCGTCTCGGCCGAAGGCTTCGCGGACATGCGCATCGACAAGGCGACCAGCGCGGTCGTTGCCATCCAGGAAACCTCGGGCTCCGGCCGCCCGCAGACTCTGCGCATCACCGCTCGCAAGAACGGCAAGGGAACCCGCGTCGATGCGGTGTTCGTGGTTCAGGCCGGGCAGGTCGCGCCTGAGGATTACGTGCGCAAGGCGTTCTGCCGCGTGATCGGCGGCGCGCGGAACTGAGCTGCGGCCCCAGAAAGGCCCTGATCGGGCGGCATCGCTGCGCGCCCGATTCGCAAGACATGCCGGTCCATGACACTGAAACCCGCCTCGATCCTGCTGGCCCTCTCCGTCCTGCTGGCCGCCTGCGCCGGCGATCCGCGTCGCGAGGGCCCGCTCGATCCGCGCATGGTCGAGAAGGTCGCGGCCGTCTCGCTCGATCCCGCCCAGGCCGGGCGCATCCTCAATGTCTATCGCGCCGGCCAGGGCCTCGGCCCCGTCCGGCCCGACCCGCGCTTGATGGCGATGGCACAGCGCCAGAGCGATGCGATGGTCAAGGCCAACGCGCTCTCGCACGATGCCGGCGGCAGCTTCGCCACCCGCATCCAGGCAGCCGGGGTGGACAGTGCCCGCGCCGCGGAGAATCTCGGCGGCGGCTATTTCTCGGTCGAGGAAGCCTTTGAGGGCTGGCGCAGGTCGCCGGGCCATGCCGCGAACCTGCGCATGAAGGAAGCCACCCGCTACGGCATCGCGCTGTCGAAGGACCCGCGCACCAGCTATCGCGTCTGGTGGACGCTGGTCGTCGCCGCGGAGCCGGAGATGCGCCGCGAGATCGCCTCCCAGGGCGCCGGGCCGGTCATGTGGTTCGGCAACAATCCGCAACCGACGCGATAGGCCCTTTACAAGCACCCGCTTCTGGTGATGGCTCTGGTCTTTAGCGGAGCCATCACCATCATGACCTTCGAAGCCTGGATCGCCTTCACCGCCGCCACCGCCGTCCTCCTGGTCATCCCCGGACCGACGATCCTGCTCGTGATCTCCTATGCGCTCGGCCAGGGCTGGCGCACGGCCTTCCCGATCGCGGTTGGCGTCGCGCTCGGCGATTTCACCGCGATGACGCTCTCCATGCTCGGCGTCGGCGCCCTGCTCGCCACCTCGGCCCTCGTCTTCACCACGCTGAAATGGATCGGCGCGGCTTATCTGGTCTGGCTCGGCATCAGGCTCTTCCGCGCCGGCGGCACGCTCGATGCCAAGCCGCGCGAGGACACCGCTCCCGCCTGGAAGATGCTCGGCCATGCCTGGCTGGTCACGGCGCTGAACCCGAAGAGCATCACCTTCTTCGTTGCCTTCCTGCCCCAGTTCCTCGACACCAAGGGCGATTTCTGGGCGCAGATGCTGATCTTCGAGGCGACCTTCATCACGCTCGCCTTCGCCAATGCCATGGGCTACGCGCTGATCGCCTCGCGGGCACGAGCCGTGGTCGGCAATCCCCGCGCGATCGGGCTGTTCAACAAGGCCGGCGGCACGCTCCTGGTCGGCGCCGGCGTCGCGACCGTCGCGATCCGCTCCGGCAGCAACTGACGCCGATCATGTCAGGCAAGGACGACCGAACGCTCGGCTTCTATGCCGAGGAAGCCAGCGCCTATGCCGGCCGCGACCGGCTGGCCGAGCATAGCCGCATCGATCCCTTCGTCGCCGGACTCAAACCCGGAGCGCGGATTCTCGAACTCGGCTGCGGCGGCGGGCAGGATAGCGAGGAGATGCTGCGGCGCGGCTTCGATATCGTGCCGACGGACGGCTCCCCAGAGCTGGCGGCGCAGGCCGAACAGCGCCTCGGCCGCCCGGTCGGCGTCCTGCTCTTCGAGGACCTGGCGGAGGTGGCGGCCTATGACGGCGTCTGGGCGCATGCCTGTCTGTTGCATGCGCCGCGCCCGGCCCTGCCCGGCATCATCGACCGGATTCACCGCGCCCTGCGGCCGGGGGGCGTCCTCTATGCCAGCTTCAAGGCCGGCGAGGCCGAGGGGCGCGACGGCCTCGGCCGTTATTTCAACTATCTCTCATCAGCCGAACTACGCGCTGCCTTCGGCGACGGGGCTCGCTGGCAGTCCCTGACGATCGATGAGGACACCGGCTCCGGCTATGACCGCCAGCCGACGCGCTGGCTTCACGCCTTGGCGATCAGATCGCCGGAGCCTTGACGGAAGGTTGCGGAGGCCTACCTCTTTTGCACCATGACCCGCCGCAAACTTCTCTCCTTCGTCGGCCTCGGCGCATTGCTGGCTTCGACCGGCGCCGCCTGGGCCACGATCTCCCGCTCGCGCAATCCCTATTATCAGGGCCCCGTCAGCGACCATTTCAACGGGCTCGTCTTCAGCGACGGCCGCCCGGTGACCAAGGGCCTCGCCGACGTGCTGCGCTGGCAGACCGGCAAGCGCGAGCGCGAGGCTTTTCCCCTCGCCTATCAGGCTCCGCCGCAGGACAAGCCGCCGACCCGCGTCGACGGCATCCGGATCGTCCATCTCGGCCACGCCTCCTTCCTCTATCAGGTCGCGGGCCTGAACCTGCTGATCGACCCCGTCTATTCGCTGCGTGCCAGCCCCTTCTCCTTCATCGGCCCGAAGCGCGTGAATGCGCCCGGCGTCGCCTTCGCCGACCTGCCGAAGATCGATGCGGTGCTCATCACGCATAACCATTACGACCATCTCGACATCGAGACGCTGGCGCTGCTGCATGCCAGAGACCAGCCGCGCATGATCATGCCGCTCGGCAACGACGCGATCGTCCGCGCCCGCATCCCCGATGCCCGCGCCGAGGCGCATGACTGGAACGACCGTCTCGCACTGTCGGATACCGTCGCGGTGACGCTGGTACCCAGCTATCACTGGTCGGCGCGCGGCGCTTTCGACCGGCGCATGGCGCTGTGGTGCTCCTATATCCTCGAAGCGCCGACGACCAAGATCTTCCATATCGGCGATACCGGCTATCATGACGGCTCGCTCTACGCGGAACTCGGCGGCAGGCATGGGCCGTTCGATCTGGCCGTGCTGCCGATCGGCGCCTATGAGCCGCGCTGGTTCATGTCGGATAATCACATGAACCCGGACGAGGCCGTGAAGGTCATGCTGGCACTGGGCGCGAGCCAGGCGATCGGCCATCACTGGGGCACGTTCCAGTTGACCGATGAAGGCGTCGAGCGCCCGCCCGAGGCATTGAAGGTCGCGCTTGCCGAAGCAGGGCTGCCGGAGGAACGCTTCAGGCCGATGCGTCCGGGTCTGAGCTGGAGTGCGTAACGCTCCTTGTCATTCCGGGGCGGCGTATCGCGCCGAACCCGGAACCGACGACTGGGTGCGACCTCAAGACATCAAACCGGGTAAAGTCTCGCCCGGTCGTGGGTTCCGGGTTCGATCCTACGGATCGCCCCGGAACGACAGCGAGAGCTACTTCGGCTGAACGTAGACGTTGATCTCGAGGTTGGGATCGCCGGGGTCCTTGAGGTCGCTGACATATTCCTCGAGGAAGGCGTCCTTCACCGTGATGCTCTTTGCCTCCAGATAGGCCGTGATCGTCTCGTAGGTGGAATCGATGTCGTCATAGGGCGCGACATGCAGGAAACGCAGCGCCTTCCCCGCCGGCGAGGCGCCGAGCTTCACCCCCCCGCCAAATGCAGGAACCTGCCCGCCGGCCGGCGCGACCACCGGCAGCATCGCATCGAATTTGAACCCGTCATCGGTCGTCTCGACGAAGAGCGACAGCGGCCGCCCCGCGACGGACAGACCCGCCTTCTGCGCTTCCGTACGCAGCAGATTGAAGCTTTCGGAGAGCTTCTGGAACCCCTGGTCCCAGCTGGCCTGTCCCGACAGTAACAGCACCGGTTTCGCAACCAGCGCGACCTCGTCGATATCGCTGGGATCGCCGCGCTTGCCGGCGAGCGTCGCGTTGGGGTCCGCAACGCCGGTCTGTTGCTGCACCGGCGGGGGAGCCGGCTGAGCCGGTGGCGGCAAGGTCGGCGGCGGTTGCACCGGCTGAGGCTCGGCCGGCCCCGGCAGCCTCGGTGCGGGCTGCACCGGCTGGGGCACTACCGGGTTCGGCGGGGGTGGAGCCGGCTGGACCGGCTGCGGACCCGGCTGGGCATCCGGCACGGGCGCGGGCGGTGTCTGCACGGGAGCGGCACCGGGCGGCGGCGCGAGCGGCGCGGCTTCGACCGCTGTCGGCGGCGCCACGCGCGCCTGCCCGAAGGCCATTCCGTTCGGCAGGCCTGCCAGCCCGGCAAGCGTCAGAACACAAATCCGGGAATACCGCATCGTGACGGCCTTCGAGTTTCACGCGATTCGCGCCCTTGCGGCGCAACATAGAATGTCCACCTTGTCTCAGGAACGGGGACGAGGGTGGCTTTTTCACGTCGCCTCGGCCATAGACCCCTTATTCATGGGACGTGTGACCAAATGAACGCTCTGGCCAATCGCCGGTTCCTGAAAATGAACGGGCTCGGCAACCAGATCACGGTGCTGGACCTGCGCGGCAGCAAGCATCTCGTCAGCGAAGCGGAAGCCCGCGCCATCGCCTCCGAGCCCCGCGCCCGCTTCGACCAGCTCATGGTCCTGCACGAAGCCGTCACGCCCGGCACCGACGCCTTCGTCCGCATCTACAACACCGACGGCTCGGAATCCGGCGCCTGCGGCAACGGCACGCGCTGCGTCGCCTGGGCGATGATCGCCGATCCGCAGATGGGCGATGCCGCCAAGACCCGTCTCGCGCTCCAGACCAGGGCCGGTCTGCTGCCGGCGGTGCGCGAGGGCGAGACGCTGTTCACCATCGACATGGGCGCGCCGCGCCTCGCCTGGGACCAGATCCCGCTGGCCGAGCCCTTCGAGGACACCAGCCGCTTCGAACTGCAGATCGGGCCGATCGATGATCCGATCCTGCACACGCCCTGCGCCGTCAACATGGGCAATCCGCACGCGGTCTTCTTCGTCGATGACCCCTATGCCTACAATCTCGAGCAGATCGGCCCGCTGCTCGAAAACCACCCGATCTTCCCGGACCGCGCCAATATCGAGCTCGCAGCGGTGAAGGCGCCCGACCATATCGTGCTGCGCGTCTGGGAGCGCGGCGCCGGCATCACTCAGGCCTGCGGCTCCGGCGCCTGCGCGGCGCTGGTCGCGGGCGTGCGCCGTGAGCTCACCGCCCGCAAGGCAACCGTCAGCCTCCCCGGCGGCGAACTCGCCATCGAATGGCGCGAGCGCGACGGCCACGTCCTGATGACCGGCCCGGTCGAATTCGAATGGGACGGCACGCTCGACCCGTCGCTGTTTTCGAGCGCGGCCTGAGGGCCGAACCTTATGACGCTGGACGTCGTCACCTTCGGCTGCCGCCTCAACATCGTCGAGAGCGAGGCGCTGCGGCTCCAGGCGGAAGCAGCCGGACTGAAGGATGCGGCCATCGTCAATTCCTGCGCCGTGACGGCCGAGGCGACCCGGCAGGCGCGGCAGGCCGTGCGCCGCCTGAAGCGCGAGCAGCCGGACAGGCCCGTCATCGTCACCGGCTGCGCCGCGCAGATCGAACCCGCGCGCTTCGCCGACATGCCGGAGGTGGACCGCGTCCTCGGCAATGACGAGAAGCTGTGGCCCGAGAACTGGGCGGCGCTCGCCCGCTCCAACAGCCTCGGCCATCCCGACACGACAGCCACCGACAAGCTCGACGTCGGCGACATCATGGCCCGCACCGCCATGCGCGCACCGGTCACCGGCCGCTTCGCCGGCCATACGCGCGGCTTCGTGCAGGTCCAGAACGGCTGCGACCACCGCTGCACCTTCTGCGTCATCCCGTTCGGGCGCGGCAATTCGCGCTCGCTCGCCATCGCCGATGTCGTCGCGCAATGCCGCACCCTGTTGGAAGCCGGCGCCCGCGAGATCGTGCTGACCGGCGTCGACCTCACCAGCTATGGCCGCGACCTGGCCGATGAACCATCATTGGGCGTGCTCGCCGGGGCGATCCTGCGCACCCTGCCGGAACTGCCGCGCCTGCGCCTCTCCTCGATCGACGCCGTCGAGGTCGACGACACACTGCGCGACCTGCTCGCGACCGAGACGCGCCTGATGCCGCATCTGCATCTCTCATTGCAGGCAGGCGACGATCTCATCCTCAAGCGCATGAAGCGCCGCCACAGCCGCGACGACGCCATCCGCTTCTGCGCGGAAATCCGAGCCTTGCGTCCCGATATCGTCTTTGGTGCCGATCTCATCGCCGGCTTCCCGACCGAGGACGAGACGATGTTCGCGCGCTCACTCGATCTCGTCGAAGCCTGCGGCCTGAGCTTCGTCCATGTCTTCCCCTACTCGGCCCGCCCCGGCACGCCGGCCGCCCGGATGCCGCAGATTTCGGGAGAGATCGTCTCGGAGCGCGCTGCGCGGCTGCGCGCCGCGGCGGCTGCCGCTCACGCACGCCACCTTGCCGAACGCATCGGCCGCCCGCTCAGCGTCCTGACCGAACGCGGCAATACCGGCCGAGCCGAGGATTTCACGCTGGTTCGCTTCGCCCGCGATGTCGCGCCGGGCGAGATCGTGCCGGTCACCGGCCACGCCGCCGACGGCAAGGCGCTTCTCGCGGCGTGACCCGGCGCGTCATTCTCGGGCGAAGCGATGCGGCGACCCGAGAATCTCTGGCAGAATAAGGCGCCTCTTCCGGCCAGAGATGCTCGGGTCAAGCCCGAGCATGACGAGCTTGTGCGACCAAAGACCGTGGATCGGGAGAGAATAGCCGCCTCGGTCGCCGATGGGAGGAGGAGTGACCGAGGCGGCAGAGCCATGCCCGGAATGGCAGACCCATTCCTTAGACGCGGCAGCCCGGCAAAAGGTTCAAAGCCTCACGCCACCACCGAGCCGCGCACCTGCTGGACCTGATTGTTGCAATATCCCCGTGGGTTCCAGACCGGTTCCAGCGGCTGGGCACCCCCCTCTGCGTCCCGCGCCCGCGCCATGACGACGAAGGGGCCAGGTTGCCCGGTGAGGATCTCCGCCTCGAAACGCCGCCAGCCGAAACGCCCCTCGCCGTCCTGCAAGGCGACCTCGCTCCAGCTTTCGCCGCCATCGCTGGAGATTGCGACCGATTCCAGGGGTATGGCGCCACTCCAGGCGAAGCCCGCAACCTTCAACCGCTCACCCGGCTTCGCCACGAAGCCATCAAGCGGCGCGGTGATGAGCGACTTGACCGGCATGTCGGTGATGACGGCGAAATTCGCGGGATCGAGCGGCTCGCCGGGACGAACGGGGCGAATCGGCAGGCGGTAGTCGGTGCCGCGCATCTTCTCGCCGTCGTGCTCGACATCCCGCACTGTGATCCGGTCGAGCCATTTCTGCCAGGCCGAGCCGGGATAGCCCGGCGCGACGATCCGCAACGGCCCGCCATGCAGGCGCGGCAAGGGCTCGCCGTTCATGGCGAAAGCGATCAGTGTTTCCGGAGCCGCCGCCTTGGCCATCGGCAGGCCTCGCGACAGGGCCGCCTTCTCCGGCTTGCCGATCTGGCGGTCCGGCGCGTGATGGGCGGTATAGACCGCGCCCGGCCTGGGGCCGGCATGCTCCAGCACATCGGCCAGCCTGACCCCGGTCCAGCGCGCGCAGCCGACGGCGCCGAGCCGCCATTGCAGCCCGTCCGTCGCCGGCGAGAAGCGCGAGCGACCATTGCCGGCGCATTCCAGCACCGCGGTGACCGTGACCGTCTCGAAGCGCTGGCGCAGGCCTTCGACGGTCCAGACGGCCGGGCGCTCGACCTCGCCGTCGATGGTCAGCGTCCAATCGCTCGCGTCGTCGATCTCCGGCAGATGGCCGTTATTGCGGATGAAGAAGGAATCGACCGGCGTGATCGGCGTGTCGAGCAGCGCGAGCGACGGCTCGGCGTTCAGCGCCTCCTCCTCGTAGACATGGAGGCCGGGCTTCAGGCGGCGCAGCAGCGGCAATTCGACGAGACGGTGAGGCAAGCGGCGATGATCTCCGGCAGCGCAAGGCGGTCAGCCGCCTCCGCGAAAGCCGACAAGAGATGACACGGTGCCCGCCCGCCTGTCGACCATTGCCGAACGTCAGCGCTTGGCGACGACCTCCTCGCGCAACGCCCGGCGCAGCACCTTGCCGACATTGGTCTTCGGCAGGCTCTCGCGGAAGAAGATCTGCTTGGGCACCTTGTAGCCGGTCAGGTTCTCCTTGCAGTAGGCCCGCAGCGCATCCGCCGTCAGCGTCTGGTCCTTGCGCACGACGAAGGCGGTCACCGCCTCGCCTGAATGCTCGTCCGGCAGGCCGATCACCGCCGATTCCAGCACGCCCGCATGCGAGGCGAGCACGTCCTCGACCTCGTTCGGATAGACGTTGAAGCCGGAGACCAGCACCATGTCCTTCATCCGGTCGACGACCTTGACCTGCCCGTCCGGCAGCATCACGCCGACATCGCCGCTGCGGAAATAGCCGTCGGCCGTCATCGCCTTGGCGGTCTCGTCCGGGCGGTTCCAGTATCCCGCCATCACCTGCGGCCCGCGGATGCAGATCTCGCCGGCCTCGCCCATCGGCATGTCGTTGCCCTCGGCGTCGCGGATGGCGATCTCGGTCGAGGGGATCGGATAGCCGATCGTGCCGCTGAACTCGGTCAGGTCCGGCCGGTTGATCGTGGCGATCGGCGAGGTCTCGGACAGGCCGTAGCCCTCGATGATCGGGCGCCCGGTCACGGCCTTCCACTGCTTGGCGACCGCGGCCTGCGTCGCCATGCCGCCGGCCACCGCGAAGCGCATCTCCGAGAAATCGACTTGGCTGATCTCGGGATGGTTGGCGAGCGCATTGTAGAGCGTGTTGACCCCCGAGAAGAGCGTGAAGCGGCTCGCCTTCAGCGTCTTGATGAAGCCCGGAATGTCGCGCGGATTGGCGATCAGCAGGCCCTTGGCGCCGATGCGCAGCATGAACATGCAGCAGCAGGTCAGCGCGAAGATGTGGTAGAGCGGCAGCGCCGTCACCATCACATGCTGGTAGTCGCTGCGACCGAGCGGCGGCTCCAGCACCCATTCCAGCCAGAACCCGGCCTGCTGCACATTGGCCGCGACATTGCGATGCGTCAGCGTCGCGCCCTTGGCGACGCCGGTCGTGCCACCGGTATATTGCAGGAAGGCGACGTCTTCCGGCGCGACCGTCACCGGCGCCATCCGGGCAGCGCTCCGCAGCACCTGTTGAAAAGCCTCCGAACCCGGCAGATCGTACGGCTTCACCACCTTCTTGATGCGGCGCGCGACGAAATTGACGATCTTGCCCTTGAAACCCATCAGGTCGCCGGCCGTGGCGACGAGGATGGTATCGAGCTTCAGGTTCGGCTTCGCCTCCTCCACGACATGGGCGAAATTCTCGATCACGACGAGAACCCGCGCCCCGGAATCGTTGATCTGGTGGGTCAGCTCGCGCGCGGTGTAGAGCGGATTGACGTTGACGACGGTGAAGCCGCCGATGAGCACGCCGAAGATCGCCGCCGGATAGGCCAGGATGTTCGGCATCATCAGGGCGACGCGATCGCCCTTCTTCAGTCCCCTGGCCTGCAGCCAGCCGGCAAAGGCCTCCGCCGCCTGAAGGGTCTCGGCAAAGGTGATCGTCTTGCCGAAGCTTTCGAAAGCCGGGCGATTCGCGTAGGTCGAGCAGGCCGAGCCGATCAGATCGATCAGCGTGCCGATCCTGGCCTCGTCGAGCTCCGGCGGCACGGCCGGCGGATAATGCGCAAGCCACGGACGCGAGACATTTCTGCCCTGCGTGGCGCCGGTCGCGGTCATCGTTCCCTCCAGTTGCCCGGTTGGCCGCCTCACGACGGGTTCCGGTGCATTTTCATGATCGTACAGTGCGGAACAGCAGCGGAGAGCGCAAGCTCCGCCCGCCATCGACCGTAGAATGTTCACATCTAAACAGTCGACACGACACGAAATCAAGCCCCGACCGGAAGCCGCATGACGGCTCCCGGCGGAACGGAACGCTGGAGAGGACGATCAGCGCGCTTGCGCGAGGGCGAGCGCCTGAGCCGAGACCACCGCCTCGGCCGGCTTGCCGGCAAGCTCCGCAAGATGGTCGAATCGCGCGCTGAACGAGCCGACGCCGGACGTGGCCGAGCGCAGTTCGACGATCAGACCGGTCATCTCGGCTTCCGGCACCAGCGCCTTGATCTGGTCCCAGCCGCGCCAGCCCGGACGCGTGTCGTAGCCGAGTATCTGCCCACGCCGCGCCGAGATCAGGGCCGAGGCCCGCGACATCGCTTCGGAGGGGATGACGACATCGACCGACAGGATCGGTTCGAGCAGCACCGGTTTGGCTTGCGGCATCGCCTCGCTCATCGCCAGCCGCGCCGCCTGCCGGAATGCCATGTCGGAGGAATCGACGGTGTGATAGGAGCCGTCGGTCAGCGTCACCGCGACATCGACGATCGGGAAGCCGAGCGGTCCCTTCTCGCAGAAATCGCGCATGCCGGCCTCGACCGAGCCGATATACTGGCGCGGCACCACGCCGCCGGTGATCCTGTCGACGAACTGGATGCCGTCCCCGCGCGCCAGCGGCGCGACCTCGATCACAACGTCGCCATACTGGCCATGGCCGCCGCTCTGCTTGCGGTGCCGGCCGCGCGCGCCTGCCTGGCTACGGATCGTCTCGCGATAGCCGACCTGCGGCGTCCTGCTGGTCACCGTCACGCCATAGCGGCCGGCGAGCTTCTCCAGCGCGACGCGCAGATGCATCTCGCCCTGGCCGGACAGGCGCGTCTCGCCCAGTTCCGGCACCTGCGTCACCGCCAGCGCCGTATCCTCCTCGGTCAGGCGCTGGAGCGCCGCCGCCAGCCTCACATCGTCCTTGCGGTCCTTCACCGCGATGGCGAAGGCATGCACCGCCTCGGGCGGCGCGACCGCGCTGACCACGCTCGCGCGCGCCTTGCCGAGCATGAAGGCCTCGCCCGTCGCGATGCCGTCGAGCTTGGCGAAGCCGGCGACATCGCCCTCCTCCGCCGCGGGCTTGCGGCTCTGCTCGGAGCCCTTCAGGGAGACGACGCCGGCGATGCGGGCTTCCGTCCCGCCGGACGAAGTCACGACGTCGCCCTCGGCCAGTCGCCCGCGCATCACCCGCGCCAGCGAGACCTTGCCGCCCTGGCTCGAATGCCAGGTCTTCATCACCTGAGCCAGCGGCGGCCCCTCCGGCAGGATGCCGGCGCGCCCGCGCGTCTCGGCAAGGCCCGGCGCCTCGTGCCGGAGCGCCTTGAGCAGCCGCGTCACGCCATTGCCGCGCTCGGCCGCGCCGATCAGCACCGGCACGACATGGCGGTGCTGCAATTCGCGGGCGAGATCGTCGAAGACCCGGTCGCGCGGCGGCTCCATGTCGCCGAGCAGTTCCTCCATCAATTCGTCGTCGTAATCGGCGAGCCGCTCCAGCATCGAGAAGCGTGCTTCCTTCTCGCGGCCGGTTTCGTCGACTTCCAGTGGCACGATCTCGCTCGGCGCGTGCTCGCGGTAGATGAAGGCCCGCTCCAGTGCGAGATCGATGAAGCCGACGGCGATGCCTTTCTGCCAGATCGGGATCTGGCGCAGCAGCAGCGGCGTGCGGGAGGCACGCTGCAGGATCGCGAGCGTCTCGCGCACCCGGCGCGACGCCGTATCGATCTTGTTCAGGAACAGGAAGCGCGGGATGTCGGCTTCCTCCAGCTCGCGCAGCACGAGCTCCAGCGCCGGCGCCTTCCGGTCATCGGCCTCGCAGACGACGACGGCCGCGTCCACCGCCGGCAGCACATGGCGCATCTCGTGCAGGAACTCCACCGAGCCGGGGCAATCGATGAAATGGAAGGTGTCGCCGAGGAACTCGACGCTGGCGACCGTCGGCTCGGTGCTCATCTGATGGGCGCGGGCTTCCGGCGCCGCGTCGCCGACCGTGTTGCCGCCCTTGACCGTGCCGGTGCGGGTCAATGCGCCGCATCGCATCAGGATGCTTTCGAGCAGCGTCGTCTTGCCGCTCTGGAAGGGGCCGACGATCGCGATGCATCGCGGCCCCGCGCGTCGGGTGCCGTTTGCGGAACCGCCGTTCTGTGCCGATGCGGGCATGACTTCCTCCTTCGGGGCTGGCCGCGATGGAGGAGAGGTTCGAGCGGCCCCGGCTCCGGCGCGGTGGAAGCCGGCGGGAACCGCGAATGCGCTCACGCCGGATGGGCGGCGGTCGCTCGGGCCCGACAAGGGTCGGGCGGCCGTCGGAGAGGCAGTTGAGGAGAAGTTCGCGCCGATCGGGAGCGGACGCAAGCGCTTTATCGGGGACGCTGAAACAGGCGGCGCTGCCGGTCAGTCGGGCCGTTTCGCGCCGCCAGCCGGGTTGCTCTCATGCATCGGCTGGCCTGATGGAGACATCCTGCTGCCGTAGTCGCGATGCGGCGGCGTCTCGGTCGCAGGTGCATCGCGCGTCTCGGGGCGATTGACGCCGGGCGCATGCTGGGTGGCGCCGGAACCCGTACCCTGCTGGGGCGCCATCCCGCTCGACCCGGAGCCGCTGCCGGTTCCCTCCGCAGTGGAGGATGGCGGCGAAGGCGTCTGCGCCTCGGCCATCCCCGTCGCAGCCAAAACGGCTATCGCAAACCCCGCTGCATATGATTTCATCGCTCGTCCTCCCGACTGCCTCGCACGGAGGACCATGGCCGACCAACGTCGCCCGGCCCGTACCGGTTCCGGCGGGAACCCGGATCGCCGCCGGACATTCTACGAGGCGCGCCGCCGCAGCGGCCGTGATGAGCATGGAGAGAGCCGATGCCCGAGAATGCCTCGCAGATGGAGCTGGACGAACGCATCGCCCTCCTCCGCCGCAACATCGCCGAGCTGATGGAACAGGCGACGGGCGCCTCCGGCGCCGCCGTGGAAGAGGCCCTCGCCAACCGGCTCAGCGAACAGCAGGACATGCTCAACGAACTGCTGAAGAAGCGCGAGGCGATGGGGTAGCGGGCCTTCCAGAAACCGCCGTCCCAGGCATGACCACGCCGTCATTCCGGGGCTTCGCGCCAGCGAAGAGCCCGGAACCCAGAGCCGATGCCCTTCTGGGAAAAGCGCGGCTAGAGCATCGGCCCGAAAAGTGTGACGCGGTTTTCGGGAAAGGCCGATGCTCCAGATCCCTGCTTCAGATCATAATGGCATCGGTTCTGGGTTCCGGGCTCAGGCCTGCGGCCTGCCCCGGAATGACGACGGAGCCTAAAGATTGCGCCGCTCGCCGCGCAGTGTCGCAAGCCCGATCCCGGCCGCGTCGAAGCCGCCGTCGACGGCCAGAACCTGCCCGGTGATATAGGTCGACCGGTCCGAGCAGAGGAAGAAGATCGCCTCGGCCAGCTCCTCCTCCAGCCCGTAGCGGCCGAGCGGGACGGCATCCCGGTAGTCGGCCCGGATCTCCGGGCTGTGCACCGCCTTGGCCATCGCCGTCTCGACCGGCCCCGGTGCGACCGCATTCACCCGGATGCCGAGCCCGGCGAGCTCGACCGCCTGCTGCTTGGTGAGATGCGCCAGCGCCGCCTTCGAGGTGCCGTAGGCGACCCGCAGCGTCGAGGCGCGCAGGCCCGAGATCGAGGTGATGTTGACGACGGCGCCGCCACCATTGTCGGCCATGGCCCGCGCCGCGAGCTGCGTCGCCAGGAACGGCCCGGTGAGGTTCACCGCCATCACCCGCTGCCACTCGTCATGCGTGGTTTCCAGCATGGGCTTGAACACCGCCGTGCCGGCATTGTTGACGAGGGCATCGAGCCGCCCGAAGCGCTTGGCCATGCCGGCGAAGGCCGATTCGAGCTGCGCGGGCATCGCCACGTCGCAGGTGAGTACCAGCACCCGCTCCGGTGTCGCGATCTCGGCCGCCGCACGCTGGAGCCCGGCCCCGTCGATATCGAGCAGGCCGACCTGCCAGCCCTCGGCCAGGAAGCGCTTGGCGGTGGCGAGCCCGATGCCCCGCGCGGCACCGGTGATCAGGGCGGTATTGATAACGGAGTCAGTCATGGCATCTCGTCCGGTGACGCATCGCTGCACACAGGCTATGCATGCCGGCGGCGTGGCCAACAAGCCGGGATTGCCGCTCGACAAACGCGGCGCGCTCCTGTATGGCCCCGCACTCAACTGAAAACAGCGAGCCGAAAGCCCGCGCTTCCGCGCGAATACGGCCATGGAGAGACCCATGAACATCATCGAACAGCTCGATGCCGAGCAGATCGCCAAGCTCAGCGAAGGCAAGGCCATCCCCGCCTTCCAGCCCGGCGACACCGTGCAGGTCAACGTCAAGGTCAAGGAAGGCGAGCGCAGCCGCGTCCAGGCCTATGAGGGTGTCGTGATCGCCCGCAACGGCGGCGGCCTCAACCAGAGCTTCACCGTCCGCAAGATTTCCTATGGCGAGGGCGTCGAGCGCGTCTTCCCGCTGTTCTCGCCGAACCTCGATTCGATCAAGGTCATCCGCAAGGGCAAGGTGCGTCGCGCCAAGCTGTATTACCTGCGCGATCGCCGCGGCAAGTCGGCCCGCATCGCCGAGCGCGTCGATGCCAAGCCCGCCAAGGGCCAGAAGGGCGCCGGCAAGTAAGCCGAAGCCTCGGCGCCGAAAGCTTCGGTGCGGAAAGATTGGAGCGCGGTCCCTCGGGGCCGCGTTTTTTATTGCGGCGAGGGTGCGAGGATGCGCATCGGGCATGGCGCCCGATTGTCCGGCTTGATTGGAACTGCTAAACACTAGCCATGTCGCCGTGTGAGCATCATTTGCAGCGCTTCAGTGCCGTGCGGGGAGAGGGCCATCTGCCGCCCCTGCCGACGACGCAGGACTTTGCCGCGCTGCACGACCATGCCCGTCTGCCCTGGCGCTTCTTCGGCCGCTTCACCGCATCGATTGCCGCAGGCCTTACCGGCGCCTGAGACCGGCCGCCTCAGCGCGGCCGGCGACAGGCGTACCGCTTTGCGTGCCGGCTCCGGCGGACCGGCGCATGATCTCACAAGCAGATTCCAGAAGACCGAGACCAAGCCATGACTGCGACCAAGGGTCCCCAGACGCTCTACGACAAGATTTTCGACGACCATGTCGTCGACAGGCAGGATGACGGCACCTGCCTGCTCTATATCGACCGCCACCTCGTCCATGAGGTGACGAGCCCGCAGGCCTTCGAGGGTCTGCGCATGACCGGCCGCAAGGTTCGCGCGCCTGAGAAGACGCTCGCCGTCGTCGACCACAACATCCAGACGACCGACCGTTCCAAGGGTATCCAGGAAGAGGAAAGCCGCATCCAGGTCGAGGCGCTCGCGAAGAACGCCAGGGACTTTGGCGTCGAGTATTTCAACGAGCTCGACAAGCGCCAGGGCATCGTCCACATCGTCGGCCCCGAGCAGGGCTTCACCCTGCCCGGCACGACGATCGTCTGCGGCGACTCGCACACCTCGACCCATGGCGCTTTCGGTGCGCTCGCCCATGGCATCGGCACCTCGGAGGTCGAGCATGTGCTCGCCACCCAGACGCTGATCCAGAAGAAGGCGATGAACATGCTCGTCCAGGTGGACGGCACGCCTGCGCCCGGCGTCGGCGCCAAGGACATCACCCTGGCCATCATCGGCGAGATCGGCACCGCCGGCGGCACCGGCTCTGTGATCGAGTACGCGGGTGAAGCCATCCGCGGCCTGACCATGGAAGGCCGCATGACGGTCTGCAACATGTCGATCGAGGGTGGCGCCCGCGCCGGCATGGTCGCCCCGGACGAGAAGGCCTTCGCCTATCTGAAGGGCCGCCCCAAGGCGCCGCAGGGCGCCGCCTGGGACGCGGCCGTGCGCTACTGGGAGACGCTGCGCACCGACGAAGGCGCGCATTTCGACCGCATCGTGAAGCTCGACGCCGCCAACCTGCCGCCGATCGTCTCCTGGGGCACGAGCCCCGAGGACGTGATCTCGGTCACCGGCGCCGTTCCGGATCCCGAGCTGATCGCCGACGAGGTCAAGCGCGCCTCGAAGAAGCGCGCGCTCGAGTATATGGGCCTGACCGCCGGCACCAAGATCACCGACATCCCGCTCGACGTGATCTGGATCGGCTCCTGCACCAATGGCCGCATCGAGGACCTGCGCACGGTCGCCAGGATCGTCGAAGGCAAGAAGCTCCACGAGAGCCTCGACTACGGCATGATCGTTCCCGGCTCCGGCCTGGTGAAGGAGCAGGCCGAGGCCGAAGGTCTCGACAAGATCTTCATCGCCGCCGGCTTCGAATGGCGCGAGCCCGGCTGCTCGATGTGCCTGGGCATGAACCCCGACCAGCTCAAGCCCGGCCAGCGCGCCGCCTCGACCTCGAACCGCAATTTCGAAGGCCGCCAGGGCTATCGCGGCCGCACCCACCTCGTCTCGCCGGCGATGGCGGCGGCGGCGGCCCTCACCGGCCGCTTCGTCGACGTCCGCACGCTGGGCTGACGCGGACAGGCGGGGAGCTGACCATGTCGAACGATCCCCGCGAAGCCGGGCGCGCCGCCGAATCCAGGGCGGCGCTGGATCGGGTCAAGCGCGACAGCGAAAGCCTGCTCGGCTCCTCGATGGGCCGGGCGGCCGACCACTTCTCGGGCGCCGACGCGCCCGAGGGCGACAAGGTCGAGCTCTGGGGCCGGCGCATCGGCCGCTCCCTCTCGCTTGTCGGCGTCATCGTGCTGGCCTGGTGGCTCGGTTACCAACTGAAAATCTGGTGAGGGCTAAGGCCGTGGACGCCAGGGTCGCGACAACAGCGGAGATCGACTGGGACGGCGTCAACGCGCCGTCCCAGCAGGCGTTCGAGGTCCTGGCCCAGGCAGCCTTCGACCGCCTGCCGGAAGAGTTCCGCGCGCTCTGCGCGGACGTGATCTTCAACGTCACCGAGTTTCCCGAGGACGACGTGCTGAAGGAGCTGGAGGCGGAAAGCCCGTTCGACCTGCTCGGCCTGTTCAGCGGCGTCGGCCTGCCGCAGCAGGGCTATGCTCCGCAGACCGGCCAGATGCCCAACACCATCCACCTCTATCGCCGTCCGATCCTCGACTACTGGGCCGAACATGACGAGAGCCTCGGCTCCATCGTCACCCATGTCATGGTCCACGAGATCGGCCACCATTTCGGCTTCTCCGACGAGGACATGGAAGCCATCGAACAGGCGGCCGGCTAGAGCCCGGCCTTGAAGCAAGGACACCAATCATGCAGCCCTTCACCACGCTGACCTCCACCCCCGCCCCCATGAAGGTGGTCAATGTCGATACCGACATGATCATCCCCAAGCAGTACCTGAAGACGATCAAGCGCACCGGCCTCGGCACCGCTTTGTTCTCGGAGATGCGCTACAAGGAGGACGGCTCGGAGAACCCCGATTTCGTCCTGAACCAGCCGGCCTATCGCAAGGCGGAAATCCTGGTCGCCGGCGACAATTTCGGCTGTGGCTCGTCGCGCGAGCACGCGCCCTGGGCGCTGCTCGATTTCGGCATCCGCTGCGTGATCTCCACCAGCTTCGCCGACATCTTCTACAATAATTGCTTCAAGAACGGCATCCTGCCGATCAAGGTCACGCCCGAGCAGCTCGACATGCTGTTCGACGACGCCGAGCGCGGCTCCAACGCGACGCTGACGATCGACCTCCAGAACCAGACGATCACGGGGCCCGATGGCGGCGAGATCAGGTTCGAGATCGACCCGTTCCGCAAGCACTGCCTGCTGAACGGCCTCGACGATATCGGCCTGACCATGGAGAAGGGCGCGAAGATCGAGGCCTACGAGGATAAGCTGAAGCAGCGCGCCTGGGCCTGAGACCGGGCGGCTTCGAATCCGCGTCATGGTCGGGCCTGTCCCGACCATCCACGTCTTCAAGCCATTTGCTCCGAACCCTCACCTAGTAGGCGGATGCTCGCCACAAGGGGCGAGCATAGCGCATAGCGCTAAACCACCAGTCCCTGCACGGGCTTGAGATCGCCGGTCTCCGGGAACACCTTCTCGGCCAGAATTGGGCCGGAGAGCCCGAACAGCTCCGAGACCACGCCCTTGGCGACGGCCCGGATATCCGTCGTCGGTTTCAAATCGCGATTCTGGTAGAGCTGTTCCGATTTCAGCCCCGGCCAGTCGGCGACGACCCGGCCGCCTTTCACACCACCGCCGACAAGGAAGGCGACCGTGCCGGTACCGTGATCGGTTCCCGTCGTACCGTTGACGGCAGCCGTCCGGCCGAATTCGGTCGCGACCATCACCACCGTGTTCTTCCAGACCGACGCCATGCCCTGCTCGAAGGCGGCAAAGGCCCCGTCGAGCCCGCCGAGCAGATTCGCGAGGCGCCCCTTGGCCCCGCCCTCGTTGGCATGGGTGTCCCAGCCTTCGAAAGCCAGCGCGGCGATGCGCGGCCCGTCATCCGCTCCGACCAGCGCCGCCGCGCCCTCCGCGATGCGGCGCATGCCATCGGCCGTATCCGGCCCGCCGCCGCCCCTCTGCTCGCCGGCCATGCCACGCCTTTGCGCCAGCCCTTCGGTCTCGATCGCCTGCGCCAGTGCCCGCGCCAATCCGGGATCGCGCTGGCCGTAGAGATCGGCCAGCCGCATCGTCAGGTCGCTGCCGGCACGCGCCATGCGCGGCGGCGCCCAGCCCAGCACCGGCGCACCGCCGCGCACCACCAGCGGTGGCACGACGCCGACGCCGAGCACGCCCTTGCGCGAAATGTCTTCGCCCGCCGGCAGGTTCGCGATCAGGCGGTTGAGCCAGCCGCTCTCCGTGCGCCCCGCGCCCGGCTGACCGCTCTCCAGAACGTCCTGCCCGTCGAAATGCGAGCGCTCGCGATAGCCGGTCGCGGCGGCATGGACGATCGTCGCCTGCCCTTGCTTGTAGAGGCGCGCCAGGTTCGGCATCGCCGGATGCAGGTAGAAGAAGCCGTCGAGCGGCAGCGCCGCCTCCGGCCCATCCTTGGCGAGCGCGATGCCTTCGCGCAAGCCGGCATAAGCGGGATCGCCGATCGGCGGCACGGCGGAAAGCCCGTCGAGCGCTCCGCGCAGGATGACGAGCAGGAAGCGCGGATCGCGACTGCCCGCCGCCGCATAGGCGAATTTCGGTACGAAGGACCAGGCGAAGAGCGCTCCCGCCGCACCAAGGATGGCGCGACGCGACGGCGTCATCCGTTCGCAATCATCGTCGTCATGATCGGCCATCGGCGTCACCTCCGCTGGAATTCGGGCGACATCAGCAGGAGCGCGAGCGCCTGCGGCTTGCTCTCGGCCCGCGCCACCGCCTGCTTCGTCTCCGGGGAGATCAACGGCCCGAGCATGTCCTCGGCGAGCACTCGCGGATCGGCGACCGAGCCCGCAGCCTGCCGCCCCCAGCCGGCGGCGACATCGACCCGCGTCTTCAGCCCCTCGGCCGAGGCCCAGGCCGCATTGTCGTCGGCATAGCCGTTGGGGCCAGAGGGCTGCCAGAAGGATTGCCCCATGACGCCGACCGGCCCGATGATCTGGCCGAAATCCGGCTTGCGGCCGAGCGCACGATAGGAGGCCAGCAGAAACTCCTGCGGTGACCTGATCTTGCTGGCCGGCGCCCGCCAGGCCGCATCGTCGTCGATCAGAGTGCGATAGAGGCTCGGCAGGTCGCCGCCGCTCTGCCGGAAGGTTCCGGCCAGTTTCTCGACCAGCGCTCGCGGTGGCGCATCGGCGACGAAATGGCGGGCAAGCTTCGTCGCGATGAACCTGGCCGTCGCCGGATGATGCGCAAGATCTGTCAGCGCGGCGATGCCTTGCGCCTTGCCCGGCTGGTCGTAGCGGCGCCCGAGCAGAGGCGTCACGCCCGGCTCGTGCAGGCCGGAATTGAAGGCGAAGGAGCCGGGAAAGCCGAGCACGCCCTCTCGCCCGACCACCGTCCAGCCCGTGATGATCCGGGCGAGATTGGTCACATCGGCCTGGGCATAGCCACCGGAGACGCCGAGCGTGTGCAGCTCCAGGATTTCGCGAGCGAGGTTCTCGTTGAGCCCGCGCCCGCGCCGCCGCCCCGCCGGAGAGTTCGGACCGATCGACTGGCGGTTGTCGAGGAAATCCAGCATCGCCGGATGGCTTTCCGCCGCGATCAGCATGTCCTCGAAACGTCCGAAGACATGCGGGCGGATCGCCTCGCGCTCATAGGCGCCGGCCATGATCCGGCACAGGTTGCTCTTGGTCGCACCGATGCAGAAATGGTTCGACCAGAACATCACCAATCGCTCGCCGAAGCCGGTCTCGGCCGCAAGCGCGAGATCGACCCGTGCCTTCACCTCGTCGCGATAGGTCCGGTAAGGCAGCGCCGGTTCGTTCGCGGGCTTCGACGCCGGGACCATCTGGTTCTGCGGCGCGGCGTTCGCGACCTGCGTCCCCTGTGGGGCGGGAACGACCGCGACGCGGCGTGCCTCGCGCTCGCGCTTCTGCTGGTCCTCGAAATCGTAGAGTGCCTTGCCGATTTCGGCCGCGCCGGAAAAGGTCACGCTCTCTGGCTGCGCAACCCTGCCAGCCGCGATCTCGGCCAGAAGCCTGTCGCGAACCTGAGCTCGCGCCGCCTCGCCCTGACCGGGCTTCGGCCCCAGGCCGAACCGCTGCAGTGCGATCGCCCCTGCCTTCAGTTCGCCCGCCTCCGCCATCCGCACGGCCTCCGCTGATCGTGCCGCGAGGATCGGTGCCGACTATGGCGAAAAGCCGACGGCTTTCATGACAATTCGGCAATGTTAGGCAAATCGGACGCCAAAACCCTCGCCAAATGGACGTATTCTGCCTGAATTCGAACTCAGCGAGCTTTCTTGCCGGACATGTTGAGCGCGACAGCCTCCCCGATCAGCGCCCTGAAAGCATCCCCATCCACCACTTCGCCCTCGCGGATATCGAGGGCACGACGGGCATTGCCCTCCAGGCTCGAATTGAACAGCCCTGCGGGGTCGGCGAGCGAAGCGCCCTTCATGAAAGTCAGCTTGACCACGCTCTTGTAGGTCTCGCCCGTGCAGATGATCCCGCCATGGGACCAGACCGGCACGCCGCGCCATTTCACCTCCTCGACCACGTCGGGATCGGCCTCGCGGATCAGCGCGCGCATCCGCGCCAGCGTCTCGCCCCGCCAGTCGACGAGCGACGCGATCTTCGCGTCGATGAGTTCGGAAGCCGTCTGGTCCTGAACCTCGTCCTTCGCCATGGCACGCTCCTTTCTTTTCAGCACTCCGAGAACATACCGCGTTTTGGTGCAACCACGCCGTCATTCCGGGGCTTCGCGAAGCGAAGAGCCCGGAATCCAGATCCGATGCCCGCTCCAGAAGAAGCACGGTTGAGCCATCTCTCGAACTCAGAACGGCATCGGTTCTGGATTCCGGGCTCAAGCCTGCGGCTTGCCCCGGAATGACGGCGCAGTTCCGCGCCGGCAACCAACCTTAAACCACGACCGTGATCGTCTCGGCCGCGCGCGTCAGGCCGGTATAGAGCCAGCGCGCCCGGTGCTCGCGGAAGGCGAAACTTTCGTCGAACAGCACGACATCGTCCCATTGCGAGCCCTGCGACTTATGCACGGTCAGCGCATAGCCGAAGGTGAACTCGTCGGTATGCTTGCGCAGCTCCCACGGCACCTCCTCCTCGGTGCCGTCGAAGAAATTCGGCAGCACCGAGACCTTCACCGCCTTGCCGCCGGCATCGTCCTCCGGCGTGACGCGCATGGTGATCAGCCCCTTTTTCGAGGTCTTGATCTCCTGCACGATCCAGGAGCCGCCGTTGAGCAGGCCCTTGCTCTTGTCGTTGCGCAGGCAGACCAGCTTCTCGCCGGCGACGGGGCTGTTGTCGGCACGACCCATCAACTGGCGGATGCGGGCATTGTAGTTGCGCCGCGTCTTGTTCATGCCGACCAGCACCTGGTCGGCGCCCATGACGATCTCGGGATTGATCTCATGGCGTCGGATCACCCGGCTCGGGCCGTAATCGCCGAGATCGAGCTGCCCGCCCTCGCGCACGATCATCGACATCCGCACGATCGGGTTGTCCGCCGCCTGCCGGTGCACCTCCGTCAGCATGACGTCCGGCTCCTGCTCGGTGAAGAAGCCGCCGCCCTTGACCGGGGGCAGTTGCGCCGGATCGCCCAGCACCAGAACCGGCGTGCCGAAGGAAAGCAGGTCCCGGCCCAATTCCTCGTCGACCATCGAGCATTCGTCGATGATGATCAGCTTCGCCTTGGCCGCTGCGCTGTCGCGGTTCAGCGCGAAGATCGGGCTCTCCTCGTCGACGCCGCGCGAGCGATAGATCAGCGAATGGATGGTCTGCGCGCCATGGCAGCCCTTGTTGCGCAGCACGAGCGCGGCCTTGCCGGTATAGGCGGCGAAGACGACGTCGCCGTCGACAGCCTCGGCGATATGGCGCGCGAGCGTCGTCTTGCCGGTGCCGGCATAGCCGAACATGCGGAAGAGCTGCGGCTCGCCGGATTGCAGCCAGCGCGCCACGGCGGTCAAGGCCATATCCTGCTGGGGCGACCAGCTCATCGCGTGACCATCGTCGAAAAGGGCATGGCGCAGATGGGGCCGAGTCGGGCTTCAAGACAAGCCCGGCGCGATCGAAACCGCTCAGGCCGCGCGCAATCGCCGGACAAAAGCCGTGGCTTCCGCCTGGAGGGCGTTGATGCGCCGGTCGAGTTCGCTTGCGCTCGCCGCCCCGGTATCGGCCTGGCCGACGGTCTGAAGATTGGCGGCGGCGATCTCGCCCATTGCCATCGCCGCGGTGCCGGTGACATCCGAAATGCGCGCGACCGTCTCGCCGAGCGAGCCCAGCAACTCCACATGAGAGCCCACCATGATCGCGATCTCGGTGCCGGTCTGCTCGACCGCCGCGACGCGCGTCCCGATCACGGACACGGCCTCGGCGGCCTGCGACAGAGCCTCGTCGGCCTGCGCGATCCGGCTGACGATCCGCCCGGCCGCGTCCGACGCCTGGTTGGCGAGCGTCTTAACCTCGGCGGCGACCACGGCGAAACCGCGCCCATGGATGCCGGCACGCGCCGCCTCGATCGTCGCGTTGAGCGCGAGCAGGTTGGTCTGGCGCGCCACCGCGTCGATGATGCCGACGACATCGCGGATCTGGCCGGCATTCTCCGTCAAGCGCGTCACCAGCGCATGGGTCCCGGCCGCCTCACGGGTCGCCTCCGTCGCCATTTCCGACACGCGCCGAACCTCGGCGTTGATCTGGCCGAGAACGACATCCAGCCGCAAGGCCGCCTCGCTGGAACGGCGGGCGTCGATTCCGGCTCCGTCGACCGAAGCAGCCGCCGTCTCGGTGCTCCGCGATATCTGGTGGACGCGGATAGCGGCGTCCTGCAGCGCCATGCGCAGCCCCTCGCTCGCCCGGCCGATTTCGCCAAGCAGAGCGCCGAGCCGCGCCTCGAACTCGTCGGCGATCCCCGCCAGCTCCGCATTACGGAGCTGCTCCAGCCGCCGCGCATCGTCGGCCTCGCTCTCGCGCGTCACCAATGTCGCCCGGACCTCGCTGAGCTGGCGCACGACGCGCGCGAGCTGGCCGATCTCGTCGGCCCGG
Organism: Bosea sp. ANAM02; assembly: GCF_011764485.1. Classification (NCBI taxonomy): domain Bacteria; kingdom Pseudomonadati; phylum Pseudomonadota; class Alphaproteobacteria; order Hyphomicrobiales; family Alloboseaceae; genus Allobosea; species Allobosea sp. ANAM02. Next base: position 1,776,607 of record NZ_AP022848.1, on the reverse strand, counting down.
TCGCGATGCGGCACCTCGATCACGCGGTCGGACGCGACGGCCTGCCGGATCGCCGCCATCAGATCGCGCAGGGGGCGGGTCAACTGGCTGCGTAGCATCAGCAGCGCCAGAACCCCGCCGCCGAGCGGCAGGAGAACGGCGAAGAGGATCGTTCGGGAGCGAACGGCTTCCGCCCGCGCCGCGGCCCGAATGGAAGCTTCTCCTGCACGCTTGGCCAGTTCGTCGCGCAAGGCGGCGGTCGTCGCGACGATCTCGTCGACATTGGCGCGGGCCTCGGCCGCCTCCGCTTCGAGCAGGGCAGCCTTGGCCGAAATCCGCTGCCCGATATCGACGATGCCGTGCTGGAACGCGATGAAGGTCTTGATCCGTGCATCGAGCGTCGGGTTCGCGTCACGCAGGCTCACCGGCAGGGCGGAGATCAGATGTGCCCGCGCCGCATCGACCAGTTCGATGGCGGCATCGAGCTTGCCGATCATCGCCTCGATCTCCCGCGGTGAGCTGTCCCCGCCGACCCGGCTGAGCAGCGCGGCTGCCGCGATCCGGCTGGAGAGCAGCGAAGCGCTGCCGGCGAGGCGGATATCCCTGAAGGCTGCGGCATCGATGCGCCGGGCCTCGTCGAACCCGCGCAAGGCACTGACGAGGCCGAGTGCCCCGGCAAGGCCCAGAAGCGCGAAGAAAATCATGATCTTCGCCGTCAGTCCCAGTCGCCGCATCGTCGCCTCAGTCTCGTAGCCGCCGTCCATCTGACAGAGGCAAACGAACACGAGGTTAACGTTGGCCATAATGTCACAACAATATCAATATCTTAGCCGGATACACATCGCACCGGTCCATGAGCTCGCAATCGGGGCTTCGCCGAGATTGCGAGGGATCGCAGGCCGGCCTAGCTTCGCGCCATGAGACGCCGCGCCAAACGAATCCTCCTGCTCTGCCTCGGCCTGGCCTTTATCGGCTATGCCGCCTTCGTGCTCTCGCCCTGGCCTTCGGCCCTGCTGACGCGCCTCGCCTTCGGCTACGGCGCCTCGAAGACCGCGGCGGCGCTCGCCCCCCACGCCCCGTTCGGCATCCGCGAACAGCGCGACATCCGCTATGGCGGCGCGGAGGACGAGAAGCTCGATATCTATCTCCCGCCCGGCGGCCGCATCGAACCCGGCCGCCCGACCATCGTCTGGATCCATGGCGGCGCCTTCGTCGCCGGCGACCGCGGGGATGTCGCGCCCTATCTCAGGATCCTCGCCGGGCGCGGCTTCGCGACGGTCGCCATCGGCTATACCCGCGCTCCGGCGGCCCGCTACCCGACGCCCGTGCTGCAGGCGAACGCCGCGCTGGGCTTCCTGCAACGCGAGGGGCAACGCCTCGGCCTCGACCCGTCGCGGCTCGTGCTGGCCGGGGATTCGGCCGGCGCGCATATCGCCGCCCAGCTCGCGGCCGGCCTGACCGGCGCCGACTACGCCCAGCGGCTCGGCTTGAAGCCGGAGGTGACGCCGGCGAGCCTGCGCGGCACCATCCTGTTCTGCGGGGCCTTCGACCCGACGGCATTCGATCTGACCGGCGCCTATGGCGGCTTCATCCGCTCGGTGCTGCTGGCCTATTTCGGTACGTCCAATCCGCTGGAGAGCGAGCAGATCACGGAAGCCGCGGTACCGCGCTATGTCACCGAAGCCTTCCCGCCGAGCTTCATTTCGGTCGGGAACGGCGACCCGCTGGCGCCGCAATCGGTGGTGCTGGCGCAGGCGCTGCGCGATCGCGGCGTCACGGTCGACACATTGTTCTTCCCGCCCGAGCCCGCCCCGAAGCTGCCGCACGAATACCAGTTCGATCTCGACCGCCCCGAGGGCAAACAGGCGCTCGATCGCCTGACGGCTTTCCTGGAGAAGCTCTCGCGCTGACCGGCCGTCTTCGCCCTACAACACCAGCCTGAGCAGCGGCCGCCCCGGCTTCTGCCGGGCGACCTCGACGAAGCCGGCGCGCAGGAACACGCTTTCCGGCCCGACATAAAGGCCCTCGGCGCTGCGCTTGTCGCGGTTGTCCATGGCCGCGGCCTCGATCAATCGCGCGCCGCTCTCACGCGCGAAGGTCACCGCCCCATCGACCAGCGCGCCGGTGACGCCTTTGCCACGAAAGCCCTTGCGCACGAAGAAGCAGGACGCCGCCCAGTTGCCGATATCCTCGGCCGGCGCATCCGGCAGCGGCGTCGAGGCGCGGCGCGGGTTGTTCCATTCGGGGATATCGGCGCGCGGCCCGACCTGCAGCCAGCCGACGGGCTTGTCCCCGGCATAGGCGAGCACGCCGGGCGGCGGCCCGTTCTTCACGCGATCCTCGAAGAGCTGGCGCGCGCCCTCGCCGAGCAAGGGCTTGCGCAAGCGCTGCGGCATGCGGAAATGGTTGCACCAGCAGCCATAACACGGTCCCTGCGGACCGAAGAGATTCTCCAGATCGCGCCAGCGCTCCGGCGTCAGCGGGACGACCAACATCTCGTCTGCCCCGGCCATGGCCTCTCCTCCCGCAGGTGCCTGTCTTGCCGACGGATCGGAGCTTAGCCAGCCCCGGTCCGGAACCTGACAGGAGAGCAAGACCGGAAGCGACAGCGCCTCGGTCCTACCAGGCGATCGCCTCGCCGGTATAATCGCGAAAACTGTTGGTCTGCGCCATGCCGGACGCGTCAATGGTGCGGATCAGGCCGTTGGCGCTTTCGGTCGGCGTGATGTCGGCGCCGCTGCCGCCCATGTCGGTCTGGACCCAGCCGGGATGGAACAGCATCACGCTGACATCGCGCGAGCGCACGCTGTTGCCGAACACGACCATCGCCATGTTCACCGCCGATTTGGACGAGCGGTAGATCAGCGCATTGCCGGGATTGGCCGCGATGGAGCCCATGCGGCTGGAGATCGTCGCGATCTTGCGGCCCTGCCCCGCCTCGACATTCGGCAGGAAGGCCTGCGCCACCCGGATCGGCGCATAGACATTGACCTCGAAGACCTCGCGCCAGGCGTCGAAATCGACATCGAGCCCGCTCTGCCGGTCGCGCGGCCCGTAGAGCCCGGCATTGTTCAGGAGCACGTCGATCGACTGTCCGGCGAGAGCCTCCTTAGCCGCCGCGACGCTGGCATCGGAGGTCACATCGAGCTCCACCGGGATCAGCGCCGCCGGATGCTCGGCCGCAAGCTCGGCCAGCGCCCCGCCCCAGGGATTGCGCGCCGCCGCGATCACCCGGTCGCCCCGGCGCAGCAGCTCGATGGTGATGGCAAGTCCGATGCCGCGATTGGCGCCGGTGATCATCCAGGTCTGGGGCATGTCCGCCTCCTTGCAGAAGACGGAGCTAAGGACGATCCGCGCATTCTGACCAGAGGCACGAACGCGCACGCGTCATGCTCGCCCTCGTGGCGAGCATCCACGTCTTGAACACGGTCCCCGACACGGGAAGACGTGGATGGTCGGGACAAGCCCGACCATGACGGCGAAGGCGCCTCAGCCCTTCGCCTTGCCGTACCCGCCCGCCGTCGGCGTGATCACGGTAACCGCCTCGCCGGCCTGGAGCAGGGTCTGGTCGGAGGGCTTCAGCTCCTCGACCGCGCCCGAGAGCCGGCGCACCAGCGTCTTGCCGAGCTCGCCCGCCTCGCCGCCATCGACGCCGAAGGGCCGGACCCGGCGATGCGAGGCCAGGATCGCGCAATCCATCGTCTCGCGGAAGCGGATGGTGCGCGAGGTGCCGTCGCCGGCCGACCATTCACCCTTGCCGCCCGAGCCCTTCCGGATGTGGAAATCCTCCAGCACCACCGGGAAGCGCGTCTCCAGGATCTCCGGATCGGTCAGGCGCGAATTGGTCATGTGGACATGCACGCCCGACGTGCCGTCGAAGCCGGGACCGGCCGGCGAACCCGAGCAGATCGTCTCGTAGTACTGGTACTGGTCGTTGCCGAAGGTCAGATTGTTCATCGTGCCCTGCGAGCAGGACATCGCCTTGAGTGCACCGAACAGTGTGTTCGTCACCGCCTGCGACACCTCGACATTGCCCGCGACGACGGCCGCCGGATAGCGCGGCGCCAGCATCGAGCCTTCAGGTACGATGATCCGGATCGGACGCAGGCAGCCGGCATTCATCGGGATCGCGTCGTCGACCATGACGCGGAAGACATAGAGCACGGCGGCCCGCGTTACCGGAGCCGGCGCGTTGAAATTGTCCGGCCGCTGCTCGGAGGTACCCGTAAAGTCGACCGTCGCCTCGCGCGTCTCGCGATCGATGGTGATCTTCACCTTGATCGCGCAGCCCTGGTCCATCGGATAGGTGAACTCGGAATCGTGCAGCCTGGTCAGAAGCCGCGCCACGCTCTCCGCGGCGTTGTCCTGGACATGGCCCATATAGGCCTGCACGACATCGAGGCCGAAGGAGCCGATCATCTTCTTCAGCTCGGCCAGACCCTTCTCGTTGGCGGCGATCTGCGCCTTCAGGTCGTTGACGTTCTGCACGACGTTGCGCACCGGATAGCGCGCGCCGGTCAGGAGCTTGACCAAGTCCTCCTCGCAGAAGCGGCCCTGATCGACGATCTTGAAATTGTCGATATAGACGCCCTCTTCCTCGATATTGGTCGCCAGCGGCGACATCGAACCGGGCGCCGTGCCGCCGACATCGGCATGGTGGCCGCGGCTCGCCACCCAGAACAGGATGTCCTTCTCGTCGGGATCGAAGACCGGGGTGCAGACGGTGATGTCAGGCAGATGCGTGCCGCCGTTATAGGGCGCGTTGAGGCAGTAGACGTCGCCCGGCTTGATGACGGGGTTGTTGGCGATCACGGTCTCGACCGAACGATCCATCGAGCCGAGATGCACCGGCATGTGCGGGGCATTGGCGACGAGCGCGCCGGTCTGGTCGAAGACGGCGCAGGAGAAGTCGAGCCGCTCCTTGATGTTCACGGAATAGGCGGTGTTCTGCAGCGTCACGCCCATCTGCTCGGCGATCGACATGAACAGGTTGTTGAAGATCTCGAGCATCACCGGATCGGCCTTGGTGCCGATCGCCGCCTGCTGGACCAGCGCCTTGACCCGAACCAGCACGAGATGATCGCGGGCGGTGAGCTTGGCGCTCCAACCCTCCTCGACGACGACGGTCTGGTTCGGCTCGATGATGATCGCCGGTCCGGCGACGCTCTGGCCGGGCCTGATCGCCTCGCGGCGCACGATCGCCGCATCATGCCACTGCCCCTTGGCGAAGAAGCGGGTGCGTTCGGCGGCAACCGGCTCGCCGGCCTGCTCGCCAGCCGCTGCTTCCTCGAATTTGGCGCCGCCGCCGACGGCCTCGACCTCGACCGCCTCGACGACCAGCGCCTTGGTCTCGTCCATGAAGCCGAAGCGGGCCTTGTGCGCGGTCTGGAAGGCCGTCTGCATCTCGGCACGCGTGCCGGCCGGAACCGCGATCGCGGTATCGGTGCCGGAATAGCGGATATGGGCGCGGGTATGGATCGTGATATCGCTCTCGGCCACGCCCTGGCCGGCGACTTCGGCCTTGGCATCGGCGGCGAGCTTCGCTGCGACCGCCTCGATCGCGGCCTTGGCCTCGCCATCGAGCGCGACATCCAGCGCCGATGTCCGCGTCGAGCGGATCTCGGCGAGCCCCATGCCATAGGCAGAGAGCAGGCCGGAGAACGGGTGCAGCAGCACCGTCTTGATGCCCAGCGCATCGGCCACGAGGCAGGCATGCTGACCACCGGCGCCGCCGAAGGAATTCAGCGCATAGCGGGTGATGTCGTAGCCGCGCTGGACCGAAATCTTCTTTATCGCCTCGGCCATGTTGGCGACGGCGATCTGGATGAAGCCGTCGGCGACCTCCTCAGGGCTGCGCCCGTCGCCGACCTCGGCCGCCAGCACCGCGAACTTGTTGCGGACGATGCCGACATCGAGCGGCTCGTTCTGATCCGGCCCGAAGATCGCCGGGAAATAGGACGGGATCAGCTTGCCGACCATGACATTGGCGTCGGTCACCGCGAGCGGCCCGCCGCGGCGATAGGCGGCAGGGCCCGGATTGGCGCCGGCCGAATCCGGCCCGACGCGGAAGCGCCGCCCATCGAAGTGAAGAATAGAGCCGCCGCCAGCCGCGACCGTGTGGATCAGCATCATCGGCGCGCGCATGCGCACGCCGGCGACCTCGGTCTCGAAGGCGCGCTCGTATTCACCGTCGAAATGCGCGACGTCGGTCGAGGTGCCGCCCATGTCGAAGCCGATCACCTTGTCGAACCCGGCCGAGCGGCCGGTCTCGGCGAGGCCGACGACGCCACCGGCCGGACCGGACAGGATCGCATCCTTGCCCTGGAACAGCTCGCCGGCGGTGAGGCCGCCCGAGGACATCATGAACATCAGGCGCGCGCCGGTGCGGGCGATATCGAGCTCTTCCGACACCTGCTGCACATAGCGGCGCAGGATGGGCGAGAGATAGGCATCGACCACGGCGGTATCGCCGCGTCCGACCAGCTTCACCAGCGGCGAGACCTCGTGGCTGACCGAAACCTGCGGGAAGCCGATTTCGCGCGCGATCCGGGCCGCAACCTGCTCATGCGCCGGATAGCGGTAGCCATGCATGAAGACGATCGCGACAGCGCGGAAGCCGGCATCGTATTGCGCCTGCAGGGCGTTGCGGATCGCCGCCTCGTCGGGCGCGCGCTCGACGCTGCCGTCGGCCAGCACGCGCTCCTCGATCTCCTCGACCGTTTCGTACAGCGCCTCGGGCAGGATGATCTGCTTGGCGAAGATGTCCGGCCGGGCCTGGTAGCCGATGCGCAGCGCGTCGCGGAAGCCTTTGGTCGTCACCAGCAGCGTGCGGTCGCCCTTGCGCTCCAGCAGCGCGTTGGTGGCGACGGTCGTGCCCATGCGCACCTCGCCGATGATCCCGGTCGGGATCGGCTCGCCCGCCCTGAGCCCGAGATGTTCGCGGATGCCCTGCACGGCCGCGTCGCGATAAGCACCCGGATTCTCGGAAAGCATCTTCCTGGCATGGAGATTGCCAGCCGGATCGCGGCCGATCACGTCGGTGAAGGTGCCGCCGCGATCGATCCAGAAGTCCCAATGAGCCGCCGACATAGACCCTCTCCCCCCTTGGATACGTCAGCATCACCTGACAATGACAAATCATCGATAAATCGTCGATGAGTTATTGACAAGGCAATTCTGCCGGCTACGATCCCGATTGTGGCTGGAACATGGCTGAGGGGCCGGGCCGGCGCGAAAGCGGAGGATGCGACGATGCTGGCAATCCTGGCAAATGACAGCGCATGGCGCTGCGCTCCGGCGGAGCGCACCCTATGATCCGCCGCGGACTCGACCTCCTCTACCTCACCGCCGGCTATATCGCCGGGCTGTGCCTGATCGTGATCTTCGTCCTGATGATGCTGCTCTCTGTCGGGCGCGACATCAACTTCAACGTGCCGTCCGGTGACGATTTCGCCGGCTGGGCCTTTGCCGCGATGGCCTTCTTCGGCCTGGCGCACACGTTCAAGAAGGGCGAGATGATCCGCGTCGGGCTCGTGATCGAGCGCCTGCACGGCCCGGCCCGCAAGGCGGCCGAGCTCTTCGCCCTCAGCGTCGCGGCGCTCTTCATCGGCTACTTCACCTTCCAGACCGGGAAGCTCGCCTATGATTCCTGGCAGTATTTCGACATGTCGACGGGCGTCGTCTCGGTGCCGCTGTGGATTCCGCAGCTCGCCCTCGTCCTCGGGCTGGGAACGCTGCTGATCGCGATCCTGGACGAATTCGTCATCGTCGTTCGGACCGGGCGCCCGACCTATGAGCCCGAACCGCCGAAATCGGTCGAGGAACTGGTCGAGCGCGTCGCCCAGGGCGGAGGCGTCTGACAATGAGCCTGCCCGTTCTCTCGCTCGTCCTGCTCGGCTTCCTCGTCCTCGTTCTCGGCTCCGGCATCTGGATTTCCGTCGGCCTCGGCCTCGTCGGGCTGCTCGCCATGTGGCTCGTCACCGACGTGCCGATCGGCCAGGTACTGGCTACGACGGTCTGGAGCTCCGCCAGCGGCTGGACGCTGACGGCCCTGCCGCTCTTCATCTGGATGGGCGAGATCCTGTTCCGGACGCGCCTGTCGGAGCAGATGTTTCAGGGCCTGTCGCCCTGGCTGCAATGGCTGCCCGGCCGCCTGATCCACACCAATATCGTGGGTTGCGGCATCTTCGCCGCCGTATCCGGATCCTCGGCGGCGACGGTCGCGACGATCGGCAAGATCTCGCTGCCGGAGCTGAAGAAGCGCGGCTACGACGAGAAGCTCAGCCTCGGCACGCTGGCCGGCTCCGGCACGCTCGGCCTGCTGATCCCGCCCTCGATCCCGATGGTGGTCTACGCGGTGACGGCGAACGTCTCCGTGCTGCAGGTCTTCCTCGGCGGCTTCCTGCCCGGCCTGCTCGTGATGGCGCTCTACATGGGCTACGTCATCATCTGGTCGCTGCTGAACCCGGACAAGACGCCGCCGCGCGACCCAGCGATGCCGTTCATGGACAAGCTGCGGCAATCGTTCAAGCTGCTGCCCTGCCTCGTGCTGATCGCGGCGGTCTTCCTGGCGCTGATCCTCGGCTTCGCCACCGCGACAGAATGCGCCGCCTGGGGCGTTTCCGGCGCGCTGTTCCTGGCCTGGTGGAGCGGCACGCTGACCTGGAAGACGCTCGCCGAGAGCATCATGAGCGCCACCCGCCTGACCTGCATGATCATGCTGATCCTGGCCGGCGCCGCCTTCTGCACCGCGGCAATGGCCTATACCGGCATCCCGACCGCACTGGCCGAATGGGTCAAGGGCCAGCAGCTCTCGACGCATATGCTCGTGCTGGCGCTGACCTGCATGTACATCATCCTGGGCTGCCTGATCGACGGCATCTCGATGATCGTGCTGACCGCGGTGATCGTGCTGCCGATGGTGAAGGAAGCCGGGTTCGACCTGATCTGGTTCGGCGTCTACCTCGTGATCCATGTCGAGATGGCGCAGATCACGCCGCCGGTCGGCTTCAACCTCTTCGTCCTGCAGAACATGAGCGGCAAGGACACCTGGACGATTGCCAAGGCCGCGCTTCCGTTCTTCATTCTGCTGAACATCGCCGTCTTCATCATCACGACCTTTCCGCAAATCGTGCTCTTCCTGCCGAAACTCGCCTTTCCGGACTGACCAGAGAAGCCAACCACAAGAGAGGGACCAGCATCATGATCAACCGCAGGACTTTCGCCACGGCCGCCTTCGCCTTCGGCGTCAGCGCGCTCGCCTTCGCCATGCCGGCCTCGGCGCAGACCAAATGGAACCTGCCGGCCGCCTATCCCGCCGACAATCCGCATAGCGAGAACCTCGTGCTCTTCGCCAAGGACGTCGAGGCAGCGACATCGGGCAAGCTCCAGATCACCGTCCATCCCGGCGCCTCGCTGTTCAAGGCGCCCGAGATCAAGCGCGCGGTCCAGTCCGGCCAGGCGCAGATGGGCGAGGTGCTGCTCTCGATCCACGAGAACGAGGACCCGATCTTCGGCGTCGACGTCGTTCCCTTCCTGGCGACCTCCTATCCCGATGCCATGAAGCTCTACAAGGCGTCGAAGGCCGCGATCGAGAAGAAGCTCGACGCGCAGGGCATCAAGCTCCTGTTCATGGTCCCCTGGGCGCCGCAGGGCATCTACACCAAGAAGGAGATCAACACCTTCGAGGATCTGCGCGGCCTGAAATGGCGTTCCTACAATGTCGGAACCTCGCGGCTGGGCGAAATCGCCGGCATGCAGTCGGTCACCATCCAGGCGGCCGAACTGCCGCAGGCGCTGGCGACCGGCGTGGTCAACTCCTTCATGTCGTCGGGCGGCACCGGCTATGATTCCAAGGTCTGGGAATCGCTCACCCATTTCTACGACACGCAGGCCTGGATCCCGAAGGACGCGACCTTCGTGAACAAGGCCACCTTCAACGCTCTCGACAAGGCGACGCAGGACGCGATCCTCAAGGCTGCCGCGACGGCCGAGGAGCGCGGCTGGAAGATGTGGCAGGAGAAGGCCGGCTGGTATCTCGACCAGCTCAAGGCCAAGGGCATGAAGGTGCAGGCGCCCTCGGCCGCGCTCGCTTCCGGCTTCAAGAAGGCCGGCGAGCAGCTCACCGCCGACTGGCTGAAGAAGGCCGGCGCCGAAGGCCAGGCGATCGTCGACGCCTACAAGAAGATGTGAGGTTTGGTTCTCAAAAGAGCACCGGAATTACGACGCAGAACCCCTCTCCTGCATCGAAGCCGGCTGTTGCCGACTTCGACACTTTAAGCACCTATCTCGGGCAAGCCCGAGATAGGTGAGAGGGGCAGGGGTGAGGTGTAGGCCCCTGGACCATTTGCGAACGCCCTGCCCGCTGCCGTGGTTAGGGCGAGGCTGAGACGTCCAACGGCCTACCCCTCACCCTGCCCTCTCCCTCCGGGAGAGGGTTCCCCGCGCCTCTTTCGACAAGCAGCAGAATGCCCACATCGCCTCCCTCCCCCGACGACCTCGGCCCGATCGTTTCCTCCGGCCATCTCGCCTCGGGAGCGCTGCCGGCGCTTTCGGAATTCGAGTTCGCGCTGAGCATGACGGTGCATGCCTTCCAGCGCTGGATGATCCGCTGCATGGCGGCGGCCGGTATCGCCGATCTCTCGCCGCTCGACGTGCTCGTGCTGCACAACGTCAATCACCGCGGCAAGGCCAAGCGCCTCGCCGATATCTGCCTCGTCCTCAATATCGAGGACACGCATCTGGTGAACTATTCATTGAAGAAGCTCGAACGGTTGAAGCTCCTCAAGGGCGGCCGCAAGGGCAAGGAGAAGACTGTCGAGGTCACGCCGGCCGGCGAGGAGGCCTGCCGGCGCTACGCCCAGATCCGCGAGCAGCTCCTGGTCAAGTCCGTCCGCGCCACCGGCGCCGACCCGGCCCGCCTCTCGGAGATCGCCGCGGCGATGCGCTCGCTCTCCGGCCAGTACGACCAGGCGTCCCGAGCGGCGGCGAGCCTCTAGCCGCGACCGATTTTCCGCCGAACCACGCCGTCATGCTCGCCCTTGTGGCGAGCATCCACGTCTTGAACCATATCACATGAAGGAAGACGTGGATGGTCGGCACAAGGCCGACCATGACAGGCGGCATTTTCGCCGATTGCGGGCTTGGGCCCTTCGACCAGCCACAAAACGACGGTTTTTCCCGCGAAGTTCGACAGCGCCTCGGTCAGCCCTCGCCCGGCTCGGGCAGGCCGGCATAGCGCTGAGCGTAATCCGCATCGAGCGCCGCGAACCGCGACCAGAATCCGCGCCGCGGTGCGCCCGTGAGCGCATCCTCCAGCAGGCCCAGATGCATGTGCCAGCCGCCCGAAACGCTCGTCATCTCCGCCTTGCTCGTCAGCTTGCGATGCGTCAGCACCAGCAGGACCTTCTCGCCCTTCGGCATGAGTTCGAACGCGACCTCGGATTCCGGCTCGCCGCCACCGCCCCAGGTGAAGGCGATGATCCGGGGTGGCTCGTAGCGGGTGATCGTCCCGGTCGAGCGCACGCCGTTCTCATGCACCTCGCGATAGGCTTCCGGCGGCGTCTCGTTGGTGATCTCGGAGTGCTTGAACAGCATCTCCGTATGGCCACCGACCCTGAGATCGAACATGCCCGAGGCCAGCCATAGTCCACGCTTCTCCGACTTGGTGAGATAGGCCCAGACCCGCTCGACAGGTCCCGGCAGCAGGCGCTCGAAGCGCACCGCACCGCTTTCCAGCACGACGCCATAATCGTTCATCGGATATCTCCCTCGCCCGGTTCGGGCTTCGCAAGTTCCTGTTCCAGGATATCGAGATGGCGCCCCCAGAAGCGCCGGACCTTGCCGAGCCAGGCGTCGAACGCCGCGAGCCCCGCCGGATCGAGCCGGTAGATTCGCTGCTGCCCCCTCACCTCCACCGTCACCAGCCCTGCCTCTCTGAGCACCTTGAGATGCTGCGAGATCGCCGGCGCGCTGGCGCTGAAGCGCGCCCCGATCTCGCCAGCCGACAGCGCCCGCTCCCCCAGCATCTCGACGATGCTGCGGCGTGTCGGGTCGGCGAGAGCGGCAAAGCGATCCATGCCCGATAAATTCGCTATTCACTTAATTAAGTCAATACTTAATATTTAGGTGTCATGGGGGCATGCGGAAACGCGGATTGCCACGCGCCGCGGACTCCGCCAGTGGTGGCGCGCCTTTGGAACACTTTTGCCTGCCATGACCGCCCGCAACGCCTCGCTCGCCGGCATCGCCATGATGCTGATCGGCATCCTGCTGTTCTCGCTCAACGACGTGATGGGCAAATGGCTGGTCGCGACCTACACGGTCGGCCAGCTCCTGCTGCTGCGCAGCCTCGCGGCGCTCGTCGTCATCCTGCCCTTCGTCTTCAAGCAGGGCGTGCAGCGGACCCTGCGGCCGGAGCGACCGGGCTTGCAGGCTTTGCGCGTGCTGTTCTCGTCGGGCGAGGTCGCGCTGTTCTATCTGGCGGTTACCTATCTGCCGCTCGCAGACGCCATGACGATCTGGCTCGCTGCGCCGGTCTGGGTGGTGATCCTCGCCGCGCTGCTGCTCGGCGAGCGCATCGACGGCCGGCGCTGGCTCGCCGTCGCCCTGGGCTTCGCGGGCGTCGCGGTCTCGCTCAATCCGAGCGGTGCGAGCCTGTCGATGCCGGCGCTGATCGCGGTCGCCGGCAGCTTCCTCTTCGCCGCGATGATGATCGCCGGCCGCCGGTTGCGCGGCACGCCCGACGTTACGCTGGTCGCCTGGCAGACGCTCGGCGCGCTGCTGATGGGGATCGCGCTCCTGCCCTTCGGCTGGGTAACGCCGAGTCTGAAGGATACTGCCCTGCTCGCTCTGCTCGGCATCGTCGCGATGGGCGCGCATATCTGCGTCACCCGCTCGCTCAAGCTGGCGGAGGCCTCGGTCGTCGTGCCCTACCAGTATACGCTGATCATCTGGGCGCTGGTCTTCGGCTGGTTCGTCTTCGGCGACTGGCCGACGCCCGCCATGCTCTGCGGCGCGGCCCTGATCGTGGCGGCCGGCCTCGTCCTGCTCATCCTCGAACGCAAGGCCGCCCCGACGCCCGCCGTGCTCGAAGCGACCGGGGCCGGGGCCCCCTGACGCGATGCCGCCTCAATAGAGCCGGGTGCGATAGGCTTCCTCGAGATTGCGATCGGCCTCGTCGCCGTCGACTGCCTTGGTCTGGTCGGCGATGATGCGGCCGAGCGTCGGGAAGGAGTGGCGCGGCACCTGCGAGGCCGGGTCCCACAGCTTCGAGCGGATCAGCGCCTTGCCGCAATGGAAATAGGCTTCCTCAACCGCGACGATCAGCCCGGTCACCGGCACGCGCTCCTGCATGACGGAAGGCGCCAGCAAGGCTGGATCGCGCGTCGCACGCGCCTTGCCGTTGACGCGCAGCGTCTCCGGGATGCCCGGCACCATGAAGACGAGCCCGACGCCCGGCGACGAGACGATGTTGCGGAAGGAATCGATCAGGTTGTTGCCGCGCCGGTCGGGGATCAGCAGGGTCGTGTCGTCGAGCACGCGCACGAAGCCCGGCCCGTCGCCGCGCGGGCTCGCATCGGCATTGCCCTCGGCATCGCAGCTCGCCAGCACGAGGAAGGGCGACAGCGCGATGAAGTCGCGGCAGAAATGGTCCAGCCGGCGCAGCATCTTGCTGGCCGCCAGCGGCGAGACAGGGCCGATATGGCCGCGCAGGGCATCCGCATCCTCGATGCGCGCCGCCGGGTCGTCGAAGCAATCGCTCATGTCGTTTCCTCCATTTCCGCGGCCAATCTGTCCGATCGCGGCAAGCCGCGCCAGCGCGGGCGGCTTCTGCCCGCCGGCCTGTCTTTGCATGCCGCCGCGCCACACGCTTGCGCCTTGACCCGTGACCGCCACATCGCCATCGTGCGCGTCATCTTCGCCCTTCCTGACGAGGCCTGATTCGATGCGCCGCGCCCTGCTGCGAACCGCCCTTGTTTCCATCGCCTGCCTCGCGGGCTTCGTGGTCCATGCCGCGAACGGCCGCTTCGTCCATCCGCTGGACCGCGCGGAGAACCGCACCTTCGCGATGTACGGCAGCCTCCCCGGCTGCGACGACCCGGCCGTGCTGAGCGAAGTCACCAGCCGCTTCAATGCCCGCGAGAATACCTATTGGGGCCCGCTCCAGGCGCTCTCCTATGACCGCATCGGGCAGATCGGCTATCGGAGCTGGGGCGCCGACTTCATCCCGCGGCGCTTCTGCAGCGGCCGCGTGCTGCTGAACGACGGCAAGTTCCGCCGCGTCGACTATTCCGTGCGCGAGAATCTCGGCCTGTTCGGCCTGACCTGGAACGTCAACTGGTGCGTAAGCGGCCTCGATCGCCTCCGCACCTACGCACCCGACTGCAAGATGGCGCGCCCCTGATCGTAGGTCGCCCGATCATGAAATCGCTCGCCATCGCGGCTCTGGCGCTGTTCGGCTTCACGGCGGCGGGCCATGCCCAGGGCTTCGGCCAACGCGGCGGCACGCCGGGGGATTTCGACTTCTACGTCCTGGCGCTGTCCTGGTCGCCGGGTTTTTGCGAGCTCGACGGGGACCGCTCGCGCAACCGCGAGCAATGCGGCGAAGGCGCAGGCCTGCGCTTCGTCGTGCATGGCCTCTGGCCTCAGCACGAGCGCGGTTATCCCAGCGAATGCGGCCCGGCCGGGCGTACGCCCTCGCGGATCGCGCTGGAGCAGGCCGAAGGCCTGTTCCCGAGCGAGGGCCTCGCCCGCTATCAATGGCGCAAGCACGGCACCTGCACCGGCTCCAGCCCGAGCGATTATTTCCGCGATGTCCGCCGTGCCCGCGAGAAGGTCGTCATTCCGCCGGCTCTGGCCAAGGCGGATCGCGACCAGACCTGGACCGCGATCGACCTCGAACGCGCTTTCGCCGCCGCCAATCCGGGCTTGCGAACCGATATGATGTCCGTCGCCTGCAGGCGCGGCGTGCTGCAGGAGGTGAAGATTTGCTTCACCCGGGATCTGCGCGATTTCCGCTCCTGCCAGCAGGTCGACCGCTCCGGCTGCCGCGCCCGCGAGTTCACCGTCGTCGCCCCGCGCTGAAAGCCGAACACCGCCAGACTTTGCCGCTTCCGGTCGGAGGCGGCTTCCTCTACCAACGGCGGCATGAACTATCGCCATGGCTTCCACGCCGGAAACTTCGCCGATGTGCTGAAGCATGCCGTGCTGACGCGCATCCTGCTGCATCTCGCCGCCAAGCCGACGCCCTATCGCATCATCGACACCCATGCCGGCAGCGGCCGCTACGACCTCGATTCGGAAGAGGCGCTCAGGACGCATGAATGGAAGGACGGCATCGCGCGGATCGACCGCTCGCCGCTGTCTCCTTCGGTCGAGGCTCTGCTCGCGCCCTATCGCGCCTCGCTGGCTGGCGCCCGCGCGCTCTATGGCGCCGGTGCCTATCCGGGCTCGCCCTGGCTCTGCCGCCACGCGATGCGCCCGGATGACCGACTGGTCGCCGCCGAACTCCATCCGCCGACCTACAGGAAGCTCACCGAAGCGATCGGCCGCGACAAGCGCTGCATTCCGCTCGCCATCGATGGCTGGACGGCGCTGCGCGCGAATGTCCCGCCGAAGGAACGCCGCGGCCTCGTCCTGATCGATCCGCCTTTCGAGGAGAAGGACGAGTTCGCCACGCTGGCCGACGAGTTCATCGCGGCGCATCGCAAATGGCCGACCGGAATCTATGCGCTCTGGTATCCGATCAAGGGCAGCCACGGCATCGATTCGCTGATGGACGCAGTGCTCGACGCTGGAATCGGCCGGCTCCTGCGCCTCGAAATGGATGTCGACCGCCCCGAAGCGGCGGGCGGCCTCAGCGCCACCGGACTTCTGGTCGTCAACCCGCCCTGGCGGCTGGCCGAGGAGGCGAAAACGCTGCTGCCGGCGCTGACCGAACGGCTCGCCCAGGGGCCGCGCCCGCGCTATCGTTGCGAGGCGATCCGCCCCGACGGCTGATCGACCACGTCTCTGTCCGCCTCAAGGATTCCGCCGATGCTCGTCCTGCGCTCCTCCCCCGCCTCCCCCTTCGGCCGCAAGGTCAAACTGGCGGCCATCGAACTCGGGCTGATGGAGCGCATCGAGATCGTTCCGGCCGACACCAACGATCCGGCGGAGGCGCTGCGCCAGCAGAACCCGCTCGGCAAGATTCCGACGCTGGTGCTGGAAGACGGCACGACCCTGTTCGATTCGCGCGTCATCGTCGACTATCTCGACCATCTCAGCGGCGGCAAGCTGATTCCGGCCGGCGAGGCCCGCTTCGCCCAGCTTCGCCTGCAGGCCTTGGCCGACGGCATCTGCGATGCCGCCTTGCTCAAGGTCTATGAAGGCCGCTTCCGCCCGGAGGAAGGGCGCAACGCCAACTGGGTTGCGCATCAGGACGGCAAGGTCGCGCGCGGACTGGAGGCGCTCGAAGCCATGCCGCCCGCCTTCCCGGGCAAACCGCGCATCGGCGAGATCGCCGTCGCCTGCGCGCTCGGCTATCTCGACCTGCGCTTTGAGGGCACCTGGCGTGCGACCCATCCGAAGCTCGTCGCCTGGCTCGACGATTTCGCCGCCCGCGTTCCCGCCTTCGAGGCGACCCGCTTCAAGGGCTGACAGAACCGCCGGCGCCGATCGCGCCGCGAAGAATCGAAGCCATTCGGAAGCCGGCGGCCCTGGTCGCCGGCTTTTTCATATCCGGCGTCGCGGCGACGTCGACTTGCAGGCAACAAAAAACCCGGTGGCCAAGGCCACCGGGTCCGTTCTGTCTCCGGGAGGAGAGGATCAGAACTTGTAGCTGAGGCGGGCGCGGACGACCGAGAAGTCGGTGCCGACCTTGGTGCCGGCGCCAGCGATGTTCTTCTCGCCGAGGTCGACGTAGAGGTACTCGACGCCAGCGATGATGTTGTTGGTGACGGCGTACTCGAGACCGCCGCCGACGGCGAAGCCGCCGGTGTGGCTGCGATCCGAGGAGAAGCCGAGAGCCGGGATCGAGGTCTTCACGTTGCCGTAAGCCCAACCACCGGTGATGTAGGGCATGAACCGGTCGAAGGCGACGCCGACGCGAGCACGGACCGTGCCGAAATAGTCGGTCTTGACGCGAACCAGACCGAGGTTGTTGCCCGAGCTGAGGTCAGCGCCCTGCAGGTCGGCCTCGAGGCCGAGGACGAACTGGCCCATCTGGTAGTTGTAGCCGATCTGGCCACCGCCGACGAAGCCGTCGAGATCGCCGATATTGGCGAAGCCGTTGGCATTCACGTTGCCCCAGCCGTAGCCGGCGTTGGCACCGACGTAGAAACCGGTCCAGGAGAACGCCGGCGGCATGTAGACGGGGGCAGCAACCGGGCCCTTGCGCGACGGCAGGTCGGCAGCCGAGGCGGCGCCAGCGGCGACGAGGCCGAGCGCGGCAACGCTCGCAAGCAGGTACTTCTTCATGACAAACTCCTTAGTCGTCGCTGACGCCGGAAACCCCGGCGGTTGATTTCGATGAACCCGTTATAAGACCGGGAGCCGGCTTTGTCTGTTGCATCGGAAGCACATCTGCCTTGCAGACCACGGCAGAAATGCGGCACGATTGCGATAACTGAAAGCAAATAGGTAAAACCAAGTTAACCAACCAGCGACTAGCCATTATGGTAAATCGAATACTAATAATAGCCCGATCACCCGTTGGCGTAGGAACATGGCCCGGCCTACAAACGCCGGAGCTTTCCCAAGGTTCCACGTCCGCTCGCAGCATTCTGCGACTGCCTTGCCGCTCCGCGCCGCGCGTGCTTAAGCCTTGAGACGACAGGAACCGAAGAAAACCGTGCCGCCTCTCTCGATTTTCATCATCGCCCAGAACGAGGCGGACCGGATCGGCCGGACCATCGAAGCCGCGCGGACCCTGAGCGACGACATCGTCCTCGTCGATTCCGGCTCGACCGACGGCACCCAGGCCCTGGCCGAGTCGCTCGGCGCCCGCGTCATCTTCAACGCCTGGCCGGGCTACGGGCAGCAGAAGCGCTTCGCCGAGGAACAGTGCCGGCATGACTGGCTGTTGAATCTCGACGCCGACGAGGTCGTCCCGCCCGATCTCGCCGCGGAGATCGTCGCGCTCTTCGCCAACGGCTCGCCGCCGAAGGACGCCTACAAGGTGCGGATCGCCGAGATCTTCCCCGGCGAAGGCGCGCCGCATCGATTCGCCTATGCGCTGGCCCCCGTGCGCCTCTACCGCAAGAGCAAGGGCCGCTATTCGCCCTCTCCGGTGCATGACCGCGTCGACCTCGCGCCGGATGCCCGCGTCGGGCGCCTGCGCGGAACCGTGCATCATTTCTCGGTCCGCTCGCTCGGCGAGCAGATGGACAAGCTCAACGCCTATAGCGACGCCCAGGCCGACGATCTCGATGCGCGCGGCGGCTCGCTCTCCGTCTTCCGTCTGGTCGCCGAGTTTCCCGCCAATTTCCTCAAGGCCTATATCGGGCGCCGCCATGCGCTGCGCGGCATTTATGGCTTCATGACCGCGATGAACTACGCCTTCTATCGCTATCTGCGCGTCGCCAAGCACTGGGAGCGCCGCCTGCAGCGGCGTGCCTCGACGCCGATCGCAGCGCCTGCCGCTAAACGCGATGCCCGCGATGTCTGACGTCGCTCTGGTCACGGGCGGCGCCCGCCGGATCGGCCGCGCCATCGTCGAGAAGCTCGCCGGAGCCGGCTATGCGGTCGCGATCCATCACGGCGGCAGCCATGAGGATGCGGAAGCGCTGGCCCGGGAACTCGCGGAGCGAGGCGCAAAGACCTGCCTGCTCAGCGCCGATCTCGTCGATCCCACAGCCGTGGCGACGCTGATTCCCGATGCGGAGAAGGCGCTGGGCCCGGTCACGTTGCTGGTCAACAACGCCGCGAGCTTCGTCGCCGACGATGTCCGCTCGCTCGATATCGCCGGCTGGAACCGCCAGTTCTCGATCAACCTGCGCGCGCCCTCCCAGTTGATCGGGATCATGGCCGAACGCCTCCCCGCCGATGCGAAGGGGGCCGTCGTCAACATCGTCGACCAGCGCGTCTGGAAGCTGACGCCGCAATATTACTCCTACACCCTGACCAAGGCCGCCCTGCTCACCGCGACCCGGACGCTGGCTCAGGCGCTGGCGCCGCGCATCCGCGTCAACGCCGTCGGCCCCGGCCCGACCTTCCCGAACGCCTATGACGGCGCCGAGCGCCTGGAGCAGGAAGCCGCGGGCACGCTGCTCGGCCGCCGGGTCGCGCCGGAGGAGATCGCCGAGGCCGTGCTCTATCTCGCCCGCGCCGATTCCGTGACCGGCCAGATGATCGCAGTCGATGCCGGCCAGCATCTCGGCTGGCGCACGCCCGACATCATCGGCTGAAACTCAAAGCGCGCCCTCCGCATAGTAGGCCGCCCGGCCGCTGGCCAGCGCCGCATCCAGCAGATCGAGCCGGTCCTGCCCCCAGAACACTTCGCCGTCGAGCACATAGCTCGGCGCGCCGAAGACCCCGGCCTCGACCGCCTGCCCGAGCGTCTCCTCATAGCGGAGCTTGACCGAAGCCCCCTCGGCCGCGTCGAGCAGGGCCGCGCCGTCGAGACCGGCCCGCGCCGCGCAGGCGAGCAGCGCTTCGGGACTGCTCATATCCTCGTCCCGCGCCCACAATCCCGCCATCACGTCGCTGATGAAGGCGTAGGGGTCGCCACCCTTGGCCCGAATCGCAATCGTCATGCGATCGGCTAATGACGGATCAAACGGAAAATGCTTCGGCTGCAACACGAGCGGCAAGTCCCGCGCCGCGCGCCAGCGCTGGAGATCGAGCAGCCGGTAGCGCTGCCTCACCGGATGCCGTTTCGGCAGCGGCAAGCCGCCGGTCTCGTCGAAGACCGAGCGCAACGGCATCGGCCGGTAGTCGATCGCGCAGCCATGCCGGCGGGCGATATCGTGAAAGGCCGCATTGCCGAGATAGGTCCAGGGCGAATGCAGCGAGAAGTAATAGGTAATCGAACGGGACAAGGTCGCCTCGCGGGTTTCTGCCGGAAGAGACCATCGCCGATCTGCAGCGCGGCGCAAAGAGAGGCGCCATGCAACCCGCGCTCCCAGCTCAGTCGAGCGCGATCGCCGCGATCAGGCGCCCGTAATCCGGCTCGCCGCGATGGGTCGTGCGGCGGTAGCTGAAGAAGCGCCGCTCGTCTCCATAGGTGCACAGGCCCATGTCGACGAAGCGGCCGATTCCCCCCTCCTGCGCCTTGAGCCCGATGAAGGCCGGCAGGTCGAACATCGCATGCGCCGCGCGCTCCGACGGCGTGAAGAAGCGCGCATAGGTCCGGTTCTCGGCCTTGAAGCGCTCGATGAATTCCGGCCCGACCTCGTAGGCCTTGGCGCTGATCGTCGGGCCGAGCACCGCCGTGATGCGCTCGCGTCTTGCGCCAAGCTTCTCCATCGCCGTCACCGTTGCGCCGACGATGCCGGTGAAGGCGCCCTTCCAGCCGGAATGGGCGGCGCCGATCACGCGCGCTTCGCTGTCAGCAAAGAGAATCGGCCCGCAATCGGCCGTGGAGACACCGAGCGCGACATGCGAGGCGGTGGTCACCATCGCGTCGGCCTTGGGGCGATCTCCCGGCCATGGGCCCGTCACCACTTCCACATCGGCCGAATGGACCTGGTAGAGGCTGATCAGGTTCTCCGGCGTGACTTCGAGATGGCGCGCCATCCGCGCCCGGTTCTCCGCGATCGCCGCCGGATCGTCGGCGGAGCCGAGCCCGCCGTTCAGCGAGGCATAGATGCCGGTCGAAACGCCGCCCTCGCGCGTGAAGAAGGCGTGACGGATGCCGGCTTCTCCGGCGAGTTCGCGGGCGGTGATGAACATGGATGAAGTCCGGCTAGAGCATTTTCGAGCGAAGTGGATACCGGTTCGCGCACAAAAATGCGACACAATGAAAGACTCGCGCAGCCGCGAGCGGCTCGCTGGGTTCAGCCCCGGTCTGGCAGCCGATGAAGGTCAAATCCGGGCAGAGGCGG
This sequence comes from Bosea sp. ANAM02, assembly GCF_011764485.1. Lineage (NCBI taxonomy): Bacteria > Pseudomonadati > Pseudomonadota > Alphaproteobacteria > Hyphomicrobiales > Alloboseaceae > Allobosea > Allobosea sp. ANAM02. The sequence continues at coordinate 1,755,605 of NZ_AP022848.1, read as the reverse complement.
CAGGTTCCGCTGCGATAGCGCGAGAACCTTGAACAAATCCCCCATGCCGGTCTCGCCCGGCGCGATCAGGCGGTCGAAGGCATCGGAGATCGCGACACGCTGGTCGGCGCTCGCCTTGAGCGACAGCGCCTGCGCCCGCTGCGGCAGCCCCAGCGCGACCAGGAAGTCGCGCTGCGTCGCCGGCCCGTGAAGCGCCGCGTCGGCCTTGAGTGCAACCTGCCCCAGCCGCTCGAAATCGACATGCACGGTGAGATCCGCCTCGCCGGGCTCCGCAAGCGGATCGACGAATGCATGCCGCTTCATTGCCTGCAGCGTGTCACCAAAGCCCGAGCGAACCGAGCCGTAATCGATCAGCAGCGCCGCGCCGCCGGCCGAAGCGAGATGGCCGGCAAGCTGTGCGACGATGTCGAGCGCGACAAACGGCACCTCGAAAACCGCACCGATTGCAACCGCTCCCTTCTCCCCCTGTGGGAGAAGGTGCCCCGCAGGGGCGGATGAGGGGTCGCGCAGACCGGCATCGTTGGCAGAAACAGCAGAACGAGCGGCGTGGCGAGACCCCTCACCCCAGCCCTCTCCCGCAAGGGGAGAGGGAGGAGCGCCAAGTCCCCAGAACAGCTCCCCTTCCGAATCGAGTCCCAACAGCCGCTCGCGCCAGCCCTCGGGCGTCATCACGAACTGGTCGAGCGGCAGGGCGTCGAGGAACTCGTTGGCGACCGCTATCACGGGGCCGTCGAGCGCGCCGGCAACCGTATCGTGCCAGACCGGCTCGAAGCCTGTCAGCGCTGCCGCCTGCCGTCCACGCAGCACCGGGCTGGTCTCGACGAGGTGAATGGACAGCGCCGCGTGGAAGCCCGGCACGATCCTTGTCGCCCTGAGCATGTCGGCCATCAACGTCCCGCGTCCGGGTCCGAGTTCGACGAGCCGGAACCGCTGCGGCGCGCCTATCGCCTGCCAGGCATGGGCCGCCCAGAGCCCGACCAGCTCGCCGAACATCTGGCTGATCTCGGGCGCCGTGGTGAAGTCGCCCTCGGCTCCCAGAGGATCGCGCGTCATGTAGTAGCCGTGGCGGGGATGGCCGAGCGCCAGCGCCATGTAGCGGCCGACGCCGATCGGCCCCTCCTGCCGGATCAGCTCGACGATCTCGGCCTTGAGCGTGGTCACGCCCGCGCCTCGCCCGGCGCCTCGCGCCTGCTGCGCAGCACCAGCCACAGGCCGGCGAAGAACACCGGCAGGGAGAGCAGCATGCCCATGGTGATGCCGCCCGAGAGCGCGTCGACCGAGGTCCCGAACAGGAAGCCGAGCTGCGGATCCGGTTCGCGGAAAAACTCGCAGACGATCCGCGCGACCGCATAGCCCATGCCGAAGATGCCGGCGACGAAGCCCGGCCGCTTGAAGCCGCCGGCCCGGACCAGCAGGTTCACCAGGATGAAGAGCAGGAGGCCTTCGGCGAAGGCCTCGTAGAGCTGGCTCGGATGGCGCGGCAGCGGCCCGCCATTCGGGAAGACCATGGCATAGGGGAAATCCGGCGCCGGCCGGCCCCAGAGCTCGCCATTGATGAAATTGGCGACACGTCCGAGCAGGAGGCCGATCGGCACTACCGCAGCGGCGAGATCGAACACCGACAGCGCCGGATAGCCGCGCCGCTTGGCAAAGAGCCACAGGCCCAGCGTCGCGCCGATCAGCCCGCCATGGAAGGACATGCCGCCCTGCCAGATCGCGAAGATGTCTTGCGGGCGTTCGAGATAGCGGGCCAGATCGTAGAACAGCACGAAGCCGATGCGCCCGCCGAGCACCACGCCGAAGGCGACGAAGAGCAGCATGTCGTCGAGCTCGACCGGCTGCGGTCGCGCCCGCCCGCCCCAGAGCCCATCAGAGGCGACGAGCTTGCGCGCATACCACCAGCCGCCGAGCAGCCCGACCACATAGGCGAGTCCGTACCACTTGATCGAAAGCGGCCCGAGTTGGACCGCGACGGGGTCGATCATCGGGAAGGGAATGGCGAAGACGGGCATGGCGAAGTCCGGTGGCGGGCGCGGCGAGATGGCGACGCTATGGCCGCAAGGTCAAGCGAAATGGCGACGCATCCGGGGCGGATGCCGGCTCAGGAAGTTGCGAGAGCGGTTCTCAGGACGGGGATGAGCTGCCGGAAGGCCGACCGCCCGGACCGCGCCTTCCAGGCCGCGATGACGGCATCGGCATTGGCATCCCGATCCTGCATCCCGTCCACTTCGAGATCGTAGATGCAATGGGAATGGATTCGGTGGAAGTCGCGCCAGGCATCGCCAAGACGCCGATCTCCTCGCGCCTGCTCGCGCCGCTCCAGTTCGGCGAGGTCGCAATGCACGCCGACGAAGAACACGTCGTGGCGAGAGAGCGTCTCCGCAAGCCGCAGGAGCCACGGAGCACTCTCCATGATGTGCTCGACGATGAGGTCGTTGCCGGCCTCGACATAGGCAATGAGCGAGCGCTCGAAGCCGAGGAAGAAGGCGTCCCGCATCGTCAGCCAGTCGAACGCGCCGCTCCTGATCCGCTCTGTCGGCAGCACGCCGGAATCACGGAGATGGTCGATCGAGATATGCCAGAACGGCGTCTCGATCCGTGCCTGGATGGCCCGCGCCAAAGAGGATTTGCCGCTGCTCGAAGCACCGTTCAGCAGGATGATGCGGCCGGGAGTCGGGGAGAACCGATCCATGGAGCATGTCTCCCAACCCGGACAAGCGGCACATCCTGTGGCCGCCCATCCCGGTCCTCGTCAATGCGGGGATATCAGAGCGCTTTTGCCGCAACCCTCAACGGACGCTTTACCGCCGCGGCGCTCCTGGACGCAACCGTCTTGACGGCGGCCTTCTCGGCGTCGCGAGCAAGGCGCAGCGCCCGCAGTTTCTCGGTCTTGAGCCGGGCGGCGTTGGCCTGATCCTCGTGCGCCTGCCACGCATCGAGGGCATCCTGCCGGCGCTGCTCGGTTATCACTGCCGCCTCCTGGGCCCGGGCCCTGATCTCGTCCAGCTTCATGTTCCGGCTCGACATGCAACTCTCCTTCTCGACTGGTACTGAGAGACTGCCACCGATCAGCCCGCGGCCGGGCGCGGCGCTCCGGCGCGGGCCTTTCCGGCCGGCAGCTTGCGCTTCGGCGCCGGCAGCAGGCCTTCGCGCTGTGCCTGCTTGCGGGCAGCCTTCTTGGCGCGGCGAACGGCCTCGCCTTTCTCACGGGTACGGCGCTCGGACGGCTTCTCGTAGGCACGTCGCTGCTTCATCTCGCGGAACACGCCTTCGCGCTGCAGCTTCTTCTTGAGGACGCGAAGCGCCTGATCGACATTGTTGTCCCGAACGAGAACTTGCATGGTCATCCTTTCCTAAAAGCAGAAGGGCCGGGCTTTTCGGTCCCGACCCTTCACTCGCCGCGTGGCGCGAAACTTCGTGTCGTGGCGCCAGTACATCCGTGGTCGCCGCAAAGCGTCGTCGTTCCGCTCCGGAACGGTTATTCGGCCTGCAGGTTGTCGGCTGAACTCCTGCCCGAGCGCTTGTCCTGCACGATCTCGTAGGAGATCTTCTGACCGTCGCGCAGATCGCGCAGGCCGGCACGCTCGACGGCGCTGATATGGACGAAGACGTCCTGCCCGCCATCGTCAGGCTGAATGAAACCGAAACCCTTGGTGGCGTTGAACCATTTGACAGAACCAGAAGCCATGATTGCCTCCCGCAGATATAATTTCCCTAGCCCCATGAACAACATGCGGCGGCGAATTCGATCAGAGGAAGAAAATCATCAGCATTTCGCGCTCGGAGGCGCGAATGGCCAAGTCATCAGGCCTAAATCGAGTTAGATAGATAGGACACGACCGGCCCGGTGTCAAACCGAGGACGAAAAGACGATTGCAGGAAGACGCAATCAGGCAGTGCAGCCAGCGAAAAACAACATTGAAGAACCATCACCGATTCTTCTCGAAAGCGACCTCGCCGTGAAGTGCACGCCAGTTGATTCAGCGTTGAAACAGTGGCTCTCCTGACATGACGAAGCCGTTCCGGCATCCTACATGCAGGCCATGAGTCGCGAACGCCAGGACGATCTGCCCCAGGACGAGTTCGAGGACGAGGAGGACACCCTCCCCGGCGCCGAACCCGCGCTCGTCCTCGCGGAAGCCGCCCCCGGCGCGCTCAAGGCGGGCATCGAGGTCATCCAGCAATTCGCCAGGCACCTGCCGAACCGGCCCGGCGTCTACCGGATGTTCGATCGCGCCGGCGAAGTGCTTTATGTCGGCAAGGCCAAGAGCCTCAAGAACCGCGTGACCTCCTATGCCCGCGGCATGGCGCATACCAACGCGGTCGCCCGGATGATCGCCGAGACGGCGAACATGGAGTTCGTCACCACCGGCACCGAGACCGAGGCGCTGCTGCTCGAGTCGAACCTGATCAAGCAGCTCCGGCCGCGCTACAACGTGCTGCTGCGCGACGACAAGTCGTTCCCCTATATCCTGCTGACCGGCGACCATGATGCCCCCGCGATCCTGAAGCATCGCGGCTCGCGCCAGCGCAAGGGCGATTATTTCGGTCCCTTCGCCTCGGTCTGGGCGGTGACGCGCACCATCGACGCCCTGCAGAAGGCCTTCCTGATCCGCACCTGCTCGGATTCCTTTTACGAGAACCGCACCCGCCCCTGCCTGCTCTTCCAGATCAAGCGCTGCGCCGGCCCCTGCACCGGCGAGGTCTCGATCCCGGACTACCAGGCCCTCGCCGGCCAGGCCCGCGACTTCCTCTCCGGCCGCTCCTCGGCGGTGAAGCAGTTGCTCTCCACCCGCATGCAGGCAGCGGCGGAGGATCTCGAATTCGAGAAGGCCGCGCGCTATCGCGACCGCCTCGCTGCACTTTCGGCCGTGCAGGCCGGGCAGGACATCAATACGCAAGGGGTCGAGGAAGCCGACGTCTTCGCCATAGACGAGCAGGCCGGCCAGTTCTGCGTCGAGATATTCTTCTTCCGCAACCATCAGAACTGGGGCAACCGCGCCCTCTTCCCGCGCGCCGACCGCTCGCTGACGCCGGCCGAGGTGCTCGCCTCCGTCGTCGCCCAGTTCTACGACGACAAGCCCCCGCCGCGGCTCGTGCTGCTCTCGCATCCGGTCGAGGAGATCGAGCTGATCGGGCAGGCCCTGTCGGCCCGCGCCGGCCGCAAGGTCGAGGTCGCAAACCCGAAGCGCGGCGAGCGCGCCGACCTCATGGCGCACGCCGTCAAGAACGCCCGCGAGGCACTGTCCCGGAAACTGGCCGACAATGCCGGCCAGAGCGCGCTGCTGGCAGCGCTCGGCGCCGCCTTCGGCATGGAGACCGCTCCGCGCCGGGTCGAGGTCTACGACAACTCGCATATCATGGGCACGAACGCCGTCGGCGGCATGATCGTCGCCGGGCCGGACGGCTTCGTGAAGAACCAGTACCGCACCTTCAACATCGGGGCGGACACCATCGCCGGCGACGATTTCGGCATGATGCGCGAGGTGCTGACCCGCCGGTTCGCGAAACTCGCGAAGGAAGAAGGCATGACCCTCGGCCCTCATCCTGAGGAGGCCGCGGATGCGGCCGTCTCGAAGGATGTTCCAGAGGGCGACGGAGCCGCAACGACCATCCTTCGAGACGCGCCTGACGGCGCTCCTCAGGATGAGGGCTCGCGCGGGAAGAGCCGCAAGGCAGCAAAGCCGCGCAAGGATGAGGACGGTTTTCCCTCCCGCCCCGACCTCGTCATCGTCGACGGCGGCAAGGGCCAGTTCTCAGCCGCGCTCAAGATCATGAAGGAGCTCGGCGCGGCCGACATCCCGCTCGTCGCCATCGCCAAGGGGGAGGACCGCAACGCCATGCGCGAGACCTTCCACATGGAGGGCAAGGAGCCCTTCAAGCTCCAGCCGCGCGATCCGGCGCTCTATTTCATCCAGCGCCTGCGCGACGAGGCGCATCGCTTCGCCATCGGCACGCACCGCGCCAAGCGCAAGCGCGAGACGATGAAGAACCCGCTCGACGAGATCCCCGGCATCGGCCCCTCGCGCAAGCGCGCGTTGCTCCTGCATTTCGGCACGGTGAAGGCGATCCAGCGCGCCAAGCTCGACGACCTCATGCGCACGCCGGGGGTCAATGCGGCGACGGCCAAGGCCGTGCACGATTTCTTTCACGATGCGTAGAGCATTGCGCGAAAAAGTGGGAACCGGTTTTTGCAGCAGCAATGCTCCATTTTTTGAAAGCGAGCACGTTTTTCGCCTTCGGACGCTTGTGTCCGAAGGCGACGTGGTCGCGAAGTTCTGCCACATTCACGCTGTTGCGTGTTGACGCTGCGATGACCGGATTGCTTTGGTGCTCGACGTGACGATTCTTCCAGACGCCATCAGGCGGCGCGGCCCCTGGTCGCTGCCGAACCTCCTCACCTACGGGCGGATCCTCGCGATCCCGGCCCTGGTGGCGATCCTGTTCTGGCCGCGCGACGACTGGATGCGCTGGATCGCGCTGGGCATCTACACCGCCGCCGCCATCACCGATTATCTCGACGGCTACATCGCCCGCGCCTGGAGCCAGCAATCGGCGATCGGCCGCATGCTCGATCCGATCGCCGACAAGCTCCTCGTCGCCGCCCTGCTGCTGATGCTGGTCTATACCGGCCAGATCGAGGGCTGGACGCTCTGGGCCGCGATCGTGATCCTCTGCCGCGAAATCCTGGTCTCCGGTCTGCGCGAGTTCCTGGCCGATCTCAAGGTCAGTGTCCCCGTCAGCAAGGTCGCGAAATGGAAGACCACCGCGCAGCTCTTCGCGCTCGGCTTCCTGATCGCCGGCCCCGCCGGCGACAAGGTCCTGCCCGGCAACACCACGATCGGCATCGTCCTGCTCTGGGCCGCCGCCGGCCTGACGATCTATACCGGCTGGGACTATTTCAACGCCGGCATCCGCTACCTCGTCGAAGAGGACGAGCGCACGCCATGAATACCGCGACGAACACCGCCACGGCAGCGGCGGGCACGCGCCCGGTCCGCATCGTCTATTTCGCCTGGGTGCGCGAGCGCGTCGGCCTGCCCGAAGAGATGCTCGACATCCCCGTCGGCCTCGCCACCGTCACCGATCTCGTGCGCTGGCTGAAGGCCCGCGGCGAGGGCTACGAGGCCGCCTTCGCGGACGAGGCCGTCGTGCGGGCCGCGCTCGACCATGTCCACGCCAAGCCGCAGGCAAGCCTGGGCACCGCCCGCGAGATCGCCTTTTTCCCGCCGATGACCGGGGGATGAGCGCCATGTTCGGAAGCGTTTTTCCGCCGTCATTCTCGGGCGGAGCGAAGCGCAGACCCGAGAATCTCCAGCAGGAAGAGGCGCCTCTCTTTCCTGAGATGCTCGGGTCAAGCCCGAGCATGACGGCACTTCGACAATGACGCCCGTCATCCGCATCCAGCGCGAGGATTTCTCGCTTCAGGGCGAGATCGACGCGCTCTCGGCCGGCCGGGCCGATATCGGCGCCGTCGTCTCCTTCACAGGCTTGTGCCGGGACGAGGCCGGCACGCTCGCGGCGCTGGAGCTCGAACACTATCCCGGCATGGCCGAGGCCGAAATCGCCCGCGTCGCCGCCGAGGCGGCCTGTCGCTGGCCGCTGCTCGGCCTCGTCGCGATTCATCGCTACGGGCTGGTCAGGCCGGGCGAGCAGATCGTGCTGGTGCTGGCGGCCTCCGCCCATCGCCGCACCGCCTTCGAGGCTGCCGATTTCATGATGGACTATCTCAAGACCCGCGCCCCGTTCTGGAAGCGCGAACACCGCGCCGACGGCACGCTCGGCGGCTGGGTCGAAGCCAAGGCGGATGACGACGATGCGGCGAAACGCTGGGGCTGAGCACGGGCTGGCCGCGCTCCTGCTGTCTCTGGCCCTGATCGCCCCGGCACGGGCCGAGATCGGCCAGATCAAGACCTTCCGCGACTGGGTTGCCGGCTGCGACAACATCCGCACCTGCACGGCGCTCTCACTGCCGAACGAGGCCGACGAGGAGGTTGCCTTCCTGCGGCTCGACCGCCCGGCCGGCCCGGACGGCGCCCCATCCCTCGCGCTGAAGCTGCGGCGGCAGAAGCTCAAGCCTCGCTTCGGGATCACGCTGGCGCTGGACGGCGCACCTTTTCCGGCCGCAGGCCGCCGTTTCGAGGGCTCAAGCAATGACGGCGAAACCGCCGAGATCGCCTTCGCGCCGACCGATATGGACGCCCTGATCGCCGCCGCCCGCAAGGCCACCGTCCTGACGGCGAAGATCGAGGCACAGAATTACAAGCTGTCGCTCTCCGGCTCGGTCGCGGCGATGCTCTGGATCGACGAGCAGCAGGGGCGCCTGAACGCGCCCTCCGCCCTGATCCGCAAGGGCGCGACCGGCACCGTGCCGGCCGCGACGGAGCCGCCTTTCATCGCCATGAAGGCACCGGCCGGCAAGCCGCTCGCCAGGGATCAGGCGGCTGCGCTGGTCAAGGCATTGCGTGTCGAGCTGAACCGGCGCGAACCCGATTCCTGCGAGGATACCCCGGAAGGCTTCACGGATAGCGACGGCGCTTGGCCCCTGAACGACGCCACGAATCTCGTCGTGCTCGCCTGCTCGCGCGGCGCCTATAATGTCGCGAGCCAGTTCTGGCTCGTGCCGGGCCACGATGTCGCCAAGGCGAAGCCGGCCGCTTTCGAGGGCAGCCGCGACAAGCCGGGCAACGAATTGGTGAATGCCGATTTCGACCCGAAGACCGGCGGGTGATGTTCTTCGCCAAGGGCCGCGGCATCGGCGATTGCGGCTCGTCCGGTTCCTATGGCTGGAACGGCACGCACTTCGCCGTGCTGCAGCTCAGCATGATGAACGAATGCCGGCTTATCCCGGGAGACGACTGGATCACGCTGTTCCAGAGCCGCGAGAAGTAGAGAACCTGACACGCCGCCGTCATGGTCGGGCTTGTCCCGACCATCCACGTCTTCATGGATCGAGGGCTGTATTCGAGACGTGGATGCTCGCCACAAAGGCGAGCATCCCGATCATCATGACGGGAGGCCGGACCTCACGCCGCCTTCGACTGCGAGCGCACCGCGGCCGAGTAGTCCTCCATGATCACCTTGCCCATGTTGCCGGTGATGAAGTTGTACGGGCCGATCTCGGAGACCAGCGTCACCTCGGCGGCAGATCCGGTGATGAAGCACTCGTTGAAGCTTTCCAGCTCCTCCGGACGGATGCGCCGCTCCACCACCTCGAAGCCACGCTGCTTGCACAGGTCGATCACCGACTGGCGGGTGAGGCCGTTCAGGAAGCGGTCGGCCAGCGGGGTATGGATCACGCCGTCCTTGATGAAGAAGATGTTGGCGCCGGTGCATTCGGCGACATTGCCTTCCCAGTCCAGCATCATCGCGTCGGCATAGCCGCCCCGCTCAGCCTTGTGCTTGGAGAGCGAGCAGATCATGTACAGGCCCGCGGCCTTGGCATGAACCGGCGCGCAGGCCGGGTCGGGCCGGCGATATTCGGCGATGTCGAGGCGGATGCCCTTCAGCTTCGCCGCCATGTCGAACATGCTCGGCCACTCCCACACGGCGATCGCGGTGTGGATGGTGTTGTTCATGCCGGAGACCGCCATCATCTCCGAGCCGCGCCAGGCGACCGGGCGGATATAGGCGTCCTTCAGGCCGTTCTCCTTGAGGCAGAGATATTTGGCCTCGTCGAGCTCGGCGACCGAATAGGGGATCGTGAAATCCATGATCTCGGCGGATTTGTGCAGGCGCTGCGAATGCTCGGTGCACTTGTAGATCACGCCGTCATAGGAGCGCTCGCCCTCGAAGATGCACGAGCCGTAGTGGAGCCCATGGGTCAATACGTGAATCTTCGCATCCTTCCACGGCACGAGCTTGCCGTCGAACCAGATGACGCCATCGCGCTGGTCGAAAGGAATGACTGACATGGACCTTCTCCTGGGTGCTTGTTTCCGGAACTCGGGCACAGCCGTTTTCGGAACGCAAGCGCGGGTCTAAAGCTGCGTTGCGGCGGGACGCTTTGAAATAATCGTTCGCTCAGCGCCCTTGACCGGTAATCTTCCGTCTGAGATATGTCAATAAGGCTGACCCAAATTTTTGGAAGCGTATTTTGGCCCTATCCCCTTCCGATACCGAAGACCTCCCGCTTCGATCCTCTTCCGAGGCGGTGCCGCACGATCTGATCGAGCTCCTGTTCTTCGCCTATCGCGACTTCGTCGGCGACCCCGATCGCATCCTCGCCGATTACGGCTTCGGCCGGGCCCATCACCGCGTCCTGCACTTCGTCCAGCGCCGGCCGGGCCTGACCATCGCCGAACTGCTCGACATCCTCCAGATTACCAAGCAGAGCCTCAACCGCGTGCTCAAGGAGCTGGTCGAGAAAGGCTATATCGAGCAGCGCACCGGCCGGCAGGACAAGCGCCAGCGCCATCTCCACACCACCGCTTCCGGCCAGGATCTTGCGCTGCGCCTCGTCCGCCTGCAGGCCAGGCGCATCAACCGGGCGCTCGAAGGCGCCGGCCCAGAGACGGCGGCCGTCGCGGCGCGCTACCTCGCCGCCCTGATCGACCCGGCCGAGCGGCCCAAGGTGGAGCGCCTTCTCGGCAAGGCTTAGCGGCGTTCGTGCTTGAGCAAGTGTGTCGCACCATCATCCGCCGTCATTCCGGGGCTTCGCGCCAGCGAAGAGCCCGGAACCCATGAACACAACGCCGCTCCAGCCCCGTCATGCTCGCCCTTGTGGCGAGCATCCACGTCTTGAACACCGCTCTTGGAGAGGGAAGACGTGGATGGTCGGGACAAGCCCGACCATGACGCGATAAGCGTCGTGTTCATGGGTTCCGGGCTCAGGCCTGCGGCCTGCCCCGGAATGACGGTGGCGCTTTGAAGCAGAATCCGTCGACATGCGGCCACGCGAAATGACGCCAGCGGCGACCGGCTCCCTGCGTTATGCTATGGGAGCCCTGCACCGCGAGCGCGCCGGCCTGGACCGGCGCAGGAGAAAGGCGCGAGATGATCGCAACCGAGACCCTGGCGAAGCCGGCCCGCAAGCCCCTGCCCGACGAAGCGCCGCATGTCCTCGTCGTCGACGACGACCGGCGCCTGCGCGAGTTGCTGGGCCGCTTCCTCGGGGATAACGGCTACCGGGTGACGACGGCGGCCAATGCGGCCGAGGCCGATACAAGGCTCGGCAATCTCGTCTTCGACGCGATCGTGCTCGACGTGATGATGCCCGGCGAGAACGGCTTCGATTTCGCCCGCCGCTTCCGCGGCGCCTCCGCCGTGCCGATCCTGATGCTGACCGCCCGCGCCGACGGCAAGGACCGCATCAACGGCCTGGAGATCGGCGTCGACGACTACCTGCCGAAGCCTTTCGAGCCCCGCGAACTGCTGCTCCGGCTCGGCAATATCCTGAAGCGCACCCTGGTGGTCGAGGCCGCGCAATCCGGCACGCGGCCGGATTTCGTCCGCTTCGGCCCGTTCATCTACGGGCTGGCGCGCGGCGAGTTGCGCAAGGGCGAGGAGACGATCCGCCTGACCGAGCGCGAGCGCGAGATCCTGACTGCGCTGGCGGAACGCGCGGGCGAGGTCGTGCCGCGCGAGGAACTGGCCGCGCAGGGCTCGGCCGCCAATGACCGCACGGTCGACGTGCAGATGAACCGCCTGCGCCGCAAGATCGAGCGCGACCAGGCCGATCCGCTCTATCTCCAGACCGTGCGTGGCGTCGGCTACAGGCTGGTGACGGACCGGACGTGACCTCGCTGCAACCCGGCAGGAAAGGCCCGTCCGCATTGCGCTCCGCCGCGCGCATGCTGGCGCGCGCCTTCGCCGGGCTGGAACGGACGCTCGATAACCTCGGCAGGGCCGTGCGGCCCACGGTCAAGCGCATCGGCCGCCCCTTGCAGGTCGTCGCGCGCTACATGCCGAAGGGCCTCTATCCGCGCGCGCTCGTCATCGTCATCGCGCCGGTCGTGCTGCTGCAATCGGTCATCGCCTATGTCTTCATGGAACGGCACTGGCAGACGGTGACGCAGCGGCTGTCCTCGGCCGTCTCGGCCGACATCGCCATGCTGATCGATGTCTATGAGAGCTATCCGCAGGATGCCGATACGACGACGCTGTCGCGCATCGCGGCCGAGCGGCTCGGCATGGATCTCGACATCATCCCCGATTCCGATCTGCCGGCGCCGGGCCCGCGCCCGTTCTTCTCACTGCTCGACAACGCCCTCTCGACCGAGCTCAGCCAGCAGGTCGCCCGCCCCTTCTGGCTCGACACGGTCGGCCGCTCCAGCCTGATCGAGATCCGCATCAAGCTCGGCAAGGACGTGATGCGCATCCTGACGAGGCGCAATTCGGCCTATGCCTCGAACAGCCACATCTTCCTGCTCTGGATGATCGGGACGTCGCTGATCCTGCTCACCATCGCGGTTTTGTTCCTGCGCAACCAGATCCGCCCGATCCTGAAGCTCGCCGATGCGGCGGAGGCCTTCGGCAAGGGCCGCGATGCGGATTTCCGGCCGCGCGGCGCCCGCGAGGTCCGTCGCGCCGGCAATGCCTTCATCGAGATGAAGCGCCGCGTCGAGCGCTCGATCGGCGAGCGCACGACGATGCTGAACGGCGTCAGCCACGACCTGCGCACCATCCTCACGCGCTTCAAGCTCTCGCTCGCCCTGATGGAGCGCTCCTCGGAGATCGAGGCGCTGGAGAAGGATGTCGACGAGATGAGCCGCATGCTCGAGGATTATCTCGCCTTCGCCCGCGGCGATGCCGGCGAGACCGCGGTCGAGACCGATATCCGCTCCCTTCTGGAGGAGCTGAAATCCGATGCCGAGCGGCAGGGCCACCAGACCGGATTGACGGTGGAGGGCGACCCGCTCGTCGTGATCCGCCCGGATGCCTTCCGCCGCCTGCTGACCAATCTCGTCTCCAATGCCGCCCGCTACGGCGACCGCATCGCGATCCGCGCGACGCATGACGCGCGCTACCTGATCGTGATGGTCGACGATGACGGGCCGGGCATCCCGCCCGACCAGCGCGAGGACGTCTTCCGCCCCTTCTTCCGGCTCGACGAGGCCCGCAATGTCGATGGCGGCGGCACCGGCCTCGGCCTCGCCATCGCCCGCGACATCGCGCGCGCCCATGGCGGCGACATCATGCTCGGCGATTCGCCGCTCGGCGGCCTGCGCGCGACCGTCCGCTTGCCGGTCTAAGGCTAGCCTCAGCCGACCCCGATCGGCGCGAGCGCGGGCAAGCGCGCCACCGCATGGTCCATGAAGGCGCGCACGCGCGGCGAAGGCTGCCGGCCGCCCGGCACCACGAGCTGGACCGGCAAAGGCGGCGGCTCGAAGTCCGGCAGCAGGCGCGCCAGCGTTCCCGCGGCGAGATCGTCCGCCGCCTGATAGGACAGCACCCGCGCCAGCCCGCGCCCTGCCCGCGCCGCGATCAGCACCGACTCGACCTCGTTGACGATCAGCCGCGGCGCCAGCACGACGGCGCTGCCTGAACGCGGGCCGCCGAAGCGCCAGGTCAGCGTCTGGTTGGCGGCGACGCTCGCGATCGTCTCATGCGCGGAGATATCGGCCGGGCGCCGCAAGGGCGGGCAGGTCGCGAGATAGGAGGGCGCGGCGACGAGGATGCGCCGGACCTCGCCGACCTTGCGCATCAGCAGACCGGAATTCGGCAGCGGCCCGATCCGGATCGCAAGCTGCAGATCCTCCTCGATCAAATCGAGATTGCGGTCCGCCAGCACGAGCTCGACCTGCACCTGCGGATAACGATCGAGGAATTCGCTCACCAGCGGCGTGACATGCCGCCGGCCAAAGGCGAGCGGCGCGGTGATGCGCAGCAGGCCGCTGACCGGCTCCGCCGCCGCGACGCCGAGCGCCGCATCGTAATCGGCAAGCAGACGCCGGGCCGTCGCGGCAAGCTCCCGGCCGGCATCGTTCGGGGTCAGGCGCCGCGTCGTCCGCGCGATCAACTGCGTCCCGACCCTCGCCTCCAGCCCCGCGAGCGCCCGCGTCACGGCCGGTCGCGACTTGCGCAGACGACGCGCCGCTCCGGCGAGACTTCCGGCGTCGACGATCGCGACGAAGATCGTCAGCTCCTCGATCCGATCCATCGCATCGTTCCGAAAATTGAAATTCTGAGTTCGATCGATAGCAGATTTCGTCGCATAATCGAAACGATCATGATCCCTACGACAAGCAGGAGCATCGCCATGCCGTCGCCAGAGATCATCCTCCACGGAACGCCCCTTTCGGGCCATGCCCACCGCGTCGAGTTGCTGCTGCTGGCGCTCGGCCTGCCCTATCGCACCGAGGAGGCCCCGGCCGATGTCCGGCGCGGCGACGCCTTCCGCAAGCTCAACCCGCTCGGCCAGATTCCCGTCCTGCAGGACGGCGACCTGACCTTTGCCGACAGCAATGCGATCATGGTCTATCTGGTCCGGCGCTATGCCCCGGACAGCGCCTGGCTGCCGCTCGATCCCGTCGGCGCCGCCCATGTCCAGCGCTGGCTGTCGATCGCCGCCGGCGAGGTCATGCACGGCCCCTCGATCGCACGCCTGATCACACAGTTCGGCATGAAGGATGACAAGGCCCGTGCCCAGCGGATCGCGGCCCGGCTGCTCGCCTTCATGGAAGAGCATCTGGCGGCGCGCGACTATCTCGCCACCGCCCAGCCGACGATCGCCGATCTCGCCTGCTATTCCTATGTCGCTCATGCCCCCGAAGGCGGCATCTCGCTGAAGCCCTATCCGGCCGTGCGCCGCTGGCTCGCCCGCATCGAGGCCCTGCCCTTCTTCAAGCCGATCCCGCCTTCGCCCCTGCCGCCGGAGCTCGACGAGCATGCTGCCTGACGGCCCTTTCCACGCCGGTGAGCTCGCCGCTCAGGCGCTGGCCGGCGTCGCCTCGCGCGGCGGCGGCATCCGCCCGTTCATGCCGGATCAGCACCGCGTCTTCTTCGGCCAGTTGCCATGGCTCTTCGCCGGCGTGCTCGACCGGGACGGTTGGCCGCTAGCGACGGCACTGGCCGCCACGCCCGGCTTCGTGGCGAGCCCAACCCCGACCACGCTATCGGTCGCAGCCCTGCCTGCCCGCGATGACCCTGCTTTCGAGGCGTTCCGGCCGGGCAACTCTATGGGACTGCTCGGGCTTGAGCTGGAGACCCGCCGCCGCAACCGCGCCAATGGCCGGATCGGCACGGTCGCAGCAGATGGCTTCACGGTCGAAATCGAGCAGAGCTTCGGCAATTGCGCAAAGTATATTCAGATCCGCCATCGGCTTCAGGACACCGACGAACCGGCGGTTGCGCCCGTCAACCTGTCAGGCCTGGATGCGGAGGCACGCGCGCTGATCGCTCAAGCCGACACGCTGTTCATCGCCAGCGCTGCCGCTCCTGAGACCGAGACCGGCGGCGTCGACATCTCGCATCGTGGCGGCCGTCCCGGCTTCGTGCGGATCGACGGCGACACGCTCACGATCCCGGATTTCGCCGGCAACAACTACTTCAACACCTTCGGGAACCTGCTGCAGGAGCCGCGCGCCGCGTTGCTCTTCGTCGATTTCGCGACGGGCACGTTGCTGCAATTGCAGGGCGAGGCGGAGATCGTCTGGCAGGGACCGGAACTGGCACGGCTCGACGGCGCCGAGCGCCTGTGGCGGTTCCACGTCAGGCGTGGCTGGCGCCGGCCACATGCTTTACGCCTGCGCTGGTCGGCTGCGGAATTTGCGCCAACCACCTTGCAGACAGGACCATGGACGGCCGCTGCCTAGAACAGCCGCCCGCCGATCGGCACCTCGTGCCCCGGCCCGATCAGCACGACTTCACCTTCGGCATCGGGAATGCCCAGCGTCAGCACTTCCGACATGAACCTGCCGATCTGGCGCGGCGGGAAATTCACCACCGCGAGGACCTGCCGGCCGGGAAGGTCTTCCGGCCGGTAGTGCTTGGTGATCTGCGCCGAGGACTTCTTGCGGCCGATCGTGCCGCCGAAATCGATCACGAGCTTGAGCGAGGGCTTGCGCGCCTCAGGATAGGGCTCAGCCTCGACGATCGTGCCGACGCGGATGTCGACCTTCAGGAAGTCGTCGAAGCCGATCTGTGCGACCGGGGCGGAAGGCTCGCTCAAAACTCGGCCCAACCGTCGTCGCGGGCATCGGCCTTGGGCGCCGCAGTAGCGCCGTTGACGGCCTTGGCGCGCGGAACAGCCGGGCGCGGCGCCGCAGCGACCGCCGCCCGCATCGTCTGCGAGATCGCCTTGAGCTTCGCCACGTCGCCGCCGAGCTGGAAGCGCGCCACCAGCGAGGAGAGCCGGTCCGCTTCCTGCGACAGCGAATGCGCGGCGGCGGTCGACTGCTCGGCCATGGCGGCGTTCTGCTGCGTCGCCTGATCCATCTCGCCGACGGCGGAATTGACTTCCTGGAGGCCAGAAGCCTGCTCCTGCGCGGCGCCGGCGATCTCGGCGACGAGCGTGGTGACGCGGGTGATCTCGGAGGCCATGCGCTGTAGCGCGCCGCCGGTCTGGCCAACCAGCGTGACGCCCTTCTCGACCTCGATCGTCGAAGCATCGATCAGGGTCTTGATCTCCTTGGCGGCGGAAGCCGAGCGCTGCGCCAGCGCCCGCACTTCCGAGGCCACGACCGCGAAGCCCTTGCCGGCATCGCCGGCGCGCGCCGCCTCGACCGAGGCGTTGAGCGCAAGGAGGTTGGTCTGGAAGGCGATCTCGTCGATGACGCCGACGATCTGCGAGATTTCCTGGGCCGATTTCTCGATGCCGCCCATCGCCGTCACCGCATCGCGGACGATGCTGGTCGACTGCTCGGCCTCGGTCTTGACCTGTTCCGTCGCCTGGTTGGCGAGGCGCGCGCTCTCGGCGGTCTGCCGGACCGTGGCGGTCAGCTCGTCCAGCGCCGTCGCGGTCTCTTCGACCGAGGAGGCCTGCTGTTCGGTCCGGCTGGCGAGGTCATCGGCCGCCTGGCTGATCTCGGTGGAGCCCGCCTTCATGCTCTCGGTATTGGTCGCGATCTGGCGCATCGCGTCCTCGAGCTTGGCGATGGCGCCGTTGAAGTCGTCCTTGAGCTTGACGTATTCGGCGGTGAAGCCAGCTTCGATGCGATAGGTCAGATCGCCGTCCGAGAGGCGCTCCAGGCCCTGGCCGAGCGCGTGGACCACATCCGCCTGGACACGGGCATGCTCGGTCCGCTCGGCCTCGCTGCGCCGGCGCTCGCCATCGGCGGCGTGGCGATGGCCGGCAGCCTCCTCCTCCATCCGGATCTTGTCGGCCTCCATCGCCTCCTTGGCGAGGGCGGCGTCCCGGAAGACGACGAGCGTGCGCGCCATCGCGCCGATCTCGTCGGAGCGTTCCTGATGCGCGATCGGCGTATCGAGCTGGCCGGCGGCCAGGCCCTCCATCGAACCGCGCACGGAGTGCAGCATGCCGGAAGCGCGGCGGCTGAGCACGATCACGAGGCCAAGCATGACGAGGCCGAGCGGCACCAGAACCTTGGCGACGCCGCCGACCATGCCCATGAAGGCCGCATCGACGTCGTGGACGTGCAGACCCGAGCCGACCACCCACTGCCATTGCGGAATGCCGATGATGTAGGAGATCTTCAGCGAAGGCTCCTTGTCGCCCGGCTTGAGCCAGCCATAGTCGACGAAGCCTTCGGCCTTCGACTTCGCCAGCGCGATCATCTCCTGAACGAAGAACTTGCCGTCCGCATCCTTGAGCGGCTTCATGTCCGTCGACTGGATCTTCTTGTTCGCGTGCAGGACGCTGATGCCGTCGTAATTGATCAGGAAATAGTAGTTCCCGCCGTCGAAGCGTGAGCTGCCGAGAGCGTCCATCGCCAGCTTCCTGGCGTCCTCGTCCTTCAGCTCGCCGCTCTGGACCCGGGCCAGATAGCCCTTGATCGTCGTCGCGGCCGCCTCGACCGCATTCTTCATCTCGGCCCGTTTGAGCGTGATCATCTCGTTGCGGGCGGCGTTCAGCGTATAGCCGACGCTGCCGACGGCGATCAGAACGGCCAAGGCCGCGATCAGGCCGAAGGAACGGCTGATCGAGAGGGTGGCAAGCTTCCTGGTGAACGACATTCGCGGATCCTGCGCGGATGAGGGATTCCCCTCATTCGCGCAGAATTGGCTAAGGCCCGCTTAACACTGGCGCAGTTTCGCCACATTTTGTCGCAGGCCGCGCGGATAATGGCGCGACGCTCAGATCGCCGGTGCGTAATCCTCACTGTCCTCGTCGCGGTCGGAGGCGCGTTCGCGCCGGCGCGCCTTCAGCGGCCGCCCGGAGCAGATCGCGCGCGCCAGCCCGCGGAACGGCGCCGTCAGCCGGTGGACGTCCTCGGCGCGGGCCATAATCCGCCCCGCCGTCTTCAGCTCGCGGTCGAGCCGCGCCATCGTCTTCGACAGCTCCGGCTCGTCGTCGTCGAGCCAGGCTTCGGAGACCCGCGCCATCAGCAGCACCGCGCCCTGCACCCGGAGAGCCCCGAGCGCATCCTCGGTCGGGATGCCGGCCGAGGCCAGCATGTAGCGCCAGGAATTGACCGCCCCGCGATTGAGCGCAGCCAGCGCCAGCGGATCGCGTCGGACGGCCGGCGCGATCCTGCGCAGGCCGGCTTTGTAGGGAGCCATCGCATCGAGCCGGCGCATGACGAGGTCGAACATCCGCTCCTTGACCGGCTCGCCTGCGAGATCGTCCGATGAGCCGGCGAGAACGGCATCGTCGACGATGCGGGTCACGCCGCCCAGCATGGCGAGCTTGGACGGGAACAGCCCGCGCAACTGCGCCAGCGTCAGCCCGGCCTCGGCCGCGATATCGGGCAGTTCGATCTGGTCCCAGGGTCGCTCGGCCGCGAGCCTCATCAGCGCATCGACGGCGCCCTTGCGCGGATCGGCCGGCTTGGCCGCGGGCGCAGGCGGCGCCTCGGGCGGGGTGGAAACGGGTTTGCGGGCCATGGGGCAGCTCCTCTCGCTTCGCGTCGAGAGGAGGTTAGGCCGCGATCGTGGCGGGTGGAAGGCTGTCGGCAGCATTTTCGAGCGAAGTGGAAGCCGGTCGCGTGAAGAAAATGCGTCATGCAACAATCTGAATTTTCCGGCCTTTCGGTCAGAAAGGCCGGAAAATTCAGCCGGAAAGCTCGCCGGCGCGACGTTTGGCTGCAGCCACCGCCTTGCGCATCAAGGGCGTCATGCCGTCCTCGGCCATCAGCACCTCGAGCGCGGCAGCGGTTGTGCCACCGGGCGAGGTCACGTTCTGGCGCAGCGTGCCGGGCGGCAGCGGCGACTGGAACAGCAATTCGCCCGCCCCCTCGACCGTCGCTCGCGCCAGCCTTTCGGCGACATCGGCAGGCAGGCCGGCATCCTTGCCGGCGGCGGCAAGGCATTCGACGAGATGGAAGACATAGGCCGGCCCCGAGCCAGACACGGCGGTGACCGCATCGATCAGACCTTCGTCATCGAGCCACTCGACCTTGCCGATGCTGCCGAGCAGGGCATCTGCCGTGGCGCGCTGGGCGGCGCTGACCCCCTTGCCGGGCGCGGCTGCGGTAGCGCCGCGCTGCACGGCCGCCGGCAGGTTCGGCATGGCGCGGATGATCGCGCCGGCATTGGGCAGGCGCGCCGCGAGATCGCCCAGCGTCTTGCCGGCCAGGATCGAGATCAGCAGCGTGCGGGGATGGATGAAGGCCTGCACCGCCGGAGCCGCCGTGTCGAGCATCTGCGGCTTGGTCGCGAGCACGACGACATCGGCAGCGGGAATTTCCCTGGCGGAAGGGTTGACCCGCATGCCCTTCTCGTTGGCCAGCGCGACCATCTCGTCCGACGGCTTGGGGTCGATCAGGCTGATGCCCTTGGGATCGATGCCGATGCGCAGCCAGCCCTCGAGCATGGCGCCGCCCATCTTGCCGGCTCCGATCAGGACGAGCGATTGCGGAAGGGAATTCGACATGGCGGCCTCACAGGCTTGGCGTTTCGCGGGCCCCTGCCCGCACGCTCACGACTGGGAGCCTTCCCGTCCCGTGGCCGCCCGGTCAAGTCCGTCCGAACGGATTCGGCCGGCTCAGGCTTCGCCGACCGTCTCCAGGATCGCGCCCTCCATGCCCTCCCTGGCGGTCTTGCCGGCCCAGACGACGAACTGGAAAGCCTGGTAATAGCGCTCGCAGGCCTCGACCGCGGCCTTGACCAGCGCGATGGCCTGCTCCTCGGTCGGTTCGGCTCCGCCGGAGAGCAGCAGGGCATGACGATACATCACCACGCTCTCGCTGCTCCAAAGGTCGAAATGGCCGAGCCAGAGCTGCTCGTTGACGAGGCTGACGAGCTGCAGAACCTCGCCGCGCCGCCGCTCCGGCACCTTGAGGTCGAAGGCGCAGGCGATATGCAGCGCCTCCACCTCGGCGAGCCAGGTGATCGCGACATGGTATTCCGACCAGCCGCCGGTGACGGCGACCGAAAGCTCGTCCTCGCTGTCGCGATCGAAGGACCAGTCGTTGAGCGCAGCGAGGCGTTCGAACAGGTCAAGCGGATTGGAAGGCCGATCCAGCTCGGCATCCATATCGAGGTCTATCATGCCCTAAGGTCCACCTTCCGAAGCCAAGGCTCCGGCGCGTTCGAGAAGAGGAACACGGCGACTGGAAAGCCGAAGGAACGCAACACACCTCCGGAGCATCTCTGAGGAGATACTCCCATCCGGCGCGGCAGGACGAATCCGCCCGACGAATCAATTCTTTCCACCGACGATAGCGCAGGCGCTGTGACGCTCCCAACACGGCGCCACGCTCCGCGGATTCGGCCGGCGGGCTCAATCCCCCAAGCGGGCTGTCCACAGCACATGGCTGTGGACATGACCTGAGGGCAATCGGGGCGCGCTTTCAGAGCCTATCAGAACATCCCCACTCATCCCGAGAGCCGGGCAAAAAGCAGAACGAGCCCTCAATCCTGAGGAGCCATTTCACGGAAATGGCTCCTCAGGATTGAGGGCTCGGATCGAAAAGATGCTCAGATAGGCGCTCAGGCCTTGCCGAGCTTCTCCTCCAGCGCCTTCAGCCGGGCGGCGAGCTTGTCGTTCTCCTCGCGGGCGATCAGCGCCATCTCGCGCACCGCCTCGAACTCCTCGCGGGTGACGACGTCGAGATCGCGCAGCAGCCGCTCGATCTGCGTCTTCACCACCGTCTCGACCTCGCGCCGCACGCCCTGCGCCGCGCCGGCGGCATCCGTGGCGAGGCGGGCGATATCGTCGAGGATGCGGTTGCCGGGGTTGACCATGGCTCTCTCCCTTAGGGGCGAAATTCTCTGGAGACAGCCTATAGGCAGCCTGCGCGGGGGCCGCAATTGCGACCGGTTGCCGGGCTTGCCCGAAAGGCGCCGCCACGATCACATGCGCGACCGTCCGGAGGAAACGCCATGGCCCTGCATTTCACGCCCGCCGAATTCGCCCGCCGCCGCGAGGCCCTGCTGGCCGCGATGCAGAAGGATCGCCTCGACGCGCTCTTCCTGTTCCAGCAGGAATCGATGTTCTGGCTGACCGGCTACGACACCTTCGGCTTCTGCTTCTTCCAGAGCCTGGTGGTCAAAGCCGATGGCACCATGGCGCTGCTGACCCGCTCCGCCGATCTCAGGCAGGCACAGCAAACCTCGAATCTCGGCGATATCCGCATCTGGAAGGACGGCCGCGACGCCGACCCGACCGCCGACCTGCTCGCGCTGACCCGCGATCTCGGCCTCGCCGGCAAGCGCATCGGCGTCGAATTCGAATCCTACGGCCTCGTCGCCTCAAACTACCGCAAGCTGGAAGCCGGCTTCGCCGGACAGGCCGAACTCGTCGACGCCTCGCCGATCGTCACCCGTCTGCGCGCCGTGAAATCGGTGGAGGAGATCACCTATGTCCGGCGTGCCGCGGTGCTCGCCGATGCCGCCGACCACGCGGCGCTCGACGCGATCCGTGCCGGCGCCGACGAGGGCGAAATCCTCGCCGCCCAGCATAATGCCATCTTCGCGGGCGGCGGCGACTACCCCGCCAACGAGTTCATCATAGGCTCGGGCCGCGACGCCCTGCTCTGCCGCTACAAGTCCGGCCGCCGCCGGCTCGATGCGAACGACCAGATCACGCTCGAATTCGCCGGCACCGACCGGCACTATCATGTCGCCGCGATGCGCACGGTCGTCGTCGGCGAGCCGCGCCCGCTGCACCGCCCCTATCATGCCGCCGCACGCGACGCGCTGCTCGCCTGCGAGGCGGAACTCAAGCCCGGCCGCACCGCAGGCGATGTCTTCGCCGCCCATGCCCGCGTCTTCGACGAGCACGGCCTGGCGCAGCACCGGCTCAATGCCTGCGGTTATTCATTGGGCGCCAAATTCACGCCCTCCTGGATGGACTGGCCGATGTTCTACGAAGCGAATGACTGGCCGATCGTGCCGGGCATGGTGATGTTCGCCCATATGATTTTGATGGATTCCGCCAGCGAAACCGCGATGTGCCTGGGCCGGACCTATCTCGTCGGCGAAACCGGTGCCGAGGCGCTCAACCTGCCTGATCTGGACCTCGCCATCCGTTGAGCCTAGAACAGCGGCGCAGGGAATCTCGAAGCGATCCACAGCCCGAAGGGCGGGAGGCGTCATGATCAACCGTTTGAGCGGCCTCGTTCTGGGGCCGGTCGTGGCGCTGGCTGTCGCCGGCTGCCAGGAAACCACCCAGACCGCCGCCCGTCCGCGCGTCGACGCGCCCGGCGTCCCGGTCTCGGTCCAGAGCATCTCCGGCGCCCCGGAAAGCGTCACCACCAGCTTTGCGGGTTTGCTCGGCGAGGCCGCGGCCGAGCGCAGGATGGAGATCGTCCCCGGCAACAAGCCGGCGCGCTTCCGCGTCAAGGGCTACCTAACGGCCCAGCCGACCGAGGACGGCCAGACCGCGCTCGCCTTCGTCTGGGACGTCTACGATTCGACCAAGCAACGCGCCCAGCGCGTGCAGGGCGAGAGCATCGGCAAGCGCAGTGGCGGCTCCGATCCCTGGGCCGGCATCGACCAGACGATCGTCGCCAAGGCCGCTTCCGACTCGATGGATGCGATCGCCGGCTTCCTCGTCACCGCGCCGGGCGTCGAGACGCTGACGGTCGACGACAAGCCCGCGAAGCCGGCCAGGCGCGGAACCCGCGTCGCCGCAACCGACGACAAGAAGAAGAGCTGAGGCCTCGGCCGCAGCGACGCTGCGGCAGTGGTTTCCGGGTCACGGCGCGCCACCCTGCGTTTTTTTGGCCGTCGATATTGCACTGCAGCGGTCGACTCCGCCTGACCGCGCTGTTAAGAGCCGTTCGAATTGAGCCGGCAATGCCGGTCCTCCCTGCTCAGCCTTACTGCAACGGTGCGCTACGGCATGGCCTCCCACTTCAAAGTCGTCGCCGGCAACTCCAATCGTCCGCTGGCCGAGGCGATCTGCAACCACCTCAGCATCCCCCTCGCCAAGGCCTCCGTCCGGCGCTTCGCCGACATGGAGGTCTTCGTCGAGATCCAGGAGAACGTGCGCGGCCAGGATGTCTTCGTCATCCAGTCGACCTCGTTCCCGACGAACGACCATCTGATGGAACTGCTGATCATCACCGATGCTTTGCGCCGCTCATCGGCCAAGCGCATCACGGCGGTGATCCCGTATTTCGGCTATGCCCGCCAGGACCGGCGCGCCTCGGGCCGTACGCCGATTTCGGCGAAGCTCGTCTCCAACCTGATCACCCATGCCGGCGTCGACCGCGTGCTGACGCTCGATCTCCATGCCGGCCAGATCCAGGGCTTCTTCGACATTCCGACCGACAACCTGTTCGGCGCCCCGCTGATGGCGCGCGACATCAAGGACCGGCTGGAGTGGAAAAACGCCATGGTCGTCTCGCCGGACGTCGGCGGCGTGGTCCGCGCTCGTGCGCTGGCCAAGCGCATCGACGCTCCGCTCGCGATCGTCGACAAGCGCCGCGACAGGCCGGGCGAATCCGAGGTCATGAACATCATCGGCTCGGTCGAGGGCCGTTCCTGCATCCTGATCGACGACATCGTCGATTCCGGCGGCACGCTGGTCAACGCCGCCGATGCCCTGCTCGAGCAGGGCGCCAAGGAGGTCTACGCCTACATCACCCATGGCGTGCTCTCCGGCGGCGCGGTCGCCCGCATCGCCGGCTCCAAGCTCAAGGAGTTGGTCATCACCGACTCGATCATGCCGACCGAGGCGGTGAAGGTCGCCCGCAACATCCGCGTCATCTCGATCGCCGGCCTGATGGGCGAGGCGATCGAGCGCACGGCGAGCGAGACCAGCGTGTCGAGCCTGTTCGACTGAGGCCAATATTGACAGTCTCAGTCCTCATCCTGAGGAGCCGCGAAGCGGCGTCTCGAAGGATGTTCCAGAGTGTGCTGGAGCATCCTTCGAGACGCGGGCATTCGCCCGCTCCTCAGGATGAGGGCTGAGCAGATGGTGACGGCGTTGAGCAATTCCCGCGCCCTCGTCCTGTTCTCCGGCGGCCAGGACTCCACCACGACCCTGGCCTGGGCGCTCGACCGTTTCGAGACGGTCGAGACGATCGGCTTCGACTACGGCCAGCGCCATCGCATCGAGATGGAGTGTCGCGAGACGATCCGCGCCAGGCTGCCAACGCTCGCCGCCCGCTATGCCGCGCGGCTCGGCCCCGATCATGTCGTCGATCTCAAGGCGCTCGGCGCGATCTCCGAGACGGCGCTGACCCGCGAAACCGAGATCGCCTTCGCCGAGACCGGCCTGCCCACGACCTTCGTTCCCGGCCGTAACCTGATCTTCCTGACCTTCGCCGCCGCGCTCGCCTATCGCCGCGACCTCAAGCACATCGTGCTCGGCGTCTGCGAGACCGACTATTCCGGCTATCCCGACTGCCGTGACGACACGATCAAGGCGATGCAGGTCGCGCTTGGCCTCGGTCTCGACCGCCGGCTCGTCCTGCACACGCCCCTGATGTGGCGCGACAAGGCCCAGACCTTCGCGCTGGCACGCGCCATCGGCGGACAAGCCCTTCTCGACCTCGTGATCGAGGACAGCCATAGCTGCTATCTCGGCGACAGGACGACCCGGCATGGCTGGGGCTATGGCTGCGGCCATTGCCCGGCATGCGATTTGCGAGCAAAAGGCTTCGCGGCCTATCTCGCAGCCCCCGACGATACTGGACTTATTCCATGACCCGTGACCGCCAGCGCCTGACCGAGGGTATCATCGCTCTCGTCCTGTTCGGCCTGACCATTCCCGCCGCCAACTGGCTGATCGGCAATGCCGGCTCGGTCTGCGTGCCTGACGGACCCTGCCTCGTCCCGGTCTGGCCTGGCATCATGGCCCCGAGCGGCGTCCTGATGGTCGGCCTTGCGCTGGTGCTGCGCGACATCGTCCAGCGCCGCCTCGGCCCGCTCGCCGGTCTCGGCGCCATCGCGGTGGGCACGCTGATCTCGGCCATGCTCGCCCCGCCCGCCATCGTGCTCGCCTCGGTCGCGGCTTTCCTGCTGTCGGAGCTCGCCGATTTCGCGGTCTATACGCCGCTCCAGCGCCGGCGCTTCGTCACGGCCGTCTTCGCCTCGAGCGTGATCGGTCTCGTCGTCGACAGCCTCGTCTTCCTCTATCTCGCCTTCGGCAGCCTCGACTTCCTCGCCGGGCAGATCATCGGCAAGGCCTGGATGGTGCTGCTCGCCCTGCCGCTGATGCATCTCCTGCGGCGCCGCGACGAAAGGCTGGGCCTTGTTGCCGCCTGAAGCGGCGGCTGCAACCCAGCGTAAAGTTTGAGGCGGCGTCTCAACCTGCCCTTAAGGCATTTGCGCCAGTATGCGGGTTCTTCGGCGGGCACTCAGTCGGACAATCCGTGATCAGACCTTCGGGCCGTCTGCAGGCTCTGCAGAACGATATTCTTGAAGATATCGCCCGCGGCGAGCCGCTCGCCGCCTGCATGGAGCGTCTCTGCCATCGTGCCGAGGCTATCTCGCCCGGCGTGATCTGCTCGGTCGTCACCGTCGACGATCAGGGTTGCCTCCAGCCCCTCGCCTCGCCCAGCCTGCCGACGCACTTCGCCGACTCCATCGCAGGGGCTCCGGTCGGCCCTTGCGCCGGCTCCTGCGGAACCGCGATCCATCGCGGCGAGCCGGTCGAAGTCACCGACATCGCCACCGACCCGCTCTGGGCGCCTTATACGGGCCTTGTCCTGCCGCTCGGTCTGCGCGCCTGCTGGTCGACCCCGATCAAGGCCCGCGATGGCCGCGTCATCGGCGCTTTCGCCTTCTACTTCACCAGGCCGCGCCGGGCGCAACTGCTCGAGCGCCAGATCGTCGCGACCTGCGTCCATCTCTGCGCCATCGCGATCGAGCATGACGAGGTCCGTTCCCGCAATCACCGCCTCGCCTATTTCGATACGCTGACCGGCCTGCCGAACCGCAGCCAGTTCAACGGCGCGATCGCCGAGATGAGCGCCGCCGGCCGCCGTTTCGGGCTGATGCTGATCGATATCGACCATCTCAAGCTGGTCAACGACACGCTCGGCCACGCGGCCGGCGATGCCCTGATCGCCGTGGTCGGCGCACGGCTCGCAACGGCTCTGTCAGGGTGCCTGACCTGCCGGATCGGCGGCGACGAGTTCGCCGTCCTGATCCCGGATTGCGAGGGCCCGGTGCGCATGCGCTCCCTCGCCTCGGCCGCCACCGCGGCCATGGCGCTCCCCCTGGACCATGACGGGCACAGCATCACCCCCGGCATCACCATCGGCGGAGCCATTGCCGGCGAGGATGGTCTGGACAGTGTCACCCTGCGGCAGAATGCCGACCTCGCTCTCTACCATGCCAAGGAAACCCGGCGCGGTCGCTATGTCCGCTTCCGCCGGCAGTTGCGCAGCGCGATGATGCAGCGCATCAGCGTGCGCCGCGATGTCAACGGCGCGCTCGGTGACGACCGCATCATTCCCTATTATCAGCCTGTCATCCGCCTCGACACGACCGAGGTCGTGGGCGTCGAGGCCCTCGCCCGGATGCGCCTCGACGATGGCCGCATCGTCACCGCCGGCGAATTCCAGGATGCGCTCCGCGACCCGAAGATCGCCCATCGCACCACCACCCAGATGCTGACGGCGATCGCCGCCGACATGGCCGAATGGCGGGCAAGCGGCCTGAATTTCCAGCATGTCGCGATCAACGTCACCTCGGCCGACTTCCAGAAGGGCGATCTGGTCCAGCGCGCCGCCCGCATCCTGGAGAAGGTCGGCGTGCCGATGCAGCAGCTCGTAATCGAAGTCACCGAGCAGGTCTTCATGGGCGGCCGCAAGGACGGCGTCGCGCGCACCATGGAGGCGCTGCGCGCCTGCGGCTCGCCGGTCGCGCTCGACGATTTCGGCACCGGCTTCGCCTCGCTGACCCATCTGCTCGATTTCCCGATCGACATCATCAAGATCGACCGCTCCTTCGTCGGCTCGATCGATAGCGGCGCGCGCAGCGAGATCATCATCGAGGCGCTGCTGACCATGACGCGCCGCCTCGGCATGAAGATCGTCGCGGAGGGCATCGAGAAACAGGCGCAGGCCGAGCGCCTGACCGAATTGGGCTGCCGCCTCGGGCAAGGCTATCTCTATTCCCCGCCGGTTCCGGCCTCGGTCATCCGCGAATGGCTCGCGCGCTTCGCCCGGCCTGTGCAGGCTGCGGCTCCCGCCGCCGGCCGCGTCGCGAACGCCGCCTGAGTGCCTTCCGGCCGGGCTTGAGATCGCGGCGGTTTTCGCCTATGAGCAGCCCTGCGCTCGGCTGACACCCTTGGAGGCTCTGAGCGCACCATCCGATGGCCGCCACGAGGCGGCCTTGTCATTTTACAAGTCAAGGACATCCAACATGACCGCCGTGAAGCAAATCGAGGCTTCGGCGCGCGCACAGGTCGGCAAGGGGGCCGCTCGTGCCGTTCGTCGCCAGGGCCAGACGCCTGCCGTGATCTATGGTGGGGGCGCCGCTCCCGAAGCCATCGCGCTCGACGCCAACAAGACCCGCCAGCTGATTTTCGGCGGCCACTTCCTGACCACGATCTTCGAGATCAGCGTCGCCGGTAAGAAGCAGCGCGTCATTCCGCGCGATTACCAGCTCGACCCGGTCAAGGATTTCCCGATCCATGTCGACTTCCTGCGCGTCGCCAAGGGCCAGACCGTCACGGTCCAGGTTCCGGTTCACGTCACCGGTCAGGAGCAGAGCCCCGGCGTCAAGAACGGCGGCCTGGTCCAGATCGTCGAGCACAGCCTGGAAGTCACCGTCGAGCCCGACGCCATTCCGGAATCGATCGACGTCTCGGTCGCCGGCCTGAACGTCGGCGATTCCGTCCATGCCGACGCGATCAAGCTCCCGGCCGGCGCCAAGCTCTCGATCGGCGCCGACGCCACGATCGTCACGGTCTCCGCGCCGACCGTCGAGGCCGAGCCTGAGGCCGCCGAGACCGCGGAAGCCGCGACCGAAGCCAAGGCCTGATGAAACGGCGCCGGCCGGCGCCGCTTCCATCCGGAACGATCACGAGACGGCCGGGTCAGCCCGGCCGTTTTGCTATGTAACGACAAGCCTGCCGGAGTCCCGCCATGCTGATCTTCGCCGGCCTCGGCAATCCCGGCCCGCGCTATGCCCGCAACCGGCACAATATCGGCTTCATGGCCGTGGACGAGATCGCGCGCCTGCATCGCGCCTCGCCTTGGCGCGCCCGCTTCCAGGCCGAGGCCTGCGAGGCGACGATCGGGGCTGAGAAGGTCATCCTCCTCAAGCCGCAGACATATATGAACGAATCCGGCCGTTCGATCGGCGAGGCCGCGCGCTTCTTCAAGATCGCGCCGGCCGATGTCGTCGTCTTCCATGACGAGCTGGACCTCGCTCCCGCGAAGCTGCGCGTGAAACTCGGCGGCGGCAATGCCGGCCATAACGGCCTGCGCTCGACCACGGCGGCCATCGGCAACGACTATCGCCGCGTGCGGATAGGCATCGGCCATCCCGGCGACAAGGCGCTGGTCCACGCCTATGTGCTCAACGATTTCGGCAAGGCCGAGCAGCCCTGGGTCGAGGATCTCTGCTCGGCCTGCGCCGACCATGCCGCCCTGCTCGCGGCCCATGACGACGCCGGCTTCCAGAACAAGGTCCATCTCTTCATGGACTCATGCGGCCACGCCGCCGTGAAGCGCCTCGGCGAGAAGAGCGACGGCTGATTTAGAGCGGCAACTTCGCGCCCGCCTTCGCCACCGTGACCCGGCTGGTGCTGTAGCTGCCATCGGCCTGCCGGCTTGCCGTCATCGCGACCTGCGCGCCGGGCTTGAGCTCGCTCGCCTCGGCCGGCGCCGCCATCAGGATCGTCGCCTCCGGCGTGATCGCGACCTTCTGCTCCCCGCCCGGATAGCTCAGAACGAGGTTGGCGCCATCGACGCGCGAGACCGTCTCCGCCACCGTCGCATTGGTCATGGTCGCATCGGGCAGTACGCCCCAAGGCCGATGCCCCTCGCCCGTGCCGCGCATCGCCTCCGGGAAGATCACGACCTGCACGGCCAACTGAGTGCCGTCGGGTTGCGGCTTGGCGCCGACGCCGATGAAGCTGCCCTTGGCGATATCGGAGGTCTTCGCAGCCACCATGCCACCAACCGAGAAGCCCGGCGCGAGCACGACCTTGATCTCCCGCCCATCCGCCGCCTTGAGCTCGAGCGTCGCTCCCTGCATCCGCTCGACCGTGCCGCGCAACCGCGTTCCCGGCGCCTGAGCGACAGCCACGCCGCCGGCAAGGGCAACGATCGACAGGGCGAGCGCGAGGCGGATACGGTTCATGACGGGACTCCGAACGATGCGGGCAGGCAACCCGACCGATCCAGCACCCGCGCCTGCCACGCCGCCATGCACGTTCGCGTGAGGCACACGGCCGCCATAAGACCCGCGGCTCTTGTCTTTATCGCGCAAGCCCCCCAATAAGGCCGCAACTTTCAAAGCTTCACGCCCGGCCGCGGCTGATCCGCAGCGGGCAACGGAACAGGCGATCATGGGCTTCAAATGCGGAATCGTCGGCCTGCCGAATGTCGGCAAGTCGACCCTCTTCAACGCGCTGACGCAGACGGCCGCGGCGCAGGCTGCGAACTATCCGTTCTGCACGATCGAGCCGAATGTCGGTGACGTCGCGGTGCCGGACGAGCGGCTGGAGAAGCTCGCCGCCATCGCCGGCTCCAAGGAGATCATCCCGACGCGCCTGACATTCGTCGACATCGCCGGCCTCGTGCGCGGCGCTTCGCGCGGCGAGGGGCTCGGCAACCAGTTCTTGGCGAACATCCGGGAATGCGACGCCATCGCCCATGTCGTGCGCTGCTTCGAGGACGGCGACATCACCCATGTCGAGGGCAAGGTCTCGCCGGTCGACGATATCGAGACGATCGAGACCGAGCTCATGCTCGCCGATCTCGACAGCCTCGAGAAGCGCGTGCTGCCGCTGGAGAAGAAGGCGAAGTCCGGCGACAAGGAGGCCAAGGAGGCGGTCGACCTGATGAACCGCTGCCTCACCCTGCTGCGCGACGGCAAGCCCGCCCGCCTCGTCCAGCTCTCGCCCGAGGAGCGCCGCCCGTTCGAATTGCTCGGCCTGCTCTCGTCGAAGCCCGTGCTCTATGTCTGCAATGTCGAGGAGGCCAGCGCCGACAAGGGCAACAGCTTCTCCGAGCTGGTGAAGAAGCGCGCCGCCGAGGAAGGCGCCGTCGCGGTCGTCGTCTCGGCCAAGATCGAGAGCGAGATCGCCGTTCTCCCGGCCGAGGAGCAGACCGAGTATCTGGAGGCCGTCGGCCTCGACGAGCCCGGCCTGAACCGCGTGATCCGCGCCGGCTATGCCCTTCTCCATCTCGTCACCTATTTCACGGTCGGCCCGAAGGAGGCCCGCGCCTGGACGATCGAGAAAGGCACCAAGGGGCCGCAGGCCGCCGGCGTGATCCATACCGATTTCGAGAAGGGCTATATCCGCGCCGAGACCATCGCCTATGACGATTACATCGCCAACAAGGGCGAGTCCGGCGCGCGCGAGGCCGGGAAGTTCCGGCTCGAAGGCAAGGAATACGTCGTCGCCGACGGCGACGTGCTGCATTTCCGCTTCGCGAATTGAGAAAGCCGGCGATGTCGTATTTCGAGGATTTCGTCCCGGGCGCGAGCGCACGTTCGCGCAGTCTGGCGGTCTCGCAGGACGACATCGTCGCCTTCGCATCGCGCTATGATGCGCAGGATTTCCATGTCGATCCGGAAGCCGCAAAGGCGAGCTTCGTCGGCCGCCTGATCGGCTCGGGCTGGCATAGCTGCTCCCTGCTGATGCGATTGATGGCCGAGGATTTCCTGCTCGACGCCGCCAGCATGGGCGCGCCGGGCATCGACGAGGTGAAGTGGCTGCGCCCGCTCCTGCCCGGCGACAGCGTCAGCGCGCGGCGCACCGTGCTGGAGAGCAAGGCCTCGCGCTCGCGCCCCGAGATGGGCCTCGTGCGCTTCCGGCTGGAACTGCTGAACCAGCGCGACGAGCCGATCCTGGAACAGACCAACTGGATCATGTTCGGCCGCAGCGGCTCCGGCATCGGCACGCACCCGGCCGGCCCCTGGCTCGACCACGCGCCGATCTACGAACGCCCCGCCGTCGAAAGCCCGCTGGAAGCGGCCGCCGAACCGCCGGGACCGACGCGCTTCTTCGAGGAGCTCTCGATCGGCGACAGCCATGAGCTCGGCAGCTTCGTCTTCACGGCCGAGGAGATCGTCGCCTTCGCCCGCAGCTTCGATCCGCAGCCCTTCCACATGGACGAGGCGGCGGCGCGCGGGAGCTCGTTCGGCAGGTTAGCGGCCTCCGGCTGGCACACGGCCGCCGTCTGGATGGCCTGCATGGTCCAGCACCGCAGGCGCCAGCTCGCGGCCGCTCCCGAGCGCCCGGCACGCCTCGGCCCCTCCCCCGGCTTCAGGAACCTGCGCTGGACGAAGCCGGTCTTCGCCGGGGACCGGATCACCTATCGCTCCGAGGTGGTGGACAAGCGTGAAAGCGCCTCGCGCCCGCAATGGGGCCTGTTCTTCCACCGCAACACCGGCACAAACCAGCACGGGGAAGAGGTCTTCAGCTTCGACGGCTGCGTTTTCGTCGAGCGCAAGCCCCGCTGAGGATCACGCTCCGGACCGTACGGCGGCTTCGCGTGCGCGGCGCTGGCGCAGAATGTCCGCGATGAACAGGCGCGACAGGGCGTGATAGAGCGGCTCGCGCGAGACCAGCCGCGCCGTGCCGTAGCCCAGCATCGACACCGCCATCAGCGCCAGCACGTTCTCGTGGTTTCCCGTCATCTCCACGATGATGACGAAAGCCGTCATCGGCGCCTGCACGACGCCGGAGAAATAGGCCGCCATCCCGAGCACGGCGGCAAGCCCGATCGGGGACCCCAGCAAGCTGCCGATGGTGCTGCCAAGCCCGGCGCCGACCGACAGCGAGGGAGCGAACAATCCCCCCGGTATGCCGGACAGCGAGGAAGCGAGCGTCGCGACCAGCTTGCCCAGGAAGAAGCTGGCCGGAAGCGGCGTGCCTTCGATGGCGCTGCGCGCTTCGGCATAGCCCGTTCCGAAGGTCGCGCCTCCGGTCAGGATGCCGACCAGTGCGACCAGAAGCCCCGCCCCCGCCGCGATGGCCAGAACCCGGCCGAGCGGCGTCGCCGCACGCAGGCGCCGGATGCGGCGCGTCACGGCGACCATCAGGCTGCTGAACCCGGCCCCCAGCGCCCCGCCGACCACGCCGCAGACCATGACGAGCAGCCAGTCCCGCTTCACCTCGGCGGCAATCGCGACCACGCCGAAATAGGTGTAGTTGCCGACGAGCGCGATCGCGGCGATGCCCGCGATGATCACGGCCGACAGGACGATGCCGTTCGTCCGTGCCTGGTAGGTCTTGCTCATCTCCTCGATGGCGAAGACGATCCCTGCGAGCGGCGTGTTGAAGGCTGCGGCGATGCCGGCGGCCGAACCTGCGAGGATCAGGCCGCGTGCCTGCGCCATGCCGCCCCAGCGCGCCGCCTGCAGCATGATCGAGGCACCGACCTGAACGGTCGGCCCCTCGCGCCCGATCGAGGCACCGCAGAACAGGCCGAGCACCGTCAGGACGATCTTGCCGGCGGCGATCCGCAGCGACAGGAAGCTGGCGCGCTCCGTGTCGTCGCGCAGGTGCCGCGCCGCGATGGCCTGGGGAATGCCGCTGCCCTGGGAAGCCGGAACGAACCGGAAGGCGATCCAGGCACAGAGCGCAAATCCGGCGGGAGTGACCAGCAGGGGCGCGTATCGGAGCCATCCCTCGCGCCGGAAGGCTGCGCCGAACAGTTCCTGGGCCGCGTCGGCGAGCCCCGCGAAGGCGGCGCTGACGATGCCGATCGCCAGCGCGCCCGCCCAGAACACCAGGCGCTGCTTCCAGAAACGCGGCGTGATGGCCAGGGCGCGGGAGCGCCTGAGCAGGGGAATTCTGGCGGCACGGCGGTTCATCGCACTGGCTTTCGCGACAGGCTCCAAGGGTAAAGCTACGCTGTACCAGCCGCGGACGTGCTTGCCACCCCTGGGCGGCGCAGATCGCCGATGTCGAGCCTCCCCGGGTTTGTCGAAAGCGCTCAGCCGACCTTGCCGTAGCCCGCGAACTTGGCGCCGACACGCTCCATTTCGGCAGGATCAAGGATCGCCGGCTCGATTCCCGCCGCCAGGATGTCGAGATACTGCCCCGCAAGGTTCTCGACCTCGGCGACGATGGTATGCGCGCCCGCCAGCGTCTGGCCGAGCGCGATCACGCCGTGATTGGCGAGCAGAACCGCCTTTCGCCCCTCCAGCGCCTTCACGGCGTTCTCGGCCAGCTCCGGCGTGCCGAAGGTGGCGTAATCGGCGCAGCGCACATCGGCACCACCGCAGAGCGCGATCATGTAGTGGAAGGCCGGGATGCCGCGCCGCGTGCAGGACAAGGCGGTGGCGCGCGGCGAATGGGTATGCACAATCGCCTGCGCATCGGGTCGTGCCTGGTAGATCGCGACATGGAAGGGCCATTCCGAGGACGGCTTGCGGCTGCCGCCGAGCACGGCACCGTCGAGCCCGAGATGGATCAGGTCGTCCGGCTTCGTCTGTGCATAAGGTAGGCCCGACGGCGTGATCAGCAGGCCGTCGCCGAAACGCGCGGAGACATTGCCCGATTTCGACGGGCAGAACCCAGCCCGATCGATCGCCTGCGCGACCACAACGATCTCCTGCCGCAGTTCCTGTTCGGTCATGTCCTGTCCCTGTTCGCCAGATCGGGGAAGAGCTGCGCCAGCCCCTCGGCGCTGGCCGCGCAGACGCCGCGCTCGGTGATCAGCGCCGTGACCAGCCGCGCCGGCGTCACGTCGAAGGCCGGATTGGCCGCGCCGCTGCCCGGCGCCACGACTCGGACCGAGCGGACCTCGCCGTCATCGGCGAGCCCCGATAGATGGGTGACCTCGCGCGCCGCGCGCTCCTCGATCGGAATATCGGCGAGGCCGTCGCGGATACCCCAGTCGATCGTCGGCGAAGGCAGCGCCACATAGAAGGGCACGCCGTTGTCACGCGCGGCGAGCGCCTTGAGATAGGTCCCGATCTTGTTGGCGACGTCGCCGCTCGCGGTGGTGCGATCGGTGCCGACGATCGCCATGTCGACCTGCCCGTGCTGCATCAGGTGCCCGCCGGCATTGTCGGCGATGACCGTATGCGGCACGCCATGGGAGCCGAGCTCGTAGGCCGTCAGTGCCGCGCCCTGGTTGCGCGGCCGGGTCTCGTCGACCCAGACATGGACGGGGATGCCGGCATCATGCGCGAGATAGATCGGCGCCAGGGCCGTGCCCCAGTCCACCGTCGCGAGCCAGCCGGCATTGCAGTGAGTGAGAATGTTGACCGGCACGCCGGCAGGCTTGCGCGATGCGATCTGGGCGATCAGCGGCAGGCCGTTCTCGCCGATCGACCGGCACAAGGCGACATCCTCGTCGCAGATTGCCGCGGCTTCCGCATAGGCTGCGTCGGTGCGGGCCTCCGGAGACAACGGTGCAAGGACACCCCGCATCCGCGCCAGCGCCCAGCGCAGATTGACGGCCGTCGGCCGCGTCGCACCGAGCAGGTCGAGCGCTGCCTCCAGCGCTGCGTCCGAGGTATCCGCCCGCATCGCCAGCGCCACGCCATAGGCCGCGGTCGCACCGATCAGCGGTGCCCCGCGCACGACCATGCTGCGGATCGCATCCGCCGCCTGTTCGGCCGAGCCGAGCGCGACGGTCTCGAAACGGAAGGGCAGGCGCGTCTGGTCGATCACGACGACACGCCAGCCGTCCTGCGCCAGCCAGATCGTCCGGTAATGCTGGCCGTTGATCTTCATAACCGCTCAATCACCGGCGAAGGAGACCAGCGTCCGCACGGGCACGCCGAGCCGCCGGATCTTGTCGCCGCCGCCGAGTTCCGGCAGGTCGACGATGAAGCACGCCGCCACGACCTCGGCGCCCAACCCCGCCAGCAGGTTGACCGCCGCCTCCGCCGTGCCGCCCGTGGCGATCAGGTCATCGACCAGCAGCACGCGCTCGCCCGGCTGCACCGCGTCGCGATGGATCTCGATCTCGTCCGTGCCGTATTCCAGCGCATAGGTCGCGCGCAGCGTCTCCAGCGGCAGCTTGCCCTTCTTGCGCACGGGAATGAAGCCGGCCGAGAGCTGATGCGCCACGGCTCCGCCGAGGATGAAGCCGCGCGCCTCGATCCCGGCGATCTTGGCGATCTTCAGGCCGGCGAAAGGCTGCACCAGCTCGTCGACGGCCCGACGGAAGGCCCGCGCATCGCCGAGCAGCGTGGTGATGTCGCGGAAGACGATACCGGGCCGGGGATAATCCGGGATCGCGCGGATGCTGTCGGCGAGGTTCATGGACACCGTCTCATGAGGACTGACGGCCGCCTTGGTCGGACGCCGGGCCGGCTTCGTCAAGGGCGACGTCATCAGGCCGCCCTGAGCACGCGCCCCGCGACGGCATCGAGCTTCGCCAGCAGGGCCGGATCGCGGAAGGCCGGCGCGGTCACGATGGCGGTGTCGAGCGCGTTATGAGAGCCGGCCGGGCACGGCTCGCGCTCGACCGGAAAATCGGCGGCGAGCCGCGCTACGAGGCGCCGCGCCTTGTCGGCATTGTCATGAAGCACCGCGATCACCGAGGCGACGTCGACGGCGCCGTGCAATTCATGCCAGCAATCGTAGTCCGTCACCATCGCGACCGTCGCATAGGTGATCTCGGCCTCGCGGGCGAGCTTGGCCTCGGGCATCGCCGTCATGCCGATCAGATCGTAGCCGAGGCCGCGATAGGTCGTCGATTCCGCATAGGTCGAGAATTGCGGGCCTTCCATCGTGACCAGCGTGCCGCCGCGCACGAAGGCCAGTTCCTCGGCCTCGGCCGCAGCCGCGATCCGCGCCTGCAGGGCGGGGCCGACGGGATGGGCGACCGAGACATGGGCGACGCAGCCCTTTCCGAAGAAGGAGCTCTCGCGCCGACTCGTGCGGTCGACGAACTGGTCGACCAGCACGAACAGGCCGGGATAGAGCTCGGCCTTGTAGGAGCCGCAGGCCGAGAGCGAGACGAGATCGGTCACGCCCGCCCGCTTCATCACGTCGATATTGGCGCGGTAGTTGATCTCGGAGGGCGGGATCGCATGACCGCGTCCATGGCGCGGCAGGAAGACGATCTTCGTCTGGCCCATCCGACCGATTCGCAGAACGTCGGACGGCTCGCCCCAGGGACTTTCGATGCGCTCCTCGCGCAGGTCGGTCAGGCCCGGCAGGTCGTAGATGCCCGATCCGCCGATGATTCCGAGAACGGCTTCGCTCATGGTCGATTCCCTCAAGCATCGGACCGAAAGGTGGAGGGCACTTTTCGGGAGTATCCGGTGCGATGACATCAAGCCGATCGCGGCACGTCCGGCAGGATGCGCGGCGATCGGGTGCGGCGCGGAAAGGACCATCTTTCGATGACGGTCGCAATACGCCCGGCAGGATGCCGTCATGCTCAGGCTTGCCCCGAGCATCTCCTGCCGAAGGAGGTTCCGGAATCTCCTCCCCCCTGAGATTCTCGGATCTGCGCTTCGCTTCGTCCGAGAATGACGAGTGTCATAACGAAAAAGGCCCCGTCGCCGGGGCCCTCTCCTGAACTCGGGTCGTCCGGCTCAATGAGCCGGCGAGCCGTCCGGCATGCGCGACCACACCTTCTTCTTGGTGTAGTAGAGCAGCCCTGCGAACAGCGCGAGGAAGATCATCACCTGCATGCCAAGGCGCTTGCGCGCCTCCAGATGCGGCTCCGCCATCCAGACCATGAAGGCGGCGACGTCGCGGGC
This sequence comes from Bosea sp. ANAM02, assembly GCF_011764485.1. NCBI lineage: Bacteria > Pseudomonadati > Pseudomonadota > Alphaproteobacteria > Hyphomicrobiales > Alloboseaceae > Allobosea > Allobosea sp. ANAM02. The sequence continues at coordinate 1,718,288 of NZ_AP022848.1, read as the reverse complement.
ATACTGATCGACGGTCTCCGGAACCGGCGACTTGCCATCCTCGCCCTTCGGATACTCGACCTGACCGTCCGAAAGCGGCTTCGGCATCGCGATCAGGTGACCGGGCATATACTTGTTGTAGTTCTGGCCGGGCAGGAGCGTGACGCCCGCGGGCGGCTCCTCATAGCCGACCATCAGGGCATGGATATAGTCCGGACCCTGCTCCTGATACTGCGTGAAGATGTCGAAGATGAAGGTCGGGAAGCCGCGGGTATAGGTGCGTGCCTTGGCCAAGACGGAGAAGTCCGGCGGATAGGCGCCGCCCTGGGCCGCGCGGGCTGCCTGCTCGTTCGCGAATGGAGACGGGAAGCGGTCGGCCGGGCGGCCGGGCCGCTCGAACATCTCGCCGGCCTCGTTCGGGCCGTCCTTGATCTGGTAGGTCGCGGCGAGCGCGGCGACCTGACCGGGCGTGAACTCGGGACCGCCGGGCTGCGACAGGTTGCGGAAGGCGACGAGGCTGGCGCCATGGCAGCTCGCGCAGACTTCCTTGAAGACCTTGAAACCGCGCTGGAGCTGGGCCCGGTCGAACTTGCCGAACGGACCCGAGAACGACCAACTCAGCGCTGGCGGCTTCGGGCCGGCCTCGGCGGCCTGCGCCGCCGGCTGGAGGAGCGCCAGCGAGAGGCCGGCGGCGAGCCCGGTCAGGGCGAGACGAAACGAGGTTCTGCTCATGGTTCCGTCAGCCCTTGACGTTCGGTTCGGCAGCGGTGGCGGTCGCGACGCGCGCGGCCGACCCGCCCTTTGACGCGAGCACCGCGTCGGCGATCGAGGTCGGCAGCGCCTTCGGCCGCTCGAACAGGCCGACGACGAAGAGCGCGACGAAGAAGCCGAAATACAGCACGGTGAAGATCTGCGAGGCGATGACGTAGCCGCCTTCCGCCGGCATGGCGCCGAGATAACCGAGGCCGATGCAGACCACGACGAAGGCCCAGAACAGCTGGCGCCCGATCGGGCGGTAGCTCATCGACTTGACCTTGGAGGTGTCGATCCAGGGCAGGAAGGCGAGCACCACGATGGCAGCGCCCATCGCCATGACGCCGCCGAGCTTGTCGGGAATGGCGCGCAGGATCGCGTAGAACGGCAGGAAGTACCATTCCGGGACGATGTGGGCAGGCGTGGAGGCCGGGTTCGCCGGGATGTAGTTGTCGGCATGGCCCATGAAGTTCGGCTGGTAGAACACGAACCAGGAGAACAGGATCATGAACACGACCATGCCGAAGATGTCCTTCACGGTCGCGTAGGGCGTGAACGGCACGGTGTCTTTCTGAACGTTCTTCACCTCGACGCCGGTCGGGTTGTTCTGGCCGACGACATGCAGCGCCCAGATATGCAGCACGACGACGCCGAAGATCATGAACGGCAGCAGGTAATGCAGCGAGAAGAAGCGGTTCAGCGTCGGGTTGTCGACCGAGTAACCGCCCCACAGGAAGGTGACGATCGTCTCGCCGATCACCGGCAGGGCCGAGAACAGGTTGGTGATGACGGTCGCGCCCCAGAAGGACATCTGGCCCCAGGGCAGCACGTAGCCCATGAACGCCGTCGCCATCATCAGCAGGAAGATGACCACGCCGAGGATCCAGAGCACCTCGCGCGGCGCCTTGTACGAGCCGTAATAGAGCCCGCGGAAGATGTGCACGTAGACGGCGATGAAGAACATCGAGGCGCCGTTGGAGTGCAGGTAGCGCAGCAGCCAGCCGTAGTTCACGTCGCGCATGATGTGCTCGACGGAGTTGAACGCCATCGAGGCATGCGGGGTATAGTGCATCACCAGGATGATGCCGGTGACGATCTGCGCCACCAGCATGAACACGAGGATGCCACCGAAGGTCCACAGGTAGTTCAGGTTGCGCGGCACCGGATAGGAGACCGCCGAGTCATGGGCAAGCCGGATGATCGGCAGGCGCGCGTCGAGCCAGCGTTCGATGCCGGTCTTCGGAACGTAGGAACTGTGACCACTCATGAAGAATGCCTCAAGGCTGTCTCATCTTGGCGGGAAAGCGTCGAGCGCATGCTCAGCCGATCTTGATCTTGGTGTCGCCGTTGAAGGCGTAGGGCGGCACCGGCAGGTTGAGCGGCGCCGGGCCCTTCCGGATGCGGCCGGAGGAATCGTAGTGCGAGCCGTGGCAGGGGCAGAACCAGCCGTCGAAATCGCCCTTCGATTCGCCAGGCGCGGTGCCCAGCGGAATGCAGCCGAGATGGGTGCAGTTGCCGAAGACGACGAGATACTGCTCGTGCCCGGCCTTGGTGCGCTGGGCATCGGTCTGCGGATCGCGGAGCGTCGCGACGTCGACGGCCTTGGCCTCGTCGATTTCCTTCTTGGTCCGGTGACGCACGAAGATCGGCTTGCCGCGCCAGAACAGCTTGATCGCCTGGCCCTCGGCGATGGGCGCGAGGTCGACATCGACCGGCGCGCCGGCCGCCACCGTCTGCGCGTCGGGCGCGAGCTGGCTGATCAGGGGAACAACGAGAGCGCCGACGCCGACGGCGCCGGCTGCGCCGGTCGCGAGCATCAGGAAATCGCGGCGGGTTGTTCCGGTCGATGTATCGGTCGCGTGCGCCACGATCCAATCCTCTTACACGTCTTGCGAGCTAGAACAGCTCGAAATTATCGCCTCTCGCCCTCATAGGGGCGCGCCGCTGCCGCCGCAATGCGGCGGTGCGTCACCTTCGGCTCTTTGACATGCAGATTGGACGAAGTCTACTGTCGCGAACGCCCCGGCCATGCATGGCGCACAGTCCGTCGAGGTAGACGTCAGACGGCGAGCTTTTCCGGATCGGCGGCGGCCAGGAATCCGCCCGATTGCCGCGCCCAGAGCCGGGCATAGAGTCCGCCCCGCGCGATCAGCTCGTCATGGCTGCCCATGTCGGCGATGCGCCCCTGGTCGAGCACGATCAGGCGGTCGAGCGCGGCGATTGTGGACAACCGATGCGCGATCGCGATCACGGTCTTGCCCTGCATCAGGGCGGCGAGCTGCTGCTGGATCGCCGCCTCGACCTCCGAATCGAGCGCCGAGGTCGCCTCGTCGAGGATCAGGATCGGCGCGTCCTTGAGCAGCACGCGCGCGATCGCGATCCGCTGGCGCTGGCCGCCCGAGAGCTTCACGCCGCGCTCGCCGACGCGCGAATCGAAACCCTTGCGGCCGTCCTGGTCGCCGAGTCCGAGGATGAAGCCGTGGGCCTCGGCCTGCTCGGCCGCGCGCGCGATCTCGGCCTCGCTCGCACCGATCCGGCCATAGGCGATATTGTCGCCGATCGAGCGGTGAAGCAGCGAATTATCCTGCGTCACCATGCCGATCTGCGCCCGCAGCGAGTCCTGCGTGACATGGGCGATGTCCTGCCCGTCGATCAGGATGCGCCCGCCTTCGAGCGGATAGAGCCTGAGCAGCAGGTTCACCAGGGTCGACTTGCCGGCGCCCGACGGCCCGACAAGGCCCACCCGCTCGCCCGGCCTGATCTGCAGGTCGAGCCCCTCGAACAGCCCCTGCCCGCGGCCGTAGTTGAAGCGGATCCTGTCGAAGCTGATCGCGCCCTTCTCGACGACGAGCGGCACCGCATCGGGCGCGTCCGGCAGGTCGTGCGGCTTGGCGATCGTCTCCATGCTCTCCTGCACCGAGCCGATATTCTCGAAGATGCCGCGCACGAGATGGATGAGCCAGCCCGACATCTGCACCAGCCGGAGCACGAGCCCGATGGCGGCCGCGACCGCGCCCGGCGTCATCTCGCCCTGGCTCCAGAGCAGCAGCGCGAGCCAGGCCGTCGCCACCACGAGCAGGCTGTTCATCGTCTGCAGGATCACGCTGACACCGGTGATCAGGCGCGACAGGTTGAGGAAGGATGCGTTCCACCGCGTCAACGAGTCGCGGACGGCGGAGCGCTCAGCATCGGCACGCGCGAACAGCTTCACCGTCAGGATGTTGGTGTAGGAATCGACGATGCGCCCGGTCGTCGTCGAGCGCCCGAGCGAATTCGCCTCCGAGCGCTGCTTCGCGCGGGGCACGAAATAGATCAGCAGCGTGACGTAGGCCCCGAGCCACAGGATCACCGGCAGCGCCAGCCACAGGCTGGTCTTGCCGAAGAAGCCGATCGCGACCGTGGCGAAGACCAGCGCGTACCAGAGGTCGTCGATCACCTCGATCGTCGCGCCGCGGATCGACTGCCCGGCCTGGATGACGCGGGCGGAAAGGCGCCCGGCAAAGTCGTTCTGAAAATATCCCAGCGCGTGGCCGAGCGTGTAGACATGGTTGCGCCAGCGGATCTGGTTGGTGATCTGCGGCACCACGACCTGGTCGACGATGGCGTGGTTGGCGAAATAGACCAGCGGCCTGACGACGACGAGCAGGAAGGCCGCGCCCGCGAGCAGCCAGCCATGGTCGCGGAAGATCGTCTCCGGCGACTGCGTCGAGAGCAGGTCGACGAACCAGCCGACCATCAGATACATCGCCGCCTCGATGCCGCTGAAGCCGAGCCCCGTCAGCATTATCAGGACCATCCAGCCCTTCACGCCCTTGATGTGATGCCACATGAAAGGCCAGACGCCCCGCGGCGGCGTCTCCTGCTCGTCGAAGGGAGCGAAGACGTCGATTCGGCTTTCGAGCCAACGGAAGAGCGGAGCGAACATGCCTGCTTGGCTAGCGGGAATGAGGGGTCGGAACAAACGACAATTCGGGATACCGGCTTTCCCTGTGCCACCCCTTGTCAGGAGCCGGCCGGGCAGGCGTCGCCATCGACGCAGCTAGGCGCCTCCGGTGGCGGCATTAGGGCAAGGGTCAATCATTCGCCCGCGGGAAGGCGGCGGCGGAAGACAAGGATCGAATAATCGTAAAATCGTCACGGCGGCGTATAGGGCCTGATATCCTTCAGAATCATCCAATAGGAACCCCAAAGCAACGGCCCCGGTTCTCGACGGCATAAACTAACCCGCCAAGGAGAGAGCCATGAGGCTTCGAATACTCGGCGCGTTGAGCGCCTGCACGATACTCGCTGCTTGCAACAGCACCGCGGAATACACCAGGTTTGATGGTTGCGACGGCCTGCGCGGCGCCGCCAAAAGCAAATGCCTGCGGTTGGCAGCCCTTCACAGCCCCACTGTGAGCAACCGCGGCGATGCGAGATCAAGGGACGTAGCGAACAACAATCCCCAAAACCCCGGCAATCCAGGCACACCCGGAAATCCGAACAATCCCGGCACGCCCGGAAATCCCAACAACCCCGGTAATTCCGGCAGCAGCAACCCAGGTGGCCTGTTCGGGTTGGCACTCGGCGTCGGCGCCAATGCCGGCGGCGTCGGAGCTAATGCCGGCGCAGGTGCCGGCCTCGGCGGCGGCGGTCTCGCGGCGGGCGCTGGCGCCAATGTCGGCACAGGCAATGGCGGGGTGGGTTCCGCGGCCGGCGCCAATGTCGGCAGCGGAGGCATTGGCGCCGGACTTGGTGCCGGCGTCGGCAGTTCCTCCGGGGGCCTCGGCGCAGCGGCGGGGGTCGGCGCCGATAGCGGTGGCGTCGGAGCAGGCCTTGGCGCCGGATTAGGAGGCTCGGGCGGCGGCCTTGGCGCCGGGGCAGGCGCCGGCTTGAACGGGGATGGTCTTGCGGTCGATGCCGGCCTCGGGAGCAGCTCCGGCGGCGGATTGGGAGCCAATGTCGAGGTCGGCGGTGGCGGGATCAACGTCAACCTGAACTGATTTCGCCGCCCCTCACCTCAACGAACCGGGACGGCTTCGGCTTGGCCGAGCGCAGTTCCCGGTTCGACACCGTCAGGCTGGGTCGACGAGATGTCCGTCCCTTCGCCCGGCTTGACGCATCCCGGTCTCACCCTCCATCTCCCCGGCATGTTGCGCCTCGCCCTTTTCCAGCCGGATATTCCGCAGAACGCCGGCACGATGATCCGCATGGCCGCTTGCCTCGGCATCGCCGTCGATATCGTCGAGCCGGCCGCCTTCGACGTCTCCGACCGGCATTTCCGTCGCTCGGGCATGGACTATCTCGAACGCGCCACGGTCCGGCGCCACGATTCCTTCGTTGTCTTCGACGACTGGCGCAGGGCGCAGGGTCACCGCCTTGTCCTGGCCGAGACCGATGGCGCGACTCCCTTGCCAGACTTCGTCTTCCAGCCTGGCGACATCGTCCTCGTCGGGCGCGAATCGGCCGGCGTGACCGCCGAGGCCCGCGCAGCGGCGGACACCAGCCTGCACATTCCCATGCGATCGGGATTGCGTTCGCTCAATGTCGCGCTGGCAGCCGCGATGGTAATGGGCGAGGCCTTGCGACAGACTGGCGGCTTCCCGGGCCGCGATGGAACAGAAGCAGACGATGACCGCTCCGAAGCCCGTTGAGTCCCCCGCCGCCGATCCCGCCGTCGTCGCAGCGCTGAAACCCCGCGCCGCGGCCTGGTTCGAGACCCTGCGCGACCGCATCTGCGCCGCCTTCGAGGCGGTCGAGGATGAGGCTGCCGGCCCCTTCCCCGCCGAGACCGACGCGCCCGGGCGCTTCGTCCGCACACCCTGGCAGCGGACCAACCATGACGGCGCGCCCGGCGGCGGCGGCGTCATGTCGATCATGAAGGGCCGCGTCTTCGAGAAGGTCGGCGTCCATGTCTCGACCGTGCATGGCAGCTTCCACCCGGATTTCGCCGGCCAGATCCCCGGTGCCGCGCAGGATCCGCGCTTTCACGCAACCGGCATCTCGCTGATCGCCCATCCCTGGAATCCGCACGCCCCGACCGTGCACATGAATACGCGGCTCGTCGTCACCACGAAACCGTGGTTCGGAGGCGGCGCCGACCTGACCCCGGTCCTGAATGCACGCCGCGATCAGGACGACCCCGACGCTCAGGCCTTCCACGCCGCGATGCGCGCGCCCTGCGAGCGCTTTCCGGCCATCGCCGACTATCCGCGCTTCAAGGCCTGGTGCGACGAGTACTTCTTCCTGAAGCACCGCAACGAGCCGCGCGGCATCGGCGGTATCTTCTACGATTATATCTGGACCGGCGATGTCGAAGCCGATTTCGCCTTCACCCAGGCGGTCGGCGAGGCCTTTCTCGGCAGCTATCCCGAGATCCTGCGCTCCAATCTCGGCAAGCCCTGGAGCGAGGCCGAACGCCACGAGCAGCAGGTCCGCCGCGGCCGCTATGTCGAGTTCAACCTGCTCTACGACCGTGGCACGATCTTCGGCCTGAAGACCGGCGGCAATGTCGATTCCATCCTGTCCTCGATGCCGCCGACGGTGCGCTGGCCATAGGGCGGGGATGTTCCCACCCTACCTCCACCACGGCCGTCATGCTCGGGCTTGACCCGAGCATCTCAGGCCGAAAGAGGCTCCAATGCCTCACTTTCAAGAGATTCTCGGGTCAAGCTCGAGAATGACGCTCTGTCACGACGGCGGCCTCGGAGGCGAGCTCGCGGCTTGCCTTCCTGACGAACCCCATCTGCTCGCCCTCTCCGGCCGGGCACCCGGCCTCGATCCAGCCCCGTCGCGCAACCTCCAGCACCTGCCCCACGCGCGGCCCCGGCGGGATGCCGAGTCCGACGACGTCCTTGCCCGTCAGCAGGAACTGCGGCGTCTGGCCGAACGCGGCGATCAGGCTTTGCACGCCACTCCTGGCCTCGCTCACCGCCGAAGCGTTCAGCAGGACGAGCGCCGCAGCAGCCGCGTCGTCGCCGACGCGATGGGCGACATGACGCAGCGCTGCGAGATCGGGCAGCCCCGCCCGGCCGCCCAGCCTCTCCAGTGCTCCGGCAATGCGCTCGATCCGGTCGAATTCGTCGTTCGAAAGCCGCAAGCCTTCGCGCAGGCGCGAGGCGTCCTCGCCGACGGCAACCGCCAGCGCCGCCAGCCGAAACGCCGGATGGACACCCGCGCCGTCATCGCCGGCGATCGCGGCGAAACGCGAGAGATGCGGCACGCCGCCGATCACCGGCATCAACAGCCCGGCGCCGGCCATCGCCCCGATCGTCGCGACCACGCCCGGTGCCACCAGGAGCTTCATCATCTCCGCCCGCACCCGCTCGCGCGACAAGCCGGCGAGCCCCTCGCGGCCGGCGATGCAGGCGCGCAGGCCCTCGGCATCGGGCTCGCCGACACCGTAGCGGGCATGGAAGCGGAAGAAGCGCAGGATACGCAGGTAATCCTCGCGGATGCGCGCTGCGGCATCGCCGATGAAACGCACCCGTCTTTGTGCGAGATCGGCGAGCCCCCCGCAATAATCGTGCAGCGTGCCGTCGCGCCCCAGCCCGAGCGCGTTGATGGTGAAGTCGCGCCGCAATGCATCCGCCGCGAAATCCCGGCCGAACACGACCCTGGCCCGGCGCCCGTCCGTCTCGACATCGCGCCTGAGCGTCGTGACTTCGAAGCTCGCCCCATCCGCGACGAGCGTCACCGTACCGTGCTCGATCCCGGTCGGCACCGCCTTGAAGCCGGCGGCCTGCCCGCGCCGGATCGTCTCCTCCGGCAGGGCCGTGGTCGCGAGGTCGATATCGCTCGCGGGCTCGCCGATGAGGAGATTGCGCACCGCGCCGCCGACGACGCGGGTTTCCTCTCCGTTTTCGTCGAGAGCCGGCAGCAATCGCGCCAACGCCGGCTGAGCCAGGAAGCGTGCGATCTCGCCGTCATGCTTCCCGCTCATTTGAAGCGGCCGGGCACCAGCACCCCGTTCTCCATATGCGGCGGCTCGTAGGCGCCCTCGCTGCGCGGCGCGATGAAGCCGCCATAGATCAGCACGGCGATCGCCAGCAGAGCTCCCGCGACCGCCAGCGCGAAGACATGGCGGCTCCAGTGCTCGACATCGAAGGGATTGCGCCTGTTGACGACGAGATAGCCTGCGAAGATGCAGAAAGGCAGGACGAAGAGCAGGACCTCTTCGATGATCGCGCGCAACATCGGCTTCGTCGTTCCCCGGCGCGGCACCCGCGCAGTACAGTTTTATCCGACCAGCCGCTCGTAGAGATTGCGGATCATGCCGGCGGTCGCCCCCCAGATATAGCGACCCTCGAACGGCATCGCATAGTAGGTGCGGAAATGGCCCTTCCATTCGATGCCCTCGCGCTTGTGATTCGCCGGGTCGAGCAGGAAGGAGAGCGGCGTCTCGAAGGCCTCGTCGACCTCGTTATGGTTGATCGTCAGCGAGAAGGGCGGCTCGACCAGCGCCACCACCGGCACGATCCGGTAGCCCGTGCCTGTGAGATAGGCATCGAGGAAGCCGAGCGTGCGGATATGCGAGCGCGACAGGCCGATCTCCTCCTCGGTTTCGCGCAAGGCCGTAACGACCGGCGAACCGTCGACGGCATCGACCCGCCCGCCGGGAAAGGCGATCTGCGCCGAGTGGTTGCGCAGAGCTGCGGCGCGCTGCGTCAGCAGCACGGTCGGTCCCGCGGGGCGCGGCACGATGCCGATCAGCACGGCGGCCGGGACAGCGCGCTTCTCGTCGGGGATCGGCACGGATGTCGACTGATGCTCATGATCGCCGCGGGGCCGGCTGATCACATCGCCCAGCATGGGCGGCTCCGCCCGCAGCCGTTCGCGTGCCAAGGCCGCGAAGCCTTCGGCGCTGAGATTGAGAGCGGACTCGACTGACTTCAGCACTAGAGGCCCTCGATCTCGCTCGCCGGCACGGCCGGAAAGAATTCTCCTGCCGCGGCGATCCCGAACATCGCCACGCCCTCCGCCTCCCTGATCTCGCCGAGCGCGAGCAGATCGTAGGTCAAGGCCCGCGTCAGCCGGGCCCAGAGGCCGCGCCGGACATGGACATAAGGCGTCAGCCCGTCCTGCGCAGCCCGCGCGAAACGCAAGGCGTGGTCCGGCCCGACGCTGACGAGATCGTCGACCTGCGTCCGGAACGCGATCGCCCGGTCGTCTCCCTCGCCCTCGACCTGCATCTCGACGGCCTGGAACGGCGCGTCCTCGACGCTGATTCCGACCTTCTCGACCGGGGTCACGAGAAAGTAATCCTCGCCCTCGCGCTTCAGCACCGAGGAGAACAGCTTCACCAGCGCCGGCCGGCCGATCGGCGTGCCCATATAGAACCAGGTCCCGTCGGCGGCGATGCGCATGTCGAGATCGCCGCAGAACGGCGGGTTCCAGCGCTCCACCGGCGGCAGGCTGCGAACCTTGCCGCCGCCGAGCGAGGCCATCAGGCGTTCCATCGCGTTGCCTGGCCCGGTCATCGGAAGGCCAATCCCCAATTGTTGCGGCATCCTGCTTGCATCGCGTTTCCGCCTTGAACTCCACATAATCGTGAAGCCGAGTTGATGTGTACCATTCCATTCGGCGCTTGAGCCGCCGTGATGGCCCGTCCACATTGAACGGCCGAACGCATCGGCGGTTCGCAGGACGGCGCAACGGCCCGCGACAGTGAAGGAGACCGACATGGCGGCGCAAGCCCGGGCAAGCGAGAGCACTTCGCCGATCGACCTCGACACAGGCATCGTCGAGGCGGCCGAAGCCGCACTCGGCGCCATCGGCGCGGCCCGCAAGGAGATCGGCCAGGTCATCTTCGGCCAGCAGAAGGTCGTCGATCTCTCGCTGGTGACGCTGCTTTCGGGCGGCCACGGCCTGCTCGTCGGCGTTCCCGGCCTCGCCAAGACCAAGCTCGTCGAGGCGATGGGCACCGTGCTCGGCCTTGCGGCGCGGCGCGTCCAGTTCACGCCGGACCTGATGCCGTCCGACATTCTCGGCTCCGAGGTTCTCGACGAATCGAGCGACGGCAAGCGCCATTTCCGCTTCATCAAGGGCCCGGTCTTCGCCCAGCTCCTGATGGCGGACGAGATCAACCGCGCTAGCCCACGCACCCAGTCGGCCCTGCTGCAGGCGATGCAGGAGCATCATGTGACCGTCGCCGGCGAGCGCTATGACCTGCCGGCGCCCTTCCATGTCCTGGCGACGCAGAACCCGATCGAGCAGGAAGGCACCTATCCCCTGCCCGAGGCCCAGCTCGACCGCTTCCTGCTCGAGATCGATGTCGGCTATCCCGACCGCGAGGCCGAGCGCCGCATCCTGCTGGAGACCACCGGCGCAGGCGAATACAAGCCGGCGCAGGCGATGACCTCGGAAACGCTGATGTCGATCCAGCGCCTCGTCCGCCGCCTGCCGGTCGGCGACGCCGTGGTCGACGCGATCCTCGATCTCGTCCGCTCCGCCCGCCCCGGCGAGGGCGAGGCTTCAGTCACCGACAAGCTGTCCTGGGGCCCCGGCCCCCGCGCCAGCCAGTCGCTGACGCTGGCGGTGCGTGCGCGTGCCCTCGTCGAGGGCCGGCTCGCCCCTTCGGTCGACGATGTCGCGGCGCTCGCCATTCCCGTCCTGAAGCACCGCGTCGCCCTGACCTTCGCCGCCCGCGCCGATGGCGAGACAGTCGAGGGGCTGATCGGCAAGCTCGTGGAACGGCTGGGATAGGCCGATGCTGCGCACGCGCGTCCTGGCTCCGGGCGAGAGGCGGCCGTCGCGGCCGGTCCTCACCGAATCGCTCGACCTGGCTGCGCGCCTGCCGCGCCTGATCCTGGAGGCGCGCCGCGTCTCCGCCAGCATCCACGGCATCCACGGCCGGCGTCGCGCCGGCCCTGGCGAGACCTTCTGGCAGTATCGCCCGCTTGTCGCCGGCGAATCGGCCTCGCGCATCGACTGGCGCCGCTCCGCTCGCGACGGCCATCTCTTCGTCCGCGAGCGCGAATGGGAAGCCTCGCATTCGATCTGGCTCTGGATCGACCGCTCGCCCTCGATGGGCTTCGCTTCCTCGCTGGCCATGGCCTCGAAGCTCGACCGCGCGCTGGTCGCGGGGTTCGCCCTGGCCGAGACGATGGTCGAGGGCGGCGAGCGCGTCGGCCATCTCGGGCTGACGCGGGCGCTGGCCTCGCGCCGCATCGTCGAGATGCTGGCGCAGGCGATTCTCGCCGACGAGCGCAACGCCGCCTCCGACCTGCCGCCGGAAGCGCCGCTGCCGCGACTGGCGGACGCGATCATCATCACCGACGGGCTCTCGCCCGCCTCCAAGCTCGCCCAACGCATCGCCACGCTCGCTTCGTCGGGCGCGCGCGGCCATGTCCTGCTGATCGCCGATCCGATCGAGGAGACCTTCCCCTTCAACGGCCAGGCCGAACTCTTCGACCTGGAGGACGGGTTGACCCTGCGCGTCGGCGATGCCGGCGCCTGGGGCGATGAATATCGCCGGCGCCTGGCTGCCCATAGCGAGGCCATCGCCGAGGCCTGCCGCAAGGCCGGCTGGACGCTGACGCTGCATCGCACCGACCGGCCGGCCAGCGAAGCGGTGCTGCGCATCGCGAGCCTCGTCGCCGCCTCGCGCAGCGCCTCGGGCTTCTGAGGGGAAACGCCGATGCTCAGCGCCCTGCCCTTCAGCTTCACCGCCCCGCTCGCCCTCGCTGCGCTCGCCCTGCTGCCGGCGCTCTGGCTGATCCTGCGCGTGACGCCGCCACGCCCGCGCCGGATCGATTTCCCGCCGCTCAAGATCATGGCGGACCTGATCGCCAGGCGCGAGACGCCCGCCCACACGCCCTGGTGGCTGCTCGCCTTGCGCATGGCGGTGGCCGCGCTCGCGATCCTCGCCGTCGCCGGCCCGGTCTGGAATCCGGTGCGCGATGCCGCGCCTTCGCGCGGCCCGGTCCTGATGCTGATCGATAACGGCTTCGGCGCCGCGACCGACTGGCCGGAGCGCGTTTCGGTCGCCGAATCGCGCATCGCCGCCGCGACCCGCGAAGGCCGCCCGGTCGCTGTCGTCGGCCTGGCAGAAGCCCCTGCCGCCATCGCGCTGGCCGAGCCGCGCATTGCGCTCGACCGGTTGCGCGCGCTCCCGCTCCAGCCGCATGCGCCGGATCGTGCCGCCCATCTCCAGCGTATCGAGGCTTTCCTGCAGGGCGCGCCCTCGGCCGAGATCGTCTGGGTCGCAGACGGACTCGCCGTCTCCGACGACGGCAGCTTCCTCGCCCGGCTGAAGCAGGATGCCGAGGCCCGCCGCCTCGCTGTTCATGCAGCCCCGGCCGCGCAACTCGCCCTCTCAGCGCCCGAGAACCTCGCGGGTGCGCTCACCGTCAAGGTGCTGCGCCCGACCCCCGGCGCCGCCGCGACCGGCCAGATCCGCGCGCTCGATCTCAAGGGCCTGCCGCTCGGCAATGCGCCTTTCATCTTCGAGGGCAGCAATCTGGAGACCACCGCGCGCCTGACCCTGCCGATCGAGGTCCGCAACGCCGTGTCGCGGCTGGAGATCGTCGGCGAGCGCAGTGCCGGCGCCGTCGCGCTGCTCGACGACCGGGCCAAGCGCCGCCGCATCGGCATCGTCTCCGGCGCTACCGCAGATACCGCGCAGCCATTGCTGTCGCCGACCTATTATCTCTCCCGTGCGCTCCAGCCCTTCGCCGAGATCCGCGAGCCGCGACAGGGCTCGATCGATCCGGTCGGCGAAATGCTGGCGCAGAATCTCTCGGTGCTGGTCCTCGCCGATATCGGCGCGCTCGATCGCGAGACGAGCGAGAAGGTCACGAGCTTCGTCGAGCGCGGCGGCGTGCTGCTGCGCTTCGCCGGCGCCCGGCTCGCGGCGTCTTCCGACGACCTGACGCCGGTGCGCCTGCGTCGTGGCGGCCGCACGCTCGGCGGCGGCCTGTCCTGGGAGACGCCGCGCAGGCTCGCGCCCTTCACCCGCGAAAGCCCCTTCTTCGGCCTGACGATCAGCGACGACATCCGCGTCAGCCGCCAGATCCTGGCCGAGCCCGAGCCCAACCTGTCGCGCAAGACCTGGGCGGCGCTGGAGGACGGCACGCCGGTCGTGACCGCCGAGCGGCGCGGCGACGGGCTGATCGCCATGGTCCATGTCACTGCCGACACCACCTGGTCGAACCTGCCGCTCTCGGGCCTCTTCGTCGATATGCTCCGCAAGATCGTCAACCTTGCCGGGAACGGCCCCGCCGCGGTCGAGGCCCAGAGCGACGACAAGCGCGTCGAGACCCTGTCACCGGCCCGCGTGCTCGACGGCATCGGCCAGTTCCGCTCGGCGCCCGCGACGGCCCAGCCGGTGGCGCGCAACTATGCCGGTCGCGCGACGCTCGCCCATCCGCCCGGCCTTTACGGCCCGACCGACGGCTCGCTCGCGGTCAACGCTTTGACGCCGACCGACACGCTCGCGGCGCTCGACCTCGCCAGCCTCGGCGTCGCCGTCCTGCCGATCGACGAGCCGATCGCGCGCGACATCCGGCCATTGCTCCTCGTCCTGGCTCTGCTTCTGCTCGTCGCCGACACCCTGGCGACGCTCTGGCTCGGCGGGCGCCTCAACACCTCCCGTCTGCGCAGGGCCGCCGCGCCGGCCGCGATCCTGCTCGCGCTCGCCGCCTCCTTCGCTCTCACGCCCGATACCGCCCGCGCCCAGCAGCCGGCTCCCAATGCGCAGGCCGATACCCGTCCGCCGATCCCGCGCGCCCTGCTCGCCAATGGCGCGATGACGCGGCTCGCCTATGTCGTCACCGGCGACAAGCCCGTCGACGACATGTCCAAGGCCGGCTTGACCGGCCTCAATTCGGTGCTCGGCGCTCGCACGGCACTCGAGCCGGGCGAGGCGGTCGGCGTCAACGTCGAGCGCGACGAGCTCGCCTTCTTCCCCGTCCTCTACTGGCCGATCGTCGCGGGCCGCCCGATCCCTTCGGCCGAAACCTTGCGCAAGCTCGAAGCCTATATGAAGGGCGGCGGGCTCGTGATCTTCGACACCCGCGACGCGATGAGCGCGCGCCCTGGCGGTGGCACGACGCCCGAGGGCGACCAGCTCAAGCGCATGCTGCAGACGCTCGACATTCCCGAGCTGGAGCCGCTGCCGCGCGACCACGTCCTGACCAAGACCTTCTACATCCTCGACGAACTGGTCGGCCGCTACGACACCGGCACGACCTGGGTCGAGACCCTGCCGCCCGCCGATAGCGACGGCCGACGCCCGGCGCGAGCAGGCGACAATGTCTCGCCCATCGTGATCACCGCCAACGACCTCGCGTCCGCCTGGGCGATCGACCGGCGCGGCGAAGGGCTGGTGCCGTTGTCCGGGGGCGATCCGCGCCAGCGCGAGATGGCGCTGCGCGCCGGCGTCAACCTCGTGATGTATGCGCTCACCGGCAACTACAAGGCCGATCAGGTCCATGTCCCGGCCCTGCTCGAAAGGCTCGGCCAGTGATGAACGATCTCTTCTCCTCAGCCCTCATCCTGAGGAGCCGTTCCGACAGGAGCGGCGTCTCGAAGGATGCTCCAGGAGGCTTCGGAGATATCTGGAGCATCCTTCGAGATGCACCTGCGGCGCTCCTCAGGATGAGGGCTGAGAACAGGATACCGGGAGGAGCACGCTGATGTGGAGCGTCTCCCTCGCCCCGATGGTGCCCCTGCCGCTGCTGATCGGCCTCGCCGTGCTCGCGGCTCTGGCTGCCGGCGCTGCCATCGTGCTCGCCGGCCGCAGCGCGATCCTGCGCGCGCTCGCGCTCGTCGTGCTGACGGCGGCGCTGGCCGATCCCTCGCTCGTCTTCGAGGACCGCGAGCCGGTCAAGGACGTGGTCTCGGTGGTGGTCGACCGCTCGGCCTCGAACCGCCTCGCCGACCGCGCGGCCCAGACCGATGCCGCCGTCGCCGAGATCGAACGGCAGTTGCGCGGCATCCCCAATGTCGAGCCGCGCATCGTCGAGCTGCGCGACGCCCAGGGCACGAATGACGGCACGCGCCTGTTCGAAGCCCTGTCGTCGAGCCTGGCCGACGTGCCCTCCGAGCGCGTCGCCGGAGCGATCGCGATCACCGACGGCCTCGCCCATGACGCCCCGGCCAATGCAGAGGCACTCGGCCTGCGTGCGCCGCTGCATGTCCTGACCACCGGCCGCGATGCCGAGATCGACCGCCGTATCGTCCTGGTCGATTCGCCGCGTTTCGGCATCGTCGGCAAGGACCAGATCATTCGCCTGCGCGTCGTCGACAAGGGCGGCCCGGGCCGCGCCGGGCTGACCATCCGCCGCGACGGCGAGATCATCGCCCGCCGCGAGGTCACGACCGGCCAGACCGTACAGGTCCCCGTCCGCATCGATCGTGGCGGGCCGAACGTCGTCGAGATCGAGGCGCAAGCCATCGACAACGAGCTGACGCTGGCCAACAACCGCGCCGTGATCACCATCGAGGGCGTTCGCGACAAGCTCCGCGTGCTGCTGGTCTCGGGCGAGCCGCATCCGGGCGAGCGCACCTGGCGCAACCTGCTCAAGGCGGACGCCAATGTCGACCTCGTGCATTTCACCATCCTGCGCCCGCCGGAGAAGCAGGACGGCACACCGATCAACGAGCTTTCGCTGATCGCCTTCCCGACGCGCGAGCTGTTCCAGGTCAAGATCAAGGAATTCGACCTGATCATCTTCGACCGCTACGCCAACCAGTCGATCCTGCCGCTGCTCTATTTCGAGAACATCGTGCGCTATGTCCGCGACGGCGGCGCATTGCTCGTCGCGGCAGGCCCCGAATATGCGGGATCGCAGACGCTGGCGCGCACGCCGCTCGGCCAGATCCTGCCCGCCCTGCCCGATGGCAGCGTCATCGACGAGGCCTATCGGGCTCAGGTCAGCGAGCCCGGCAAGCGCCACCCCGTCACCCGCGACCTGCCGGGCTCCGAGGTCTCGCCGCCGCGCTGGGGCGAATGGCTGCGCATGGTCGGCGCCCAGGCGCGGGCCGGCGGCGCGCCCGTCATGACCGGCCCCGGCGAGCGCCCGCTGCTGATGCTGGCCCGCGAGCAGAAGGGCCGCGTCGCGCTCTTCCTCTCCGATCATGCCTGGCTCTGGGCGCGGGGCTTCCGCGACGGCGGCCCCTATCTCGACCTGCTGCGCCGTCTGAGCCACTGGCTGATGAAGGAGCCGGAGCTTGAAGAGGAGGCGCTGCGCGCGACCGTCCGCGGCGCGACCGTCGAGGTCGAGCGCCAGACACTGCGTGACAATCCCGGGCCGGTGACCATCACCGCGCCGGACGGCCAGTCGCGCACGGTGACGCTGGAGCCCGGCCGCCCCGGCCTGTTCACCGCCCGCATCCCGACCAGCGATCTCGGCCTCTACCGATTGACCGCCGACAACCTTACCGCCTTCGCCAGCGTCGGACCGGAAAACCCGCGCGAATTGATGGAAGTGGTCAGCGATCCCGGCGCGCTTCAGACATTGGCGCAGGCGACCGGCGGCTCGTCACGGCGCGTCGGCCGGGAGAGCGGTTCGGCCGTCAACGTGCCGCGCATCGTTCCGGTGCGCTCGGGCAGCCAATTCGCCGGCAATGACTGGATCGGCCTGAGGATCAGCGATTCCGGCATCGTGCGCGGCGTGCGCATCTCACCGCTCTTCATCGGATTGCTGGGTCTTGCCGTGCTGTTCGGCGCCCTCGTTGCCGGCTGGCTCGGCGAAAGCGGCCGGCGCCTCAGGCGGCAGGCGTAGATTCTACCGTCATTCCGGGGCATTGCGCAGCGATGAGCCCGGAATCCAGGAGCACGACATGTCCGTCATGGTCGGGCTTGTCCCGACCATCCACGTCTTCATCGATGCCGGGCGGCGTTCAAGACGTGGATGCTCGCCACAAGGGCGAGCATGACGAGCTGGAACAAGGTCGTGTTCGTGGATTCCAGGCTCGCCGCCGCGCGGCGCGCCGGAACGACGGCAGGATCACCCCGCCCGTGCCGAGGTCACCACCCCGCTACGCTGCTTCAACACGCCGTCGACCAGCTCCAGCGCGAGGAAACGCGCCGGATCGGCCGGGCCCGGCAGCACGAGCTGGCCGGGCGGCAGCACCTTGAAGCCGAAGCGCGCGTAATAGGGCGCGTCCCCGATCAGCATGATCAGGTCATGCCCGGCCTCGCGCGCGGCATCGATCGAGCGGTTCATCAGCGCGGCCCCGATGCCCCGGCCCTCGAAGGCAGGATCGACGGTGAGCGGGCCGAGCATCAGCGCCTTGTGGCCGCCGGCGAGTACCGCCGTCACCTTCACCGAACCGACGAGGAAGGTGCCGACATGAGCGGCGAAGGACAGCGCGTGATCGGGCGGCACGCCCTCGCGCAGGCGGAACGCCGTGCGGGCGAAACGGCCGGGACCGAAAGCGCGCTCGTGCAGGCGCTCGATCGCGGCGGCGTCCACGGGAAGTTCGTGGCGGATGGTCAGGGGCAGGGATGTCACGATGATCGACGCTTAAGCGGGAGGCGGGTCGGCTGAGCGAAGGCAGGCGCGTGCAGGCGCAGTGCCGGAAGGGCGCATTCAGCGCGCCGGTCGTCGCAGGTCTCGCAGGCTCGGGCGGATCATCATGACAGCGCCTCTACAGTATCGGGCCGGAAAGGGAAATCCACTTTTCGGAAAAATCCGAGGCGGCACCGAATGGCGCTTAAGCGGTGTCCATCCATCCGGCGGCATTCCCCTGCGGAGGCTTGCTCGCCTTGCCGGATTGGTCTCAACTCCGGTCGCGAAGCGGGGGAACACAGCGCGGAAGCCGAAGGCGATATCGCCTGTCGAAGCGGAGGAAACCGATGCCCGGATTCAAGCCAATCACCCCTGCCCTGCTTCTGGCGGCGATCTGCCTGCCGGCACTGGCCCAGCAGCCGGCACAGCCAAAGGAGCCGGTTAGGGACGAGTTCTTCTGGCTCGGCGAGATGAACAAGGCCAGCACCGTCATCAATGCCGAGCAGGGCCTGCTCGACCGGGCGCTGGCGCCGAAGCTGGCGCAGGGCATCGCCAAGGTGATCGAAGCCGGCAACGAGCCCGGCGCGAGGCGGCCCTCGACCGTCATCACGTTCGAGCCGCTGATGATCAAGGAGGCCGGGGTCGAGGTCACGCTGATCCATGCCGGCCGCTCGAGCCAGGACATGCACGCGACCTATCGCGCCGCGATCATGCGCGACCGGCTGCTGACGCTCGCCGGTGAGCTCAACCGGGCGACGCGGACGATGGTCGAGCTTGCCGCGACCCATCGCGACACGATCGTCCCCAACTACACCAACGGCGTCGCCGCCCAGCCCAACAGCTACGGCCATTACCTGCTCGGCCTCGTCGCCGGGCTCGATCGCGACGCGCAGCGCATCCGCGAGACCTATGCCCGGGTCGACCGCTCTCCCATGGGCACGACCGTGCTCAACGGCACGAGTTGGCCGCTCGATCGCCAGCGCATGGCCGACTATCTCGGCTTCGCGGCCTTGGTCGAGAACGCCTACGACGCCTCGCAGATCGCCGCGGCCGACCTGCCCGTGGAGGTCGGCGGCATCGTCACCGGCATCGCGCTGCATGTCGGCGGCTTCATCGAGGACGTGATGACGCAATATGCGCAGTCGCGGCCCTGGATCATCCTGCGGGAGGGCGGCGGCAACACCTATGTATCCAGCGCCATGCCGCAGAAGCGCAATCCGGGCCTGCTGAACGGCACGCGTGAAAGCGCCTCGACCGCCCTTTCGCTGGCAATGGGGCCGGTCTTCCGGGGGCATAACATCCCGCCCGGCATGCCCGACGCCAAGGACGCCAGGGCCAACAGCGCGATGACCGACAGCGCGACCAGGGCCGTGCAGGGGCTGGATCGCATCCTGAAGGCGCTCGCCATCGATCCGGAGCGGGCCCTGGAGGAGCTCAACAGCGACTGGACGGCATCGCAGGAACTCGCCGACGTGCTGATGCGGAAATACAAGCTGCCCTTCCGCGCCGGCCACCATTTCGCGTCGGAGGTGGTCGACTACGCCAAGCTCCACAACATCAAGCCGACCGAATTTCCCTATGCGCAGGCGCAGGCGATCTACCGCAAGGCGGCTCCGGAGATGGGGCTCGCCGCCGCTGATCTGCCGATGAGCGAGGCCGAGTTCCGCGCGACGCTCGACCCCGTCGCGATCATCAGGAACCGCGCCACATCGGGCGGCCCGCAGCCGGCCGAGATGGACCGGATGCTGGCCGAGGCCAGGCAGCGCCTCGACCGGCAGGACGCCTGGATCAAGGATCGCCGCGCCAAGATTGCGGCGGGCCTGGCGAAGCTCGATGCCGATTTCGCCACGCTGGCGAAAAGCGCCAACTGAGCCGCACGGCAGCCGCGCTCACCATTCCGTAGCCAGCGGCTGCCCGGAGAGGATCTCCGCCAGCCGCCGCCGCGTCGCCTGCGTCGTTGCATCCGGCAGGCGATCCAGCGGAAAGAATCCGGCTTCCGCGATCTCGCGGTCCGGCTGCTTGATCTGCTCGATGCGGAACCGGCGCAGCACGTAGACGGCGACGTGATCGCGCCGGGAGAGCCTGCGGTTGAAGAAGAATCCATGCAGAACGGGCCGCTCGGCCGCAACGATACCGGCCTCTTCCGACAATTCGCGCTCCAGGGCCTCTTCGGCCGTTTCGCCGACCTCGACCCCTCCTCCCGGCAGATACCAGCCGGGAACATAGGTGTGACGGACCAGGAAGACCTCGTTGCGTTCGTTCAGGACGACGACGCGCACGCCCAGCGTCATGCCGCGCGCAAACCTGAAATAGACATGCAGCAGACGCGTCAGCAGGCGTTGCGCGAGCGTGCGGGGCATCTCGGGATCGGCGGTCGGCTGGGGCGTCGCTGATTGCATCCGATCGATTCTCAAGGTCGGGTTAATTGTCTATGCAAAAATCGCATGACGGACCGTCAAGTCCATCAGTTGCCCTGCCACAAACGCGCCCCAAATGAGGCAGATACCGCAGCGCAACATCAGGACACCGAAACCATGCTTCTCTCTTTCATCATCGCTCGCTTCAAGGCCAAGCCGGCCTATGTCTGGAAGCCCGCCGTCACCCTGACCGATTCCCGCATCGTGTCGGAACTGACCGGCGCCGCCAACTGAGGTCCTCCGACCTGTCCGCAGTCCAGGCGCGCCATCGGCGCGCTTGACTGACGGCCTCCTGCGGGGGCAAGCGCTTGAGCGTGTTCAAGCTCGCGCATCTGTCCGACCCGCATCTCGGCCCGCTCGCCGGGTTTTCGCTGCATCAGCTCTTCGGCAAGCGCGCGACCGGTTACGTCAACTGGCGTCGCAAGCGCCGTCACGCCCATGACATGGATATCCTGGCGCGTATCGTCGCCGACATCCATGCGCATGAGCCCGACCATGTCGCCTGCACCGGCGACGTCGCCCATATCGGCCTGCCCGACGAATTCAAGACAGCCATCGCCTTCCTGGACGAACTCGGCCCGCGCGAAAGGGTCAGCTTCGTGCCGGGCAATCACGATGCCTATGCGCGTTCCTCGCTGAAGCCGCTGGCCGGCCTGCTCGCGCCCTGGATCGCCGATGACGATGGCAAGGCCGGCTACCCCTGGTATCGCCGCCGCGGCCCGGTCGCGCTGATCGGCATCAACAGCGGCGTGCCGACCCTGCCCCTGATGGCGACGGGGCGCGTCGGCAGCGAGCAGGTCGCCCGCACCGAGGCGCTGCTGGATCGCGCCCGCGACGAAGGCCTGATCCGCGTCGTGCTGATTCACCACCCGCCCTATGTCGGCGGCGCCAAGCGCGGCCGCGAACTGGTCGATGCCGCCGCCTTCGAGGCCATGCTGAAGCGCAAGGGCGCCGACCTCGTCCTGCATGGCCATAATCACAGCTTCTCGCTGGCCTGGCGGCCGGGGCTCGGTCGAGACGTGCCGATCGTCGGCGTGCCCTCGGCATCGATCGGCCCGCGCGGCCATGGCGAGCTCGGCACCTGGCATCTCTTCCGCATCGAGGGCGATGCGAAGGAACCGGGTATCACGCTGGAGCAGCGTGGCTTCGAGCCGGACGGAGCCGTGACGCTCCGTCAGGAAATCTCCCTGACGAAAGCCGTCTGAAAGACGTCATCCCGTGCGCGCCGCAGCGTGCAGCGCTGCTGCGCAGACACGGGACCGCACGACGACAGAGGCTCCCGTCGTCGCACACGCTACAGGGTGTCTTTTTCTGAGAACGGTCCCGCGTCTGCGCAGCGGCACTGCGTGCCGCAGCGCGCACGGAATGACGCAGCTCTCAGACGCAGCGTCCGCCGTCGACCGCCAGCACCGAGCCGGTCACCATGTCGGCCTCGTCCGAGCACAGGAACAGCGCGGCATTGGCGATGTCCTGCGGCGTCGAGAAGCGGCCCCACGGGATCGAGGCCGTGAACTGCGCACGGCGCTCCGGCGTGTCCTCGCCCATGAAGGTCGCGAGCAGCGGCGTCTCGCCCGCGACCGGCGCGATCGCGTTGACCCGGATCTTGTCCGGCGCGAGCTCGACAGCCATCGACTGAGAGATCAGGTTCGCCGCGCCCTTCGAGCCATTGTACCAGGTCAGGCCCGGACGCGGCCGCAGGCCCGCCGTCGAGCCGATATTCAGGATCACGCCGCCGCCATGCTCCCGGAAATGCGGAACGGTCGCGCGCGCCATCAGGTAGATCGACTTCACGTTCACCGCGAAGATACGGTCGAACTCCTCCTCGGTCACCTCGGTCATCGGCTTGTTGCGATGGGTGGTGCCGGCATTGTTCACGACGATATCGAGCCGCCCGACCTTGGCCACGATCTTCTCGACCGCCTTGTCGACGCTCTTGGCCTTGCCGACATCGCAGGTCACGGCGAAGGCCTTGCGGCCGATCGCCCTGGCAGCCTCCTTGGCCTTGTCGCCGTTGATGTCCAGCACCGCGACGCGCGCGCCCTCGCGCACGAAGGTCTCGGCGATACCGAAGCCGAAGCCCTGCGCCGCGCCGGTCACCAGCGCCGTCTTGCCCTTGAGTCTCATGGTCGCTCCTCGTGCTCTGCGATTGCGCGATGTTTGAAACGATTGAGCGCCGCGGTAAATGCGCTTTCGCGCGCGGGCCGGTGCAAAATTGGAATAGCCTAGCCGTCATTCCCGGGCGAAGCGAAGCGTAGACCCGAGAAACTCAGGACAAGAAGATGCTGGTTTCCGAGATGCTCGGGTCAAGGCCGAGCATGACGATGCGCCTTACGCCCCGATCTCCTCGCGCAGCATCTCCAGCTCGAGCCAGCGCTCTTCGGCCTCGCCGATCTCGCGCGCGACCTCTTCCAGCCGGGCCGTCGCCTTGGCGAAGAGCTTCGGATCGCGCGTGTAGAGATCGCCGGCAACCGCCGTGTTGAGCTTCGCGGCCTCGGCCTGCAAGGTCTCGATCTTCTTCGGCAGCGTCTCCAGCGCATGCTTCTCGTTGAAGGAGAGCTTGCGCCTGGAGGCGGATGCGGCCGGCGCCGCGGCAGCAGCTTTGGGCGCAGCGGGCGCCGCCTTCTCGACCGGCCGCGCCTTGGCCCCGACGCCGCGCCCGCGCTGCGCCAGCATGTCGGAATAGCCGCCGGCGAACTCTGTCCAGACGCCGTCGCCATCCGAGATCAGCACGGAGGAGACGACGCGGTCGATGAAGTCGCGATCGTGGCTGACCAGCAGCACCGTGCCTTGATAGTCGGCGAGCAGTTCCTGCAGCAGGTCGAGCGTCTCGAGATCGAGATCGTTGGTCGGCTCGTCCAGCACCAGCAGGTTCGAGGGCTTGGCCAGCGCACGCGCCAGCATCAGGCGCCCGCGCTCGCCGCCGGAGAGCGCGCCGACCGGCGTGCCGCGCTGGATCGGCTGGAACAGGAAGTCCTTCATGTAGGAGATGACATGGCGCGGCTGGCCGCCGACCATCACCTGGTCCGAGCCGCCGCCGGTCAGAACGTCGCCGAGCGGCATCTCCGGATCGAGGCTTTCGCGGCGCTGGTCGAGCGTCACCATCTCCAGCGCCGTGCCGAGCTTGACCTTGCCGGAATCCGGCGCGAGCGCGCCCGTCAGCAGGTTGATCAGCGTGGTCTTGCCGGCGCCGTTCGGCCCGACGATGCCGATCCGGTCGCCGCGCGCGACGCGCAGCGACAGGTTCTTGACGATGGTGTTGTCGCCATAGGCCTTGGCGACGTCGATCGCCTCGATGACGAGCTTGCCGGACGCCTGCGCCTCGCTCGCCTCCAGCCGGACATTGCCTTGCGCGGCGCGGGCCGTGCGGCGCTGGTCGCGCAGCGCATGAAGCTCGCCGAGCCTTCGCTGGTTGCGGGTGCGCCGGGCGCTGACGCCATAGCGCAGCCAGTCCTCTTCACGGGCGATCTTGCGGTCGAGCTTGTGGCGGTCGAGTTCCTCCTGCGCCAGAACCTCGTCGCGCCAGGCCTCGAATTCGCCGAATCCCCTCTCGGCCCGCCGTGTCACGCCACGGTCGAGCCAGATCGTCGCTCGCGAGAGCGAGGTCAGGAAGCGCCGGTCGTGGCTGATCAGCACCATGGCCGAACGCAGCGATTTCAGCTCCTGCTCCAGCCATTCGATGACGGGCAGGTCGAGATGGTTGGTCGGCTCGTCCAGCAGCAGGATGTCCGGCTCCGGCGCCAGAACCCGCGCCAGCGCGGCGCGACGCCCCTCGCCGCCCGACATCGAGGCCGGGTTCTCCTGCCCGGTCAGGCCGAGTTCGGTCAGCAGATATTGGGCGCGATAGGCGTCGTCGCCCGGTCCCAGCCCGGCTTCGACATAGGCGAGCGCGGTGTTGAAGCCTGTGAAATCAGGCTCCTGCGGCAGGTAGCGGATGGTCGAGCCCGGCTGCACGAATATCTCGGCATGATCGGGCTCGACGATCCCTGCCGCGATCTTGAGCAGCGTCGACTTGCCCGAGCCATTGCGGCCGACGAGGCAGACGCGCTCGCCGGCCGAAACCGCGATCTCGGCGGCTTCGAGCAAGGGCTGTCCGCCGAAGGTGAGCGCGACGTCGCGTAGATGCAGCAAGGGAGCCATGATCCGTCCTGTGTTCGGCCTGCGGGATAGACCGCCGCCGCCGCCCTGTCACGTCCGCAGGGAACCACCTTTGTCATTCCGGGGCTTCGCCCTCGGGTCCGACCTTTGGTCGGCCCAAGGATAAACTCCGCGAAGGACCCGGAAGCCACGACCGGGCGAGCGGCTTACAAGCGCAGCATTAAAACTCTCACCCAGTCGTGGGTTCCGGGTTCATGCCTGCGGCATGCCCCGGAATGACAAGCCTGCGGCTCGAAGCATGTGATCAAAGGCCATGGCACGGCCCTTGCCAGCCCCTTCCCGTCCCTTATCGTGATCCGGATCGAGCCCTGATGAGTGCAAGAGCGATGCCCAGCGAACGCCCGATCGGGATCGGTCATAATGGCGGCCCGCCATTGAAGGAGCGCAAGCGCCGCTCGGCCACAGGCTCCGGCAACATCGGCCGCTATTTCGACTGGCGCTTCGCCCATCGCAAGGCCTGGAAGAAGCCGCGCGAGATCGCGTTGAGACGCGAGGAGAAGGCCTCGGCACTCGGCCTCACCTATGAGGAATACGCGCTGGAGGTCATGGAGCGCGGCTATTTCCCGCAGCCCGAGCATGTCGAGACGATCAAGTCGAAGCGGGCGCAGCGCCGGAAGGATGGCGGCGTGGTCGGCCAGTCGCTGAAGGGCATGAAGCTGAGCTGAGCGGCAGTGCGCAGCCAATGACGCGCTCTTACCTTCTCGTCATGGTCGGGCTTGTCCCGACCATCCATGTCGTCCTTCTGGCCGCGCGGTGTTCAAGACGTGGATGCTCGCCACAAGGGCGAGCATGACGCGGGAATCACCCTCCCAGCCAGCGCCGGGCCAGACGCGTCGCCGGCTTCTCGAAGAAGCGGTACAACAGCAGCGCCGCGACAACGGAACCGGCAAGCGCCAGCGCGATGTAAAGCGCAGGCGAATGCAACCCGAGCCGCAGCACGACCTCGCGCATCCCCCGAATCACGAAGGGATGGACGAGATAGAGTGCGTAGGAAGCGTCGCCCACCGCAGCCAGCGCCTTCACAGGCGGCAGTGGCACGATGCCCTCGCGGCCGCAACCGGCCGCGAGCATCAGGAGAACGGCGGCTCCACCGCGCCACAAGACGCTGCTCCACGGCCCATCTGCGCCCGGAACATGGGCAGCGGCGACCAATAAGGCGGCACCGGCTATCGCGACGGCGATCCGCAAGGCCCCATGCAGTCGCAAGCCCTGCTGCCGGAGCACCGCGATCCCCATCCCCGCCGCGAACTCCAGCACGATCGGCTGGCCCCAGAAACCGAAGGGCAGCGAGAGCGGCCCCTTCAGGCTCTCGGCACCGACCAGCAGCGCCAGAACGAGCGTGATCGCCGGCAAGGTCCAGCGTCGCGGCAGCATCAATCCGGCCGCGAACAGGACGTAGAACAGCATCTCGTAATTCAGCGTCCAGCCCAGCGAATAGACCGGCTGCACCATCCCCTGCGTCGAGATTACCGGCCAGAACAGGTAGGAGCCGAGCACCTGCTGGAGGTTCGGCACGCCGGAATTGAGCACGGCCGGAACCGCGAGGCCGACCAGCAGGAACAGCGTCGTCATCGCCCAGTAGAGTGGCACGATGCGCGCCAGCCGCCGTTTCAGGAAGAGGCTGGAGGCGCCGTCCCGGCCGAACAGGTCCTGCGAGGCATGGACCATGATGAAGCCGGAGACGACGAAGAAGATGTCGACACCGGCCATCCAGGGCAGGAGGTCGCTGCGCGTGAAGCTCAGGCCCGCGCGGGTGGCGACGACGGCCGCATCCGGCTGGACATGGTGGATCGCGACCATCAAGGCAGCGAGCGCGCGCAGGACCTGGATCGAAGGAATGGGCTGCACGCGGACCTGTGCGACGTGGTGAGAAGGCCGCTCAGCCAAACCACAGCCGCTTGGGATCGTCGAGCCCGAAGCGATGGAGATTGGCCGCGATCGCGGCCAATCCCTGCTCGGCTGCATCCGTCGCGGTGATGACATGCAGGGCGAAACGCTCTGCCAGATCCTCCATCGGAGGCTTGCCGGCGAAGGCCGCGCGAATGGCCGCCTTGTCGGCGAGCGGCAGCAGGTGCGGCGCGATGCCGCCGGCGATATAGACGCCACCCGTCGCCTTGAAGACGAGCGCGAGATCGCCGGCGACGCGCCCCAGCAGGCGCCAGAAGCAGACCACGGCCATCAGCGCCGCCGGATCGCCGTCATGGGCAAGTCGGGAGACATCGGCCGCGCTGACCTCGGCCTCCAGCATGCCGGAGGTTCGCGCCACAGCCTTGTGCAGGCGCACGAGCCCGTCGCCGCTCAGGAGATGCTCGACGGTCAGGCGCGGGATGCCTTCGCCCAGCGCGGGCCAGATCTTCTGCTCGGTCTGGTCCTCGGGTCCGATGCCGATATGACCGGATTCGGTGGGGATCAGCATGCCGCGTTCGCCGCGCATCAGCAGAGCCGCCGCGCCGAAGCCGGTGCCCGGCCCCAGCACCAGCTTGACGCCGTCAGGCTCGGGATCGCCCTCGACCAATGTGGTGAGATCGCCCGGCCTCAGCACGGCGAGCGAGGCGGAAAGCGCCTCGAAATCATTGACCATCAGCCCCTGGGTGAGACCGAGGGCCTCCGCGATCCGCGATCCATCCAGATGCCAGACCGCGTTCGTCAATTGCGCCTGCCGGCCATCGAGCGGCCCGGCGACGGCGATGACGGCGGAACGCGGCTTCTCCGGCACATCGACCAGCACGGACGCGAAGGCCGCCTCCGCCGTCGGATGGCTCCCGGTCCCGATCCGCGCCAGCGGCCGGTGCGCGCTATCGGCATCGCTCACCAGCGACAGGCGGCAATTCGTCCCGCCGATATCGGCGACCAGCACCGGGTAGGAGATCGAGGGCGGGCGCATCAGAGCGGCTTCCGCCAGGGCGCGAACCAGCCGAGGCCTTCGAGCGTGCCGGCCTCCGGCCGGTACTCGCAGCCGACGAAGCCGTCATAGCCGAGACCGTCGAGCTCGTTGAACAGCACCGGATAGTCCGGCCCGGAGGCGTCGGGTTCGTGACGGCCATTGGCACGGGCGATCTGGACATGGCCCACAAGCGGATAGAGCGCCTTGAGCTTCGCCGAGACGTCGCCATGGATCAGCTCGCAATGGTACATGTCGAATTGCAAACGAACATTCGGCCGGCCGGATTCGCGGACATACGCCGCCGCCCGGTCGAAGTCGTTGAGGAAATAGCCCGGTATGTCCTTGCCGTTGATCGGCTCCAGCAGCAGCTCGACGCCCTGCTCGCCGAGCCTGTCGGCGGCATAGGCGAGCGAGGCCCGATAGGTCTTCTGAGCGACGGGGTCGTTCGCGTCGGCCAGCCCCGCCATCATATGCAGGCGCTTGACGCCGGTCTCATGAACATAGGAAAGCGCCTTGTCGACCGAGGCCCGGAACTCGTCTTCGCGCCCGGCGAGCGAGGCGAGGCCGCGTTCACCCCTGGTGAAATCGCCGGGCGGGAGATTGTAGAGCGCCTGCGTCAGCTCTCCGCCGGCCAGCGCAAGGCCGACCTGCTCGGGCGTATGCTCGTAGGGAAAGAGGAACTCGACCGCTTCGAACCCCGCCTCGGCGGCCGCCTTGAAGCGATCGAGGAACTCCCATTCAGTGAACATCATCGACAGGTTGGCGGCAAAACGCGGCATGGGTCTCTCTGCAGGCTGGGCGGTATCGGTCGCCGCAGGCTAAACCGATGCGCCCGCCGCGTCATGGACAAACGCGACAGGGAGGCAATGCGTTCCGCTATCACCACGATCCAGCGAACGGGTCATCCCGGGCGAAGCGCAGACCGGGGTCCGTTCCGGAACGCGGCCGCCAAAGGTTCTGGCATAGATCCCGGATCGGCGCGGCTTCGCCGCTTGTCCGGGATGACATCACCTTGAAGCCGCAGCCCCTTTAAGCATCACTTCTTCTCCGCCTTCGGTGGCGGGTTCGGATCGGTCGAGAAGCGCCGGAACACCATGTCGGGCGAGGAGGTGTTGTGGCGCGAATGCGTCGTGCGCCCCATCCAGATATCGGTCGCCTTGCCGCCGGGATAGGACATCAGTGCCTCCTCGCGCCAGCCCTTGGCGCCGGGCTCGCGCAGGGCGATGCGGGCGACGTCGTTGTTGAACTCGGTGACATACATCGAGCGCAGCGCCAGGAAGCCCTTGCCGCCGGTCACCGGCTTGTCGAGCACGGCATCCAGCACCATCCGGTTCTCGTCGACGCTGTCGAGCTTGAGGCTTCCGGACGAGCCGTCCTTGAAGCTGAGCTTGAAGGTCAGCGTCTTCGGATCGAACGCGATCTCCCTGATGTTTACGACCGGGCGCCCCTCCTGCTCGATCGGCCCGAACAGGAATGAGGAGCCGTAGGAGGAGAAGCCGAGATGTTCCGGCGGCAGCGGCCTTGCGCGCCAGTTGCCGTCCTGCGGATAGACCACCAGCACCTCATGCGACTTGTCCTTGCCGAGCTTCCAGAGCTGGACGAGATGCAGCCCCTTCTCGACGCGGTCGCCGACGCGGAAGGTCGCCTCCGCCGGGCGCCAAAAGCTCGGGAACGTGTAGCCGACCAGCCAGTAGTCGATCGATTCGTAGAAGGTGACGCGCCGCGGCGGCGTCGGCGGCGCGAAGGATGGATCGCCCTTCATGTCGCAATTCGTCCAGTCGGCATCCCAGTTGTCGCGCACGAGCCCGGCCACATAGGCGGGATGGGCCGCCTCGATCTGGAAACGCCGGACCTCGGGCGAGACCACCTTGATCGTGACGTTGTCCTTCTCGGCGCAGAGCACCGGCTCGGATTCGTTCTTCACCTCGACGGCGACGTCCCCGGCAGCCCGTGCGACCGTCAACGAGGCGAAAAGAAGGAGCGAAACCGCGAGCGGGCGAAGCAGACGAGTCATGACGTTCCCTGATGGTGAGATCGAGACAGCCTGAGCGCCGCGAGATGAACCGCGGCTGACCGGCTTGTGGTGAAACGGCGGAGGCCGCGACAACGGACCCGCTTCCGCAGGCCGGCAGGGCCCTGCTACGAACGAAGGGCGCGGAAGTTCCCATCTCCACAGCCGACGGAGCGATCGATGCAGCCGCTGCTTCTCTGGGCCGGGATGGTGATGGGGTTGACGGCGCTGGTCCATTCGGTCGTCGGCGAATTCCTGATCTTCCGGCAACTGCGCAGCAGCGGCATCGTTCCAACCGAAGGCGGCCCGTTGCTCCGGGAACGCCATGTCAGGATTCTCTGGGCGAGCTGGCACCTCGTCAGCATCCTCGGCTGGGCGCTCGCCGCGATCCTGATCGCGATGGCGCAGGCGCCGGCCGCCCCTCTACCGAACGCATGGCTGCTGAAGGTCGCGATTGCAGCGTCGCTGGCGGGTTCGGCGCTGGTGCTGTTCGCGACGCGCGGGCGTCATCCCGGCTGGTTCAGCCTGCTGGTCGCGGCGATCCTCGCCTGGCTCGGCGGCGACAGCCTCTGAAGCTGCGTCTCAGGCCGTCAGGATGGCGTAGACATCGCCCGAGTTGGCCTCATGCGGCAGGCCGCGCAGGTAGTCGCCCATCGCTTCCGCGCTCGCCGGCTCAGCGAGTTCCAGCCGTTGGCTTTCGCCGATGGCGACATTGAAGCGGTAGGGGCCGAGCGTTTCCAGCAGCGCGAGGCAGGCCTCGGCGACATCGCGCTGGATCGTCGTGAACTCGAAGGAGATTACCGGCACGGCCCTGGTCAGCCCGGCCAGCACATGAGCCTCGAAGCCCTCGACATCGATCTTGAGCAGTTTCGGCAGGCCGTAGCGCTGGATCAGGCGGTCGAGCGTGGTGCAGGGCACCGTGATCTCATGGTCCCAGACCTGCCCTTCCCAACCGCCCGCACCTTCGGCAGCACCGATGAAGGCGGCCGAGGCGGTCGAGACGGTGGGATTCGCGCTGTTGATCCTGAGCCCGATCGAGCCCTCACGATCGGCGCAGGCCGCCTCGACGAGAATCACCAACGGATCGCGCCGGTGGATCAGGCGGATGACGCGGGCCGGACCGGGCTGCGGCTCCAGCGCCACGACGCGCGCGCCGAGCCGGCGGAAGGAGGAGACCCGGTCACCGACATGGGCGCCGATATCGAAGGCGAGATCGCCTGACGCCAGAAAGGCCCGGTAGAGCCGGTCCATCGCCGCATGGCGCTCCTTGTCGCCGTGGTAGACGCGCAGGGAGCGCGAGAGCGCCTTCACCGTTCCCTTGGGATAGGTGACGGCGTTCATGCGGCTTGCCTTTCGCGGATCGCGTCAAGCACCGGCGGCAGGTCGAAATCCTCGGGGATGCCGCAAAGCCCGCGTCGCGCCAGCCAGGCACCGCAGGCCGGCGCCGCCGTCAGCATGGCGAAGGGAATCGCCAACACGTAGCCCGCGGTGAGCGGCAGCGACCAGATCAACACGGAAGGCGCCATCAAGCCCAAAGTGACGAAGAGCCAGGCGCCGAACAGCAGATGCGGCCACAGGCCCGCGAAGGCCGTGGCGAAGGACAGCGCATGGGCGTCTCGCGCCTGCCCGTTCCAGCCGATGGTCGCCCGACCGAAAACGAGCCCGATCATGAACAGCGTCGTCCGGAAGCTCGAGACCGCACCCTGCAGGAACGAAAACACGAGCTCGATCGCGGCCGACGCCAGGAACCGCGCCTTGCCGCCATAGCGTGCGACACCGCCCTGCGTGAGCAGGATGTCGGCAAAGCCGGCGAGCTTCGGCGAAAGATACATCGCCAGGAACAGGAGATAGAGCCCGGCAGCCGGCACGACCGGATAGTCGGCGATCCCCCGGTCCTCCAAGACCTTCAGCGGCAGGAGCGCGATCATCAGCGTCCAGGCCGGAAGGCCGAGGAACATCAGGATCGCCCAGACCAACTGGAAGCGGCTCATCGGCTTCAGGCCTGCAATGTCGAGCAGCTTGAGATATTGCAGGTTGCCGAGGCACCAGCGCAGGTCGCGCTTGGCGAATTCCAGCATGGTCGGCGGGTTCTCTTCCCAGCTTCCGCCTTCGACCGGCAGCACGCGCACTTCGTAGCCGGCGCGGCGCATCAGGGTCGCTTCGACCTGGTCATGGCTCATCACCGCTCCGCCCAGCGGCGGCCCACCCGGCAGCACCGGCAGATGGCAGTGCTCGCGGAACGGCGCGATCCGCACCAGCGCATTATGGCCCCAGAACGGCCCGCAATCGCCGCCCCACCAGGCCGAGCCCATGGTGTAGGGCCGCATGCCGTGGCGCATGCCGAACTGGAAGATGCGGGCGAAGGCCGATTTGCTGGGCATGCCGACCACGAGACTTTGCAGGATTCCGAGCTTCGGATGCGCCTGCATCATTCGGGCCATGCTCAGGATCGTCGCGCCCGCCATGACGCTGTCGGCATCGAGCGGCAGCATCAATTCGTAGCGCTCGCCCCAGCGCTCGCAGAAATCGCGGAGATTGCCGGCCTTGAACCCGGCATTCTCATCGCGGCGGCGATAGGTTACCCGTGCCGGGTCGCCGAGTTCGCGCGCCCAGGCCTCGGCCAGTTGCTCCTCGGCCGTGGCGACGGCCGGGTCGTTCGTATCCGACAGCACGAAATAGTCGAACCAGGCGCCCTCGCCGGTCGTGTCGAGGCTGTCCTTGACGACCTTGAGCCGCCGGAAGGCGCGCGCCGGGTCCTCGTTGCGCAAGGTCATCAGCACCGCCGTGCGCAGGGTGAGCGGCATCGCCTGATCACCCGCCACGGCAAAGGGCGCGACCTCGTCAAGCCCGTCCGCCTTGCCATGCAAGAGCCAGAGGCCGATCGCCGCGTTCCAGAAGCCGAGCACGGTCCAGGGCGCCCCGAACAGGAAGGCGACGAAGATCGCGACATCCGCGACGCTCCAGCCGCCCGCGCCCAGCACGTGCGCCAGCCCCGCAAACAGCAGCGCCAGCGTGACGAGATTCAGGGCTAGGACGAGGAACCGCCGGCGGTGCAGCACCGTTTCCGCCTGCAGCCCGGCCGGGGTCAGACCGTTCGGCCCGGCCTCTTGCGCCGCCCGCCGGAACGTGGTCGGAGCGGGGCGCTGGTTCATGGCGGTCTCTGTCATGGTAGGCAGACAGGCTCGGACGGACGGGATCGGACGCGAATGGCGCGGGAGCTAAAGCCTGCAACAGTGATTGACGCAAGGACCAAGGCTCTTGCGCTTTGGTATACAGCGCCCCGTGAATGCAACCTGAATGAGGTCGCCCTGCCCGCTCTCGGGTCGGAGGACTGCATGTTGACGACGCTCTGGAGCGGCGTCAGCCGCGGCACCGAGCGGCTGGTCTGCGAGGGTCGTGTGCCCTGCTCCGAGCACCAGCGCATGCGCGCCCCCTTCCAGGAGGGCGACTTTCCCTTCCCCGTCAAATACGGCTACTGCGCCGTCGGCCGCGTCGAGGCCGGCCCGCCGGACCTGCTCGGCCGTATCGCCTTCTGCCTGCATCCACATCAGGACCGCTTCATCGCCCCGCGCGACAGGCTCGTCCTCGTGCCCGATGCGGTGCCGGCCCGGCGCGCCATCCTCTCCGCCAACATGGAAACGGCGCTCAACGCCCATTGGGATGCCGGCTCCGGCCCCGCTGACAGGATCGTGATCGTCGGCGGCGGCGTTCTCGGCCAGCTCGTCGCCTGGCTGGCAGCCCGCCTGCCGGGAGCCGACGTCACGCTCGTCGATGTCGAGCCAAGCCGGGCCAGGCTCGCCGCTGCACTGGGCTTCAACTTTGCCCTTCCCGACGCCGCGCCCCGCGATGCCGATATCGTCTTCCATGCCAGCGCGACGGCCGCAGGCCTCGAAACCGCCATCGCGGCAGCGGGCACCGAGGCGCGCATCGTCGAACTGAGCTGGTTTGGCGAAGGCGCCGTGCCCGCCGCGCTCGGCGGCGCCTTCCATGCGCGCCGCTTGCAGCTCATCTCATCGCAGGTCGGCCTTGTATCGGCGTCGCGACGCGCCCGCTGGGATTATGCTCGCCGGGCCAAGGCCGCGATGGCCCTGCTCGCCGACGACCGGCTCGATGCGTTGATCACCGACGAGATCCCCTTCCGCGACCTGGCCGAGCGCCTGCCCGGCCTGCTCGCACCCGGCGCCGCTGGCCTGACCGCCGCGATTTGCTATGAAACGCAGCCCTGACCGGGCCGCATCGCCAATCCACTCTTGGGAGATCGCATGTTTTCCGTCGAAGTCCGCGACCGCATCATGATCGGCCATTCCCTGCCCGATCCCTTCTTCGGTCCGGCGCAGAACATGCACGGCGCCACCTTCGTGGTCGATGTCGCCTTCTTCCGGGAAACGCTGAACAAGCAGAACGTCGTCGTCGATATCGGCGCCGCGCTCGACACCCTCGCCGAGACGCTGAAGCCGCTGAAATACCAGAATCTCGATGTCCTCCCTCAATTCGCAGGGATGCTGACCACCACCGAATTCCTCTGCAAGCACATCTTCGACACCATGGCGGCCGCGGCGAAATCCGGCGCGCTCGGCGCCGATGGCGCGGGGCTGGACAGGATTCGCGTGACGCTCCACGAGACCGATCTCGCCCGCGCCAGCTACGAGGGCGCGCTCGCGTGAGCAGTATCGTCTTCGCCATCCCCGGCGATATCGATGCGCCGACAGGCGGCTACGGCTACGACCGGCGCCTGCTCCAAGAATGGCACGAAGCCGGCATCGAGGCCCGCCATCTCGCCCTGCCGGGCTCGTTCCCCTTCCCGACCGATGCCGGTCTCGCCACAACGGAACGGCTCCTCGCCGCAACCGCAGCCGACGACATCCTGCTGATCGATGGGCTCGCCTATGGCGCCTTCCCGGAAGCACTCGCGGCAAGGTTCGCGGATCGCATCGTCGCGCTGGTGCATCATCCGCTGGCACTGGAAACGGGGCACAGCCCGGAGATGACAGAGGCGCTGTGTCGCAGCGAAACGCTGGCACTCCGCCACGCGCGCGCCATCGCGGTAACCAGCCTCGCGACAAGGCACATACTGGAAGCCGAGTTCGGCGTCCCGACCGACAAGATCGCCGTCGCCATACCCGGCACCGACCCGGCGCCCCGCGCAAAGGGCTCCGGTAACGGCGAGACACCGAACCTCCTCGCCGTCGGCTCGCTGATCCCGCGCAAGGGCTACGACATCCTCGTCGCGGCACTGAGCACGATCACCGACCACCGCTGGAGGCTGACCATCGCCGGCTCGCCTGATCACGCTCCGGCAATGGCGGCGGAGTTGCGTGACGGAATCGCCCGTGCCGGGCTGGCGGAACGGATCTTGCTGACGGGTGGCGTCCAGACCGGCAGGCTCGCGCAACTCTATGACGAAGCGGATCTTTTCGTGATGTCGTCGTTCTATGAAGGCTACGGCATGGTATTGACCGAGGCGCTTGCACGCGGCCTGCCGATCGTCACGACGCTGAGCGGCGCCGGGGCCGAGGCCCTGCCCGATGCCGCCGCGCTCAAGGTGCCGCCCGGCGACGCTGCGGCACTTGCCAAGGCGCTAGCAAGGCTGATTGATGCGCCGGCAGAGCGTCGGCAGCGTGCCGATGCCGCGTGGGCTGCCGCCGGCGATCTGCCGCGCTGGAGCGAGACCGCGCGCATCGTCGCGGAGGCCTGCCTGCGTGATAGCAGCCGAAAGGTGGGGTAATGGCTGGTTTCTCTCCGGAATGGCTCGCCTTGCGCGAGCCGGCCGATCATGCGGCGCGCAATCCGCAGGTGCTCGCGGCCGTCGGCGGCTATTTCGCCGACAAGGCTTCGCTCTCCGTGCTCGACCTCGGCTGCGGCGCCGGCTCCAACCTGCGCGGGACCTATGCCGCCCTGCCCGATCGCCAGCACTGGACGCTGGTCGATCACGATGCCGAGCTCCTCGCCTTTGCCCGCGAGCGCCTGATCGACTGGGCCGACGAGGCGCGCGAACAGGGCGAGGAACTCGTGCTCGCCAAGGACGGCAAGGCGATCACGGTCGATACCCGCAAGGCCGACCTGAACCAGGACCTCGAATGGGTGCTGGGCTGGCAGCCCGACCTCGTCACCGCCGCCGCGCTGTTCGACCTCGCCTCGAAGCGCTGGATCGAGCGCTTCGTCGCCGCGCTGGCCGCCCAGCATCTGCCGCTCTATGCGGTGCTCACCCATGACGGCCGTGAGGCCTGGCTGCCGGAACATCCGGCCGATGCCGGCATCCACGCCGCCTTCACCGATCACCAGCATCGCGACAAGGGTTTTGGCCCGGCCGCCGGCCCGGATGCCTGCGAAATCATGGCCGAGGCCTTCCGCAAGTCTGGCTTCGCCATATCGAGCGGCGATAGCGACTGGCTGCTCGATGCGAAGCGCCGGCCTTTGCAGGAAGCCCTGGCGGAAGGCATTGCCCAGGCAGTTCGCGAGACCGGCCGTCTCGATCCGAAAGCGCTCGCCGCATGGCTTGCGGCGCGGCGCGAGGCCCGGTCGGCCATGATCGGCCATCAGGACCTCTGGGCCCGGCCGATCTGAACTTGACCCGTCTCCACGAAACCACATCGTCATTCCGGGGCAGGCCGAAGGCCTGAGCCTGGAATCCAGAACCGGCGCCCTTCAGCGTTGTATTCGACGGCCCCTCCGTGCTTTTCGCGGAGGGGCATCGGTTCTGGATTCCGGGCTCTTCGCTGACGCGAAGCCCCGGAATGACGGCATAGTTCCGTGGAAACGTGGCTCTCGCCCTACCGCACCCAAGGCAGCATCCGCCGCATCACCCCGTCCTTGAGGATCAGATAGTGATGCAGCGCCGCGCCGATATGCATCAGCGCCAGCGCCCCGGTCGCCAGCGCGAGCTTGCCATGGATGTCGAGCACGCGCTTGGCCATGTCCTCATTGGGCTGCGCCAGCGCCGGCAGGTCGAACAGATCGAAGATCGTCAGCGCCGGAAACAGCGATACCCCGATCCAGCCGAGCAGCGGCACGACGATCAGCAGGCCGTAGAGCAGCCAGTGCACCAGATGCGAGACCGCCTTCTGCCACCAGGCCAGCGTCGGCTCGTCCGGCGGCGCGCCATGCAGCAGGCGATAGGCCAGCCGGCCGGCCATCAGCCAGAGCAGCAGGAAACCGACGAGCTTATGGGCGCTGTAGAGCCCGTTCGTCAGCCCATCCCAGATATTCAGCACATTGCCGCGATAGCTCATGGCGAGCCCGACCGGGACCATCGCGAAGACCGCCGCCACCGTGATCCAGTGCAACGTCCGGGCGATCGGGCTGTAAACGCGGGTTGCCGGCATATCGCCCTCCATAAGCACGACTCCTCACCTGTTGCCGAAGCCACATTCATCTCACGTTCAAGCACATGCGCCCATAGGATGCGAGACGCTTCGGAAGTTCCCGATTTCGCTTGCCGACCGACGCCATCTGACGCGGTTTTGATCATGGAACCGGCGCCCCGCCCGCCACGTTGCTGGCAGAGCGCGATGCAAGGCCCTATATCGATACGCGATGGTGCCCTGGACGCTCCCTCGGCCGTTCCCCGGCCCAATCTGACGGACTTTTCGATGCCTGAGTCGCGTACGCTCTTCGGCCCATCCCTCCAGACGGATCTCGTGAAGGTCGAACGGGCGATCGCCGAGTTCCGCGCAGCCCGTCCGGTCCTGCTCCGCGATGGCGAGAGATTGGCGCTGGCCCTCTCCGCCGAACTCGCCGACGCTGGCCTCGCCCACAGCTTCGACCTGCTGGCGCAGGGCCGCGGCCATCTCGTGCTGAGCGCCGCGCGCCTGCGCCGGCTGGGCGCCAAGGGGCGCCTGGAGACCGGCATCTTCGCCCTGCCGACCATCGATACCGCCCGCGTCGAGACGCTCGCGCTCAAGCTCGATGGTCGCATGGATGCGCCCGTCGCCCCGGCTTCGGCCCTCGACGAGGCCGCTTTGGAGCTGGCCCGCCTCTCGCTCGTGCTGCCGGCCGTGATCCTTGTGCCCGTGACCGCCGATGCCGTCGCGAACGAGCCGCTCGTCGCGGTCGAGATTACGGCCGTCAACGGCTATCGCGCCGAGCAGGCGGCGACGCTGAAGATCGTCGGACGCGCTCCGGTGCCGCTCGAAGGCGCGCCCGAGACCGAATTCGTCGTCTTCCGCGGCGGCGAGGGGCTGCGCGATCAGGTCGCGATCATCGTCGGCAAGCCCGATCTGTCGACGGCCGTGCCGGTGCGCCTGCACTCCGCCTGCCTGACGGGCGATCTCTTCGGTTCGCTGAAATGCGATTGCGGCGACCAGCTCCGCGAAACCGTGCAGTGGATGGCCGAGAATGAGGGCGGCGTGCTGCTCTATCTCGATCAGGAAGGTCGCGGTAACGGCATTTCCAACAAGATGCGCGCCTACAAGCTGCAGAGCCAGGGCTGGGACACCTACGACGCCGACGAAGTCCTCGGCTTCGATCTCGACCAGCGCCATTTCGACTTCGCCGCGACCATGCTCAAGCAGCTCGGCATCTCGCGGGTGGTGGCACTCACCAACAATCCGCAGAAGATCGGCGCGATCCAGGCAGCCGGGCTCGAGGTCGCCGCGACCCAGCGCGTGCTCGGCCGCCCGAATGCCCATAACGTCCGCTATCTCGCATCGAAGCGTGACCGGGCCGGCCATTTCATCGACATGGACGCGCTGATGGCGCGCGCCGCCCCCACGGATTGACCCTGCTCCCGCTCGCGATCAGGCCAGGCTGATGCCCGCGCCCGACGATACCTTTCCCGACGCTCCCGCACGCTGGCCGCTCGCCAGCGTCTGCGCGATCGTATCCATCGCCTGGCTCGCCCTGTCCTGGCCCTGGCTCTCGGGCAGGCTGACGATCCCCTGGGACGCCAAGGCGCATTTCCACCCGCAGCTCCAGTTCCTCGCCGATGCCTTCCACAAGGGCCTCTCGCCTTTCTGGACTCCTTACGTCTTTTCCGGCTCGCCGCAGGTCGCCGATCCGCAATCCCTGATCTTCTCGCCCATTTTCGCCCTGATCGCGGCGCTGAACCCGGCCCCGGATTTCCGCT
Source organism: Bosea sp. ANAM02 (assembly GCF_011764485.1). Lineage (NCBI taxonomy): Bacteria > Pseudomonadati > Pseudomonadota > Alphaproteobacteria > Hyphomicrobiales > Alloboseaceae > Allobosea > Allobosea sp. ANAM02. The sequence goes on along the minus strand of NZ_AP022848.1, from coordinate 1,679,590 downwards.
GGAGCGACGGCGCCCTGCTCGGCACGCTGCTTCTCGGAGCGCTGTCGATCGTTTTGATCTTCCGTGATCGCGGCTGGCATCCGGCCGGCGCCGTCGTAGCGGCCCTCTCCTTTGCCTTCGGGGCGGCTGCGGCCTGGCGCATCCAGCATGTCGGGCAGGTGCTCAGCCTCGGCTATTTCGCGATCACGCTCTTCCTGCTCTCGCGGGCACTGGAGCGCGGCTCGATCGGCTATGGCTTCGCCGCCGGCATCGTCTCCGGCTTCATGGTGCTGGGGCGCGATCAGGTCGCGCTGCTCGGCGTCTATGTCCTCGCCGGGCTCACCATCGCCGCGATCCTGATCGCCCGGAGCCCGTGGCGAGCCTTCCGCGCCAGCCTGCCGCCGCTCCTTGCCGGAACGCTCGGCGCCATCCTCGTTGCGACAATCCCGATTCTGTTGACCGCCTTCATCGCGCAGGAATCGAACCGCCCCGTCATCGATTTCGTCGAGGCCGGCAAGGGCTCGCTCCATCCGGCGGCGCTGCTCACCGGGCTCTTCGCCAATCTCTATGGCGCGGCCGGTCCGCTCGCCGATTTCTGGGGTGCGCCCAGCCCGGCCTGGGAAGCCCGCTTCGGGCCGCTCAGCCTCTTCCTCGCCCGCAACATGAGCCAGCTCTATCTCGGCCTGCTGCCGATGGGCCTGATCCTCACGGTCGGCCTCGTCCGCGGCGCGCTCTGGCGGCGCGAGATCGTCCCGCTCACCGTCGCGGCGATCGTCGTGCTGCTCTTCGCGCTCGGCCGCTACACGCCGGCCTTCCGGGTGCTGTTCGAACTGCCCGGCATCAGCTTCTACCGCCGCCCGGCCGATGCGCTCTTTATCCTCGGCGCTCTGCTCGCCCTGCTCGGCGGCTACCTGACCCATCTCGTCATGACCGGCACCGCACCGAAGGCGCGGCCCTGGCAGATCGCTCTCGAAGCCCTGATCTTCGCCGGTGCGCTCGCGTTGGCGCTCTGGCTCGCCTGGATGGTCGGGCGCATCCCGGTCGCGACCATTCCGCTCGTCATCGCGGCGCTCTGCGGCATGCTCTCGCTCGGCGGCCTCATTGCCGCGCGCGGGCTCGCGGTGCGCGGTTCCCTGCTGGCCGCAACCCTGGTCCTCGCCGCGACGCTGACCATCGATCTCGCGGTCAACAATGGTCCGAGCGAATCCACCGCGCTGCCCGCGCAGACCTACGACGTGCTGCGCAAGGACAGCAGCAACGACACCATCGCCCTGCTGAAGCGCGAAACCGCCCGCACCATGGGCCCCGACCGGCGCGACCGCATCGAGCTCGCCGCCATCGATTTCCACTGGCCCAATGCCAGCCTCGTCCACGATCTCGACAACACGCTGGGCTACAACCCGCTCCGGCTCGGCCTCTACAGCAAGGCGACCGGCGCCGGCGACCATGTCGCCCTGCCCGACCAGCGCACCTTCTCGCCGCTGATGCCGGGCTACCGCTCCCTGCTCGCCGACATGCTCGGCCTGCGCTTCATCGCGACCGGTGTCCCCATCGAGCAGATCGACAAGCGCCTGAAGCCCGGCGACCTCAGGCAGATCGCCCGGACGAAGGACGCTTTCGTCTATGAGAATCCGCGCGCCCTGCCGCGCGTCCTGCTGGTGACCGACGCCCGGAAGGCGGATTTCGACGCGATCCTGAAAACCGGGGAGTGGCCTGGGAATTTCGACCCGCGCCGTACCGTGCTGCTCGACCGCGATCCTCCGCCCTTGCCGACCGGCCCGCTTGGGCAAAACAGTGTCGCGATTCGCGACTACGGCACCACGACCGTGACGCTCGCGGTCGAGACCACACGGGGCGGCTATCTCGTGCTCAACGATGTCTGGCACCATTGGTGGCAGGTCGAGATCGACGGCCAGCCGGCCGAATTGCTTCGCGCAAACGTCCTGTTCCGGGCCGTCGTCGTGCCGCCCGGCAATTCGACGGTGCGCTTCGTTTTCCGCCCGCTGCAAGGGCTCTGGCACGACATCGCCGCGCATCTGCTCAGGCCCCGGTAACGCAGCCAGGGTAAAGCCTCGTGCTATTGCCCTCAGGCCAGCGCGCCCATCGCCGCGATCGGCTGGACGGGGAGACCGTCCAGCACCCTGGCGAGCCCGGCCGCATCGACCTCGCCGCCCCGCATCGTCTCGTCGCGATGGATGCCGCCGGCGATGAACAGGCTGTCGAAGCCCATCAGGCGCGCCCCGGCGAGGTCGGTACGGACCGCATCGCCGATCACCAGCACCTTGCCGGGCTCGACCGACCGGCCGCCGCGCGCGTCGGCCGCCGCCGCCAGCGCGAGATCATAGGCCGGGCCATAGGGTTTGCCGGCCCAGGCGACGGAGCCGCCGAGCTGCTCATAGATCGTCGCGAGCGAACCGGCGCAGGGCAGCAGGTCCTCGCCGACATGCACGACGAGATCGGGATTGCCGCAGATGAAGGGCAGGCCGCGCCGGGCGAAGCGCTCCAGCAGCGGCCGGTACTGCTCCGGCGTCTCGGTGCGGTAGTCGTTGAGCTCGGTCGCGACGACGATATCGGCCTTGTCCTCATCGACGAGCGTGACATCGAGCCCGTCGAAGACGGCCCGGTCGCTCTGCCAGCCGATATGATAGGCGCGCTTGTGATGGCTCTGCGCGATCAGCGCCCGCGTGACGTCGCCGGAGGTGACCAGCCGGTCCCAGGATTCGCGCGGCACGCGCTTGGCGTCGAGGAGGTTGGCGACCTGCTGCGACGGGCCCGGCGCATTCGAAAGCAGCACCACCGTGCCGCCGCGCTCGCGATAGGCCATCAACGCGTCGCAGGCCGGCTCCAGCGCCCAGAGCCCGTCATGCACCACGCCCCAGACGTCGCTGATCAGCACATCGTAGCGGGCGAGAAGATCGCCCGCCCGCTTCAGAACCGGAACGCTCATCAGGAACGGACCTCCGCAGCGATGCGCGCCTCGACATCGGCGCGGCGCGGCAACGGCGCGACCGCGCCATAGCCGAGCGTCGACAGGGCCGCCGCGACATTGGCATAGGCGCCCGCAGTGAAGGCATCGCCCGTGCGCAGGTATTCGGCGAGGAAGGCGCCATCATAGCAGTCGCCCGCGCCCGTCGCGTCGATCGCATCGACCTTGATCGGCCGGAAGCGCTCGCGCCGGACCGGCGTCGCCACCAGCGAGCCCTCATGGCCGAGCGTCAGCGCCACGACCCGTGCACCGAGACCGAGGTAGAAATCGACGATGGCATCGGGATTGTTGAGCCCCGTGAGCTGCGTCGCGTCGTCGAGGCCGGGCAGGATGATGTCGGCCATGGCGCAGGCGGCATGGATGATCGCCCTGGCGCGGGTCAGCGGCCAGAGCTTCAGACGCAGATTGGTGTCGTAGGCGGTGAGAACCCCTGCCTTGCGGGCCGTGTCGAAGGCCTCGAACACGGCGTCGCAGGCGCTGGCCGAGATCGCCTGGCTGATGCCGGAAGCCTGGATGATCCGGGCCGAACGGATCAGGTCGCGCGGCAGGTCGCGCGGGCCGTAGAGGCTCGCGGCCGAGCCGGCGCGCAGATAGGAGAAGACATGGCCGGAGGGACCGTGATCGACGAAATAGAGGCCGGTCGGCGCGCTCGGATGGGTCGCGACATGGCTGTCGTCGACGCCTTCGCGCTTCCACAGGCCGCGGATCGAATGGCCGGCACTGTCATCGCCGAGCGCGCCGAGATAGCCGACCGACATGCCCTGGCGCGCCGCCGCGACCGCGCAGTTCGAGGTGTCGCCGCCATGGCCGAACAGGAAGGCACCGCTCTCGGCGCGGGTCGCATTGAACTCGCCGAGCGGCTCGCCGAGGCAAAGGAGATCGAAGCGGCTGTCGGTCACGTTTCAAACCATTCGGATGGCGCGGGAAGGCCGGGAACGCAGCCTTCCTAGAGCATCGGCCCGAAAAGTGGAATGCGGTTTTCGGGAAAGCCGATGCAGGATCAAAGCCCTGCATCGAATGGCAAAGTGAAATCCGCGAGAGAGCGGGCGGGGTGCATTTCGAAGAACGCGGGTCATTCCGGACGCAGCGAAGCGAAGATCCGGAATCCGTGCCTGAACCTTCACCGGGAGCGCTCCGGCATGGATCCCGGGTCAAGCCCGGGATGACCCCGTGGTTCCCGGGAAAATCGGCAAAGGCCGGTGACCGCCAAGCGGTGGCCGCGCCTATTCCGCCGCCTCGCGCTTCGGCGCCGCACCCATCAGCCGGTCCGCGAGCTTGACGATCTCCTGGCGCAGGGCCGCATCGTTGGCACCCGCGCCTCCAGCCCGGCGAAGACCGGACATCTCGTCCATGAGCCGGTCCCGGTCGGTCCGCGCCTGGGCGAGCGCGCCCTGCAGCGTCTGAAGCTCGGCCCGCAGCATCGCGATCTGCCCCTCGTGCTCGGTCTGGGCGTCCTGCAAGCTCGCGATCTCCTCCCGGTTCTTCTGCATGGCAGCCTCGTGATCGGTCTTCGCCGCGGTCAGCGCCAGGTCCAAGGCTCCCCGCAAGTCCTTCGCCGCCGCATGGTCGGCCTGCTCCTGCCGGAGCTGCGTCTCGAGCTGCTGCGCCGCCACACCCGCCGCACCGGCGCGGGCATCGGCAGCGGCGAGCCCGGCCTCGGCCTGCGCGGCCCGGGCGTCGAAGGCATCGGCCCGCACCCGCTCGCCATCGCGTTCGCCGGTCATGGCGCGCAGCGCCGTTTCGCTCTGGAGAAGGCGCTCCTCGGTCACGGCAAGCTTGCCCGCAAGCTCGTCGCTCCTGGTTTGCAGCACCATGATGCGGGTTCCGTCCTCGATCTGTGCGACGCGCAGCTTCTCGGCATGGCTCCGGGTCTCGGAGAGCTCGCGCTCGCGCTCGGCCAGCAGAGCCTCGATCCGCCCGACGGTCTCCCGCTCGCGTTCCAGTTCGCCGCTTCGCGCCACCAGATCGGCGCCGGTACCGGTCAAGGCCGCCCGGGTCTCTTCCAGATTGCGTTCGAGACTGGCGAGGTCCGCCACCCGCTTCTCCAGCGTGGCCGTGGTTTCGCCGTGGTCGGCCCGTTCGCTCGCGAGCGCTCCTTGCGTATCGGCAAGTTCGCCGCGCGTCTGCGCGAGATCGGTTTCGAGCCCGCCAATCCGAGTGTCGCGCTCGCCAAGCTCGCGTTCGAGCCGGCCGATCGTCATGTCGCGGCGGCCGAGTTCCTCCATCGCGCCGGCCTTGGCGGCGAAGCCGCGCTCGGCATCCTGCTCGGCCTTGCGCATGCGCAAGGCAAGCTCGGCGCGCAGATGGTCGCGATCGGCCGCGATCTCGGCGAGGGACAGCGGAAACGCGGCCTCGGCCCGCTTGCGCGCCAGCCTGTCGGCCCGCCGCGCCAGCGCCGGCACGGCCGCCAGGGCCAGCAAGGCGGCACAGAGGAAGCCGAGCGCGAACAGCATGGCGGCTTCGATCACGTCTCAGGACTCCCGGCTGAGGACTGAGGTCGAATCTGCCATGACGGCCGCGTCATGGCCAGAGCGGCACACTCGAACAGGGCGGCTGAGATGCTCCCGATCGCAGCCGCGATCAGAACGGGTTCCAGGTCGCCTGCGGCGTGAACTTGAGATAACCGAGATTCACGCCGAGCCGCCAGCCGACGCCGGTGCGGATCGGCACCACGGTGATCCCCTCCGCCGTCAGCGCGGTGAAGCCGAAGCCACCGATGAAATAGGCCGAGCCGTCAACGCCCGCGAAGCGCTGGTAGAGCGCATCGACCATCGGGAGGTTGTAGACCAGCATCATCGTGCGGGCGCCTTCGCCGCCGAAATCGAAGCCGATCGAAGGGCCCTGCCAGAACACGCGGCGGTCGCCGGCATTGCGCGTGTAGAGCTGGCCCTCGCCATAGCGCAGGCCGCCGACGAAGGCGCCGGAAGCTTCCTGGCCGAGCACATAGCCATTCGGCTCGCCCCAGCGGCGCACCGCCTCCTCGATGGTGAGCGCGAGACCGCGCGACACATTGCCGAAGAACTTGTGGCCGGAGCCGACGAGCTCATTCTGGCTGAACGATTGCTGGTTCTGATAGTTCTGGGCGAGCGCGGAAAGCGGCCCCCCCGTCAGGCTCGCGCCGGCCACGGCGAGACCGCCCGTGATCAGGTTGCGGCGGGTCTGGGTCATCGGCGACATCTCCAGGCAGGGCGCCAGACGAGGCAGAGCGCCGGGGCGGTTCGATCATCCGTCCGCTCGGCACCCGCGGCTGCGCGGCAGCAAGCCCGGGATGGATGCGATACGGGCCGGGGGGCGGGCCGATCCTGGGCCATCCGCCGCCCGACCGGACGTCGAAGCCCGACGCCCGGCGAATGCGAATCAATTCGGTAACGAATTTGATACGCCGCAAATCTATTCAAGGCGTGAAGATTCCGGAGAGCCGTTCGGCCCGGGATGGGACCTCGACGAGGATTTGATGCGATGAAGGCCGCAACAAGGCAGCGCCGGATATTGCTCGCCGCCGGCCTGCTGTCGCTCGCCCTGAACGGGCCGGCATCCCGCGCGAACTCCCCATCGGCGGCGGCGAGCGCAACGACACCGGTGCCCCTCCCGAGCCTGCCGGACCTGCCTGCCGTCGGCGAGGTGATGCAGCGGGACCTCCACACCGGCCTGGCCATCAACGGCGTCGACCCGGTTTCCTATCGGCTCGGCGCGAAGCCGCTGGCCGGGCGCGCCGAATACGAGCTCATCCAGGATCGTTTCGTCTGGCGCTTCGCCTCGCGGGCCAATCTCGAAGCCTTCCGCGACGCGCCCGGCATCTATATGCCGGCCTTCGGCGGCTTTGACCCGACCGGCGTCGCCAATGGCGTCGCCGTCGAAAGCGATCCCAGCCAGTTCGCGATCATCGGATCGCGCCTGTTCCTGTTCCGCTCGGCCGAAAACCGTCAGCGCTTCCTGCGGGAACCCGGCTTGCTGGCTCAGGCCGAGAGTCGCTGGAACGCGGTGCTGCGCGTGGTCGCCCGCTGACCGGCTCGGCTCAGCCGCCGCAATCCCCGGCGATCGCCCGACGCGCCAGTTTTTCGCTCGACGCCGCCACGAAGGGCGGATTGCGGAACTGCCGCTCGCTGCGCCCGTAATCGGGCAAGGCTCCGTCCAGCGTCAGCACGATACCGCCCGCCGCCGAGAGGATGGCGTCGCCGGCCGCGATGTCCCATTCCATCGTCTGGCCGCAACGGACATGGATGTCCGCCTCGCCCGAGGCGATCAATCCGAATTTCACCGCCGACGAGACCGGGATGCCCTTGCTGCAGCACATCGAGGCGGTGATGCCGTCGCTGCGGCCGTCGCCGTGGAAGCGGCTGACCAGCGCGACCGGGCCTTCGCCCGGAACGGCGCGCACGGCCGTCGGCTGCGCCTCGCCGAACAGGACGCCGTCAGGGCCGAAATCCTGCACATAGGCCCGCGTGCCGGAGAACCAGAGCCGCCCCATCGCCGGGGCGGCGATCGCGCCCGCGATCGGCCGGCCGTCGCTCACCACCGCGATAGCGACGCAATAGCTGTCGCCGCCGGCGAGGAACTCGCGCGTGCCGTCGAGCGGGTCGAGCAGGATGAAGATCGCGCCGGGCGCCGCATCCGGGGCGGTTTCCTCGCTGACGATCGGAAAGCCGGGCAGGAGGCGCGCCAGCGCCTGCTTGGCGGCGTGGTCCGCCGCAAGATCGGCCGAGCAGACGGGCGAACCGTCGCTCTTGAGCGTGACGTCGCGCGCCGCCCGCTTCGCCAGCAGGACCGCCGCACTCAACCCGGCGGCTTCCGCCAGTTTGCGCCCCAGCCCGTCGCGGTCGTGCAGGCGGGGATCGTCATGGCCGATCATCGCGGCCCATCCTTCCCGTGATCGCCCCCGATATGGCGATTAACCACATGAAAACCAAGATAGCAGCATATCAAGCGATAACGACGCCTCAATTCCGGCGCATCCCCGTTTCCAGGACCTCGCCCCCATGACCGACATCTCGCTCGAGCCGCTCGACCTGGCTGCGCTTCTCTGCAGCCGCGTCTGCCACGACGTGATCAGCCCGGTCGGCGCGATTGTCAACGCTCTCGAAGTTCTGGAGGAGGACGATCCCTCGATGCGCGATTTCGCGCTGGAGCTGATCAAGAAGAGCGCACGCGCCGCTTCCGCCCGGCTGCAATTCGCCCGCCTCGCCTTCGGCGCGGCGGGTTCCGCCGGCGCGATGATCGATCTCGGCGATGCCGGCAATGTCGCCAACGGCTTCCTCAACGACGAGAAGCTCTCGCTCGACTGGGAGGCGCCACGCGCCCTGCTCCCGAAGAATCAGGTCAAGCTGCTGCTCAACCTGCTGGTCATCGCGACGCAGGCCGTGCCGCGCGGCGGCAAGCTCGTCTCGCGCGCGACGGTCGACGGCGAGCAGGGTGCGTTCGAGATCACCGCGACGGGCTCGCATGCCCGCATCCCGGCTCATGTCGAGGAGCTCCTGGCCGGCCGCTCGGATACCGGCACGATCGATGCCCACGCCGTCCAGCCGCTCTATACCGGCATGGTCGCCCGCGCGGCCGAAATGGGCATCACCTTCGCCATCGAGGGCGATACCGTGACGATCAAGGCAGCCAAGGCCGCGTGAACGAAAGCGGCCTGAATGATCGTTACCGGTCGAGACGCGATCTCAACCGATCATAAACCGTTCTCCTGCTTTAGTTCCGGCAGCGTTCCGCGTTGAGTGAAGTTCCTGCATGGACGAGCTGCTGCAAGAGTTCCTGACGGAGACCGGCGAGAATCTCGACACGGTCGATCGGGAACTCGTTCGCTTCGAACAGGACCCCAACGACCGCGACATCCTGCGGAATATCTTCAGGCTGGTCCATACGGTGAAAGGCACCTGCGGCTTCATCGGCCTGCCCCGGCTGGAAGCGCTGACCCATGCCGCCGAATCGGTGATCGGGCAATTTCGCGACGGCGCCACCGTCAATTCCATCGCCGTCACCGCGATTCTGGAAACGATCGACCGGATCAAGGACATCCTGGCGGAGCTTGCCGAGAAGGGGCAGGAGCCAGAGGGCAATGACGAGACGCTGATCGGCGAGCTGTTCGCGCTGGCCGAGCACGCCAAGGGCGAACTGACGCAGCAGAATCCGGCGGAAGCGCCGCTCGATCCGGTCGCCGCCTATCTGGCCCGCCATGGCCAGGCCGCGCCCTCCACGGCCAGCGCCGAGGACATCGTCTTCCGCAGCGCGCCGGGTCCGCAGCGCGGACGCGACGGGCGCATCGAAGGCAGCGAAGCCGCCGTCCACGCCGAAGACGCCCAAAGCCCGCCCCGCAGCGGCGGCCCGGCCACGCTGCGCGTCAATGTCGATACGATCGAGCATCTGATGACGATGGTCTCGGAGCTCGTCCTGACCCGCAACCAACTCCTGGAAGTTGCGCGGCGCCAGGAGGATGCCGGTCTCAAGGCCCCGCTTCAGCGCCTGTCGCTGATCACCGCCGAATTGCAGGACGGCGTGATGAAGACGCGCATGCAGCCGATCGGCAATGCCTGGTCGAAGCTGCCGCGCATCGTGCGTGACCTCAGCGCCGAACTTGGCAAGCGCATCGAACTGATCACCGAGGGCGCCGAGACCGAGCTCGACCGTCAGATCCTCGACCTGATCAAGGATCCGCTGATTCACATGGTCCGCAACTGCGCCGACCATGCGATCGAGTTGCCTGCCGACCGGCACGAGGCCGGCAAGCCAGAGCACGGCACGATCCGGCTCGCCGCCTATCACGAGGGCGGCTCGGTCACGATCTCGATCGCCGATGACGGCCGGGGCCTCGACATCGAGCGCATCCGCGGCAAGGCCCTCGCCAGGGGCCTCGCGACCGAGGCGGAGCTCGACAGGCTCAGCGACGCGCAGATCGGCCGCTTCATCTTCGATCCCGGCTTCTCCACCGCCGACAGCGTCACCGCCGTCTCCGGCCGCGGCGTCGGCATGGACGTCGTCAAGGCGAATGTCGATTCCATCGGCGGCACGGTCGATGTCGCGAGCCGCCCCGGGCTCGGAACGACCATCACCATCAAGATTCCGCTGACGCTCGCGATCATCTCGGCGCTGATCGTGGTCGCCGGCGAGGACCGCTACGCCATCCCCCAGATCGCGGTGCGCGAGCTCGTCCGGGCCAAGGCGGGTGACGACAACCGCATCGAGGAGATCAACGGCGCCCCGGTGCTGCGCCTGCGCGGGCGCCTCCTGCCGATCGTCTCGCTGCCGGGCCTCATGGCCTGCCCCGGCAGCGAACAGGCCAGGCGCGTGGATGGCGAAGGCTTCATCGTCGTCACCCAGATCGGCGAACGGCAGTTCGGCATCCTCGTCGACAGCGTCTTCCACACCGAGGAAATCGTGGTGAAGCCGATGTCGAGCAAGCTTCGCCATATCCACCTGTTCTCCGGCAATACCATCCTCGGCGACGGCACCGTCGTCCTGATCGTCGATCCCAACGGCGTCGCCCGTCTTGTCGGCGCGACGACGTCCGAAACCGCGGAAGAGCAACCTCTTGAGGCGGCCACCCAGGTGCACCGTGGCGAGCGCACGACAATGCTCGTGTTCCGGGCTGGCTCCGGCAGTCTCCAGGCCCTGCCCCTGTCGCTCGTGACGCGATTGGAAGAGATCGAGGCCGGCGAGTTCCAGCGCAGCGGCGGCCGCACGCTGCTGCATTACCGCGACCGCCTCGTCCCGGTGACGCCGGTGGCCGAGACGCAGCTGCGCACTGCCGGCATCCAGCCGCTCGTCATCGTCTCGAACGGCGATCTCACGGTCGCGCTCGCCGTCGAGGCGATCGTCGACATCGTCGAGGAGACCTTCGAGCTTGAGATGGCGGCGGCCGAGACGCGCGGCATCATCGGCTCGGCCATGATCCGCGGTCGCGCCACCGATATCCTCGACCTCGCCCACTATCTGCCGCTGAACGAGCCCGGCTGGTTCGCGGCCGGCCGCAACGCCGAGCTTCCCGGCCGAATCCTGCTGGTCGAGCCCTCCGACTTCCTGCGCGACATGCTGAGCCCGGTGCTGCGGGCTTCCGGTCGCATCATCGCCCCGATCGCCGATTTCAGCGAAGCCGCCCTGGCGACCGCGGGCGAACCGATCGTGACCGCCCTGCTCGACCTCGATCGCGACGCCGACGCCGCCTTTGCCTTCGCCGCCCTCCTGCGCGAGCGGGCCAGGGGCGAGCGCCTGCGCATCCTCGGCCTGACCACATGCGCCACGCCCGACCTTCACATGCGCGCGGTCCAGGCCGGTCTTGACGACGTCATCGCAAAATTCGACCGCCGCGCCCTTCTGAGCGAGATCAACGCGGCCGGCTCCGATCTGAGGCAGGCGGCATGATGTCGAGCGAACCCCAGACACCTGTCCCCGCCGCGCCCGGCTTCGGCGACTCGCTCGACTACGTGACGATCCGCATCGGCGAGCAGCTTCTCGGCCTGCCCATCGGCCGCGTTCAGGACGTGTTCATCGCCAACCGCATCACCGTCGTTCCGCGCGCCCCGGACGAGATCGTCGGGCTGATCAACCTGCGCGGCCGCATCGTCACCGCGATCTGCCTGCGCAAGCGGCTGGGGCGCCCGGTCGAACTCCAGCGCGACGGCCAGGGTCGCTACGAATTGACGGCGATCGGCATCGATCATGGCGGCGAGGCCTATGCGCTGATCGTCGATGCGGTCGGCGAGGTCATCCGGCTCGACCGGTCGAGCTTCGAGCCGCTTCCGGTTCACCTCGATCGTGTCTGGGCGGCCCTGGCGACGGGAATCCATCGCCTGGAGGGCGAGCTTCTCGTCGTGCTCGATCTCGACGCCGTCCTCGATCTCGACCTTCGCAGCGCGGCCTGACGGCGGCGCCATCATTCTGGAGACGTCATCATGAAATACTGCCTCGTCGTCGACGACTCAGCGGTGATCCGAAAAGTGGCCCGCCGTATCCTGGAGGGGTTGCAGTTCCGGATCGCCGAGGCCGAGGATGGCGCACGCGCCATCGACGCCTGCAAGGGCGAGATGCCTGACGCCGTGCTGCTCGACTGGAACATGCCGATTATGGACGGCTACGAATTCCTGCGCACGCTGCGCCAGATGCCGGGCGGCAAGCGCCCCAAGGTCGTGTTCTGCACCACCGAGAACGACATCGCCCATATAGCGCGCGCCATGCATGCCGGCGCCGACGAGTACATCATGAAGCCCTTCGACAAGGAGATCGTGGCTTCGAAATTCCATCAGGTCGGATTGCTCTGAGCAGGCAAGTTCCGGTGCGGCTGCGCATCGGGGCTCCATCGCCTGAGATGCCTTCGCCTACGCAGCCGGCCTAGCGAGAAACATGCCGATGTTGTCTCCCCGCGCGCTTCCCGCAAGTCCCGCATCGCGGCACAAGACCGTGGTGATCGCCGACGATTCCGTCGTCGTACGCGGGCTCTTCGCGCGCTGGCTGGGCGAGGCCGGCAATTTCCACGTCGTCGCCGTCGCCGGTGACGGCGAGACCGCGGTCGCCCACGCCACCCGCTTCAAGCCGGACGTGATGGTGCTCGACCTCGACATGCCCGGCGTCGACGGCGCCGCCGCCCTGCCCCAGATCCTCAGGGAAAGCCCGAACACGGGCGTCCTGCTCGCGGCGACGCTCAACGAACGCAACACGCGGCTCGCGCTGGAATGCATGACACGGGGCGCGATGGACGTGGTCTCCAAGCCGGACAGCCGCAGCGGGATGACGCTCTCGCTCGATTTCCGCAGCGAGTTCCTGCTCAAGCTCGGGAATATCGTCCAGGCGCCGGTGAAGCCCGGCTCGCTGCCGCCGGACATCGAGATCGAGCTGCCCCATGCCGGCCCGGTGAACCTGCGCCCGCTCGTTTCTGTGATGCCGCGTTATCTCGTGATCGGCGCCTCGACTGGCGGTCCGCGCGCCGTCGCCAAGGTGCTGTTCGACATCGGCGAGGGGCTGAACGACCTGACGACGGTCGTCGTCCAGCACATGCCGCCGCTCTTCACCGCCTCCTTCGCCGAGCAGGTCGCGGCCCATATCGGCGTGCCCGCCCGCGAGCCCTTCGACGGCGAGCGCCTGATGCGCGGCACTGTCTATATCGCGCCGGGCGGCCGCCATCTCGGCATCGACCGCAGGCTAGGCCATATCGTCGCCCGCATCGGCGACGAGCCGCCCGTCAATTTCTGCCGCCCGGCCGTCGACGTCCTGTTCGGCGATGCCGCTCGTCATCTCGGCGCCGCCGCGCTCGGCCTCGTCCTCACCGGCATGGGCAGCGACGGCACCGAGGGCGCCGGCGCGCTGCGCAAGGCCGGCGCCGCCGTCATCGCCCAGGACGAGCCGAGCAGCACGATCTGGGGCATGCCGGGCTCCGTCGTGCGCGCCCGCCAGGCCAGCACCGTGATCGCGCTCGACGAGATCGGCGCGTCGATACGCTGCCTCGTGCGCGGGGTGCAGCCGGCATGACCGAAGCCGATTTCTCCTTCCTGCGCCTTCTGCTGCAGCAGCGCTCCGGCCTGTCGCTGACCGCGGACAAGCGCTACCTCGCCGAAAGCCGGCTCGGCATCCTCTGCCGCCGGCGCGGCATCGCCGATCTCGAGGCGCTGGTCCGCCAGCTCAGGCTCGGCCGCGATCCGGGGCTTGAAAGCGCGGTGGTCGACGCCATGACCACGAACGAGACGCTGTTCTTCCGCGACCAGACGCCGTTCAACCTGTTCCGGGACGTGATCCTGCCCGAGCGGCTCGCCGCCAACGCCGCCAGCCGCTCGCTGCGGATCTGGTGCGCCGCCGTCTCCAGCGGCCAGGAAGCCTATTCGCTGGCCATGCTGATCGACGAGCTCGGCGAGCGGCTCGCCGGCTGGAGGATCGAGATCCTGGGGACCGATATCTCCGCCGAGATCCTGGAGAAGGCCCGTGCCGGCATCTACAGCCAGTTCGAGGTCCAGCGCGGCCTGCCGATCCAGATGCTGCTCAAGCATTTCCAGCAGGTCGGCGACAAGTGGCAGGTTTCCGAGCGCATCCGCGCGATGGTCACGTTCAAGCCGCACAATCTGCTGGACCACAACGACCAGTTCGGCCGCTTCGACGTGATCTTCTGCCGCAACGTGCTGATCTATTTCGACGTCCCGACCAAGGTGAAAGTACTGGAGATGCTGACTCCGCGCCTTGTGCCGGACGGCGCCTTCCTGCTCGGCGCCGCCGAGACCGTGCTGGGGCTGGCGACGAAGCTGACCTGCGATCCGCAGCATCGCGGCCTTTACCGGCACGCAGCGATGGCTGCGGCTCCCGTGACCACCTCGCCCGCGCCGGGTCTCCGGCCGCGCCCGGCCATCGCTGCCGGCGCGCTGCGCGGCTGAACCGACGCGCCTGGTCGTCCAGAGACTTTGCCTGCAGAGGATGCCCGCGCCCTGAATGCGGGCCGCTCCGTCATGATCGGGCTTGCCCCGACCATCCCCGTCTTCGCTGGTCGGGTGCGGTGTCCAAGACGTGGATGCTTGCTACAAGGGCGAGCATGACGGCATCAGAGCCAGTCCGCCGAGCGAATAAGCGCACAAACAAAAACCCCGCCTCTCGGCGGGGTCCCCGTCGACCTGTCGTGTACATCCGACGATCAGGTCAAGAAATGGTATGCCGTCGCTTCATGACCGCCCGATGACGGTCGGGCGACGGAAATGCGTCAGGCCGGGATGCGCTCTTCCGCCTCGGACGGCTCGCGCAGCACGTAGCCGCGACCCCAGACGGTTTCGATGTAGTTCTTGCCGTCCGACGCGTTGGCGAGCTTCTTGCGCAGCTTGCAGATGAAGACGTCGATGATCTTGAGCTCGGGCTCGTCCATGCCGCCATAGAGATGGTTGAGGAACATCTCCTTGGTGAGGGTCGTGCCCTTGCGGAGCGAGAGCAGCTCCAGCATCTGGTATTCCTTGCCGGTGAGGTGGACGCGGGCCGCGTCGACTTCCACGGTCTTGGTGTCGAGGTTGACGACCAGGTCGCCGGTAGTGATGACCGACTGGGCGTGGCCCTTCGAGCGGCGCACGATCGCATGGATGCGGGCGACGAGCTCGTCCTTGTGGAACGGCTTTGTGAGATAGTCGTCGGCGCCGAAGCCGAGGCCCTTCACCTTGTCCTCGATGCCGGCGAGGCCGGAGAGGATCAGGATCGGCGTCTTGACCTTCGCGACGCGCAGGCTGCGCAGCACCTCGTAACCCGACATGTCGGGGAGGTTCAGGTCGAGCAGGATGATGTCGTAATCGTAGAGCTTGCCGAGATCGACGCCCTCTTCGCCGAGGTCCGTCGTATAGACGTTGAAGCTCTCCGATTTGAGCATGAGCTCGATGCTTTGAGCGGTCGCGCTATCGTCCTCGATCAGCAGAACCCGCATGTCCACGTCCCCAATTTCGCCCGCAGGGCAGGTTTGACCGTTGTTTCCACCCGGACCGTTCGGCCCTGGGCGACGACGCACTTGCCCAATGAAACGCCACGCGACACGCTACGGGGAAATGGTTAACAAACCGTGATTCCCGAGCGCAAGCGCTTCCTCGGAGAAAGTGAACGATCCTTGTCGAGGTGAGTCGAATTTGACACGGATCGCTGAACTTCCCGGCCGCGAAAGCGCCTTTCGCGGAGGCCAGCTTCGGGAAACAGGGCGATAATGGCCCTGCGACACGCGGCAGCCTCGATCTGCAGTCTTAACCACAGAGCTTAACAGCTGGTAAATGAGCGCAATTTGTTAGGAACCCTTACCAAATCATCCACAGGGGTCCCGCCAGCCGATAGCCCTGATCTCCATTTGACCGATAACCTCGACATATCCCGATGAGTTCCCCCTCGCACGGCCATGACCGCCTCTCCGCCCTTGCCACCGCCATCGAGCAGATCGAGGGCGTGACCATCTACGGCCGCGTCATCGGCGTGCGCGGCCTGCTGGTGGAGGTCGCCGGGCCGATCGGAACCATGAGCCTGGGCGGGCGGGTCGGCATCGAGATCGCGCCGGGCACGCGCGTCCCCTGCGAGGTCGTCGGTTTCTCCGGCGACAAGGCGCTGGTCATGCCCTTTGGCGGGCTCGACGGCGTTCGCCGCGGCTGCCCCGTGCATGTCGACCGCGCCCAGCCGGGCCTGCGCCCCACGCCGGCCTGGCTCGGCCGCGTCGTCGATGCGCTCGGCCGCCCGGTCGATGGCGGCCCGCCCTTGCCGCAGGGCGATACGCTCTTCGCCTACCGCAACGACCCGCCGAACGCCCATAAGCGCCGCCGGGTCGGGCGCCCGCTCGATCTCGGCGTGCGTGCGCTCAACACCTTCCTGACCTGCTGCATCGGCCAGCGCATGGGCATCTTCGCCGGCTCCGGCGTCGGCAAGTCCGTGCTGCTCTCGATGCTGGCCCGCTATGCCCAGGCCGACGTCAACATCATCGGCCTCGTCGGCGAACGCGGCCGCGAGGTCCAGGAATTTCTCCAGGAGGATCTCGGTCCGCAGGGTCTCGCCCGTTCGATCGTCGTGGTCGCGACTTCGGACGAGCCGGCGCTGATGCGCAAGCAGGCCGCCCTGACCACGCTGACACTGGCCGAATATTTCCGCGATCGCGGCCTGCAGGTGATGTGCCTGATGGATTCGGTGACGCGTTTCGCCATGGCGATGCGCGAGATCGGATTGGCCGCGGGCGAGCCACCGACCACCAAGGGCTATACGCCGACCGTCTTCGCCGAATTGCCGCGCCTGCTCGAGAGGGCCGGGCCCGGCACCGGCGACGGCGCGATCACCGGCCTCTTCACCGTGCTGGTCGATGGCGGCGACCATGACGAGCCCGTCGCCGACGCGGTGCGCGGCATCCTCGACGGCCATATCGTGATGGAGCGTTCGATCGCCGAGCGCGGCCGCTATCCGGCCGTCAACATCCTGAAATCGGTCTCGCGCACCATGCCGCGCTCCTGCGACCCCGCCTATTATCCGGTCGTGCAGAAGGCCCGCTCGACGCTCGCGACCTATGCCGACATGGAGGAGCTGATTCGCCTCGGCGCCTATCGCCAGGGAGCCTCCGCCGAGGTCGACGAGGCGATCCGCCTCCATCCAGCGCTCGAAGCCTTCCTCAAGCAGGCCAAGGACGACGCGACCCCGCTCCATGAATGCTACGCGCGCCTGGCCGCCATCATGAGCGGCACGGTGTGATGGCGTTGCAAGTCTCCCGCCGCAGGATGTCCGCCCGATGATCGCATCCCTTCTGACCGGCCTCGTC
Organism: Bosea sp. ANAM02; assembly: GCF_011764485.1. NCBI lineage: Bacteria > Pseudomonadati > Pseudomonadota > Alphaproteobacteria > Hyphomicrobiales > Alloboseaceae > Allobosea > Allobosea sp. ANAM02. Next base: position 1,662,410 of record NZ_AP022848.1, on the reverse strand, counting down.
GCCCTGATCCACGTCTATATCGTCCTCCTGGAGATGCTCTGGTGGGACACGCCGCGCGGCCACAAGGCCTTCGGCCTCACGCCTGAATTCGCCGCCCGTTCGAAGGTCCTCGCCGCCAATCAAGGGCTCTATAACGGCTTCCTCGTCGCCGGCCTCGCCTGGGGGCTCTGGCTCGGCCCGGAAGGTTTTTCGATCAAGCTGTTCTTCCTGGCCTGCGTGCTCGTCGCCGGGCTGTTCGGTGCGGCGACCGCCAGCCGCAAGATCCTCTACATCCAGGCCCTGCCGGCCGCGCTCGCCATTGCGGCGCTGTTTGCCCGGATCTGATCCGGCCTCAGCCCCGCGCCACCATCCGCACCAGCGCGAACATCGCGGCGAAGCCGACGGCTTGGATGGCGGCAGAGGTCATCAGCGTCGGGCTGGCGCCGAGGCGCTCGACCATCACCGCGAAGAGCAGCGGCGCGGCGGCGAAAGTCATGTTCTGCGGCACGGTGAGCTTGCCGAGCATCGTCGCGAAGCCGTTGCGCCCGAACAGGGCCAGCGGCAGCGTCGCACGCGCGATCGAGATCACGCCGAGCGCCGCGCTGAACAGCACGATGAAGATCGCCGCGGCCGTGGTCGTCATCGTCACGAAGGGCAACGTCAGGCAGAGCACCGGCCCCAGCAGCAGGCCGAATAGCGCGACCTTCTCGGCCGGCAATCGCTCGCCCAGGGTCGCATCGATGGCGCGCGCAGCGAGCGTGGCGGGACCACTCAGCGTCGTGACCCAGACCGCCTCGGTCTGGGTCAGACCGGCCTGCTGGAACAGGCCGATCAGGTGCAGCGGCAATCCCCAGGAAACGAGCCCGCTGGCGGAAAAGGCGAGCGCCACCAGCCAGAACGCCGCCCGTCGCGCATGTGCCGGCACGCTGCCATGTTCGCCTGCAGAAGCAGCCTCCGGAGCGGTTGCCGATGCGGCAGCCGCGACGGGCGCGCGGCGGTAGCGCGGGATCGCCGCATAGATCGGCAGCACGATCACGATCTGCATTGCCGCGAAGACGAGCACTGTCATCCGCCAGCCGAAAGCGTTCATCAAGGCGGCGGTCAAAGGCCAGAACACGCTGGAGGCGAGCCCCGTGACCAGCATCATCAGGCCGATCACGCGCCGCGTCCTGTCACCCATGAGCTGAGAGATCGTGACATTGCCGGTATTGGCGAGCGACATCGCGTGGCCGAGCCCGATCACGAACCAGCTCGCGAGATAGCTGACAGGCCCCTGCGCCAGCGACAGCACGCCGAGCCCGAGCGCGCAGATCAGCGCGCCGATGCACATCGAGCGACGTGTGCCCTCGCGGTCGAGGATGCGCCCGATCGCGGGCGCCACCAGCGCGCCGGTGATCAGCAGAATGGTGATGCCGCCGAAGACGATCTCGGCATTGAGCCCGATCTCGCGATCGAGCGCGCCGACCAGGACCGAAGGTGAATAGAAGGTCGAGCCCCAGCCGATGATGCGGGTCATAGCCAGGCCGAGAAGCAGGGGGCCGTGCCCGCCGAAACGAGAAGAGGCAGCCAAGACGGGATATCCGCGGAAGCAAAGCGGCCGGTCGGCCGTGCTTCCTGTCTCACTAGATCATCCCGACAGCCGGCGGCAGGAGCCGGAACGCGGGCGGATCATGCGTCAAAGGCAGCCCGTTCCGGTAAGGAAAGGTCAACCTCCTTGCGCCATGTTGCTCCTCGTCTCGCGGATCGAGTTCTGGCGTGCGCCGAGGGGTCGGCAGCGCCGATGCGTAATCAGGAGTTGAAAACGACATGAAGTCGCGAGAGACGCTTCTTCGGCTCAAGCGCTTCCAGGTCGACGAGAAACGTCGCCGGGTAAGCCAGATCGAGATGATGATCGCCGATTTTCATCGGATGGCGAGCGATCTCGATCGCGAAATCCAGGCCGAGGAATCCCGCGCCGGCATCGCGGACCCCGCCCATTTCGCCTATCCGACCTATGCCAAGGCCGCGCTTGGCCGTCGCGACAACCTGCGCCAGTCCGCCGACAACCTGAAGGGCCAGCTCGACGAGGCCAAGGCCGAATTGCAGGAAGCCTTCGAGGACATGAAGAAGGTCGAGATTCTCGACGACCGCGAGCGCGCCTCGGAGCGTGCGGCGGAAGCCGCCCGCGACCAGGCCACCATGGACGCGATCGGGCTGCGGTCCCGCGCCTGAGATCGCGATCGGAGTTCAGACAAAGGGCGGCGTCCTTCCGGGCGCCGCCCCTTTTCATGCGATGACGGGGTGGTGCTCGACGGAGTCGCGCCGCAGCTTGCCGGTGAGGCGCGGATCGTCGTCGACCTCGACCCCGCGCTTGAACACCGTGAAGCCCGAGCGCTGGTAGAAGGCCAGCGCGGCCGGGTGGTCGAGCGTGCAGGTATGCACCCAGAAGCGCGCGATCGGCTTGGCCCAGGCCAGCGCGAGCGCCCGGTTCATCAGCCAGCGGCCGGCGCCCTTGCCGACCACGGGCTCGTCCAGCCCGAAGAAGGCAAGCTCGCCCTCCCCCGGCACCCGGAAATCCAGCTCGAGCAGGCCGACATCGCGCCCTGCGAAGCGAACGGCATGGAGCTCGACCGACGGGTCGGCGAGAATCGCCTCGATCTCCGTACGCGGCTTGGTCAGGCGGCTGAACCACATCCAGCGCTCGCCGAGCAAGCGATAGACGGCGAGATAGCGCTCGACATCGGCACGGCCGATCGGGTCGAGCGAGAAGCCTTCCGTCCCGGCCGGATCGGGCCGCTGCGGTGGCCGCTCGAACATCTCCAGCGACGTCACGATCGTCGCGATCTTGCCGGGCGGCAGGTCGGTGGTTCCGGTCAGGGTGATGGTCAGGCTCTGGGACATCGAAGGCTGTTCGGCACGGTCACGGGGAATCTGCCGCGATCATGGCATGATCGCGGGCGAAAGATCACCGCACGATGACGCATGCCCCGCGTCATGGCATTGCGGTCCCCGGCCAGCGCGGACGGGCATCCTCAAATGCTTGCCCTTGTCCCTCCCCGCTGGCAGAGAGGGAAAGGTTTGCGCCGCAGCGGTGACGACGTGAGCCATCCGTCACCATCGTTCCGAGCCTGCGGCCTTTCATGAAACGCTATCTCGACTATCTCTGGCCGGTCATCGGGCTCGTCGCGGTCGTCTGGTCGGTCGAGCTGCTCTGGGCCAAGCTGAAGACCGAGGCCGGCTCGGATGCGGCGATCGAGGCGGTCCTGGAGAATGCCGGCCTCTGGCAGAGCATCAAGATCATTGCCCATCGGATCGGCGACAAGATCGCGGTGATCCCGCCTGAGGCCTTCCTGCACGCGGCGCTGGCCACGCTGGTCGCCTATGCGGCGCTCGCCTGGTACGACCGGATCGCCCTGATCCATCTCGGCAAGGAGAAGGGCATCTCCTGGCCCTATATCTCGCTCTGCTCCTTCGTGACCTATGCGCTCTCGCACAATATCGGCGCCTCGGTCTTCTCCGGCGGCATGGTGCGCTACCGCGCCTATACGGCAAAGGGCCTGACGGCGGCGGAAGTCGCGGTGCTGGTCGCGCTCTGCTCCTTCACCTTCGCCTTCGGCACGATCTTTCTCATGGGGCTCGTACTGCTCTACGAGCCGCAGATCCTGCATCCGCTCGAACGCATGTCGACATGGTTCGCGATCACCGACAACACGGCGCGGCTGATCGGCGTCGGCATGCTCGCCTTCGTCGCTCTGTACACGATCGGCTCCTGGCTGCGCTTCAAGCCGCTGAGGATCGGCACGTTCGAGATCATCTACCCGCGCCTGCCGATCGTCTTCCGTCAGTATCTCGCGGCTCCGCTCGAACTCGCCGGTGCCGCCGGCATCATCTATTTCGCGCTGCCAGAGCAAGGTAATCCCGGCTTCCTGATCGTTCTCGGCGCCTTCCTGCTCTCGTTCTCGGCCGGCCTGCTCAGCCAGGTTCCCGGCGGCGTCGGCGTGATGGAAGCGGTCTTCCTCGCGGTGATGCCGGGCGTGCCGGCCCCGGCCGTCTTCGCCGCCCTGCTGATCTGGCGGCTGTTCTATCTCATCCTGCCGCTGGTGATCTCGCTGCCGATCGTGCTCGCCTTCGAGCGGGCGCAGCTCAGGCGCAGCACCCGCATCGCCCCGCCGCCCTGAAAGCGGCCGTCATGCTCGCCCTTGTGGCGAGCATCTCCTGACCAAAGAGGCTCCGGCGCCTATCCTCATCGAGATTCTCGGGTCAAGCCCGAGAATGACGCCTCTATCGCTTCAGCGCGATCGCCGCCGCGCCGAACATGAGCAATGCGCCGATCGCTTCCGACCAGCCGAAGGGCTCGCTCAGCGCGACGACGCCGACCGCGACCGCGACGGCCGGGCTGACGAATGCATAGAGCCCGGCCCGGAAGGCGCCCCAGTCGCGCAGCAGCCGCATGTAGATGGTGAAGCCCATCAGCGAGCCGCCGATGATCAGGAAAAGCAGCGCCGGCAGCACCGGCCATTGCGCGAGCCTCGCCACATCGGCGAGGCCGACCGGCTCCAGCGCAAGCGAGACGACGATCAGCCCGAGGCCGCCGATCAGCGTCTGCCAGCCGGCGAGCGTCAATGTCGGCATCGTCCCGGCGATCGGCCGCGAGAGCACGGCGCCGACGCAGTAGAACAGGGTTCCGGCCGCGACGGCTGCGAGCCCCAGCGCCTCCAGCGGATCGCCATGGGCGGCCGAGAGCCCGCCCATGGCCCGGGTCGCGAACAGGAAGCAGAGCCCGACAGTGCCGAGTGCGATCGCCGCGAGCTTGCGGCTATCGATCCGCGCGCCCTCGATCACGCGGCTGGCCAGCAGCGTGTAGATCGGGATCGTCGCGAAATTGACGATGGCCGCGAGCCCGCTCGGGGCATGCTTGGTGCCCCAGAACAGCAAGGCGTAGTTGACGGTGTTGAGCAGGAGCGCCGTGCCGATCAGGCGGGGCCAGGCCCCGCCGGGCACCCTGGGCGCGTCGCGTCCGGCCCAGAGCAGCATCAGCAGGCCGGCGATCGAGAACCGCGCCGCCGCCAGGAAGACCGGCGGGACATGCATCGAGCCGACCTTCACCGGCAGCCAGGTCAGGCCCCAGACGAGGCACATCACGGCGAAGAGGGCGGCGTTGCGGGACATCTTCTCCGCTTAGCCGCAGGCCAGGACGCTGACCATTGCACGGCGGGCATCGGGGGGCCGTGGAAACCGGAGGCACAGGAGCCTGCTAGCTTCCCTCAAGCCCCCATCCTGAGGAGCAGCCGGAGGCTGCGTCTCGAAGGATGCTCCAGCTAACTCGGGAGCCTCATGGAACATCCTTCGAGACGCCATTCCCAGGGGAATGGCTCCTCAGGATGAGGGCTCGTGAGATCTTTTGGAAATCACTCAGACGCTGCCGACCGTCTTGAGCCGCACCCGCGGGTGGATTTCCGCTTGCGACAGCACCGGCGTCTCGCGGCGGAAGCGCTCGATGATCTGGCGGGCGAAGGGCCGCGCCATGGCCGAGGTCACCAGCGCCGGCATCTCGCCGATGCGGGCCGCGTCCTCGAACTTGTCGCGGACGTGATGCACGAATTCCTGCAGGCGGGACGGCTGCATCGCGAGATGGCGGTCCTCGCCCTGGCCGATGATCGACTCGGCGAAGACGCTCTCCCAGGCCGGCGAGAGCGTGATGATCGGCAGCACGCCCTGCATGTTCGAGAACTGCGCGCAGATCTGGCGGGCGAGCCGGGCTCGGACATGCTCGGCGATGTCGCGCGGATTGCGCACGCTCGCCGAAACCTCGGCAACCCCTTCGATGATCGTCGGCAGGTCGCGGATCGAGATGCGCTCCGCGAGCAGGAGCTGGAGCACGCGCTGGATGCCGGTGGTCGAGATCTGGCTCGGCACGATCTCCTTGACGAGATCGGCATGGTCCTTCGGCAGTTCGCGCAGCAGCTTCTGCACCTCGGAATGCGAGAGCAGCTCCGGCATGTTCGATTTCAGCACCTCGGTGAGATGCGTCGAGATCACGGTGGCGGCGTCGACCACGGTGTAGCCGCGCAACTGCGCCTCGTCCTGCAGCGCTGCGTCGATCCAGGTCGCCGGCAGGCCGAAGGTCGGCTCCAGCACATTGTGGCCCGGCAGGTTCACGGCGCCGCCCATCGGGTCCATCGCCATGTACTGGCCGGCATAGACGATGCCCTGCCCGGCATCGATCTCCTTGATCTTGATGAAATAGTGGTTCGCCTCGAGCTGGACGTTGTCGACGATGCGCACCGCCGGCATGACGAAGCCCAGTTCGGCCGCGAGCTGCCGGCGCAGCGCCCGGACCTGATCGGTCAGCCGGTCCTGACCGCTCGGCGCATTGACCAGCGGCAGCAGCCCGTAGCCGATCTCGATCTTGAGCTCGTCCATCTTGAGCAGGTCGTTCAGCGTCTCCTCGCGCGCGGTGCCGTCGGCAGCGACCGCGCCGCCGTCCTGCGCCGGATCGAGCCCACCCGCTTGCGCTTCGCGCTCCTTGGCCGCCTTGCCGAAGCGATGGGCCAGGAAGCCGGCGCCGGCCGCCAGAAGCAGGAACGGCAGCATCGGGATGCCCGGCAGCAGCGCGATCAGCAGCATCACCGCCGCCGACATGCCGAGCGCCTTGGGATAGCCCGAGAGCTGCTTGCCGAGCGCCTTGTCGGCCGCACCGCGCACACCCGCCTTCGAGACGAGCAGGCCGGCGGCGGTCGAGACAATCAGGGCCGGAATCTGGCTGACGAGACCGTCACCGACCGTGAGCTGGGTGTAGTTCGTCGCTGCCTGGCCGAAGCTCAGGCTCTGCTGCGCGACGCCGATGATGATGCCGCCGAGCACGTTGATGAAGGTGATCAGCAGGCCGGCGATGGCATCGCCGCGGACGAATTTCGAGGCGCCGTCCATCGAACCGAAGAAGGAGGACTCGTCCTCCAGCGCCCGGCGGCGGACCTTGGCCGTCTCCTGGTCGATCAGCCCGGCGGACAGGTCGGCGTCGATCGCCATCTGCTTGCCGGGCATGGCATCGAGGCTGAAACGGGCCGCGACCTCGGCGATGCGGCCCGAACCCTTGGTGATGACGACGAAGTTCACGATGATCAGGATCGTGAAGACGATCACGCCGATCACGAAATTGCCGCTCATCACGAAGCCGGCGAAGGCCTCGATGACATGGCCGGCCGCAGACGCTCCCTCGTGGCCGTGGGCGAGGATCAGGCGGGTCGAGGCCAGGTTCAGCGCCAGCCGGAACATCGTCACGATCAGCAGCACGGTCGGGAAGGCGGAGAACTCCAGCGGCTCCTCGATGAAGAGCGCGGTCATCAGCACCAGCACCGACAGGATGATGGACAGGGCCAGCATCAGGTCGAGCAGCACCGCCGGCATCGGGAAGATGAGCACGACGAGGATGCCCACGACGCCGATCGCGAGGAACAGGTCGGGACGGTTGAAGAGTTTGGCCAGCGCTCCGCGATCGGGAACGGCGAACCCTCTGCCCTGTCCTGCCGTCACATCGGTCATCGACCGCTCCGCTCACGCCCGTGCGCCCCGAAGCGGAGTGCCACCCGGCAATTCTTGCCGGGCGTATGGTGAACGAATTGTTAAGAAACGGATTAATACCTTGCCGGAACCATCGGATGAACGGATGGTTGTCGAAACGCCGCGTTCTGGCCGCATTCGCCGGCCCCACTCGGCTCAGGGACGGCTGAACTTCGCCGCATCCCCACGATATTGGAGGTCATCTTGAATCGACGTTCCTTCCTGACCAGTCTTGTCGGCGGCCTTGCGGTTGCCGCGATCGGCGGCACCGCCATGGCCAAGAGCCTCATCGAGGCGGCACCTGCCCCCGTCGAGCCCAAGACCGGCGACATCGACCCCGCCCTCAAGGCCGGCCTCGACGAGACCGACGCTGCATTCACCCAGTACTATCGCCGCCATCCCCGTCACTATCGCCGGCCGCCGCCGCCGGTTCGCCACCGCCGCCCACGGCGCGTGGTGCGCAACGGCCGGGTCTACTGGGTCCGCTGATCCGTTTGGGGCCGGCACCTCGCGGTGCCGGCCTTTCCTTCAGGCAATCGCTCATCGGGAGGGTTCCGGCATGACAGCGCCGGGCACGCAGCAGAACGGCACGATCGAAACCGATGTGCCTGCAAGGCTCGACCGCCTGCCCTGGTCGCGCTTCCACACGCTGGTGGTCGTCGCCCTCGGCATCACCTGGATTCTCGACGGGCTTGAAGTCACGCTGGCCGGCTCGGTCGCGGGCGCTCTCAAGGAAAGCCCGGTTCTCAGGTTCACCAATACCGAGATCGGGCTTGCCGGCGCAGCTTATATCGCCGGCGCTGTGCTCGGCGCCGTCTTTTTCGGCTGGCTGACCGACCGCCTGGGACGCAAGAAGCTCTTCACGATCACCGTTCTCGTCTATCTCGCGGCCACGGCGGCGACCGCCTTCTCCTGGAACCTCTGGAGCTTCATCCTCTTCCGCTTCCTGACCGGCATGGGCATCGGCGGCGAATACACCGCGATCAACTCGACGATCCAGGAACTCATCCCGGCCCGCGTGCGCGGCTGGACCGACCTCGTCATCAACGGCTCGTTCTGGGTCGGCGCGGCGCTCGGCGCGCTCGGTTCCATCGTCCTGCTCAACCCCGCCTGGATCGACCCCGAATATGGCTGGCGCCTTGCCTTCTTCATCGGCGCGGCGCTCGGCCTGATCATCCTCTTCCTCAGGCAATGGATTCCGGAAAGCCCGCGCTGGCTGATCAGCCACGGCCATCCGGACCGCGCCGCGGCCATCGTCTCCGATATCGAGCGCCGCGCCGGTTTCGTCGCACCTGCCGGCGAGGTTCTGCCGGTGACGCGCTTGCGCCCGCGCGCCGCGACCCCGCTCGGCGAGGTCTTCGCCACGCTGTTCGTCGTCCATCGCGAACGCGCGCTGGTCGGCCTCGCCCTGATGCTGTCGCAGGCCTTCTTCTACAACGCGATCTTCTTCACCTACGCGCTGATCCTCACCGATTTCTACGCCGTGCCCTCGCAGAATATCGGCTGGTTCATCCTGCCCTTCGCCGCCGGCAACTTCCTGGGCCCGCTCCTGATCGGCCGGTTCTTCGACACGCTCGGCCGCCGCACCATGATCGCCGCGACCTATGCCCTGTCGGGCCTGCTGCTCACCGGCACGGGCTATCTGTTCTGGAAGGACTGGCTGACGGCCTCGCAACTCACCCTGTGCTGGAGCGTCGTGTTCTTCTTCGCCTCGGCCGCGGCGAGCTCGGCCTATCTCACGGTCTCCGAGACCTTCCCGGTCGAGATGCGGGCGCTGGCGATCGCGATGTTCTATGCGGTGGGAACCGGCGCGGGCGGCATCGCCGGCCCCTGGCTCTTCGGCATCCTGATCGATACCGGCTCGCGCGGCAGCGTCTTCGGCGGCTATCTCATCGGCGCCTTCCTGATGCTGGCGGCGGCGGTCATCGCGGCGCGGTTCGCGATCCGGGCCGAGCGCCAGCCGCTCGAAAGCGTCGCCCGGCCGCTCAACGCGGTGGACTGAGCCCCGGCCGCTCGTAACCATAGCGGACGAAATCCGCCCCTCTGGAACAAGGCATCATTTAAATGCATTATTCCATGCTGGCGTTCCTTGCGTAAGGATGCCCGGGGAGATGTGGTGACAACAGACTGGAGGCCGTCGTGGACAGACGCTCATTCCTGATGACACTGGTCGGCGGCTTTGCCGCAGCCGGCATGGGCGGCATCGCCGCCGCCGAAGCGGCACAGCCCAAGCTGGCGCCGCTGCCGGAGGCCAAGCCCGACAAGGGCGACGAGGCCGTGACCGCCGAGATGAAGGAGGCGCTGGACAAGGCCGACGCCGAGTTCAGCCAGTACTATTATTATCGCCGGCCGCGCTATTATCGCCGGCCGCGCTACTATGTGCGCCCGCGCTACTATGCCCGGCCGCGCTACTATTACCGTCGGCCGCGCTACTACCGCCGGCGTTACTGGTAAGCCTTCCTCGGGTCAGGCCGCGCTGATGCGCGTCTGACCCGGCTCGGCCACGGTGATCCCGGCCGATGTGTATTCGCTGAGCTTGTTGCGCAGCGTGCGGATCGAGATTCCCAGGATCTTGGCCGCATGCGTTCGGTTGCCGAGGCAATGATCGAGCGTGTCGAGGATCAGCTCGCGCTCGACATCGGCAACGGTGTGCCCGACCAGCGAGCGCGTCATCGCCTCCGCCGTCTGCGCCGCGCGCGCCGCCGGATCTCGCGAGGGCGCCGGTGACAGCGCCTCGCCCTCCGGGCTGAGCACGGCCGAGGCCGCGATCTCCGGTCCGCTCGCCAGCAGCACCGCCCGATGCATCGTGTTCTCCAATTCGCGGACGTTTCCGCGCCAGGCGCCGGCGAGCAGCAGCTTGCGCGCGTCGGCCGCGATCGGCCGGGCCGGCAGGCCGTTCAAATCCGCGTATTTCTTCGCGAAATGCTCGGCCAGCGCCAGGATGTCGCCCGGACGCTCACGCAGCGCCGGGAGGCGCAGATGCACGACATTGAGCCGGTAGAGCAGATCCTCGCGGAAGGAGCCCTCGCGCACGGCGTCCGCGAGGTTGCGGTTCGAGGTCGCGATGATCCGGATATCGACCTTGACCGGCTGGGTGCCGCCGACGCGGTCGATCATGCGCTCCTGCAGGGCGCGCAGCAGTTTCGCCTGCAGGCGGACATCCATCTCCGAGATTTCGTCGAGCAGGAGCGTGCCGCCATTGGCCTCCTCGAACTTGCCGATCCGCCGCGCGATGGCGCCCGTGAAGGCGCCCTTCTCATGGCCGAACAACTCGGATTCGAGCAGGTTGTCGGGGATCGCCGCGCAGTTCACCGCGACGAAGGGGCGGTCCTTGCGGCCGGATTTCTGGTGCAGATGGCGCGCGATCACCTCCTTGCCGGTGCCGCTCTCGCCGGTGACCAGCACGGGCGCCTCCGAACGCGCGATCTGCGTGGCGAGCTGCACGACACGCTCCATCGCCGGATCGCGCCAGATCAGGCTGGACTGGTCGGCGGCAACCGCCTCCAGCACGGCGGCGATCAGTTCCGGGTCGGGCGGCAGCGGCACGTATTCGCGGGCACCGGCCTGGATCGCGGCGACAGCGGCGCGCGTGTCGGTCGAGGTGCCGCAGGCGACGATCGGCGTGCGGATGCGCTCCCCCTCCAGCGCCGCGACATAACCCGCAATCGGCTGGGCGACATCGACCATCAGGAGGTCGGCGCCCTTGGCGCGCAGCACCGCGAGCGTCTGGTCGAGGCTTTCGGTATGGGTCACGGCCGCGCCATGCGACATGGCGATCCTGGCGGCTGCGATGATCTGTCCCTTGAGACCGCCGGCGATGATGAGGCGCATGGCTCAGGTCCTTCTGCTTGCGATGTCTTTGGAAGCGAGCCCAGCCCGAGAGCTGGTTTGAAAATTCGTCAGGGCGTGTCGAGACTGCACCGTTCGCGAGCATCGAAGCGGGGCGTACGTCATGTACGTGAGCACCGAAGCGCAGCAAAACCGCAGTCGCAGACCGCCATCACGAATTTGCAAGCCGGCTCTCACCGGTCCGCCTTGATGATTTCCGTCATGGTCACGCCGAGCCGATCCTCGACCACAACGACCTCGCCGCGCGCGACCAGCCGCTCGTTGACGAAGATGTCGATCGCCTCGCCGACGCGCCGGTCGAGCTCCAGCACCGCGCCCGGCACGATTTGAAGCAGGTCCCCGACCGCGACCTTCGAGGAGCCGAGCACGGCCGATACAGTGACCGGCACGTCGAAGACCTGTTCCAGGTCCTCCGCCGTCTTGACCGGCACCGGCCCCGAGCGCGCGACCGACATCTCGCCCTGGTCGAAGGACAGGTCGGCCTGGTTCAGCGGCGGCAGGTTGAGATCGTTCTCCGTGCTCATGGCTCAGACCTTCATGGTTCCGCACGGGCATGGCCGAACACGCGGGCGACCGCCTGCTCGACCAGGGCCGTGAGTTGCTGGCTGTCGAGGACGAAGCCGCCCTCCGCCCATTCGATGCGCCCGTCGCCGGGCGCGATGTCGGATTGCCCGAGCAGGATCAGCTTGCCGGAGAAGCCGTGCTCGGCCGCGAGCTTGCGAACCAGCTCCTCCGCCGCCTCGACCGCGCTCTCATGCACGCGCAGCACCAGATGCGGCGCCGTCCTTGCGTGGCTCAAGGCTTCGCGGATGGCTCCCGCCAGCACCGCGAGCGGCTTCTCGGCCAGCGCGGCCCCAGCCAGCGCCTTCGCCGTCACGATCGCGACCTGTGCCGCATGCTCCTCGATCGCGGCCATGCGGGCCGCCTCCTGCGCGAAAAGCCGCTCGGCCGAGCGCGCGAGCTGCCCGGTCAGGCCGACGAGCTGGGATTGCGCCTCGCGATGCGCCTGTTCCTGCCCCGCATGAAAGCCTTCCGCCCGGGCCGCAGCGAGCTCCGCTTCGCCGGCGGCTTTGCGGCTGCCTTCGCGGAAGTCGGTGCCGAACATGAACTTGGTCGCGGACGCCATCTCAGTACACCAACTCGTCGTCGGCACTGCCCTTGGACAGCACGATCTCGCCCTTGTCGGCGAGTTCCTTGGTCATCTGGACGAGCTTGGTCTGGGCTTCGTCGACCTCCTTGAGACGCAACGGGCCGAGGCCCTCGATGTCGTCCTGCATGTTCTTGGCCGCGCGCTGCGACATGGCACCGAAGAAGAACTCGCGCATCGACTGGCTGGCACCCTTGAGCGCGCGCGCCAACGTGTCCTTCTCGGCCTGGCTCACCAGTGTCTGCAGCCCGGCAGGGTCGAGCTTGCCGAGGTCGTCGAAGGTGAACATCAGGGCGCGGATACGCTCCGCCGAATCCTGGTTCGAGGCGTCCAGCGCAGAGAGGAAGCGCAGCTCGGTCTGCCGGTCGAAGCCGTTGAAGATCTCGGCCATCATCTCGTGCGGATCGCGGCGGCGGGTTTGCGTCAGGGTCGAGACGAATTCGGTGCGCAGCGTGTTCTCGATATGGTCGAGCGCTTCCTTCTGCACCGATTCCAGCCGCAGCATGCGCCCGACCACCTCGATCGAGAGATCGTTCGGCAGGTTGCGCAGCACGTTGGCGGCGTGGTCGGGCTTGATCTTCGACAGGATCACCGCGATCGTCTGCGGATACTCGTTCTTGAGGAAATTCGCGAGCACCACGGCGTCGATATTGCCGAGCTTCTGCCACATGTTGCGGCCGGCCGGCCCCCGGATCTCCTCCATGATCAGCGCCACCTGATCGGTCGGCAGGATTTTCTCCAGCAGCGAGATCGTGCGATCGAAGGAACCCGTGACCGCACCGGCGCTGGATAGCTTGCCGACGAAATCGAGCATCAGGCGCTCGACCTCATCGGCATCGACCGTGCCGAGCTCGGCCATGGCACGCGTGATGATCCGGATCTCGTCGTCGTCGAACTGCTGCCAGATCGCACGGCCGTGATCCTCGCCGAGCACCAGCAGGATGACGGCGGCGCGCTGCGGGCCGGTCATCTCGGCGACGGTGGTCACGCCGAAGCCGCCGCCTTCGATGCCGTCCTGGAAGCCGGTGTTGCGCGGTGCAAGGGATCGGGTGTCGGCCATGTCTCAGGGCCCCGTCACGCGGCGGACTTCTCGTGGATCCAGCTGCGCAGCACCGCGACCGAGTCGGCCGGGTTCTGCGAGACCAGAGCCCCGATCTTTTCCACGGATTGCGCCTTGAGCTGGCCCTTCACCTGGGCGATCGCGAGCATCCGCTCGGAGGGAGCCGCATCCACCTCGATGGGAAGCGGCTCGCCATCGGAACCGACGGTCACCGCACGCGAGCTGCCGGCCGGATCGCCGGTCGCGTCGGCGAGCGCCGCGCCGCCATTGCGCATGAAGGAGGGGATCGCCCGGACATTGCTGTTGTCGGAGGCCAGAACCTGCTTCAGCAGCGGGCGCACCACCGTCATCAGCACGATCACCGTGAGCAGCGAGATGACGGCGAGCTCGGCGAAGCGGATCAGGTCCTCCTTCGTGAAGGAGGTGAGCTGCTGCAGCAGCGTCTGCTCGGTGAGATCGGCCGGCGGCGGCGGCGCCTCGGCGAAGCGCAGGTTGACCACCTCGACCTTGTCGCCGCGTGCCTGGTCGAAGCCGACGGCGGTGCGCACCAGCTCGCCGATGCGCTCCAGCTCGTCGTTGTTGCGCGGCTGATAGGACAACTCGCCGGTCGGGCTGCGCGTGTAGTTGCCGTCCACCAGGACGGCGACCGAAAGCTTCTTGACGCGCCCGCCCTCCAGCACCTCGGTGCGGGTCGTGCGCGAGATTTCGTAGTTCGCGACCTCCTCGTTCTTCGAGGAGTTCTCGCGCTGGTTCTGCTGCGCGCCCTGCGTCTGCTGCGCGCCGGGCAGTTCGTTGCCGACGGTCACCGTGCCGTTGCCGCCCTCGGTCGTGGTCGAGGCTTCCGTCCGGTTCTGGCTGGAGCGCAGGACGCGGCTTTCCGGGTCGTAGCTTTCGGAGCGGCTCTCGACGCGATTGGTGTCGAGCGCTGCAGAGACCTGCACGCGCGCCCGGCCATAGCCGACGACGCTGGCGACGATATCCTCGACCTGCCCCTTGATGCGCTTCTCGATCGCGGTCTGGCGCTCCTCGATGCCGAGCCCGATCAGGCCCTGGTCGCTCTGGGCGCCGTCCGCCAGGAGCCGGCCGCGCTCGTCGACGATCGAGACGCGCTCCGGCTTCAGGCCGTCGACGGCCGAGGCGACGAGATGGCGCACGGCCCGGACCTGCGCGGCATCGAGATCGCCGGCGAGCTTGAGCGCGATCGAGGCGCGCGGCGGCTCGCGGTCGCGTTCGAACAGGCGCCGCTCCGGGATGACGAGATGGACGCGCGCCGCCTGCACCCGCCCGATCGAGCGGATGGTGCGCGAGAGTTCGCCTTCGAGGGCGCGCAGGTGGTTGATGTTCTGGACGAAGCTGGTCGAGGAAAAGGCGTCGCCCTTGTCGAATATCTCGTAGCCCACGCCGCCACCCGCCGGGATGCCCTTGCTGGCGAGGTCGAGGCGCAGGCGCGGGACGTCGGCCTTGGGCACCAGCACGGTCTGGCCGTCGCCGCGCAGCTCGTACTTGATGCCGCGCGCGTCGAGATCCTTGAGGATGGCGCTGACGTCCTGGCTGCCCAGATCCGAGAACAGCACGCTCATCGCCGGCTGGGACATCTTGAGCATGACGAAGCCGAAAAAGCCGACGAGCACCAGCGTGACGGCCAGCATGGCCGCCAGACGCGCCGCGCCGAATTTGGCAAACTGCTCGATCAGGCCGTTCACGCCGCCATCCGTCCCACAGAATCGCAGGGGACGGCACACCTGTCCCGCCCCACTAGGCAAGTTTTTCCCGGTGCATGGTTAGCGGCTGGTTAATTTTTGAAGGCGGGTCGTTAAACTTTCTCGCGGGCCGCGCATTGGAAACGCCAAAGGCGCCGGCCCTGCTTGGGCCGACGCCTTTGAAAAGAAACGGAAATCCCTGCTTCTTACTGGCGGTAGTGCTGGATGCGGGTCGTCCGCAGGCCGGCAAGGCCATGCTGGTCGATCGACATCTGCCAGCTCAGGAACTCGTCGACGGTCAGCGTATAACGCTGACAGGCCTCTTCGAGGCTGAGCAGTCCGCCGCGCACGGCGGCCACCACCTCGGCCTTCCGCCGGATGACCCAGCGCCTGGTATTCATCGGCGGGAGGTCCGCGATCGTCAGCGGACTGCCGTCCGGTCCGATCACGTATTTCACCCGCGGTCGCAATGGCTCGGTCATGGTACTCTCACACAACTCAACAGAGCTACTGAGGGCAGCATAAGCAGGCGGCTTTAAAAATTGGCTAAAACATTCGCCTCGGATGTCCACGACTGATTCGCCCGTGCTCAGTCGCCGCGGACCACGCTCTTCACCTTGTCGATCGGGATGCTGATCGAGCCGATCTTGAGCATCGGGATCGAGGAGGTGAAGTCGACGCCGTCGACCACGCCGCTGATCTGCGTCTTCGCGGTTATGCTCTCGCCGGCCACGTTCTTGGCGTCGATCGTGATGCTGTACTCGCCGTCCGGCGCCTTGGTGCCGAGCGAGGTCGAGCCATCCCAAGTGAAGGTCTGGTCGCCCGCGGCCAGCGTCTTCGTCAGCGTCTGGACGACGCTGCCGTTCGAATCCTTGATGGTGATCGTCGCCGTTCCGGTCGAGGGCATGTTGACCTTCCAGTCGGCCTTGCCGTCGATCAGGCGCGTCGCGGTGCCGTCGGCCGTGACCGTGGCCCCGATGAAGCCGACGGCATTGGTCGCCGTACCGGCCGCGCTGAGGCTGAGGAGCGAGCCCAGCGTCTCGTTGGTCTTGAGCTGCTGCTCGACGCCGGCGAACTGCACGAGCTGCTGGGTGAACTGGTTGGTGTCGAGCGGGTCGAGCGGCGACTGGTTCTTGAGCTGCGTCGTCAGCAGCAGCAGGAACTGGTCGAAATTATTGGCAATGCCGTTCGTGGAACCGGTCACCGTGCTGGTGCTGGTACCCGATGTCCCTGAGGTGCCGCTGGTGCTGGAAACCGCCATGGCGCTGGTCCTCGTTCAGATGCTGAGATCGACGCCGCCGAGCCGAATGAGACGGCGCTGCGGAACGGGGTCGATGGTAAGGGGAGCGTCCTCGGCCAGCTCGATGCCGTCGGGCTGGCGCGGGCGCTGCGGCGCCTCGTCCTGCTGGCGGTTCTGGCGGAAGGCGGATTGATCGGACGGGTCGCGCAGGGTGATGTCTACACCGCCATCGGACGGCTTCAGTCCTGCCTGCTCGAAGGCGCGCTCCAGCGTGCGCGCATCGCGCTGCAGGAGATGCAGGGTCTCGACGCGGTCGACGACCAGCCTGGCGCTGACCTCGCCCTTGTCGGAGATCGACAGGTTGACGTCGACGCGGCCAAGTTCGTCGGGATCGAGCCGGATATCGAATTGCCGCGCGCCGGACATGGCGCGCAGCCCGATCTCGATCGGCACGACATGGATCGGCGTCGGCTGGCCGCTCGCCGTGCCCTGTCCTGGCGCGCCGGGGGCGTTGCCGGCCGCCGCGTTCGGATCGAACGGCTGGACCAGGCGCTCATGCCCGGATTTTCCGGGCGCCTGCTGAAGCAGGGTCGAGAGATCGAAAGGCGCGGCCGGCTGCTGCTGCAGGGCATCGAGCGCCTTCGGCTCGGCGGCAGACTGGGCTCCGTTGGCCGCCGGCGGCTGGTCGGCCTTGGCGAGGGTATCCGCGAATTCCGCAGCGCCCTGTCCGGCAGCCCCGACCGCATGCGCACCACCGAGCGCCGCCTTGCCGTCCACGGTGCCTGCGGCCGCGGCCTGCGCAGCCTCCGGCGTCGCTGCCGCGACGAGCGGCAGCCCGGCGGTTGCCGCGGCCAGTGCCGGCTTCGCAGCCCCCTTCTTCGATCCGCCGTCGGCCGACAGTTCGTCGACCGCCTCGCCGGCAGCCGCTTCGGTCGCGGGTTGCGCTCCCTGCGGCAGGGCCAACGGAGGCGGGACCACCACCGGCACCGGCACGGCCCCCGCCTGGTTTTCGCTCGCCGGAACGGCAGTCACGACGGCAGGCTCGCCCTCCCCTTCGGCAGCGTCTTTGTCAGCCTTCTTGGCAATGCCCTCTCCGGTCTCGACAGCGGCCTCGCCCGATTGCGCCGCCGGCTTCTCGCCGCCAGCTTCGCCCTGGACGCCGGTCTGGGCTTCTGCCATCGCGATCAGGAACGCGATCCCGCTCGCCTCGGCCTTCGCCGGCTGCGGCTCGGATTTGGTCGCCGGAGCACGCGCCACCGGGGGCTCGGCAACTGGCTGGGACGTGTTCACCTGCGCATTCACCTTGGCGGGATCGACGACCAGCGCGGCAGCAGCCGCTTCCTTGGAAATCGCGGCCTCTCCCGAGGCGATCGCCTTCCCGGCGGCACCGGCCTTGGTCTCGCCGGCCGCCGCCTCGGTATCGGGCAGCGCAAAGACCTCGCCGTTCTCGCGCGGCTCGGTTTGACCGGCGCGCGACCGGGCAACCGGCGCTTCGGCAGAGGCCTGATGTGTGAACACAGACTGGATCGGCATGAACGGTCCCGTGACGCGGGCAACAACGCGCCCGACCTGTGTCCAGCAAGTTGCGAGCCAGAAGCGGCCCTTGCTGAATCAAGGCCTTAGCACCATCTGATTGGGCGAGCGGGCAATATGAGCCCGGCTCGCAACGTTCAGACCGGCAGGATTTGCCGATCCGGCTGGCGGCATCGGAGCAAAGCCGGTATAGAGCCGGCAGACGCGCCGAAGCCGCCTTTCGAGCCCCCGAGCCAGCCACGACACAGCCGAGAATGACCGCGCCATCCCGCAATTCCCTCGACATCGCCAAGCCGCCCGCGGCCACGCGCGTCGTTGCGGCAATGTCCGGCGGCGTCGATTCCTCCGTCGTCGCCGCCCTGCTCAAGCGCGAGGGGTATGACGTCATCGGCGTCACGCTCCAGCTTTACGACCATGGCGCAGCCGTCCATCGCGCTGGCGCCTGCTGCGCCGGGCAGGACATCCACGACGCCCGTCGCGTCGCCGAGACGATCGGCATCCCGCATTACGTGCTCGATTACGAAAGCCGCTTCCGCGACGCGGTGATCGAGCGCTTCGCCGAGAGCTATCTCGCCGGCGAGACGCCGATCCCCTGTGTCGAGTGCAACCGGACCGTGAAGTTCCGCGATCTGCTCGACCTCGCCAAGGAGCTCGGTGCCGACGCGCTGGCGACCGGCCATTACGTGCTGAGCCGCGACCTCGGCAACGGCCATCGGGGCCTGTTTCGCGCTGCCGACGCGAGCCGCGACCAGAGCTATTTCCTCTATGCGACGACGCAGGAGCAGCTCGACCTGCTGCGCTTCCCGCTCGGCCATATCGACAAGGCGCAGACCCGCGCGCTCGCCGCCGAGCTCGGCCTCGCCATCGCCGACAAGCCCGACAGCCAGGACATCTGCTTCGTGCCCAACGGCCGCTATGCCGACGTCATCGAGCGCCTCAAGCCCGGCGCCGCCCGCCCCGGCGACATCGTCCATCTCGACGGCCGCATCCTCGGCCATCACGATGGCGTGCTCCATTACACCGTCGGCCAGCGCAAGGGCCTCGGCATCAGCGCCAGCGAGCCGCTCTATGTCCTGCGCCTCGACGCCGACGCCGCTCGCGTCATCGTCGGCCCGCGCGAGGCGCTCAGCGTGGGCGAGATCCGCCTGCGCGATCTCAACTGGATCGGCGAAATCTCGCTCGACGCTCTTCCGCCGGAAGGGCTCGACGTCGCCGTGCGCGTGCGCTCGACCCGCGCCCCGCGCGAGGCCCGGCTCTTCCGCGACGCGGAGGGCCTGCGCATCGAGCTCGCCAGCGACGAGGAGGGCGTCTCGCCGGGCCAGGCCTGCGTGATCTATGCCGATGCCGGCCCCGGTTCCCGCGTCCTCGGCGGCGGCACCATCCTGCGGCGCCCGCTCGCCCTGCCGTCCGCGCCCGCGCCGGCCGCCCTCGCCCTGTCCTGATCGCCCAGGCCTCGCTCTTCCGTTCGGACTCCAGACCATGCCGGTGACCTACGATCTCGACGGCCAGAAGCGCGTCTATGCGACCTGGGCGAAATTCTACGACCGGATCTACCAGAACATGCTGGCGCGCCCGCAGCGCGAGGCGGTGGAGGCGGCCTGCTCCTGCGGCCCCGACATCCTCGAGATCGGCGTCGGCACCGGGCTCACCCTGCCCTATTTCACGCCGGACTCGCGTGTGCTCGGCGCCGACCTCTCGCTCGACATGCTCAGGGTCGCCCATCGCAAGGTGGTGAACCAGAAGCTCGACCATGTCCGCGGGCTGATGGTGATGGATGCCTGCCGGCTCGGCTTCGGCGACGAGCGCTTCGACGCCGTCACCGCGCAATTCGTGATCACGCTCGTGCCGAACCCCGAGCAGGCGCTGGCCGAGATGGACCGCGTGCTGAAGCCGGGCGGCGAGATCATCATCTCCAGCCGCCTCGTCGACGATGGCGGCCTGCTGGCGCCGTTCTGGAGCGCGGTCGCGCCGCTCTCGAAGGCGGTGGGCTGGAGCTCCGACTTCAAGGTCAGCCGCCTGACCGACTGGGCGAAGGCGACCGGCCGCTACGAGACGGTCCATGTCGGGCGCGGCTATTTCAAGGTCGTCCGGCTGCGCAAGCAGGCTTCTGCCGATAACGCGCAATCCAAGGCTTGACGCCGCCCCGCCGCGACGCCTATATCGCGCCTCGAAGACGAGCCGGCTTGCCGGCCTCGACCCTGTGGCGGGGTAGCTCAGCTGGTTAGAGCAGCGGAATCATAATCCGCGTGTCGGGGGTTCAAGTCCCTCTCCCGCTACCACTTTTTTTCTTGAACCTCCGATCGTGTTCAAGAAGCTGAAATCAATCGATTTTTGGAAAGCGTCCCGCGCCTGCGGATTGTGAGATATCTCACGGGGATGTCTCACACCGATTCCTCTCGTTTCCGAGGCTTCGCGTGGCCCGCTCGTCCCATCTCGCCCGCCGTGAAGGCGGACGCTATTATCTTCAAATTCGCCTCAAAACCTTCAGTTCCGGTACACCCAGTCGCTTAGTGCGGTTTTCACTGGGCACGAGCGACTATGCCACCGCCCGTCACGTCCTGGCGGATCGGATGACATGGCTCCTTCCCTTGCAAACCTCGCAGAGCATGAACCAGCGCTATCAGCACATCCGGGACCAGCTGCATGCCTTCAATGCTCAGGGCCCTGTCAGCGAACGAAACAAGCTCTCCTCGCGCATCATGTTCGAGCATGTCGTCCGTGGCCTGATCGACGAGATGGGAGGCCTGGCGCAGGACGGGCCGTTCAACGCCGCCTGGATGACCTTCTGCCAGGAAAACCTCGTCGCCGAAAAGCGGATTGCGACCGACGACCGGACTGATGCCTATGAGCGGGGCCGGGCCGACGCGATGCGCTCGTTGGGAATCGCCCCTGCCCTGCCGTTCGGGACGCTTAAACCGCATCGCTTTGACCCCACGCGGCCGGACAAAGGCGTGATTCTCGTCGGTCAGGGCAATGGGCGTGACACCGCATCGAGCGATGTCGACGTCATACTGGCGCGACAGCAGGCGTTGACACCAACGCCCGCAGTACATTCAACCGGTCTTTCAAACGTGTCCACGGTGGGGCCGACCGACCACAATGGAGCCGCGTGCGATGTGTTCGTTCAACCACCAGCCGCATCATCCCCGAAAAAGGATGATGTGAAACGCCTCAGCGATTTCCTCGAGGAATATCTCGCCGGGCGACTTCGCGTGAATGGTGATGATCGCGCCAGGAGCGAGATCGGACCGATCGTGACATTCGCCATCGCCCTGATCGGCGACAAGCGCCCCCGGGACTATGATCGCGACGATTTTTCGAAGTTGAACGCGGAAATTCCGCGCATCCCGACGCCCAAGAACATCCCGGCGCATGTCGGCAGAACCCTTTACGCCCGCTATCGCTATGGCATCGACAATCCAGACGCCAAGCTGGTCACCGCCGCCGTCGGAACCATCAAAAAAAACTACCATGCCGGTTTGGATCGGTTCTTCAACTGGCTGCACAAGCAGCGGTTGATCGACGTGGTGCCGGTTCTCGACGAAACCACTCCGCAAAACAGGGCCGCGTTACCGCGAGACAGTTTCGAGGACGACGAGATCCTGAAACTGGTGAGCTTGCCCCTGTTCACCGGCTGCCATAGCCGGAAGCGCTGCTGGACCGAAGGGCGTTATCTCATCCAGGGATCTGTATACTGGCAGTATCTGATCCTCCTGCTGACGGGCATGCGCACTGGCGAGGTGGGTCCATTAAAGGTCGATGATTTGATCGTCTCGCACGGATTTGCCTGTTTCGACCTCAGGCCGTTCGACGCCAGAAAGGGCCGGGTCACACTGGCAGAGTTGAGGACTTTGAAGACGAGCGCATCCGCGCGCGTCGTTCCGATCCATCCGCTCCTCGTCGAGCTCGGTCTGCTCGATCATCGCGACGAGATGGCCAGGCATGGCGTGGCAAGGCTCTTCCCCGACTGCGAGCCATATAAAAAGCCGGACGGGCAGCTCCGTTGGAGCCAGGAGATGACGAAGAGCTGGCAATACGTCAAACGCCGCTTCAACGTCGCCAATCGCCAGGATGTCACGCTCTACAGCACGCGGCACACGATGGCCGACATGATCGACCAGCTGAAGTTATCGGCTCGGACACGGGACCGTGTTCTCGGCCACGCGAACTCCGAAACCTCCGCGGGCAATTATGGTCGCAATGGTTTGCTTTCCGCCGACGAGTTCAAGGAATTCTCTGGTATCACCAGTCCCCTGATCGAGGGCATGCGAGAGATCCTGGTGCCTCGAAAGCAGGATGCAGATGCCGGGAGATTGATCTTGCTCAGGCCAACACGGCCACTCACGCGCGCGCCCGGGAAGAAGAAGGCTGATTAGCCCCGTTGCCGACGGGTCAGGCCCCCCTGACAGCATGAACGCAAAAATGCCCGGGCCGCGTCAAGGCGTCCGGGCATTTGCTTTTCGATCGTTGCGACGGCCTGGGAGCTCCGGTCTACGCTGCAGGAGACTTGAAGTCCTCGCGAAGGCCCTGGCCGAGGGACCGGTACGAGACCTGCGGCCGGTTCTGCGGCTGGGTGACATGGCTGTAGATGATCACCTCGGCAAGCCGCACGAGCCGGTCAGCGTCTCGGGATTTCGGGCGGAAGAAGTAGATCTCCGCCGTGTCCGACCGGCGCATGCTCTTGCTGAAGCGGTAGACGGTCTTTCGCGACAGCGTTTCGGGGTAGATGCCGAGATAGCCGCAGTGGCGCTTGCCATCCAGCGACTGGAGCCAGTCATTGAGCAGCGCGTTGCGCATCAGCTTGTCCAGGCGTTTGTCGAATTCCTCAGCCGGCAGATCATGCGGGAGGCGGACGTTGAGGACCATCTCGCCTATGGACACGGGAGAATTCGGAAGAGGATCATTATGCGGCAGGATATGGGTCAGCGCCCAGGTGTTGTACCCAAGATCGCTGCACGCGTTGCCGTCAGCCGTGATCGTCAGCGCGCCATAGTGCACCTTGCTCATCTCGCGCATCCGGTTCCTGGGATCCGTCTGTGTGGTGACCCCGACTTTGTGGAGGGCTGCCTTGAGCGTTCGCGCGAGCCCGAGCAGGCCGGTCGCTGCGGCATTTGCGTGGTCGCGGCCACATCCCGCGGCGTAGATCGAGATCAGGAAGCCGGGTTGGTAGGCTTTGGTGAAGGCATCAGACGTGAAGGCGTCGTTGGGCAGCGGCTGCAGCGCGACGCCGCCGGGACGCGGCCACTGCGTCGGCAGGTGATGTGTCACCGCGCCGGGCGATCCTTCTGGCAGGAGGCGGCGCGCCGCCGCGAGGAGCGGCTCCTGTGCGACGCTACCGTTGCCGGTCTCAGGCGTGAGCATGGCATTGTTGCTGTGTGTCGTCATTGTCTGGTTTCCGA
The DNA here is from genome assembly GCF_011764485.1 of Bosea sp. ANAM02. NCBI lineage: Bacteria > Pseudomonadati > Pseudomonadota > Alphaproteobacteria > Hyphomicrobiales > Alloboseaceae > Allobosea > Allobosea sp. ANAM02. The sequence continues at coordinate 1,638,964 of NZ_AP022848.1, read as the reverse complement.
GTTTCCGTTGTCCGGGGCTTCATGGGGGCATTCCCGATCTTCCCCTCACTCCAGACTTTTTGATCCCTTCGCGGCCGACCGGATAAATCCGATCGACCTCCTCGCGCCCTCCTTTCCGGAGAGCAGGACCTGCTCGGCCCCACGGATATCCGCAGTGACGAGATGCCGTCGGCCGGCCGCTACGGCGAAGCCCATGGCGATGTCCCAGAGTCGCGACAGGGTGCGCGGGCTGTGGCCGGCGGTTACCCGGAACAACTCCTCGTCGGGCTCGGTGAAACTGCAGCCGACGCGCAGGTTCGCCTCGTTGAAGATACTCTTCTGGATGAGGAGCATCTCGGCCTCCTTCGGCTCGACCGAAAACACGATCAGCCGGTCGACGATGCTTTGGGGTAGCGGATCGAGGCTATTGGCCGTCGCGAACCAGAATATGTGATCGGCCCTGATCGGCAGATCGACAAACTCGTCGACGAACCGGGCGGCATTCTCGCGCTCAAGCAGCGAGTGCAGCACATTCTCCGGGGTCTCTCGCGGATTGATCGGGGATGCCTTCTCGATTTCGTCGATCACGATGAGGGGCGAGGCATGACTGCCCTCGATCAGGAGTTTGGCGACCTTGCCGGGACCGGAGGCCTTCCAAACCGGCGTCAGGCCGGAGAATGCCGAACCGCGATCCGTCATCAGATTCATGGCGATGACCTCGGAGAGTACGCCGAGCGCCTCGGCGAGCTTGCGGGCATAGAAGGTCTTCCCCGTTCCGGGAGGCCCAACGACCACGGCCGGATCGAGCCGCAGCGGCGTCCCGGTGGAGGCACTGAGCCCCGCGGCCCTGACGATCCAGGCCGTGACCTCCGCGAAGTGGGGGCAGATCGCGTCGAGGCCGGCGAGGCGCGCGATCATCACCGCGTCGGCAATGACCAGCTTGCGCCAGGGCCCTCGCTCGTCGGCATGCATCCTGGTCCAGAGCCGGATCTGACGGGCCTGACTGGCATCCTCGTCGTTGTTGGCCTCAGCCGGATCTCCGACGAACCCATCGCCGTGCCCGAGACGACGCGCCAGCCGCTCGGCATCGTAGATCGCGATCGCAGGTTCGGTGGGCTCGGGCTTTTGCTGATCGGGGAACTGCCGAGGCTCAGGCTCTCCGCCATCGGGACGCTGATCGCGCAGATGGCCGAGCAATCTCTGGCAGTCCAGATCGCTGAGGGTCGTGACGGCCTCGGCATCGTAGTCGGAAATCTTGGTCATCACGCGCCTCACAGCTCGACGCCGCCGAGGACGGTTACGAAGCGTCCGCCCTGCTTGGCGATGCGGCGTCCGACGCCGAGCGCGATCTCGACCGCGGCACGCATCGGATCGGGATCGGCCGCACGTTCGGAGATGAGCCGCTCCACTTCCATCTTCACGACGACTTCGGCGGAGCTGCGCGCCGGCCAGAGCCCGATCTGGCAGAGGCGTGCATAGGCGAGGATGAGGGCGCCGCGCCTCGCGCCGTACCAGAACGGCGATGGTGGCTCGGCTTGCGACCACGCTTCGACGCTCGCAAACAGCGTCCTCGCCTCGTCGAGCACGAGGGCGAGATCGGGCGGATCGTCGAACCAGTCCTCCAACGCCAGCCCGTGCTCGAGGTGATAGATGCCGGGCGCGTTACCGTCGCCGGCCATCGGCTGCGGCAGAACCGCACCGCTGAAGCGCCGGGAGGCCTCCTCCATCCCGGGCGGAATGCGCGCGCCGATGACGAGGCGCGGATGGCTGTCGGCGAAGGACCGCCGCAGCGCGCGCTCCATCAGCTTCGGATCATGGACTCCGCCGCCGGAGCGATACTGCTCGCCGCGTTCCTTCGCGAGCATGGCCTTGGCGAAGAGGTCCTCGGGCGAGCCCGCTGGCACCAGCAACATCGCGATCTCGCCGGCATGCGACAGGAGCGCGAGCGCATTGCCGATATCAGCGAAGTGCTCCAACGCCGAAGGATCGGCCTCGGCGAGGGTCAGGAAGCGCTGATATTCCCGGGCATGAACCAGCGCCCTCCCGCGCAGGTCGAGGAGCGGCGGGAGCCGCTCGAGCAAAGCGGCGGAGCGCTCGAGTTCGTCCGACATGTCCGGCAGGAGCGTGTCCAGCGCGGCGAGTTCGTCGATGACGGGCACTGCCTCGGCCTCGAAGACGAGGTCGCGCAGGGAGTGTGCGGTGGTGTCGGTCATGGTCTTGAACCTGTTCCTCGGGGTCGGCTCGTCCGCCCCTTCACCGCTCCCCATCGCCATGCAGAAAGGCGCGCCCCGTGGGCGCGCCATCCAGATGTTCCGACGTATCGCCGTTGCGCTGCCGTCAGCCGATCTCGTCGATATTGAGGAACCGATTGCTCTGGCCGGCCACGGTTTCGCCCTGGCCGAACGCGATTTCCCAGAGCGCGCCGAGATGGTCCGGATCGGTATCACGCGTGCGGACGAGATCGCGGGCGGCGGTCTTCGCCGAGACGTCATCGTAGTAGCGTGCCGGCCAGAGCGCGACGCGGATCAGCTTGGCATAGGCCAGGATCAGCCCGCCTTCGATCGCGTTTAGGGTCATGGCATCCGGCTCGGCGATGCCGCGCAGCCCATCGACCAGCGCCAGCACCTGCTGAGCACCGCCGAGCAGTCCGGCGAGATCGGGCGCGTCGGCGAAGTAGGCCTTCAAGCTGTCGGCCTGCTCGAGCGCCCACGCGCGGGGCGCGCCGGGTTCGGTCTCATCCTGCGGTTTCGGCTGGAGAGCGCCGACCCGCCGCGCCATGGTCTCGATCATCTCGGCGACCGCATTGGCGCTGGTCGGCAGCGCCAGATGCGCGGCACGCGGCGGCAGATCGGCGACCGCACGACGCACGAGCGCGATGTCCTCGCCATCGCCATTCCGGCGGGCGTGGCGCAGCAGGTTGCGGCCGAACTGCTCGCGTGCCCAGATGTCGTCCTCCGACCGGGTCGGCAGTAGGAGCAGGGCGAGGTTCGAGGCATTGGTCAGCACCGTCAGCGCGTTGGCGACATCGATCCAGCGCTCGATCTGCCCCTTCTCACGGGCAAGAAGCAGGATGAGGCGCCGGACCTGTTCGGTATGTGCCTGACCCCGGGCCCGAAGCGCGAGCAGGCCGGGCAGCTGGTTGCGGAAGATGGCGAGGCTTTCGGTCTCGCTCGGCGCGTCGGGGACGAGGCGCTCTAGGCCCGCGAGGTCGTCGACGACAGGATGCACGTTCGGGTCGAGGAGGATGGTGCTGAGCAGCTCGTCGCAATGGGCGGTGGTCTTCATGGTGTTTCCTTGGGTTCATGAGGGGTGACGGTGTCGTTCCGTCGTCTTCCTCCTCTCTCCTGGTCCTCGGTCCGCTTCCCGCCGGCCTTGGAATGCGAACAGGCAGCGCCCGCGAAGATGCTGCCTGTCATTGCTGCTCGAAGCGGGGCGTCTGTCGGACGCCCCGGCCAGGTCGGCTTATTCCGTCGCGAAGAGCGCTGCGATGCGTACGCCGAGCCCGAGTGCCACGAGACTCACCTCGTCGAGATGGGCATGAACGCTCCCGGCCTCGATCGCCTCGATGCGACGTGCTGCAATGCCGGTCAGGCGGGCAAGATCATCGATCGTCAAGCCGCGTTCCTCGCGCAATCGCCGCAGGTTGCGGGCGAGGAGCTCGGCAGCCTTCAATTGTTCAGATGGATTCATGTGGGGTTCCCGTCCCGGTTGGATCGGAAGTTCCCTTTTTCTGCGGCCCCTCTCAGGCCGACGGCGTACCGCCGCTCAGCCCTTCGGCTTGCGTCCGGCGCGCAGCGGTTGCGGGGCGGTGTCGCCCCGGCCGGGTTCGGCGAACATCTGCGCGATGGGGACGCCCAGCGTCAGCGCCAGCTTCTCGACGATGCCGATCGAGGGATTCTCGATCTGCCGCTCCAGCCGGCTGACATAGGTCCGGTCGATGCCGCTATCGAGCGCCAGCTTCTCCTGCGACAGGCCACGCTCGACCCGCAGCCGTCTCATGTTCCAGGCAAGGAGTTCGCGCGCATCCACGTCGCGATGTCGACCGCAGCAAGGTCGATTTATCCACGGTAATTAGACCCATTATTAAACCTGACCCGTCTTTCCCGCGACGCAGGCACTCGCGCCTCGCCGGATTCAGCGCCGATTAAATAAGATGCCCATAGGCCCATATTTCGATTGAGCGAACGATGGCGCCTGAGGATACATCCACATGATCCGGCAACTCCTGTCCCGCTTCCTGATATCAGCGAGCCTCTGCGTCGCGGCGACGGCGTCATTGGCCTTTCCGGATGCTGGGTTGCGCTTCCGCGACGACGGGGCCGCGACCCAGGCCAAGACGCTGCAGCAGCGGTTCCGGCAGCTCGGCGGCGAGCGTGGCGTCGATGGGCCGGGCCAGGCGGCTCGCCTGTCGTCCGAGGTCTCGCGCGTGATCGGACTGCTCGACCTGTCGCGCCCGGCGATCCCCAAAGCTGCGAATGTCTGTTCCGAGCTGCTCGGACCCTGGTACTCGGCGGGACCGCCACTGCTCGACAGCAATGCGGCGCAGATCGACGCCCGCACGCGTGCGGCGCGGGGTTTGACCATCGGCTGCTGGAACGCGCTCAACGCGCATCTTCTGGCTAACAAGGACGTCATCGTCACCGGCATGCTCGGCTGGATCGCGACCTGGGCCTCGAAGGAGCCGATCGGCACGGCGCGGGGCTGGTGCACCGGTTACGGCGCGCAGGACGACTGGTGGCCGCTGCGCAGCTTTTATCCCGACGACCTGATCAACGCCGTCATCGCCGGCTGCACCGCGCGCGCTGAGGCCGTGCTGGCCAAGGTGGCCGAAGCTCGAATCCAGACCGCGATCGCGGCGGCCGAGCGCTCCGACCGGACGCTGGAGGCCATGGTCGCGGCCAAATGGCTGCCGATGCCGGATCTGCGCATCGGCGATGCCGCCTTGGCTCGCACGCTGAAGGAGCGTTATGAGGCGGCCGTCCTGCCGATCCGCCGTCAGGTGACCGACGAGATCGTCGAGAAGCTCGAGCAGGCCTATGGCAGCAAGGTCGTCGCCGACAAGCTGATCCGCACGGCCCGCCAGGCCTGCAACGAGGTCTGGTCGAAGACGCTGTTCTCCAGCCAGGACGATGGCATTCGCGCCATCGACACCTCCTGCAAGCGCATGGAAGCCGCCTTCGTTCAGCGCGCCTGCAAGGCTGCGCTCGACAAGGCCGGGATTGAGACGCTCGGTGGGCCGAAGCTGATGGGCGTGCCGCGCGCGAACGGAACGCTGGGGCCGGTCGACCACAACACCATGGTCTGCGCCGCCGCGATCGATGGCTTTGCCGTTACGACTACGTCCTCCTGGTTCGGCTCTCCCTCGATCACCATCGCGCCTGCTCGTGGCGGGCCGTCCGCGACCCTGAAGCTGCGCAAGGCGACCCGCGAGGGCGGTGTCGAGATCTGGGCGATCGGCGACCTCGAAGGCAAGATCCCGCTGACCACCGCCTCGGATCTGGTCGGCTGCCTGGCGACGACCCTCGACCGCAACGATCCGACCCCGGTTGTCCGGAGCCTCGGCTTTGCGACCGGCGCGGTGGTGACGCTCGCCGATCTGATGAGCGGCAGCAGCCTGACCACCTTCGCCTGCCGCGAGGCCAAGCTGCGCTGGCTGGAGGGCGCATCATGATGCGCTCGACCATCCGTTTCATCGCCTTTGGAGCGATATCGCTTTGGATGCTGGCCGGCTCGGTGGTCGCCGAGACGACAGAGCACTATGCCGATCAGGACGGCGCGCTCGGTGCCGCGCGCGGGGCGGCAGCAATGGAGATCCGCGCGGCCCTGGCGGCGAAGACGCGAAGCTGCACGGGCATGGATTTCCAGCCCAGGCGCTGCTCGCTCGCCGACAACGCGGTCAGCGCCGATGTGCATTACGGCTGCGCCGCAGACCGGCGTTTCGCCTTCGTCTCGGTGCGCTGGCAATTCGACCCCACCGGCAATGCGGTCGAAGCGAAGGGACTGGTGTTCGTCGCCGACCGTAACGGCCCGTTCCGCCTGCTCGGAGAGACCGAACTGATCGGCGAGAGCGTCAGCGACGTCATCTTCGAGGCGCAGCGAATCACGTACGCGACGCCCTATCTGCGGCCAGCTGATTCTCGCAGTCAGCCGACCGGCCGCAGGCGCTACGAGGTTCCACTCGGGGCAAACGGCATCGGTCGCACAACGATCCAGCGGACGGGCTTCGACAGGACCGCCTCGGCTCGACCGCCACAGCGAGGCGACGATGCGCTCGAGCTCGTCAAACGGCTCTACGAGGCGGGGGAAGACTATGCCGCGATAATCGGCGGGAGTTCCGCCGCGAACGCCATGCTGTCGCCCGGCCTCGCCAGGCTCGTGCATGAGGCGATGGCGCTGTCGCCGCGCTGCCCGATCTATGACGGCGATCCTCGCCTCGGCGGCGCGCAAGGCGCCGGCGGCCCGACGCGGATGCGTTATGAGTCCGACATCCGTCAGGATTCAACCGATCGACGAACGATCATCGTCACCGCCGGGCAAGCAGAGGCGCCCGATGCCGTCTCGCGCACGCGCGTCGCTCTGATCCGAATACCGGCGGGCTGGCGCATCGACGATCTCGTGGCAGAGGGAATGAATAGCTACAAAGCCACCCTGCGGGCCGCCATCACGCGCTGCCGGAAAAGGGGATGATGAAGCCGCGTGCCAGCAAGACAAATGGGCAGCGCCGTGCCGGCGCCGCCCATCACGATGATCGGGATCGTTCCTCGCCGGTCAGACGATTTCGCTCCAGTCGAAGTTCAACGTGTCGCGGGCGTCGACCGGCAGGGACTTGATCCAGGCGGCATCGGCCGTGACATGCCTGACGGCAGCCTGCATGTGCACGGGGTCACCGACCACGCCGCGCAGGTTGATCAGCGCGACGACCTCGCGCTTCGTCGCGAGGCTCAGCCTGTTGTGGACCGGCCAGATCATGACCTGCACCGCGGCGAGGTACCCGGCGAGGCGCGCACCCTCTGCCGCGACCATCAGCTCGCTGGCATTCTCCGGACCGCGCTGGGCGAGCGCGACCAGCCGATCGCAGGTCTCGAACATCTTGCGGGCGCGCGCCAGCAGCCGGTCGAGATCGGGCGTCGCCCTGGCGAAGCCGGCCCAGGCGGCGAGCTCGGTGTGGGCGAAGGTGGGCGGCCCGCCCCGCAGCGGCAGGCCGGCGACCAGGTCCCAGCGCGCGAGCGGCCAGGTCGAGAGGCCCTGGCTCGAGCCTTGCGGCATGGCGGGGCCTAGTGGCAGCATCAGCTCGGGCACGGCGAAGGCGGCGCGCTTCCAGCGCAGGCGGCGCGCATGCGTCGCATCCAGGCTCGCGACGTAGTCCGGCTCGTGCCGGGGATGCAGCGCACCGGTCTTCTCGGCGAGCGCCAGCTTCGCCTCGGCCTGATCGAGATCATCCGCCGGCCAGGTCGCGACCAGGGCCACGAGAGACAGGCCCATGATCTGCAGGCCAGCGCAGGCGAGTTCGCCCTGCTCGTCTCCGAGCTCACGGGCGAGGCTCACCCGGAACTCCTCGTTCTGGAGGGCCTTGGCGTGGCGCGCCGCAGCCTTCAGGTCGATCGGCTGGCGACGGAAGGCCACCAGTTCGTCGAGGCTCGGATCGTCGCTGCCGGCGATCGCCGTCACCAGCGTGATCGGATCCTGCAGCGCGCCGGTGTCGTACTCGTGCGGGAGTTGCCCGCCCAGCGGGGCGAGCGAGCGCCCGCTGCCCTGGTCATTCCTGGTCATGTCTTCGAACTTTCCGTTGGGGTTACGACCATTTGGCCGCACGTCCCCTCCGTCCCCGGAATCGAACGAGGCGCCGTTCCCGAGCGCCTCGTCGTCGTAATGGTCCGCGTTGTGGTCTCCGCGCCGTCCGTCAGACGATCGGGATCCAGTCCGGCTCGAGCTCCAGCGTCGCCCCGAGCCTGAAGGCCTTGGCGATCCAGTTCGCCTCGGAGACGATGTGCCGGATCGCGGCCTGCTGGTGCAGCGGATCGCGGCGGCAGGCGCGCTCATTGACCAGTTCGACCAGCCTGAGCTTGGCCTGCGCATCCGCCGAGTAGCGCATCGCCGGCCAGATCGCGGCGCGTGCCGTCGCGAGATAGGCCAGGATGCGGGCGCCCTCCGCCCCGCGCCGCAGCTCGGGCGCGTCTTCGGTGCGGCCTTCCGCCAGCACATCGAGCCGGTCTGCGATCGCGATCATCCGCGCGAAGCGATCGACGCAATCCGAGATCGTCGGATAGGCGTCGGTGAAGGCGGCCCAGCGCGCGACCTGCCCGCCGTCGAGCGAGGCGTCGCCGCCCGCCAGAGGCACCGTGTAGACCAAATCGAGGCGCGAGAGCGGCCAGCGGGCGAGACCGCGGTCATCCGCTGACGGCGGCGGCGGAGCCGGCGGTACGATCAGCTCGCCGACCGCGAAGGCGGCGCGGTGCAGCCTGATGCGGGCAGCATCTTCGACAGAGAGCATCGCCGCCATCCCGTAGTCGGTCTCGCCGCTGCGCAGGCGCGTCTCATGGGCGAGCGTCCGCTTGGCATCGGACTCCGCGACCGTATCGACCGGCCAGATCGCGACCATGGCGGTGCAGCTCAACGCCACGATCCTGAGCCCGATCCTGCCCAGCCGCACCTCATTGGTCTGGTCGAGGCTGTAAGGCAGACGGTCCGCCTCGTCTTCGCAGCGCTTCGCCTCGCGGGCGAACAGCGCGAGATCCGGCCGGCTGTCGCGGAAGGCGACGAGCTCGCCGAGCGAGGGATCGTCGCCGATCGCATCCGTGATCGCGGCCAGCGGATCGCGAATCTGGCCCAGAGGCCCACCGCCTCCATCCTGTCCATCGCTGGCCAGCGGCGCGAGGCCGCGATCCTGATTGTCCTTGGTCATCTCGGGTACCTGCTCATTGGGGTTACAGCCATCTCGGCTGCGCTTCCCCTCCGATCCCCAGACTCGAAGAAGGCGCCGTCGCCGGCGCCTTCTTCGTCATCACCAGTGTCCTGCGGTCGGACTCAGGCGGCGAGCCTAAAGAATTGGCTGCGCTCGGACAGCCAGCGCTCGATCGTATCGAGAAGCGCATGGCGGGCAACATCCTCGATCGGCACCGTCTGCCGCAGCATCGCGACCTCGGCGAATGCCTTCGGCAGGGTGAGCCAGGGCACATCGGATTCCGTCATGAGCCGATCGCGAAGCCAGGCCTGGCCCTTCTGCCAGGCGGGCGGCGACAGAGACTGCGGCGCCTCCATCAATGTGATCCGGTTGGCGAAGGCCTTCAGACGCTCGTCGCCAAGATCCGCCGCGATCGTCGGCCGATCGCTCCAGGGCGAGGCATGCCAGCGGGCGCAGGCGCGGGCATCCGCGTTTGACAGCAAGCCGCCCGAATAGAGTGTCGCCTCGGGATGGGGCGACGGTTCGCGATCTGCGAAGCGGTTCGCCATCGCTGTGGCGAGGTTCGCCCGGAAGACTGCATGCTCGCGGATGCGGGCGGCGCGCTCGTGGTAGAGCGCAAGATCGCGCTGATCCTCTGCCAGGGCGTGGCAGCCCTGCTCATAGCCTACCAGGATCGACTGGGCGTTAGTCTTGACCGTCCGGATCGGCCGGACACCGCGCTGCGAGAACAGCGTGATGAGATCCTCAGTAGGCAGGTCGACATAATCTGCCGGATCGACCGTGAGATCGACCGCCGCCCAGGACGTCGCGATGGTCGGGTGCGGCGTCACGCCGATGACCGGCGTCAGCCGCGACTGGCCGCCGAGCAGCAGGACGTCCCGGCTGGCGAGCATCCGACTCGCTATACCCTTGTCGGCGAGGCCGAGCATCGTTGCGACGGTGGTCGGCGCGACCTCGCGCAAATGGCGCAACAAGGCTAGCGTCGCCTTTGTGTCGGCCATCGCATCATGTGCTTCGTCTTCCGAGAGCGCGATGCCGTTGGCCCGGCAGACATCCCCAAGCCGGAAGCTCGGCTTGCCCGTCGCTCCCAGAGGGATGGTGATGGCGCCGGGCTCGAGCATCGCCACCGCCCGCACCATCGTCAGCAGGTCGGCGCGGCGATGGCCGTTCAGCGAGGTCGCGTAAGGCGGCAGCAGATGCGTGAAGAACGCGTGACGCAGGATCTCCTCGTCATAGCGCAGCGTGTTGTAGCCGATGATGGTCGCCGGCGCCCAGGCGTCCAACGCCCGCGCGATGATGCCGAGCATCTCGATCGAGGAGAGCGGCGTCTGCTCCAACTGCTCGGGTCGGATGCCTGTGGTCAGCAGAGCTCCCGGCGCCGGTACGATATGGGCCGGCAGACGGCAGCGTAGCGAGAGCTCGCCCAAGGGCTTTAGCTCGGCATCGGTGTGGATCAGCGCCGACTGCAGCGGCACGTTCCATTGCGGTTCGAGACCCGAGGTCTCGAGATCGTAGATCACGAAGGACATGGGGCCAGTCCTCAATGCCGGCTCGGCGAGCCGCCGGGCTCGACCGCGACCTTGTTCAAACTGATGCCGAGCTCGCGCGCATCCTGCTGCATCTCCGCCTCGACCATCCACGAGGTCCGCGTCCGGCGGATCTCCTCTTCGTCGAACGCCATCGCCTCGTAGGCCATGATCTTGGCCTCGAGGTGCCCGGTCTCGCGGGCGGGCGCTTCCGCCAGCAGGAAGGCGAAGAGCCGCGCCGTCGAGCGCGCTCCCTCGGCCAACTGCAGCGCGGTCATACCGCCAAGCTCCACGAAAGACGCCTCAGCCTGCTGCTCGAGCAGCAGCGCATGCGCCATCGCTTCCTGCCAAAGCCAGTAGAACCGCTCCGGCTGATCCGTCGTCATCCGGTAGCTGCGCGCATACCGCGCCAGATGCTCCGCGCTCGGACGCGCTTCATCCCGGGCGGTGTCGTCGCCCGTGTTCATCGTCTTCATCCCAATATCCGTTCGGGCTGGTATGACCCGGAACGGCTCGTCGGCTCAGATTCGCGGGGGTTCCCGAAATCGGGTTCCACTCAGCCTGCCTCTACCAAACATCGCATGAAGCAGCTTCGCCCAAGGCGCAAATCTGGCCCCTAGCCGACTTCTAGAACTTCTGCTTTCGGGCAATTCAATGTGCGCCGCGCCGCAACGAAAAAGGCCGGCCAAAAACGGACGTCCGAAGCTTCTGGTTTTAGATCACTTCAGTTTTGAGATTAGCTGCGCAGCCGCATAAGCGCCGCGTCGTCCGTCGCGCCTCCAAGCCTGTCCGGCCCCGTGGCATCGCTTAGAGCGCGCGTATCGCCTCGATGCTGGGGGCATTTTTATGCTCCGCTCTCGTCGTCTAGGGCGTCGATTGGAGCAACCAGTGTGAACACCAGGCCTTCCGGCCTGTACTCAACGCTGCCCGTGCCACGGAAATAGCTCGCCAACACTCGCTCGATCATGCGTGAGCCGAAGCCCTTCCGGGTCGGTTCTTCGACCTTCGGTCCGCCGGCTTCCGTCCAAGTGAAGCGAAATTCGTCGTCAACCGACCATTCCACGCGGACGCGGCCGTCTGCGCGGAGCGCGCCATACTTGACCGAATTCGTCGCCATCTCATGCAGGGCCAGGGCTAAAGCGACGGCGCATTTCGAAGAGATATCTCGCGGCGGCCCGACGATATCAAACCTGTCCAGACCGTGTGGCGCGACTGCGCGTTCGACGACGCCGCGGATCGGACCGCGCGCCCAGGCTGACGGCATCAGCAGATCCTGGGCTTCGGCAAGAACGCGGAGCCGGTCGTTGAAGGCCTCGCGGGCGGCTAAAGGGATGTCATCACCGCGCAGCGTCTGGCCGGCGATCGCCTGGATCATCGCGATCGTGTTCTTCATCCGGTGCTTCAGTTCCTGCGCGAGCAGCAGCAAGCGATCTTCGGCGGCCTTCAACTCGGTGATATCGCGGGACACGGAGAGGATCCGCTCAGGATTGCCATCGGGGCCGATAATCGGAGAGACCTTCACATCCCAATATCGGGGATTGCCGGCCGCGGTGTTCGCTGCACCCTGGAAGCGATAGCTTCGACCGGCCTGAGCCTCAGCGATCGCGTGCCTGGCTTCGGCGTTCCCGGCATCGGCCCAGAAGTCCGGCCACGGGCAACCCGAAAGCGCGTTGAAGTCGCTGACCTCCATCACGCGCTGGCCGCCCTCGCTCATGAAGGTCAGCTTGCCGTCAAGATCGAGGACCTTGATGCAATCGTCGGACGCAGCAAGGAGACTGCGCAGGAAAGGGGCTTCGCGTTCGGCGGAGTTCATTCTGCTCTGTAATCTGAGTTAGCGTCGCATCCATAAGGATGTACGGCCTGTTTGACGAATCAGCGATTGAACTCGGCGAGGCCGAGAGAGTTGCCATCTCGCTACAGCAATATGCTGCTGCGTCACGCAGCAAATGACATGCCCACCGCAATTGCCTTGCGCTATGAGGCACGTAAGGAGATCAACGACACATGTCCGCCGAGACCGAGCACGACCGGATCGAGAGTGAGATCGAGAAGGTGGGCAAGTCGCGGACCCCTTCGCATCTGCGGTTCGCGCGACGCGGATGCCGATGCTGATCACGGACCCTAACCAGCCCGACAATCCGATCGTATTCGCCAACGATTCCTTCACGCGTTTGACCGGCTACACGCGCGAGGAAGTTTTAGGCCGGAACTGTCGGTTCCTCCAAGGACCGGAGACTGATCCAGAGGACGTCGCCAAGCTGCGGGACGCCATTGCACGCCGTTCGCAGATTGAGATGGACATTATCAATCATCGGAAGGATGGCTCGCGCTTCTACAATCGCGTGCTGATCTCGCCAGTCTTCGACGACGACGGTCACCTGACGTATTTCTTCGCTTCGCAGTTCGACGTCACGCTGGAGCGCGACCGCTTGGTGCGGCTTCAGCGCGAGCATGACAAGCTGGAGAAGGAGGTCGAACGCCGCACCCGGGAGCTCAGGCTTTCCGAGGAACGCCTGAAGTTCACGATCCAGGCCGCCCGCCTCGGCTCATGGACGCTCGACCTCACCGATATGCGGCTGACCTGCTCGGACATCTGCAAGCGCAATTTCGGGCGCGAGCCTAATGAGCCTTTCACCTATCAGGACCTCATTGCGACGATCCTGCCGGGAGAGCGTCCGCGCATGCAGCAATCGGTCAAGGACGCGATTGAGAACCATCACGACTACGAGCACGAGTACAGGATCGAGACGCCCTCCGGCGAGACCCGCTGGATCATGGCACGCGCACGGCCCTATTACTCCGCGGAGGGCAAGCCGCTCAGCATGGCCGGTGTCACCCTCGACATCACCGAAAGTCGCCGCAACGAGGAGCAGCGGCTGCTGCTCACCGCCGAGTTGAAGCATCGCGTCAAGAACTCGATGGCGACCATTCAGTCCATCGCGACGCAGACTTTGCGTAACGCGGGCTCGCTCAAGGAGGCGACGGAGGTCCTCACAGCCCGCATGCAGTCGCTGGCATCGGCTCACGATCTGCTCACCCGTGAGGAATGGCAGAGCGCGACCATTGCAGAGGTCGTCGCGAGTGCTACGGAATCCTTCGACGTCCCTGGCGCTAGGCCCTTCCGGGTCGGCGGTCCAGCTATCAGCCTGCCGCCGCGCGCCGCCATGGCGATGGTGCTGGCCTTGCACGAACTGTCGACCAACGCGGCGAAGTACGGCGCGTTGTCGGTGCCAGACGGGCATGTCGTCATCGATTGGCACGTCGCTGATCACGCCGGCTCGAAGGTGATCGAGTTCCGCTGGCAAGAGGTTGGCGGGCCTGTGGTCGCGAGCAAGCCCAGCCGCCGCGGCTTCGGCACCCGGCTCATCGAGAAGGTGCTGACGGCTGAACTGAAGGGCAAGGGCGCGCTACGCTACCTGCCTTCAGGCGTCGTCTTCACTCTCGAAGCGCCGCTCCCTGATCAGGACAAGATCAGCGGCACGCCGGACGACGAGGAGCTCTTCCGGCGCAATATCAGCACATCCTTCGACTAACCGATGCGCGACAGCGCCTGGTGCATCTGGCGCTCGGAATATGGCTTGGTCAGGAAAGTTACATCGTCTGGCAACTCACCCGGTTGCAACTTGTGGTGACCCGACACGACGATAATCAGGATCGGCGGCCATCGATCGCGCACAGCATTGGCCAGCTTGACCCCATCCATGCTGCCGGGCATCTGGACGTCGGTGATGACGACACGGATATCTTCGCGGCCCTCCAAGATGGCGACCGCCTCGTCCGCGTTGGCCGCCTCCAGAACCTCGAACCCCGCGCTTTCGACGATATCCACCGCGTGGATCATCAGCAAAGGCTCGTCTTCTACGGTCAACGCGATTGGTTTGCTCACTCACGTGGTCCGTTCGGAAGCTGCTGCTCTGGGTCCGTCTCCGGCTCTTCGCCGTCGTAACCGCTGAATTCGAGTTTCGCCCGATAGATCGCGGCGCCTCTGTCGTCGTCTATCTCGACGGCTAAATGAGCCTTGCGTTTTCCAGGGATATGATCACGGGCCATCTCAGTCATTGCGATCTGTGCATCACGGCGGGCGGCCGATGCGTCGGAGAATTCCATCGGCTCTCCCCCGTCGGGCCCTTCGCCGACATCCATGCGTACATTATAGGTAGGCATCGTGTTCCTCTCCGACCCCATGATGCCGAACGGCAGGAGAGGTGGACTGTTCCCGGAATATCCCTTTCTTTTTTGAGATGAAGGACCTGCTGGCTGTCGCGCAGCGAATCTCTCTCTTCATCTCGAACCGGCCAGACTGCAGCGCGGCTTCTGAAGCAGGGACTGATGAGCCTGATCATGCGCTTCCCGCTGCTGCCTCGGCATCGGCTAAGGCCCTGTATCACCTTCGCATCGCCGAGCATGAAGCATAGCAACGGGGACCGTAAGCAGACGCTGATACGACGAGATAACGCGGGCGCGATGCCCCAAAGGCAATGGAACCTGTTCCAAACCTAGTCGTTATGCCCGTCGACGCCGTCATGGAGCGGCTAGCTCAGTCGACAGGGAATATTCCGATGGGCAGCACCATGGACAAGATCAAGGGTTTGGCCAATGAGGCCGCCGGCAATGTCAAGCAGGCTGCCGGCAAGGCGCTGGACAAGCCGAGCCTTCAGGCCGAGGGCATCGCTCAGGAGCGCAGGGGCGAGGCACAGCAGGCTCTCGGCAAAGGCAAGGAAGCGGTGAAGAAGGTCGTCGACAAGGCTTGATCATCAGCGATTGGACGCAAAGCGAGCTACCGAAAGGTAGCTCGCTTTTTTGTGTCGCCACTGCGCACGACAGGCGGCCGATGGCCGCTACGCTTGATCGGCGTCCGTCTTGTTGACCCGCGGGTCAGGTGCTGAGGACGAAGCTGTACCCAGCAGCGACAGCAACGTGTGCTCGGCATAGGGTTTGACAAGAATTGACGCCTGATCATCCTTGCCGACCGTCGAGGCGTCACCGGTCGCGAAGACAACGACGACCTGCGGCCGCAGCTCTCGCGCTCTCGCCGCGAGCTCCGTTCCCGACGCTCCCGGGAGGTTGATGTCGGTCACGAGGATGTCGACCGGAGCAGTCTGGAGCGCCGCCATCGCTTCTTCCGCGCTCCCTGCATCGACGACGATAAACCCACCATCCTCCAGTATTTCAGCGGTGTTCATCCGAATCAGCGCGTCGTCCTCGACCAGCAGCACGGTACGTCGTGCATCGGCAACGGTCGGCGCCGGCACCGCAGCGCTCTCCTGAGGGCGTTGGTGCGCCGCGGCGGCGTTACGTTGCTGCTGGTTTGCAAGCACATGCCTGAACTTCCGCGCCAGCGCTTCGCGCGTGTACGGCTTCGAAAGCAGCTCGACGCCCGTATCGAGCTTTCCCCCATGGACGATCGAGTTCTCGGTGTAGCCCGAGGTGAACAGCACCGCGATGTTCGGAAGGCGCTCGCGCGCCTTTCGCGCCAGCTCGGGGCTCTTCAACGAGCCGGGCATCACCACATCCGTGAAGAGTATGTCGATGGGAATGCCGCTCTCGATCACATTCAGCGCGCTCGCGGCATCGACGGCCTTGAGGACGCGGTAGCCCAGATCGGCCAGCAGCTCGACGACAGTCGCGCGGACCTCCTCGTCGTCCTCGACCACCAGCACCGTCTCGGTTCCGCCCGCCACGGGTCCAGTATCGACCGCGACCTCTACATCCTCGCTCTCCAACGCGCGGGGTAGATAGAGTTTGATCGTCGTGCCATGCCCAACCTCGGAATAGATCTTCACATGGCCGCCCGACTGTTTGACGAAGCCATAGACCATGGAGAGGCCGAGGCCCGAACCCTTGCCCTCGCCCTTCGTCGAGAAGAACGGCTCGAACACCTTGTCGATGATCTCGGGCGCCATGCCGCTGCCCGTGTCGGAGACGGCGAGCATGACATACTGCCCTGCCGTGACCTCGTCGTGGGCGCGGACATAGGCATCGTCCAGCATGGTGTTGGCGAGTTCGATGGTTAGCTTGCCCTGGCCCTCCATCGCGTCACGGGCATTGATTGCGAGATTGAGCAAGGCGTTCTCGATCTGGGCGGGGTCGATGAACGTGTTCCACAAGCCGCCGCCGACCACGGTCTCGATCTCGATCGCCTCGCCGAGCGCGCGGCGCAGCATATCGTCCATGCCGCGCACGAAGCGGCTGACATTGACGACCTTGGGTTCGAGCGCCTGGCGGCGGCCGAAGGCGAGAAGCTGCGAGGCGAGCTTGGAACCGCGGGAAACGCCGGCCATCGCGTTGGTGACGCGTCGCTCGGCGCGCTCGTTGCCGGCGATGTCCTTGGCGAGAAGCTGCAGGTTGCCAGCCACGACCTGAAGCAAGTTGTTGAAGTCGTGCGCGACGCCACCTGTCAGTTTGCCGACCGTCTCCATCTTCTGAGCTTGCGCGAGCTTTGCCTCAGCCTGCCGCCGCTCGTCGATCTCTGCGATGACGCGCGCCTCCAGCGTATCGTAGAGCTGTCGCAGCTGCGCCTCGGCCCGCTCGCGATGCCGGACCTGCCGGGAGAGATCCTCGGCCTGCGCGCGAAGGGCTGCTTCGGCGGCCCGCTGGTGCGTGATGTCGGTATGGACGCCGACCCATTCGACGATCTCGCCGGTCGTATCGAGCATGGGCAAGGCCCGGATGGTGAAGTTGCGCCAGCTGCCATTTCTGTGGCGCACGCGGTGCTCGTGAACGTACATGCTCTTCGCCGCGACCGCTGCGTTCCAGCTTTCGACGGATCCGGACCGGTCATCTGGGTGCACTGCCTCCGCCCAACCGAAGCCCTGGTACTCCTCATAGGCCTGACCGGTGAGCGCGGCCCAGCCCGGCTGCTCGCCCTCCATCCGGCCATCGGGACTGTTGGTCCACAATACCCCGTGCACGGCATCCATCGCCGTCCGAAACCGGCTGTTTCTCCGGGCGAGCGCAGCTTCGCGCAGGGCGCGCTCCTGCACATCGATTCCTAGTACGTATACGCCAGGGATCGAACCGTTCGGCTCGACGCGCGGCACATAGCGAACCTCGAGCCTCCGGGTTACGCCGTCGCGGTGCGGCATCGTCGTTTCAGCGGTGAAGCGCTCACCCGCAAGCCCACGGTCGAGATCAGCTCGGCGATCCTGATAAGGGGTATCGCCGATGACGTCCCTGACGTGCCGCCCGATCATGCCCGCCGGCGACATCCCAAACCAGGTTTCATAGGCGATGTTCGCGAAGCGATAGACATGCTCCCGGTCGACATAGGAGACCAGCATCGGCAGCGCGTCCGTGACTCTAAGCAGTTCTGTTTCGCTGACGGCGACGCGCCGTTCTGCCTCGACCCGTGCGCTGTTGTCGACGATCGTGCACATGACGCCGCCGACGCCGCCATCGGCTTCGTAGACCGGCGTATAGAAGAGGTCGAGATAGAGCGTTTTGGCGCCGTCCGGCCTGTCGAATTCGATGGGCTGGTCGCGATAGGACATGGTTTCGCCGCGCAGGCCGGCTTCCAGAATTGGGCGGTTCCAATCCCAGACCTCAGGAAACGCCGTCGCAACCGGGCTGCCGAGAGCCGAAGGATGACGTTGCCCGGCAATCGTCCTGTAGGCATCGTTGTAGAGCATGATGTGATCGGGCCCCCACATCAGCACCTTCGCCACCGGGGAGTTCACGATATTGGCGATTGTGGCTCGCATTTCGACAGGCCAGGTGTCGACGGCGCCGAGGCTGGTCGTCGCCCAGTCCCGCTCGCGGATCAACGCACCACATTCTCCCCCCGCCACCGGCCACGCCGAGCGTTCCTTCGACGTCCAAGGGCGAGGCTTATCCCGGAGGGCTTTCAAGGCTGCGCGGACGACCGCGCTTGTATCGGCATAATCGCCTGAGGCCACTTGCTCGGATATGAAATCGTCGAGCTCGGGCGTAAGGGAAATGTCGCGCATTTTGACCGGTCATCATGGGGCGGGCATCGGCTGCCGGTTGGCTCATGTCAACAGTTTCTCATTCGGCATCCGTGTGACTGGAACGGCCCTCTGGGTCGCGCGATCCGATCAGTCCACAGCCACCTCTTCAGTGATGACCTCGAAACGGTTCAGCACATGCGGGCCGAAGGTATGGACCATCGGGATGTCGGCTGCGTCGCGCCCTCGCGCCACGAGGATTCGACCGATGCGCGGCACGTTGTGGCGCGCATCGAAAGTCCACCACGTACCGCCGAGATAAGCCTCGAACCAGGCGTTGTAATCCATGGGCGCCGGATCCGGTGGAACCCCGATATCGCCGAGGAAGCCGTTGCAATAGCGCGCCGGAATGTTCATCGCCCGGCATAATGCGATGGCCAGATGCGTGAAGTCGCGGCAGACGCCGACGCGCTCGCTCATAGCCTGGGCGGCTGTTCTCGTGTTGCGCGCGCACTGATAGTCGAAGCGAATCTGCGCGTTCACGTAATTGCAGATCTGCTGAACCCTGTTCCAGCCCGGCGCGAAACTCCCGAACAGATTCCAGGCCGTGGCCGACAGCTCGTCGACCTCGCAATAGCGGCTCGGTAGCATGTATTCGATCACGTCAAAAGGCAGATCGGCGGGCCATATCTCCGCCGCCGCCTGATCGAACTGATCGGGCATGCCGGAATCGCGCACGACCATGTCGTTGGTGAGGATCGCGCCGCCTGCGGGAATGACGAGCCTGCGGCAGAGATTGCCGAAGCCGTCCGTGTATTCCTGCACGGGCACATCGCTTCCGTCGACGAGAGAGGCGGCCCGCGCGTGGGGGCCGGTCACGAAATCCGGCTGTCGGCTCGGATGCGGGTCGAGCAGCAAGATGCCCGGAGTAGCCTGGATCGTACCGATCTCGATCCGGTAGCCGACGCGAATGTCCATGGATGTCCTCTCACCTGAACGGGTGAGACCGCAACACAAGGCCACAGAGCCGAGTTCCGGGCGACTATGCGGAGATTTTAGACACCTTCGCGCGCTTGGCTTTGAGCGGCGGCAACGCGAGAGCCATGGCCTGGTCTTGTGCCTCCTTCGCAAGCCGAAGGCCCCTCAGACGGGCTGTGTTCTCGGCGCGCTGTTGGATGATGCTGTCCATCTCCGATGTCATCCGACCTCTCGTCAGCGACTCGGTCTGAAGTTTAAGGAATTGATTATCGGCCGTCATGCGCTGCTTGGAGTGTTGAAGCATGCCGCTTCTCCTTGCGTTGTCGTCGAGCACTGGATGTTCAGCGCGAGTAGGCTGAAAGCAAAAAAGGCCGAGCATCAGCCCGGCCTTTCCGATGGCTATGGTCAAAGCGCCAGTACATCCGTGGTCGCCGTTGACGCATCGCCTGATTACGCAGCCTGGAGCTGCTCCGCAGTCATCTTCCCGGACTTGTTGTCGCGAGCGACCTCAAACCCGATCTTCTGGCCTTCGCGGAGATCCCGCATGCCAGCCCGCTCGACGGCGGAGACATGGACGAACACGTCCTGACCGCCATCGTCGGGCTAAATGTCCGTACGGGCTGGCAGGTCGCTTGCTTGCGTCCCTATTTCGCTCAGCTTCGAACGTCCGGTTCTTGGCACAGTCTCAATGTCAGAAATTGTGAAGGGTCTCAGATGCGGGCCCTTGCGCAGCATTGATGGCGCGGCTCTTGGGCCCGCGTCTGAGAACCTCCAGTGGAGGAAGCTGCGGCCCGAGGCCGTGGGCTATGGGGATTTCGCTGAGCGGCGTGGTCTGCGGGAGCGCGCGAGGCGCGTAACGGCGGCGCGATGCTCCGACCTTGATGCCCGGGAGCCCGCGCTTGGCTGCCCATCGGACGTATCCGGGCCCACCGCGATCTCCATTTCCGCGACTGGGGCGAACAGGATCGCCCGCTCTCTGGCCGAGATCGGCGGCGCTTCCTCGGGGTGTCGTCCCGGCGCCATCGTCATGAGGTGTCGATTCTGACGGCGAGGATGGTGCGCGGCGCTGTGCCCGGTGCGAAGCGCTCGACGAGGATCATGCGGCCACCGCAGCACGGGCAAGGAGGCCTCCGCTCATCGACCGGATCGGATTGTTCGGCCGAGATCTCTGCTCCACGATCTGCCGTCATGGCGTCCGGTGTTGGCGCCGCGATGATCTGCCTGATGCGGGCGATGGTGCCGGCGCGCCGGCTCGAGGCGAGCAATCCATAATGCCGGATGCGGTGGAATCCGTCGGGCAGGACGTGGAGCAGGAAGCGGCGGATGAACTCGAAGGCCGTCAGCGTCATGGTCTTGCGCCAGGTCTCGCCGGCGGAGCGGGCGCGATAATCCTTCCAGCGGAACGTGACCCCGTGCCGATCCATGGCAATGATGCGGCTGTTGGCGATGGCGACGCGGTGGGTGTAGCGGGCGAGATAGGCCAGCACGGCCTCAGGTCCGCCGAAGGGGCGCTTGGCATAGACGACCCAGTCGGCTCGTCGCAGCGGCGCCAGCACGGTGGCGAAGGCCTCGGCTTCGGCCAGATGGGCGAGATCGCCATGGAAGGCGAGCCGCCCGGAAGCATTGAGAGCGGTGAGCCCTTCGAGGAAGAGCCTGCGGAACAGCCGCGAGAGCACGCGCACGGGCAGGAAGAAGCCAGGCCGGCACGGGATCCAGCGAGCGCTGTCAGGCGACAATCCGCCTCCGGGTGCGATGATGTGGAGATGGGGATGATGGGTCATCGCCGATCCCCAGGTGTGCAGCACCGAGGTGAAGCCGATGCGGGTACCGAGATGCCGGGGATCGCTCGCGATGGTGGCGAGCGTCTCGGCTGCTGCCTTGAACAGAAGGCCGTAGACGGCGGCCTTGTTTTGGAAGGCGATGGCCGCGACCGGTGCCGGCAGGGTGAAGACGAGATGATAGTAGGGCACGGGCAGCAGGTCGGCCTGCCGGTCCGCGAGCCAGTCCTTCGCCGCCGCGCCCTGGCATCGTGGGCAGTGCCGGTTGCGGCAGGAGTTATAGGCGATCGTCGCGTGATCGCAGTCGCCGCAGGCCATGACATGGCCGCCGAGCGCAGCCGTCCGGCAGGCCCGGATTGCACCGATCACCTTGAGCTGGCCACGGCTGAGCCGATGGCGCGCGAGGAAGGCGTCGCCATGTCGGTTCAGGATGTCCGCGACCTCCAGCGAAGGCCGCGCCATGATCGACGCGGAGCGTTACGGCGGCGGCGGCGGCGCCAGCAGCGCGAGCGGGCTGGTCACCTCGCGCAGCGTCTTCCGCGCGACGCGGGTGTAGACGGCGGTGGTGTCGAGCTTCCTGTGGCCGAGCAGGACCTGGATCACCCGGATATCGGTCTTCCGCTCCAGCAGATGCGTGGCGAAGCTGTGCCGCAGCGTGTGCATGGACACCCGCTTGTCGAGCTTGGCCGCAACGGCTGCGGCATGACAGGCCCGATTGAGCTGGCGCGTCGTGATCGGCTGGCCCGGCTGCTGGCCGGGGAAGAGCCAGCCACGCGGGCGCTTCACCCGCCACCATTGCCGCAGGAGGTCGAGCAGGTCGGGCGCGAGCATGACATAGCGGTCCTTGCGGCCCTTGCCCTGCTCGACCCGGATCAGCATGCGCGCGCTGTCGACGTCGGCGACCTTGAGGTTGGCGATCTCCGACACGCGCAGGCCGCAGCCATAGGCGATACTCAGCGCGGCCCGGTCCTTCAGGCTCCGCGCATGGGCCAGCAGCAACGCCACCTCTTGCGTGTCCAGCACGACTGGCAACCGCTCCGGCGTCGGGATCCGCGCCATGCGGTCACCGAAGCCGGTCCGTCCCAGCGTGACATGGAAGAAGAAGCGCAGTGCGGTGCAGGCCAGGTTCATCCGCGCGTAGCTGGCACCGAGCGAGGCCAGGTGGAGCTGGTAGCGCCGCAGATCCTCAGGCTCGGCCCGGTCCGGCGGCAGGCCGAGGAAGGCGGTGAACTCACGGACCTGCCGCACATAATCGCGCTGCGTATGCTCGCCAAACCGGCGGATGGTCATGTCCTCGATCATCCGCTGACGCAGCGGACTGACGGTGACGGCATCGGTCATGGAGGCCTCCAGGGATCAGGGGAAACGACCCCGAAATCCTCGGATGCAGCGCCTCACAGGCGAAATCTCAGCAATGACCGCGCCGCAGCGCCCTGCCGCGAGAGCGGCTTAGTCCGTTGGCGCACGTCCACCGTTTCCTAACGGGGTCAAAAACACGACAACCTCAACGCCTTAAGGGGATGCAAAGCGCCAGCCTTGCTTGGAAAGCTGCGTACTTTCGCTCGGCAAATGAGAGCCGATCAACGGATTTCGGCGCCGTCGCCACGTCTTTATGGTCCCCACTGCACCGACAAATCGGCGTCTGACGCGGGGTTGTGGCCCGTGTCATATTCCAGCGCGCGTTTCCAGCGGGACTTCGGACGAACCTGATCTAACTTGGCTATTTAGAGGCGCGCTGAGGTCCCTTTCAGTCGGGGCGGCAAGCGCTTTCGCGTCCTGAATGCCTCCGCTCAGACTAGACACTGCATAAGGAGCAACAAGGCCGTGAAACACTATGTTCTCTTCCTTGAATTCTCGGTTAGCTACGAGGCCCGCCGGCCGGAGTTTCGGAACGACCATCTGAAGAAGGCTTGGGCCGCCGCTGCGCGCGGAGAGCTGGTGTTGGCAGGAGCGCTGACCGATCCCCTGGATACGGGTGTCATTCTCTTCAAGGGAAATAGCCCGGAGATTGTCGAGCGGTTCGTGAAGGACGATCCCTATATCAACAACGGCCTTGTTCGGGAGTGGCGCATCCGCGAGTGGGCCACCGTGGTGGGTGAGGATGCCTCCTCGAAGATGCGGCCGGACTGACGGACCAATAGGTCGTGCCGGGCGGCCCGCCGTCGTCCGGGCTACGACATATCGGGCAAGCGAAGCTCGCGATTGCGTTGCAGCACCTCATCGCACAGGAAGTCCGCCAGCGCCCGAATGCGCGCTGACGCGGCAAGGTCGGCGTGGGTGACCAGCCAGACCTCCGCACTGAACAATCGCTCCGGCGGGATCACGCGGACGAAGTCGTCCTTCACCGTCAGAAAATCGGGAATGACGGCGAGGCCGAGCCCGGCTCGCACGGCGGCGATTTGCGTCGCCAGACTGCTGGTGATCATGGCGATCCTGCAGCCGGGATGCTCGCGCGCCAACCACGTCGCGGCCGGCAGGTGGGCGTGGGCATCGTCCCAGGTGATGGCATGGCGGCCGCCGAGCGGATCGCCGTCCCGAGCCGGGTGACGCTCGACATACTCTCTGCTGCCATAGACCGAATAGGTCATATGGCCGACCCGCCTGATCTTCAGATTGCCTCGTACGGGCCTGACGACGCGAAGGGCGATATCAGCCTCTCGCCGCTCGAGCTCTGCCGTCGCCGTGCCGGTCAGGATTTCGAGGCGGATGCCCGGGTATCGCTCCCTGAAGGCGGGCATAGCGGGGATGACGAGGTCGACGGCCAGGTTCTCGGAGGTGGCCAACCGCACTGTTCCCACCGGGTTTCGGTCGAGCCCCGCGGCGCCGGTCTCCAGCGCCATGACGCTGTCTTCGACCAACTCGGCACGACGCAGAACCTCTTTCCCCTCATCAGTCAGGAAGTAGCCGGTCTGATGCCTTCGGAAGAGGCTGATGCCGATGCTCTTCTCTAGCTCGCCAATGCGACGGCCGACCGTCGACTGGCTGGCACCGAGGTTGGACGAAGCCAGCGTTAGGCTGCCTGTTCTCGCGACGGCGAGGAAATATCTGAGATCGTTCCAGTCCATGCGTTTTCCAAAAGCGGCGGACCATCTTCCATAATCGCCCGTTGTTTTCCAAGCAGGACGGAACGAGCTTTTGTGCAGTACGGCGCGGGTGCATCGCACTCGGCCCGCCGCGAACCTTCACAGCGAAGATGGGAGAACGTCATGCTGACACGGCGTAAACTCGGCCGACAGGGACTGGAGGTCTCGGCCCTCGGTTTGGGATGCATGGGGATGAGCCATGCCTATGGCCAACCGGACGATGCGGAGTCGATCGCAACCATTCATCGCGCGATCGAACTCGGCTGCACCTTTTTCGACACCGCGGAGGTCTACGGCCCATTCACCAACGAGGAGCTGCTCGGCCGAGCGCTCAAGGGGCGGAGGCAGCAGGTCCAGATCGCGACGAAGTTCGGATTCGTCATCGGCAAGGGTCTGTTCGCGGGAGCCGACAGCAGGCCAGAGCATATCCGCGAGGTTGTCGAAGCCTCGCTGAAGAGGCTCCAGACCGACCGGATCGATCTGCTCTATCAGCACCGTGTCGACCCGGCCACGCCGATCGAAGACGTCGCGGGAACCGTCAAGGACCTGATCGCAGAAGGGAAGGTCCTTCATTTCGGCCTGTCCGAGGCGGGCGCCGACACGATCCGCCGCGCCCATGCGGTGCAGCCGGTCTCGGCTCTGCAGAGCGAGTACTCGATCTGGGAACGCAATCTCGACGATGAGATCATGCCGGTTCTCGAAGAGCTCGGGATCGGCCTCGTTCCCTTCAGCCCACTCGGCCGAGGCTTTCTCACCGGTACGGCCAAGCGGGCCGAAGACTATCCTGCCGAGGATTTTCGCGCCAAGGGCGATCCGCGCCTGCAGGGCGAGAACTTCGACGCCAATATGAGGATTGCCCATCTGGTGCGCGAGATCGCCGCGCCTCATGGCGCCACCGCAGGCCAGGTGGCGCTGGCCTGGTTGCTTCAGAAGCGAAACGACATCGTTCCGATCCCCGGAACGAAGCGGCGAAGCTATCTCGAAGAAAACCTCCGCGCGGACAGCCTCAAGCTCTCCGCCGAGGATGTGGAGCGGCTCGACGGGGCGCTCTCCGCCTTCGCCGTATCCGGAGAGCGCTACGGCGCGGCCGCCCTCGCCATGGTTGACCGCTAGCGATCTGCCGGCCTCGGCGTCGGCATTGCACAGCAAGAAATTGCAATCCTGCAGGCAATGCTGCTGTTTATTCGACTTCCAAACTGCAGCATGCGTCAATGAGAGGCTTTGGGGGCCAAGCCAATGTTGTTCGACGGCAGGATCATTGCCGGCATCACCGTCTTCGTGGCGGTTGCCAACACCGGAAGCTATGCGCGTGCGGCGGACCAGGTGGGGCTGTCGCGCTCCGGGGTGGGGAAGTCGATTGCCCGGCTGGAAGACCGAACCGGCATGCGCCTGTTCGATCGGACCAGCCGGGCGCTCAAGCTGACCGATCAGGGACGGGGCTTCCTCGAAGAGGTCACGCCCCTGCTGGAGCGGCTTGGCGTTATTGCGGCACCGACCTCTCCGGCCGAGATCCGGGGCCGGCTCCGCGTCTCGACAGACGCCGCATTCGGACCGGCTCTGCTGATGCCGGCCTTGCCGGCTCTGCTCGCCGCTCATCCCCGCTTGCGGATCGACCTTCTGGTCCGGGACCGGATCGACAATCTCCTCGTCGAAGGCGTCGATGTGGCCATCCGCTTCGGTGAGCCCGAATCCCATGGGCTGGAGAAGCGGGCTGTCCTGCAGAGCCGCATCGTCACCTGTGCCTCCCCTGCCTATCTCGCCGAGCATGGCGTCCCCGAGACGCCCGGCGATGTGGCGGACGGCCACAACTGCGTGCGCCTTCTGGATGATGTCACGGGCAAGCCTTATCGCTGGCTTTTCCGGAACGATGCCGGCGAGA
The DNA here is from genome assembly GCF_011764485.1 of Bosea sp. ANAM02. Lineage (NCBI taxonomy): Bacteria > Pseudomonadati > Pseudomonadota > Alphaproteobacteria > Hyphomicrobiales > Alloboseaceae > Allobosea > Allobosea sp. ANAM02. The sequence continues at coordinate 1,612,935 of NZ_AP022848.1, read as the reverse complement.
GCCGGCTGGTCGAGCCTGCCTGCGGGCTCGTCGTCAACGACGCGCCGCTTCTGGTGACGGCTGCGCTCAACCATGTCGGGATTGTCCGGATGCTGGACTTCCTGGTCGTCGACCATCTGCGCGCCGGGCGGCTGGTCGAGGTGCTGCCGGACTGGAACCATCATCTTTGGCCGGCCTTTCTCTATTCGCCAAGGACGGCCCGGCCGACGCCGGCGGTCCAGGCCTTCAAGCGCTTCATTTTCGAGCAGGATTTCGGGCGCCTCTCGGCCTGAGACGTCGATCGCGCGTCCTCGCTGACACGACGTTTAGGAGACGAACCTGGGCAATAGCTCAGGCATTATCGCCCGTATCCGCAGCGACCATGGAGACGGCAGCGATGGCTTTTCGCAGGGCAATGGTTCTTGCCGGCACACTGCTGCTTGCCGCGCCCGAGCACGGCGGAGCCCACGGCACCGGCAGCACGGCATCGCCGGTCGAGGAGAGAAACCGAAAGGTGATCGCAGCAGCCTTCGAGCGTTGGGCCGGCGGGGACGGCGACGTCTTCAGCCTGCTGACGGACGATGCACGTTGGGAGATCATCGGCTCCGACCCAGAGATCGCGCGGACCTATCAAAGCCGGGAAGCGCTACTGGCCGGCGCGGCCCGCCCGCTCGCCGAGAGGCTGACGACGCCGCTGAAGCCCAGCGTCCGCAGGATCTGGGCCGATGGCGCGGATGTGCTGGTCCACTGGGACGGCAGCGCCGAGCTCGTCAACGGCTCGACTTACAAAAACAGCTATCTCTGGATCATGACCGTGAGGGACGACCGGGTGGTCGCGGTCACGGCCTTTCTCGACATTCCGAGCTTCAAGGCGGCGCTGGCGCTGCCCGTACCGGCGCGCTGAGCGCCGACCCGCAAGACCCTTTTCCATCGTCTGCAGAGGAGGCACCTCTTGTCCTGGATCGAAGCGGATTCCGGCGCCGCCCTGACGCTCAGCGTCAACGGCACGCGGCACAATCTAGAACTCGATGCGCGCGTGACGTTGCTCGACGCGCTGCGCGAGCATCTGCAACTCACGGGCACGAAGAAGGGCTGCGACCACGGCCAGTGCGGCGCCTGCACCGTTCTGGTGAATGGCCGGCGCATCAACAGCTGCCTGTCGCTCGCCGTCATGCACCAGGCCGACGAGATCACGACGATCGAGGGGCTGGGGACGCCCGAAAACCTCCATCCGCTTCAGGCGGCCTTCGTGGCGAAGGACGGCTTCCAGTGTGGCTATTGCACCTCGGGCCAGATCTGCTCCGCCATCGGGATGCTGGAAGAGTGGCGTGAAGGGTGGCCGAGCCATCTTGGGGATCGTGCCGAGGTTGCATCCGCGATCGGCGCCGCCGAGATCCGCGAGCGGATGAGTGGCAATCTCTGCCGCTGTGCCGCCTACCCGCGCATCGTCGAAGCGATCGAGCATTACGCCACACATGAAGGAGCGGACACGTGATCGCCTTCGATTATATCCGTCCCTCCGACGAGACGGCGGCACTTCACGCTGCGACCGAGCGGCCAGGAGCGCGCTTTATCGCCGGCGGCACCAACCTGCTGGATCTGATGAAACTCGGCATCGAGCGGCCGCGGCACCTCGTCGATATCGGGGGTCTGGATCTGCGAGAGGTGACGGAGACACCCGAGGGCGGGCTGCGGATCGGCGCGCTGGTCACGAATGCCGTGCTCGCGGCACATCCGCTGGTGCGGCAGCGTTATCCGGTTCTCTCCCAGGCGATCCTGGCGGGTGCATCGGGGCAGTTGCGCAACAAGGCGACGACCGGGGGCAACCTGCTCCAGCGGACGCGGTGCTACTTCTTCTACGACCCGGCCTCCCCCTGCAACAAACGCGAGCCCGGTGCGGGATGCAGCGCGATCGGCGGTTTCAACCGCATCATGGCGATTCTGGGCACCTCGTCGCATTGCATCGCCTCCCATCCCTCCGACATGGCGGTCGCCATGAGGGTCCTCGATGCCAGCCTCGAGACGAGGTTGCCGGATGGCCAAACGAGCTCGCACACGCTTGAAGCACTCTACCGGCTGCCGGGCGAGACACCGCATATCGACCATCGTCTTGCGCCGGACGAATTGATCACCGCGGTGGTGCTGCCGCCTCCCACTCCCGGTCGGCAAAGCTACCGCAAGGTGAGAGACCGCGCGTCCTATGCCTTTGCGCTCGTTTCGGTGGCTGCCGTCGTCTCCGTGCAGGAAGGACGGATCACCGAGGCCGCGCTCGCCTTCGGCGGCGTCGGCACCATGCCGTGGCGCAATCGCGATGCCGAGGCGCTGCTGATCGGTCGGGCGCCATCAGTCGCGGTGTTTGAACGTTGCGCGGATGCCGTGCTCGCCGAAGCGACCGGCCATGGCGGCAACGACTTCAAGATTCCCTTGCTGCGACAAACGCTGGTTTCCTGCCTTACCAAGCTGACCGGAGGCGAGTCATGACGGATGCGAGCGTGAAGATGGACTCGCCCTTCGAGAAGAGCCTGCTCGACCGGGCTGCCGCACCCACGATCGGCAGGGAGATCGCGAGGATCGACGGGCCTCGGAAGGTGTCGGGGGCTGCACGCTATGCTGCCGAGCATTTCCCGGACGAAGTCGTGCATGGTGTGCTGCTGCGTGCGCCGGTCGGGTGCGCACGCATCACCGCGGTCGATGCGACCGCGGCGCTTGCTATGCCGGGGGTTCTCGCGGTGATCCGCGACGAGCGGATGATCCGCAATGCCGGCGATTTCGGTGGCGACGCCGCGCCCGTGCAGGGCGTCGACGAGGTGGCCTATTTCGGCCAGCCGATCGGCCTCGTCGTGGCCGACAGTCTGGAACGAGCGCGTGCCGCGTCGCTATGCGTGCGCATCTCGTTCGAATCCAGGCCTGGCGTCTTCGACATGATGGCAGCCCGCGACAGCGCCATGCCTCCGACGGACGACATCTTCGGCCTGTTCCTGATCCATACCGAGCAGGGCGATGTGGAGCGGGCGGCCGGCGAAGCCGAGGACTTGATCGACACGGTCTGGGAGACGCCGAGCCAGAACCATGCGGCGATGGAGCCCCACGCCTCCGTCGCGATCTGGAAGGAGGGGCGGCTGACGCTCCACGGCTCCTATCAGTCACCGGTCGTCACGCGCGATCAGCTTGCGACGGTGATGGGGCTTGCGCCCTCGCAGGTCAGGGTGCTGTCGCCTTTCGTCGGCGGCGGCTTCGGCGGCAAGCTCGGGGTCATGCCGGAAGCGGTGGCGGCGGCCATCGCCGCGCAGCAGCTCGGCCGCCCGGTCAAGGTCGTGATGACCCGCCAGCAGGTCTTCGAGACCACCGGGCGACGCCCGATGACCCATCAGCGCGTCCGCCTCGGCGCGAAGCGCGACGGGCGGCTTACCCTCGTGCAGCATGAGACCATCACCGACCAGCTTGAAGGCGAGGTCTTCTTCGAGCCGGCGGGCCTCGCCACGCATCTGCTTTATGCGGGCGAGAACCGGGTGGTCGATCACAAGGTCGTCCGTACCAACAAGCAGCTCGCCGTGTCGATGCGGGCACCGGGCGAGGCTGTCGGACTGCTGACGCTCGAATGTGCGATGGACGAACTTGCCGAGAAGCTGGGGCTCGACCCCATCGAGCTGCGGCTGCGCAACGAGCCCGAGAGCCATCCCGAGATGGATGTGCCGTTTTCGAGCCGTGCGCTCGTCGACTGTTTTAGCCAGGGTGCGGCGCGGTTCGGTTGGAACAGGCGCAACACCCGCCCCGGCCACATGCGCGACGGGGATTGGCTCGTCGGCCACGGCGTCGCGGCAGCGGCACGCGGCAATCTGTTCGGCCCGAGCCGCGTTCGCGCGACGATCCAGGGCGACGGTCGGGTCGTGGTCGAAACCGAGATGACCGATATCGGCACCGGCACCTACACCATCCTCGCGCAGATCGCGGCGGACCTGCTGGGCGTGCCGCTGGAGCAGGTCGAGGTTCGTCTGGGGGACACCGACGATCCTCGCAGTGCCGGATCGGGCGGCAGCTGGGGCGCGACGACCAGCGGCTCTGCCCTTTATGCGGCTTGCGCCGAGCTGCGCGCCCACCTCGCGGCAGCCGCCGGCGCGTCTGTGGATGCCGTCACACTCGCCGATGGCATCCTCACGGCTCCCGGCATCAGCTGCCCAATCACGGAACTCGTCGGCAATGGGCTTTCGGTCGAAGGAGCGACCGAGCCCGGCGAGAGCAACCAGCGCTTCAACCAGACATCGTATGGCGCGCATTTCTGTGAGGTGCGAGTGCACGCGATTACGGGCGAGGTGCGTGTTTCGCGCTGGACGAGCGTCTTCGCAGCAGGTCGCATCCTCAATCTCCAAACCGCGATATCGCAGGCGATCGGCGGCGTGGTGTTCGGCATCGGGGGCGCGCTGACCGAGGAACTGGTCCACGATCCGCGAACCGGGAAGATCGTCAATCGCGATCTCGGCGAGTATCACGTGCCGGCCCATGCCGACATCCCGCCCATCGACATCCAGTTCCTGGAAGAACGCGACCTGGTGGCCAATCCGCTGCACGCCAAAGGGGTCGGGGAGCTCGGGGTGTGTGGGGCCGGCGCTGCAGTCGCCAACGCCGTCTACAACGCCACCGGCGTGCGGGTGCGGCAGTTTCCGATCACGCTGGACAAGCTCCTGTCCGGTCTTCCGCCAATCGCCGAGTGACGAGCGGAATGAGCATCGCCACCCTGTCGGATGCGGGTCGCATGTGACAGGGTGGGTCACCACGGAGGCGACATGACCAAGCCCGATATGACGACGACGGCTCCGCCCAAGGCGCGCAAAATCGGCATCGTGCTGTTCAAGCAGTTCGAGACACTCGACGTCTTCGGCCCTGTGCAGATGCTCGGCCGCCTTCCGGACTACCAACTCGTGGCACTCTCGGAGAGCGGAGCAAGCGTCACGTCATCCCAGGGCTTGTCGGCCGGCGTCCATCACAGCTTCGCTACGGCACCAAAACTCGATGGCTTGCTCGTGCCGGGCGGGCAAGGTACGCGCCGAGAGATCGACAACCCGGCCATGCTCGATTTCTTGCGCCTGCAATCAGAGGGTGCCGCCTGGATCGCATCTGTCTGCACGGGCGCCGCTTTACTCGCGAAAGCAGGAATCCTGGACGGCAAGCGAGCGACCACCAATAAGATTGCCTTCGATTGGGTCGCGAAGCAGTCGTCCGAGGTTGACTGGCTGCGCCGGGCGCGCTGGGTGGTCGACGGCAGGTTTTGGACCTCATCGGGCGTTTCGGCAGGCACCGACATGGCGCTCGCGTTAGTGGCGCATCTCTATGACCGACCTACGGCCCAAGAGACAGCCCGGCGGGCGGAGTACGTCTGGAGAGATGACCCTGACGATGACCCCTTCGGCATAGCTTCGGAAAAAGGCTCGTAAGTCGAGCAGTGCGAGCTCCGTTGAACGAGCGACCGATTCATCGACAGCTTGGCAATGAACGATAGAACCATGCCTATTGTATTGTTCGAGTCGATCCTCGCCATCATGTTTGGGGCGGTGATCCTCGCGGCGTGGTCACGACGAGCCGGCATCCCTTATCCGGTTGTTCTCGCCATCGGCGGTACGGCTTTGGCCCTGGTTCCCAATGCGCCTCGCATCGCGTTAGACCCGGAGTTGGTCCTTGCCTTGTTCGTCGCGCCAATCCTGCTTGACGCGGCCTTCGACAGCTCGCCGCGGGACCTGCGCCGAAGTTGGCTGCCAGTCTCCAGCCTAGTCTTCATCGCCATCGGCCTCACGACGGCTGCCGTCGCCATTGCGGCGCGATGGTTCGTGCCTGATATGTCCTGGGCTGCGGCGATTGCGCTTGGGGCGATCGTCGCGCCGCCCGATGCAGTCGCGGCCACGGCAATCCTGCGCAGGGTGCGGCCACCCCACCGCGTCGTCGTCATCCTGGAAGGCGAGAGCCTGCTAAACGATGCGACCGCGCTGTTGATCTACCGCCTGGCGGTCGGGGCGGTCGCGGCCGGCAGCTTCAGCCTGACGAGTGCACTGCCGGCCTTCGCGCTGGTCACTTTCGGCAGCATCGTTCTCGGCGCGCTCCTGGGCTGGGCCACCGTCCGCCAGCTAGCGCTGTTCAAGGACCCGCCCAGCGCCATCATCGTGCAGTTCATCACGACCTTCGGTGTCTGGATCCTGGCGGAAAGGCTGCATCTGTCGGGGATCATCACCGTCGTCGTCTATGGCATCACGCTTGCGCGCACGGCCCCGGCCGTGACCAGCGCGCGGCTGCGCATACCCTCCTATGCCGTCTGGGAAACCACCGTCTTCGTGCTCCAGGTGCTCGCCTTCGTTCTGGTCGGGTTGCAGTTGCGGCCGATCCTGGAAGGGTTGGATGCTGCGCAGCAGGTCAATTACCCCTGGATCGCGCTGGCCGTCCTCGCGACGGTCATTCTCGTGCGGCTGACCTGGATCGCGACCTATAGGGGCCTCGCTTCCGTGTTCTCCGGCCGGCCTTCCGGCCCCGGCGCGAAAGCCGCCTCGCTTGAGAACGCCAAGGGCAGCGTCGTCGTCGGCTGGTGCGGCATGCGTGGCATCGTGACCCTCGCGGCCGCCTTCGCTCTTCCCGCCGGTTTCCCCTATCGCGACCTGATCCTGCTCTGTGCCTTCACGGTCGTGGTCGGCACCTTGCTGATCCAGGGGCTGACGCTGGCGCCGCTGCTGCGTCATCTCGCGATCAGCGACGATAACCCTGTCGATCGCGAGTTCGCCTTCGCGCGAAGGGCGGCGCTGGAGGCCGCGATCGGCTCGCTGGAAGGGGCGGGGGCCTCGGCTGCGGCGGCGATCCGGCAGGAATATCGCGATATGCTGGAGCAGACCGGGCGTGCTGCGCAGCTCGACACGGACCATAACGCCCTACGGCGGACAGCGCTCGCGGTCGCGCGAAAGACCGCACTCGACCTGCGAGGCAGCGGGAACATCGGCGACGACGCCTTCCATCGGCTCGAGGAGGAGCTCGATTGGCTGGAACTCGGCGCCGCCCCGCGGGAGGGCAGCGCGTGAGGCCGCTCGATGTCGCGATCGTTGGAGCCGGAGCGGCCGGCGTCGCGGCCGGCCGGTACCTCGCCGCGTCCGGGCTCGACGTGCTTTTGATCGAAGCGACGGACAGGATCGGCGGGCGGGCGCAGACAGCTTTCCACGACGGCCTGCATTTCGACCTCGGCTGCGGCTGGCTCCATTCGGCGGATCGCAACGGCTGGGCCGCGCTTGCACCGCAGCTCGGCTTCCATATCGACCGCACGGCGCCGCCATGGGGCGTCCAGTTCCGCGATCTCGGTTTCCCTGCTGGCGATCAGCAGGCGGCCCGCACGGCCTTCGCCCGCTTCGAGCAACGCCTGCGCGAGGCGCCTTCCGCAAGCGACCGCGCCTCCGACCTGCTCGACCCCGGGGATCGCTGGACGCCTTATCTGGAAGCGCTCAGCACCTATATCAACGGCACGGAGCTGGAGCAGCTCTCGATCCGCGACTATCTCGCCTATGCCGATGCCGAGACCGGGGTGAACTGGCGCGTGAGCGAGGGCTATGGCAGCCTTGTTGCCGCAGCGGCGAAGGACGTGCCGGTCGCGTTGAATACGGCGATCACCGGCATCGACGCATCGGGGCACGGTTTGCGGCTGACCAGCGCGGGCGGCGGGATCGAGGCAAAGCGCGTCATTGTCACGGTCCCGACCGATGTGCTGGCCTCGGGCGCGATCCGCCTGCCGCCGCGTACCGCGGACCATATCCACGCGGCCGCCGCGCTGCCGCTAGGGCTGGCGGACAAGATCATCTTCAAGCTGTCCGATTGCGACGGCTTCGAGCCTGATACGCAGGTGCTGGGCAATCCTGCCTCGAAACGAACGGCGACCTATCATCTGCGGCCTTTCGGCCGGCCCCTGATCGAGTGCTTCGTCGGCGGCGAGGCCGCGCGCGAGTTGGAAGCCGACGGAGACGCCTTCACCGAATTTGCGAAGGACGAACTGGCCCGGCTGTTCGGCTCCGGGATCACGCGCCGGTTGGAGCCGATCGCGCAATCGCGTTGGGGCCGAGCCTCTTTTGTCCGAGGATCCTACAGCCATGCGCTGCCGGGCCATGCGGAGGCGCGGGCGGTGCTTACCCGGGCTGTCGACGGCCGGCTCTTTTTCGCTGGCGAGGCCTGCTCGATACAGGATTTCTCGACCGCGCATGGTGCTCTTCAAACTGGCCTTGCCGCGGCAAAGGCTGTCCTCAATTCGCTGGAAGAGTAATTATTAGCACATCTCGTTATTCGCAGTATAACGCAATTGTATTATTAGACAGGGGACGGATTTGGCCGGGAGCCGTCAGGAACACCCCTGCCTTAGCAATGTCCACTTCCTGCGAGGCTCGAACGTCCGCAATTGGCGCATTGCGCCCGGAGCGGCTCTAGTGGAAGAGAGGGATTGCTGTTCCGCTGTTCTTCGCTGAACTCTTCTTCTAGGCGTTTAGTTGGCGCCGAGATAGGCGCAGAACATATCGGCGAGGCCGTCAGCATACACCTGAATCTCGGCGTCGGTCCTCGGTAATTCCGAAAATTCCTTGCCGACCGCGCTCATGGTTGTGATGATCAGATTTCCAGCCAGTGCGCGCTCGCTGGCTGAGGCAACCGGCAATGCCTCCTCCATGAACCTCTTGAACAGGCGCGCGCCTGCGGCACGAGCCTCCTTCGCCTCGGGTGCGTCGCGGTAAAGTGGGGCTGCATCATCGAGCGCTCCTCGCACAGCGGCCTCTTCGCACTCGGAACGGATAAAGGCGTGAACCAGGTCGCGAAGCCTGGTGAGCGGAGGCTTCGCAGCATCGCCGAGAATGTTGGTGAGCATCTCGTGCGTCTGCCGCCACTCGTCGCTCTGCAGTCGGAAGAGGATCGCCGCCTTATTGGGGAAGTATTGATAAAGGGAGCCGACGCTGACGCCCGCCTTCTCCGCTACGCGGGCGGTTGTGAAGCGCTGCGCGCCCTCCTGCGCCAGAACGTGAACAGCAGCCTCCAGAATCGCTGAAACAAGCTCCGTCGAGCGGGCTTGCTTCGGCGCTTTTCGTGAGGAAATTCGGGATGTTGGCCGCTCGGCCATGACGCGCTCCGGCAATGCGAATAGAAAACGCGACGAATTATTCGTATTTTCGGCTCCGAGACAAGCAGCAACCCTTTTTCCCTCGGAGCCTTCCATGACGACCCTGACAGATGCGCCGCTGGCGCCTCTTCTCGACCATCTGTTCGCGCAGGCGGATGTAGCTCCGAGCTCGGCATTCGCCGGCTTCTCCCGCGATGAGCGCGAGCGCCTGATGCGCAGCAAGACCGAGTATCTCGATCTCTATGGTCGCCTGAAGGATCTCTGGCTTTCGGTCTCGCGGGAGACCGGCATGCTGCTCTACATGCTCGCCCGGAGCAGCCGGGCCCGGACGATCATCGAATTCGGCACGTCCTTCGGCATCTCGACCCTGCATCTCGCCGCCGCCCTGCGCGACAATGGCGGGGGACGCCTGATCACCACCGAGTTCGAGCCTTCCAAGGTGGCTCAGGCGCGCAAGCATCTTGAAGCCGGCGGCCTCGCCGACCTCGTCGAGATCCGGGAAGGCGATGCGTTGAAGACGCTCGCCGCCAATCTGCCCGAACAGGTCGACCTGCTGCTGCTCGACGGCGCCAAGTCGCTCTATCCCGAGATCCTCGATCTGATCGAAGGCAACCTTCGCCCCGGTTCGCTCATCGTCGCGGACAATGCCGATCACAGCCCGAACTACCTGCAGCGCATGCGAGCGTCAGGCAGAGGCTACCTGTCCGCCCCTTTCGCCGAGGACGTCGAATTGTCGATGCGCATCGGCTAAGCCGCAAGGAAACGACCATGAATGTTTTCGTAACGGGAGCGACCGGCTGGGTCGGCTCCGCCGTCGTCGCCGATCTTCTCGGGGCCGGACACCGCGTGACCGCGCTCGCGCGATCGATCGAGAAAGCGTCGGCGCTCTCTGCCAATGGCGTGGAGATCGTGCCGGGCACGCTCGACGACCTGGATGTTCTCCAGAGCGCGGCGTCACGAGCCGATGCGGTGGTCCATACCGCTTTCAACCATGACTTCCTGAAGGATTTTTCCCTGTTCCCCGTGAATGCCGCCCAGGACGAACGGGCCATCGAGGCGCTGGGACAGGCATTGCTCGGTTCTGATCGCCCGCTCCTGGTAAGTTCCGGTCTCTCGGGACTGCAGCAGGGTGCGACGGAGGCCGATCGCCCGACATCCGGCTCCCCGCGACGATCCGAGACCGCCGCTAGAGCACTTGCCGAGCGCGGCGCAAGAGCGGCGACGATCCGGCTGGCCCCGTCGGTTCATGGTCTCGGCGACTACGGCTTCGTCGCGATGCTCGCTCGTCTGGCGCGCGAAACCGGCGTCTCAGCCTATATCGGCGATAGCTCGAATTGCTGGTCGGGCGTGCATCGGTCCGATGCGGCCAGGGTCTATCGGCTCGCGCTCGAAAGGGGCGCGACCGAGCCCGTCTACCATGCCGTTGCCGACGAGGCCGTGCCGTTCCGGGATATTGCCGCGGCGATCGGTCGTCAGCTCGGGCTCCCGGTCGAAGCCCGGCAACGCGAGCATTTTGGCGGATTTGCCATGATGGTGGCGGCATCGATGGCCGCATCGAGTGAAGTCACCCGCTCACGGCTCGGCTGGGAGCCGTCCGGCCCCAGCCTCATCGCCGAGCTCGACCGTGCGGACTACTACGCCGCCTGAGCCCGGGAAGCGAAATCGACTTCCAAGCAGAGATCAAGAAAATGACCGACACGGATCGGCCCGATCTGGCCTATCGCCGCGTGCTTGCCCTGACGGGCCCACTGTTCCTCTCCTACCTGACCGTCGCGATGTCGCTGCCGGCCGTGCCCGTGCATGTCGTGCAGGGGCTGGGCTTCGACAATACCTATGGCGGCCTAGCGGTCGGCATCGCTTTCCTCTCGACGATCCTGACCCGTGGCCGGGCAGGCGCCTGGGCCGACCGGCTCGGCGGCAAGCAGTGCATGCAGCGCGGCCTGGTCATCTATGCTGCGGCGGGGGTGATCTGCCTGGCAGCCAGCTGGACAGGCTTCTCAACGACGGCAAGCTATGCCGTGCTGATCGCCGGGCGCCTGCTGCTCGGTGTCGGCGAAAGCGTTGCGATGGTCGGTATGATCGGCTGGGCCATCGGCGTGATGGGCCAGGCCCGTTCCGGCCTGGTGATCTCCCTCGTCGGAATGGGCATGTATGGCGCCTTCGCGGCCGGTGGGCCGCTCGGCCTAGCCTTGCTCGACCGTTTCGGCTTCGGCGGGCTGATGCTCGTCTGCTCGCTCCTGCCAATCGCTGGGTTGCTCGCCATTCATCGGCTACCGGCTGTGGGGCCGCACGTTGGGCAGCGGCAGTCGTTCTGGACGATCATCGGCCAGATCTGGCGCCCCGGCCTGGCGGTCGGACTGCAGGGTGTGGGCTTTGCGGCGCTGGGGGCCTTCTTCTCGCTCTATGTGTTGAGCAAGGGATGGGCGCATGCGAGCCTCGGCCTGACCTTCTTCGGCACCGGCTTCGTCGCCATGCGTCTGCTCTGCGGCCATCTCCCGGACCGGATCGGCGGACGGCCCGTCGCGATCGCGTCGCTTTGCGTGGAGGCCTGCGGCCAGTATCTCATCTGGCTCGCGCCCGGCCCTTACGCCGCGCTCGCGGGTGCCCTGCTGACGGGGATCGGCTGCTCGATGGTGTTCCCGGCCATGGGCTCGGAGGTGGTCAAGCGCGTTCAGCCTCATATGCGCGGAACCGCGGTCGGTGGGTTTGCAGCCTTCCAGGACCTCGCCTATGGCGCGACCGGGCCGCTTGCCGGTGCGCTCGCCGACCGAACGGGCTATGCGTCGATCTTCCTGATCGGTGGCTTGGCTGCGACGATGGGGCTGCTGCTGGTCTTGTCTGACCGACAGGCGCCAAAAGGATTAGAAGCACAGCTCGGCAAATAACGCGAGTTGGCTCGGCGAGGCACACGAGTTTGAGTCGGTCTCCGGACAAGCACCGATCGTCCGCTGATGGCGCGCAAGAGACCAAAAGAGCTGAGCGAGGTTAGCTTCAATGGCATTCTGGTTATCTAAGGCAGCGGCCGGCAATCGGCTTCCGCCTTAGGTTCTAGCAGTGCCATCGCGTAGCCAGCGGTGGACCTTCATCTCGGGGCCCGTGTCGCGGAGTTTGTTGGCCGCATGATCCTGCGAGCTCGTTTCGGGCACGACGGCTGTGCTGGCTATGACGGATTCGGTCATGGTGAGACCACGGATCCTGGGCGATCCTTGGGCGGCCCGTTTTCTGCGTGGCACGAGAGAAGGGCTCGTCCTAAGCGACTGGCCACTTCCTCTTCGCCTGCTGCTCGAGGCTTGCCGTCAGGAGGCCCGACATCTTTGCGACGGCTTCGGCGAGAGCGTCTACGCTGCCCGAAACCTGTGCCGAGGCGCTTTCCGTCCGGGTCGTCATGCTCTCGATCAGGCCGAAGGTCGTGGGCGTCGCCGCCAGCCGCGCGGCATCGGCCTCTCGGCTCTTGCGCCAGGCGATCTCCTGCTCGGTCTCGCCGGTCAGGAAAGCGTTGTACGCCTCGAAGGCCGCGATCACGGACTGCCAGTGGTGCTCGACGTCGAGGTCCAGACACAAGTGGTGGGCCTGGCCGAGCGTCAGGTAGATGGCCTCGTGGCAGCCCCCGTCCATCTGGGAGTACGGCAGCGGACCGTCCTCCTTTCTGGTGAGGATCGGCGCGAGCTTCGCAAGGGCGTCTCGGGCGTCCCTGAACGAAAGCCAGACGCTGCGCATGGGAATGTCGACGCGGCGGGCGAAGTGGTCGTAGCGGATGCGGAGCGCATTCCTTGTATCGACGAGGAAGGGCGTGGGATTGTGGATCCCTCTGGCGCGCCTGTCCTGGGCCTCGATCGTGTCGAACTCTGCTTCGTCAGACCATCTTGATTGGGCGGGGACGAAGCGGGCCGGAACGACGGCCGTGCCTGCGGACTTGGCGGGCTCGGAGGTCACGAGGCCGCCGTCGGCGTAGACGAGGCGGCCGTCGCGGATGGCATTCTTCAGGTCGACCATCTTGCGCCGCATGGCCTTGCCCGCCGGCGTGCGGGAGAGCATCAGAAGGATCATCATCTGGTCGGGATTGAGCCAGCATGCCTTCATCGGGATCTCGGCTCCGTTCCCGCCTATGGAGAACACGTCAACTACTAGTTTAAGTGTTCCATATCCTTCTAATTCAACGATATTTTCGTTGATCGTCTTGCCGATCATGTTCTCGACGCGACCGACGCTCCTTGCGTAGGAACGGTCGAAGAAATGGACGACGCCGTCGATCATCGTCGCGATCATGCCTAGGTGCTCGAAGGTCTGGTGACCCTTGATGACGATCTTCGTCGGCTCCTTGGGAGCGCGCTTCTTGCGCACCGGCTTGACGGTCGGTAGACGCTCGGTCTTGGGCTTGCGGGCCATGGTCATCCTCGGATCGCCCGTAGGCGCGAATCAGTGTGTCAAGCGCATTCTGCCTGCCGCGGCGGCCTCGGGCGAATCCTGTCGGGATCGTCCAGATGGCCCCTCGCGGCAGCCTTTTGGGCCTGAAAGGCCGGGAATGGCCCGGCTCCGAGGAGGTTTCGCCTCCGACCTGCCGGGGCATTCCCCTAAACTCTCGACAAACCTGCCACCGCCCTGTCAGGGTGGTGCGGCTCGGAACGAGACGCGCGGGATTGAGGTCCTTGGACCGTCTCGGGAGCCCTTGATCGGCGGCCGCGAAGCGCCCCGATCCGCCGTCTGCAGGACCCCTCGGAGAGCACGGGGAAGTAAGCGGGAGCGCAACTTCCGACGAAGTTGACGCGGTGGAGAAGCCAGTGCTGCAACTTTGTATGTCGTGCCCTCCTTTCCCCTCCTCTGACAGGCTATGAGCGTTGTAGCTCTCTGACTCCTAGCCTGTAATGTAAGTCCTTGAAAAAGCGCGTTGTAGAGCGATGGGCTTGCCCTTTTCAGGACGCACTGGAGGGTTTTTTTCTTAGGCTCGTGGTAGAGCCCCGGACAGCGTGAAACCGCAGTTCGTAGGCCTTTAACGGCCTGTAGTCGGCATACAGCCTGTCGTGGTAGGCAGGCTTTGATCCCCTGTATGCCGGAATCCTGTCATTTTCGACAGAGGTCCCCTTTGTAGGTCCGCTCCGATATTGTTTGCGGCCTACAAGCGCCTCCGAAGGCTGCACAGACTCAGGAGAGGCGATTTTATCCAAAAACGACAATTTTCTTTGTCGCCGGTCTACGGGCCCGTATAGGGCTGCTATACTCCGTGACGAGAATCAAAATCGGAGGCTTCCATGATCGCCGAATTCAAGCTCGTGAAGGATGCGCGCGATCGCCGGCGTGCTGCTTGCTTGGTCGCGCTCGAGCAGAAGTTCGGGAAGATCAAGCCCGACGTCTTCGACTATGCGGCCTCTGTCATGGGCGATCAGGCCGACAGGCGCAAGGCGCGTGAGACGGGCTTGGTCCCGAAGGGCCCCGAGGTGGATGTGATCGCCGACCAGGTGGCGGATGCGATCTGGGAGGTCTTCCTCCTTGTCGGCCGGACCGACGTCTTCCAGAGGCAGGTCGAGGAGACCTTGCGCAAGCGGGTCGCCCACTGGGGGGCGGGCGACGGCAAGGACGACGCCGGGGCCGAGTTGGACGATGAGGACGGCGAGGCCGAGGCCGCGAAGCCGAAGTCCGCGATCTCGGGCGCGGTGCTGGAGCGTCAGATCACCTCGTCGGCGAAGCTGATGGGAGCGATCATGAACCAGCAGTGCGCCTACATCGGGTTCAACCGGTTCCTGGAGCGTCTGCATCTGGCCTATGCCGAGCAGACGGAGCCGAGCCTGACGGCTCCGCTTCCCCTGAAGGTGACGGGGAAGCAGCGCGCCATGATCTTGGCGGCGGTCAAGTACGATCTGGCGCAGCAGGATTTCTGACGCCGTGTCCGCCAACGAGCTCTCGAAGGAAGGCCTGCGCCGTCGGGTGCTGAGGGCGAAGCTCGGCCTGCCGCCTCTTGCGGGGGCGAAGCCCGTGTCGGAGCAGGTCATCGCGATGTCCAGGCTCGAGCCCCATGAGGTGATCGAGTCCCTCGGGTTCGTCGACCCGACGGGGAAGGAGCCGCCGATCCCCCGGATGCTCCCCGTCGACATCGCGCTCGGCCGCCTCGGCATGCCCATCATCCGGGCCCGTCCCGACGGCACGGCCGAGCGTTTGACGAAGGACTTCCCCAAGGCCTGGGCTGCGCGCATCAAGTCCGACCGGGCGATCGCGACCTACGTCGCGAAGACGTACGCCGAGGTCCCGAAGGGCTGGTATCCCGATGCGGAGCGCCTGCAGATGTCGGATGCCGAGGCGGCCGGCGACGAGCTCTCGGCCCTCGGTCCGGCGGGGCGTGCGGCGGTCGCGACGGTCGCGCCCTACTTCCGGTTCGACCTCGTGCCGCGCGAGCTGCGCATCGCCGGTTATCAGATGTGGCAGCGCCGGCGCCTCGCCGGGATTGCGCCATTCGCGTGCGAGGGCTTGGTCCACGGCTTCTGGGACGACGTGATGTCGGGCTACGACGTCGCGGCGCTGTGCTGGCGCGGTCTCGATGCGACAATGCTCGCCGTGCGCCTGGCCGCCGCCCGGGACCTCTGCCTCGCGGCGGCCGCGGCCGGTGCCTCCGGCGCCGAGCCCTGGTCGGTCCAGTCCGGCCTCTATGGCGGGATCAACCTCCGGCTGGTGGACGTAGTGTCCCGGGATGATCCGGGGGAGCCCGATCCAGACAAGCGCGCCCTGGGGCCGGGGTTCGCCGAGCTCTACCGGCGCCTGAAGGCCGGTCCTGGGGCGGTCTGGTCGGATCGTCCCGTGAGGGAGCGGCCAGAGCGGACCATCGGCGTCACGTTCGGCATGAGGGTCCTGGAGAACCGGGATCGCGCCGATCCTGGGGATCTCGTCGTCGAGCAGGGCTTCGACTGGGTCCCCGCATTCGCCTCGGCTTGAGCGGCCGAGGGGCGCAGCATGGCGCCCGGGATGGATCGTCCCCTTGGACGGCCTCCCTCACGTTGACGCCTCCCTGGTGCCGGTCCCTCGTGGCCGGCATCTTCGTTTATGGGAGGCTGGCATCTTGGGCCGGCCCTCTTGGACGGCGCCCTCTGGCGAGCCCTCTGTCTTCCGAGCTTTGCGAGGTGGGCGAGCCGGGGACGGAGCTCCTCCGTTTCGTCTGACGCGAACAGTCGTCGCTGTCTTCTTGGGACGGTCTCCCGATGGGAAGGCGCGAGGGCAGGACGGCTTCCGGTCGGTCTGCCCAGTCCAACGCCATTCGCCGCCTAGCAGGCGATGCAGGCGATCCTCCTCCGGCCGGTGGTGGCAGAGGCCTACCCTGAGGCGGTCTCGGGGATCTGCGAGGCGATAACATTGGCGCGGTCGTGCACGCGCAAGGCCGAGGCTCTAAAAGTTGAGCTTGTCCATGGCCTCGACAACGTAGGCGATCCGCAGGAGGACGGCGCCGTAGCTGGCGGTGAGGATCATACGTCTGGCGGTTCCGGGATCGTCAGGGGCGGATGCCCGAGCAGCCACTAGATATCGGATGCCTCCGAGGTGAGGCGTCCGATATCCAGTGGCTGACCTGGTCTTGCTCAGGGTCACCGGCGTGGGCCGCCGGCCACCACGGAACCGCTTAGAGCCGATGAGCGACGGATGTGTAGCCTTCCTGGATCAGCCACTGGATCAACAGCTCGGGTGGCTGGGGCGGGTCCGTCAGGATGATCGCCCTGACGACCGCGCTGCCGGGCAGGACCACCTCGCAGGTGGGACCAGCAAAGGGATGATATTCCGGCAGCGCCGTCCCACCTGCGAACGGTATGCGGGTGCGCAGGCTAAGAAGACGCAGTGCGTCGCGGAGCGCGGCATTTTCGAACTGATGCCGGATTTCCCTGCCGTCCCGGTTGATCAGGAGGCATGCCCCAACATCATTGAGCCCCTTCCGCGCGTGGCAGAACCAGAAGCCGATCCGCATCGGGTGAAGAGCACGGGCGGCCTCCCTACAGACCGGGTCAATCAGCGCGCCGCTCGCCAGAAGGGCCCGCAGCTCAGAATGCTGAATCGGTAAGAGGCTAGCGCCTCGCTGATCCTTGATCCGCTCGGGCACATCGAAGCGAATGCGCCAGCCTTCCGGCGCCGAGGACTTTTGCACATCTGAGGCTGTGATAGTCAGACCAAGTGCACCGAGCGACGCGGATACCCCCTGAGCCTGGCAAAGCGCCCGCACGGCAAGTGAGTAGATGTCGAAGCAGAGCTGTTCGGCATTGGCGGCGGAAGTTGCTTTCCCGCTCCACTGGAAGAGCTGCGTGTTGTGATCTCCGTAGAGCGTGGCGCGGAAGCCGTGCAGCTTGAGCGCTTTCTCCGCATTCTTCTTGATAAGCGCGCGCCCATGCGTGGCAGACATCGTTGTCATCATCCGATCTTTCTATGGCTGAGGAGCCGGCAGGCGCCCTGCCCGCCGGCTGGTCGCTTTCAGGCCGCGTGCGGTGCGCGGTGCGCCGTGAACTGGCGCTGCGTCATCTGAATGCCGACGAGCATTGCGATCAGGCCTGCGTGCAGCGCGCGAGGCGACATCGTTTCGGAGAAGTCGAGGAGGTCTTCACCCTGCAGCGGCGCGAGAAGCTGGAAGCGCGCGATCGTGGCGTCGTGAAGCAGACCTTTCGCATCCGTGACCCGGGCGACCGGGGTTGCGATGGTGCGCCGGTACCAGCGGGCGATAGCCGGGAATTCCCGCTCGAAGGCCTTGCCGGTGATCGCGACGATCGCCTCGGCATCCTGACGGCTGCCAGTCACCGCGCAGTCGAAGTCGCGGTAGAGGTCGGCCGCCTGCATCTCGGGGAAGGTGATGGCGATCAGCGAGACGACCTTGTCCCTGGTTTCCTTGGACTGGTCGACCAGCGTCGCCGCGATCAGGTCTGCGCCGATGAGAAGCGTTGCCCCCTTCGTGGCCTCGCCGAATTCGTGACTCATCGGCCCACCGCGGCGCGCCTCCAGCGCTTCGGAGAGCGCCCCGAGCCGCTTCCAAGCCCGGCCGAGGTAGCGGCCGGCATTGGCCTTCGAGCCGAAGTTTCGCAGATAGAGGCGGCGCGCGATTGCGCCGGTAGGCGCGCGATCGATGAGATCGCTGAGCGCGTCGGCGACGCGGGGAGCGTCGTCGAAGCTGACGTGGCCGTAGCAGGTATTCACGGTATGCGAGAGCGTGATGTACATCGTGCAATCCTTATTCATCAGGGGTCTTCTGCAATTGCTTGCAAGAGCAATCTTCCCTTGAATTCTGAGGATCGCGCCGCGTAGCGGCGCGCAGGAAAATTAGGTAGTATTTTAACTACCTCCTCGCGCAAATCTGACTTCTCAGTGCTCCTTATCGGCATTACGCCATTGGCAAAGCTACGTTATTCGCCTGAAAAATATTGTCGTTCATCGGCTACATGCAGCTAAAGCTTATCCTAAGCGAAGAACACGGTCTTAAACTGTTGGCGGTAAAGCAGTTGGCTGATGAAGGACGTTGTCACCCCACCGCCGAAACGCAGCCAGGGCCGGCCTCGCATGGTACTGGCCGAGGCCTGCCCAGTGCGGCCGGCTCCGCGTGATCCAGAAGTCCACGCAACAATCCTAAAGTGGGCAGAGCGCGATTACCTCCAGCGCAAGGAGATCGAACTGCGCTTTACCAACCAGCACTACGAGATCATGCGCGAACAGCGGGCGCGCGCGAATCTCGGCGAGCTGGAGCCGTCAGTCGTGCAATACGAGCACATTCAGGCCTACAGGCGCATGGAGCTCTCGAAGCGCGGTCAGGCAGCTTTCGACCGGCTATGGCCATTGGCGCGCAGCCATTACTTCGTCCATCTCGTCTTGAACGTGAAATCGAGCCGCTGCCGCCTTCATCACGCCCAGAGGCTGCAAGGGGTGAGGCTTTACATGTGGCGGCGGCTTTCGAAGCTGGTGACCGGCTATGTCAGGTCCCTTCACGTCGACAAGCAGAAGTATCCGCACTGGGACTATGTCCTGGCCGTGCCTCGTGACCGGCAAGGTGAATTCGACTATGCGTTGAGGCAGCTCAATCGCGAGATCTACGGTGCCGGCGGACCGGAAGACGTTCGAATCTGGTCGAAGCCCATCCTCCCAATCCGACGCCACTTGGAGCGGACGATCGACTATTGCCTGCGGGTCCGGAGGTTCGACCCGGACCCGACGCATCCCTGGTTTGCAGAGAGCTTCAGATCCGACGCCTGCGGACTGCGGCTGGGCATAACGCGACGGCGGATCGTGCGTTGCCGCGAATACACGCCATCGGAGCCGTCGCTTGAAACGGTTCGGGCGCCCGGGAAACCCGGGCGCCCTCGCAAGTCGGATGGGAAGGCCTATCGTCAGCGAAGGCGCCGACATAGCGAACCTAGTCGTGACGCGGGTTCTTATGCGCCTGACTGAGGACGGCGCCAAAAAAGCTCATCGGCTGTAGCCCCATATCTTCCTCGGCCCGCTTGATCTGCCTGATGGCATCAAATCGCGCACGTCTCGCGACCGGTCCCCGGCATTCCAGCATAATGAAGAAGACATGCGCCTCGTTGAGCCAGTAGGTTTGGGCCCATCTGGCTTTCCCACGCCCCGTCGCCACGACCACATCGACGGAGCGCGGCACACCGAACGAGGCCATCTTGTCGGCGTGGCCGCCGATCCATCGGTGAAGGCGTTGCGGATCGCGGAAACCGATTTCGCGGGCGAGTTCCTTTGAGGTGACACAGAGTTCACCGCCCAGCGGACGAAAATCGAGGCGATCGAAAATCACCGGTCGATCAGGCTCCCGAACCATTAGTCACCTCCCTGCTCATTGGAGCAGTCTCTGCCGAGACCGTCGTCTCCGGAACGTCATGTCGGACACCCCGCATCGCTCAGCTCCCCTTCTTGAGCCAACGGCTCAAGAAGCCGGTGGAGACGCGCGCGGCGTGGGGAGCAGCCGACAGCTCGGCGATGTCCGCCAAGATCCGTTCGTGCAGCTGGTCATGGGTTTCGTTTCCGACATCGAAGTCCTCGGTGCACTGGGAGTGCCACCACGTCGCACGCACGGCGATGTCGTCCAACGTTTTGCCCGGCCGATTGGAGAGGATATCCTCCAGGATCAGCTCCCTAGCGCCGACGCCCTGGGACATCTCCCAGCCGCAGACCTGATACCGCGCCGCTCGGAGATCCTGCCAATCCTGATATTCCTGAAGCACGCCCCGCAGCTCGACCGGGATCGGATACGCAGCAGAAACCGCGTCGATGATGTGAGGCTTCAGGTCCGCGAAGCTGCCTGGATAGGTCTCGAGGCCGTGGTAGGTGATCAGGCGGATTTCCTCTTTTGTCCGAGGGTCGATGCGCTTGGTTACGCTCTTCCAGCGAGCCAGGGCCTGATCGATCAGCATCTCATGCTCGGTTTCCGCCTCGATGGCGGCCTTTGATCCGAACTGCTCGAGATAGTGCTCCTCCCAGTCGGTCTCGTGCGGGTCGAAATCATCACTCTGCTGGGGAGAGTCCGTCATCGCCGACCTCCCGACGAATTCGTGACAGAGCAATCCATCGAGACCGCATAGGCGATCCAGACGTGACAGTGACGCGCGGTGTTGCGCATGATGCGTTCTCCAGTCGGAAGGGCTGAGATCTCGGCCGAAGCCGTCGGACGTTCTTGCGCGGGTTAGCACCCATTAAGCGGCCTCAAGAGCCGCACGCTCACCGTAGGATCGACCCCGCCCCCGATCTCAACTGGGAACGTCGCTTCAAGCCGCGGCCCGGCCTGAACTGTCAGCATTGGGGGCGGCTGCCGGCCCCGAATCAACGCTACTTAAATGATGCCAATGCACAGGTTGCGCCGCAAGCGCGCTCAAACGGTGTCGCGAATAAGCCCAGCGGGACCTCCAGAACCCTCTCGCGCTGCTAAGGTCGATCATCTGGCCTGAGCAGAGCCATCGCGGAGAAGGTCACCGACAGAGGCCTGCCCCAGCTGCATCAGCGCGACGCAGCGCATCAAAAGGCCTAGTACCCCAGCACTCGCATCTGCACGCACGTATATACGACCGACGTCTCCGCGCTGTTGGCCAACCTTCTGAAGTTCAAGGCCCCTGGCGAGCATGTCGTGTTGCCCGAGGTCATTTCCAAGGAACCGCTCGGCCCCTGGGTGCGCAGCGGCGACACTACCTGGTTCAATCTCGTCCGTTGGACCCTGTTCGCGCTGATCAATGCCGAGGAGCTCGGGGTGACTGATCCACCCCCGTTGAATTGGTCCACCCTGAAGTATGTCTTTTGGCAGACAGGAGGACCGCCATGCCGAAGAAGCGCCACAAGCCCGAAGAGATCGTCGCGAAGCTGCGGCAGGGGTCGATGTGTTGGTCTCGCAGGGACAGTCCGTTGCCGACGCGATCCGCTCGATCGGCGTGACGGAGGTTAGCTATTACCGCTGGCGCCGGGAGTTCGGTGGGCTGAAGACGGATCAGGTCAGGCGGATGAAGGAGCACCAGGCCGAGAATGCCCGGCTCCGTCGCGCCGTCGCGGACCTGACGCTCGACAAGCTGATCCTGAAGGAAGCCGCGTCGGGAAACTGGTAAGCAGCGCCGGATCCCGCGCGGCCGCGACGATGAGGAGCAACTCATCGCCGACCTCGTCGAACTGGCCCGCTGCTACGGCCGCTACGGCTATCGCAAGATTGCCGCGCTGCTGCGTTCGACGGCAGGCTGGGTGATCAACGACAAGCGGGTCGAGCGGATCTGGCGACGCGAGGGGCTGAAGGTTCCAGCCCGACAACCCAAACGCGGCCGTCTCTGGCTCGCGGACGGATCCTGCATCCGCCTGCGCGCCGAGCGCCCGAACCATGTCTGGTCCTACGACTTTGTCGAGGACCGCACCCATGACGGGAGAAAATACCGGATGCTGAACATCATCGATGAGTTCACCCACGAATGCCTGGCGATCCGCATCGATCGCCGGCTGAAGGCGACTGACGTCATCGACGTGCTCTCGGACCTGTTCATCCTGCGCGGCGTGCCGGAGCATGTTCGTTCAGATAACGGACCTGAATTCGTCGCCAAGGCCGTGCAGGCCTGGATCGGCGCGGTTGGCGCGAAGACCGCCTACATCGCGCCCGGCAGCCCATGGGAGAACGGCTTCATCGAGCCGTTCAACGCCAGGCTCCGCGACGAGCTTCTCGACGGCGAGATCTTCTATACCCTCGCTGAAGCGAAGATCGTCATCGAAAGCTGGCGGCGCCACTTCAACACGGTGCGCCCGCACGGCTCGCTCGGCTACAAACCGCCGGCTCCGGAAGTCTTCGTGCCCGCCATGACCGCGCGGGCGGCTGCGCTATCCCGACCGGCTACGCCGCCCGCGCTGGCGCCGAGGCCAACAAGCCACTAACATTCAACCCGGACCTCTCGGCAGGGGCGGATCATGACGCCGGCGACGGCGCCTTGCGTCCTGAGCGCTCCGAAGCTGCCAGCATCGACACGGAGCTCCGCGCGCGGCGCGTCGTAGCCGGTCGGCATCACAAAGTTGATCGCGCTACCCAACGCATTGGCGCCGAAGCGCAGCGCATTTGAGCCCCTGAACACCTCGACATAGCGATAGAAGCTCGGTTCGATCTCCTGAAAATCGCCGTAACCATCGGCCGTGTTGAGCGGGATGATCCCGTCCATCAGCAGTTGGGTGCCGCGCAGGTGGAAATTGCGCGAGAGCCCCGAGCCACGGATCGATAGCCGCGTGTCATCACCCCATTTGGGCTGTGCGAAGACGCCGGGCACATAGTCGACGATGTCCTTGATGGTGGAAGCGGGCGAATCCTTGAAGGCACTCCCCGGCACCACCGCCACGGCTCCGGGCGTCCTCTGGATAATCTCCCGGGCGCCGTCGATCGTCGGAACGGTGAGCGAGCCCCCGCCCTGGACGTTGATCTCAGGAAGCGCGATCTGCGTCGGCTGAGCCAGTGCCGGGGCACCGAAGCCGGCGAGGAGCGCGAACAAGGAGACCGAGAGCGGTCGTGTGAAGGCGGTAGGCATGTCCTGTCCTGTTTTCGATGCAGTCGCGCGCAGGCACGTGCCCACGGCCTTGCGACGAGATTTCAGAAGCGCGCGATCGCCGGCAGTGCGAAGCCAAGCGCGACAGCGCCGTTGCCGCCGAGCCAGAGCCAGGCGACCTTCAGCGGGAAGGCGAGCGGGGCGGCCTGATCGAGGCCGATGAGTGCGACAGCGGCTGCGAGCGCGCCGGTCGCGAAGCAGCCCGCTAGGCGAACCAAGGGATGAGATGGCATTACACCGGATTCCGCACCGGCACGGTGTCGGATCGGGTCAGAATGCCCTCAGGACGACCGGCGGCAGGCTGAAGACAGCCGTCGCGGACGCCATGGCGCCGGACGGCGGCTCAGGCGAGGACGGGCGGTGCGCGCGGACTGCCGGGAGGATGGTCGGACAAGAATCCGACGGGCCGGTCGAGCCGGCGAACAAAAGCGACCTGATCGACCGGTCGTTGAACCAGGAGCTGGAATTGGGGCTGGACCGGATCGGCGCCGACGAGCATCGGGCAGCCGGCGGTGCAGCAGCTCATGCCGGCATGGTTCTGCGACTTGTCATGGTCGCTTCCGGCTTGGACGTCCCCGCTGGGGGCGCAGTGCGTCAGCGCGAGCGTCCTATCAAGAGACATCGCATTCGCATAAGTGCCCGCGGCGAAACCTGCGAACAGAGTCTGGACCACGAGCAGATAGGCCGCGAAAATTGCGACCCAGCTCCTGACCACAGATCCGTTGCGATGGCACACAGCATCGACCTCCGATTCCTCGATATCACTGTAGCCGTCGTTATCAAATAGCTTTGCTGCCGCACTTTTCAGGTGGCAGGCCGGTTTATCGCTTCCCCGGGGGCGAGACCAGCCACCAGATCGCTCCCCCTCTCAATAACGTTCGCGCATCACAGGCCCATCCGAGGGCCGTGGCATCACAGGCCCATCCGAGGGCCGTGGCAGCTCGACCGCTCCCGCTCGGAGAGTTCTGTGCGAGCGCCCGCACGAATCTCTTCTCGCATTTGCTGACCTCCAGGCGGATGCGAGGCAAGCGAAACAACGGCACTTTCTCGCTCCGGAACATTCATATCCTTTGAATGGCACCTTCGTCTCAAAGACGCCCGGCGCCGCTGGCGCGGCGCCGGGCTTTAGGTCAGGCGTGACCGCGCGAGCCCTCCTTGCGGCTGCTGGCGAACGCAGCAACGTCGGGCGCAAGGAGATCATGCTTTTCGGCCCATGACGCGAACAGGCCGCGCGCCGTGTCTGGCTCTATCTCGCCGCGGATCGCCGCCAGGCAGGCTTTCAGCGCAAAACCGTGGACCGGATCGCGCCTGCTCTCCGGCCAGTCGGCCAGGAACATGTAGGCCTCCATTGCGGACGCGATCGCCGCCGGATGCCCGAGCCCGGTGAGGATCACGACCGGCCTCTCGAAGTCGTCTGATGTCATCATGCAGTCCTCCCTTGGCGGGGAGCGATTGCCAACGTTGCCATAGCCATATCCTCCTGGAAGCAACATGGATCCGGTTTGGTTGATCGCCGCGTCGAGCGCGCTGTCGCTGTCGGCGGCTGCGATGATTTGGGATATGTTTTCCTCGGATCAAGCCCTCCGAAGCATCGACGTCACTGGAGCCGGAACTCGCCGCTGACCGCGCAGAGGTCAGCCGGGCCGATCAGGTCCTTGTGGGCCACGGTGATGCGAAACAGCTTGCCGTCGAGCTTGGCCTGCCAGAAGGCGAGGAACTTGTTGAGCTCGGGGAAGCGCGGGGCGAGGTCGTAGTCCTGCCAGACATATTCCTGGAGGATCGAAGGGTGGTCGGGCAGGCGGTAGAGGATGCCGGCAGTGGTCAATCCGTAGCCGGCGATCTGGCGGGCGATGTCCGTTGAAGCCATTCCTTTCAGCTCCCTAGTTCACTGTGCCGATGGCAGCGGATTTTCAACGCCCTGGCAAGCTGAAAGGTTGCGGTTGTGCCGCCTTTTCAGCCTGTTAGCACTCGATCAAAAAAAGTGCTGCCGGCCTCTTGAAGGCAAAAATCGGGCAACCCAAATCATCGCGCGGGCACGGCGCCTCAGGGGCGCGCGGAACGTCGCCGCGAACCCCGCGCAGGGCCGGCCCGCTTTGACATGTGACCGACATGGAAACTGGAGGAACTCATGAAGTTTCGGCCACTGCATGACCGCGTCGTCGTGAAGCGCATCGACGCCGAGGAGAAGACCAAGGGCGGGATCATCATTCCTGACACCGCCAAGGAAAAGCCGCAGGAGGGCGAGGTCGTCGCCGTCGGCGCCGGCGCGCGCGACGAGACCGGCAAGCTCGTGCCGCCGGACGTAAAGGTCGGCGACCGCGTGCTCTTCGGCAAATGGAGCGGCACCGAGGTCAAGATCGATGGCCAGGATCTCCTGATCATGAAGGAATCCGACATCATGGGCGTCGTCGAGACGACGGCTGCCCTCAAGAAGGCCGCCTGACGGGGCCTCATCCATATCTTCAACCTGAAACCTCAAGTCTGAAGGAGTGAGGAATCATGGCTGCGAAGGACGTGAAGTTTTCGCAGGACGCGCGCGAGCGGATGCTGCGCGGCGTCGACACGCTTGCCAACGCCGTGAAGGTCACGCTGGGTCCGAAGGGCCGCAACGTCGTGATCGAGAAGTCGTTCGGCGCTCCGCGCATCACCAAGGACGGCGTCACCGTCGCCAAGGAGATCGAACTTTCCGACAAGTTCGAGAACATGGGCGCCCAGATGGTTCGCGAGGTGGCGTCGAAGCAGAATGATGCCGCCGGCGACGGCACCACGACCGCGACCGTGCTCGCCCAGGCGATCGTCCGCGAGGGCGCCAAGGCAGTGGCTGCCGGCATCAATCCGATGGATCTCAAGCGCGGCATCGATCTCGCAGTCGAAGCGGTGACGAAGTCGCTCGGCGAGCATTCGAAGACCATCACCGGTTCGGAGGAGGTCGCGCAGGTCGGCACCATCTCCGCCAATGGCGACCGGACGATCGGCGAGATGATCGCCGAGGCGATGAAGAAGGTCGGCAACGAGGGCGTCATCACCGTCGAGGAAGCCAAGACGGCCGAGACCGAGCTCGACGTCGTCGAAGGCATGCAGTTCGATCGCGGCTATCTCTCGCCCTATTTCGTGACCAACACCGAGAAGATGGTTGCGGAGCTCGAAGACCCCTACATCCTGATCCACGAGAAGAAGCTTTCGGGTCTCCAGACGATGCTGCCGCTGCTGGAAGCGGTCGTCCAGACCGGCAAGCCGCTGCTGGTCGTGGCGGAGGATGTCGAGGGCGAGGCTCTCGCCACCCTCGTCGTCAACAAGCTCCGCGGCGGCCTCAAGATCGCCGCCGTCAAGGCTCCGGGCTTCGGCGACCGCCGCAAGGCGATGCTGGAGGATATCGCAATCCTGACCGGAGGGACCGCGATCAGCGAGGATCTCGGCATCAAGCTGGAGACCGTCACGCTCGACATGCTCGGCCGCGCCAAGAAGGTCCGCATCGAGAAGGAGAACACCACCATCGTCGATGGCGCTGGCGCGAAGGCCGAGATCGACGCCCGGGTCGCACAGATCAAGGCGCAGATCGAGGAAACCTCCTCGGACTACGACCGTGAGAAGCTGCAGGAACGCCTGGCCAAGCTCGCCGGCGGCGTCGCGGTGATCCGCGTCGGTGGGGCGACGGAGGTCGAGGTCAAGGAGAAGAAGGACCGCGTTGACGATGCCCTCAACGCCACCCGCGCTGCGGTCGAGGAGGGCATCCTGCCGGGCGGCGGCGTCGCCCTGCTGCGCGCGGTCAACGCGCTCGAAGGGCTCGTGCCCGGCAATGATGAGCAGCGTACTGGCATCGAGATCGTCCGCAAGGCGATCACGGCCCCGGCCCGCCAGATCGTCGAGAATGCCGGCGGCGATGGCGCGGTCGTGGTCGGCAAGCTGCTGGAGTCTTCCGATTACGCCTGGGGCTATGATGCCCAGACCGGCGAGTACGGCGATCTGGTCAAGGCCGGCATCATCGACCCGACCAAGGTCGTGCGCACGGCAATCCAGGACGCGGCGTCGGTCGCGGGCCTGCTGATCACCACCGAGGCGATGATCGCCGAGGCGCCGAAGAAAGACCCGGCCCCGGCCATGCCCGCCGGCGGAATGGACTATTGAGCATCGGGGGCGCCGCAGCTTCCGCGGCGCCCCCTCTCAGGATCCCAGCCGCACAAGCTATGCCGAGGGGAAGGCTATGCCCTTTTCATCATTGACCGATCCCATCGATCTGGCCCGTGCCGAAGCTGCTCTTGAAAAGGCATGGGCGGAACTCAAGCCGTCGCTTCCGGCTGAATCCGACGAGCTGGAGCGAAACAACCTCGCCTATATCGTGGCTTCGCTGGTTCCGCTGGCGCTCGACGAGGATGATCTCGCACAGCGTGCGATCGACCGGTTTCGCGAGAAGGCCTAGGCGAAAGGCTCCGTGAAAGCCCCTGCATTCTCTCAATCGCGTCAGACCGACATGACCGACGGCACACAGGAACCTAAGGACATCTCACCGTCCGACCGCTGCAAGGCCCTCATCACCAACGCCGAGAGCGCAACATATGGCCTCAAGGATAATCTCCTGGCGGTCATGACGCGGGATGGATCGGCAACGTGGCAGACTGTCGCCGCTCACATCGAGGCTCAGTTGCCCGGCGCCGGTGAGTTCGCGACCGCGCGGTTGAACGCCATACTTGCTCTAATCAGGACGCTATCCAACCGACAAACGTCCGGGAGCGGGTGAGCGTGGCTCTCTATAGTCCCCGGCCGTCAGCAAACAGGCTGGCTCGCCGCGGTCCCGCGCGATATCGCTCTCTGTCAGCGTCTCCCCGCTGCCAATCTATTCGAGAAAGCCGAATGACCACGACCGCCACGCCCGAGCATCGCAGCTTCGAAGCCGACGTCTCCCGCCTGCTCCACATGATGGTGCATTCAGTTTACTCGGACAGGGACGTTTTCCTGCGCGAGCTGATCTCGAACGCAGCCGACGCGTGCGAGAAGCTGCGCTACGAAGCGATCGCCAAGCCCGAGCTTCTGGGCG
Organism: Bosea sp. ANAM02; assembly: GCF_011764485.1. NCBI lineage: Bacteria > Pseudomonadati > Pseudomonadota > Alphaproteobacteria > Hyphomicrobiales > Alloboseaceae > Allobosea > Allobosea sp. ANAM02. The sequence goes on along the minus strand of NZ_AP022848.1, from coordinate 1,584,815 downwards.
ACGACCCGAAGCTCGCGATCACCATCTCGGCCGATCCGGAGGGCGGCAAGCTGACTATTGCCGACAACGGCATCGGCATGAGTCATGACGATATGATAGAGGCTCTCGGCACGATCGCCCGCTCCGGCACGCGCAGCTTCATGGAGCGGGTCGCGACGGCCGATGGCAAGGACGGCGCCCAGCTCATCGGCCAGTTCGGCGTTGGCTTCTATTCCGCCTTCATGGTGGCCGAGAAGGTCGAGGTTGTCAGCCGCCGTGCCAGCAGCGCCGAAGCTTGGATCTGGTCTTCGGACGGCAAGGGCGAGTTCACCGTGGCGCCTGCGGCGCTGGACGAGGCTCCGTCCCGCGGGACGCGCGTGACGCTTCACCTGATTGAGGAGGCCAAGCCCTATGCCGAGCGCTGGACGCTGGAGCGCATCGTCAAGGAACAGTCCGGCCATGTACCGGTCCCGATCTCGCTGATCACGGAGCCGGGCGCCGATGCAGTCGCCCTCTCCGAGGGAGCCGCGCTTTGGACCAGGCCGAAAAGCGAGATCACGAAGGACGAATACGCCGATTTCTACCGCAGCGTTGCGGGACAATATGACGAGCCGGCGGCCACGATCCATTTTCGCGCCGAAGGCCTGCACGAATATACCGCGCTCGCCTTCGTCCCGGGAGCGCGTCCGTTCGATCTCTTCGACGCCGATCGGAAGGGCCGGATCAAGCTTTATGTGAAGCGCGTCTTCATTACGGACGAAGCCGAACTCCTTCCGCGCTACCTGCGCTTCGTTCGCGGCATCGTCGACACCGCCGACCTGCCGCTCAACGTCTCTCGCGAGATGATCCAGGACAGCCCAATGCTCGGGGCGATCAAGAAGGGGGTCACCAATCGTATCCTGGCCGATTTTGCGAAACTGGCCGAACAGGATCCGGACACCTTCCGACTGATCTGGGACAATTTCGGCGTCGTCATCAAGGAAGGACTGTACGAGGATTTCGCGCGCCGGGAGCAACTGCTCGGCCTCGCTCGCTTCCGGACCACGGCCTCCGGCGAAGGGTGGCGTAGCCTCAAGGACTATGTCGGCGCGCTCAAGGACAACCAGACCGCGATCTACTACATCGCCGGCGACGATGCCTCCCGGATCGCCAACTCCCCGCAGCTCGAAGGTTTTCGGGCGCGCGGCATCGAGGTGCTGTTGCTGTCGGATCCGATCGACAGCTTCTGGGCATCGGCAGCCCCGGATTTCGAAGGCAAGCCGTTCAAATCCGTGACCCAAGGTGCGGCCGATCTCGGTCTCATCCCGCTGCTTGACGGCGCAACGCCCCCGTCGGCTGAAGCGAGTGAGAAGGTCGGCGCTCTGATCGCAACGATGAAGGAGATTCTGGCCGAAGAGGTTGCGGATGTCCGCTCCTCCGATCGACTGACGGAGAGCGCGGTCTGCCTTGTTGCGTCAGACAAAGGGCCGGATCGCCAGTTCGAACGCCTGCTCAGCGCCGCGGGGCGCGTCGAAAGTGCTGCCAAGCCGATCCTCGAGGTCAACCCTGGCCATGCGATGGTTTCGGCCCTGGCGTCTGTTGAGGATGGCGTGCTGCGTAGCGACATTGCCCACCTACTCCTGGATACCGCCCGCGTCCTGGACGGCGAACGCCCGACAAACGCAAACGCATTCGCTGAGAGGCTCAACCGGCTGATGACGCGAAACTTCGGCGATGGCTGAACGGCGAAGCGAACGAACGCGTGGCAGAGCGGTCCGGCAATTCGATTAGAAGCTGCGCCTTTTCACTCAGCCTCAATCGGAGCCGACGCGTGGACGAGCTATCGCATTAAATATTGCAACCTTTGGAACGTTCATTGCCCTCCACAATTATATGGGGCTGATAGGAGCTCGTTCTTTTGATGCCTGCCAAAATCCTCATCGTTGAAGACGAGATAATCATCGGGATGGAGACTGAGGCCGCGATTGAGGATCTCGGTCACACCTCGCTCGGCATCGCAGCGACTGAGGCTGAGGCTCTCCAGATGGCGGCTGCACAGCTTCCAGACATCGCATTTGTGGACGTGAATTTAGCGGACGGACCGACGGGTCCTCGTGTCGGCGCCGCATTGGCAGAGCGCGGCGTTGCGGTCGTATTTCTTACCGCCAATCCCCGGACCATCGCGAAGCAGGTCGCCAAAGCTGTCGGCGTTCTCGATAAGCCTGTGGCGGAAACCGAGCTTGGAAAGGTGATTGCGTTCCTGACGGCGCAGACAACGCAGCCACCTCCCCGGCTTCGGCTTTTTTGACCGCGATTATCTAGCGAGCCGTCGCTCCGCGATTGTCGCGGTTGCACGGAGGCCTAAAATATCCCATTCGCGCTTGAAACTGCCGCCCAGCTGACGCTCGACACTCATCACCGCGAGTTTGCTCCCGAAGCCAGCATGTGACGGTTCGCCTGTAATCTCCGGACCACCACGCTCGACCCAATCGATGACGATATTGGCCTTTTGGCGATAAATTTTGATCGCGACTGTCCCAGTGTCATTTGAAAGCGCGCCATACTTGATCGCGTTGGTGACAAGCTCGTGAAATAAAAGCGCGAGGGGGGTAGCCCCACGATCATCGACCATCGGGTCATCGCCGGAGATCGCGATGCGGCCAATATCGAACGCAGGATAGGGTTCGAACAACGACGCAAGTAGTCCCTGTAGCGTTGTTATCTCCACCGCGGGGCGCGACGACTCGCTGTGCAATCGAACGAATTCATGCGCCCGACCCAACGAAGCAACCCTTTCCCGAAACTGTGTCGCGAACGCTTTAGCTTGTGGGAACTCCCGGGCCGTCAAAGCGATCAGGCTTCCTACCACCGAAAAGATGTTCTTGATGCGATGACTGAGTTCATGGCTCAGTAGCTCGTTGGCCTCGGCGACGAGTTTCGCCTCGTGAATATCAGTGCAGGTGCCGATCCACCGCACGATCTTCCCGTTTTGATCTCGGACGGCCTGCGCTCGGCCGATCGTCCAACGATACTGACCGGTATGGTGACGGAGGCGGTACTCGACCTCGTATGGCTCACCGGTGTCCAGCGAATGGCGCCAGCGACGCCATGCCTCCGGCTGGTCGTCCTCGTGGAACATCCCCGCCCAGCCTTCACCATCGGTGGACCCACGCGGAACACCTGTGAATTCGTACCAGCGCTCGTTGTAGTAGTCGTGGAAGCCATCTGGCAGCGTGGACCAGACCATCTGCGGCATGGCATCGGTCAGGATCTTGAAGGTTGCTTCCGTAACCGGCAGCCCGCTTTCATAAAGTTTGGTTGCGGGCAATGTGTCATCCTCGTTAGTGATCGCGCGTGCGATAACCTCCGTCGCAGAAAATGGTTTCAGAGCCAATGGTACAAAGCTGATTGGCTCGGCTTCTCATTGAAAGTTGACTTCGTATGACACGGTCGGTCGACGGGCGGCCGCCATCTCCGACATCCCGGAGCGCTCGCCCGAAGGCAGCTGGCAATGTCCGCTTCCGGGCACTCGTCCAATGTCCGCACCTGTGAATGGGCTCAGATGCGGGTTTGATCTGAGTGATCTGAGCCCTTAAAACTGGACCGCTTTGAGTTAGAGTTGTCCGCGTCGTTTCCCTTGGGCGGGGAGGAGCGGAAGACGATGAAGGATTCGAAGTTCTCGGACGCGCAGAAGGCGTTCATCCTGAAGCAGGGTGCGGACGGGATTCCGGTGGCGGAGATCTGCCGGCGGGCCGGGATCAGCCAGGCGACCTATTTCAACTGGAAGAAGAAGTACGACGGGCTGCTGCCGGCCGAGATGCGCCGGCTGAAGCAGCTCGAGGACGAGAACACGAAGTTGCGCAAGCTCGTCGCCGACCTCGCGCTGGACCGTGAGATGCTGCAGGACGTCATCCGCCGAAAAATCTAAGGCCTGGTCGCAAGCGCGAGCTCGTCGGCCTGGTCTGTGGAGAGTGGCAGGTGTCGATCCGGCGGGCCTGTGCGGTCCTGGAGTTCGACACGTCGAGCTACCACTACAAATCGTGCCGGCCCGATCAGGCCTCCTTGGCAGCGCGGATCAAGGCGATCTGCGAAACCCGCGTTCGCTATGGCTATCGCCGTGTCGACGTCCTGCTGCGGCGCGAGGGTTGGCACGTCAATCAGAAGCGGATTCGAAGGATCTACAATGAGTTAGGCTTACAACTCCGGAACAAGACGCCCAAGCGCCGGGTCAAGGCGAAGCTGCGCGAGGATCGCGCGCCGGCGACGCGGCCGAACGATGTCTGGGCAATGGATTTCGTCCATGACCAACTCGCCACAGGGCGCAAGATCCGGGTTCTGACGGTGGTCGACACCTTCTCCCGCTTCTCGCCGGCGGCCGATCCACGCTTCAGCTACCGGGCCGAAGACGTCGTTGCCACGCTGGAAAGGGTCTGTGCGAAACTGGGCTATCCGAAGACGATCCGGGTCGATCAGGGCTCCGAGTTCGTCAGCCGCGACCTCGACCTGTGGGCCTATGCCAAGGGCGTCACGCTGGACTTCTCCCGCCCGGGGAAGCCGACCGACAACGCCTTCATCGAGGCGTTCAACGGGCGCTTCCGCAGCGAGTGTCTGAACACGCACTGGTTCCTGACCCTTGCGGATGCGGTGGAAAAGATGGAGGCTTGGCTCAGATACTACAATGAGGATCGGCCGCACGGGGCCATCGGCAACAAGCCACCGATCCTGCTGCAAAATCCCGGCGGAGCGCCCAGCCCACCGCCGTGATCGAAGGCCGGAAACTCCAACCTCCGGCGCTCCAGCAAATGGTCTCGGATCAATGAAACCCAGGACTCTCCCTCAGAACGGAGGAGAAAAGGGTCTCAGGTCATCATTTACGACGTGGCTATGCAGCTCGTCCATACGCCCTCCCGACGCCAAGTGCGAGCAGCTTTTGCTGCGTGGCTCCAGCATAATGGCGCTCCTCTACTATCGACTGCAAGTCATTTGGGCGTGAGCCGATGTTCACTCCAGCGTCACCTTGCCATGATGGGCACGAGTTACAGCGAAATTGTCGCTGAGATAAGCCTTGAGATGGCGTGCCACCTGCTCACCGAAGCCAAGGAGAGCATTTCGCGCATAGCCTCCTGGCTCCGATGCGAGCGACGTCTTGCGCCTATCCAAGCCGTTCTCTCAGACCGAACTGAAGCGAACGACTGGCGCAGTCATGTCTAATCGGAGGGGCAAGGGAATCTGAAGCACTGCCAGCGATTAGCGGGTATCTCTCTTGCGGGACCTCCGCCAGGCGTTCGCAGGACCTTAGCCTCGGTCGAGCGCAACAATCGTACCATGGCGGGGACGGGTCAGAGCAAGCGTGCCTGTGGTGGTTCGCGGTCGACTTCGTTCCTGCCATTTCGCCGCTTAAGTTCAGTCTTAGCACTGAACCGAAGATCGACATCACGACTGGCGGCGAGTTCTGACAGCGCCGACGCGCTCAACTGATTCCATGTCTTGCCGCGATCAGGCCCCGTTGGCACGCGAGGGAGCAAGCCGGGCTCTATGCTCCACGCAAGTAATTGGTCGATCGAAGCTTCATTCAACATGTCACGGAGATGGTGCGCAGTTACGTACGCATCGGGCATCGCGCGATGAGCGGGCAAGCCAATCTCGTGCACGAGGCCCGCCGGCTTCCGCTGATACCGAAGCATCTGATTTGAGAACCGGGGCAGCTCCGGCCAGAGGCGCAAGGCGCATTTCCAGGTGCAGATCCATTGAGCACCCGCGCTCAGCCGCGGTCGGCAGTATCGCTGTTCGAACGCCGCTCGGTGCGCCGCCAAAGCCAATACTCCGCGCTCAGGCTTCAGGATAGACGGCGCTATATCCTTCCAGTACGGCGCGCCAGCAACGTCCTCATCCCGAATATGGTGCACTGCCATCGTATCGGCGGAGATGGCGCGTCCGGGATTGACGAGAAGCGCGCCGCGTTCCTCGGTGACTTCCCAGCGTCCATCGGCTCCTAGCGAGACGTCCTGCCAACCGATTTCACAGACGTCGTGGGGGCCGTCGCCGGCCGTCTCAAGGTCGATGACCCGAACGCGATTACTGAGCATGGATTGTAGATCAGCATTTCCGTTGGTCCATACAAGGCAGGAGCCTTTCCATCCCCGCTGGCAGGTGGATCAACGAAAATCCCGCGTCTTCACCTTGATCGCGTCGATATGCAGATCGGGGATATAAATGTCCCGGGCTCGTAGTCCCTTGGGCGGAAGATTGCGCGGATCAGGCGTTGCAGAGCCATGATGAAACTCGTCACCTCGTCCATGAGGCAGCGGGAAAGGCTGCCCGCGCTTCCCAACACCGGCGATGACGGCAGATAGATCAGTGAGCCTCTGCGCCACGAGGTGGACAACCTCGCCCTCGCGCTGGATGCGTCCGCGGACCGAGATCATCCCTGCGGAAAGGATCGTCCGCCTGAACAGCTCGAACACCTTGGGCCAAACCACGAGGTTCGCGATCCCGCTTTCATCCTCGAGGGTAATGAACATGACACCCTTGGCCGAGCCAGGCCGCTGCCGTACCAAGACGATGCCGGCGGCTTCGAGCCAACGTCCATCGCGCGCTTCCATTGCGGCCTGACAGCTGACAATGCCCCTGCGCCGAAGATCCTGCCGCAGGAATGAGACCGGATGATCGCGAAGCGACAGCCCGACATGGCGATAGTCCTCGACCACATCTCCACCGGGCGTCATCGGCCGGAGCGCGATGGCAGGCTCGGGCGTCTCATCGGCCTGCCTATCCGCAGCCGCGGAGAACAGCGGCAGCGGTTCGTCGCGCAGGACGCGGATCGCCCAGAGCGCCTCTCTCCGCGCTAACCCGAGGCTCGGCCGAAAGCCATCAGCCTCGGCGACTTGCGCCAACGCTGCCACCGGCACCCGAGCCCGGCGCCAGAGATCCTCGATCGACTCGAACGGCAGACAGGCTCGGGCCGTGACGATCGCGGCAGCGTGGGCGTTGGACAACCCCTTCACAATCCTCAGCCCCAAGCGAACGGCAAAGCGCCTCCCGTCGCTGGTCGGCTCCAGCGTGCAGTCCCAGCAAGACGCGTTCGCGCAGACCGGCCGGACCTCGACGCCGTGGTCGCGAGCATCCCGAACGATCTGCGCCGGCGCATAGAAACCCATGGGCTGGCTGTTCAGGAGCGCGGCGCAGAACACCTCTGGATGCCAGCACTTCAGCCAGGCGGAGGCGTAGGCGATCAGGGCGAAGGATGCCGCGTGGCTTTCCGGAAAGCCGTAAGAGCCGAAGCCTTCGAGCTGCCGGAAGGTCTGTTCAGCGAACTCGGCCTCGTACCCGTTGGCGACCATGCCGGCGACGAGCTTCTCCTTGAACTTCGACACGCCGCCCGTGAACTTGAAGGTGGCCATGCTCTTGCGCAGCATGTCGGCCTCGCCTGGCGTGAAGCCGGCGCATTCGATTGCGACGCGCATCGCCTGCTCCTGGAAGAGCGGCACGCCGAGCGTCTTGCCCAGGACCTTCTCCAGCTCGGGCTTGGGATAGTGCACCGGCTCGCGCCCCTCGCGCCGCCGGAGATAGGGGTGGACCATGTCGCCCTGGATCGGGCCGGGCCGAACGATCGCGACCTGCACAACGAGGTCATAGTAGGTGCGAGGTTTGAGGCGGGGCAGCATCGACATCTGCGCGCGGCTCTCGATCTGGAAGGTGCCGAGCGTGTCGGCTTTGCGGATCATCGCGTAGGTCCGTGGATCCTCGGCCGGGATGGAGGCTAAGTCGAGCGCGATACCCTTGTGATCGGCGAGCATGTCCAGGCCTCGCTTCATGCAGGTCAGCATGCCCAGTGCGAGAACGTCGACCTTCATGAACTTCAGTGCGTCGATATCGTCCTTGTCCCATTCGATGACCTGACGATCGGCCATCGCCGCCGGCTCGATCGGGACGAGGTCGTCGAGACGATCATGAGTGAGGACGAAGCCGCCGGGATGCTGCGAGAGGTGGCGCGGGGCGCCGTGGAGCTGGCGGGTGAGATCGAGTGCGAGACGCAGCCGTCTATCGGCCAGGTTGAGGTTGAGTTCCTCGACGTGCCGCTTCTCGACGCCCACTTCCGACCATGCCCAGACCTGCGACGACAACGTCCCGATCAGGTCCTCGGGCAGGCCCAGCGCCTTTCCCACATCGCGAAGGGCGCCCTTGGTCCTGTAGCGGATGACTGTCGAGCACAAGGCCGCGCGATCGCGGCCATAGGTGTCGAACACCCACTGCATCACGATCTCGCGCCGCTCATGCTCGAAGTCGACATCGATGTCCGGCGGCTCCCGGCGCTCCTCCGAAACGAAGCGCTCGAACAGCAGGTCGTTGCGGCCCGGGTCAATCGAGGTGATGCCGAGGACGAAGCAGACGGCCGAGTTCGCCGCCGAGCCGCGACCTTGGCAGAGGATATCACGCGAGCGGGCGAAGCGGACGATGGCGTTCACCGTCAGGAAGTATGGCGCGTAACCGAGCCTTTCGATCAGCGTCAGCTCATGGTTCAGGCTAGCCCGAACGCTTTCGGACAGACCCTCGGGATAGCGTTGCGCAGCGCCCTGCCAGGTCAGCTTGGCCAAAGTCTCCTGCGGCGTCAGCGTGGGATCGTCGCGCTCCTCCGGGTATTGGTAAGCGAGCTCGTCGAGCGAGAACCTGCATCGATCGGCGATCTGCAGCGTCCGTGCCAGGGCCTCGGGGTAACGCGCGAACAGCCGGTGCATCTCTTCGGGCGGCTTCAGGTAACGGTCGGCATGGCGCTCGCGCCGGTCGCCGAGCGCGTCGATCGTCACGTTGTGGCGAATGCAGGTGACGACGTCCTGCAGGATTCGCCGCGCAGGCTCATGAAAGAGCACGTCGTTGGTGACGATCGTGGCTACGCGCATCCGGGTCGCGAGATTCGACAGCTCGTGCAGCCGGAGGTGGTCGTTCGGCCGGCGCCGCAGCGTGAGGGCGAGATAGGCGCGATCGCCAAATCCTTCCCGAAGCCGGCGCAGGCGAAAGGCGCAGTCCTCGTCGGCCAGTTCCGGCACGAGCACCGCGACCAGCCCTTCCGCATATTCGGCGACATCCGACCATTCCAGCTGACATCGCCCCTTGCCGCCGCGCCTCTTGCCGATCGAGAGCAGTCGGCAGAGCCGCGAGTAGGCGGGTCGGTCGGTCGGGTAGACCAGCAGGGACATGCCGTCCGCGAGATCGAGGCGGCATCCGACGATCAGCCTCACGCCCGTGGTCTTCGCCGCCTCGTGGGCCCGGACGATGCCGGCGAGCGAGTTTCGGTCCACGACGGCGAGCGCCTCGACGCCGAGCAGCGCCGCTTGGGCGAACAGTTCCTCGGCCGAGGACGCGCCGCGCAGGAAGCTGAAATGGCTGGTGACCTGTAGCTCCGCATACCGGGCGCTCATCCGAACACACCGTGCAGGAACCAGCGATGCGATCCGGTGGCGACGTCCTCGCCGTCGCCGGCGCGGTAAAGCCAATAGCGCTCCCCCGCATCGTCCTCGACCCGAAAGTAGTCGCGAACGGCCGCCATCTCCGCCTCGCGCTTCCACCACTCGCCGAACACGCGCTCGGGGCCATCCGCCCGACGGACCCGTCGGCGGACTCCGCGCCAGTTGAACCAGGCCGGTGGATGATCCGGCAGCAGCGCCATGGTCTCGACCGGCTCCGGCCGCGGCAGCAGGCGCGCCGGGCGTGGCCAGTGACCGGGCCAGATCGCTCCCGTCTCCTCGGTCAACGCCGCGACACGCCGGACGGATCGCTCGGGCACGTCGCTGGCCACCGGGGCCATGCGATAGACAGCCCGCTCACCGACGCGATTGGCGAGGATGTCGACGAGGCCGGACACGTCCGCACTGGTCTCCTCTACCAGGGAGGTGGCCGCCTGCTTTCGTTCGAGGGGCTCAGCCAAGGTCGCTGCCAGAGTCATGATCTCGATGCCGAAGCCAGGCTCGATCGCCTCGATCTTCTCGCACAGCAGACGTGTCAGCCGCCTAGTCTCGCAGACGGGCCTGGCGAGCCCAACCCGAACCGTTTGAAGACCGCGATCGACGCGGTGGCAGACGAGATCGAGGCGCCGAGCGCCAAGACCCCGCGCCTCGAGGCGATCGCAAAGCTGCGCCACCAGCTTGCCGATGTAACGAGCGATCGTCTCCGGCGCACCGATCGGCTCGGCGAAGGCGCGGCGAACCTCGATGAGATCAGGCGGGCGGATGGCGATGATGGGCTCGGATATCTCACCTAGAGCTTGGGCCAATCGGCGGGCGATCTCCGGCCCGAAGCGGAGGGTCAGCGGCGAGCGCGGCTGGGCGATGATGTCGCCGGCGGTCTCGAAGCCGAGAACGCGCAGGTCAGCGGATATCTTCCCAGGCAGTCGCAGGCATTCCAGCGGCAGCGGAAGCAGCGGATCCGCTTCGTGTCCGACCGCAGTGACCACTGTCGATCGAGAGAGATATCGGGCAAGTGCATGGGCTGCCCCCCAGCTGTCGGCGATCGCGGCCCTGGCCTCGACGCCCGACATCGCCAGCCGACCGACGATGGCCTCTAGCATGTCGGCCTCGCCGCCATGGAGATGGTCGGCGCCGGTCGTGTCGATGACGATGCCGTCAGGCGGGTCCGGCGCAACGATGGGAGCGACGCGCTGGTGCAACCAGATCGCCAACCGCTCCAGCTCTCGGCCGTCGAGTGCGAGATCAGCCTCCTCGACCAGCAGGCCCGGCAAGAGCGCCTGCGCCTTGGTGGCGGGCATGCCCACGCGAAGCCCGGCGGCGAGCGCTGCCGCGTTCGCAGCCTGCACCAACCTCCGGTTTCCGTCGCGGACTATGAGGACGAGCGGTATCTCAGGCTGAGGCGCCGCGTCGCCAGCCATCCGCCGAAACCGATCGATCGACCAGTTCGGCAGGAAGACCGAGACGACCCGTGTCATCGCATGCCTCCAACTCGAAATCCGCGCTGTCCCCCGCCCGGGCCCTGATCAGTTCGACGAGCCAGCGCGGTCGCCCCACACCGGGCACCGGCAGCGCCGTCGAGGGAAGGACCGACACTCGCCATCGGGTCATCGCCGCGGTCGGCTGCCCGAAATCCGAGGCGTCGACCTCGCGTCGCCATCGTCGTAAAGCGATGCCGATCGCCCCCGTTCCTTCGGCGGCCAGCTGCAAACGTCGGGACGCCGTCATTGACAGACGAGCAACTTCGCCGACGACCGAGCCCAGCCCGCCGTGACGCAGGCCCTCTTCCATGCATGCCAGCACGGTCTTGTCATCTCCGGCCTCGACATAGATCACGCGGTCGGGGATTAGACCCGCTTGCGCGATCGCCGGCGCAAAAAGGTCGGCGCGCGTGAGGCACCAAAGCACCTTGCCACGGCTTCTCGAGGCCACCCCTGCGCTGAACAAGGCCGCGGCAGCTCCGTCGATCGCCCCGTTGCCGCCGCCGGCGATCTCATGGAGCGCTCCAAGGGCCAAGCCGCCTCCCGGCAAGCGGGAATCGACCACGCCTAGGCCGAACGGCAGGACGGTTCGACCGCGGGGTCCCCGCCCCTCGATCCGTTCGATTTGGTCGCGCAATGATCGAAGGGCGAGCTGTGGCCGCAATCGGATGATCCGTCGAGAAGGATTCGTTCTCTATTTGTTCGCTTAACTCAAGCGGGAGAGTCAAGCTGGATTTCATCGCGCCTCCCATGACCTCGGCCAATCTTTCGGCATCCGATCTGAGTGCAACTGACGGGAGCCGCGAAAGGCGGGCCTGCAAGTCAGGACCTAGCGCCACAAGCCGCGCATTTGTGCTCGGATGTCGATGCGGGGACCGCTCGCCGGAAGGGGGCGTTGCACGTCGGAGGCGTGGGGCCAAAAGCACCTTTCGAAACGCGAGAGCAAGTCGTTCGGGATGAAGCGCGTCCTGTTGGCATAGACATGCCGATCTCCCGTCGCGGCCTGTCCGTGGGTAAAGAAGCGCTGTGGGATGACGAGATGAAGATCGTCCTTCGCCCGCGTCAACGCGACGTAGAGCAACCGGCGCTCCTCCTCGATCTCTTCGGATGTGCCCACTCCCAGGTCGGAGGGGATGCAGCCGTCGACGACGTTCATCACGAAGACCGATTTCCACTCTTGCCCCTTCGCGGAATGGATCGTCGAGAGGATCAGGTAATCCTCGTCGAGCAACGGCACGCCCGCCTGGTCGCTGGTCGCGTCAGGCGGATCGAGCGTCAACTCCGTCAGGAAGCGCTCGCGTGAAGGGTAGCCTGCGGCGATCAGCTCTAGTTGGACCAGATCCGCCTGCCGGATCGAGGCATCCTCGTGGATGCGTTCGAGATGCGGCTCGTACCAGCGTCGCGCCCGCTCGATCTCGGCCGGCCAGCCAGCCCGGCCGGAACGCAGCTCGGACACCGCCGCGAGGAAGTTCGGCCAGTCATCGCCGGCACGCGGCGGTGCCGGAGCCTCTCCCAGCGCGGCGATGGCGTCGGAGGCTTGGGCCATATGATCCAGCACGCGCTGCGCCGATGTCGGCCCGACGCCCGGCAGCAGTTGCAGGAGCCGAAACCCGGCGACGCGGTCGCGCGGGTTCTCGACGAACCGCAGCAGCGCCAGCAGGTCCTTGACATGGGCGGCGTCGAGGAACTTGAGCCCGCCGAACTTGGCGAAGGGGATGTTGCGCCGGGTGAGTTCGATCTCGAGCGGGCCGGAATGATGCGAGGCGCGAAACAATACGGCCTGCTGCTTCAGCGTCGCGCCCTCCTCGCGGTTGGCCAGCACGCGCTCGGCGATGAAGCTGGCCTGGTCGGCTTCGTCGCGGACATGGACCAACTCGGGCCGGGCACCCGTCGCACGATCGGTCCAAAGGTTCTTGGTGAAACGCTCGCTGGCGAGATCGATGACGCCGTTCGCTGCGGCCAAGATCGCGCTGGTCGAGCGATAGTTCTGGTCGAGCGTGATGATCTCGGCGGCCGGCGAGAAGGCCTTCGGGAAATCGAGGATGTTTCGGACGGTCGCGGCGCGGAACGAGTAGATCGACTGGGCGTCGTCGCCGACCACGGTCAGGCCGGCGCCATCCGGCTTCAGCGCCAGGAGGATCGAGGATTGCAGCCGGTTGGTGTCCTGGTACTCGTCCACCATGACATGGTCGAAGCGCCCGCCGATCTCGGCGGCGAGATCGGGATCGGCCATGACCTGCGCCCAGTAGAGCAGCAGATCGTCGTAATCGAGCACGTTCTGGTTCTGCTTGGCCTCGACGTAAGTCCCGAAGAGCTGGCGCAATTCGTCCGCCCAGGCGACGCACCAAGGGAAGGCCCGGCCCAGCACGTCCTCGATCGCAGTCTCCGCATTGACGCAGCGCGAGTAGATCGCGAGGCAGGTGCCTTTCGCCGGAAAGCGCGCCTCGGTCTTCGAGAAACCGAGTTCGTGCCGGACCAAATTCATCAGGTCGGCGGCATCCTCCCGGTCATGGATCGTGAAAGCCGGGTCGAGCCCGATCTGCTCGGCGCAGTCGCGCAGCAGCCTGGCGCCGATGCCATGGAAGGTGCCGGCCCAGCTCAGCGCGTCCGAGAGCACGCCAGCGCCGTCGCCCAAAACCTTGCGCGTGATGCGCTCGACCCGGCTCTTCATTTCGGCAGCGGCGCGGCGCGAGAACGTCATCAGAAGGATGCGTCGCGGATCAGCTCCATTGACGATGAGGTGGGCGACGCGATGTGCCAACGTGTTGGTTTTGCCCGAGCCGGCTCCGGCGATGACCAGCAGCGGCGAGGCTGCGGTTGCGCCGACGCCATGCGTGACCGCGCGGCGCTGGGCCGCGTTCAGGCCATCGAGATAGGTCGCGGCAAGCGGAGGCGAATCGAAGGCGCGCATCGCCGGATTCGAACAGTTTCCGGTTTTGTTCGCAATCACCAATCGCGCGGCCGATCAGCTGGCGGGGCACCTTCAGGGGGCGGAACAGATCTCGTTCGTCCCTGTTCTGCTATCAGCAGGGAGAATGTCATGCGTAACGATCCCAGAGACCGGCTGATCAGGGCGCTCGCAGCCCAACTTGGCGCCGAGCGTGAGACACGGGCAGCGATCGCCGAGGTCGTGGCCAATGGCCAGATGGACCGGGAGGTCCTCCTGGCATTGCTCGAAGACCCCATCCCGGCCCGATCGCAGGAGGACTTGAACCGCGCGAATAGATTGGCCGCATCGGCCGCGCGGTTCCCCGCGATCGCGGCCTGACCGGACCGCGAGTCACTATGGAGCCGAGGGCGAGGCGCCGCAGGGGGATCGATCGATGGCCGGCAAGCTCCAATCCTATCGCGCCAAACGCGACTTCAAGAAGACGAAGGAGCCGAGCGACGACGTGGCCGTGTCGTCGTCCAACCGATTGCGCTTCGTCGTCCAGAAGCACGACGCCACGCGTCTTCACTACGACTTGCGCCTTGAACTCGACGGCGTCTTCAAGTCATGGGCCGTGACCAAGGGGCCTTCGCTCGATCCGCAGGACAAGCGTCTCGCGGTCGAGGTGGAGGACCATCCGCTGGCCTACGGCGACTTCGAGGGCACGATCCCTAAAGGTGAATACGGCGGCGGGACCGTACAGCTCTGGGATCGCGGCTATTGGGAGCCGGAGGGAAAACTCAGCCCGGAGCGCCAACTCGAAAAGGGCGATCTCAAGTTCACGCTCGAAGGCGAAAGGCTCAAGGGCAGTTTCGTTCTCGTACGGATGCGTCGCGATCGGGACGGCGGCGAAAGGACGAATTGGCTCCTCATCAAGCATCGGGACGCGCACGCGACCGAGGGGAATGGCGAGGCCGTGCTGAAAACCGATACATCCGTCGCCTCCGGGCGGAAGATGGCGGCTATCGCAGCAGGCGAGGGCCGCTCACCCAAGCCCTTCCTGCTGGCCAAGGATGTGCTGGCGCCTGATGCGGAGTGGTACAGCAGCGAGGGCCTCGCCGCTCGGCGCCGCAAGTCGCCCGCGACAGAGCGTCCAGTTCGCACGACCAAGCCTGGCAAGATCCCCGCGTTTATCGAGCCCCAACTCTGCCGGTCGGTGGACAGGCCCGCCAATGGGTCCGGCTGGGTGCATGAGATCAAGTTCGACGGCTACCGGGTCCAGCTCCGCGTCGAGGCTGGCAAGGTCACCCTCAAGACCCGGAAGGGGCTGGATTGGACATCCAAGTTCACGGCGATCCAGAAGGCTGCTGCAAGCCTCCCGAATCTGATCATCGACGGCGAGATCGTCGCGCTCGATGAGAACGGGTCCCCCGATTTCGCCGCGCTTCAGGCAGCGATTTCGGAAGGAAGGACCGACGATCTCGTTTTCTTCGCCTTCGACATGCTTTTCGACTCCGACAGGGACTTGCGTGAAGAGACGTTGCTGACCCGCAAGGAGCAGCTCAGGGCCTGTCTCGACGACAACGGCGACGGCGTCATTCTTCGCTATGTCGAGCATTTCGAGACGGGCGGCGACGCGATATTGCAATCCGCCTGCAAGCTGTCGCTGGAGGGCATCGTCTCCAAGGCCGTCGACGCGCCTTACACGTCGGGGCGCAGCGACAGCTGGACGAAGGCGAAGTGTCGCGCCGGGCATGAGGTTGTGATCGGCGGCTGGGCAACGACGGCGGGCAAGTTCAGATCGTTGCTGGTGGGCGTCAACCGGGGCTCGCACTTCATCTACATCGGCCGCGTTGGGACCGGTTACAGCGCGTCGAAGGTCGAGGCCCTGATGCCGCGCCTGAAGGCGGCGGCTGCGAAAACGTCGCCTTTCACCGGCGCTGGTGCGCCGAAGCGAGAGACAGGCGTGACCTGGCTCAAACCGGAACTCGTCGCCGAAATCGAGTTCGCTGGCTGGACCGGCGACGGCATGGTGCGCCAGGCAGCTTTCAAGGGCCTGCGCGAGGACAAGCCGGCCGACGAGGTCGAAACCGACCTGCCTGCCGACCCCGCTAACACGGAAGCGCCGACATCGCGCCCGTCACGCTCGCGCCGCGGCAGAGCCGATGTGATGGGCGTCGGCATCAGTCACCCCGAAAAAGCGCTCTGGCCGGACGCCGAGGACGGCAAGCCCGTGTCCAAGCAGGATCTCGCCGAGTATTTCGCTGCCGTCGGTGCGTGGATGGTTCCCCATATCAAGGGGCGGCCTTGCTCCCTGGTGCGTGCGCCAGACGGGGTCGGTGGCGAGACGTTCTTCCAGCGCCATGCGGGAATGGGAACGTCGAACCTTTTCGAGCTTGTCCGCGTGTTCGGGGATAAGAAGCCCTATCTGCAGATCGACCGCGTCGAGGCCTTGGCGGCCGCCGCCCAGATCGGCAGCATCGAGTTGCATCCGTGGAACTGTGCGCCGGGTGACCCGGAGACGCCCGGCCGCCTCGTCTTCGATCTCGATCCAGGGCCGGGCGTCGAGTTTGCCGACGTCATCGATGCCGCCAAGAAGATGCGGGAACGATTGGAGGCGCTGGGCCTGACCAGCTTCTGCAAGACGACTGGCGGCAAGGGCCTGCATGTCGTCACCCCCTTGGCGACAGGCAAGCGCGCGTCCGTCGATTGGCCGGCAGCAAAGGAATTCGCCCGTGCGCTTTGCGCAGAGCTCGCTGCCGACGAGCCCTCGCGGTACGTCGTCAACATGGCGAAGCGCGTGCGGAAGGGACGCATCTTCCTCGACTATCTGCGCAACGATCGGATGGCGACGGCAGTGGCGCCCCTGTCTCCGCGCGCGCGGCCGGGCGCCCATGCCTCGATGCCGCTGACCTGGGCCCAGGTGAAGGCCGGTCTGGATCCGGTGCGCTTCACCGTCAGGACCGTGCCGGCCCTGCTGAGAAAGACCACGGCGTGGGAAGGATACGACGACGCCTCGGGGTCGATACGCGATGCGATCAAGAAGCTGGGAAAGCGCGCCAGGGCCGCCTAACGAATCTCGCGCCGCCGTGCCGAGGAACGATGTCGGTCACCCCCGCGTTGAGCCGAATGGATCGGGAGAGCGGACATGGCGCCACGGACGTTCTGGAAGGGATATCTCAAGCTGTCGCTCGTCACCTGTCCCGTCGCGATGATGCCAGCCCGTTCCGAGAGCGAGAAGGTCCGATTTCATACCCTCAATCGAAAGACAGGCCACCGGATCATGAGCCGCTTCGTCGATGCGGTTACGGGGAAGCCCGTCGCCGAGGATGACGAGGTCAAAGGCTACCCGAAGGGCGACGACGACTATGTGATGCTGGAAGACGACGAGCTAAATGCCGTCGCTCTGGAAAGCACACGGACGATCGACATCGAGACCTTCGCCCCCCGGTCATCCGTCGGGTGGATCTGGTATGACACGCCGCATTACCTGGTGCCGGACGGGAAGGTCGGTGAAGAAGCCTTCTCTGTCATTCGCGAGGCGATGAAGCGCACGAAGACGGTCGGTATATCGCGGGTGGTGCTCTATCGCCGCGAACGCGCTGTGCTGCTCGATGCACGCGACAACGGAATCGTACTCTGGACCTTGCGCTATGGCGACGAGGTCCGGCCGGAGAATGACTATTTCTCTGGCATCAAGAAGGCCGAGCCGGAGGCCGACTTGCGGCCGTTGATGGACAAGCTGATCACCAGCCGCACCAAGGATTGGTCACCTGTCCTCGCGCAGGACCCGGTTCAGGACGAGCTGCTTTCCATTATCAAGGCGAAGCAGAAGGGCAAGAAGCCGGCCAAGCAGTCGAAGCCTCAGGCCAGCGAGAGCAACGTCGTGAGCATCATGGATGCGCTCAAGAAGAGCCTTGAGCCGCGCCGGAAATAGTCAGCTTGCTTTTTTCCGCGGAGCGGCCGCCTTCTTGGATGCGGCCGCTTTCGCCGATGGCCTGCTAGCCTTCTTGCCGCTGCTTGCCCCCGCACTCTCGCGCAGTGCATCAAGGAGGCTGACCACCTTGGTGGGCTCAGGTCGCTTCTGCGGCTTGATCTTGCGGCCTTCGATCTTGGCCTGCACGACTTCGGCGAGAGCTGTCTCGTAGCGATCGTCAAAGCCCTTGGGATCGAACTTTCCGGCCTTCGTCTTGATGATGTGCTGGGCGAGTTCGAGCATCTCCTCGTCGATCTTCAGCTTTGGGACATCGCTGAAGGCATCATCGGCGGATCGCACTTCGTAGTCGAAATTGAGGGTCGTCGCGATCAGCCCCTTGTCATGGGGTCTGATGAGGATGGATCGCATCCGCCGGAAGATCACTGTTCGGGCAAGGGCTGCGGACTGCTTACCCTTCATGCCTTCGCGGATCAGCGCGAACGCCTCGGCTGCCAAGGGCGTGCTGGGCGCGACGTAATATGGCTTGTCGAAGAATATGTCGTCGATTTCGTCGCAGGGTAGGAATGTCTCGACGGTGAGCGTCTTATCGCTCTCGGGGATGGCGGCTGCGATCTCATCCGGCTCAAGAATGACGTAGTCACCGTCGCCCTTGTCGTAGCCCTTGACCTGATCTTCGGTCTCGACCGGCTTTCCCGAGACCTCGTCGACGAACTGGCGATGAACGCGGTTTCCGGTCTTACGGTTCAAGGTGTGGAAGGAAATCCGGTCCGAGGTCGAGGCCGCGGTGTAGAGCGAGACCGGACAGGTCACCTCGGCGATCTTGAGGACACCTTTCCAGACCGCGCGCGGTGCCATGGCTGCTTTCCTGAACTGATACTGTGAATCAACGCAGCCGAGGAACTTGCGGGAGGCGACGCTGGTTCCGCTTCTCAGCCCTTCCTGCTGTCGAAAAGATGCCCATGCCCAAGGACGACATCATCATCGCCAAAGCCATGACGGCGGGCATGCGGAGGCTGATCCTTGCAGCCTTCGTCCACCAGAAGGAGGCATCGCCAGAAGCGGCTGATATCGACTCATTGAACGAGGCATTCCGACGGGAGGTCGGGCGCCTTGCTGTTCGCGGCGAGACTGACGACGGAGAGGACGTCGAGCTGATTCCTGCAGTTCGCAACGACCTGCTGCTCTTCGTAGATGCCGCTTTTCGAGAGGCAGCGGAGCGCCATGAGCGCCAACAGATCTCATTTGCAAATTCGCTTGAGATCAAAATGTCCGCAGCTCGTGCCCGGACTCACAGGCTGCGGTATCAGGCAAGGGCCAAAAGGAGATGATTCAGTTGTCAGAGCGCAGACATTTGAAGCGACTGATCGGTGTATGGAGCGACCGCCGGTCCTCCCACCAGACGCCCGACTGGCCCGGCGGGGGACGATGGATATGGTGCCCTACTTGCCGCCCTTTATGACATCAATGCGCCGCAATGAAACGCCGGCCAGGACGGCGAGAATGGCGACACTCGCGGCACTGAACATCGCCGCGCTGCTGAACCCCGCGATGAATGCCTCCCGCGCCGTTTCCAGAAGCCCGGGAGGTAGCTGCGAAGCGACCGACGTCGCCGACCACAAGCTCTCTTTGACAGCCTCGCGCACCCTCGGGCCAAGACCTTCCGGCATGTGGCTGTGCATCGTCTGGCGGTAGACGGCAGTCGAGAGGCTGCCAAGTATGGCGATACCCAGCGATATGCCGAGATCTTGGACCGTCTCGGACATCGCCGAAGCTGAGCCTGCCTTGTCTGCGGGGGCCGATCCGACCACGAGATCCGTTCCCAGCGCGGCTATCGTGCCAAGCCCGAAATAGGCCAGCGAGAAGCCGGTGACGACGACGGCGGTGCCGGAGGCGCTGCTGTCGAGCAAGGCCAGCATCACATAGCCCGTCACCGACAAGCCAAGTGCGCCCGCCACCACGAATCCCGGCCGAATATGCCGAGAAATCAATGGCGCGGTTACGCCCGCAGCGACCATCGCGAGTGCCGGCGGCCCCATCCAGAGACCCGCAACGAGCGGGGAAAAACCGGCGACGAGCTGCAGATACTGAGTGACCAGCAACATCGTCCCGCCGACCGCGACGAGCCCGAACAGCAGCACGACGAGTGCAACGCTAAAGGCTCTATTGGCGAACAGCGCAACATCGAGCAACGGGTCGGCAAGCCGCCGCTGCCGGCGCACGAAAAGCGTGGCAAAAACGAGCCCCAGCGCAAGCGCACCGATCGGCTGAAACCCGAAATCGTCCTTGGCGATCTGCTTTATGCCATAGACCACGGGCAGCATGGCGGCGAGCGAAAGGCCGACGCTTGCCAGGTCAAGCCTGCCGGCGTGCGCCGCGCGGTATTCCGGCAGAAGGACGGGAGCCAACAGTACCAGGAGGACGACAAGAGGCACGGCGATAAGAAAGGCCGCGCCCCACCAGAAGCGTTCCAGGAGCGCGCCTCCGACGACCGGCCCCAGCGCCATGCCGAGCGCGAACGTGGTCGCCCATATGCCAAAGCCGAGAGCGCGCTGCTTCGGATCGACGAACATGTTCGTGATGAGCGCCAGGGTCGATGGCATCAGGGTTGCGCCGGCCATCCCGAGCAGCGCACGGGCGGCGATCAACATTACAGCACTCGTGGAGAAGGCCGCGAGCGTCGAGGCAACGGCAAAGGCCGCGGCGCCGATCATCAGGAGCTTGCGGCGCCCGATCCGGTCGCCAAGCGTGCCCATCGTGATCAGGAAGCCCGCAATCAGGAAGCCGTAGGCGTCCATGATCCAGAGGGCTTGCGTGCTTGTCGGCTGCAGATCGGCGGCCAGCGCGGGAAGCATCAGATGAAGAAGCGTCAGATCGAGGCCGAGCAATATGGTCGGCAGCGCCAAAAGCGCGAGCCCCATCCATTCGCGTGCGCCTGCTTTCGGGGCGGGCGAAGAAGGCACTTCGTTCGGTTTCTTGGAAAAGGAAAGGTCGGGTTCGCTCTGGAAAGCCATGTTGACTCCTCGTCGTACATGGACTTTCAAGGCGGAATTATCCTGTTACAATATGAGGAATTATCCTGTTACTTGAGGCAATAGCCTTGCCTGATCGCACGTTGGCGCGCACCCGAACCGAGCTCTCTGATTTCCTGATGCGGCGCCGGAAAAGGTTGGTAGCGGCCGAGGCAGGATTGCCCTCGGCCGGTCAGCGCCGCACGCCCGGTCTCCGGCGCGAGGAGGTTGCCGCGCTCGCAGGGGTCGGGCTGACCTGGTACACATGGTTCGAGCAGGGGCGCGATATTCAGGTTTCCGAGAGCTTTCTGCTCAGGGTGGCGAAAGCGTTGAAGCTGGACGACGCCGAGTGCGGGCATCTCTTCCTGCTTGCGCATAGGCGGCCGCCGCCGCCGGAAACCTATCAATGGCCATCCGTCGGTCCGCTCATTCAGAATCTGCTGGACGACCTCACCATGCGGCCGGCCTATGTCGTCAACCTGCGCTGGGATGTCGTCGCCTGGAACAAGGCTGCAGACGACTTGTTCGGCTTCGCGGGCCGGGAGCGGACTGAGCGCAACATCATGCGCCTCGTTTTCGCAGATCCGGAGTTTCGCCACCGCCTTCCCGAATGGCGTCACGAGGCGCCGAAGCTGCTCGCGCAGTTTCGCTATGATCTGGCGGGCCACCCAGACGATCCGGCCATGCTGGCGCTGGTGAGTGAATTGAAGCGGCTCTCCCCAGATTTCCGCAGGTGGTTCGAGCAACCGGGCCTGGAAGGCTACGCCCGTGGAATCGGCGCTATACTGGATTTGGGCGGAACCTCATCGTGCTTCCTGCACGAAATGCTGATCGTGGACGAGTATCGGCATCTCAGGATGGTCGTCTATTTTCGGCAGTAACGCCGGCCCGGTCGGTTCCCGTCATCACGGTTGTGAAGCAGAGCCCCAATGGCAGCCCGGGCATCGCCCTCGAATTCCGCCAGAACGGAATCGATTTGTTGCTCCATAGGATTCGGAGCAGGCGCCTGTTTCAGCACGATTGGCGGCATGGTTGCGCTCTCAGCCAACGGTAAAGATTCCCACCTACCTCCTCTTGCCTCCGCGCTTGGATGCCACCGAAAACGCGCTCCTCGCGCAGCTGTCCAGGAGTACGCGCCTACTGACGAGCATGCCTCCAAAACAGTCCGGATCTTATCTTGGCGTTAAACAAGCTATCCAGAGATCGGCTTCGTTGCGGATTTGCACGCCTCTTGTGCTGGATCAAAACGGATCCTCGGTAGTAGCCGCATCAACTCCATGGTCACCGACGCCCTTCAACGGAAAGGCCCCGGCATCACCGGGGCCGTCCATCGATACGCCGGCGGCTCGATCAAATGACCGCTGGGGGCACGCGCCCGGCCGCCGTGGCGTCGCGCACATACGGATCGGCGTTCTCATCGAAACGCGACCAGCCGCCAGCGCGGTAGTCGGCCTCGCGGGTCGAGCGGTCAATCGGCGTGGCGCCGTCGAGGATCGCCTGGACGGTGGCCTCGTGCTCCGGCTTGGTTCGGACGGAAACCACGGAGCCGCCGCGGCGAACCGTCTCGGCGTAATAGTTGGCCTCGTCCTCGTCGTGACCTTCCTTCACGAAGGATCCGACCAGTCCGCCGGCGGCGGCACCGGCGACGGCGCCCGCCGCCGTGGACGCCAGCCAACCGGCCGCGACGACGGGACCAACGCCGGGAATCGCGAGAAGTCCGAGACCGGTCAGCAGACCAGCGGCGCCGCCGACGCCCGCGCCGATGCCGGCGCCCTCTGCGGCATTGGTCTCACCGGTCTCGCCATCTCGGCCGACGATGCTGATGTCGCTGCTCGAAACGCCGGCTGCCTCCAGCTGTTCGACGACCGAACGGGCCGTGGCGTGGCTATCGTAGGATCGGGTCAGGGTGCGGGTCATGTCGTTCTCCAAAGTTCGGGGTGCGAGCGGTATGGATCAGTTGCGGGTGATATTGCCGCGATAGTCGACGGACACATTGACCTGCGCACCGGAATGAGTGGCCGTTCCTTTCCAGACGCCGTTGTCGTCCTTCTTGAGGGCGCCGACGTTGGAATAGCCGTTTGACTCCAGGCGGCTCTTGGCCTGGCCCTCGGTGAAGCTGTTGGCACCCGGCAGCGGGGCGTTCTTGTCGGCATCGGCCTTGGGCGCCGGCATGGGCGATGTCGTCGACGTCTGGGCCAGGGCGGCGAAGGACGTCGCGGAGGCGATCAACGTTGCGATAAGCAGCTTTTTCATGATGGTCTCCATTAGGCAGGCGGCGGCGTTTGCCGCGATGCACAACCAAACGGCAAGTTGACCACCAAAGTTCCAAGCCCCTGCCTTCAAATGGGAAGGAACACGGGGGCCTGGCGCCCGTTTGGCCTCCACCACCCACTCATCACCGGAGAACGACCATGGCCACGACCCCGAAGCCGCTCGACGACCTGTTCCACGACATGCTCAAGGACGTCTATTACGCCGAGAAGCAGATCCTGAAGACCCTGCCCAAGATGGCGAAAGCGGCGCAGTCCGCAGAGCTCAAGAAGGCTTTCGAAACCCATCGCGATGAGACCGAGGGCCATGTCGAGCGCCTCGCGGAGGTCTTCGAACTGATTGGCAAGGCCCCGCGCGGCAAGACCTGCGACGCAATCCTCGGGATCATAGAGGAAGGTAAGGCGGTCATCGAGGATTACGGCGACAGCCCCGCGATCGACGCTGGCCTGGTGGCGTCCGCGCAGGCTGTCGAGCACTACGAGATGGCCCGCTACGGCACGCTCAAAGCGTGGGCGCAGCAGCTTGGCCACAAGGACGCGGTGAAGCTGCTGGACGCCACGCTCGCCGAGGAGACGAAAACCGACAAGACGCTGACGCAGCTCGGCGGTCCGGCCAACAGCGCTGCCGTGGCGAAGGCCGCCTGATGCTGCGAAGCCTCGGCGATGCTCTCGCCGAGGCTTCAAAAGAAAAAAGGGCGGGCGCCCTTCGGCGACCGCCCCACCTGCGAAAACGCAGACGTTCAGGCTTTGTCGACGATGTTCTTCACGGCTTCCTTGCCCTTGCCGAGCGCCTGCTGGGCCTCGCCCTTACGCTCCTGCGCCACGCCTTCTGCATGCAGCCCGGGCTTGTCCATCGCCTTGCCGGCGGCCTGCTTGACGTTACCGGCGGCCTCGTTGGCCATGCCCTTGATCTTGTCGGTCGTGCTACCCATCGGAGCATCTCCTATAACCTTACCGCCCATGCGGCGTCGTGGGCTCCAACGCCACCTTGTTTGGGATGTTCCGGATCACACCGCGGCGGCGACGACCTCCTCGGTTAGGATCTCGAAGCGCTGGAGCATGTGAGGCCCGAAAGTGTGGATCATGGGGATGTCGGCAGCGTCCCGTCCTCGTGCCACCAGTATGCGACCGATCCGCGGGACGTTGTGGCGCGCATCGAAAACGTACCACTGGCCGCCGAGATAGGCCTCGAACCAAGCGTTGTAGTCCATCGGCGCGGGGTCCGGCGGAACGCCGATATCGCCGAGGAATCCGTTGCAGTAGCGGGCGGGGATATTCATGGCCCGGCATAGCGCGATGGCGAGGTGTGTGAAGTCACGGCAGACGCCGACACGCTCATTCATCGCCTGCGCAGCGGTCCGCGTGTTTCTGGCGAACTGGTAGTCGAACCCAATCTGCGCGTTGACGTAGTTGCAGATCTGCTGGACGCGATTCCAGCCAGGGGCGAAGTTGCCGAACAGGCTCCATGCCGTGGCCGACAACTCGTCGACCTCGCAGTACCGACTCGACAGCAAGAATTCGAGTATCTCGGACGGCAGGTCGTCCGAGGGGACCTCCGGCGCGTCCTTGTCCCACTGGTCGAGGACGCCAGCATCACGGACGATCATGTCGTTTGTGAAGAGTGCGCCGCCCGTGGGCACGATGAGCCGCCGGCACCTGTTCCCGAACCCGTCGATGTATTCGCGGACCGGAACGTCAGTGCCGTCGCCAAGCGACGTGACTCGAGGCGTCGGGGCGCCGACCACATCGCCCCTGCGGCTGAGGTGCGGGTCGAGCAGCGTCATGCACGACAGAGGCTGCGTCGTGGTGATCTCTATGCGGTAGCCGACGCGGATTTCCATGCTGCGATCCCGAGGGTGACGGTGAGATCGCAACACCTCGGGGATGCCTGCTGTTCCTTCACGCCCTTGGCGAGATGTCAGGCATCTGAGCGGGTCCAATTTCTTGACTTGCCGCAGCTGCCTGACGTTTCGCCCGATCCCGAGGGCGAAACGCTGTTCGGTCTTGAAATGGCGGAGGCATGCGATGCTCCGATCTTGCCGCCGAAAGAGTTCACGAGGCAGGAAGCCGTCCTAGCCCTCCTGTTTTTCGCGGAACCAAACAACGCGTTCGCAATTCTTCGCGGAGAACACGTGGAGGAAGCGCAATGTCCAACCCCAAGGACGACACAGTCGGCCAACCTCGACGAGCGACGGACAGCAGGCCTCGGCCCGGCTCGGGCACGCCTGCGGCGGGGCAGCCCAAACCCGCTCAACAAACTCCTCCCGCGACGGAGGACGGCGATCGGAAGCCCTCCGCCTCTTGGAGCCCGATCGACCCGGGCCGCCCGGTCGTGAAGAAGTAGCGCCGATGGCGTTGGTAAGGAGCGGCGGCTGTAATTGCGGCGCGGTGCGCTACCGGGCGGCCGGGAACCCGACCAGGACTGGCCTCTGTCACTGCCAGACGTGCCGGCGCGAGACGGGGTCGGCTTTTATGACCTTCGCGGTATGGCCAAGCGACGCGGTTCGAGTGACGGGCGAGACCAGTCAGTGGACAAGCTCGACCGATCACCGGACGTTTTGCTTAAGTTGCGGGTCGACGCTCTTCTCGTCCAGCGATGGCAGCAACGAGATCGAGATCCGCATCGGTTCGCTCGACGACGCTCCGAGCACGCTTACCCCGCAGTACGAGCTGTGGGTGCTACGACGGGAGCACTGGCTGTCGGCCCTGCAGGGCACGGACCAATTCGAGGGCAACCGCGACGGCGCGAAGGTTTAGAAGGCTGGAGAGACACTCTCATCTCCGAGTTGGCGCAGGGCGAATGCCAGCGCGGCAGCGACCGCCAACTGATTGAGCGCGGACGGAGTCAGTCGTCCGAACTCGCAGTGGATTGTCTGCGTCCCTGCTGCGGTCGCGCAACCTACAATCACGCGACCGATTGGGTTGCCGTCCTCGTCTGGAGCGTCGCCGGTAACCCCGGTAACCGACAGAGAGACCGTGCCGGGACTCCGTGCGAGCGCCCCCTCGGCCATCGAGACTGCGACGCGGCGGTGAACCGCGGTGCAGCCCCTAAGCAAATCCCTCGGTACACCCAGCATCTGCGACTTGGCTTCCTTGGTATAAGTCAGGAAACCGCCCTCGAAGGCAGTCGCAGCGCCGAAACAGCATGAGAGCGTCTGGCCGAGCAAGCCGGCGGTGCACGATTCCGCCACCACAACGCGCTCCTTTCTCGCAAGGCAGAGCGAGATGAGGCGCTCAGCCAATATCCCAGCGCTTTCAAGCCTATCTACGCTTAGTCCGCTGACGCGCGCCTCGTCAGAGCTATGGTTTGGCCCGGAGGGGTACGGGGGGTCTGGCGATGGCATTCCGGCTACGGCGAGTTCGCTGGCTTCTGACAGTAGGCTGACAATCGATCGAGTGTGCACCGCGATCGGATCTTTTGAGCTGCCAGTGCGGCCGCGACCCTGTCTTCGAAGCTCCTGAGGCGCGCGGACACACTCCGCAGCTCGCTAGCCGCGGGAGACCCTTCGGCGGCTCCGAACAGCTCCTCGAAGCGCTTCAAGGCCAGCGCAAGTTCCTCGAAGGTCCGAATTGGATCCGTCGTCATGTGAGATGGCCGTTCGCTCGTGCTATGTCGACCTGATGTTTCCGCTCGGGCGATTGGCGGGCGCCGCCGACTCCTGGTGATCGGATGCCCCCGCGGCATGCTTTTCCGCCGCCGCGCCCTCCTGATCGTTGACGTCGTATGGCGGATGGGGACCGCTGGAGTGGGCTGAGCGGGGATTGGGGCCTTGCCTCTCTTCACGCTCATTGCCTGGCTGGCCCGGCCGCGCGGGCGTTTTGTAATTTCCGGGAGCTGGCGTTGCCCCAGCGCCCTGCCCGCGCTCCTCCCAATTCTTCACCGCCGCGACCAAAGCAGCCAACTCGGCCGCCTCCGGCGACCCTTCTCTGGCATCAGCAAGCTGGTGGATTTTGGCCGCCGCCGCTTCGTAGGCCGCGATCGAATCGATATTCACAGGCTTCGTCTCCTCTGCGTTCCAGTCGGCCACGATGTGCTCCACCACGCCGCTGCCGGGCGAAACAATGCGGGTGCGCGAGCCGGGTTCGCAAATGAGCCAGTCGTCACCCAGTCTGCGGATCGTGAGAGTCTCGTTCACGGACCGGCCGCCAGGGTCTTCCTGCGAAGTTCGGTTTCCACGGCTTCCGCCGTGGGGCCGACCTCTCGGACTGCTTCCTCAAGCTGCGATTTGGAAACGCCGAGCCTGTCGGTCCAGTAGCGGACTTCAAAGTCTTCACTCACATCGATGCGAGAGCGGTCCCGGTAGCCGCGGTTGGTCCTGTCGTCTGCCATTCGATCCTCCCTTGAGCGGATCAATGGATCGCGAGGCTACTAGTTCCGAGGTGCCATTTCTGCTGGCAGCGGCGCCTGGGTGGCGTCCCCAATCATATCGCGACGGTCTCTGGCTGACCTTACACACAGGTCGACGTGTTCGGGGAACAACAGTGTCGAGTCCGGTGCTAATGCACCGACGGCGGCAGGTTGGGCTGGCCCTCAGGCGTGCCGTTTGGGGAAGTACCTTGAGCTCCCGATGCTCGCTCCTCGACGTACTTCAAGCGTGAGGCGGCGGTATTCGGCAGCCCCTGCGCGTCGGGCCACGAGAGGAACTCGTCCGGCTTTAGCCTAACGATCTCAAGCCCCCTTCCACGAGCCAGCCATTCGTTGATGACCCTCGTCGCAGCAGCGTGCCAGAAGTCGTAACCCTTCGGCATCTCCGCCTTTCATGCGCGAGATACCAGTGAAGCAGCCCCGAATTCCCCGGACAGGTCTCACCCTTAAAATAAGGGTTGGGAGTAATGTCGTGTCTATGACTGGTTCTTATCCGAAGGCCGAGATCCTGACCGGCCCGTCGCCGGTGGTCAGTCGCAGAGAAGCTTGAGATGGTGGCACAGACGCGCGAGGCGGGCGTCACGGTCAGCCTTGTCGCCCGTCGGTGCGGGGTGTCGCCGAACCAGCTTTTCACCCGGCGGCGGCTTGCCGAGCAAGGTGCGCTGACCGCGACGGCGGCCGAGGAGGAGGTTGTACCGGCGTCGGCCTTCCGGACGCAGCAGGAGCAGATACGTGAATTGCAGCGCCTCCTGGGCAAGAAGACGCTTGAGGTGGAAATCCTGAAGGACGCTCTCGAACTGGCGGAGGATATGAAAAAACGGAGGTTGCGGTCACTGTCGCTGCCCAAGGGCATTTTGCCATGAGCGCCGTCGCCGCCACGCTGGGCGTGGCCCGTTCGCATCTCGCCGTGCGGGTGGCGCAGCGGACGGCCGGGCGCTCGCCACAGCGCAGAGGCCGTCCGCCCCTGCCGGAAGAGGCGCTACTCGCCGAGATCGAGGCGGTCATCGACGACATGCCGACCTACGGCTATGCCCGCATCTGGGCCCGATTGCGCCGCAAGGCTCTGGCCGAGGGCCGTTCGCCCGCCAATCGCAAACGGGTCTATCGGGTGATGAAGGTCCATGGTCTTGTGCTCGACCGTCATGCTGGCGGGGTCGAGCGCCGTCACGACGGCCGCATCAGCGTCGATCAGTCCAACCTGCGCTGGTGCTCCGATGGCTTCGAGATCGGCTGCGACAACGGCGAGAAGGTCCGTGTCGCCTTCGCGCTCGATTGTTGCGACCGGGAAGCCATGGGCCATGTCGCCACCACCGAAGGCATCAAGGGGGAGGATGTCTGCGACCTGATGGTCACTGCCGTCGAGCACCGCTTCGGCAGGGTCAACCGCCTGCCGCAGACCATCGAATGGCTGACCGATAACGGCTCCTGCTTCATCGCGGGACCGACCCGCCGCTTTGCCCGCGAGATCGGCCTGGAGCCGCTGACCACCCCGGTCCAGAGCCCGCAGAGCAACGGCATGGCCGAAGCCTCCGTGCGCACCTTCAAGCGCGATTACGTCGCGGTGAATCCCGTCCCAGATGCCAAAACCGTCATGCTCGCCCTGCCGGAATGGTTCGCCCATTACAACGAGCTTCACCCTCATCGGGCGCTCGGATATCGTTCACCCCGCGAGTTCATCGCGGCCCATGCAGCATCGTGAGAAATGTCCGGGCTTTTGGGGTCTGCAACAACCAGAGCTGCTCCAAGTCCTCGGGCTCGTACCAAGGCAGAGCGACCGTGAACCCGTCGACTGTCGGTTTCACTTTCTCCGCCGCACTTGTCCAAGGCGCGCCCATAGCAATCCGAAACGAGGACGAGGTTTTTTCTCGGCGGCCCGTCCGGAGTCAAACCCCTTGGAACATGTCGAGGAGCGAAGCGCCTCGTCTGCCTCTGCGCTGAGGACGACATGGCTACCAGCCCGCGCAGCCATGTGCTGCGCCAATTCCATGGTGGAATGCAGTTCAGAAGAATGCCCGTAGAACGCTCCGGTCACATCACGGAATGCCCACTGCGTGCCCACCCGACACACGACCAACGCTTGCGCCATTTTGCAGAAAGCCCTGTCCAAACGGCGAAGAACTCAGCCGCACTTCTTTGGTTCCTCCGCGAGCGAACGAGGTTCACCGCATGCGCTCGCTGCATCTGCCGAGGCGATGCGCCGCAGTAGAGTTTTCGTCTACGGCAAGCTCCGGGCGCCAAATCACAGCCGGCGCCTGGAAGGTCTCCGCGAAAGATCGAGTGTAGGATCTGCAAGCCGGTTATCGGTCGCCGATCGCAAGAAAACGGTAGCGAACGGCAACAGCGACGGTTACCGAGGTGAATATCAGTTTGAGCAGGGGCGCAAATTGCCGCTAGACGAGGCCCTCAGACAATTGCGCTCGCGAGAGGCCGAGCTTGCGCGCGTCCAGCGTATCGGCCAGATCGGTGGCCTCGAGGTCGACCTCCGAGAAGGTGCGTTTCGCAATAAGCGCTCGCCGGAGTATCTCGCGGTTCACGGCCTGCCGCCCGAGGCGGCCGACGAAACGCACGAGGCGTGGGTCGCGCGGATTCATCCGGAAGACCGCGAGCGTGTCGTCAGCCACTTCCATCGCAGCGTTTTCGGTTCCGATAGCGAGTACGAGGCCGAATACAGGATTATTCGGCCCGCGGACGGGGAGTTGCGATGGATTCTCGCCAAGGCCGAAATCCAGCGTGACGATGCCGGCAAGCCAATGAAGCTCATTGGAGCCCATATCGACATCACGGCCCGCCGCACTGCGGAGGAGCAGCGCGAGTTGATTGCCCGCGAACTCCAGCATCGCATCGGCAACATCTTCACCGTGATCGGCAGCCTGATATCGATGGCTGCGCGGGAGGAGCCAGCAGCGGCTGACTTCGCCCAGGAGATTGTCGGAAGGATTTCGGCCCTCAGCCGTGCCCATAGCATCGTCCTCAAAAAAGTGGGCGACCATGCACCTGACATTCTCTCTGAACTGATCGGCCGTCTGGTCGCGCCGTACAACGGCGGCGGGAAGAGCCGTATCGAAGTTCATGGCGACAAAGTTGAAGTGGGCCAGTCGTCGTCGACCGCCATTGCCCTCGTGTTCCACGAACTCGCCACGAACGCCGTCAAGCACGGAGCTCTTTCTACCAATGCCGGCAAGGTGCGGGTAACCGTCCGGGCTGCCGGCGAACGCGTTCTACTGCGATGGGAGGAGCAAGGGGGGCCTACGATCGTAAGCAATCCCCAACGGCAGGGGTTCGGCAGCCTGCTCGTCGACCGCGCGGCCAAATCGCAGCTCGGCGCCCGCATGGAATTCGACTGGCGCGCTTCCGGCCTCGTCGCAGAAATCGAAATGGCCGCCGCCAAGCTGGCCGCGTAACCGGGAACGGGTGCGTCGACGGTGCCCTAGTATTCCCAGCGCTCTCCGGCTGGATATGCACGAGCTCACCGAACAGGTTGAGCGTTTAGTCATGATGGCGCTTTTTCTGCTCCAGGTAGGGGCGTTGGTGAGCGAGTTGCTGGCCCCTCTCGAATGGCTGAAAGTCACGACGTTGCTTGTGATTCTCATCGTGGCCCGCCCGGTCGCTGGATTGATCGGGCTCTGGGGCCACAAAGCGAGCAGGGGGGAGAAAGCGACCATCGCCTTCTTCGGTATCCGACGTGTCGGCTCCGTGGACAATCTCGCCTAAGGCCTCAACCACATGGGCGAGGTCGACAGCGGCGCTCGCCGGTGGTCGATCGTCGGACTGACGATTTTCATGTCGGTGGTGATGCACGGAATAACGGTCACTCCGCTTACGCGAGTGTTGGACGGGCGCCATGGCAGGAACGCAGACGCCGAATAGCGCTGGAAGAATGCGCTCGCAGCTCGCCTAAGCGCCGCCGGTCAGCAGATTGTGTAACGCGGAGCTTGGTCCAGAAGATGGGCGAAAGCCGGTTTAAACTGCCGAGACTTCGTCATGGCCCCGTTTTCGATTGATCCGCGGCTCGCACCTGCAGCCTACGGCCAATCAGTGCTACGAGTTGCCGAACCGTCGTGCAGGCCTGCATCTCCTCGTCCGGTAGCATGTCGCAGTCGAACTCGCGTTCGATCGCGTTCCCGATGAGGGTCAGATCATCCAGTTCAAGCCCGATCTCCTCTACCTCTGCGCTAAGGTCCAGCTTGTCGCGGTTCACCAATCCTTCGCTCGCGATGATTTCGAGGAGGCGCGCAACGAGCGCGGCATCGTTTTCGGTAAGGTCCGCCATTCACCCCTCTTCGGAAAAGCGCTGCTTGAATACAATCATCGCAGCCAGTCGTCGAAGTTCAGCTTCGTGGTTTCGCCTTCTCTGCCGGGAACGTTGCGGATGTAGACACAGTTGAAAGCGCAGCCGGACGCGCACCCCTTTGCCGGGCCGTCCAAAGATGGGTCCGAGCCTTCGAATTTGCCGCCGCCAACCAGCTTTATCAGCCACCGCAGCTCATCGACCTGGCCCTCGTCGAACGTCCACGTTTCCGAGAACGCGAATGCCCCGTCGGGCAGCTCCCGACCGGCTGCCGTCAGTGGCACTCGTCGTTTCAAACCACCCAACGGGCCTTCGAGCATCGCCCAGCGGGCCATCCGACCGGTGAAGAAATCCCGTAGTTGGAAAGCGGGCAGCATCCCCGAAAAGTCGTCGGCCTTCATCCGCTTAGTCCTCCGTGTGAACGCAACCCGCTCGCGCGTCGATGGTTCGGTCGGTCAGCGGCCGATTATGGGAAGTGGGGAGTGAACGGGGATGAGAGTACTGCCAAGAAGGTCGCTCCATTCCGAAAACAGGGTGTTGGGGCGGGATCCTCTGAGGGGAAGGCGCGCAGAGCATGCCCTCGAGGTTGTCCGAGCGGAAGCCAGCCTCCGGGAGCTTTCATCCGACTGCGGTGCGAGAGCAACGACCGGCAGGGTCCCCCTATGTGGGCGCACGCCGATATTGACCCGCAGCCCCTCTTCACGGCTGAATGTGGCGTTCCGCTAAAATCGGCCAGTGGCGTCGTAAAAGCATGCAGAGTTCTTGGATTTTCTCACCCCGTACCCGCGCCGTCTGGCTGAGAACGCTTGTCGTCATCGTGCTCGCCGCCGGGTTGGTCACGCCGGCCGTCCTTTTCCGTTAATCGATTGCGCCTCGGCGTGTGGTCCGAGGGGGCTCCGAGTTGCCGCGACTTAGAGCAGCCTCGCCTGCGCCGGGGCTGCGGGTTCGAGGAGATCTGCCTCGCGCCGTCTGAGCTCAGTCAGGGCACTGGAGCGGAGATCGGCGTCGCGGCTGGCGGCCAGCTCCCACAACGAGGCTGCGCTCACCAGATTCCAGCTCTTGTCGCGGTCTGGACCAGCCGGGACGCGGGGTAGGAGGCCGGGCTCGCTGCTCCAAACGAGCAACTGGGCAAGCGAGGTCTCGTTCAGCATGTCGCACAGGTGGTGCGCCGTGACGTACGACGCGCCAATCTGTGCTTGAGAACGCTTCAATCGCTGAATGATTGCCTAGGCGATGGTCGGACGGGCCGAGGATTGGCAGAAGCCAGATGCCCACATTTTTCCAAACGGCAGGCTAGGCCTGCAGAAATGCGCTGACTCGACCCAGATCGCAGATTCGATATCGGACCGCTCACCTGCTTAGGATTTGCTGACAGATTGAGTCTTCATGAGACCATGGCATTCTGCGAACGTACCGACGCCATTTCCAAATCGGGGCCATGATTTTGCCAACCGCCTTTCCTGACGCCTCGATTCCTTATGAGCCCGACGAGCAGGTCGAGCGCATCAAGGCGGAGGTGATACGCAAGCTCTCCTATTCGCTTGGCAAGGACCCGGCCGTAGCGCAAGCGCATGATTGGCTGACGGCGGCTATTCTCGCCGCGCGCGACCACGCTATCGACGTCTGGCAGAAATCGACCCGGGAGAGCTACGCGACCGGCATGAAGCGCGTCTATTACCTGTCCCTGGAGTTCCTGATCGGCCGCTCGCTTGCCGACACGCTCAATAATCTCGGGCTGACCGGCCCTATGGCCCAGGCATTGCGCGAACTCGGCGTCGACCTCGCCGAGATCGAGAGCCTGGAGCCGGACGCAGCGCTTGGCAATGGCGGCTTGGGCCGGCTCGCCGCATGCTACATGGAAGCCATGGCATCGACGGGCGTCCCAGCGCTCGGATACGGCATCCGCTACGATCATGGATTGTTCAAGCAGCGGATCGATGGCGGGCGTCAGCTCGAGGTGCCGGAGGACTGGCTTTCCTTCCGCAACCCGTGGGAGTTCGAACGGCGGGAGAGCGCCTATAAGATCGGGTTTGGCGGGACGGTCAGCACGACCGACGAGCATGGTCGGGTGTTCTGGAGGCCGGAGGAGACGATCTTTGCCGTCGCGTACGATACGCCCGTCGTCGGCTGGCGGGGTCGCGACGCGAACACTTTGCGGCTATGGCGCGCCAGAGCGATGCATCCGCTGTCGCTCGACGCCTTCAATCAAGGGGACCTGGTCGGCGCCGTCGCCGAACGCAATCGCGCGGAAGCGATCTCGAAGGTGCTATATCCCAACGACTCGACGCCGGTCGGGCAAGAACTGCGCTTGCGCCAAGAATTCTTCTTCACCTCAGCGTCGCTGCAGGATCTGGTGCGGCGACATTACCGCCAGTTCGGCACGCTCGATAACCTGTCCGACAAGGCCTCGGTGCAACTGAACGATACACACCCATCGCTCGCGGTCGCGGAATTGATGCGGCTGCTGATCGATGCGCATGACCTCGAGTGGGAGCGGGCCTGGGAGATCACGACCGCGACGATCTCCTACACCAATCACACGCTTCTGCCGGAAGCCCTGGAGACCTGGCCCGTTGCGCTGATGGAACGGCTTTTGCCGCGCCATATGCAGATCATCTTCGGCATCAATGCGCGCTTCCTCGATAGAGTACGACGGGATGCGCCGGATGCCGATCTCTCGGCGCTGTCATTGATCGACGAGCATCACGGCAGGCGGGTGCGCATGGCCCATCTCGCCTTCATCGGATCGCACAAGGTCAACGGCGTCTCGGCCCTGCACTCCAATCTGATGAAGGAGACCGTTTTCGCGCCGCTGCACCGGGTTTTCCCGGACAGGATCACGAACGTCACCAACGGCATTACGCCTCGACGCTGGCTTTTGAGCGCCAATCCGGGCCTGACGAGCCTGCTCAAGGAGACCTGCGGCGAGAAGGTCGCCAACGATATCGACCTTATACGCCAATTCGGAAAATATGCCGACGATCCTGCCGTCCATGACCGGCTCGCCGCGATCCGGCGCGAGAACAAGCTCAGGCTCGCGAGGATCATCCGCCAGGATTGCGGCGTGGTCGTCGATCCCGCCGCTCTTTTCGATGTGCAGATCAAGCGCATCCACGAATACAAACGCCAGTTGCTGAACATCCTCGAGACGATCGCGCTCTACGACGCCATCCGATCCGAGCCCTATCGCGACTGGGCGCCGCGCGTGAAAATCTTCGCGGGCAAGGCTGCGTCGAACTACGCGACCGCCAAATCGATCATCAACCTCATCAACGACGTCGCAGTCGTCGTGAACAACGACATCACCACCCGGGACAGGCTCAAAGTGGTCTTCCTTCCGAACTACAATGTCAGCCTCGCCGAATCCATCATTCCTGCGGCCGATCTTTCCGAGCAGATTTCGACGGCCGGCATGGAGGCGTCCGGCACCGGAAATATGAAATTTGCCCTGAACGGTGCGATCACGATCGGAACGCTCGACGGCGCCAACATCGAGATCGGCGAACGCGTCGGCGCTGATAATATCGCGATCTTCGGCATGACCGCTGAAGAGGTCGAGGCTGCGAGGCGTGATCCGCGACCCATCGCCGACATCATCCATGGCTCGGCCCATCTGGAAGGTGTTCTCGATGCGGTGGCTGGCGGAGCCTATTCCTCGCGTGATCGCGATCGCTATGTCGGCCTGGTCGACGGGCTTCTCGCCAATGACTGGTTCATGGTGCTCAACGATTTCGAGAGCTATCGCCTAACCCAGCGGCGGATCGACAGCCTTTGGGCGGACCAGTCGCGATGGTGGCGCATGTCGGTGAACAATACGGCGCATTGTGCCTGGTTCAGCGCCGACCGCGCCATCGGCGAATATGCGCAGCGCATCTGGAACCTGCCGGCCGTGGCGCAGGCGGAAAGCTGACGCATTGGCTTCGCCGCTACGGATCCTGTCCTGCGCGCGCCCATCCCGCATGGGAGCGTCCATTGTCGAGGATGGTGTCAGCTTCGCCGTCTTCTCGCGTCATGGCACCCGCGTCCTGGTTTCGGTCTTCGACGCGGACGGCGAAACGGAAGTTGCCTCTTTGCCGCTGCCCGGCCGGGACGGCGATATCCATTACGGGCTCTTGCAAGGCGTCGGGACAGGCCTTCGCTACGGGCTGCGCGTCGAAGGGCCGTGGCAGCCCGAGCTTGGCCATCGATTCGACCCCGCGAAGCTGCTCGTCGATCCCTATGCCACAATGATCGACCGGCCGTTCCGCTGGGATCCGGAACTGGCCCGCCATGGCGCGCAGACATCGGCGCTGGTGCCGCGCTGCATCGTGCAGCCTCATCCTGCCGCTCTGCCAGCCCTGGGCGAGACGCAGGCGCGCCCCGGTCCTCCCAGCCTCATCTACGAACTCGGCGTTCGGTCGTTCAGCATGCGCCACCCGGCCGTGCCGAAAGCGCTACGCGGAACGCTCGCCGCCCTGCGCGAGCCCTCCATCATCGCCCACCTTCGGGACCTAGGTGTCAGCCATGTCGAGTTGATGCCGGTTGCGGCCTGGATGGACGAGCGCCACCTGCCGCCGCTGGGGCTGGCCAATGCCTGGGGCTACAACCCCGTCAACTTCTTCGCCCTCGATCCGCGGCTCGCTCCCACCGGCCCCGCGGAGCTTGCGGCACTCTGCACTGCCTATGCCGAGGCAGGCATCGGCGTGACCCTCGACGTCGTCCTGAACCACACCGCCGAGAGCGACGAATCCGGTGCCACGATCAGCCTCCGCGGCCTCGACAATGCAGTCTATTATCGCCATGCCGCCGACGATCCCGGACGCCTCGTCAACGATACCGGATGCGGCCATACGCTGGCACTCGATCGCGCCCCGGTTGTCCGCCTGGCGATGGATGCCTTGCGCTACTGGCTGCGGCTCGGCGTCGCCGGCTTTCGTTTCGATCTCGCTACGGTGATGGGGCGCACCGATCAGGGCTTTACGCCCGATGCACCGCTCTTCGGTTCCATTCTGCAGGATCCCGAGCTTTCGCGCGCGATACTGATCGCCGAACCCTGGGATATCGGCCCCGGCGGTTATCGGGCAGGAGCATTTCCCGCTCCTTTCGCCGAATGGAACGGACGCTTTCGCGACGATGTCCGCCGCTTCTGGCGCGGCGATGCCGGTGTGGCCGGGGCGTTCGCGACAAGGCTTGCCGGCTCGTCAGACCTGTTTGCCGGCGCCCATCGCCGCCCGCGCTCCAGCATCAATTTCGTCGCGGCCCATGATGGCTTCACCCTGCGCGATCTCGTTTCCCACGAGCGCAAGCATAACGAGACCAATGGCGAGCAGAACCGCGACGGCGACAACGACAATCATAGCTGGAACTGCGGGAGCGAAGGTCCGACGCGGGATCCTGCCATCGAGCAAGCCCGCCATCGCGACATCCGCGCTCTGTTGGCCACGCTCTTCCTGGCACGCGGCGTGCCGATGCTGACGGCGGGTGACGAGTTCGGGCGAACCCAAAACGGCAACAACAATGCCTATGCGCAGGACAATCCGACATCATGGCTGGACTGGGAGCGGGCGGATCGCGGGCTGGTCGATTACACGGCCGCGCTTGCCGCTCTGCGTCGCCGCCACCCATTACTGTCGGCCGGGACCTTCCTGACCGGACACGGAAATCCGCCCGACGCGACCTGGTTGAAACCAGACGGCTCAGCGATCGCGGATCATGAATGGCCCGGACTCGATGCCTTCTGCCTTGTTCTGAACGGCAGCGACGAAAGCCTGCTGATCGCGGTCAACCGTAGCGGGGAAGCGGCGGACATGACGCTTCCGGCCGGTCGATGGACGCGGCTTTTTGCGTCGGACGATGGGCCGAAGGGTCTGCTCTCCGCCCGCAGCGTCGCGCTCTGGCAGAGGGGCTGATCACATCAGCACGATCAGGGACCGCGGCGAAAGCGAGATTTCCTGATCTGCCTTGAGGCCTTTGCGGCCTTCGTCCGAATTCAGGCCGGTCTCCGTATCCAGCACGACCGACCACGAACCGGACTTCACCCGCGACGGGATCTTGAACACGACCTCACCGTCGAAGGCGTTGAACAGGATCAGCGCCTCGTCGCCGCCGGCCTCGACATCCGGTATGTGCATCAGCAGGCCGATCGCGAGCACGCCGGGATCGTCCCAGTGCTCTTCCTGCTGATCGCCTCCCGCCGGATTCACCCAGCGCAGCAGGCAGCCGTCGCGGAAGGAGGCCCGCCTGAAGATCGGATGCTCGGTTCGCAAGGCGATGACGCGCCGGACGAAATCAGCGAGGTGCTGATCACGCCGGGTGATTTCATCCCAGCGCATCCAGGCGGTCTCGTTGTCCTGGGCATAGACGTTGTTGTTGCCGCGATTGGAATGGCCGTGTTCGTCGCCGGAGAGCAGCATCGGCGTGCCATGGGACAAGAGCAGCGTCGCCAGCAGGTTGCGCTTCTGGCGCTCGCGAACCGCGATGATGCCTTCGTCTTCGGTCGGTCCCTCGACACCGTGGTTGAAGGACAGGTTATGGCCGTGGCCGTCCTGGTTGTCCTCGCCGTTCGCCTCGTTGTGCTTGTCGTTATAGGAGACGAGGTCCGCCAGGGTGAAGCCGTCATGGGCGGTGATGAAGTTCGTGCTGGCCCATGGCCGCCGGCCGCGCTGGTCGTAGACGTCGCCGGAGCCGGTGACGCGGGCGGCGAGATCGCGGATGATCCCTTCCTCGCCTTTCCAATAGCCTCGGATGGTGTCGCGATATTTGTCGTTCCACTCGGCCCAGCCCGGTGGAAAGCCGCCGACCTGATAGCCGCCGGGCCCGATGTCCCAGGGCTCGCCCACGAGTTTGACATTGCGCAGGACCGGGTCCTGCCCCATCGCGTCGAAAAAGCCGCCGCGCTGATCGAAGCCGTGCGGCTCGCGGCCGAGAATGGTGCCAAGGTCGAAGCGGAAGCCGTCAACCTCCATGACCTCGACCCAGTAGCGCAGCGAATCCATCACCATCTGCAACACGCGCGGATGGGAGGTGTTGACCGTGTTCCCCGTGCCGGTGTCGTTGATGTAGTAGCGCGGCTCTCCGGGCATCGTCCGGTAGTAGGAGAAGTTGTCGATGCCCTTGAAGGACAGCGTCGGGCCGAGTTCATTGCCTTCGGCGGTGTGATTATAGACGACATCCAGGATCACCTCGAGCCCGGCATCGTGGAAGCGGCGGACCATATCCCGGAACGAGGAGAGGCCGGCCCGCCCGAGATAGCGCTGCATCGGCGCGAAGAAGCCGATCGAGTTGTAGCCCCAATAGTTGGACAGGTCCTTGGCGACGAGGTGGTGGTCGTCGAGATAGGCATGCACCGGCAAAAGCTCGACCGAGGTGACGCCGAGGCTCTTGATGTAGTCGATCACCGCGGGCTCGGCGAGGCCGTCGAACGTGCCGCGCCGGTCCTCCGGCACCCCCGGATGCAGCTTGGTGAAGCCGCGCACATGCGTCTCGTAGAAGATCGTCCGGTCCCAGCCGATATCGGGCGGGAGCGGCCGCTGCGGATCGGCCTTCCAATCCACCACCACGCATTTCAGCGTATAGGGCGCGCTGTCGCGTTCGCTGAAGCTGAGATCGCGGTCGGTCCCGGCGCCGATATCGTATCCGTAATGCGCATCGTTCCAGTCGAGCGCTCCCGAAAACTCCCGCGCATAGGGGTCGAGCAGGAGCTTATTGGCGTTGAAGCGGTGCCCCTCCTCCGGAGCGAAGCGGCCATGCACGCGGTAGCCGTAGCGCTGGCCCGGCCCCACACCCGGCAGGTAGGCATGGAAGACCTCGTTGGTGTATTCCGGCAAGGTGATGCGCGCGGCTTCGGTCCGTCCGCTCTCGTCGAACAGACAGAGTTCGACCCGCTCGGCATGGGCTGAGAACAAGGCGAAATTTGTTCCCTCGCCATCGAACACGGCGCCGAGCTCGGAAGCCCGGCCGGGCCGAATATCAAAACCCGTCATATCGTGCTCCCGGCATGTCACGGCACCGTCGCGCCCAAGGTGTAGAGTGGGATTAATGCCTTGCAGGCATGTGGTGTTTTCGTCGCGATGGCAGCAACGCCCTGCAGGAACAGCAGTTCCGGGGCGCTGGCCTCAATCTTGCGTGTGAGATCGCCTGCAATGTTGGCCCCGTGAGGGGCGGTTATCGCTTTGAAGGTTAGCCCCCCTGTTATCGGCTGCGGCTGATCCTTCCGTCTTTTCGGAAGGGTCCGGGGATGACGGGTGTGGAGACGATCGGTCGGATCCGGTTCGAGCATTTCCAGAACGGCAAGGGGATCAAGCGGATCGCGCGGGAACTCGGCCTCGCGCGCGACACGGTTCGCAAAGTGCTCCGCTCCGGCGCGACCGAGTTCATCTACAAGCGCGAGGTCCAGCCGCGGCGGAAGCTTGGAGCCTGGGTCGATACGCTGACGGCGATCCTCGAGGCCGAAGACCGGCTGCCGCGGCGCGAGCGACGCTCAACGATCCGGCTGTTCGAGGAGCTGCGCGGGCGCGGCTACGACGGAGCCCATGACAGCGTCCATCGGTTCGTGAAGGCCTGGCGTGCCGATCGCGCCCGGCTGCCGGCGCAGGCCTTCATTCCGCTGCGCTTCGATCCCGGCGAGGCCTATCAGTTTGACTGGAGCCACGAGGCGATCGAACTCCACGGGCTGCCCGTGGTGGTGAAGGTCGCCCAGATGCGACTGGCCTATAGCCGGATGCCGATCGTGCGCGCCTATTTCCGCGAGACGCAGGAGATGGTCTTCGACGCGCATGACAAGGCCTTCGCCTTCTATGGCGGGGTCTGTCGGCGCGGCATCTACGACAACATGAAGACCGCGGTGGAGACCGTCTTCGTCGGCCGCGCCCGGGAGTACAACCGGCGCTTCCTTCAGCTCTGCTCGCATCACCTCGTCGAGCCGGTGGCCTGCACGCCGGCGGCCGGCTGGGAGAAGGGCCAGGTCGAGAACCAGGTCGGCACGATCCGCGATTTGCTGTTCCGCCCGCGACCGAAGGTGAAGACGCTCGACGAGTTGAACGCCTGGCTCGCCGACCAATGTGTCGCCTACGCTCGGCGGGCCAAGCATCCCGAGTTCCGCGATCGGTCTGTCATTGAGGTCTTCGAGGAGGAGAAGGCGCGGCTGATGCCGTATCTGGGCCCCTTCGCCGGCTTCGTCGAGAAGCCGATGCGGGCGACCACGACCTGCCTGATCACGCATGATCGCAACAAGTACAGCGTCGATGCCCGAGCCGCCGGCCGCGCCGTGCTAGTGCGCGCCTATGCCGACCGGATCGTTGTGTTGCTCGATGGCGAGACGGTCGCCGACCATCCCCGCAGCTTCAAGCGCGATCAGGTCGTCTATGATCCCTGGCACTATCTGCCGGTGCTGATGCGCAAGCCGGGTGCTCTACGCAATGGCGCGCCGTTCAAGGACTGGGATTTGCCGGCGCCGCTCACCGTGGTGCGTGAGAAGCTGCGGCGTCATGTCGATGGTGACCGTCAGTTTGTGAAGATCCTCGGCCGCGTCCCCGAGGACGGCATTGCCGCTGTGGCGGAGGCCTGCACCGAGGCGCTCGCGGCCGGCATCGCCAGCGGCGACGTCGTCATCGCGATCCTGGCGCGCCGTCGCCAGCCGCCTGTTCCAGCCAGCATCACCACACCCAACGCCCTCAGGCTCAAGACCGAGCCGGTCGCCGACTGCGCCCGATACGACAACCTGCGCAAGAGAAGGGAAGCCTCGCCATGGAACGCCACCAACTGATCGAGGCGATGACCAGCCTCAAGCTCTACGGCATGCGCGCCAGCTTCGACGAGATCGCCGGCAAAGGCCTGAACCGCCGCGAGGAGATCTATCCCCTGCTGGCGAGCCTGATCCGCGCGGAGCTGACCCATCGCCAGTCGCGTTCAATCAACTATCGCATCAGCGGCGCCAGATTCCCGGTTCTGAAGGATCTCGATGCCTTCATCTTCGACGACACGCCGGTGGACGAGGGACACATCCGCGAGCTCGCCACCGGCGAGTTCATCGACGCCAGGCGCAATCTCATCCTGATCGGCGGCACCGGAACGGGAAAGACCCATCTCGCCATCGCGATCGCCGCCGCCGTCATCCGGGCGCGCGCCCGCGGCCGCTTCTTCAACCTCGTCGACCTGGTCAATCAGCTCGAACAGGAGAAGGCCGCCGGCAAGAGCGGACGCATCGTCGAAGCCCTGCTGCGCCA
This sequence comes from Bosea sp. ANAM02, assembly GCF_011764485.1. Lineage (NCBI taxonomy): Bacteria > Pseudomonadati > Pseudomonadota > Alphaproteobacteria > Hyphomicrobiales > Alloboseaceae > Allobosea > Allobosea sp. ANAM02. The sequence continues at coordinate 1,542,978 of NZ_AP022848.1, read as the reverse complement.
GGATCTCGTCGTCATCGACGAGCTCGGCTATCTGCCCTTCAGTCAGGCCGGCGCGCAGTTGCTCTTCCACCTGATCAGCAAGCTCTACGAGAACACCTCGATCATCATCACCACCAATCTCGCCTTCGCCGACTGGCCCCAGATTTTCACCGACGCCAAGATGACGACTGCGATGTTGGATCGGCTCACGCATCACTGCGACATCATTGAGACCGGCAACGAGAGTTGGCGCTTCAAGAACCGCGCCTGAACGCTCCCGAGACCTTCGCGAGCTGGACGCCGAAATCGCCCCGGCCCAGCAACCCTGACCAGCTCAGCCGGGGCGATCCCGGCACGTCCGACCAGGCTTGCAGGGGGGCTAGCCTTCAATGCGATAAGGGGGCTGCCCTTCAACGCGATTTGACACGGCGGGTCTGCCGGGTGCTCGGACAACATCGCTCGACCCAGCGCCGGATCCCGCGCGGCCGCGACGATGAGGAGCAACTCATCGCCGACCTCGTCGAACTGGCCCGCTGCTACGGCCGCTACGGCTATCGCAAGATTGCCGCGCTGCTGCGTTCGACGGCAGGCTGGGTCGTCAACGACAAACGGGTCGAGCGGATCTGGCGACGCGAGGGGCTGAAGGTTCCAGCCCGACAACCCAAACGCGGCCGTCTCTGGCTCGCGGACGGATCCTGCATCCGCCTGCGCGCCGAGCGCCCGAACCATGTCTGGTCCTATGACTTTGTCGAGGACCGCACCCATGACGGGAGAAAATACCGGATGCTGAACATCATCGATGAGTTCACCCACGAATGCCTGGCGATCCGCATCGATCGCCGGCTGAAGGCGACCGACGTCATCGACGTGCTCTCGGACCTGTTCATCCTGCGCGGCGTGCCGGAGCATATTCGTTCAGACAACGTCCTATGTCGGGAAGGAGCTTTGGGCTTTGGCCAACAGGTCTCGTCGCGCCGGCAGATCGCCGACGTTGGCAGTAAGCTGATCCAGATGGTTTCCACCGTCAACGGGATCGCTCCCAGCCATAGCAAACACAGGATCCAGCGGCATTGACGCGGCCGTGGTCCTCACCGTCCTCAAGACGAGATACGCACCCAGGTGGAAGGCCCGAACATTATCTACAGGGTCGCCTTTGGCGCCCTCACGGCACTTGCAGAGAGGGGTCCTTCCACCTGGCATCCGACCGTTCGAGGAACGGCCGGTATTCTGTCCCCGTCTTGACGACGGCATGCGCTACCCGCGCCATCTTGGCGGTGAGCGCGGTCATCGCCTTGCGACGGCGATCGGCATCATCCGCGTGACCGGCCACATAGCGGCCGAGCTTGTCGCGGAAGCTGTTGTCACATTGGCGCGCGGCGACCTGCGCCGCCATCCAGAACGTCCGGCGCAGCCGGGCATTGCCGTACTTCGACAGCTTGGTCCGACCGCGGAAGGTGCCGGATTGGCAGGTAGCGAGGTCGAGGCCCCAGAACTTCAGGAACTGGCGGTGATGGCCGAACCGCCGCAGGTCTCCGGCCTCGGCCAGGATGGTCAGGGCATTGATCGGTCCGATTCCCGGAATCCGCCGCAGCAACCGGTAATCGTGATGATCGGCCAGGGTAACCTGCGCGATCTCCTCGATCCGGTTGCGCTCCCGGATCAGGCCCCGCGCTTGGGCAATGATCATCCGGAACATCGTGATCGCCATGCTCTCCTCCGGCACGGGCAATGCGATCGATGTGCATGCAGTCTCGTAGATGTCGTTGATCAGCCGAGCCTTGGAGACCTTGCGGCCGACCAGAGGCCAGGCCTCGGCCACGAACGCTTCCCGCTCCAGTGCGATGATGCTGCCGGGCGTCGGGAAGCGCTCGATCAGTGCCAGGAACCAATCCGAGCGGCTATTGCCGGCGAAGCGGCCGATCTCCGGAAAGTACAGCGGCAGGTAATGCGTCAAGATACGGTGCCAGGTCTGCGTCTTGGCCTTCGAAATCGTCTCGTGCGTCTTCGACAACTCCTGGAGATCGTTGATGCCGGCGGCCAACGGGTCGACATAGGCCTGCGTGGCGCCGATCCGCAGCATGTGCAGGATGACCTGGGCGTCCTTGGGATCGTTCTTGTCCCAACCGTTGTGCAGCGCCTCTCGCGTCCGGGCGAGCGCGACCGAGGAGATCAGCCGCAGCTCGAAGCCTGCCGTCAGAAGCCGATAGGCGAGCGTGCGATGGTAGTTGCCGGTCGCCTCGAAGCCGACAAGGATCGGCCGCCCGATCGCGGCAAGGTCCGCAGCCAGGCGGTCGTAGTCCTGCTTGGTCGCCATCACGGTCATCCGCCGGCGTCGACCGCCTTCCGGTCGCTCGATCAAGACCTCCTGGCGGTGCTTGGACATGTCGATCGCTACCAGCACGGCAACGGTCGGAGTAGAAAAGCGCTTGGTCATGGTCGGCCTCGCTCCAAAGTGTTGTCTCGACAACCTCACTTTAGAGACCTGTTGGCCGGCCATGACCGCCGTGACGGCGCGCTGCGCTACGCAAGGCTTCGCGCGCCGTCAGCCAACGGTCGAGCCTCTTCCCAATGTGCTACGGCACCGAGTTCACCTCGATGGCGATCCTGCGCTGGTGCCAGGAGACCGGCGTCGCGTGGCATTACATCGCTCCCGGCAAGCCGACGCAGAACGCTTTCGTCGAGAGCTTCAACGGGCGCTTCCGGGACGAGTGCCTCAACGACATGCTGTTCTCGACGCTCGCCGAGGCCCGCAGCGCCATCACCTCATGGAAGGAGGACTACAACCGCCACAGACCCCACTCGGCTCTCGGCAACATGGCGCCTGCCGAGTTCGCGCTCAAATCCACGCTGGAAAAACAGGCCGCCTGAGGCCAGAAATAAAACCCAGGACTCTCCCTCAGACGGGAATAGAAAAGGGTCTCAGGTCAGCTGTACTCTCGGCCCTTGGCTGACGGAAACCACATCGTGACCGTGGAATTCCTTCGCGATCCCGCCTTGCCGCGGCAGTCCTGCCTGGTCGGCGGCAACTGGCGGGCCGCCGCCTCAGGCCGTACGCTCGACGTGGTCGATCCAGCGACGCAAGCTGCCATCGGCTCCGTGCCGGATGCCGACGGCTCCGACACGCGCGCCGCGGTTGAGGCCGCCACAGCCGCCGCCGGAGCGTGGCGTGCGAAGCCGAATACCGAGCGCGCCGCATTGCTGGAAACCTGGCATGCCCAGATGCTGGAGCATGTCGAGGATCTCGCGCTGATCCTGACGCATGAACAGGGAAAGCCGCTGGCGGAGGCGCGCGGCGAAATCCGATATGGCGCTTCCTTCGTCAAATGGTTCGCTGAGGAAGCCCGCCGGATCAACGGCTCGACGATCCCTGCCCCGTCGGCCGACATACGCATCCTCGTGATGAAGGAGCCGGTCGGCGTCTGTGGCATCGTCACGCCCTGGAACTTCCCGAATGCGATGATCACCCGCAAGGTCGCGCCGGCTCTGGCGGCGGGCTGCACAGTGGTGATCAAGCCGTCCGAGCTAACGCCATTCTCGGCGCTGGCGCTCGGTGTGCTGGCAGAACGGGCTGGCATCCCAGCCGGCGTTATAAACATTGTAACCGGCATGCCCGCTGCAATCGGGGCCGAGCTTACCGGCAACCCTGCCGTGCGCAAAATCTCGTTCACGGGCTCGACGCGGGTGGGGGCGCTGCTGATGCGGCAGGCTTCGGACGGCATCAAGCGGCTAAGTCTGGAACTCGGCGGCAACGCCCCCTTCATCGTCTTCGACGATGCTGATATCGACTTGGCCATCGAGGGCGTTCTGGTCTCCAAATTCCGCAATGGCGGCCAGACCTGCGTCTGCGCCAACCGCATTCTGGTACAGGACGGCATCTATGATCGCTTCGCCGACAAGCTTGCGGCCCGCGTCTCGGCGATGAGGGTCGGCCCCGGGCACCGCTGCCGGCATTGATATCGGCCCGATGATCAACGGCGCCTCGATCGAGAAAATCGCGCGCCATATCGACGACGCCTTGTCTAAGGGGGCCCGGCGCCTCGCCGAGGCGGCCGACATGCCGAGGGGCGCGCAATATGCGGCGCCTCTCGTCCTCGGTGATGCGACCGTAGAGATGCAGCTTGCCGGCGAGGAGACCTTCGGCCCGGTCGCACCGCTGTTTCGCTTCGGCTCCGAGGACGAGGCGATCCGAGTCGCCAATGGCAAGCCCTTCGGCCTTGCCGCCTTTTTCTTTACCCAGGACATGCGGCGCTTTTGGCGTGTCGGCGAAGCGCTCGAATTCGGGATGGTTGGGCTCAACACAGGCGCAATCTCGATGGAGATCGCCCCCTTCGGAGGCGTTAAGCAGTCCGGCCTCGGTCGCGAGGGCTCGCGGCTCGGCATAGAGGAATATCTCGAGGTCAAAGCCTTTCACATTGGCGGCCTCGGGTAAAAGGCATATCGGGAACCGTGATATTATAGTGTCCTCTATCCTTTTTATTATTTAACGATAAATCGATATCAGCGCGAATTATTCTCCAATGCAAAACTGATCCAATATCAGTTTCATCTTCATAAATTCATATACATCCATCTTGTGGATCTATAAAATGAAAAGTAATCACCTAAAATTATATTTGTTTCTATTTAGCATTGTGTTCAACATTTATTATAAATAGACAAATAAACTGAATCGTTACAAATCTTGTTTTGTTGCATATATCTATCGATATTTATTATATTTTGCGAATATTCAGAACTTTTATTATCATTCACATCGAAGATCGGGCAAACATTTTGATCCGAACGGCTGACGCCCTCGATACTCTCAAACCGGAAACTTGCGCTCCCGAACGTGCAGAGGTCGCGCACCATTTGGCATGCAACTCTCCCCGCAATTTCGCCTTTGTGTGTTGGGCTCCTATGCTATTAGGTCTCCTCGCGCTTACACACTAAGCATTCACACCAACCCAAAACGGATGCCGTAAAAAGTCTTTATTTTCAACGAAATAGCCCATGATCTGGAGGTTCGAGTCCCCTCCAGGGCTGATTCAAAGTCCACGCGCAATCCTCATGCGAGACGTCGCATTTTATCAATGAATGCCCTTTCTCTCGCCTGCCGCCTGAACCGAGTTTGACATCAAATAAGTGACAACGCCGGCTCACGTTGTCACATAAGGCAAAGCGCTCGCGATTGCGGCATCATTCCTTGCGCGATGCGACACGTAGAGGTAGGTTACAGACATCTGCAGGTGTGAGACTTCGTACCGAAGATTGAATTTATTTCAAAAGGTTGGAATGGGTCAGGGTAGCAAGTCCCTCTCCCGCTACCATTCGACCCCCCACAGCCTTGCTGGTGGGGAAATGGTCGCCTCCAATCAAATTTGTCAGATGTCCGGTGACCTCGATTTCCGGCATGACCCCGGCAGGCGCCTTGTAAACCGTGACCGTGCTGATCAGATCGCGGAGGGCCTTCTTCGACTCCGCCCCATAGGCTTCGCCCTCGCGCACGGTCCGCTCCAGGCTTTCGATCGATGCGAGGTATCGAGACACAGTTGCCGGATGTAGCGAGACGACATTGGGCGGTTCGTCACACAGAGCGAGTTCGGCCCGAAGCGCTTCGCATTCGGCTTTCCGAGGAGGAAGCTCGCGCTTGACCTGGTCCTCCTCGATAAGCCCCATGACGAAGGCCTTGTAGACCCGATCCTGTTCGCGTTCGGCCTGCGCAAGACGCTTCTCGATCCGGGCGCGTCGGTTGACACTGTCCGCCGCAAGAGCCTGCCGCTCCTCATTGTAGACGCGCACATAAAGCGCGATGCCGTCGCGATCGACCATCCGCTCGCTCAGTCCGCCCACCACGGCAGTCTCGATGACGTTGAGCTGGTAAGCTCGGATATTGTCGCAGCTCCCGGACTCGGTCGCCTTCGTGCAACGAATGCGTGTTCGTCCTCGGTGGTGATCCTTGACCGACATGCCGGCACCGCAGGAGCCGCACCGGAGCAGCCCGGACAGCAGATGCCGGGGCGTCGATCGGTCGCGTGGCGCCATCGCAGCTCGCCCTCCGCGCTTGGCGAGCGCCGCAGCGAACATTTCATTCTCCACGATCGCCAATGCCGGAACGGCTTGTTCCTGCCACTCCGCCTCGGGATTGACCCGCGAGATGCGGTTTCCGGTCTCGGGGTCCTTGACCATCCGCACGCGATTCCACACGAGGCGGCCCACATAAAGCGGATTGAGCAGAATTCCATGGCCTCGCTTGCGATTGCCGTTCAGCGTGATCGCCGCCCAGTAAGTACCGCGTGGTGGAGGAATGCCTTCGGCATTGAGTTCGCCAGCAATGGCGCGCGGCGACTTGCCCGCGACATAGTCGGCAAAGATGCGCCGAACGATCTCGGCTTCAGAATCGACGATCGTCAGTTCGCCAGGTGCTCCCGGGATGGCCTTGTAGCCGTACGCTCGGCCACCGGCGTGCCGACCTTGCCGTATGACGCCGGCCATCCCGCGTCTCGTCTTCTGCGCCAACCCTTTGAGGAAAACGGCGGATTGGGTTCCCTTGAATCCGATACGCACCGGCAGGAGCAGGAGCGTCAGGTTAGCCGCGTTCGCCAGGATGGTCAGCGCATTGATGACGTCGATCCAGGCTTCGACCTGATCCGGCTCTCGCGCGATCATCGAGATCATGCTCCGGACCTCGCCGGCATGGGCATCGGCACGGCCACGAACGGACAACAGGCCGGGGAGCTGGTTGCGGAAGACGGCGAGGCCTTCGATCTCGCTCGGCGCCTGAGGCACGAGGCGCTCGAGACCGGCGAGGTCGTCGATGACAGGAAGCAGGCTCGGTTCGACGGCGATCGTGCTGAGCATGAGGTCGCGGCGGTTGGTCGTATTCATGATATTTCCTTGAATTCATGAGGGGTGACGGTGTCGTTCCGTCGAATTTCTCCTTTCTCCCTGTTCCCCGGCCCGGTCCCTGCCGGGCCTGGAATGCGAACAGGCAGCGCCGGTGAAGGCGCTGCCTGTTCATGGTGGCTGGATTGGCGGGCGCCCCTCGAGCGCATCGGCCGGTTCGAACCAACGCGTCGCGCATAGCGCGGCGCCTGCATCAGACCGACAAGCCGCCGGAGACCTCCCCGCTCCAGTGTTCTAGCTGGTCGGCCATCGGCCTCTTCCCGAAGTCAGGAACCCGATCCGATCAGGCTTGAAGTGGCTCGTGGCAACGGCCTCTGCGGCCTCGATATCGGCGAGCGTCATCCGGCCCCGACCTGCGGCAGCGGCAAAGCCGTACGCTAGTTTGGCGACCTTTTTGATCCCGCGGGGATTCGTCCGCGCGAGACGCCAAAGAATAGCTTCGTCGGGCAGCGCGACCCCGCCGCGCAGGGTGTCGACGACGTCGCCGACGATGTTTCGCGCGATCACGACGAGGGCGTCGCCCGAGGGCGGTGCGATGTGGAACGCGAGCACCCGATCCATGATGAAGTCGGGTATTTGGCCTGCGTCGTTGGCGGTCAGGATGAACAGAGCGTTGGCAACGTTGAAGGACACCTGAAGATACTCGTCGCGCATGGCGCAGGCGTTTTCAGGCTCGAGGGCCGACAGGAGGACGGCGTAGGGCTGCTCGGTATGGTGGGTCATGAACTTGTCGACTTCGTCGAACAGCACGGCCGGCTGAGCGCTGACGGACGCGATCATGGCTTCGGTCAAGATTCCGGTACGAGCTCCTCTCCAGCTGGGCGGATGGCCGACCAGGAGCGCCTGGGCATCGCTGGACGTCGCGCAGGAGAAGGCATGGATATCGACGCCCAGGGCCTTGGCGATCGCTTTCGACGCATGCGTCTTCCCGATCCCAGGCTCGCCGAGCAGCAGCACCGGAGGTACCGACACCGGGGCGCCCGTCATCGCCGATAGAGCGACGGCGCGCTCATACAGCGCAACGACCTCGGTGAATGCCGGACATTGCGCGTGAACCTGCGACAGTGTGTTCTGAAGTCTCGGCGTCCCGAACAGCAGAGAACGATCGGGGCCTCGCGGATCATTGAGAATGGCGAGAAGCTTTTCGACCCGTGGCCCCTCATCGGGACCGAGTGCTGGAGGAGGCCCGTAGAATTCCTCGAGCCGAGGCTCGAACCCCCACGCAAGCGTGATCTGACGCTCGACCTCGTCGCGATCGTAGACGGCGACCATCTTATCCGATGAGACGCCCGACGCCTCGGCATTCTTGTCGACGCCGGCCGTCTCTGACTCAGAGAGGCCGGACTTGGGCTTGCTTCGGCGATCGGGTTTACCGAGCGAGGTATCGATATCTGGCATCCGCCGGTCTCGTCGTTTCGATGTTTCGGGGGCCGCCGTCGTGGCTGCCGACCGCACTCATCGAACGGCGAAAAGGGGCGAACCCTGCGGCCCGCCCCTTTCCGATGACCCTATGAAGTTGAGCTGTCCGCCAGGTCATCCCTGACCGGGAAACCTCTCGTTGGCGTGTTGCGGCTCGACCTTGAACCGATCGCTCTGCCCGGCCACTCCGTTGCCGAGATCGTAGGCCATCGCCGCGACGGCTCTCGCGCTGGCGGGATCAGCGACACGATTGCGAAGGATCGTCCTGCAGGTCGCCTTGGCGTGGAGATCGCGCTCCGTGCGCGCCGGCCACAGGCCGACCCGGGCGATCGCAGCGTATGCGAGGGTCAGGGCCGACTTTGCGGCCTGCTCGAGGACCCGGTCGTTTTCGCCGACGGACTGCGTCCTGGTATCCGCTTTCGCCAGCAGATCCATGGCCTCCTCGGCGAGAGACGTGAGATCAGGCGCGGCGGCGAAGAACGCCTCGAGCGACGGCGCCTCTTCCAGCCGGTAGCATCCGGCGCGGGCGAGTTCATCGGCGGAAGTGTCTGCCGCGGGGGGCCGGATCAGTCCCATTCTCCGAACCGTCTCATGGATCCACGCGGTCATTTCGCCGACGTCCGCGACACTAGATTTTTTCCGGGCTTTCGGCGCCAGGCCGAAGGCAGTGCGAAGAAGCGCAGCGCGGGCGGGATCACCCTGCCGCTTCGCAGCCGAGGCGAGGCACTCGCCGATGTACTCCTTGGCCCAACGGTCGTCATCGGAGTTCGGCTCGATCAGCGCCGCGGCGAGGTACGAGCTCTGACGAAGCAGATTGAGGGCGTTGAAGGTGTCGACCCGCTCCTCGGTCAACGTCTCGTCCTTGGCCATCATTTTGACGAACCGGCCGAGTTGGTCGTCGTGGAAGGCTGCGCGCGCGATGAAGACGGTGCAGGTCGGCGTCGCGTTCCGCAGGCCAGCCAGCCGTTCCGCCTCGGCTGGTGCTTCCGCCAGCCGATCTGCGAGAACGGCGAGATCCTCACAGATCGGCCGGATCGTCGTTGCGAGGACCAGCGAGGCGATGCCGACAGGCTTGCGCGATGCGGTCTTTGCGATGGTTTTCTTGGTCATGGTCTCTGCTCTTTTCCCCAGGGGTGACTGCCACGCGGCAGCACGAATTCTCCTCTCCCTCTCGCCGTTTCGGCGCTTTTCGACCTGTCCTTCCCGGACGATGGCTGCGCCCTCGAACCTGTCGCTTGTCGGAGCAGCTACGAAAAGGTCGACGCCCCCGGAGGGCGCCGACCTTCGACGTCATCTGTCCCGTCTCAGCTTCGATCGGCCATCGCGTCGAGCGATGCCGATTTGGCGTCGAGCCAAGCGGAGATCTCGGCGATGTTCCTCAGGCGGTCGACGTCGTTCGGATCGCTGGCCTCAGCGAGGGCCGCAAGACGTCGCCGCGCTGCCGGGATCGTCGTCCAAGGACGTTTGACGTCGGTGAGAAGGCGATCCACGAGCCAGGTCGTCATCGCCTTGCGATCCGTCGGCGTCATCGTGGCCGGAGCCGCCTCGAAGACCATGCGCCGCGAAAACGCCTGGAGCCGTGAATCGCCGATCACGGCCTGGCCGAAGCGGTCGCGCTGCTCCCAAGCGATTTCGTGCCATCGACGGGAATGGGCCTGATCCAGCTTCGCGACGAAGCGATCGTAGATCTGTTCCTCAGGCTCCGAGGCGATAGCGCGATCGCTGAACTGCCGCCCGAGCGCGGCGGTGAGCCGTGCGACAAATCCGTGATTGGCGCGGACACGCTGGGCTCGCGCCCGGTAGTCCTCGATCGAAAGAGGGGCGACGATGCCGACTTCGCCATGCTCGAATGGAAAGAGCATCGGCTGGGCGTTCGCGGCGATCGTGAAGATCGGGCGCGGTCCCCGGATCGCCAGCAGCCCCGCCAGCTCGGCCTCGCTGGTCTCGAGATAGGTGCCCGGATCGACCGTAAGGTCGGCGACGGCGAAAGCGTTGCCGTTCGTGGGGCTGGCGACGATCGGTGCGACCGGAAGTGTCCTCGGGGCTCCGAAATGCTGGGTCAAGGCCAGCATTTCGGCGCCACGCAGCATGTCGAGGACGTGTCGACGATCCGAGTTCGCCATCATCGTCGCGAAGGTAGCGGGAGCTGCCTCCCGGAGATGTCGGAAGATCGCGAGCGTGGCACGCGCATCGGCGAGCGCGTCATGAGCCTGGTTATCGGGAAGGACGATGCCGTTGGCGGCGCAGAGAGGCCCGAGCCGAAATGTCGGCTTGCCGATCTCGTTCAGAGACACGGCCAATGCACTTGGCTCGTGAGCCGCGATAGCCTGCGCCATCACCATGACGTCGGCCCTCGTACAGCCCGGCGCTTGAGTCGCGTAGACGGGGTGGAGGGTCTGGAAGAAGCCCTGCCGTAAGACCGTCTCGTCGAACTTCAGGCTGTTGTATCCGACCCAGCGTGCCGGGCCGACCCTTGAGACGACCGAAGCGATGGCCTGCATAAGGTCGAGATGCGAAAGTGGAGCGCCGTCCAACATCGCCGGCGCGATCCTCGTCGTCAGGAGCGCGTCCGGCGACGGAATGATGTGTTGCGGCGGCCGACCGCGCAGCACGATTTCGCGTTGTAGGACGAGGTCGTCGTCGCAGACGATGAAGGCGGCTTGGAGCGGGACGTCGTAGTGGCGCGAGAGGCCGGTGGTCTCGGTATCATAGATGACCGTGGTCATTGGCCCGACCTCAGTGCTTGAGGGCGGACGGCGCGGCGCGCGACCATGGCGATGTCGATGTTCAGGCGCTCGGCGTCGCGGATCAGCGATGCCTGAAGCAGGCGCAGTACGTAGGACCTCCGAACCTCGTCCTCGTCCCGCTCGATGGCTTCGGCGATCTCCGCCTTCAGGGCCACGATGGTGGCGTCATGCGCCGGCACCTCCGCGATCAGCAGAGCATAGCGCCGCGCGGCGATCCGAGCGCCTTCGCCGAGCTGTCTGCCGGAGAGGCCGCCATATCCCTCGAATATCTTTCCTGGCTCCGCCTCCAGTCGTACGGCATGGGCCATGTGAATGTCCCAGCGCAGGAAGTGGTCGGCGCTGTCGTTCTGGGCGCGGTAGAGCGCACGATAGTGCGCGAGTTCGCGGTCGCCGATGTCGTCGGCGACGTCGGGCGTCTTTTCGGTCATGTTTAGTCTACCAAGGTCGGAGCGTCTCGCCCGCGAGCGCCGGGTCACCGACTTGCTCTTTTTACGGGGGTTCCCTGATTAGGGTTCCATGGATCGATGTCCCCAATGGCACTGTCGACGGCCCGCCCTATTCTATGCAAACCTGGACAGGCCCGGACGCGCAGACATCGCATGACCACGCCTTCGACGACTGAGCCGCGGCCGCCCCTTCACTCTCCATACCCCTTCCCGCCACGTCGACCCGGGTTGGACAGGATCGCCTTTCTTCGTTCCTGTTGCCTACGCTCTTCAGCACTCGGACCGTCGGCTTCCTGCCTGCGGCGCACCGCCAACGCTTCCTGCAAAATTTTCTCGGCGTAAGATCGATCGGATCGAGACGCCGGCGGGGGAGCGATCGACGGAGCGGCTGTCGCCGCTTCGACTTCCCTGGGCTCCAATTCGCGGGCCCAAGCTTCGAGGGCGAACCTTACCGCCCGGTCTGCGCGATCGCGTGCCTCTTGGGCGGCCTTCGCATGAGCCGCGCGCTCTTCCCTTGCCGCTTCATGCACGTCGTTCGCGACTTCCGCAGTCGGCAATTCGTCGAGAGCGTGTACCGACCGGTGCCGGGTCTCCGTGGTGCGTGTCTTGAGCTCCCGCTGGAGACGATCGCGATGCCTCCCTGAGGAATCTTGCCTCGTCGAGGCGATCAGCGCGTCCAGGGTCGCCGCCTCGCCTGCCTGCGCAACTCGGAGATGAAGCGCTGCCTTCTGGCGTTCTGCTGCCTCGATCGCGAGTTGCCGAGAAGCGGATGACGTCGCGCGAGACCAGTCGATCCGCGCATCCGCGCGTGAGAACGTCGGCACCGACCGCATGATGCGAACGAATTCGTCCGGCGCGTTTCGAGCGGACGTGATCAGATGGTCCAGAGCACCGAGCGCCTTGGTCTGATCTTTACGAGAGGAACGAACGGCGGCGCCACCGATCTCGTCCGCAACGTCGTGAAGCGACAGGTCGCGATCGCGACGAACGATCTTCCTGGCGTATCCCGCTTTCCTCTCGGGCTCGACATCCAGGATGCCCGCCTCGGCATAGCTGCGATGATCGTACCGGATCGCTTTGCCCGCCTTCTCCATCTCGGCATTGACTAGACCTGCGAAACGCTCGCGCTCGCGCTGAACGAACCGCCCCCGCAGTAGCTTCGGCACGTCTTGTCGCATCGGGAACTGATCGCGGTAGTTGCGGTGCTTCGTGCGGATGCGCCTGACAGCCGCGAAATCCCAGGTGGGGACGAGCCTGCGGTCCGTCGAACCGTCGTCGCCCCCTTCAGGCCAGGGGATCATTTTGGTCGGGCGATTGAAGACGATGACGTGCGCGTGGAAGTTCCGGGGATCGTTGTCCGCCGTCGGTGCATGCAGGGCGGCCCAGTACGGGATTTTCCGATCATCATCGACACCGAACGGGGCGTCGAACGGAGCGACGAAGGCTTTGACGATCGCGAGCCGCTCGGTTGCCGACGCCTCCTTCGGCAATTGAAGAATGAAGCGGTGTTGGATGATCCCGTTGGCGCGCTCGGGATATTTGTGAGCCAGGCGCCAGAATTCCAGCCGCTCGGCCTCGGTCTTGCCGGTCGTCCCGAACGAGAACTCCGTCGGGCCGATGTCAGCTTCGCGGTTGCCGCCGACCTTTTCGGGGTCTTCGATATAGGCCTGCATCCTGCCGGGCTCCTCGCCCTCCAAGACTCGCTCCACGGCCGAGCGCCGTTCGATGTACAACTGATGGGCACCGGGCTGAGACGTGTAGTTGATGTCCTTGCCGAGGTAGGCATGGCCGAACCCGTTGCGGCACCAATGTGTCTGCCCAGGCTTCAAAGCCGTGGATCGCTCGGTTACGGAGGTATGTCCGAAATGGAAGCTCATGCCGCCGGTATCGGGCATGGGTCGACGCTTCGTGGGCGTAAGCCCGATGGTCGGAAACTCGGTACGGACGGCACGCGCGATCGCGGCCGACATCCTGTCTGCGGCGAATCCGGCGTCGCGGATCGGGTTGTGGGCGATGGCCTGCTCTACGTTCCGTCGAGCCCGCTCCTCTGCCCGAGCGAGCGCCTTGGCCAGGACGCGATCAAGGGCATGCCGCGACGGAGCCAAAAGGCCCCGTGTCCTTCCATCGACATCCTCCAGCATCACCTCGCGAGCCATCGCGAATCACTCTCATTTTTCCAGTCAAGGAAATTCTGCCATCGATCCACGAGATAGATAGTGGGGTTCGAGCACTAAAACCTTCAGTCCCGCAGCCGCTCAGAGAGCGGCGCGGCATCTGCGATGCCGCGCGGGACACAACAGATCCAACGAGTGCCTCCGAGCATCGCAACTCGATTGGAACGCACAGCCGCCGCGCAGCGCGGGGACGAAAATGCCGCACCGCCCCACGGGCGGTGCGGCATTTTTGTCTTTCGCGCCATTGTATTACTTAAACGCTATTTAGGCCGTACAGTCTGCCTTTCGACCATGCCGTTCTCGACCGCACACGCCTTTTGACCAGTATGCGTGAATGCGCACTTAGTTCATACATAGCATGTAGGTGTTTTTCGCAGGAAAGGACATACAGCATGGATGTCGCGCCGATAGGCCTCATCGGTCGAATGGATTTCATCCGACAGCGTCGGCTGCTCGTGGGTCTCGTCGCGAAGGCCATGGACGAAGGCAATCTGCCTGTCGGCAGCGTCGATCTCGTCCTCCTGCTATTCGGGGATGAGCCGACATGGGCCGGCACGTGCAGGCATGCCAAAATCGTGCGAGAGATCTTGGAGGAAGCGCAGCGGTCAGGCCGGATCGCACCAGGCAAGGCCCCTCTCGGCGCCGCCGGCCTCGCGAAACAGGCCGTGCTCAACGCGATCGTGGACGAGCTGGATCTCACAGAGGCCGCACTTCGTCATGGACGCGGGTCGGAGACTGACGATGTGACCTATAGAGAGGTGCGGACCAGGCTCGACGATTATGTCGGTTACCTCGCAGAGCTCACAGAGTATCACCGCCTCGCCCTCGATATCCGTGCCAGATATGCCCTTAGGACCGAAAATGACGTCGATCGTAGCGGTTCGTCTGCAGCGCGCCTGAGGGAATTTCAGAAGGCCTCGGCATGGGTCGCCGAACTCAAGCGGACGTTCGATCAGGCTTCCGCTGTCGCGGCCGAGAAGACGGCATCGCGTATCCGCGGCAACCCGTTGATCGACAAGCTCGGGCGAGCCCGATGGCCTACAGGCGGATCGCGCCGGCGCGCGAGGCCAAGGGCCGAGCTTCGCGATCGCGCTGTGCTCCTCGCCCGGCTGGGGTTGAACCTCGACGAAGCGCATCAAGCCGCCCTTCCGGACGGGTGGGAAAACGTGACGTTGAGCCAGCGGCGGATCGCGCACCTTCTGCCTTATCCACGTTCTGCACATGTGAATGAGGCCCTCGCGGCTTTCGGACACGCGCCGTGGCGAAGCCAGGAAGGCCTGCCGCAACAACTGATATCCCTATTGGAGACGAGCGCCCGGCCCTGTCGCCAGGCATTGCTGGATGACGCGAACGGCAGCGCGCCGACACGGCAACTAGGAAATTGGACCGTCTCGGATCGTTGGTGGCGCGCATTGGGATTCTACAGGCAAGCCCGTTGGCTGGCGGGAGAAATCAGGTCCGGACCGATATGGCCGGAGCCTTTCGAGTATCTTTGCGCGGCGCGGCCCGAGGTCTATTCGGAGGCTGGGCTGCGGCTCGTCCGGCAGTTGGACGCGATATGCGACATTGCAGACGCGCTCGCCGAGAACTCGCAACCGCATTGGAAGGCCGTAGTGCAACAGCTCCAGGACCGCAGTCCTGCCTATTCGACGATCGTCAGCATCGCTCTCCGGCAATCCGGTCCGGACGATCTCGTGCGGAAGCTGGTAACGATATGGGCCGGCACTATCGATGATGCTGACCTCGACAACCTGCTCCCTGGCTTCGCCGAGTAAGCTTGGCTTTCGGCCCGCACCATTGCGCGTGGCGCATGTTTCTTTAGCAGGCAGCGATAGGATGGAAACCGAAAATGCGCTGGATCGATCCCACTGCCGACTTTGGCGTATAGGCTCCCGAAACGCCGCCGAGGGTGGTTGAGCGGACCGAGATATCCCACTCGAAGCCTTGACCGAACACCTGGGCCCGGTGGCTCATCTGCCGCGTGTCGGGATCGGCCACGACGATGCTGCGCGTGCGGTCGAAGCCGATACCGGCGATCGCGAGAGCCGCATGCACGTTTACATTGCGCGGAAACCGGGCGCAGGCTTCTCGCGTCGAGCCCTCGAAAAGCACTCCCCGGGCGCTGGCGTCCGTGCCTAGGCTCGCCCCGTTCTTCGTCGTGGTCACGATCACCTGGTCGATCGCGTCGCGGCCGTCACTCAGTCCGTCGAGGGCGAGCACAGCTCCGTGCGGCACCAGCAGGTGGGTCCCGGCGGTCGCAGCAGCTCGCCTGACGGCGATCTCGACCGTCTCATCGGCCAACGCCGACGAACTGAAGGCGCAGAGATCGCCTTTTGCGAGCAACTCCGCGCCCAGCCCGGCGATGACGTCAGGATGGGCCGCCTCGATCACCAGATCCGTGGGAGCTGCTAGTGCGCGCCGGACATCGGTGGTGAGGTGTTCGCGCAGACGCGTCGCGTCGGCACGCGGCGCGAAGCGCTCGTCGACCAGCACGTAGTCCACCACGGCGAGATTTTGGGCGACGATAGCGTCGAAGATCGCGTTTCCGATGACGCCGGCTCCGATGATGCCGACCCGTTGATAGTTCATGTGCCCATCCCATTTCGGTTCACACGCACAGTTAAGGCGCGGCAATTCATTTTAGCGATTAACGATAATTTTGAAAGTTGAGAGCGCCCGTTGTGAGCGTTACTCCCTGTGGGTGGCTAGCTAGGCCTACGGCGTGAGGCTATCGACGAGAAGGTCGCCCGTCGCGAGAACATGTTTCCGCAGGAGGTCGCACGCTCGCTCGACGTCGCGCATCTCGCAGAGCGTCAGAATGCTGCGATGCTCGGCCTGGGACTGCTCGAGATGATGCGTTTGCTCCCAAGTGTAGCGCAGATAGCGCTCGAAATTCATCCGTAGCGTCTCGATCATCTCCAGCGTGCGCGTGCGTCTGGCCGGCGCGTAGAGGATCTGGTGGAAGCGGCCGTTCAGCAGGATCTTCGCGTCGACCGCGGCGGCCGCATCGAGTTCGTCGAGCACTTCGGCAGCGGACAGAAAATCGGCGCGCACCATGTTGGGGATCGCCCAGCGCAGGGCCTGGCATTCCAGGATCGCGCGCAACTGGCTGATCTCCCAGGCCTCGTCGCGACTCATGACGGCGACAGCGACGCCGCGGCGCGGCTCTGCGGTGAGGAAACCCTCGCCGACGAGCTGCTTGAAGGCCTCTCGCACGATCATCTGGCTGACGCCGAACTGCATCGCGATCGCATCCTGCCGCAGCCGCTCGCCGCCCGGCAGCCGGTTGCGGAGGATGGCGGCGCGCAGATCTTCGGCGACGACCTCGGCGGCCGACCGGCTGTCCCGGCGCGATGCCGGATCCACGATGTTCACATGATTCAAGCGACGTCCGCCCTTCCGAGATTAGCGATTTAAAGAGCCAACTGCCTCCCTTTTCGTCGAGGCACCCCAATAAGTCAATCGAAGCTACAGGGCGGCATTACGCGTTGCCGGTCGTCGGCGGGCATCGGAATTGCGAAGGGTTGACGGCACTCAAATTAGCGATTATCGCTAATTTATTCCAGCTGAACGAACGGGTCCCCAATGCTTCGCTTGTCCGACTTCGACGCCGTCACCTTCGACGTCTACGGCACCCTGATCGACTGGGAGCCGTCGATCGTGGGCTTCCTCCAGGCCTGGGCGCAGGAACAGCGCGTAACCGCGACCGGCGACGAACTGATCATGTCCTTCGACCGGGCTCGCGCCACGATCCAGAAAGAGCGTCCGGCCCATCTCTATCCCGAGGTGCTGCGCCTTTGCTTCGACAGGATCTCGGCCGACTACGGCGTCGCGGTCGATCCTGTCCGGCGCGAAGCGTTCTCGCGGACGCCACATGACTGGCCAGCCTACACCGATACGGAGACTGGGCTGAAGGCGCTGCAGGCGCGCGCCAGGATTGGGGCATTGTCGAACATCGACAACGCCTCGCTCACCTCGTCCTGCGCCAAGATGAACATCCGCTTCGACATCGTCGTCACGGCCGAACGTGTCGGCGCCTACAAGCCCAGTGACGAGCATTTCGCTACCGCGCTCGCCGATCTCGACGCGGTCGGCATCCCGCGACAGCGCGTCCTGCATGTCGGCCAGAGCCTTCGTGCCGACATCACGCCTGCCAACAGGCTCGGGCTGAAATCGGCCTGGATCAACCGGCCCGACCGGCTTCTCGGCCTGTCCGGCGAAGGCGCCGCCGAGGCCCGGCCCGACCTGACAGTGTCGAGCCTTGCAGAGTTGCTCGACGCCATCGCCTGAGCCTTCCAGCAGCAACCGCCAACGATAAGGGAACGGAACATGAAGCGCAGGATTTTAGAACTGGCCGCCATTGCCGTCGGCCTGGCATTGGGAACGGCGTCAGCGGTACAGGCGCAGGCGACGGATGCCGTGATCGACCGGATCAAGGCGAAGAAGTCGATCTCGATCGGCTATCGCGAAGCTTCGATCCCGTTCTCTTATATCGACGCGCAGGGCAAGCCGACCGGCTACTCGACCGAGCTCTGCGCCCGGGTCGCGGCGACCGTGAAGACGGCGCTCGGCCTGCCGGAGCTCGAGATCAAATGGGTGCCGGTCAATCTGCAGAATCGCATCCCCCTGGTCGCCAACGGCACCGTCGACATCTCCTGCGAGTCGGCGGTCAACACGATCGGGCGGCAGGCACAGGTCGATTTTTCGAGCCCGTTCTTCATCTCCTCGACGCGGCTCCTGGTGAAGTCGAAGTCCGGCATCGCCGAACTCGCTGACCTCAAGGGCAAGTCGATCGCGCTGCCGATCAACTCGGTCCCCGAGCGTCTAATCAAAGCCATCGTCGAGCGCGACAAGCTGAACGTCAGGATTGTGCCGGTGCGGGATAATTCGGAGGGCTTCCTCGCCTTGTCGACCGACCGCGTCGACGCATTCTCGACCGACGACATCCTGCTGTTCGGGCTTCGCAGCAAGGCGCCGACGCCCGCCGATTACGAGGTCGTCGGCAAGCCGCTCTCCTACGACAGCTATGGCTTCCTCGTTCAGAAGAACAGCACGGTGTTCCTGTCGCTGGTGAACGCGACGCTCGCTCGGTTGGCGCGCGAAGGCGAGCTCGCCAAGGTCTACGGAACCTGGTTCGAGCCGCTGGGCGTACCGCTCTCGGCATCACTCGCGACCATCTTCCAGGTCATCGGGATCCCGGAGTGAGGCGGATCGGTGGCTTCGAAGAGCGGGCGGGGAAGAGCACGCCATGAACTACGCTTGGAACTGGGCCGTCCTCTTCCAGTCCCCCTATCTGGAATGGCTCGGCCAAGGCATCGCCATGACGCTCGCGGTCTCCACCGCCGCCTGGATCATCGCGCTCGGCCTAGGGACCCTGATCGGCATCATCCACAGCAGCACCTCCGGGCCGGTGCGCTTCGTCACCGGATCCTACATCAACCTGTTCCGGAACGTGCCGCTGCTCCTGCAGATGTTCCTCTGGTTCTTCGTCGTGCCCGAGCTGCTGCCGAAAGCGGCGGGAACGTGGCTTAAGCGGGATCTGCCCTATCCCGAAGTCGTGACGGCGATCGTGGCGCTCGGGTTGTTCACAGCCTCGCGCGTCGCGGTCCAGGTCGCCGCCGGCATCGCCGCCGTTCCGCGCGGCCAGTCGATGGCAGCACGTGCCTCCGGTCTGTCTACGGCACAGGCCTATCGGTTTGTCCTGCTGCCGCAGGCTTTCCGCATCGTCGTCCCGCCGCTGACCTCGGAATTCCTGACGATCTTCAAGAACTCCTCGATCGCGCTGACCATCGGCGTCTACGAGCTGACAGCGCAGACCCAACAGATCCAGAGCTTCACCTATCAGGGCTTCGAGGCCTTCACCGCCGCGACCGTCGTCTACATGACGATCGCCCTGACGGTGACGACGCTGATGACGATCATCGAGCGTCGGATCGCGATCCCCGGCCCGACCGCGAGGGGATGAGCAATGTCCGGCTTCGACATCTCCGTCATTCTCGACGCGCTGCCCTTCCTGGCGCAGGCGCTCGGCCTCAGCCTCGGGCTGACCGCCATCGCCCTGATCGGGGGCCTGACACTCGGCCTGGTCCTCGCTATCGCCCGGCTATCGCGCTACCGCGCCCTGGCGACGTTCGCCGCGCTCTATGTGAACGGGTTCCGAGCGGTGCCGCTGATCCTGGTGATCTTCTGGTTCTACTTCCTGGTGCCGCTCCTGCTCGGCCGGCCGGTCGGGGCGCTCTATTCGGTGCTGATCGCTTTCGTCATGTTCGAAGGCGCCTATTACTCCGAGATCATCCGGGCCGGGTTGAAAAGCGTGCGGCCGGGGCAATGGCAGGCCGCACAGGCCTCGGGCATGAGCTATCTCCAGACGATCCGCCTCGTGGTGCTGCCGCAGGCACTGCGCAAAATGGCGCCACTGATGGTCACGCAGGGCGTCGTGCTCTTCCAGGATACGTCGCTGGTCTACGTGGTGTCGCTCCACGACTTCATGACCTCGGCCAGCATCGTCGCGAACACCCAGAACCGCATCGTCGAACTCTATGTGTTCGCCGCGCTCGTCTACTTCGCCCTCTGCACCGCCGGCAGCACGCTGGCGCAGCGCCTCAGCGACCGGCAACGCGCGCATTAGCGGCGCCGGCGCCCCCTCCCTCGCAACTGCGGGACAGCATGAACGACATGGTCGAGATGATACGGATCGAAGGATTGTCCAAGAGCTATGGCGATGTCCCGGTTCTGCGCGACTGCAGCCTCGAGGTGGCGCGCGGCGAGGTCGTGGTGATTTGCGGGCCCTCGGGCTCGGGCAAGAGCACCTTCGTCAAATGCATCAACGGAATCGAGCCGGTCCAGGCGGGTCGCATCGCGATCGATGGCGAGGACCTACCGTCGAAGCCCGCAGCAGCCGCCAGGGTCCGTGCGCGGGTGGGCATGGTGTTCCAGCATTTCGAACTCTATCCGCACCTCACGGTGATGGAGAATATCTGCCTGGCGCAGATCCATGTGCTGAAGCGCGGCCGTGACGAAGCTCAAGACAAGGCCCGCGGCCTGCTTCGGCGTGTCGGTCTCGCCGACAAGGAGGCGGCCTACCCGTCGCAGCTCTCGGGCGGTCAGCAACAGCGCATCGCCATCGTGCGGGCGCTCGCCATGGACCCGATCGCGATGCTGTTCGACGAGCCGACCTCGGCGCTCGACCCGGAGATGATCGGCGAGGTGCTGGCGGTGATGCTTGAACTCGCCCGCGAGGGCATGACCATGGTCGTCGTCACCCACGAGATGGGCTTCGCGAAGGCCGCCGCCGACCGGGTCGTCTTCATGGACCAGGGCGAGATCGTCGAGGTCGCAGAGACCGCCCGCTTCTTCGCCGAGCCAAACTCCGACCGCGCCCGCCTCTTCCTCTCCCGCATCCTGGCCCATTGACATGACCGAGCTGCTCCGACCGACCCCCGACGACGTCCTCGACGCTGCGCGCGTTCTCACGCCTGTGGCCGTGCGCACGCCGCTGCTCCGCTCGCCCGCCCTCGACCGGCTGACCGGCGGCGAGATCCTGCTGAAATGCGAGAACCTGCAGCGGTCCGGCGCATTCAAGTTCCGGGGCGCCTACAATCGGCTCCATCGTCTCGACCGCACGGCCCATCTCGGTGGCGTCGTCGCTTATTCCACCGGCAATCACGGCCAGGCGGTGGCGACGGTGGGCCGGATGCTCGACATCCGCGCGACCATCGTCATGCCGGGCGACGCTCCCGCCAACAAGATCGCCAAGGTGCGCGAGAACGAGGGCGAGGTCGTGCTCTACGACCGCGCCACGCAATCGCGCGAGGAGATCGCGGCGCAAATTGCAGCGCGCGCACCGGTCGCCGTCGTGCCGCCAGGCGACGACCGCTTCGTCATCGCCGGCCAGGGCACGGCTTTCCTCGAAGCGGCCGAGCAGGCGGACGGCGCGGTCGATCTCGTCGTCGTCCCTTGCGGCGGCGGCGGGCTCGCTGCCGGAACCGGCCTCGCCTTGGAGGCCGTCGGTTCTCGAGCCGAGCTCTGGGCTGCCGAGCCCGAAGGCTTCGACGACACGCGGCGCTCGCTCGAAAGCGGCCGGCGCGAGGTCAACGAACACCTCTCCGGCTCGCTCTGCGACGCGCTGCTCGCGCAGACCCCGGCCGAACTGCCCTTTGCCTTCAATCGCCACAAGCTGTCGCGGGTGCTGACGGCCTCGGACGACGAGGTGCTCTCTGCCATCCGTTTCGCCTTCGAGCATCTGCGGCTTGTCGTCGAGCCTGGTGGCGCCGTCGCCCTGGCGGCGCTGCTGGCACGGCCCGAGGCGCTGCGCGGACGCCGCGCCGTGGTGATGCTCTCAGGCGGCAATGTCGAGCCGGAGATCTTCCGCAGCGCGATCGCGCCCCGATAAGCGCGCCCGGCCGCGCACGACCGCCTCTCCCATCGAGCTCCATAGGAACCGCCATGTCTTCGCTCGCCAACAAATTCGCCGCCCTTTCGACCGACAACGCCCCCGGCCAAGAGGTGCGGCGCTCGGACGCCGACATCCGCGCCCTGATGATCGGCGAGCCCCTACCCGGGCGCGCCGTCGATTTCTCCCATGGCGACGTCGACGCCTTCCCGCCGCCGCCCGACGCGATGGAGCGCTTTGCGGAGGCCGTGCGGATCGGCGGGCGACAGGCCTATACCGAGTATCGCGGCTCGGCCGACATCCGCGCCGAGTTGGCGAGGCAGCTAGAAGCCTTCACAGGCGCGCCGGTCTCGGCCGTTTCCGGCATCATCCTCACACCTGGTACACAGGGCGCGCTGTTCCTGGCCATGGCCGCGACCGTCGCGGCCGGCGACAAGGTCGCGATCGTCCAGCCGGACTATTTCGCCAACCGCAAGCTGGTGCAGTTCCTCGGCGGCGAAGTCGTGCCGGTCGCTATGGACTATCTCTGTGCCGACGAGGGAGCGGGTCTCGATCTCTCGGCGTTGGAGGCGGCCTTCGCTTCGGGCGCGAAGGTCTTCGTCTTCTCCAACCCCAACAACCCGACCGGCGCGGTCTACTCGCAGCATGAGATCGGCCGGATCGCGGAGCTGGCGACACGCTACGGCGTCACGGTCGTCGCCGATCAGCTCTATTCCCGCCTGCGCTATGACGGCGAAACCTACTCCCATATCCGCGCCAGCGGCCTGCCTGAGGCGCAGTGTGTGACGATCATGGGCCCGTCCAAGACCGAGTCGCTCAGCGGCTACCGCCTCGGCGTCGCCTTCGGCGCACCGTCGATCATCGACCGCATGGAGAAGCTGCAGGCGATCGTCTCTCTCAGGGCTGCCGGCTACAATCAGGCAGTTCTGCGCTGCTGGTTCGCCGAGCCTGCAGACTGGATGGCCCAGCGGATGAGCGAGCATCAGCGCATCCGCGACGATTTGCTCGCGATCTTCGCCGAAGCCGGATTTCCGACTCGGCGCCCGCAGGCGGGAAGTTACGTCTTCCCGACGCTGCCGGCATTGCGCGTCGCGCCGCTTGACTTTGTTCGGCTGCTTCGCCAGCAGGCAAACGTGATCGTGACGCCGGGGACAGAGTTTGGTCCCCATCCCCATAGCATCCGCCTCAACTTCTCGCAGGACCGAAGCGCGGCGCTCGACGCCGCCCGGCGGATCGTCGAGATGGTCGAGCAATACAAAACTAGAGAATAGCATGTCGCTAGGCGTCTGCCTTATCAGAGCCTTCGCCCGCTGATAAGCTGCATATTGGTCAGCGCCTCCTGGCTGTGGAACTGGTAGGATAGAAGCCTTGCGCCCTCGGCGGAGACTGCACCCCGCTTGGCTCAGGTCGGCTCGCGTGACTTCTTTGCGTCCGGCCATGCAGGCGAAACCGAACATATCCGAGCCCACCAAGGCCCTGACGGGAGGCGCCAGCGATAGCTACCGGTCCAACCTTTCTCGAAACCGGCGCTATACTCGCTGCGTCGGCTACCTTTCCGCGAACGGCATTAAAGAGTGCGTCCGCCACTACAAGTGCCTAGGCGCAACGGCTTCCTGATCGAGGCGGTTGCTAAACCGAAACTTTATGGTCTGGTCGCGGTGGGGGAGCGGCATGAGTCCCTCTCCCGCTACCACTTCACCCCCCGGTGTCGACAGCGACGGACCAGCCGCGGGCCCCCTCGCGCAAACGATCACGTCTGAAACGACCGTGTGGAATCCGCGGCGCTCCCGCTCGCCATGATCGCTTGGTATTGCTCCGATCCGCTATGGCGGCGCGTAGGAGGCATCGCGATCGTCTCCCAGCGCAGCGTGATCCAACGCGACGGCTTCGCCCCCGCTCATGCATGGCCGCTAGGTATGTGGAGGTGGTTGACCCTCGACTCTCTCGCTTCCTAGTTTTGAACCCACACAGGCGGGATCACTCCGCGGCGTTGGAGGAATTGGGGCATGCAACTGGCTCTCGCCACCTGGCACGAAGTCGAAGAATATCTCCAGACATCGCGCGGCATTATCATCCCCGTTGGCTCGACCGAACAACACGGCCCCAACGGCCTGATCGGGACGGATCATCTCGACGCCGAGTTCATCGCCAAGGGCGTGGGCGACAAGATCGGCGCGATGGTCGCGCCGACGCTCGCCTATGGCATGTCGCAGCATCACCTGGGCTTTGCCGGCTCGGTCACGCTGCGCCCGTCCACGATGATCGCCATGGTGGGCGATATCGTGCGCTCCCTGGCCCGCAACGGATTTGAGCGCTTCTTCTTCATCAACGGCCACGGCGGCAATATCGCGACCGTGACGGCTGCGTTCGACGAGGTCTATGCGTCGCTCTCGCTCCAGCCGAACGGCGAGCCCTCCCCGATCCGCTGCCGCATGGTGATGTGGTCGGGCGGGAACCGCGCGACTGCCATCGCGGACGAACTCTATCCCGGCGTCAACGGCTCGCATGCGACCGCCGCCGAAGTTTCGCTGGCGCAATTCTACCATCCGGAAGCGATCAAGCAGGCCCGGATGTCGCCCAAGGTCGCGCCCGCCAGCACGTCCTTCTTCGACTGCTTCGACTATCGCGGGCGCTACCCGGACGGCCGGATCGGCTCCGATCCGTCGCTATCGACACCGCAGCACGGCGAAAGGCTTTTTGCCGCCGCCGTCGATGACATGGTCGACGCTTATCGCGCTTTCATGGCTTAAGTTCCGAGTGGCCGGCGGCGCTCGATCAGCCTGCGCAGCGCGTCAGGTCCGACAGCGAGGCCAGCGGCACAACCGGAATGACGATGCGTGAGGCGCGCGCGCCGTCGCAGAATACCGTATTGCGGGCGATCCGCCGCCGGCGCCCCTGCCCTTCCGGATCGAAGGTATTGGGGTTCACGTCGAATTTCGGGAAGTTCGACGAGGAGATGTCGAGCCTGATCCGATGCCCGGCCTTGAACAGCGTCGCCGTCGCGAAAGGCTCGATCGTGATCCGGAACGGAACCTCCAGCTCGATCGGCTCCGGCTCTTCCCAGGAATGGCGATAGCGGCAGCGGAAGATGCCGTCCGTCAGGTTGAGCGCGAAGCCGGTCGGATAAGCCGCGGATGGCGGGTGCATATCGACCAGCTTGGCGGTGAAGTCGGTATCGGGCGCGTCGGAAGCGACCCAGAGCTCGACCGTGATCGGCCCGATCACCGCCATGTCCTCCTCCAGCGGCAGGCTTTCGAAGGAGAGCACGTCGCGGCGCGCGATCAGCGGCATGCCGGCATCGCGCGAACCGAAGAAGCGCGGCCCCTCGCGCTGGTCGAAGCCGCCGCCTCGAAGATCGGCTGGCCGCTGATCAGCGCGCCGCCGATCGTCGGCACGGGATCGGCCGGGTCGAAATCATAGATCAGCGGCGCAGCGTCCGGAGCCGGCGCGTCGCGCGAGAGCCGGCCGTTGCCATGGATGTACCAGTGCTGCTGGTCGGTGTCTGGCAGCGGCCAGTGCGACCTCTCGATCCAGCGTCCGCCCTGGGCGAGGCGCCCGTCGGCATCCCGCTTTCCCGAGCCGCCACCCACCAGGAACAGCCGCAGTGTCGGATCGGCCTCCATCCCGTTCGGCTCGTCCCGGAGCCAGCGATCGAACCAGCGCTTGCGGAAATCGAGCCAGTTCGTGCCGACATTGCCGTCGAAGGGCGCGGCCTCGCCGAAGGAGACATCGCCGGCGAAGGTCGACTGGCGGTTGCCGTGGAGGCCCGCCCCCATGATGACGTTGAGATGCCGGCGGCCCGATGCGCTCAAGCCCGCGAAGTTGTCGAAGGTGGTCTTCACATAGACGTCGTACCAGCTCGACATCAGCAGGACCGGGATATCGGGCACCGCGTCGTAGAAGCGCTCCAGCCACAGGCCCGGCCGTTTCCATTCCGGGCCGAAGGTGATAGCGGGCCTGGACGAAATGCGCCGCGACGTCGGTGCGGGCCATCGGCCTGGCCTCGCCGCGGCCGATCTCCGAGCAAGAACGCTCGGCCCTGCCATAAGGCGTGCGCTCCATAACGACCGGAAAGGGACCGGGAAGCGCCTGCCCATCCCGCGCCGGGAGATAGGATATCGGTGGCGAGCCGGACGCCGTCCCGCATCGTCACTATGACGTCCTTCAGCTTAACGGCCGATTGCGACAGGCCGAGCGCGGCGGCGCCGGCGGTCGTGGAGCCGCCGGCCATGACGGCGCGGAAGATTTCGATCTGCCGGATCTTCATCGGTCGGGCTGCTCGCGCTGGTCGGTGCCGGGGCTCCCGGCCGATGGCCTGATCCAATATCGGATCGCCCTTCCCCGCCAGCACTTCCTTTCCGAGCGACAGGGTTGCCCGGCTCAGGGCAGGCAGTCCCGCAAGGTCCGGATCTGGCTCTCGACCCAGTCGTCGGTCATCATCTCCAGCGGCGCATTGAACGACACGGCCATGTTGACGTCGTGCGGGGCCTGGCTCGGCCGGGGCAGGCCGATCCCGCCCTGCCCGGGGAAGTAGTACCCCATGTTGAGCGCATAGCCGCGGCGCCGGGCATCGGCGACCTGCCCGAGGATGACGTCGCCATCGACATGGCGCCCCGAGGGATGCTTCAGGTAGCGCTCGGCATTGGCCGCGAGGATCTGCTCGATCGCGGCCTCCGGCAGCAGCGACATCAGGGCGAGGCTGCCGGCGCCGACGCCCATCGGCACGCGATAGCCAACGCCCATCGAGAACTGGCGCCGTGTCGAGCGGCTGATCATCTCGGCGCAGACCGCGTCGACCCCGGACTGCACGATCAGATAGACGGTGAAGCCGGTCAGGCGCGCGAACTCCGTCATGCCGGGACGGACCTTCTGCACCTGCGGCTCGAGCCGCTCCTGCCGCCGCGCCAGCATCGGCACGGCCGAGCCGAGACGGTAATGGCCATAGCGTCCCGTCGGCTCCGCAAACCCCTTCTGCAGCAGGGCGCCGAGGCTGCGATGCGCCACCGACTTGGCGCAGCCCATGCGCTCGGCGATCTCCGCCAGGCTCAGGCCCTCCGGCCCGACCTCGCCGAGCGCCAGGACGATATCCAGCGCGCGCTCGGCATTGGAGGAGGAGCTCACGGGCTTTGTCACCGCAACAATTCCGATTGTCAGAACAAATTCATCATTATCATACCGAATACAGGAATTTGTTGACAAGGCCCGATTTCTTCAGTCCGCTAGGGCTGCTGCCGGATCGTCGAGACGTCTAGGAGCGCCTCGTCCTCAGGCAGCCAACAGGCAGCCGCTCCAGCCCCATCGTGGGCGGACAATGCGGGGGCGAACCGGATGGTGTCATTCCTGGCGAGGCGTCTCGGCTTCGCCGTCGTCACGTTGTTCAGCGTCCTGACGCTGGTCTTTCTGATCGTCCGGATCCTGCCGGGCGATCCCGTTCTGGTGATCCTCGGTGACCAGGCGAGCCCGGCCAGCATCATCGCACTGCGGCAGCGCCTCGGGCTCGACCAGCCGCTCCCCGTCCAGTACGGGCACTTCCTGCTCCAGGCCCTGCGCGGCGACCTCGGCACCTCGATGATCTCGGGCCGCCCGGTGACGGAAGAGATCCTCGCCGTCCTGCCCTATACGCTGGAACTGACCATAGCGGCCCTCATCCTGGGCGCCGCGCTCGGCATCCCCGCCGGCGTCTGGGCCGCGGTCCGCCGCAACCGGCTGCCCGACTACGTCCTGCGCCTGCTCTCGCTGCTCGGCCTCTCGCTGCCCGCCTTCGTCGCCGCCATCGTCCTGCTGATGGTCTTTGCCATCCAGTTCCGCTGGTTCCCGGTGATCAGCGCCGGCGGCGCCGATACGCTTGCCGAGCGGCTGCGGCAGATGGCGCTGCCGACGCTGGCGCTCGCACTGATCATGATGGCCTACATCACCCGCGTGACCCGCTCGGCGATGCTGGAGGTGCTGAGCCAGGATTTCGTGCGGACGGCGCGGGCCAAGGGCGCCTCCGCCTCGGCGGTGATCTGGTCGCATGCGCTCGGCAACTGCCTGATCCCGATCACCACCGTCATCGGCCTCTATCTCGGCATCCTGATCGGCAATTCGGTGCTGACCGAGATCGTGTTCTCGCGCCCCGGCCTCGGCAAGCTGATCCTGACTGCGCTCAGCCAGCGCGACTACACGCTGCTGCAGGGGATGATCGTGGTCTACACGCTGATGGTCGTCGTCGTGAACCTGCTGACCGACCTGACCTACGGCTTTCTCGATCCGAGGGTGCAGTACAAATGAGCGAGACCGCCGCGGAAGCTGCCCGTCCCGCCGCCCGCGAGAGCGCCTTTCGCGGCGTGCTGGGCCGGCTCAACCTCTCGACCTGGGCCGGCGTCGCCATCGTCGTCCTGCTCGTGCTCGCCGCGATCTTCGCGCCCTATCTCGCGACGCATCCGCCGGCGAAGCAGAGCATCATGGACCAGCTCGCCCCGCCCAGTAGCGGCTATCTGCTCGGCGCCGACCAGTTCGGCCGCGACATCTGGTCGAGGCTGCTCGTCGGCGCCCGCTACTCGCTGACCATCGGCCTCTTCGCCATCCTGACGGCGATGGTGATCGGGTCGCTGCTCGGGATGATCGCCGGCTATCGCGGCGGACGCACCGATATCCTGCTCATGCAGGTGATGGACGTCATCCTCGCCTTTCCCTCGCTGATCCTGGGCCTGGCGCTGGTCGCCCTGATGGGCGCGACGATGACGAACATCATCATCGCGATCGCCTTCACCGCGACGCCCGCCTTCGCCCGGATCGCGCGCGCCGCCGTCATCGCCCAGCGCGACCGCGAATATGTCCAGGCCTGCCGCGCCATGGGCTTCTCGGGCGGGCGCATCCTGTTCCGCCACATCCTGCCGGCGATCCTGCCGGAGGTGATGGTGATGACGTCGCTCTGGATGGCGACCGCGGTGCGCACCGAGGCCTCGCTGGCCTTCATCGGGCTCGGCCTCGCGCCGCCGACGCCGACCTGGGGCGGCATGGTGCGTGAAGGCTTCGAGAACATCCTGAGCTCGTTCCATCTCGCACTCTTCCCGAGCCTTGCGATCCTGATCCTGGTGCTCGCCTTCAACCTGATCGGCGACGGCCTGCGCGACGCGATCGATCCCCGCCTGAAGGACGCCTCGTGATGGTCGGCAAGAAATCGGAAAAGCCGGTCCTGTCGGTCGGCGGCCTGACGATCGCCTTCGGCTCCACCACGGTCGTGCACGATCTGGGCTTCGAGATCGCCGCCGGCGAGACGCTCGCTGTGGTCGGCGAATCCGGTTCGGGCAAGAGCGTCACCTCGCTCGCCATCATGGGCCTGCTCCCGGAGCGCATCGGACGTGCCAGCGGATCGGTCAGGCTCGGCGACCGCGAATTGCTGACCCTCAGTGAAGCCGAGATGCGTGGCGTGCGCGGCGGCCAGGTCAGCATGATCTTCCAGGAGCCGATGACCTCGCTCAACCCGGTCCAGCGCATCGGCGACCAGATCGGCGAGGCGATCCGCATCCATCGCGGCCTCAAGGGCGCGGAATTGCGCGAGGCGGTGCTGGAGATGCTGCGCAAGGTGCGCATCCCCGATCCCGAGGAGCGCATTGACAACTACCCGCACACCTTCTCCGGCGGCATGCGCCAGCGGGTGATGATCGCGATGGCACTGGCCTGCAACCCTTCCCTCATCATCGCCGACGAGCCGACCACCGCGCTCGACGTCACCGTACAGGCGCAGACGCTGGCGCTGCTCAAGGAACTGCAACGCGAGACCGGTACCGCTATCCTGTTCATCACTCATGACATGGGCGTGGTCGCGGAGATCGCCGACCATGTCCTCGTCATGCGCCGCGGCCGCGTGATCGAGCAGGGCACGGTCCACGAGGTCTTCTCCAACCCGCGCGACGCTTATACGCGCAGCCTGATCGCGGCGGCGCCGAGCCTCGTCGGCAAGCTCGCGAACGGCACTGTTCCCGCACGCGGCGTCGAGGGCGTCCCGCTCTCCTTCCGTGGCGATGCGCCGGTGCTGGAGGTGCGCGACCTCTCGGTGCGCTTCCCCTCGCGCGGCGGCCTGTTCGGGCGGCTCAAGGGCGAGGTCCATGCGGTCGAGCAGGTCTCCTTCGCCATCGGGAAGGCCGAGACGCTCGGCCTCGTCGGCGAATCCGGTTCGGGCAAATCGACCATCGGCAAGGCGATCATCGATCTCGCGCCGCGCCATTCCGGCGAGATCACCGTCGCCGGCCGCCGGATCGACTATGCCGATCCCCGCAGCCTCGCCGCCCTGCGCCGCGACGTACAGATGATCTTCCAGGACCCGTTCGGCTCGCTCGACACCCGCCAGAGCATCGGCTCGGCGATCATCGAGCCGATGCAGGTCCATGGCATCGCCTCCGGCAAGGAGGCGCGCGCCAGGATGGAATGGCTCCTGGAGCGCGTCGGGCTCGACCCGGCCCGCGCCGCGAGCCTGCCGCACGAATTCTCCGGCGGACAGCGCCAGCGCATCTGCATCGCCCGCGCGCTGGCGATGTCGCCCAAGCTGATCATCGCCGACGAGGCCGTTTCGGCGCTCGACGTCGCGATCAAGGCGCAGATCATCGACCTGATGATCGACCTCCAGAAGGAGTTCGAGGTCTCCTATCTCTTCATCAGCCACGACATGGCGGCCGTCGAGCGCATCTGCGACCGCGTGGCCGTGATGTATTTCGGCGAGATCGTCGAGATCGGCGCGCGCGACGACGTGATCGGCCGCCCCGGCCACGGCTATACACAGCGCCTCCTCTCCGCGATCCCGATCACCCATCCCGACCAGCGCAGCGGAAGGCCGCCGCAGCGCGTTGACGCCACGCCGCCGCGCAGCCCGATGAAGCCCGTCGGCTACCGCCCGCCGCCGCCGAGCTGGGAGATGATGGCCGAGGGCCATTTCATCCGCCGGGCGAGCTAGTCACCGAGAAGCCGGAACGCGAACCATGCACGCCATCGAGGAACTCGCCGCCTTCGTCGCCGATCACCCTGAGGGCACCCTGCCGGAAGCCGCCCGGGAAAGCGCCTCGCTTCTGGTCGCGGACCTGATCGGGGCCACAGCCGCCGGGTTGGATTCGCGGCTGGCCACGGCAGCCCGCATCGCGGCCGAACAGCTCTACGGCTCAGGCCCCGCCGGCATCTGGTTGACCGGCACCAAGCTGAGCGTCGCCGGCGCCGCCATGGCGAATGCAGCGGCGGCGAGCGCGCTCGATATCGATGACGGCCATCGCGGCGCAGCCGGCCATGCCGGGGCCGGCGTCATCCCGGCCGCCTTCGCCGTGGGCCAGGCACTCGACGCCTCCGACGAGCGCATCTTCGACGCCATCGCGCTCGGCTACGACGTCGCGCTCAGGGTCGCGACGTCGCGGCCGACGCCGACTATCGAGACCTATAGCAGCGGTCGCTGGGTCAATTACGGCGTCGCCGCTGCGGCCGGACGGCTGCTCGGACTCGACGCCCCGGCGCTCGCCCATGCCATGGCGATCGCCGGCGCCGAAGGCCCGATCAGCTATCCGATGGGCACCTCGAAATACCAGGGCAGCACGGTGAAGGAGGTCATTCCGCCGGCCGTCGTCGCCGGCCTGACCGGCGCCTACCGGGCGCGGGCCGGCGCCACCGGCCCGCGCGACCTGCTCGACCGCGACGACCGCTTCACCCGCGGCGTGCTGACCGGCGGGCTCGGAGCGCGCTGGTGGCTGCAGGATTGCTACCTCAAGCCTTATGCCTGCTGCCGCTACATGCATGCGGCGGTCGATGCGATCCTGGCGCTGCGCGAGCTCGGCAGGCCGATCCTGTCGCTGCGCATCGAGACCTTCCCGCGCGGTCTCGGACTCGCCAACGAGCGCGCGCCGCAGACGCTCGAAGGCGGGCAATACAGCTATTATTTCAGTTGCGCGCTCGCGGCGATCCATGGCGCCGCCGCCTTGCAGCCGGTCGACCCCGCCCATCTCCACGACCCGCAGGTGCTCGAACTCGCAGGCCGGATCGAGCTCTCCGCCCATGACGATTTCGCTGCCGCTTTTCCGAAGAGCACGCCCTGCCGCGTCGTCATCGACCAGGGCGACGGCCCGCGCAGCCTGACGGTGCCCTACCCGCTCGGCGACGTCGCCAACCCGATGAACCGCGCACAGGTTACCGAGAAATTCCGGCGCATCGGCTCCGCGACGGTACAGCCCGACTGGCAGGATGCGATCCTGGTTGCGCTCGACGGGCTCACGACGGCCGGCTTCCGGCCTCTTTTCGCCGCGCTCGGCACCCAGCCGGCGCGGCTGCGACTGGTTTCAACAGGGGAAGGCTAACAATGAAAAGCACAGCTTCGACCAGGGCCGGACTTCTCGCCGGCATCCTCGGCTTCGGCCTCATGACATCGCTCCCGGCCTTGGCCGCGAAGACCGAGCTCACCTTGGGCGCCGCGGCCGTCGATGTCGGCACGCTCGATCCGCACTACGCCAGCAGTACCTCGGACCGCATCCTCTCCGCCTGGATCTTCGGCGGGCTCGTCCGCTTCGCCCCCGGCTCGACCGATCCGGCCACGATCGAGGCCGATCTCGCCGAAAGCTGGCAGGCGAGCGACGACCGCCTCGTCTGGACCTTCAAGCTGCGCCCCGGCGTGAAATGGCAGCACGGCTATGGCGACGTCACGGCCGACGACGTCGTCTTCAGCCTCGACAAGGCGCGCGATCCCAAGCGCTCGGCCTTCGCCAGCGACTATGCCGCCTTCCAGAAGGTCGAGGCGGTGGATCCGCAGACGGTGCGCATCACGCTGTCGAACCGCGTGCCGAGCCTGCTCGGCCTGCTCACCAACTATGCCGGCGGCTTCATCATCTCGAAGAAGGCCTTCGAGGAGCGCGGCGAGAACTTCCGGCGCAGTCCGGTCGGCTTCGGCCCGTTCGAACTGGATGTGATCACCCCCGGCCAGGCCGTGACCTTCAAGGCCAATGACGCCTATTTCCGCGGCAAGCCCAAGCTCACCAAGATCACCTATCGCTTTCTCAACAACAGCGCCGCGCGGGACCTCGCCTTCGTCGCAGGCGAGGTCGATGCCGCGACCGGCCTCGCCGACCAGCGCTGGCTGCAGCGCACCATGTCCAATCCAGGCGTGGTCGTCGACAGCTTCGACCCGGCCGAGCTGACGGTCCTCCACGTCAACGTCACCAAGCCGCCCTTCGACAACATCAAGGTCCGCCAGGCGCTCGCCCATGCGATCGACGCGGGCAAGATCGCCCAGTATCGCGGCCCGCGCTTCACCCGCGCCGGCAAATCGGCGATCCCTTCGAACAATCTCGGCTTCAACGAGAACGCCGGCGTGCTGCCGCCGGACCCGGCCATGGCCAAGAAGCTGCTGGCCGAGGCCGGCTTCCCCAACGGCCTGACCGTGACCATGCTCGCCAGCCAGTTGCCGAGCCTGGAATCGACCGCCCAGATCATCCAGGGCCAGGTCGCGGATGGCGGCATCACGCTCAATCTTCAGCCGGTCGAGCACGCCACCTGGCACCAGATGATCCGCAAGGATCTGAGCCCGCTCGTCATGTACGGCGCCGCGCGCTTTCCGATCGCGGATAATTACCTGACGCAGTTCTACCACTCGAAGAGCGCGATCGGGCAGCCCGGCCAAGTGACCAACTTCAGCCATTGCGATATCGCCGACAAGCAGATCGAGGCGGCCCGCGGCGAGACCGACGCCAAGAAGCAGATCGCTCTCTGGCAGGAAGCGCAGAAGCTGATCATCACCAATATCTGCGCGATCCCGATCACCGAGACCGGGCAGGTCTGGGCGCGCCGCGAAAAGCTCAATTGGGGCTTCGACCTCAAGGGTTCGATGTCGCTCGGCCCGCTCGTGACAGAGCAGACGCATTTCGTCGACTGACACCGCTCATCGGCCGCGCCCCCGGGGCGCGGCCTTCCTCCATACCCGACAAAGCCATGTCCAAGCTGACCTATCCGAAATACGCCAATACCTGCGGCTGGAACACGATGCTTCCCCCGCGCACGCCACGCGCCCCGCTGGGCGAAGACATCACCGTCGACTATGCCGTCGTCGGCGCCGGCTATACCGGCGTCGCGGCAGCCCGGCGCCTGCAGGAGCTCGACCCGCAGGCGCGTATCGCCCTGATCGAGGCGACGACGGTCGGCGAAGGCTCCTCCGCGCGTAATTCCGGGTTCACCACGCCCGACGTGCTGCCGCGCACCGCCTCGATGGAAATGGCGGACAAGGCCCGCAACCAGAGCCGCCTCTTCACCGAGGCCTTCGACTGGCTGCTTGGCATCATCCGCGACAACGATATCGCCTGCGACATGCAGAAGGTCGGCTCGATCCGCGCCGCCGCGACCGAGGAAGGCGAAGCCTCCTTGCGCAAGGTGGCGGAAGTGGCCCGCGCCAACAATCTGCAGCACACGATCCTCGACCGCGCCGGGATCCGCGAGCGCATCGGCGCGGACTATTACCGCTACGGCCTCCATATGCACGACACCTGGCTGCTGCAGCCGGCCGCGCTGATCCGAGGTCTCGCCGACGCACTGCCCGCGACCGTCACGCTCTACGAACAGAGCCCGGTCCGCGAGATGCGTCGGGAAAGTCCCGGCTGGCGGCTCGCCACCGAAGGCGGCAGCATCCGCTGCCGGACGGTGGTGCTGGCCAATAACGGCTTCATCCCCCGCCTCGGCTATCTGAAGTCGCGCATGGCGACGATCTTCACCTATGCCGCCGTCACCGAGGCCGTGAAGGAGAACGATATCGGGCATCTCGGCCAGTCCCCGGCCTGGGGCCTGCTGCCCTCGCACCGGCTCGGCACGACCTTGCGCCGCATCGGCCGCGACCGGCTCATGGTCCGCTCGCTCTATGCCCATGACCAGGAGATCGTGCAGGCCACCGCCGAGCGGCAGTTGCGCGACCGCTTCCATCGCCGCTGGCCGGAGCTGCGGCATGTCGATTTCGAGTTTATCTGGGGCGGAGCGACCGCCTTCACGATGAACGGCGCGCCCTGGTGGGGCAAGCTCGAGGAGGGGCTCTATGCCTCCGGCGGCTGCAACGGCAGTGGCCTCGCCAAGGGCACCATGCTCGGCCGCCGGCTCGCCGAGCTGATCCGCGGCGTCGGCGACGCCGGGGAGGTCGAGACGATCATGGGCGAGGCAAGCTGGATCGCGCCCGAACCCTTCCGCTCGATCGGCTTCCGCGTCATCTCGGCGCTGGAAAGCCGCAAGGCGGGACTGGAAGCCTAGAAGGTCTGGATAGTTGCAGGGGCTTGCGTCGTCATTCCGGGGCAGGCCTTGAGGCCTGAACCCGGAATCCAGAACCGATGCCCTTCCTCAGATAACAGGTGGCCCAACCGCGCCTTTCATAGAGACGACATGGGTTCTGGATTCCGGGCTCTTCGCTCACGCGAAGCCCCGGAATGACGGCCTGTGTCCGTGAAAGTGCCGGCATAGAAGCGACCCGCCCCCGGCGCCTCACCAGGTTTCCTTGACCGTCTCCATCGCAACATTGGTCGAGGTGTTCGCGACATGGGGCAGGTTCGAGATTTTCTCGCCCAGCACGGCCCGGTAGCGCCGGATATCCGGCGTCCTGATCTTCAGCAGGTAGTCGAAACGCCCGGCGATCATGTGGCATTCCTCGACCTCCCTGATCTTCTTGACCTCCTCGTTGAACTTCGTCAGCGCCTTTTCCGTGGTGTCGGACAGCTTCACCTCGGCAAACGCGATGTGATCGAGCTTGAGCTTCGCCGGATTGAGCGTCGCCCGGAAGCCTTCGATATAGCCGTCATCGACCAGCCGGCGGAACCGGATCTGGCAGGGCGTCTTGGACAGGCCGATCCGCGCGCCGAGCTCGGCGATCGAAATCCGGCCGTCCTCCCTGAGAACGTCGAGAATTTTACGATCCAGCGCGTCCAGATCGCCTTCGATCAGCGTTTCCTTAGGCTTCTTCACTTGCGATCTCCAAATCAGAAGTCCGAACGGACCACAGGATAGCGAAGATTGGACCGCGCGAGAATCGCGCTCGTGATAAGCTCCCGCGCAAAGAACGGGAGAGGGTTCCGCCCCCGGCCCGTCGCGTTCGAACCCGCCGGGACCCGCCATGAGCCAAGCCACCGCCGCCGCCGCCAACACCGCCACCAGCCCGGCGCCTTTCACGGGCTTCGCCCCGCCGATCCGCGAGCAGTCGGCGCTGCGCCAGGCGATCACCGCCGCCTATCGCCGGCCCGAGACGGAATGCCTTCCGCCCCTGCTGGCAGCGGCGAAGCTGGCCCCGGCGAGCAAGCAGGAAATCGCCGCGACGGGACGCAAGCTGATCGAGGCGCTGCGGGCCAAGCACAAGGGCACCGGCGTCGAGGGGCTGGTTCAGGAATATTCGCTCTCCAGCCAGGAGGGCGTGGCGCTGATGTGTCTCGCCGAGGCGCTGCTGCGCATCCCGGACACGGCGACGCGCGATGCGCTGATCCGCGACAAGATCGCCGACGGCGACTGGAAGTCCCATGTCGGCGGCGGCAAGTCGCTCTTCGTCAATGCCGCGACCTGGGGCCTCGTCGTCACCGGCAAGCTGACCTCCACCGTCAATGATCGTAGCCTCGCCGCCGCCCTGACGCGCCTCATCGCCCGTGCCGGCGAGCCGGTGATCCGCCGCGGCGTCGACATGGCGATGCGGATGATGGGCGAGCAGTTCGTCACCGGCGAGACCATCGACGAGGCGCTGAAGCGTGCCCGCCCGCTGGAGGCGCGCGGCTTCCGCTATTCCTACGACATGCTTGGCGAGGCCGCGACCACCGCCGCCGATGCCGCCCGCTACTATCGCGACTATGAGAACGCGATCCATGCGATCGGCAGGGCCGCCAACGGGCGCGGCGTCTATGAAGGCCCGGGCATCTCGATCAAGCTCTCGGCGCTGCACCCGCGCTATAGCCGCGCGCAGGCCGGCCGCGTCATGAGCGAATTGCTGCCGCTCGTGCGCGAGCTCGCGCTGATCGCCAAGTCCTACGATATCGGCCTCAACATCGATGCCGAGGAGGCCGATCGGCTGGAGCTCTCGCTCGACCTGCTGGAGGCGCTGAGCTTCGATAACGCGCTCCAGGGCTGGAACGGGCTCGGTTTCGTGGTGCAGGCTTATGGCAAGCGCTGCCCCTTCGTGCTCGACTGGATCATCGATCTCGCCCGCCGCTCCAGCCGGCGCATGATGGTGCGCCTGGTCAAGGGCGCTTATTGGGATGCCGAGATCAAGCGCGCTCAGGTCGACGGGCTCGCCGATTTCCCGGTCTATACCCGCAAAGTCCATACCGACGTCGCCTATGTCGCCTGCGCCCGCAAGCTCCTGGGCGCGCCGGACGCGATCTTTCCGCAATTCGCCACGCATAACGCCCAGACGCTGGCGACGATCCATCATCTCGCCGGCCCCGACTTCGCCGTCGGGAAGTACGAGTTCCAGTGCCTGCACGGCATGGGCGAGCCGCTCTATGACGAGGTCGTCGGCCAGGACAATCTCGACCGGCCCTGCCGCATCTACGCGCCGGTCGGCACGCATGAGACGCTGCTCGCTTATCTCGTGCGGCGCCTGCTCGAGAACGGCGCGAACTCCTCCTTCGTCAACCGCATCTCCGATCCGAAGGTGACGATCGACTCGCTCGTCGCCGACCCCGTCGATGTCGTCGAGGCGATGCCGGTCATCGGCATGCTGCACGACCAGATCGCGCTGCCGGAAAACCTCTACGGCGCCGACCGCGCCAATTCTAGGGGTATCGACCTCTCCAACGAGGCCTCCCTGGCCGAGCTCGCCGGCAATCTCGCAGCGACGGTGGGCCAGAACTGGCACGCCGTGCCGCTGCTGGCGGACAACTCCACCGCAGGCACGACGCGGCCGATCCTGAACCCGGCCGATCATTCCGACGTCGTCGGGCAGGTCACCGAGCTTGCGGTCGAGGACGCCGCCAGGATCGCTGGCCTCGCTGCCGAGGGCGGCAAGGCCTGGGCCGCCGTGCCCCCGGCCGAGCGCGCCGCCTGCCTCGACCGCGCCGCCGACATCATGCAGGCGCGCATCGAGACGCTGATGGGCATCGCCATGCGCGAGGCCGGCAAGTCGGCCGCCAATGCGATCAGCGAGGTGCGCGAGGCCATCGACTTCCTGCGCTACTATGCCGACCAGGCGCGCAAGACGCTCGGTCCGGCCCATGCGCCGCTGGGGCCGATCGTCTGCATCAGCCCATGGAACTTCCCGCTGGCGATCTTCACCGGCCAGGTCGCGGCGGCGCTCGTCGCCGGCAATGCGGTGATGGCCAAGCCCGCCGGCGTCACGCCGATCATCGCGCATGAGAGCGTCAGGATCCTGCACGAGGCCGGCGTCCCGCGCGGCGCGCTGCAGTTCACGCCCGGCAGCGGACGTTTCGGTGCGGCGATGATCGCGGCACCGGAGACGGCGGGCGTGATGTTCACCGGCTCGACCGAGGTCGCGCGCGGCATCCAGGCCCAGCTTGCCGAGCGTCTCTCGGCCGAGGGCAAGCCGATCCCGCTGATCGCCGAGACCGGCGGCCAGAATGGCATGATCGTCGATTCCTCGGCTCTGGCCGAGCAGGTCGTCGCCGACGTCATCGCCTCGGCCTTCGACAGCGCCGGCCAGCGCTGCTCAGCGCTCCGCGTGCTCTGCCTGCAGCAGGACATCGCCGACCGCACGCTGCACATGCTGCAGGGCGCGCTCAAGGAACTCACCATCGGCCGCACCGACAGGCTCAGCGTCGACATCGGCCCGGTGATCAGCGAGGGCGCTAGAGCCGAGATCGACGAGCATGTCGCACGCATGCGCAGCCTCGGCCGCAAGGTCGAGCAGCTCCCGCTGCCGGATGCCGCGGCGAAGGGCACTTTCGTGCCGCCGACCATCGTCGAGCTGAAGAGCCTCTCCGACCTGAAGCGTGAGGTCTTCGGCCCCGTGCTCCATGTCATCCGCTATCAGCGCGACGATCTCGACAAGCTGATCGACGAGGTCAATGGCTCCGGCTACGGCCTGACCTTCGGCCTGCATACGCGGCTCGACGAGACGATCGCCCATGTCACCAGCCGCATCAAGGCGGGCAATCTCTACGTGAACCGCAACATCATCGGCGCGGTGGTCGGCGTGCAGCCGTTCGGCGGGCGCGGGCTGTCGGGCACCGGGCCGAAGGCGGGCGGGCCGCTCTATATCGGCCGGCTCGTGCGCAAGGCGCCGATCCCGCCGCAGCACAGCTCGATCCATACCGATCCGGCCGTGCTCGAATATGCCGCCTGGCTCGCGGGCAAGGGGCTGAACGCCGAAGCGAGCACCGCGCGCGAGATCGGCGGCCATTCGGCGCTCGGGCTCGCCGTCGAGCTGGCCGGCCCGGTCGGCGAGCGCAATCTCTACGCGCTGCATCCGCGCGGTCGCATCCTGCTCGTGCCGCAGACCGAAGCCGGCCTCTACCGGCAGGTCGCGGCAGCGCTGGCGACGGGCAACCAGCTCGTCATCGACGCAGCTTCCGGGCTGAAGGGTGCACTGTCGGGCCTGCCGGCTGCGGTCGAAGCCCGCGTGAGCTGGACCTCGGACTGGGAGGCCGACGGCCCGTTCTCGGGTGCGCTGGTCGAGGGCGACACCCGGCGGATCGCCGAGGTCAACCGCCGCATCGCCCGGCTCTCCGGCCCGCTCGTGCTGGTCCAGGCGGCGAGCACGGAGGAGCTGACGCGCGATCCCGACGCCTATTGCCTGAACTGGCTGCTGGAGGAGGTCTCGACCTCGATCAACACCACGGCGGCCGGCGGCAATGCCAGCCTGATGACCATCGGCTAAAGCGCCGATGCCTGGTCGGGCGCTGTCTTGCGGATGGCGCCCGAACCTGCTCAAGGCTGTGCCGCAACATGGGCATCAGGGGGAACGATGCAGGCCGATCGCGTCATCCAGACCGTCGAGGTTCATACCGGCGGCGAGCCGTTCCGCATCGTGACCAGTGGTTTGCCGCGCCTGCCCGGCCGGACCATCGTTCAGCGGCGCGACTGGGTGAAGCACAATATCGACGAGATCCGGCAGGCACTGATCTTCGAGCCGCGCGGCCATGCCGACATGTACGCGGGATACCTGACCGAGCCCGTCTCGTCCGAGGCCGATTTCGGGGTCATCTTCGTCCATAACGAAGGCTACAGCGACCATTGCGGCCATGGCGTCATCGCGCTCGCAACCGCGGCCGTCGAGCTCGGCTGGGTCAGGCGCACGGAGCTTGAGACGCGCGTCGGCATCGACGCGCCCTGCGGCTTCATCGAAGCCTTCGTCACCTGGGACGGGAAGCGCGCCGCCAGCGTGCGCTTCGTCAACGTGCCGTCCTATCTCGTCCATCGCGATGTCGGCGTCGAGACGCCGAGCTTCGGCAAGGTCACCGGCGACATCGCCTTCGGCGGCGCCTTCTATTTCTACACGGATGGCCGGCCCTTCGGCCTCGCGATCCGCCGGGAGAATGCCGAGGCGCTGATCCGCTTCGGC
Source organism: Bosea sp. ANAM02 (assembly GCF_011764485.1). Classification (NCBI taxonomy): domain Bacteria; kingdom Pseudomonadati; phylum Pseudomonadota; class Alphaproteobacteria; order Hyphomicrobiales; family Alloboseaceae; genus Allobosea; species Allobosea sp. ANAM02. The sequence goes on along the minus strand of NZ_AP022848.1, from coordinate 1,502,467 downwards.
GCCGAGGTGAAGATCGCCGCCAACCAGGCCTTCCCGGTCGTGCATCCGGAGATCCCGGAACTGAACCATATCTACGGCACGATCATCGACGGCGATCCGCTCGACCCCAAGGCGACGCAGGCCAATTGCTGCATCTTCGCCGACCGGCAGCTCGACCGCTCTCCGACCGGCTCCGGCACGGCCGGACGCACCGCCCTGCTCCACGCCAAGGGGCTGCTGAAGCCCGGCGATCTCCTGGTCAACGAATCCATCGTCGGCTCGATCATGACCGGGCGGGTGCTGCAGGAGACCAAGCTCGGGGAGATCGACGCGATCATCCCGGAAGTCTCGGGCAGCGCGCATCTCTGCGGCCAGGCGACCTGGTTCATTGACCGCGACGACCCGCTGCGGCACGGCTTCCTGCTGCGCTAGAACGTGCTGGATCAGCCGCTTAACAGCAATTCGATCAGCCGCTTCGTGCTGCTGACGTTATATTTCCTGAGCAGCCGGGCGCGGTAGATGTCGACGGTGCGCGGGCTGATGCTCAGGGCCTTGGCGACCTCCTTGCCCGTCTTGCCGTCGATCAGCAGCGCGGCCACGTCGCGCTCGCGCGCGGTCAGGGATGTCCGCAGCGACTGCCCGGCTGGCCGGGCCTGCCCGAGCTCGGAGAACACCCATAGCGCCTGGCCATGGGCATCCTCCGGCGTCTGGGTGGAACCGCTGACCCGGACCCAGAACAGGCTGCCATCGAGCCGCCGCATCACGCGGTCGTCGGCATAGCTGGGCTCGCTGGACAGGCGCGCGCCGACGCGCTTGCCGGCCTCCTCGTAATCGGCCTGTGTCGGGTAAAGCCGCTCGAAGCTCTGGCCCACCAGGTCCTCCAGCGTGCCGCCGAACATCCGCGCGAAGGCGTGGTTGCAGGCCAGGATGACGCGGTTGCGGCCGATGGCAAGACCGACCGGGGCATTCTCGAAGGCCAGCCGGAAATCGACATCCATCGCCGATCGCTCCCTCCGCCGCTTGCACGCCGGCGAACCGGCCGGACACTTAAGTGTCCGATACCTATAGGATTAGGCGTTGAGCTCACCTAGCTTTCCTTGAAAGACAGGAACGGACCGATGAAGCTGACCGATTTCAAAGCCCTGACCTTCGATTGCTACGGCACGCTGATCGATTGGGAGACCGGCATGTTCGAGGGGCTGAAGCCGCTCACCGGCCGGCTCGCCACGCCGCCCACGCGTGATCAGGTACTGGAGGCGCATGCGCGTCATGAATCGTCGCAGCAATTGCAGACGCCGGCGCGGCTCTACCGGGACCTGCTGGCGATCGTCTACAAGCGCCTCGCCGAGGAGTGGGGCCTCACCATCTCCTGGGACGAGTGCGTCGCCTATGGGCAATCGGTCAAGAACTGGCCGGCCTTCCCGGATTCCGCCGAGGCGCTCCAGTATCTCAAACAGCACTACAAGCTGGTGATCCTGTCTAACGTTGACAACGAGAGCTTCGCCGCCAGCAATGCGAAGCTCCAGGTCGCCTTCGACGCGATCTACACGGCCGAGGATATCGGCTCCTACAAACCTTCGGAGCGCAATTTCGACTACATGCTCCGCAACCTGGAGACACTCGGCATCCGCAAGGACGAGGTCCTGCACACCGCCGAGAGCATGTTCCACGACCATAGCCCGGCGAACCGACACGGCCTGGCCTCCTGCTGGATCTACCGCCGCCACGACAAGGACGGCTTCGGCGCGACCATGCATCCGGGCGACATGCCGAGATACGATTTCCGCTTCAACAGCATGGCCGATCTGGCGAGAGCCCATCGGGAAGCGCTCGGCGGCTGACCAGCCCCGTCAGCCGGCACGCAAGCTGCACAGAGCCTGTTCAACAACTCCCTGAGCCCTCATCCTGAGGAGCCATTCCCCTGGGAATGGCATCTCGAAGGATGTTTCAGGAGGCTCGGAAGCCCGCTGGAACATCCTTCGAGACGCCGCTGTCGCGGCTCCTCAGGATGAGGGCTATTTCCAAACGGGCTCTCAGCGCTCCTGCCCGGCGGCAGCATCGCCCCGCGCACGAAACCGGGGGCCGCAGAACATCGCGTCCCCGGCGCCACCCGCGACGATCTGCGGCAGCAGCGCCTTCCAGACCTCGATCATATCCGTGAAATAGCCGGGGTCCTGCCGCAGCACCGTCTGCACGCCCATGCCGCGCACCAGGCAGACCGTCAGGTTCAGGATGATGCGCGCCTCGCGGGGCGTGCGCTTCTCCGGATTGCAGAACTCCACCCAGGTCGCATCGAGCGCCTCGTGGAAGCGCTTCACGACCGGGATCATCCGATCGCGCAGTTCGGCATCGTTGCGCGCCTCGGTGATCATCTCCAGCGAGAGGTAGAAGAAGCGCCCGGAGAACAGCTCCCATAGGAAGTCGACGAAGCCTTCGAGGGAGAGTTCGCCCTTCTGTACGCGCCGGGCGACGGCGCGGATGTCGGCGGTGCCGTCGTCGAGCAGGCGCTCCATCGCCGCCAGGATGATGTCCGCCCGGGCCGGGAAATGGTAGAGCAGCGCCCCGCGCGATACCTGCGCACGCTCGGCGATCTCCTGCGTCGTCGCCGCGTGGTAGCCGACGGCGTGGATGACATCGAGCGTCGCACCGATCAGCCGCTCATAGGTCGCGACGCTGCGCGCCTGCTGCCGGCGCTCGGAGCGCGAGGCCTGCGTCGTCTCGGCCTCCATCGACCCACACCCCTTCCCCACGGCCTCATACCGGCTAAAGGCCTCAGCCAAATAAAAACAATCTTGCCTGATTTTTTCAAGAGAATACCGTGCCTGGATCGCGACGCGAACGCGCGTAAGGAGGGAAAAGCCATGGCGGATGACGACTACAAGAACAGGAGCTACGGCGAGATTCCGGTCGGCTTCGGCATGAAGCCGGGCATCGTCGTCGTCGATTTCCAGACCGGCTTCACCGACGCGCGATACCCGCTCGGCGGGGCGCCGCTCGTCATGCGCGCCGTCGAGAACACCGCGAAGCTGCTCGAAGTCGCGCGCCGCTACAACGTGCCGGTCGCGAATTGCAACACGGCCTATATGAGCGAGCGCGAGATGCCGTACTGGAAGATCACCGCCGTGCGGGACACCTTTCGCCACGACCATCCCAGCTCGGCTTTCGACCCGCGCATCTACGATCCCGACTACGACCTGACGATCTGCAAGAAGGCGCCGTCGATCTTCTTCAACACCGGCGTCAGCGACTATTTCAACAAGGAGCGCGTCGACACGGTGATCGTCACCGGCTGCAACACCTCGGGCTGCATCCGCGCCACTTCGATCGACAGCTTCAGCTATCGCTACCGCACCATCGTGCCCGAGGACTGCGTCGGCGATATCGAGGAGCAGCCGCATCGCGACAATCTCCGCGATCTCGGCCGCCGCTATGTCGACGTCTCCGATCTCAAGACCGTCCTTGCCTATCTGGAGGACTGGCACCGGCAGAACGCCGCCTGATCCCGCATCTGGGCCGCACTTGCTTCGCCCTGCGGGGCTAGAGCGGCCCGAGATCGCGCACGATCAGGTTGTAGAGCGCCTGCGCGGCCGGGGTCAGGGTTTCGCCGCGCCGCCGGATCAGCGAGACCGGCCGGTCGACGATCGGGTCGACCAGCGGGATCTGTGCGAGATCGGGCCGCAGGTTCTCGACGAGCGATTCCACCAGGATAGCGATGCCCAGCCCTTCCGAGGCCAGCCCGATCGCGCTGGAGAAATACTCGACCACGAACTTGGTCTTCACCTCGATGCCCGAGCGCGAGAGCTGCGCCTCCATCAACAGCCGGTTGCCGCTGCTGCCGCCGAGCGTGATCAGGTCATGGCCGGCGAGGTCCGCCCAGGCGATGGTCTCGCGCCCCGCCAGCGGATGGTCGTTGCGGCAATAGACGACGAAGGGATCGCGGACCAGGATCTCGTTGTGCAGGTCCTGCTGGGTCGGCGGCTGAACATGCAGGCCGAACTCGGCCTGGCGCCGGCGCACCGCCTCGATGACGAGCGTGCTGGTCCGGTCGAGGATCTCGACGCGGTTGTTCGGGTGCCGCGTCGCATAGCTGCGCAGGATGCGCGGCAGGCGCCCATACATCAGCGAGGGGACCGAGGCGATCGTGATGTCGCCGGTCGAGAAGCGCGACATCGTCTTCAGCCGCTCGAACGAGCGGTCGACGGCATCGACCATGCGCTGGGCTTCCGGCAGAAACTCGCGGCCGATGCTGGTCAGCGCGACGGTGCGGGTCGTCCGGTCGATCAGCTTGAGACCGACATGAGTTTCGAGCCGCTGGATACGCCGCGTCAGGCCGGTCTGCGTGACATGCAGCTTCTCGGCCGCCTTGTTGAAGCTGCCGAGCTCCGCGATCTGGATGAAGGCCTCGATGCCGTCGATCGGATGTTTCATGATAAAATATCATTGATATATGTCATTATTTCAGCATACGAGCATGGCTCCGCTGGTCAATAGTGTTCCCGAAAGGCGCCCAACCGCTGCGAAGCGGGATGCGAGGCGGCGATGAGGAAACGCAGAGATGACCGATACCAGTGCCCGCACCCGCGGCAGGCGCGTGCTCGTCACGCATGACCGCTTGGCCGACAACGCCATCGAGCTTCTCAACGCGCATGACGTCGACGTCTTCTTCTCGCCCGCCTATGCGCCGAGCGAGCAGGTGGCCGCGCGTGCCGCCGATCTCCAGGTCGATGCGCTGATCGTCCGCCAGGGCCGTGTCGACGAGGCGATCATCGCCGCCTCGCCCCGCCTCAAGGTCATCGCCAAGCACGGCGTCGGCGTCGACAACATCGACCTGCAGGCAGCCGCCGCGCGCGATATCCCGGTCATCCGCGCCATGGGCTCGAACTCGCGCGCCGTCGCCGAGCATACCATCGCGCTCGCCCTCACTCTGCTGAAGGACATCCCGCGCCTCGACGCCGCCGTGAAGGCCGGCACCTGGCCGAAGCCGAGCTTCATCGGGCGCGACATCGCCGGCACCGTGATCGGCCTCGTCGGCTTCGGTTCGATCGGCCAGCACGTCGCGCGGATGGCGCAGGGGCTCGGCATGACCGTCCTGCTGCACGACCCCCATGCCCGCGTGGCGATCGCGCAGTTCGGTGGGGATTGCGAACGCGATCTCGACAGCCTCGTCGCGGAAGCCGACATCGTCAGCCTGCATTGCCCATTGACCAACGCCACGCGCGATCTGCTGGACGCGCGCCGCTTCGGCCTGATGAAGCCCAATGCTCTCGTCGTGAACACGGCGCGCGGCGCCCTGATCGACGAGGCGGCCCTGGCCGCCGCGCTACTCGAAGGCCGCATCGCCGGCGCGGGCCTTGACAGCTTCGCGGTCGAGCCGCCGGCTCCGGACAGCCCGCTCTGGGCGCTGCCAAACCTGATCGCCACCCCGCATATCGCCGGCGTGACCGCGGGATCGGCCAAGACCATGGCCGAGATCGCCGCCCGGCACGTCATCGCCGTGCTCGACGGCGAGGAGCCGGATGCGGCCAGCCTCGCGAGGTTGACCGAACTCGCAGCCTAAGATCCGGACCAGATACCGGACGACCATAAGCAAACGGGAGGAAAGACCATGAAGATCGTCTACAAGGCGTTCGCCGCACTGGCTCTGTCGGCGCTCGCGACGGCCGCGTCGGCACAGCAATATCCGGAGAAGCCGATCCGCCTCGTCATTCCGTTTCCGCCGGGCGGCGGCACGGATGTCGTGGCGCGCGTCATCGCCCAGAAGCTCGGCGAGAGCACGGGCTGGACGCTGGTGGCCGACAACAAGCCGGGCAGCGGCGGCAGCGTCGGCCTGAGCCTTGCCGGCAAGGCGGCGCCGGACGGCTATACCGTGGTGCTCGCGCAGAACGCCAACCTCGTCATCAACCCGATCCTCGGCAAGGCCAATTACGACCCGATCAAGGATTTCGCGCCGATCGGCCTCGTCGCCTCCGCACCGCAGGTTCTGGTCGTCGCCAAGGACTCGCCGCTGAAGACGGTCGAGGATCTGCTCGCCGCCGCCAAGGCCAAGGACGGCAAGCTCACCTTCGCCTCGCCGGGCGTCGGGACCAGCTCGCATCTGGCCGGCGAGCTCATTCAGCAGATCGCCGGGGTCAAGTTCCGCCACGTTCCCTACAAGGGCGCCGCCCAGGCCCTGCCGGACCTGCTCGGCGGGCGCGTCGAGATCTACATCTCGTCGGTGCCCTCCGCGATGGTGCAGATCAGGGAAGGCACGCTGCGCCCGATCGCGGTGTTCGCGAAGAAGCGCGATGCCGATCTGCCGGATGTGCCGACCTTCGAGGAAAAGGGGCTGAAGAATTCCGAGGCCGTGACCTGGTGGGGCCTGGCGGCGCCGGCGGGCGTGCCCGCGCCGATCGTCGCGCGCATCAACACCGAGCTCAACAAGGTACTGCAGCAGTCCGACACCAAGGCCAAGCTGCGCTCGGCCGGCGCCGAGGCGCTCGGCGGCAGCAGCGAGGAGTTCGCTGCGCTGATCAAGTCCGACGTGCCGAAATGGACCGCGGTCATCAAGGCGGCCGACGTGAAGGTCGCCGACTGAGCCGATGACGCTGGCCGGGAGACCGCGCCTGAAGGCGGCGGACTTCCGGCACAGCGGATGCCCATCCTGAAAGCCTGTGTCCCGGCGGTGCCACGTCGCGCCGCCCGGCATCACGTCGGATATCGGCCATGAAAACCAGCATCTTCAAGAACCAGGACGCGCTTGCCGGTCTGCTGTTCATGGGGCTCGGCGCACTCGGCTTCGCGATCGCGCTCGGCTACAAGTTCGGCACCACGATCGACATGGGCCCGGGCTATTTCCCGCGCATCCTCAGCCTCGTCCTGATCGGCTTCGGCATCGTCACCTTCCTCAAGGGGTTACGCACCTGCATGCCGGTCGAAGGCGGCTGGGCCTGGCTGCCGCTCCTGCTGCTCAGCGCCTCGCTCCTGGTCTTCGGCTTCCTGCTCGAGCGTGTCGGCCTCGTGCCGGCGCTCTTCGCCCTGTTCTTCGTCGCGGCCCGTGCCGGCCATGAGTTCAAGGCGCTGGAGGTGCTCGTCCTGACCGCGGTGATGTCGCTTTTCGCCGCCGCCGTCTTCGTGTGGGGGCTGAAGCTGCCCTACCCCCTCTTCGCCTGGAACCTCTGAGCCATGGAGATCATCGATCACTTCGTGCTCGGCTTCGGCGTCGCCCTGTCGCTGCAGAATCTGGCCTATTGCTTCCTCGGCGTGCTGCTCGGCACCCTGATCGGCGTGCTGCCGGGCGTCGGCCCGCTGGTGACGATCTCGATGCTGCTGCCGATCACCTTCGGCCTGCCGCCGGTTTCCGCCGTCATCATGCTCGCCGGGATCTATTACGGCGCGCAATATGGCGGCTCGACCACGGCGATCCTGGTCAACCTGCCCGGCGAGACCTCGTCGGCCGTGACCTGCCTCGACGGCTACCAGATGGCGCGCAAGGGCCGGGCCGGTGCCGCGCTGGCCATCGCCGCCCTGTCTTCCTTCGTCGCCGGCTGCATCGGCACGCTCCTGATCGTCGCGCTCGGCGTGCCGCTCGCCTCCTGGGCGCTGCGCTTCGGTGCCGAGGATTATTTCGCCCTGATGGTGCTCGGTCTCATCGCCGCCTCGGTGCTGAGCCATGGCGACATGGTCAAGGCGCTCGCCATGGTCGTGGTCGGCCTGCTGATCGGCCTCGTCGGCACGGATGTGAACTCCGGCGTCGAGCGCTACACTTTCGGCCTGCCGGAACTGGCCGACGGCATCGGCTTCACCGTGCTCGCGGTCGGTATGTTCGCGATCTCCGAGGTCGTGCTCAACCTGGAGCAGAAGGAAGCGCGCGAGGTCTTCACGAAAAACGTCGGCGGCCTGATGCCGAGCTTGAGCGATCTCAAGGCCTCGTTCCTGCCGACCGTGCGCGGCACCGCCATCGGCGCGTTCTTCGGCATCCTGCCCGGCACCGGCCCCTCGATCTCCTCCTTCTCCTCCTACATGCTGGAGAAGAAGCTGGCGAAGGACCCGTCCCGCTTCGGCCAGGGCGCGATCGAGGGCGTCGCCGCGCCGGAAGCCGCCAACAATGCGGCCGCGCAGACCGCCTTCATCCCGACGCTCACGCTCGGCATCCCCGGCAGCGCCACCATGGCGCTGATCCTCGGCGCGCTGATCATGAACGGCGTCCAGCCCGGCCCCTCCGTGATGACGCGCAATCCCGAACTGTTCTGGGGCGTCATCGCCAGCATGTTCGTCGGCAATGCCCTGCTCGTCGCATTGAACCTGCCGCTGGTCGGTCTCTGGGTGCGTCTTCTCAGCATCCCCTATCGCTGGCTGTTCCCGGCGATCGTGATGTTCTGCGCGCTCGGCAATTACAGCCTGAACAACAGCGCGATCGACGTCTATCTCTGCGCGGCGATCGGCGTGCTCGGCTATGTGCTGGCCAAGCTGAAATGCCCGCCGGCCCCGCTGGTGCTGGGCTACGTGCTCGGCCCGATGATGGAAGAAAACATCCGCCGGGCCTTGCTCCTCTCGGAAGGCGATCTCTCGATCTTCGTCAGGAGCCCGATCAGCCTGACCTTCCTCATCCTCTCGCTGCTGCTGCTCGTCAGCATGGCCCTGCCTGCCATCCGCCGCGGCAAGGCCCGTGTCGACAAGGAGGAGGAAGCCGGCGCGACCTGAGCGCGCCGGCCCGCTTCAGCCCCTTCGCAGACCAGTCACTCCTCCAGCCGCTGCGCCGCCCGGTTTGCCGCGATAACCAAGGACGTCCCATGATCGGATTTCGCATCCTCAAGCGCCGCCGCCAGGTCGCCCCAGACCTCGTCGAGCGTTTCCGTACGGTCCCAGTCGCCAATGTCAGCGATTCGATGTCGCGCATGACCGCCGGCGGCGCGTCGTTGCGGCCGATGCATCGCGGCGGCGTCATGGCCGGCCCGGCGCTCACCGTGAAGACGCGCCCGGGCGACAACCTCATGATCCACAAGGCGCTCGACCTCGCTGCGCCCGGCGACGTCGTCGTCGTCGATGGCGGCGGCGAGCTCACCAATGCCCTGATCGGCGAATTGATGATCGCCCATGCCCGCACGCGCGGCCTCGCCGGCATCGTGCTCCACGGTGCCGTGCGCGACTCCGCCTGGATCCGCGAGAACGACCTGCCGATCTATGCCGCCGGCATCAGCCATCGCGGCCCCTACAAGGATGGTCCCGGCGAGATCAACGTCCCGATCGCGATCGAGGGCATGGTGATCGAGCCCGGCGATCTCGTCATCGGCGACGATGACGGCATTCTCTGCGTGCCCTTCGATCATGCCGAGGCGATCCATGCCGCCGCCCACAAGAAGCATGCGATGGAAGAGAAGAAGATGCAGGCGATCGAGCAGGGCAAGGACGATCGGAGCTGGATCGACGCCACGCTGACCCGCCTGGGCTGCGCCATCGAGGGCTGACGCGGCATGGGCCGGCCGCGACGGGGATTGCCGGCCGGCCTCCTTCCCGCGGGGGGCAACGCGTCGGGACAACGGGCTCGTCTCGCAAGCCGACGGCCCGTCACGACGCAGGGCGAATCAGTTCGGCACCTCGGCCCAGGGGCTGCCGGGCTCCCGCCCCCGCCCCTCAACATATTGGCATCACAAGGAAATATCCCTGCGCTTGCCGCACGAAAAAGCTCAGTTATGCTGCCGAAAAATAAGATTTCGGGAGGGACGATGCTGATCTGGTCGATGATCGTCTGGCTGGCCTGCGCCGCTATCTTTCTTGAACTTGTCGAACGCGCTCCGGCCATCGACGGCTAGAGCATTTTCGAGCGAAGTGGACCCCGGTTCGCGCGAAGACAATGCATTGAAACAAACGCCTGGAGCAATTTCGCAGTTCGGGGGAACTGCGGAATTGCTCCAGGCGTCGCTTCTGCTCGTTCGGCAAGGCGCCGGCGGACAGGCCGGCGGTATGTCTGTTCCGCACCGGCCTCGTTGACATTCAGGACGCTCCGGCCGCCGCGAAGGCCAGCCCGACGATCTTGCGCGCGTCCTCCTGGATCGCGGCGAGATGGGCATCGTCCCGGAAGCTCTCCGCGTAGATCTTGTAGACCTCCTCAGTGCCCGACGGGCGCGCCGCGAACCAGCCATCGGCTGCCGTGACCTTGACGCCGCCGATCGGCGCGCCATTCCCAGGTGCCTTGCTCAGGATCGCCGTGATCGGCTGGCCGGCAAGTTCCTTCGTCGCGATCTGCTCGGCCGACAGGTTCTTGAGCACGGCCTTCTGGCTGGCACTTGCCGGTGCGTCGACGCGCGCATAACGCGGCTCGCCCAGCTCGGCCGTGAGCTTTCCATAGAGCACGCCAGGGTCGCTGCCGGTCTTAGCGGTGATCTCGGCGGCAAGCAGGCCGAGGATGATGCCGTCCTTGTCGGTGGTCCAGGCCGTGCCGTCCATGCGCAGGAAGGAGGCTCCGGCGCTTTCCTCGCCGGCGAAGCCGAAGCCGCCCGAGATCAGCCCGTCGACGAACCATTTGAAGCCGACCGGCACCTCGACGAGCTTCCGCCCGAGCTTCGCCGCGACGCGATCGATGATCGCGCTCGACACCGCCGTCTTGCCGATCGCCGCATCCGCGCGCCAGCCCGGCCGGTTGGCGAAGAGATAGGCGCTTGCCGCCGCGAGATAATGGTTAGGGTTCATCAGCCCGCTGCTGCGCGTCACGATGCCGTGCCGGTCGGCGTCGGTATCGTTGGCGAAGGCGACGTCGAAACGGTCGCGCATGCCGATCAGGCTCGCCATGGCATAGGGCGAAGAGCAATCCATCCGGATCTTGCCGTCCCAGTCCGCGGTCATGAAGCCGAAGGCCGGATCGACCTCCTTGCTGACGATCGTCGCGCTCAGGCCATAACGGTCGATGATCGGCTGGTAATAGTCGAGCCCGGCCCCGCCGAGCGGGTCGATCCCGATCACGACGCCCGCCTGGCGGATCGCCTCCATGTCGACGACGCTGGCGAGATCCGAGACATAGCCGGTGATGTAGTCGTGCCGATGGACATGCTCGCTCTTCAGCGCCTTGTCGTAGGGCATGCGCAAGACCCCGGCGAGCTTGTCGGCGAGGAAGGCGTTGGCGCGCTTCTCGATCCAGCCGGTCGCGTCGGTATCGGCCGGCCCGCCATGCGGGGGATTGTATTTCAGGCCACCATCGGCCGGCGGGTTATGAGAGGGCGAAATGACGACGCCATCGGCGAGCCCAGCCGTCCGGCCGCGATTATGCGCGATGATGGCATGCGAGATCACCGGGGTCGGCGTGAAGCCGAGCTTCTCGTCGATGATCGTGGCGACGCCGTTGGCCGCGAAGACCTCCAGCACCGTCTCGAAGGCATTCCGCGAGAGCGCATGCGTGTCGATGCCCAGGAAGAGCGGCCCGTCGATCCCCTGCTCGCGGCGATAGAGGCAGAGCGCCTGCGCGATCGCGAGGATATGCGCCTCGTTGAACGAGCGCAGCAGCGCCGAGCCGCGATGGCCGGAGGTGCCGAAGGCGACCTGCTGCGAACGCTGCGAGGGGTCGGGCTGCTCGTAATAGGCTTTGGTGAGGGCCGCCACATCGACGAGTTGGCCGGGCTCGAGCCGCTTGCCGGCCAGGGGACTCACGGTATCGCTCATGTAGGCTCTCATTCCAGGCAAGTCGGGATGCGACGTCCCTTATAGACGCCGGCATGAACAGAGTTGCAACGGAATGCGACAGGTTCGCGGCACCGGGACCCCAAGGCGAACGGGCTGGCGGACGTCAGGTCAGGCGCAGGCAGAGCGTTCCGCGGCGGCCCTGTCCTCCATCAACCGCCTTTCCTTGACGTTCTGTGTCAACGCAACCGCAGCTTCGAATGCCTCTGCCGCCTCCCGATGGCGGCCGAGCTTGGCGAGCAGGTCGCCGCGCACGCCCGGCAGCAGGTGGTAGCGCTTGAGCGCCGGCTCGCCGGCCAGCGCCTCGACAAGGGCGAGCCCGGCTTCCGGCCCGTCCGCCATGCTGACGGCCACCGCGCGGTTGAGCGCCACGACCGGAGACGGCGTCAGGTGCCCGAGCAGTGTGTAGAGCGCGACGATCCGCTTCCAGTCGGTCTCCTCGGCGGTCCGGGCGCGCGCATGACAGGCCGCCAGGGCCGCCTGCAGCAGATAGGGACCGGGCGCCACACCGGCGAGCCTTTGCGCGTGCTCCAATGCCGCAAGCCCGCGCCCGATCAGCAGGCGATCCCAGCGGGCCCGGTTCTGGTCGAGCAGCAGGATCGGCTCGCCATCGGCGCCGACGCGCGCCCGAAGCCGCGAGGCCTGCAATTCCATCAGCGCGACGAGGCCATGGACCTCCGGCTCCTGCGGTGCCCGCGCCGCCAGGATGCGCCCGAGCCGCAGCGCCTCCTCGCAAAGCGACGGCCTGACCCAGTCCTCGCCGGCCGTGGCGGAATAGCCTTCGTTGAAGATCAGGTAGACGACCTCCAGCACCGAGGCGAGACGCGCGCCGAGCTCGGCACCGGCCGGTACCTCATAGGGCACCTTGGCCTCGCTCAGCGTCTTCTTCGCGCGCACGATGCGCTGCGCCATGGTCGGCTCCGGCACGAGGAAGGCGCGCGCGATCTCGTCGGTCGTCAGGCCGCCGAGCAGGCGCAGCGTCAGCGCGATCCGCGCCTCCTTCGGCAGGACCGGATGGCAGGCCGTGAAGATCAGGCGCAGCAGGTCATCGCCGACCTCGTCGTCGAGCGCCTCGTCGATATCCGGCATCGCCGGCCCTTCATTGTCGATATCGCGCCCGATCTCGTCCTGCTTGCGCCGGGCCATGATTTCGTGACGGGCGGTGTCGAGCGCGCGGTGCTTGGCGACCTGCATCAGCCAGGCGGCCGGATTGCGCGGAACGCCCTCCGCGGGCCACTGCTTCAGCGCCGCGACCAGCGCGTCCTGCGCCAGCTCCTCGGCCCGGCCGACATCGCGGGTCAGCCGCGCGAGCCCGGCGATCAGCCGGGGCGCCTCCATGCGCCAAACCGTCTCGATGGTGCGGTGTGCATCGCTGCCCGACATGGGAAGCGATACACACCATCAGCCCATCGGCTGGCAAGGGGCGCGGGTGAGGCGACGACCGCTCAGCCCTGGCCTTCGGACTCGGCCTTGAGCCGGTCCCACTGCGCCGCGGTCTCCGGCGTGACGATCTCGCCGAAATCCGCCAGCTCGAACAGCGGCCGGATCTCGATCTCGGACGGGCCGGGCATCGGGTTGGGGCAGCGCTTGACCCAGGCGATCGCCTCATCGAGCGAAGCGCATTCCCACAGCCAGTAGCCGGCGACCAGTTCCTTGGTCTCGGCGAAGGGCCCGTCGACGACCGAGCGCTTGGCCCCGTCGAACTGGACGCGCGCGCCCTTCGAGCTGGGCTGCAGGCCGTCACCGCCCTTCATGATCCCGGCTTTCACCAGCTCCTCGTTATAGGCCATCATCGCCTCGAGCAGCTCCTGGGTCGGCGGCGCGCCGGCTTCGCTGTCCTGGGTCGCCTTGACCATCACCATGAAACGCATCGGTCTTCTCCTTTGAGAGATTGAGAGGGACGGGCGCATCCTCTGCACCGTCCGTTGAACGGGATTTGAGGTATCGGGCCGGCTCAGCCGGGGCGCTTCTCGAATTCGGCGCGCAGGTTTTCCTTCCGCTCGCGCCGTTCCGGCGTCACCATCTCGCCGAAATCCTCCATCTCGAAGACGGGCCGCAGCTCGATCTCGGTGTTGCCGTCGAAAGGCGCGCGCTTCAGCCACTCGACCGCTTCGTCGAAGGACTTCACCTGCCAGAGCCAGAAGCCGGCGAGCAGCTCCTTGGTCTCGGCGAAGGGGCCGTCCGTGATAGCCCGCTCGCTGCCCGAGAAGCGCATGCGGATGCCCTTCGACGTTGGATGCAGGCCTTCCGCAGCGAGCAGGATGCCGGCCTTGATCAGCTCCTCGTTATAGACACCCATCTTCGCGAAAACGTCAGGATCCGGCATCACGCCGGCTTCGCTATCCTTGCTGGCCTTGACCAGAACCATCACGCGCATCGGTCTTCTCCTTGGGTTTGGGAGAACCGGGCGGCTCCGGCGCTGACCGCCGAAACCCGTTCTCTGACTGCACGTCGAACGGGCGCGGCCGGAATCGACAACGCCGGGAATCTTTTTTCGATTTTTTTGCGGAGCCGCCCGCGCGCTCATCTCAAGCCGAACGCGGGCGGCGCCGATCCGTTTCAGGCACTGCGCGACAGCGCCTCCAGGAAGCGCGCCGGCTCGCCCTGCGACGGGGTCGTCAGTTCGCCCTCCCACATCACCTTGAGGCCGCGCACGAAGGTGCCGACCGGCCAGCCGGTGACGGTGACGCCGTCATAGGGCGTCCAGCCGCATTTCGATGCGCTCCACTCCTTGGTGATCGTCTCGCGGCGCTTGAGGTCGACGATCGTGAAGTCGGCATCGTAGCCGACCGCGATCCGGCCCTTGCCCTCCAGCCCGAAGATGCGCTGCGGGCCGGCGCTGCTGAGATCGACGAAGCGCTCCAGCGAAAGCCTGCCGGCATTCACATGGTCGAGCATGATCGGCACCAGCGTCTGCACGCCCGGCATGCCGGAATGGCTCGCCGGATAGGCGTGATGCTTCTCCTCATGGGTATGCGGCGCATGGTCGGAGCCGAGCACGTCGACGATGCCCTGCTCGACACCCCACCAGATGCGCTGGCGATGGCTGTCGTCGCGGATCGGCGGGTTCATCTGGGCGTAGGTGCCGAGCCGCTCGTAGCAGTCGGGCGCGACCAGCGTCAGATGGTTCGGCAGCACCTCGACGGTCGCGACATCCTTATGGTCCTTCAGGAAAACCATCTCCTCGCCCGTAGAGATGTGCAGGATATGGACGCGCGCGCCGGTCTCGCGCGCGATCCGCACCAGCCGCTTCGTGCAGGTCAGCGCCACCTCGGGCGAGCGCCAGACCGGATGGCTCGACGGATCGCCCTCGACCCGCAGCGGCATGCGCTCGCGCAGCATCATCTCGTCTTCCGAATGGAAGGCGGCGCGCCGGCGCGTGCGCTTCAGAATCTCGGCGACGCCCCTGTCGTCCTCGACCAGCAGGTCGCCGGTCGACGAGCCCATGAATACCTTGATGCCGGCGGCACCGGGAAGCCGCTCCAGCTCCGGAACGTCGCTGGCGTTCTCATGGGTGCCGCCGACCCAGAAGGCGAAATCGCAATGCATGCGGTGCCGGCCGCGCTTGATCTTGTCGGCCAGAGCCTCCGGCGTCGTCGTCTGCGGGATCGTGTTCGGCATCTCGAAGACGCAGGTCACGCCGCCAAGCGCCGCCGAGCGCGAGCCGCTCTCCAGGTCTTCCTTGTGGTCGAGCCCCGGCTCGCGGAAATGCACCTGCGAGTCGATCACGCCCGGCAGGATATGCAGGCCGGTGCAGTCCACGACCTCGCCGGCCGAAGCCTGCGAGAGATCGCCCAGCGCCATGATCTTGCCGCCGGTGACACCGACATCGCGCGCAACGCGGCCATCCTGGTTCACCACCGTGCCGCCCTTGAGGATGACGTCGTAGGTCTGGGGCATGGCGTGTCTCCGGGAGGTTGAGCAAAGACGGGATGCAGCCTACCTATCGACCAACGCGCCGTCCCGGAAGCCTAAACAGGTTTCGGGTGGCGCCCTCATCCCCATTCGGCTGACGAGCCTCGGCCCGATACAGCACTGGAACGGCTGCCTATGTCCGTCACAAGATTGATCGATCGCGGTGTCATCCGCGTCAGCGGCGACGACGCGCGCGACTTCCTGCAGAACCTCGTGACCAACGATCTCGATCCGGTCGTGCCCGGACAGGCCGGCTACGGCGCGCTGCTGACGCCGCAAGGCAAGATGATCTGCGATTTCTTCATCCTCGCGCTGGCGCCGGAGGATGGCGGCGGCTTCCTGCTCGACGCACCCCTGCTCCAGACCGCCGACCTGATGAAACGCCTGAAGCTCTACAAGCTGCGCGCCAAGGTGGCGCTCGAAGACCTCACCGAGCGGAGCGCGGTCATCGCCTCCGCGGATGGCGCCCCGCTGCCCGCCGACGCCGCCCTCGTCTATGACGACCCGCGCCTGCCGGCGCTCGGCCAGCGCGCCATCACCGATGCCGAAGGCGTCGAGGCGCTCGTCACCGCCGAACCGGAGGCCTATCACGCCCGTCGCATCGCGCTCGGCGTGCCCGCAGGCGGCCGCGACTTCTCCTATGGCGACACCTTCCCGCATGAGGCGCTGCTCGACCAGCTCGGCGGCGTCTCCTTCAGGAAGGGCTGCTATATCGGGCAGGAGGTCGTCTCCCGCATGCAGCATCGCGGCACCGCCCGCACCCGCGTCGTCCCGATCGTCTTCGATCAGGGCATCGCGGCCGAGACCGGCGCCGAGGCGACAGCCGGCGGCAAGCCGCTCGGCATGGTCGGCTCTGGCGCGAACGGCCGGGCGCTCGCGATGCTCCGGCTCGACCGGCTGGACGATGCGCTCGCCGCGGGCACGGCGCCGCTTGGCGGCGGGCTCGCATTCCATCTCGCGGAGAAGCCCGGCTTCATCCGCTTCCCCTTCCCAGGCGAGGTTGGCTTCGGAGCCGCCGCAGGAGCTGCCCCATGAGCGATGCCGTCACCGTCAGCGAGGAACGCGTCGCGATCCAGGGCGCGGACGGCAGGTTCCGCTGCCGCTGGCCGGGCACCGAGCCGCTCTACCTCGCCTATCACGACACCGAATGGGGCGTGCCGGAATACGATTCCCGCGCGCTCTGGGAAAAGCTGATTCTCGACGGCTTCCAGGCCGGGCTTTCCTGGATCACGATTCTGCGGAAGCGCGACGCGTTCCGCGCCGGCTTCGCCGGGTTCGAGCCGGAGACGGTCGCCCGCTTCACCGAGGCCGATGTCCAGCGTCTGCTCGCCGACCCCGGCATCATCCGCCATCGCGGCAAGATCGAGGGCACGATCAGGAGCGCGCAGGCCTATCTCAGGATCAGCGAGCGCGAGCCCTTCGCCGATTTCCTCTGGAAGCATCTCGACGGCCGTGTGCTCCAGAACAGCTATCGCGCGCAGGGCGAGGTGCCGACCCAGACCAAGCTCTCCGAGACGATCTCGAAGGAGCTGAAGAAGGCCGGCTTCACCTTCTGCGGCCCGACGATCGTCTACGCCTTCATGGAGGCCTGCGGGCTGGTCAACGACCACCTGACCGGCTGCTTCCGCTGGAGCGAATGCGCGGCTCTGGCGCGCGACAGCCGCGCGGCATGATGACGGATCGTCCCCTCTCGGCCCTCATCCTGAGAAGCGGACGCAAGTCCGCGTCTCGAAGGATGCTTCAGGAGGCTCCGGAACCATCTGGAGCATCCTTCGAGACGCGCCTGACGGCGCTCCTCAGGATGAGGGCTCGCGTGGCAGTCCTGCCGGCTGCGGGGGGCTGACCGTGGCCCGCAAACCGGAACCGCCACGCGCCTGGCAACGCATGCTCTCGGGCCGCAGGCTCGACCTGCTCGATCCCTCGCCGCTCGACATCGAGATCGAGGACATCGCCCATGGCCTCGCCCGCGTCGCCCGCTGGAACGGGCAGACGCATGGCGCCCATTCCTTCTCGGTCGCGCAACACTCCCTGCTGGTCGAGGCGATCGCCTCCCATCTCAACCCGGACTGGGGTGACGGCTGGCGCCTGATGACGCTGCTGCACGACGCGCCGGAATACGTCATCGGCGACATGATCTCGCCGTTCAAGGTGGTGATGGGCGACGCCTATAAGAGCGTGGAACTGCGCCTGCTGGCGGCGGTCCATCTGCGCTTCGGCCTGCCCGCCGCGACGCCGGCTGCCTTGAAGAAGAAGATCAAGGAGGCCGATACCATCGCCGCCTTCTTCGAGGCGACGCGGCTGGCCGGCTTCGGCCGCGAGGAGGCCCTGAAATTCTTCGGCCGGCCGCAGGCGCTGCCGACCGAAGTCCTGAGCTGGCTCGATCCGCTCGACACCGAGGCGGCGCAGGGGCGCTTCCTGGCGCGCTTCAACGCCCTCGGCGGTGTCGGGCTTACTGGGTCAGGCGCACCGCGCTGATCTCGCTGGCGATGGCCTTGAAGATCGGGCTGAGCTGCGAGGCGTTCTGCACGTCGTAATACATGCTCGGGCTGCTGGCGCAGTTCTTCAGCAGAGTCGCGTCGCCGTTGATGACTCGGATCGTGTAGAGGCTGATACCGGCCGCTTTCACATTGGTGCAGGCGAGCGTCGTGCGGGCATCGATCTGGTTGCCGTTCGTGGTGAAGCGATTCTCGGTATTATCGCCGTCTGTCAGCAGGATCATGTATTTCTTCAGCATCGGCTCGGTCGAAGGCTTCGCCTGCGTGAAGGGCGCTGCAGTAGACAGCGTCGCCCAGCCCCAGACCGCGCCGATGGTCACGTTGGTGTTGCCGACAGGCGTCATCGTGTCGACGCGCTCGTTGAGCGCCGTCCAGTCGGCGGTCAACGGCAAAACCTCGGCAAGCGAGCTTTGGCTGCACCAGGTCGCTGGATATTGCTGGTTGCTCGACCCGTAGGAGCCGGCATCGGTGACATCGTAGTTTTGGTCGCGGTCGGCGATGCAGCCATGGCTTTGAGCCCAGACGTTCTTGGTCAGCGTTTCCGTTGTGCAATTGCCCCACCAGTCGCAGTTGACCTTGCGCGTCATGCCGTAGCGGATCCATTCCTCGTTCTTGAGGCCGCGATCGATCCTGACCTGCGTGTTGAACGGCACGATCGAGATCTTGATCTGCTCGGGATCGATCGAGGCGTCCTTCATGATCTGGATGAGGTCCTTGGAGGCCTGCTTCAAGGCCGTCATCTTCCCGGAGGAGGACATCGATCCGGTATTGTCGAGCACCAGCGCGAGTTCGATCTTGTTGGTGCCCCAAGTCGACTGGCTGTTCGTGCCCACGGGAAGCTGGCTCACCCCGATCACGTTGGAGATCGTCGTCGGCACGGTGGCATTGGCCGCGATCTTGATGGTCCGCGCCGTGCGATCGATTGTGATTGTGGCGCCGGTATATTCGCTTTTCACGTCGTCGGGCAGATTGTCGCGGATCCAAGCCTCGATACGGGCCCTGAGCTGTCCGTCCGACAGCTTCTGTGCATCGCGTGCCGCCATGAGCGCCGCGGAGTCGATCGCCGAATTGAGTGCCTGCCGCGCATTGCTGGCACGGGAATAGTCGATTGCGACACCCACGACGCCCATCAGGGGAATGAGGGTGAGCCCGAACAGCATCAGGAAGTTGCCGCCTTCATCCCGGCGGAAGCGCCTGATCATCGCAAGCAAGGAGCCGATCTTCATCATGTCACTCGTCCAGGGCCGGATTGCCGCATTCGGCCCTGGAAGCGTTGGCGGCCGGAACTTACGAATTGCTGAAGCCGATTTGCTGAAGTCGAGCCTATCGGCACATTTTGAATCAAAAGGCCCTATCGTTACGTCAGTATGCGTTCATCACCGACCATATGCAACTTATAGGAGATCAAATCCCGCTCTTCCCGAAAACGAATTTATTTCCTCCTTGGAACAAGTGATCGTCACTTTTTCCAGATTTTGCAGGACGCACTTTCGCGGAATGATGGCTTCAACCTGATCGGAGGACCATTCATGTTGGACACCCCCACTCTCACCCTGCCGGCCGGCGTCGTGGTCAAGGGCGCGCTGCAACCCGGCTTCGAGCAGATCCTCACCGCCGAGGCGCTCGCCTTCGTCGCCGACCTGCACCGACGCTTCAACGAGACCCGCAAGCGCCTGCTCGCACTGCGCGCCGAGCGCCAGAAGCGCTTCGACGCCGGCGAGACCCCGGACTTCCTGGCCGAGACCAAGCATATCCGCGAAGGCGACTGGACCGTCGCGCCGATCCCGGCCGATTTGCTCGACCGCCGCGTCGAGATCACCGGCCCGGTCGACCGCAAGATGATCGTCAATGCGCTGAATTCCGGCGCCAAGGTCTTCATGGCCGATTTCGAGGACGCCTCCTCGCCGGTCTGGGCCAACATGATCGAGGGCCAGATCAATCTCCGCGACCGCTGGGCAGGCAAGATCGATTTCACCGATCCGACGAACGGCAAGGACTACAAGCTCAAGGCCAAGCCGGCCGTCCTGATCATCCGCCCGCGCGGCTGGCATCTGCCGGAGCGCCATATCGAGATCGACGGCGAGGAAGCCTCGGGCTCGCTGGTCGATTTCGGCCTTTATGTCTTCCACAACGCCAAGGCCGCGCTGGCCGCCGGCTCCGGCCCGTATTTCTATCTGCCGAAGCTGGAGAGCCATCTCGAGGCCCGGCTCTGGAACGACGTCTTCGTCGCCGCCCAGTCGGCGCTCGGCCTGAAGAACGGCACGATCAAGGCCACCGTCCTGATCGAGACCCTGCCCGCCGCCTTCGAGATGGACGAGATTCTCTACGAGCTGCGCGAGCACATGGCCGGCCTGAACTGCGGCCGCTGGGACTACATCTTCTCCTTCATCAAAAAGCTCGCCCGCAACAAGGCCTATGTCCTGCCCGATCGATCGCAGGTCGTGATGTCGAAGGCCTTCCTGCGCGCCTATTCGCTGCTGCTGATCAAGACCTGCCACAGGCGCGGCGCCTTCGCGATGGGCGGCATGGCGGCGCAGATCCCGGTCAAGAACAACCCGGAGGCCAATGCCGCCGCCTTCGCCAAGGTCAAGGCCGATAAGGAACGCGAGGCCGGCGACGGCCATGACGGCACCTGGGTCGCCCATCCCGACCTCGTCCCGGTCGCGATGGAGGTCTTCGACCGGCTGATGCCGCAGGCCAACCAGCTCGACAAAAAGCGCGACGACGTCTCGATCGGCGCCAGGGACCTGCTGGAGGTCCACCAGGGCACGCGCACCGAGGAAGGCTTCCGCGAGAACATCCGCGTCGGCGTCCAGTATATCGAGGCTTGGCTGCGCGGCCGCGGCGCGGTGCCGATCTACAACATGATGGAGGATGCCGCGACCGCCGAGATCAGCCGCGCCCAGATCTGGCAGTTCTGCCAGTACGGCGTAGCTCTCGAAGGCGGGATCAAGGCCGATGCCGCGCTGTTCAAGCGCTGCCTGCCGGAAGAGATGGAGCGCGTGAAGGGCGAGCTCGGCGCGGAGAACTATGCCAAGGGCCGTTTCCCCGAGGCGATCGCGCTGTTCGAGACGCTCTCGCTGGCGCCCAACTTCGAGGACTTCCTCACCGTCCCGGCCTACGCCAAGCTGAGCTGACCTCAGCGCGGATGAACGAACGCGAGGGGCGCCGCGGCAACGCGGCGCCCTTTCGTTTGACGGCACGGCGCTTTGACATCCGCCGGCCGCGCGCGCTCAATCCGCGCCCCTTCCTTCGGATTCGCCCGATGCGCCGCCGCCTGTTCGTTTCCCTTCTCGCCGCAAGCCTTCTCGGCGCCTCGTTCGCGCAGGCTACGACGTTGACGCCGGAACAGCGCTTCAGAACACTTGGAGACTTTTCCGCCAGGAAGGCGGGCAAGCCGGCGCGCGATGTCAGCGGCCTCGCGTGCATGCCGGCCGCTAACGGCACGCAGCGCTGCCTGCTGATCAATGACGAGGGCTCCTTCGCCCAGTTCGCCCGCATCGCCGAGAACCGCATCACCCCGGACGCAACCCTGCCCATCATCGGAACCGAGGCCGCACCCGACACGCTCGGCCAGCCGCCGCAAGGCATCTGCAAGATGCCCGGCCGCTTCGCCGAGCTCGACGGCGAAGCCGTCGCCTATGCCGATGGCGCCTTCTATGTCGCGGGCTCGCATGGCTGCTCGCGCAGGAAGGGCGAGTTCCGCCTCTCCGCCTTCCATCTCGCCCGGATCAGGGTCGATGCCGAAGGCACCGCCACCGGCAAGGTCGAGTTGACCTATCGCCTGAGCGACATGCTGCGTGCCGCCGGCCCGGCCGCCGCCTTTTTCGGCCGAAGCCTGAGGTATGGCAACGGCCTGAACATCGAAGGCATCGCGGTCACCGGCGACACGCTTTGGGCGGGCCTGCGCGCGCCCTCGCTCGGCAATCGCGGCTTCCTCGTCGGCGCCTCGCTGAACGCCCTGTTCGCGCCGGGCCACGCCCCCGCAAAGGAGGCGCCACGGGTCTTCGAGCTGCCGGCAGGCAGCAACCGCGGCATCCGCGACCTCGCGCCCCTGCCAGACGGTCGCCTGCTCGCCCTGATCGGACCCGCGCAGGAACAGAGCCTGGCCTATTCGCTGATGCTGGTCGATCCCGCCAGGCCCGATGCCGCCATGACGTTCGGCGATCTGCCGGGGCGTGGCGGCGACAAGGCGGAATCCCTCACCATCCTGGCACAGGATGCGAAGGGCCTCGCCGTCCTCATCGGCTATGACGGCCCGAAGAACGGCAGTTTCGAATCCTACCGACTGCCGCTCGAACCGCGCTGACTCCATGGATTTCCGCAACGCTCTCACCCGCGCCGTCGAGCGCTACCGCGCCAAGGTCGCCGGCCCTCACGAACATCTTGCCCTGCTGCGCTGGCAGATGGCGCAGGGCCACGCCCTCGACCGGCGCGACACCTATCCCGGCCATCTCACCACCAGCGCCTTCGTGCTCTCGCCCGATCATGCGCAGGTGCTATTGATCGACCATGTCGTGATCGGCCGCTGGCTCCAGCCCGGCGGCCATTGGGAGCAAGCAGAGCATTTCCACCTCTCGGCCGCCCGCGAGGCGATCGAGGAAACCGGCGTGCAGGGCCTTCTCCTCCACCCCTGGCATCAGGGCGGCGATCTGCCCTTCACGATCGACAGCCATGACGTGCCCGGCAAGTCCTCCCGCGGCGAGCCGGCCCATATCCATCACGACCTGCAATACCTCTTCCTCGCCGATCCGGCCCTGCCGCTCGTCGCGCAGGTCGAGGAGGTCCATGCCGCCGCCTGGAAGCCGGTCGATGCGCTCGCTCGAATCGCGCCGCGCGCGCTGGAACGGCTCTCGATTCTGCCCAAGCCCTGACTGTTGCTGCGCAACAACATCGCGGCGGATTACGGGAACCACTATGGCTCTTTTATCGCGGCGGCATCAGGCTCCCGACATGGTTTGGTCGAGGATGAAATGTCTATTGCAATTGATTTGCATTAGCGTATCAATCCGAGATCTCCCCGGAGCTCATCCATGTCTTCGAAAGCCATCGCCCTTGCCCTGATCGCCGTGGCCCTCTCGGCCCCCGCCATCGCCGCCGACCTCTCGTCCCGCAAGGGAGTACCCGTCGCCCCGCCACCCGTCGTCTCCGCCTGCACGGAGAGCGAGGGCATCCCGACAGACGCCTTCGGCTTCACCACGGGCACGGATGTCGCCGATCCCGGCTCCTTCGGGCCGAGCCTGACCTATGGCAGCGGCTTCGGCACCCGCACCGGCAGCGCGAACAGTCATGGCCTGGCCCTGCAGGGCTCCTACGGCCTCTTCCCTTGCTTCGAGGTCGGTCCCTACACGCTGGGCAACATCACCAGCGGCTCGGTGGGCGGCGTCAGCGCCGATTCGCGCGCCTTCGGCGCCGGCGTCGAGATGAAGTACAAGGTGCTCGGCCGCGATAGGCACGGGCTCGGCCTCACGCTGGTCATCGATCCCAGCCTGAACCGCACCGATCCGGACGGCGCCGGCCGCTTCACGACCTACAATACCGGCATCCGCCTCTTCGCCGACAAGACGCTGATCCCGAACACGCTCTATGCCGGACTCAATATCTCGCATGACCTGACCTGGACCGGCCCCTCGCCCTACCAGCGCTCCTCCACCTTCATGCTCAGCGGCTCGCTCGCCTGGCAGGTTTCGGATGGGCTCTATCTCAGCGGCGAGGTCCGCCATATGCGCGCCCATAACGAACTCGGCTTCGGCAACGAGGCGGGCTACGCCACCTTCGTCGGCCCCGGCATGTTCTGGCAGGCGACGAAGCAGCTCGCTTTGTCCGCCGCCTATAACGTCCAGGTCTCCGGCAAGGCCAAGGGCGAGCCGGGCAATCTCGACCTGACCAATTTCAGCCAGCACCTCGTCAAGGTAAAGCTCGGGTACAGCTTCTAAACCATCGAGCAACATATCGATGAAGAGCGGCAGCGGCGACGCTGCCGCTCTTTTCGTTTCGGCTCGCCTTATGCGTTGACATACTCCCCCTCAGTACCATAGCGTCGCGGTAACCGGAGCCTCGGTGCCGATGCCTCACACGCCCGAAGAGAAGAAGCGCGCCGTCACGCGGCTGCGCCGGATCAGGGGCCAGACCGATGCCCTGATCGCCGCCGTCGAACGCGGCGAGGAATGCGGTGCCCTGCTCCAGCAGCTCGCGGCGCTCCGCGGCGCGGCGACCGGGCTGATGGCCGAGGTGCTGGAGAGCCATCTGCGCGAGACCATGGCCCGCCCGGCCGAGGCGGCGCAGGCAGAAGCCGAGGACAATGACGAGATCGCCGCGATCATGCGGGTCATCCGCCCCTATCTGAAATGAACATCCGCAAGGAAGGAAACACCCGATGAAGACCCGCGCCGCCGTCGCCTGGGAAGCCGGCAAGCCCCTCACCATCGAGACGATCGAGATCGGCGGCCCCAAGGCCGGCGAGGTTCTGGTCGAGGTCATGGCGACCGGCATCTGCCATACCGACGCTTACACGCTCTCGGGGCTGGATTCGGAGGGCAAGTTCCCGGCGATCCTCGGCCATGAAGGTGCGGGCATCGTGCGCGAGGTCGGCGCCGGCGTGACCACGCTGAAGCCCGGCGACCATGTCATCCCGCTCTACACGCCGGAATGCCGCAGCTGTAAGTCCTGCCTGTCGCGCCGCACCAATCTCTGCACCTCGATCCGTGCGACGCAGGGCCAGGGCGTCATGCCGGACGGCACCTCGCGCTTCTCCTGCGACGGCGGCCAAGGAGACGGAACGATCTTCCACTACATGGGCTGCTCGACCTTCGCGAACTTCACGGTGCTGCCCGAAATCGCGCTCGCCAAGGTCCGCGAGGACGCCCCCTTCGACAAGATCTGCTATATCGGCTGCGGCGTGACCACCGGCATCGGCGCGGTGATCTACACGGCCAAGGTCTGGCCGGGCGCCAATGTCGTGGTCTTCGGACTGGGTGGCATCGGGCTCAACGTCATCCAGGGCGCCCGCATGGTCGGTGCCGACAAGATCATCGGCGTCGACATCAACCCGGCGAAACAGGAGATGGCGAGGAAGTTCGGCATGACCGACTTCATCAACCCGAGCGAGATTGGCAACGACAAGGTCGTGCAGGCGATCGTCGACCTGACCGGCGGGGGTGCCGATTTCTCCTTCGACGCGACCGGCAACACGAACGTCATGCGCCAGGCGCTGGAATGCTGCCATCGCGGCTGGGGCGAGTCGATCATTATCGGCGTCGCCGAGGCCGGCAAGGAGATCGCGACGCGTCCGTTCCAGCTCGTCACCGGCCGCGTCTGGAAGGGCACCGCTTTCGGCGGCGCGCGCGGGCGCACTGACGTGCCGAAAATCGTCGACTGGTATATGGAGGGCAAGATCAACATCGACGACCTGATCACGCACAAGCTCAGTCTCGACGAGATCAATACCGGCTTCGACCTGATGCATGAGGGCAAGTCGATCCGCAGCGTGGTGGTCTACTGAGCGGTCGTCCCACCGCCTCATTCGGCAGGCACTGAAGCACCACCTTTATCATTCCGGGGCAGCGCAACGCGCTGAACCCGGAACCCACGACTGGGTACGACGCTTGAAGAAGCCGGCCGGGAAAGGCTCGCCTGGTCGTGGATTCCGGGTTCGGCCACCAGCCGCCCCGGAATGACAAACGTTGCGCCGAGACTTTGAAGGAATTGCCCCATGGAACTCCTCTCCGCCTCGAAGGCCTTTGGCGGCTCGCAGCGCGTCTACCGGCATGACAGCACGGCCTGCGCCTGCCCGATGACCTTCGCGATCTACCTGCCGCATCAGATCGAGGACGGACCGGTTCCGCTGCTCTGGTATCTCTCGGGCCTGACCTGCACGCACCAGAACGTCATGGATAAGGGCGAGTACCGCGCCGCAGCCGCCGCCAACGGCATCGCCATCATCTGCCCGGATACGAGCCCGCGCGGCGAAGGCGTGCCGGACGAACCGGAGAACTGGCAGTTCGGCTCCGGCGCCGGCTTCTACCTCGACGCCACGCAGGAGCCTTATGCCAAGAACTACCGCATGGAGACCTATATCCGCGACGAACTGCCGGAGCTGGTCAGCCGGCATTTTCCGGTCGACATGAACCGGCAGGGCATCTTCGGCCATTCCATGGGCGGCCATGGCGCCATTACGCTCGCCCTCAAGAACCCGGAGCGCTACCGCTCCGTATCCGCCTTCGCGCCGATCACCCAGCCCTCGACGGCCGGCTGGTCGCGCCCTGCCTTCGAGAAATATCTGGGGCCGGACGAGACCAGATGGCGCGCCTATGACTCGACCCTGCTGATCGCCGACGGCCACCGCGTCCGCGACCTCCTGGTCGACCAGGGCACGGCCGACGGCTTTCTCGAGGAGGGCCTGCGCCCGCAGCTCCTGGAGATCGCCTGCGCCGCCGCCGGCATCCCGCTCCAGCTCACGAGGCGCGACGGCTACGACCACTCCTACACCTTCATCTCGACCTTCATGGCCCAGCACGTCGCCTGGCATGCGGAGCGCCTGACGGTCTGACGTCTCTCTCGTCGGAACGGCAGCAGCCCCGGCCGCGTTGAGAGCAGCACAGCCTCAACCGGCCTCGGGGGATCGTTCCATGGCCAAGCATCGCATGCCGCAGAGCGACCGCTCGCTCTTCACCCGCCTGTCCCAGGCCGTCGCGCATTGGGCCGGGCGCCCGCAGACCTTCATCGGCGCCGCGGCCATAATCGTACTCTGGGCGCTCTCCGGCCCGTTATTCGGCTATAACGACACCTGGCAGCTGGTGGTGAACACCTCGACCACGATCGTCACCTTCCTGATGGTCTTCATCATCCAGAACAGCCAGAACCGCGACACGGCGGCGATGCAGATCAAGCTCGACGAACTGATCTGCCGGCTGGAAGGCGCGCGCGAGGAACTCCTCGATCTCGAAGAGCTCGACGAGGACAAGCTCGAGGCGATCCGCCGGGAATTCGAGGCGCTGGCGGCCAAGGCCCGCAAGCGTGCGGCCCCAGGCGGGGAACGATCGCCAGCCTGACGCGATGCCATCGCCCCGATCCGGCATCCCGCATGAGGAAAGTTCCGACGGCAGCCGCCGTTCAGTCCCCAGTAAGGTTAGCTGTTAGGGTTAAGTCTCGTTTAAGAAATCGCTGGCATGGTCCTGTCGTGGGTAACAAGCGCGGGCTGCGTTCCTTGCGCCGCGCAAATGCGAAGGACACTGCCATGGGCAGCCTGAAAACTCTCGCGCTGGCGGGCGGCCTGGCCCTCGGCGTTTCCGCCGCAGCGCAAGCCGCCGATCTCGCTTACGCTCCGCCGCCTCCGCCGCCGGAGCCGCTCGGCCTCAAGGGCACGATCTCGAGCGGCATCTATCTGCGCGGCGATATCGGCGTCGGTCTCCAGAGCGTCGGCAAATATCACCAGGACGACGTCGCGCAGTTCGGCGGCGCCTTCTTCGGCAAGAGCGACAACGCCGCCTTCTTCGGCGGTCTCGGCGTCGGCTATCGCTTCAACAACTGGCTGCGCTTCGACGTCACCGGCGAATACCGCGGCGCCGGCCAGATCGGCGTGAACGACATCGTCTTCAACCCGTTCAACAACGGCAACCAGACCAACACCTACAAGGGCAACCTGACCTCGCTGGTCACGCTGTTCAACGGCTATTTCGATCTCGGCACCTGGAACTGCCTGACGCCCTATATCGGCGCCGGTATCGGCTTCGCGCAGAACCGCATCAGCGGCCTGACCGACCAGGGCGCCCTGACCGGCAACTTCAACGGCGCGACGCTGGGCTATGCCAATTCCGGCAGCAAGACCAATGTCGCCTGGGCGCTGATGGCCGGCGTCGGCTACGAGGTGAACAAGAACCTGACCCTCGAAGCCGGCTACCGCTACCTCAATCTCGGCGATGCCCAGTCGGGCCGCCTGATCAACGCCTTCACCGGCCAGGTTCAGGCCCCGCTCAAGGCCAAGGACATCGAGAGCCACGACTTCCGCATCGGCATGCGCTGGAACTTCGGCGATCCGAACTGCTGCGGCCCGGTCGAGCGCGAGCCGGTTGCCTTCGCGCCGCCGCCGGTGGTGCGCAAGTACTGATCCGGAACACCGGACAAGAGTTGCGAAACGGCGCGGGTCCTCCCCGCGCCGTTTTGCTTTCGTCAGCGCAGCAGGGACACACCCGTCATCTCGGCCGGCTGCGCCAGCCCCATCAGCGCGAGCAGCGTTGGCGAAATATCGGCGAGGCGCCCGTCGGCAAGCCCCCTGCCCTGCCCGCCGACCAGCATCAGCGGCACCGGATTGGTGGTGTGTGCCGTATGCGGCTTGCCCGTCGCGGGATCGACCATCAGTTCGGCATTGCCGTGATCGGCCGTGACCAGCAGCGCCCCGCCCTGCCGCGCGATCGCGTCGGCAATGGCGCCCAGGCCCGCGTCGACCGTCTCGACCGCCTTGATCGCGGCTGCCAGCACACCGGTATGACCGACCATGTCGGGATTGGCGAAATTGAGCACGACGAGATCGTAGCGCCCTGAATCGATCGCCTCGACCGCCTTGGCGGTCAGTTCCGGCGCCGACATCTCGGGTTGCAGATCATAGGTCGCGACCTTGGGCGACGGCACCATGACCCGGTCTTCGCCCGGATAGGGCGTCTCCTCGCCGCCGTTGAAGAAATAGGTGACGTGCGGATATTTCTCGGTCTCGGCCATCCGCACCTGCTTGCGCCCGGCCTTGGCCACCGTCTCGCCGAGCCCATTGGCCAGCGTCTGGGCTGCGAACAGCATCGGCATGACCTTGTCGAGCTCGGCGCTGTAGGAGGTCATGCTGACCGCCTTGGCGAGGACCGGCCGGCGCGGCCGGGCGAAACCGGCGAAATCCGGCTCCAGCACGGCGGCGAGGATCTCGCGGATGCGGTCCGAGCGGAAATTGAAGCTGAGCAGACCGTCGCCGTCCTTCATCCCGGCATAGCCGCCGATCGCGGCCGGCAGGATGAACTCGTCGGTGACATCCTCGGCATAGGCCGCGGCGATCGCAGCCTGCGCATCCGGGAAGCGCTCGCCCTCCCCCAGCACCATCGCGCGCCAGGCCTTCTCGACCCGCTCCCAGCGATTGTCGCGGTCCATCGCGTAATAGCGGCCGGAGACGCTGGCGATGGAGGCGCCTGCCGGCAGCGCGGCGGCGAAGGCCCGCACATACTCGGCCGCCGATTGCGGCGGCGTATCGCGCCCATCGGTGAAGACATGGACATGCACGGCGACGCCCTGCGCGGTCAGGATGCGGGCGAGCGCGACCGCATGGTCCTGATGGGCATGAACGCCGCCCGGCGAGACGAGGCCGAGCAGGTGACAGGCGCCGCCGCTCGCCTTCAGCCCGGCCACGAGGCCGGTCGCTTCAAGCGCTGCGGCGATCGAGCCGTCGGCGATCGCCTGGTTGATGCGCGGCAGGTCCTGCATCACCACCCGGCCGGCGCCGAGATTGAGATGGCCGACCTCGGAATTGCCCATCTGGCCCGGCGGCAGGCCGACATCCAGGCCCGACGTGTGCAGGAAGGCATGCGGGTTCGCCGCCCAGAGCCGGTCGAAATGGCGTGTGCTTGCCAGCCTGACGGCGTTGTTCTCGGCCTCCTCGCGCCAGCCCCAGCCATCGAGGATCATCAGCATCACGGGGCGGGGTGGCATCGGCTTGACCTGTCGGCATTTGTGAAAACTGCTTGTGCGGATACCACGCGCCACGCCGCCGATGCGAGTGCTAAGAGAGATGGCAGGCCGCGACGCAACCGCAACGGAGGATCCCGATGTCGATCAAGGCGCTGGTTTTCGATGCCTATGGCACGCTTTTCGACGTCCAGTCGGTCGCCGCCGTCACCGATACCGCCTTCCCCGGCCATGGCGCGACAATCACCCAGATCTGGCGGCTGAAGCAGCTCGAATACACCTGGCTGCGCGCCCTGATGGATCGCTACGAGGACTTCTGGACCGTCACCCGCGATTCGCTCGACTTCACGCTGCGGACGCTCGGCCTCGCCTCCTCGCCCGAACTGGTGGCCAGGGTCGCCGCGGCCTATGACGCGCTCTCGCTCTATCCGGAAGCCCGCTCCGCGCTCGAAGGCCTGGCCTCGTATCGCCTCGCCATCTTCTCGAACGGCAGCCCTGACATGCTGAAGCGGCTCGTCGCCCATGCCGGGATTTCCGACCTGCTGGAAACCGTGATCAGCGTCGACGAGATCGGCATCTACAAGCCCGATCCACGCGGCTACGCCCATGTCGAAAAGCGGCTCGGCCTCGCCCGCGACGAAATTCTCTTCGTCTCCTCGAACGGCTTCGACATCGCCGGCGCCAAGACGCATGGCTTCCATGTCGCCCGTATCGAACGCGTGCCGGCCGGCAGGTTGCGCGACGAGCTCGCGGCAGCCGCGACGATCGATCCGGCATTGATGTTCAAGGCGCTTCGGATGCAGCCCGAGCAGCTCGGCTTCCAGGCCGACGCGACCATTGCGGCCCTGACCGATCTCGTCTCCTATGTCGCCGGACCGAGGCAGGCGTAACGCACCTTGCGAGGAGACCCTGATGATCAAGCTCTACTATCACCCCTCGCCGAACCCGGCGAAGATCGCGCTCTTCCTGGAGGAAGCCGGCCTGCCCTACGAGATGGTGCCGGTCGACACCCGCAAGGGCGATCAGTTCAAGCCGGAATTCCTGGCGATCAACCCCAATGCCAAGACGCCGGCCCTGACCGATGGCGACGTCACCGTCTTCGATTCCAATGCGATCCTGCTCTATCTCGCCGAGAAGACCGGCCAGTTCCTGCCGGAAGACACGCCGAAGGCGCGCGGCGAGATGCTGTCCTGGCTGATGTTCGTCGCGACCGGCATCGGCCCTTATTGCGGACAGGCCGTGCATTTCAGCCGCTTCGCCCCGGAGAAGCTGCCCTATGCCATCAACCGCTATGCCCGCGAGGCGGAGCGCCACTGGGGCATCATCAACGACCTGCTCGCCGACCGCCGCTATATGCTCGGCGAGCGCTACACGCTGGTCGACATGTCGGTCTGGGGCTGGGCGACGCGGCTCTCATTCGCAGTCGGCGAAAACTGGCCGGAGATGTTCCCGCATGTGAAGCGCCATCTCGACGAGATTTCGGCACGCCCTGCCGCGCAACGCGCCGTCTCGCTGAAGGACCAGTTCGCCTTCAAGACCGATGTCGACGCGGAAGCGCGAAAATTCCTGTTCCCGCAGAACGCCCATCTCGCGAGCTGATCCCGGTTTCGCGCCGCCTGTGCATCATGCCAGCCCCGCCGGCAATAGCGCTGGCGGCGGCGAGGTTTTCAGGCCAGTGTCCGCGCGGCCCCGCGCCGGGGAGGCGCGGGCGGGAATAGCCGCCGAGAGGACGAATGCCGACCGATATCGAGATCGCGCGCGTAGCCACGCTGCAGCCCATCGCCACGATCGCCGAAAAGGCGGGCATCCCCTCGGAGGCTCTCAACCCCTACGGCAAGTATATCGCCAAGATCGACACGCAGGCGATCCCCGGCTTCCAGGCGAAGCCGGACGGCAAGCTGATCCTCGTCACTGCGATCAGCCCGACGCCCGCCGGCGAGGGCAAGACCACGACGACCGTCGGCCTCGGCGACGGGCTCTCCCGCATCGGCAAGCGCGCGATGATCGCGCTGCGCGAGCCATCTCTTGGGCCGAGCTTCGGCATGAAGGGCGGCGCCGCCGGCGGCGGCTATGCCCAGGTCGTGCCGATGGAGCAGATCAACCTGCATTTCACCGGCGATTTCCACGCGATCACCAGCGCCCATAACCTGCTGGCGGCGATGATCGACAACCATGTCTACTGGGGCAACGGCCTCGGGCTCGACACCCGCCACATCGCCTGGCGCCGCGTCATGGACATGAACGACCGGGCCCTGCGTTCCATCGTCTCCTCGCTCGGCGGCCCCAGCAACGGCTTCCCGCGCGAGGATGGCTTCGACATCACCGTCGCCTCCGAGATCATGGCGATCTTCTGCCTGGCGCGCGACGCCGCCGATCTGGAGGCGCGCCTCGGCCGCATCGTCATCGGCCGCACCCGCGACAAGCGCCTCGTCACTGCCGCCGACATCAAGGCGACCGGCGCGATGAGCGTCCTGCTCAAGGACGCGCTGATGCCGAACCTCGTGCAGACGCTGGAGGGCACGCCCGCCTTCGTCCATGGCGGCCCTTTCGCCAATATCGCCCATGGCTGCAATTCGGTGATCGCGACCAGGGCCGCGCTGAAGCTCGCCGACTATGTCGTCACCGAGGCCGGTTTCGGGGCCGATCTCGGCGCCGAGAAATTCTTCGACATCAAGTGCCGCAAGGCAGGCCTGAAGCCCGCCGCCGCCGTCGTCGTCGCGACCGTCCGTGCCCTCAAGATGCATGGCGGGGTGGCCAAGGATGCGCTCGGCCGCGAGGACTTGAAGGCGCTGGAAGCGGGGCTCGCCAACCTCACCTGCCATGTCAACAATATCAGGAAATTCGGCGTGCCGCCGGTCGTCGCGATCAACCATTTCACGACCGACACCGCTGCCGAGCATGAGTTGATCCGCAACTATTGCCGCAACCATCTCGGCGTCGAGGCGGTGATCTGCCGGCATTGGGCCGATGGCGGCGCCGGTGCGGAGGAGCTCGCCCGCAAGGTCGCCGCGCTCGCCGACGAGGGCGAGGCCGATTTCGCCCCGCTCTATCCCGAGGCGATGCCGCTGCGGCAGAAGTTGGAGACGATCGCGCGCGAAATCTACGGCGCCGAGAGCGTCGGCGTCGATGCCAAGCTCAAGACCCGTTTCACGGAGCTGGAGGAGGCCGGCTTCGGCGACCTGCCGGTCTGCGTCGCCAAGACCCAGTATTCCTTCTCGGCCGATCCGACCCTGCGCGGCGCGCCGTCCGGCCATATCGTGCCTTTGCGCGAACTCCGGCTTTCGGCCGGCGCCGGCTTCGTGGTGGCGATCTGCGGGGACATCATGACCATGCCAGGCCTGCCGCGCGAGCCGGCGGCCGAGCGCATCCATATCGACGCGCAGGGGCGGATCGAAGGACTATTTTAAACGCTGTCATCCCGTGCGCGCTGCAGCGTGAAACGCTGCGGCGCAGACACGGGACCGTGCGACGAGAAGGTGCCTCTTTCTGAAAACGGTCCCGTGTCTACGTAGCGGCACTTCGCGCCGCAACGCGCACGGGATGACAGCCCGTGCAAATGCCGCTGATCCGTTAGCCGTTCTTAAAGCTTACGCAACGGATCGCTCTCTACCTTGCGCTACCCCGCAAGGAAGCCGATCCGATGAGCCAGGCCGAAACCGGTCTGCCCCGCACGCATAGCCTGAAGGCCCGGGTCATGGGCTGGACGCTCGCCATCCTGGTGGCGATCGCCATTCCGGCCGGCGCGGCCTTCCTCTGGATCGTCGACGCGACCGTGGTGAAGCTCGGCACGCTGGTCGCCGAGAAGCAGATCCTGTTCGATCGCTATCGCGGCCTGGAAGCGCTGATGCGCGAGGTGTCGCTGGCCGAGACCGTCGCCCGCGCGCCCGCGATCGTCGACTGGGCCGAGGACGAGAGCGATCCGGACAAGGCGGAACGCGGCCTCGCCGAGCTGGAGCATTACCGCCAGTCCTTCCGGGACCGCAGCTATTTCACGGTCCTCGCCGGCTCGGGCAACTACTACTTCAACGACAGGGACAACAGCTACGAGCACGCGCGCAAGCGCTACACGCTCTCGGCCAGCAATCCGCGCGACGGCTGGTACTACAAGACCGCCGCGCTCGGCTCCGGCTGCCATCTGAATGTCGACCATGACGACAATCTCCGCGTCACCAAGGTCTGGATCAACTGCATCATCCGCAAGGACAATCGGGTCCTCGGCATCATCGGCACAGGGCTCGACCTGACGCAGTTCATCCGCGAGGTCGTCGACATCCCGCAAACCGGCGTCCAGAGCATGTTCGTCGACCGCAGCGGCGCGGTGCAGGCCCATCGCGACGCGAGCCTCGTCGACTTCCACAGCCTGACCAAGGACATCTCCTCCAAGAAGACGATCTACCAGCTCGTCGACAACGACACGGACCGCTCCCTGCTCGGCCAGATGATCGCCCGCGTCGGCGCCGGCGACGACCTGGTGCAGTCGCGCTTCATGACGGTCGACGGCAAGCGCGTGCTCGTCGGTGTCGGCTATCTCGACCGCCTCGGCTGGTTCAACGTCACGGTGATGGATATCGATCGCATCATCGATCGCAGCCTGTTCCTGCCGCTCGGCCTGCTCTTCGGCGCCGTGCTGCTGGCGGCCGCCGCCCTGATGACCCTGCTGTTCAAGCGCGCCGTGCTGGATCGGCTCGCCCGCGTCGAGCATGCCGCCAGCCATGTCCGCGCCCGCGAGTTCCGCGCCGTCGCGATCGATGCCGGGCGCGACGAGATCGGCCGGCTGTCGCAGGCCTTCGGCACGATGGCGCGGAGCATCGAGGAGAACACCGCCCGGCTCGAGGAGGCCGTGCGCGAGCGGACCGAACAGCTCGAGCGCCTTGCCCATGCCGATCCGCTGACCGGGGTCTTCAACCGCCGCGGCTTCGAGCGTGCCTTCGCGAAAAGCCGCGGCCGTGCCGGGCGCACCGGACATCAGGCTGGCCTGCTTCTCGTCGATCTCGACAATCTCAAGCCGCTCAACGATCGCCACGGCCATCAGAGCGGCGACGCGGTCATCGCCGAGCTCGCACACCGCATGACGACGCTGCTGCGAGACCGCGACATCTGTGCCCGCTGGGGCGGCGACGAGTTCATCCTGCTGCTCGACCATGTCGATCGCGACGACTTGTCGGCCATCGCGGCGGGAATCGTGGCAGCCGCTGCGGAACGCCCCGTCACCCTAGACAGCGGCCTGCCCGTCTCCGTCAGCACCAGCATCGGCGCGACCCTGCTGGAACCCGAAGACACGCTCAACGAAGCCGCCAGCCGGGCCGACGAGGCGCTCTATGTCGCCAAACGCAACGGCCGCAACGGCTTCGCCGTCAGCCCCCCGGAGGAGCTGCCCCTGCGTCGGCGCAGCAGCGGCTGAAGCCTGTCATCCCGTGCGCGCTGCGGCGTAGAATGCCGCTGCGCAGACACGGGACCGTCATCAGGAAAGGCGCCTCCTTCGGAACACGGTCCCGTGTCTGCACCGCGGCACTTCGCGCCGCAGTGCGCACGGGATGACAGGCTTCAGGCGAAGTCGAGCTGGACCTTGATCGCCCTCGACTTGTCGGCGGCGAGATCGAAGGCCTCCACCGCCCGGTCGACCGGTATCGACGCCGTCAGCAGCGGCGAAAGATCGATCGAACCCGACCCGATCATCGCCACAGCCCAATCGAACTCCTCATGGAAGCGGAAGGAGCCGCGCAGGTCGAATTCCTTGGCGACGACGACGTTCATCGGCAGGGTGAACTGACCGCCGACGCCGATCTGGACGATGACGCCGCCCGGCCGCACCACGTCGAAGGCGCCGGTCAGCGCATGCTGGTTGCCGGAAGCCTCGAACATCACGTCGAAGGCGCCCTTCTCCGCGCCGTATTCGGCCTTGAGCCGCTCCGGATCGGCCGCGACATTGACCGTCGCCGTCGCGCCCATCTTGCGCGCAATCGGCAATGGCCCGTCGACCACATCGGTCGCGACGATCTCGGAGGCGCCCGCAGCCTTGGCGGCAAGGACGGTGAGCGCGCCGATCGGCCCCGCCCCCGTCACCAGCACGCGCTTGCCGAGCAGCGGCCCGGCCCGCTTGGCGGCATGAAGGCAGACCGAGAGCGGCTCGGCAAAGGCGGCCTCGGCCGCCGTGACGCGCGGCGCCACCTTCACCGCCTGCCGCTCCTCGACCACGAGCACGTCGCGGAAGCCCCCCTGCACATGCGGGAAGCGCATCGCCGAGCCGTAAAACAGCATGTCGGTGCAGTGCTGCTGCAGCCCCATCTGGCAATAGCGGCAATGGCCGCAGGCGCGGCTCGGATTGACCGCGACGCGATCCCCCGGCTTCACCCGCGAGACCTCGCCTCCGATCGCCTCGACCCGGCCGGCGATCTCATGGCCGAGGATCATCGGTTCCCGCACGCGAATCGTGCCGAACCCGCCATGCAGATAGTAATGCAGGTCCGAACCACAGATGCCCCCGGCCTCGATCCGCACGCGCACGTCGCGCGACCCGAGCTCGGGCGCGGTGGTCGGCTCGACCCGCAGATCCTTCTCGGCATGGATGACGACGGCCCGCATGGTGGTTCTCCCTGGTCGGCGCGGCCGGTTTTCCCGAGCCCTCATCCTGAGGAGCCGCGGAACGCGGCGTCTCGAAGGATGCTCCAGAGTGCACTGGAACATCCTTCGAGACGCGGGTTCAAGCCCGCTCCTCAGGATGAGGGCCGAGAACGTGAAGCGCCTTTCCGTGGTTGTCTAATCGATTGAAAACTGCTTACCGAGAGAGGCAGGCTTTGCGCAAACCAAATTTGCCCAATCACCAGCCACTCTGCGAGGATACGCCATGTCGCTGTCACTGTTCAGTCTCGAAGGCAAGATCGCGCTTGTCACCGGCTCGGGCCAGGGCATCGGCCTCGCGCTCGCGGAGGGCCTGTCCGATGCGGGCGCCCATGTCGTGCTGAACGGCCGCGACAAGGCGAAGCTGGACAGGGCGCAGCAGGCGCTCGCGGCTGCCGGCCGCAAGGCCTCCATCGCTCCTTTCGACGTCACCGACCAGAACGCGGTCGAGGCCGGTATCGCCATGATCGAGGCCGAGATCGGCCCGATCGATATCCTGATCAACAACGCCGGCATGCAGAAGCGCGCGCCGATCACGGAATTCCCGGTCGAAGGCTGGCACGAGGTGATCAACACCAACCTGCATTCGGTGTTCTACGTCACCCAGGCCGTGACGAAGCGCATGGTGCCGCGCAGGCGCGGCAAGATCATCAGCATCGGCTCGGTGATGAGCGAGCTCGGTCGCGCCACCATCATCCCCTACACGGCCTCCAAGGGCGCGGTGAAGATGATGACGCGGGGCCTCGCCGCCGAACTCGGCAAGCACAATATCCAGGCCAACGCCATCGGCCCCGGCTATTTCGCGACCGAGATCAACGCCGCGCTGATCGCCGACGAGGCTTTCTCGAGCTGGGTCTGCAGCCGTACGCCGGCCGGGCGCTGGGGCGAGACGAAGGAACTGGCGGGAGCCGCGATCTTCCTGTCCTCGGCGGCCTCGGACTACGTCAACGGCCACCTGCTGATGGTCGATGGCGGGCTCACCACGGTGGTGTGAATCCGTTTGGCCCCAATTATCATCCCGGGCGCAGCGAAGCGAAGACCCGGAATCCATTCCGGAACGGTTCAGGCATGGTTTCCGGATCGGCGCGGCTTTGCCGCTTGTCCGGGATGACCAGCGTTTTCGTTAAACCGGAAACCCGTGCCTATCAGGCCGCGGCCTTGGTCACAGCCTCGACGACATCGTCGACCGCGCGTTCGACCAGATCGCGGTCGTCGCCCTCGGCCATGACGCGGATCACCGGCTCGGTGCCGGAGGGGCGGATGACCAGGCGGCCGCCCTCGCCCAGAAGCTGCTTCGCCGCCTCGATCGCGCTGACCACCGGCTTCTCCTCCAGCGGACGCCCCTTCTTGTAGCGCACGTTCTTGAGGATCTGCGGCAGCGGCTCGAAGCAGTGGCAGACTTCGGAGACCGGCTTGTCCATCCGCTTGACCACGGCGAGCAACTGCAGCGCCGCCACGAGCCCGTCACCGGTCGTGCCGAAATCCGACAGGATGATGTGGCCGGACTGCTCGCCGCCGAGATTGAAGCCGTGATTGCGCATGTGCTCCAGCACATAGCGGTCGCCGACGGCCGTGCGCGCCAGCGAGAGACCGAGCCCGGCCAGGTAGCGTTCCAGCCCGAGATTGGACATGATCGTCGCGACGATGCCGGGCGCCGAGAGCCGGCCATCCTCAAGCCAGGAGCGCGCGATCACCGCCATCAACTGGTCGCCGTCGACGATCTGGCCCTGCTCGTCGACGATCAGCACGCGGTCGGCGTCGCCGTCGAGCGCGATTCCGACATCGGCGCGCAACTCCCTGACCTTCGCCACGAGCGTCGCCGGATGGGTCGAGCCGACATCGCGGTTGATGTTGAACCCGTCGGGCTCGTCGCCGATGGTGATGACCTCGGCGCCGAGCTCCCAGAGGGCTTCCGGCGCCACCTTGTAACCGGCGCCGTTGGCGCAATCGAGCACGATGCGCAGGCCTTCCAAGCTCATGTTGCGCGGCATGGTACGCTTGGCAAACTCGACATAGCGCGCATCGGCGCTGTCGATGCGCTTGGCCCGGCCGAGCTTCGGCGAGGCCGACAGACGCGGGGTCAGGTCGCCGTCGATCAGTCCCTCGATCTCGCGCTCGACCTCGTCGTTGAGCTTGTAGCCGTCAGGGCCGAACAGCTTGATGCCGTTATCCTCATAGGCGTTGTGCGAGGCCGAGATCATGACGCCGAGATCGGCGCGCATCGAGCGCGTCAGCATCGCCACCGCCGGCGTCGGCATCGGGCCGAGCAGCATCACGTCCATGCCGACCGAGGTGAAGCCCGCAACCATGGCATATTCGATCATGTAGCCGGAAAGGCGGGTATCCTTGCCGATCACCACCCGGTGGCGATGCTCGCCGCGGCGGAAGGCGAGTCCGGTGGCCTGGCCGACCTTCAGGGCGAGGTCCGGCGTGATGACGCCGTTCGCCCGCCCGCGAATGCCGTCCGTACCAAAATATTTGCGCGTCATCGTCTTCGGTTCCGAGGGGCGGATCGCGCCCGTTTCGGGCGTTCTATAGCCAAAAAACCTTTCCGCCTTCTCACAAATTATGACGGAGCGTGACAGGGGGTTCGGCAGCCTCCACGGTCCCGACAGAGGCGGTGTCATCCCGGGCGACCGAAAGGCGACCCGGGATCCATTCCGGAGCGTTGCCGAACGAGGTTCAGGCATGGATCCCGGATCGGCGCCGCTTCGCGGCTTGTCCGGGATGACGGCGGGAGGTGAATAGCGACAGACCAGAAAAAGGGCGGCCTCTCGACCGCCCTTCATGTCTTCCTGCCAAAGGCGACCTCAGGCCTGCGGCTGCGGCTCCATGCCGGCATCCGGCTCGCCGCGCTTGCGGCCCTTGCCGGCGCTCGGCACGGCCGAACCGCGCGGGGCATGCGGCGTGTCGTCGAGATCGCGCGAAGGACGCTTGCCGGCGATCAGGTCGCGGATTTCCTCGCCGGTCAGCGTCTCGAACTCGAGCAGCGCCTCGGCCACCTGGACGAACTCCTCGTGATGCTTCGTCAGGATTTCCTTGGCGTCGCGAT
Organism: Bosea sp. ANAM02; assembly: GCF_011764485.1. Classification (NCBI taxonomy): domain Bacteria; kingdom Pseudomonadati; phylum Pseudomonadota; class Alphaproteobacteria; order Hyphomicrobiales; family Alloboseaceae; genus Allobosea; species Allobosea sp. ANAM02. The sequence goes on along the minus strand of NZ_AP022848.1, from coordinate 1,463,104 downwards.
AGCCTTCGTCGACGAGGCGCTTAACCTCGGCGTCGATCTTCTGCGCGGTCGCCTCGGAGAGCGACTGACTGCGACCCATCGACATGCCCAGGAACACCTCTTCCTGATTGTCGCCATAGGCGACCATGCCGAGCTCGTCCGAATAGCCCATCTGCGTGACCATGGCCTTGGCCATCTTGGTCGCCTGCTGGATGTCGCCCGTCGCGCCGGAGGTGATGTTCTCCTTGCCGAAGGTGATCTCCTCCGCCACGCGCCCGCCCATGGCGACCGCGAGCTGCGAGGTGAACTCCTTGTACTTCATCGAGTAGCGATCGCCCTCCGGCAGGAACTTGACCATGCCGAGCGCGCGACCGCGCGGGATGATGGTTGCCTTGTGGACGGGAACGCCGGCCGGCACGTAGAGGCCGACGATGGCGTGGCCGGCCTCGTGATAGGCGGTCAGCTTCTTCTCCTCCTCGGACATGGCCATCGACTTGCGCTCCGCGCCCATCATGACCTTGTCCTTGGCATCTTCGAACTCCGCATGGGTGACCATGCGCTTGCCGCGGCGGGCGGCGAGCAGCGCCGCCTCGTTGACGAGGTTCATCAGATCCGCGCCGGAGAAGCCGGGCGTGCCGCGGGCGAGCACCTTTAGGTCGACATCCGGCGCCATCGGCACCTTGCGGACATGGACGCGCAGGATCTTCTCGCGGCCGGCGACATCCGGGTTCGGCACGACGATCTGGCGGTCGAAGCGGCCCGGACGCAGCAGCGCGGGGTCAAGCACGTCGGGACGGTTGGTCGCGGCGATGATGATCACGCCCTCGTTCGGCTCGAAGCCGTCCATCTCGACGAGGAGCTGGTTCAGCGTCTGCTCGCGCTCGTCATTGCCGCCGCCGAGGCCGGCGCCGCGATGACGGCCGACCGCGTCGATCTCGTCGATGAAGATGATGCAGGGCGCGTTCTTCTTGGCCTGCTCGAACATGTCGCGCACGCGGCTGGCGCCGACGCCGACGAACATCTCGACGAAGTCGGAGCCCGAGATGGTGAAGAACGGCACGTTGGCCTCGCCCGCGACGGCGCGCGCCGTCAGGGTCTTACCCGTACCGGGAGGACCGACGAGCAGCACGCCGCGCGGGATGCGCCCGCCCAGCCGCTGGAACTTCTGGGGATCGCGCAGAAACTCGACGATCTCCTGCAGGTCCTCCTTGGCCTCGTCGATGCCGGCGACATCCTCGAAGGTGACGCGGCCATGCGCCTCGGTCAGGAGCTTGGCCTTCGACTTGCCGAAGCCCATAGCCCGGCCGGCGCCGTTCTGCATCTGGCGGGACATGAAGATCCACAGGCCGATGAAGATGACGAAGGGCAGCGAATTGACCAGCAGCGCCATGAACCAGGGCGTGCCTTCCGACGGCGCCTTGGCCGAGACCTGCACACCCTTCTGGGCCATCGTCTTCAACAGGTTCGGATCGCCATAGGGCGCATAGGTCACGAAGGCGCGACCATCCGAGAACGAGCCGGAAATCTCCTGGCCGGCAACGACGACGTTCGACACGCGTCCGGCCTCGGCCTCGTTGATCAGCTGGCTGTAGGGGATTTCGTTGGTGCTGGCACGCTGGCTCGGGCTCTGGAACAGAGTGACGAGTGCCAGAACCAGCAGGAAGATCACCACCCAGAGGGCGAAATTGCGAAAATTCGGGTTCATTCCCTATCCGATCGGGCCTGCCGGACCAACCGGATGAGGCCATAGTTTCCCGATGATCAATTTAGGTGTCGCGCAGGCCGTTGCCAAGGGAAAGCAATGACGCGGCAACACTATGACGCCGAAGAGTGAATGCCGCGTCTGCGCGGCGGCTCCGTCTGCAGCGTGAGAACGCCGTCGCGGCCGAGCGAGAGAATGCAACCCGCCAGCGTCCGCCGCAGGGTCGAGCCGGTGCGCGCCGCCGCGATCAGAACCCCGCCACAGGCCTCCAATCGTTCCAGCCGGCCATATCCCTCGCTGCCCGGCACGACCGCATCGAGCGCCTGCGACAGCACCCGCAGTACGATCTCTTCGGGCTCCGAGAGGAGTGCGGACAAACGCAGGCGCAGGCCGCTATCCACTGTCCCATGCGGCAACAGCACCTCTGCGAGCACTATGCCGGCACGATGCGCGGCGGCCTCGTTCAGGCGCGCCATTCGCTCGGCCAGATGGCCAAGCCGCTCCGCCGTCAGGCCCTGCTCCGCCAGAACCGGCATCGCCTCGCGCCAGCGCACGCGTTCGAAGCGGCGATCGCCGTTGCTGGGGTCGTGGATGAACGGCAGTCCCCGCGCTTCGGCCGTCGCGACGAGCCGCGCCTTCGAAAGGCCGAGCAGCGGCCTGACCAGCGTAATGCCGTTGACCTCGCTGCGCGCCCGCATGCCCGCAAGCCCCGACGGGCCCGAGCCATGGGCAAGCCGCATCAGGAGCGTCTCGGCCTGATCGTCGAGCGTATGGGCCGTGACCAGCGTCGCGCCGCCGAGCCGTCTCGCTTCGTTGGCCAGCAGGGCGTAGCGGGCACGCCGTGCCTCGGCTTGCACGCGGCTCGCGGGCTTCAAGCCCTCCCAGCGCAAGGTCGCATGGCCGACGCCGAGTTTCGCACAGATCGCAGCCACGGCGGCGGCCTCCTCGGCCGATTCCGGGCGCAGGCCATGATCGACGGTCGCGGCATGGAGGGACGGCCTGTTGGGCATCCGGGCCCAATCAGCCAGAAGCGCCAGCAGCGCCACGGAATCCGGCCCGCCGGAGACGGCCACGAGCAGGGCCGCCTCCCGCGACAGCCCCGCAAGCACAACGCCGGCCTCGACGGACGAGACCGGCGCGATATCGTCCTCGATCGGGGCCGCGCTCAAGCGCAGCCGGAACGGCGGCGTTCGCGCGCGACGCCCTGGCGCACGGAATTGGGGGCGGAGGGATAGTCGATGCCGACCTTGGCATAGGTCGCGCAGGCCTGTTCCTTGGCGCCGAGCCCGTTGAGCGACATGCCGAGCTTGAGCAGGCTTTCAGGCGCCTTGGACGCTTTCGGCGCCCCCTGTGAGATCTTCAGGAACTGCTCGGCCGCCTCGCGATAGCGCTGGCGCTGGAGATAGCTCTCGCCGAGCCAATACGTCGCGTCGACGGCCAGCCGGTCACGCGGATAGCTTTGCAGGAACTGGCGGAAACCCATCTCGGCCTGCTCGTATTCCTTGCGCTGAAGCGAGGCGAAGGCGAGGTCATAGGCCTCCCTGGCGCTCTGTGGACCGCTCGCCGCGGCGACGCTCGCGCCGCGCGGCCGGTCCTGTGGCAGCGCCCCTTGCGGCACCTGGCGCCCGACGCCCTGCAGGTCGAGCGGCTGGCCCGTCGCCGGGCCGCCGACATAATCATCCTCGATGATCCCGGCGATCGCGCCGCCGCCACCGAGCGGCTGCGGCGCGCCGGCCGCGCCCTGCTGCGTCGTCGGATCGAAGGCGTCGCCGCGGCGATGGCGCTGCGGCGTTCCCCCGGCAGGCGGCGCGCCCGCCGGGCCGGGCGCAGCCGTATTCGGACGCCCGCCGCCTTTCTCGTTCAGGCGGAAATCGACGTCTTCCTGGAACTTGCGAAGCTGCTCGGAGAGCCGCCGGTTCTCGAACTGGAGCTGCTCGATCTGGCCGGACATCTGGCGGAGCTGGTTTTCCAGCCGCGTCGTGCGGACCAGCAGGTCGGCCGCATCCTGCGCCGCGGCTGGCACCACGCCGCCGGCCAGCGCGGCGGAGAGTGCCAAAGCGGCAAGCCCCGGGCGGGAGAGATGGCGGGCTAGGAGTGAACGAAGCATCGTTGAAACCGGTTTCCTTGCATGTCGCGCGCGTCTTTATAACATCAGCGCACCACGGCCAAAATATGAACGTTTTCATGGCTGGCCCGATCGCCGGGCACGTCGCCGGTCAGGGGGCTCGTCTGGGGCTTTTCAGCCTTCATCCTGAGGAGCGGGCCGAAGGTCCGCGTCTCGAAGGATGCTCCAGATGTCTCTGGAACCTGCTGGAGCATCCTTCGAGACGCCATTTCTATCGAAATGGCTCCTCAGGATGAGGGCTCGAACTGCTGAGGATTTCGCGCCGTCCTTCGCAAACACCACTGGCGCTTTGCCGGCGACCTCCCTACATTGGCGAAGCGGGGCTGCCTGGTGCGTGAGAGACAGCATTCCCCGGGCCCATACGACTCCCTAGGGAGCTGTCCCTGACCGGATCCATCGGAACCGGACACACGGCGCCCACCTACTTTAGTAGGTGTCCCGGGATTCAAAACTCCACGGCCGAGGTGGCTCCGCAGCCCTTATGACGATGACGTCCGCCACGCAGGTGATACCTTCCCCGCGCAAAGCGGTGCTCCGCGCGGAGGCCCTCGCCCGTCGCGACGCTCTCGATCTCGACAACCGGCTCGAGTGGGATGCCGAGATTGCCGCGCGTGCCCTCGCCCTCCCCGCCTGGAAGGACGGCCCCGGCCCGGTCTCGGCCTATTGGCCGATGCGATCGGAGGCCGATCCCCGCCCGATCCTCGAAGGGCTGCATGAGCGCGGATTGCCGCTTTGCCTGCCCGCGATCGTCGAGAGGCGTATGATTTTCCGGCACTGGGCGCCCTATGAGCCGATCGTGCCCGGCGGCTTCGGCACGCTCGTCCCCGCCCCCGACCAGCCGGAGGTCAGGCCCGCGATCCTGCTCGTCCCGCTCGCAGCCTTCGACCGGCGCGGCTACCGCATCGGCTACGGCAAGGGCTACTACGACCGCGCCCTCTCGGAGCTCGGTCCGACGGTCAGCATCGGCATCGGCTATGCCGCGCAGGAGATCGACGCCGTCCCCCACGAGCCGCATGACAGGCGTCTCGACTGGATCGTGACCGAGCGCGAAACTCTTCGTTGCGGTTGATTCCGCTGGGCATTCGAGCAAGGGAAGACGGAAAGCTGTCTTTACACAGCCCTCATCCTGAGGAGCGGACTTAAAGTCCGCTCCTCAGGATGAGGGCTCTCGTAGCGATAGCGCTATGCGTTCGGAGTCTTCATGCGTCTTCTCTTCCTCGGTGACATCGTCGGCCGCCCCGGCCGGATTGCGGTTCAGGAGCGGCTGCCCGCCCTGCGCGAGGCCTGGAAGCTCGACTGTGTGGTCATCAACGGCGAGAACTCCGCCGGCGGCTTCGGCATCACCGAGGCGATCTGCGACGAAATCCTCGCCGCCGGCGCCGATGCCGTGACTCTCGGCAACCATTCCTGGGACCAGCGCGAGGCGCTCGTCTTCATCGCCCGGCAGGACCGGCTGATCCGCCCGGCCAATTATCCGCCCGGCACGCCCGGCCGCGGCGCCACCGTGATCGAGGCCCGCAACGGCGCCCGCGTGCTCGTCGTCAACGTCATGGGCCGGCTGTTCATGGACCCGCTCGACGATCCCTTCGCCGCGGTCGAGCGCGAGCTCTCGGCCTGCCCGCTCGGCGAGGTCGCCGACGCCGTCATCGTCGACGTCCATGCCGAGGCGACCAGCGAGAAACAGGCCATGGGATATTTCCTCGACGGCCGCGCCAGCCTCGTCGTCGGCACGCATACCCATGCGCCGACCTCGGACACGCGCATCCTGCCCGGCGGCACGGCCTACCAGTCCGATGCCGGCATGTGCGGCGATTACGATTCCGTGCTCGGCATGCAGAAGGACGAGCCGGTGCGCCGCTTCCTGCAGAAGGTGCCGGGCGCGCGCCTCGAGCCGGCGACCGGCGAGGGCACGCTCTCCGGCATCGCCGTCGATGTCGACGATGCGACGGGTTTGGCGAAGGCGGCCTGGGCCGTGCGCGTCGGCCCGCATCTCAGCGAGGCGCTGCCGGGCTGGGGCTAATCACCCGGAGCCGCCGGACATCTTCAGATGGCGCGCTGCTGGCGGACCAGGTCGTCGAATGCACTGTTCAGGCTCGCCGCTTGCCGCGACAGGGCTCCTGCGACGTCGAGCACGTCGTGCACCGCCTTGCCGGCCTGCTGGGCACTGTCGCTCAGCGCCAGGATGGTTTCGGCATTGGCCTGCGTGCCCATCGCCGCCTGATCCGCACTGCGGGCGATCTCCTGCGTGGCGGCACGCTGTTCGTCGATACTGGCCGCGACCGTGCTCGCGATGCCGTTCACCTGGCTGGCGAAGGTGACGATGCTCTCGATCGCCGCGACCGCCTCCCGCGTCGCCGCCTGCATGGCGGGAACCTGGGCCGCGATCTCATCCGTGGCTTTCGCGGTCCGGGACGATAGCTGTTTCACCTCCGTCGCGACGACCGCGAAGCCCCGCCCGGACTCGCCGGCGCGCGCCGCCTCGATCGTCGCGTTGAGCGCGAGAAGATTGGTCTGGCTGGCGATGGTCTGGATCATCTCGACGACGGAGCCGATGGTTTCCGCCGAATGCGCCAGGCTTTTGACGATCGCGTCGGTCTTCTGGGCGGCGGCATGCGCCTCATGCGCCATGGTCGAGGCCCGCACCACCTCCACCGCGACATGGTCGAGCGAGATCGACAATTCGTTCGTCGCCGTCGCGACATTGCTGACATTGTCCGAAGCATCGCCGGCCGCACCGACCGCGCGCTCGGCCTGCGCGCTGGTCTCGCCCACCACGTTCTCCACCGAGGCGGCAAGACGCTCCACCTTGCCGGCGCTGGCATTCACAGCACCGACCACTTCCCGGACCGTGACCTCGAAAGTCTCGATCTGGTGGCGCGTGCGGTCACGGCTCTCCTGCTGGACGACGGAATAGGTCTCCAGCAGCAATTCGAGATCGAGCTGCGTCGCCTTCGACAGTGCCGTGCGCGTCGCCATCCGGCGATCGAGCTCGCGCCTCCGCCAAAGCCGGGACAATCCCATCATGCTCTGACGGTCCAGGCCGAGTTCGACGATGATGGCGTTCGAGACGATCGCATGGCAGATCACCACGGCATGGACCGGTACGCCGTGCTCGTGGAACACGCTCGCCAGACTATGGGCCGATTCGGTGTAGCCTTCGCGAAGGTCGCCGGATGCGAGCCTGATCCAGTGCGACAGCCGCCGCTCATGCACATCGGGCTGCCGAAGGGCCTGCGCGATCTCCGGCCAGGGGGCGAACTGGTCGTGCAGGTTTTCCAGCAGATGCGGCAGACGGCCGCGAGCGAAGTCCGAGAGCGAACCGAGAAGAACGATGTCCTCGTCGAATATCCGGAATGCGCGGAATCGATGTTCCTGCGCGGCGATGGAATTGGATGTCACGGCTTCGCAGGCTTTGAGGAGGACGGCGTGGCGGGTGAAGCCATCATGCCGCGCCGTGGCAAAGAATGACTTAACGTCCTGTTCACTCCGATTCGGGCCGTGACCGACGACAGGCGCTTGCCTGCCGCGGAAACCGGCGCCTATAAGGCCGACCGATCGCCTGTGGTGCGCACCGCAGGCAATATTCCATGGTTCCATCTCATCAAAGGGCAGCGAGTTCCCATGGCCGGCCATTCACAGTTCAAGAACATCATGCACCGCAAGGGCAAGCAGGATGCCGTGCGCTCCAAGCTGTTCTCGAAACTGGCCCGCGAGATCACCGTCGCCGCCAAGATGGGCATGCCCGACCCGAACATGAACCCGCGCCTGCGCATGGCCGTGCTTGCCGCGCGCGCCGAGAACATGCCGAAGGACAATATCCAGCGCGCCATCAACAAGGCCGCCGGCGGCGAAGGCGACAATTATGACGAGGTCCGCTACGAGGGCTACGGCCCGGGCGGCGCCGCCGTCATCGTCGAGGCGCTGACCGACAACCGCAACCGCACCGCCTCCGCCGTGCGCTCCTATTTCACCAAGTCGGGCGGCGCGCTCGGCGAAAGCAATTCCGTGTCCTTCATGTTCAACCGCGTCGGCGAGATCAGCTATCCGCCGGAGGCGGGCGATGCCGACAAGCTGATGGAAGCCGCGATCGAGGCCGGCGCAGACGACGTGATCTCGGACGAGAACGGCCACACCATCCTATGCGCCTTCGACGCGCTGAACGAGGTTTCCAAGGCACTGGAAGCTTCGCTCGGCGCTCCCGCCTCGGCCAAGCCCGTCTGGCGCCCGACCACGACCGCCCCGCTCGATGAGGAGAAGGCCGGCTCGATGATGCGTCTGATGGAAGCCCTCGACAACGACGACGACGTCCAGAACGTCTTCGCCAATTTCGAGATTGCCGACGACATCATGGCCAAGCTCAGCGCCTGATCTTGAAACACGTCATTCTCGGGCGAAGCGAAGCGCAGACCCGGGAATCTCTCACAGGAAGAGGCGCCCTTTCGTCCTGAGATGCCCGGGTCAAGCCCGGGCATGACGATCTCCGTCACCGCCCGATCACGACATCCCACAGCGGCAGGCTGATCAACGCGCTGAGGAAGATCACCAGATAGGCCCCGCGCCGGAACGTCTCCTCCGAGGCCAGCCGGAAGCCATGCGTGCCGGCCCAGAGCCCGGCGCCGTAGACCGCGAAGAGCGGAACCGCCATCGTCAGCGCGCCGAGCGTCAGAATCCCCTTCGACCACAGGACCGCGCCGCTGATCAGCGTCGAGACGCCGAAGAAGGTCTGCAGATTGGCCCGCGTCTTGTGCCGGTCGTTGCGTTGCGCACCGAGCCAGAACACCGCGAGCGGCATGCCGCCGATCGAGGCCATGCCGTTGAACAGCCCCGACAGGGCCCCGACGCCGAGCGAGAGCGTGATCGTCGGTCGCCCGTGATAGCGCCAGCCCGACGCCATCAGCCCGACCGCGATCAGCACGAGCGAGGCCAGCACCCAGCGCATCGTCTCGCGATCGAGCCAGATCAGCAGCCAGATGCCGGCCGGCAGTGCCAAAGTCGCCGTCAGCAGCAGCGGCAGGATCTCGCGCCATTCGGCCGTCCTGGCGCTGCGCGCCGCGATCGGCAGCGCGAAAGGCAGGTCGATGAACCAGATCAGGCCGAGCGCCGCGACCGGTCCGAGCACGACCGAGGCCAGCGGCATGAACACCATGGCGAAACCGAAGCCCGTGAAGCCGCGGACCAGCCCGCCGAGCAGCGTCGCGGCCAGCAGAACGGCGATGCCGTCGGCGCTGACGCCCGGCATGAAGGAAGACAGGATCGAGGACATGGAGCCGGCCGGAGACGAAAGATGCTGCGAACCATGCCCGCAGGCCGGCGGCAAGAACAACTTTCCTTTTTGATGTCATCGATCAGGGGAATTCATCCAGCCCGAACCTGCCCGCGTCTCGACGCGGGACAAATCCGAAACATCCGCTAGTTTGCAGGCATCATGGCTCCTCCGATTCGCATCCTCGGCATCGATCCCGGCCTCCGCAAAACCGGCTGGGGCATCGTGATTTCGGAAGGCAGCAAGCTCTCCTTCGTCGCCTGCGGCTGCATCGAGAGCGACGGCACCCTCTCGCTCGGCGAGCGCCTGCGGCAATTGCACGAAGGCCTGAACAAGGTCCTCGCCGCGCATCGCCCGCATGAGGCCGCCGTGGAAGAGACCTTCATCAACCGCGACCCGCAATCGGCGCTGAAGCTTGGCCAGGCCCGCGGCATCGCGCTGGTCGTGCCGGCGCTCGCCGGGCTCGATGTCGCGGAATACGCCGCCAATCTCGTCAAGAAGACCGTGGTCGGCGTCGGCCATGCCGACAAGAAGCAGGTCCAGGCGATGATCCGCGTGCTGCTGCCCAAGGCCGAGACCTCCTCGGCCGATGCCGCGGACGCGCTCGCCGTCGCGATCTGCCATGCCCAGCATCGCGGCATGAAGGCGCTGGTCGCACAGATGCGCGTGGCGGGTTGATGAAGACGGCCGAGGGAACGAGACGATGATCGGCAAGCTCAAGGGCCTGATCGATTCCTATGGCGAGGACCACGTCATCATCGACGTCCAGGGCGTCGGCTATGTCGTGCAGTGCTCGGCGCGCACGCTCCAGCGCCTGCCCCAGCCGGGCGAGGCGGCCGCGCTCTCGATCGAGACCCATGTCCGCGAGGACGCGATCCGCCTCTACGGCTTCATGTCCGATGTCGAGCGCGACTGGTTCCGCCTGATGCAGGTCGTGCAGGGCGTCGGCGCCAAGGTCGCGCTCGCGATCCTCTCGACGCTCGATCCCGGCGCGCTCGCCACCGCCATCACCACCAACGACAAGGCCGCGATCGCCCGCGCACCCGGCGTCGGCCCGAAGCTCGCGCAGCGCCTCTGCGCCGAACTCAAGGACAAGGCCCCGGCCTTCGGCCATATCGATCCGGGCGTCGTGCAGCTCTCCGGCGCGCTAGAGGACCGGAAGCTGCCGCAGCCGATCGCCGACGCCGTGTCGGCGCTCGCCAATCTCGGCTATCCTCAGGCGCAGGCGGTCGCCGCCGTGGCTGCTGCCGCCAAGACCGCCGGCGATGGTGCCGGCACGGCCCAGTTGATCAAGCTGGGCCTGAAGGAACTGGCGAAGTGAGCGAGGAGCCAGACGAGCTTCAATTGCGCGTCGTCACCGACAAGACCGAGCTCTGCCGCATCATGCTGGCGAGCTGGGGCTCGCAGAGCATGATGATCGACCTGCACGTCTATGACGTCGCCGAGATCGACGCGCTCGGCCTCTACGAACCTTCCGGCCGCACGGCCGCGCTGGCGAGCTGGACGCTCCGGGGCGAAAATGCCTATCTCTGCGCGCTCCACTCGCTCAGGCCCGGCGAAGGCGTCGCGATCCGGATGCTCGACGCCGTCATCTTCGCGGCGCGCAAGGCCGGTGCCAGGACGCTCAAGGCGATGCTGACCAATGACAACATGCCGGGCATGACCTTCTACCAGCGCCGTGGCTTTCGCCTCTCGGGGCTTTATCTCGAAGCGATCGACGCCTATCGCTCGGTCGTGCCTGATATCATCAAGACGGGGTACAAGGACATTCCGATCCACGACGCCATCGAGCTGGAGATCGCGCTGTGAGCGAACCCAAGCGCTCCAGCCTGATGACGGCCGAACGCCGCGACGACGACAGCGAGACCTCGCTGCGTCCGTTGTCGCTCGCCGATTTCACCGGCCAGGCGGCGGCGCGCGCGAATCTGCAAGTTTTCATCAATGCTGCCAGAACCCGCGGCGACGCGCTCGACCATGTGCTCTTCGTCGGCCCGCCCGGCCTCGGCAAGACGACGCTGGCGCAGATCGTGTCGCGCGAGCTCGGCGTCAATTTCCGCTCGACCTCCGGCCCGGTCATCGCCAAGGCCGGGGACCTCGCCGCCCAGCTCACCAATCTCGAAGAGCGCGACGTGCTCTTCATCGACGAGATCCACCGCCTGAACCCGGCGGTCGAGGAAATCCTCTATCCAGCGATGGAGGACTACCAGCTCGACCTGATCATCGGCGAAGGCCCGGCGGCGCGCTCGGTCAAGATCGACCTGCCCAAGTTCACGCTCGTCGGCGCCACCACCCGCGCCGGCCTCCTGACCACGCCGCTGCGCGATCGCTTCGGCATCCCGATCCGCCTGCAATTCTACACGGTCGAGGAATTGCAGGGCATCGTCGCGCGCGGCGCCCGCGTGCTCGGCGTGCCAATGTCGGACGACGGCGCCAATGAGATCGCCAAGCGCTCCCGCGGCACGCCGCGCATCGCCGGGCGCCTGCTCCGCCGCGTGCGCGACTTCGCCATCGTCGACGGCGACCCGATCGTCACCCGCAAGGTCGCCGACAAGGCGCTCTCGCTGCTCGATGTCGACGCCATCGGCCTCGACCAGATGGACCGGCGCTATCTCACTACGGTGGCGGTCAATTTCGGCGGTGGCCCGGTCGGGATCGAGACCATCGCCGCCTCCCTCTCCGAGCCGCGCGACGCGATCGAGGAGATCATCGAGCCCTTCCTGCTGCAGCAGGGCTTCATCCAGCGCACCCCGCGCGGGCGCCTGCTCACGCCGCACGCCTTCCGCCATCTCGGCATGCCCGAGCCCTCGCGCGAGACCGCGCAGTTCGGCCTGTTCGGCAGCGACGAGGATGGCGAATAGGCCGGATCATCGTCCCGCATATGAAGGATGCAAGCCTCGCATCCTTCCCGCTTGATCGCATCGGATCGTTCGCTTTCGGAGCCCACGCATGTCAGCCTCCCGCTTCGCCGCATCGGCTTTGCTCGCGATCGGCCTGCTCGGCGCCGGCGCCGCATCCGCTGCCGATACCACGCCGGACGGACCGGTGAAGGATGCCTATGCGATCACGGTGAAGACGCTGGCCGCCTCGGGCGAACCGCCCTGGCGCCCGCCACATCGCGACAGGCTGATGAGCAGGAGCCTCGCAGCGCTCTTTGCCCGCGACGACCTCTATCAGGACGAGGCCGGCGAGATCGGCCATATCGGCGCCGATCCCTTCATCAACGGCCAGGACGGCGAGGTGAAGAACCTCAAGGTCGCCATCGTCGAGAAGCCCACAAACGGCCGTGCCCTGGTCAGTGCCGCCTTCCGCAGCTTCAAGCAGCCGGTCACGGTGCGCTTCCGCATGGTCGAGGAAGGCGGCGGCTGGCGCATCGACGACATCGTCAACCGCTTCGAGGGCAAGGATTACTCCGTCCGCGCCGAGCTGTCGAAGCCCTATGACTGCGGTTCCTTCATGGGCAAGCCCTGCAAGCGCTGAGTGCCTGCAGGGCTGGATTGCCGCTACGACTGCCGGGCGATCTTCGATCGCATCATCGCCGGCCGGGCCCCGGCATCCTTCAGCGCGCCGGATTTGCCCGCTTTCGGATTCTCGACCGGGCGCATGCCCTTGCTCGCGGTCCGACTGGCGGGCCGCTCGGCCGCAAGCTGCCGCTGCTTGAGAGCGAGCGCCTTGCGCGCGAGGCTGCGCTGGCTTGGCAGCTTTGCCTTCTCCTCGCGGCGCGTCCGCTCGGCACCGACACGCTTCAGCGCCGCCGTCAGCGCATCGGCCTTCGCCTTGGTGCCAGTGTTGTCGGTCGCCGCCTTGGCGCCCTTCGGCTCGGCCTTGCCGCGCATCTCGCGCTTCTGGCGCCGCGCTCCCTCGCGCGCCTTGTCGCGGCGCTCGCGCAGCTTGCCGGCGAGGTCGCGCAACGCATCGTCCGGGAGCGCACCGATCGCCCCGCGCTGAGTGCTGGCGACGAGATCGGCCTCGGCCTTGTCGAGCAGCCTCGCGGTCGCCTTGCTGGATTGCGCCATGACAGGTCCTCCCTTGTTGAGATCACGCCATCGGGAACGCTGTTCCGGCAGAGCAGTTCCAGCCTTTCCGAAGCCGCATCTCCTGGTTTATGGCAGCTTCAGCCGTTCGAAACCGCTCCGGAGCGCCATGAGCAAGGTCCATCGCATCGAGGTCCGCGTCTATTACGAGGACACTGATTTCTCCGGCGTTGTCTATCACGCCTCCTATCTTCGCTTCATGGAACGCGGTCGCACCGAGCTGATCCGCGCGCTCGGCGTCGAGCAGCGGGAGCTCTTCGACGGCGAGACGGCGCTCGGCTTCGCGGTGCGCAGGATGACGATCGATTTCCTGCGGCCGGCCATGATGGATGACCTGCTGACGGTCGAGACCCGCTCGATCGCGGCCCGTGGCGCCACGATGGACCTCGAACAGCGCGTGCTGCGGGGCGAGGATGTGCTGATCACGGCGCAGGTCATGGTCGCCTGCGTCGGCGGCGGACGCGCCCGGCGCATTCCCGACGGCCTGCGCAAGCGCCTGATGCTCGACGCGTGAGAAGATCGGTCACCCGAAGCCCTCATCCTGAGGAAGCCCGAAGGGCTGTCTCGAAGGATGTTCCCGGTGGCTTCGGAACCATCTGGAGCATCCTTCGAGACGCAAGCTTTGCTTGCTCCTCAGGATGAGGGCTTGTTGTTGCGCCTGACAGTCGACGCAAGCCCACCCGCATGTTAGCGCTCCTTACATGAGCTGGAAGCGCGACCGCCCCGAGACACCCCGCGGCTATCACCACGGCAACCTCAAGGAGGAGCTGGTGAAGGCCGCGCTCGGGCTGATCGGCGAGAAGGGCCCGAACGGCTTCACCTTCGCCGAGGCGGCGCGCATGGCCGGCGTCAGTCCTGCTGCGCCGTACCGCCATTTCCGCGACCGCGACGAGCTCCTGGCCGATGTCGCCGCGCGTGGCTTCCAGGCTTTCGAGGCGGCCCTGTCGCGCGCCTGGGACCAGGGCAGGCCCGATCCCGAGACCGCCTTCCACCGGCTCGGCCGCGCCTATCTGACCTTCGCCCATGACGAGCCCGCCTATTATTCGGCAATGTTCGAGGCCGGCGTGCCGCTCGATGCCAGCCCGGAACTGCGCGCCGCGGCAGACCGCGCCTTCGCCGGCCTGCGCCAGGCCTCCGAGGCGCTGATCGCACAATTGCCGCAGGGCAAGCGCCCGCCCGCCCTGATGATGGCCCTGCATGTCTGGGCGATGTCGCATGGCGTCGCCGCCCTGTTCGGCCGCGCCGATGGCGGGCGGCGCCCCCTGCCGATGTCGGCCGCCGAGCTGCTGGAAGCCGGCATGCTGATCTATCTCCAGGGCCTCGGCATCGGCCGCAACGGCCCCTCTACGCCCGGCTGATTCATTTCCGCAGACCGGCTTCTTGACAAGCGGCAGGGTCGGGAGCATCTATGTAAATGTGATTTACATTCACGTTGGTTCAGTGAGGGAGCAATGCCGATCGTCGAGAAGCTGGATGAATATGGGAGGGGTGCCTGGATCGCCTTCGCGGTTCTCGGCTTCATCCTGTTCTGGCCGTTGGGTCTTGCGACCCTGGCCTTTCTTTTCTGGAGTGGACGCATGGGTTGTGGATATGCCGGAGACCGGTACGAGCACCGGATGAACCGCCTGCAGGGCAAGATGGACCGCCTGCGCGAGCGCATGACCGGCCGCGAGGGTCGTTTCGGCGGCGGCTTCGGTGGTTGGGGTGGCCGCGGCGGCCCGACAAGCGGCAACCGCGCCTTCGACGAGTATCGCGAAGAGACGCTGCGCCGGCTCGAGGACGAGCAGCGCGAGTTTCACGACTTCCTGGGCCGCCTGCGCATGGCCCGCGACAAGGCCGAGTTCGATCAATTCATGAACGAGCGCCGCAACAACCCGCCGGCCAACAGCCCGGCCCAGCCCGACGCGGCCTGACCCGTCGGTTCGATCAGGACAGGCCCGCCCCTCACTGGGGCGGGCTTTTTCTTGGCTGGCGATCGCCTCGCTATGAAACGGCGGCAGGCTCCAGCACCGCGAGCAATTCGCGATAGGTCGGCGCCAGCGCTCTCAGGTGAGCGGCGGCGGCCGCGTCCTCCCGAGTAACCAGCGGGTATTGCAGGGCGCCGATCGATCGTGCCTGACGTCCCATGATCCCGGCAGCTTCGTCGAGCCCGATCCGGGCCAGGCAACGCGCGGCATCGGCAGCGCGCCGTGCGCCGACGCGCACCGCGAAATGGATGAAATGGCCCCTGAGCTCGTCGTCGCAGCCGGCCGTGACCCGCTCCGCCAAGGCGAGCGCCGCCGCCTCGTTGCCGAGCGTTCCCGCCGGCGGCTGCAGGTTCCGGTCCATGGCGAGCCAGCGAATACCGGCGGGAAGCGCTCGCCGGATCGCGTCCTCCTCCGCCACGGCCTCGATGCGCCGGAAGCCCGTCCGCATCGTGAAGGGCTCGCCGTAATCCACCGTCTCGCCGCGCCACGCTGCCATGAAATCGGCGAGCGGCAAGGTCGCATGCGGATAGCCTTGCGGATCGTGCATTTCGACCATGCCGTCGCACAACGCGAGCACGACGACATAATGATCGGCGCCGATTGCGCCGTGCATGCCCGGCTGATGCCGCAGATGGCCCATTTCGAGCGGACCGACCCAGACCGGCCCCTCGGCAAGAGCTTCCGTCAGCCGGGCAAGCGCCTCGTCCTCGCTGCCGCCGCGCGTCACGACAGAGGTCCAGCCCATGGCGGCGAGCGCGTCCTCGAAACCCGCTTCCGGCGTCCAGCCATAGGGATCGAAGAATGGCATCGCTCCGCCATGCAATTGCATGCCGAAAGGACTTCCCGTCGCGAATTCAATGACGGCAGGAGACAAAGACGCCTCTCCGAACATCATCGAAAATGAATTGGCGTAGCAATAGGGACCGGAGCCCACATACGGAAAATAAGTCATGATCTTTATTGGCCTTCCTGTCGCGAAGGCCCGTACAGATCTGCAAATTGAAATTTTCTGTCAAGCGCTCTGTTTTCGCGGCCTGGTTCCAGCGCGCCGCCTTCGGGCTCGCGGCGTTTCGGGGAGCAAGGCAATGACTCGCCAGCCTCCCGAAACCGCGTGCCTCCCGACCCCGACGTATACCCGACATTAACCTTGCCGGGAGCTTAACTCGGTCCGGAGCATGCGTTCCGTGGGAAACCCCGTTTCGGCCCATCTTTCGCCGGATTCACGCGCGATTGGAGGGATACGGCATTTCCCCGGATCGCGGATCGGGCGGCGGCGTGGGTCTCCCGCGACGCGAGCGGCGGGGTTTGGGCCGGGGCTGGCGCCTTGAGATGTCCAGCGTCGGCCGTACCGCCTGGGTGAGAAGGATGACAGGATGAACCCCGCCGACGTCGCGCAGGCCGCGCCGCAGATCGACATGTCGTTCTGGACGCTGTTCTGGCACGCCCATATCGTCGTCAAGCTGGTCATGATGGGCCTGATCGGCGCCTCGGTCTGGTGCTGGTCGATCATCGTCGACAAGACCCTGCTCTACCGGCGCACGCGCCGCGACATGGACGCGTTCGAGGAGGTGTTCTGGTCCGGACGCTCGCTCGAGGAGCTGTATCGCGACCTCGCCAGCAAGCCGGTCAACGACATGGCCGCCGTCTTCGTCGCGGCGATGCGCGAATGGAAGCGCTCCTTCGAGAATGGCGGCCGCTCCGTCGCCAGCCTCTCGCAGCGCATCGACAAGGTGCTCGACGTCACCATCCAGCGCGAGACGGAACGCCTCGAATCGAAGCTTCTCGTGCTCTCGACAATTGCCTCGGCCGCTCCCTTCATCGGCCTGTTCGGCACGGTTTGGGGCATCATGACCTCATTCACCGCCATCGCGGTCTCCAAGAATTCCTCGCTGGCGGTCGTCGCGCCCGGCATCGCCGAGGCGCTCTTCGCCACGGCGATCGGCCTCTTCGCCGCGATCCCCGCGCTGATGGCCTACAACAAGCTCCAGGCCGAGGTCGCCAAGGCGCAGGGGCGGCTCGAAGCCTTTGCCGACGAGTTCTCCGCGATCCTGTCGCGGCAGATCGACGAGCGCATGGCGGCGTGAGGGCCTGACGATGGGTATGTCAGCCGCTTCGGGCGCAAAGGGCGGTTCCGGCCGCCGGGGCCGGCGCGGGCGCCGCCACGGCGCCATCGCCGAGATCAACATGACGCCGTTCATCGACGTCATGCTGGTGTTGCTCATCATCTTCATGGTCGCCGCGCCGCTGATCGCGACCGGCGTCCCGCTCGACCTGCCGCAGACCGGCGCCAAGCCGATCAATGTCGATCAGAAGCCTCTGACGATCGCCATCGACAGCAAGGGCCAGATCTTCCTGCAGGACGAGCCGACGCTGGAGCCCGACCTGGTCGCCAAGCTCCAGGGCCTGGCCAGGCAGGGCTTCGACGAGCGCATCTATGTTCGCGGCGACAGGCAGGTCGATTACGGCCGCGTCGCCTCGGTGATGTCGACCATCACCGCCGCCGGCTTCAAGCGGGTCGCGCTCGTCACCGAGCCGGCGGGCCGCTGAAGGTTATTGAGAGTAAGGACGTTCAGGGCGTGAAGCTTTCGACCTCCGAACCTGGCATGCTGGTGTCGGCGCTCGGCCACGTGACGTTCCTCGTCGCAGGGCTGCTGGCGTTCTCGTCGCCCGCGCCGCTGCCGGAGCACGAGGAGGCGATCGCCGTCGAGCTGGTCGATCCCAATGCGCTGAACCAGGTGACGCGCGGCGAGCGCAGCGCCGAGAAGGTCCAGGCCCAGCCGACCCCGCGCGCCGAGCGCCAGTCCGAGATGGTCGAGCGCAAGGAAGCCGGCGAGGCCAAGGCCGATGCCCCGGCCCCGCCCTCTCGCCCGCTCGAACTGAAGACCGCCGAGAACAACGCCACGACGCCCCCGCCGCCGGCCCGCCCGGCCGAGCCGCCGAAGCCCGAGGCCAAGCCGCCCGAGCCCGCCAAGCAGCCGCCGCAGAAGAGCGAGGCCGCCGCCGCGCGCGAGGCCGAGCAGAAGCGCGAGGAACAGGCCAGGCTCGCCGAAGAGGCCGAACTCGCCTCCAAGGCGAAGAAGGCCGATGAGGAGGCGAAGGCCGCCGCCAAGGCCAAGGCGGAAGCCGACGCCCAGGCCGCCAAGCGCGCTGCCGATGCCAAGGCCAAGGCCGAGGCGCTCGCCAAGGCGGAAGCCGAGAAGGCCGCTAAGGAAAAGGCCGAGGCCGCCGCCAGGGCGAAGGCCGAGGCCGTCGAGAAGGCCAAGCTCGCCGCCGAGGCGAAGGCGAAGCAGGAGGCCGAGGCCAAGGCGAAGAAGGAGGCGGAGATCGCCAAGAACTTCAACGCCAACGACATCGCCAAGCTGCTCCAGTCGAAGGAGAAGGCGCAATCTTCGGGGTCATCGGCGCCGCAGGTCAACCGCACCGCCTCGCTCGGCACCGAACGCGGCACGTCGCAGAAGCTCAGCCCCTCGCTCAGGTCCCAGCTCATCGGGATCATCCAAGATCAGCTCCTGAAATGCTGGAACGTGCCGATCGCGCTGGCCAATGCCCATGGCAACAGCAATGTCGTGCCGTCCGTGCGGATGAAGCTCAACACCGACGGCTCGCTGATCGGCCAGCCCGGGGTGATCAACTCATCCTCCGACCCGCTTTTCCGCGTCGCCGCCGCTTCGGCGCTGACCGCCACCCGCCGCTGCGCACCGCTGCGCATCCCGGCTCAATTCGCCTCCTATTACGACGACTGGCGTGATGTCGTCGTCAATTTCGACGCCAGGGACGTTATGTGACCCCGATGATCGACCACACTCCCCTTCCCCTCCTCGCGGCCGCGCCCACGCGCCGCCGCCTTCTCGCCACCGCCGGCGCGGCGCTGCTCGTGCCGGCCGCCGCCAGGGCCGAGCTCGTCATCGACCTGCGCGGCGGTGCCTTCCAGCCGATGCCGATCGCCATCGCCGATTTCGGCGGCGAAGGCGGCGTGCTGGTCTCCGGCGTCATCACCAACAACCTGAAGCGCTGCGGCTATTTCACGCCCATCGACAAGGGCCGCTTCCCGGAAGCGAACCCGCCCTTCGATGCCGCGCCCCGCTTCGACGCCTGGAAGGCGGCGGGCGTGCAGGCCCTCGTCACCGGCCGCGTCGCGCGCGAGGCCGGCCGCATCCGCGCCGAGTTCCGGCTCTGGGACGTCGCGACCGGCACCCAGACCGACGGCCAGCAATATTTCACCGACCCGAGCAACACCCGCCGCGTCGGCCACATCATCTCGGATGCGATCTTCTCGAAGGTCACCGGCCTCGGCGGCTTCTTCGATACCCGCGTCGTCTTCGTCGACGAATCCGGCCCGAAGGAAACGCGCCGCAAGCGCCTCGCCATCATGGACCAGGACGGCGCCAATGTGCGCTACCTCACCAATGGCGACGTCTCGGTGGTGACGCCGCGCTATTCGCCGGTCTCGCAGGACGTGACCTTCATGACCCAGCGCCAGGGCGAGCAGCCCCGCGTGCAGGTCCTGAACATCGAGACCGGACAGCGCCAGATCGTCGGCAACTTCCCCGACATGAGCTCGAGCCCGCGCTTTGCGCCCAACGGCCAGCGCGTCGTGCTCTCGCTGCAGCAGGGCGGCAACGCCAATCTCTACGCCATCGATATCGGCTCCCGCACCACGATGCGCCTGACCTCGACGGCGGCGATCGACACCTCGCCTTCCTATGCTCCGGACGGCTCGCGCATCGTCTTCGAGAGCGACCGCGGCGGCCAGCAGCAGCTCTATGTGATGTCGGCCGGCGGCGGCGAGGCTCAGCGCATTTCCTTCGGGCAGGGCCGCTACTCGCAGCCATCCTGGTCACCGCGCGGCGACCTCATCGCCTTCACGCGCCAGGGCGGCGGCGGCTTCGCCATCGGCGTGATGCGGCCGGACGGCTCGGGCGAGCGCATCCTGACCGAGGGCTTCCACAACGAAGCCCCGAACTGGGCCCCGAACGGCCAGTACCTGATGTTCTTCCGCGATCCGGGCGGCCAGTCCGGCGGCAAGCTGTACATGGTGGACATCACCGGCCGCGTCGAGGTGCCCGTGCCGACCCCGGCCTTCGCCTCCGACCCGACCTGGTCGCCTTTGCTCAGCGGCCAGCGCTGAGCAAGCGAATCTTCCTCGGAACCGCTTCGTCATCCCGGGCTTGCCCCGGGATCCATCGTAAAGCGCCGAGCCTCATGAGGACTCCCGGATCTACGCTTCGCTCCGTCCGGGATGACGCGAAACGCCGTACAGCAAATCCGGGCGGCCTTTGCTTGCTGGCGACCCGACCCGCTCAATCGCGATAGACCGGTTCCTCCGCGTCGAGCTGCCGGCGGATCGAGGCGAGGTGCAGCCGCGCCGATTCCGGATCGCCCTCGCGCATCTGGCGATAGGCGGCTTCCGCGATCTCGGGCTTCACCGGCTTGACCTCGCGTCGCGTCGCGAGCGCCAGCGCCTGCACCTCGCAGGCCCGCTCCAGGTAATAGAGGTCGTCCCAGGCCTCGGCGATGTTCGGCCCGAGCACCATGACGCCATGATGCTTCATGAAGACGATATCGGCATCGCCGACCGCAGCCGCGATCCGGTCGCCCTCGCGCTCGTCCAGAGCCAGCCCGTTATAATCGCGGTCAATCGCCGTGCGGCCGTAGAACTTCAGCGCCGTCTGGCCGGCGAAGATCAGCGGATCGCCCTCGGTCATCGACAGCGCCGTCGCATAGGGCATGTGGGTATGGAACGCGACCTTGGCGCGCGGGACGTTCTTATGGATGCGGGCGTGAATGTAGAAGGCGGTCGCCTCCGGCTGCCCCTCGCCCGAGACGACATTGCCGTGGAAGTCGCAGATCAGCAGCTTCGACGCCGTCAGCTCGCGAAACGCCCAGCCATAGGGATTGACGATGAACAGGTCGTCATGCCCCGGCACGAGCGCCGAGAAATGGTTGCAGATCCCCTCCTCGAAGCCGTAGCGCGCCGCCATCCGGAAAGTCGCGGCGAGGTCCCGGCGCGCCTCCCAGACGATCTCGGATTCGAGATCGGGCTGGTTGGGACCACGAAACGGCGTCACGCTCGCAGCGCCGGACTTGAGGGAATGGGCCATCGCGGTCTCCGGTCGAATGAATGGAGGGATGCCAAGCAAGGATCGAGCCGGCACCGGCACGAAGATAGAACTGGCAGCACGAAACAGGCGCTGCAATTGCCGAAGCGAATCGCAAGCTTTTTTCACGCGCCCGGCGCCGATGTGGCAACCGCATCACAGCTCCGCCAGGAAATGCCTTTTGCCATAATTGGTTAACCATAAGCCGCAATGCCGCCACTTCGCCCTGATTTGGCAAGGTCTCGTTTAGGTTGACGCTTCATTGATGAGGCATCGCGAAGCCCTCCTCGAAGTGCGCCGCCACAAAATTCGTTTGCCCGGAGTCCAGCCATGTTGACCACTCTCGTTCCCCGCGGCCGTGCCGTCCGTTTCGCCGCCGCCATCGCCGCCACGCTCGCGCTCGGTGCCTGCGCCAAGGATCAGAATGCCGACGCGAACGGTTCGGGCTTCGGTGCCGGCGGCGCCGCCACGCCCGGCAGCGCGCAGGATTTCGTCGTGAATGTCGGCGACCGCGTCTTCTTCGAAACCGACTCGACCGACCTGACCTCGACGGCCGTCTCGACCCTCGACAAGCAGGCCCAGTGGCTGCAGCGCTATCCGCGCTACACCTTCACCGTCGAGGGGCACGCCGACGAGCGCGGCACCCGCGAGTACAACTATTCGCTCGGCGCCCGCCGCGCCCAGACCGTGCGCGACTACCTCGCCTCGCGTGGCATCCCGGCTCAGCGCATGCGCACCATCTCCTACGGCAAGGAGCGCCCGGTCGCCGTCTGCAACGACATCTCCTGCTGGTCGCAGAACCGCCGCTCCGTCACGGTGCTGGATGGTGCCGGCGGCGCGCCCGGCGTCTGATCCGATCGTAAAGAAAAAAATGAAGGCCCCGGATGGCTACATCCGGGGCCTTCTTCATTGTCCGCAGCCGTCATTCTCGGGCAGAGCGAAGCGCAGACCCGAGAATCTCATCGCGGGGTCGCACCGGAACCTTCACCGTCATTGCGATGAGCGTCTTCCGGCAAGAGATGCTCGGGTCAGGCCCGAGCATGACGCCTGTTTCTTCCTCACCCCACCGCGGTCGGGATCAAACTCCGTGCCACGCCCTCGATCCGTTCGGCCGCCGCGACCAGCGCTTCCGCCGCCCGGTCCTCGATCTCGCCAAGTCGTTGGTCGGCGGCTCCGGCATTGCCCTGCGTCGCCGCGAGATCGGCTTCCAGCTTCGCCAATCGCTGCTTCAGTTCGTGAACTTCGTCGGCCACCATCAGCGCCGCCATGACATGCAGCCGCATGTCGCCGATCTCGCCGAAGGCCTGCCGCATCTCGCCGATCTTCTCGTCATAGAACCGGGCGAGCCCTTCGAGATGGGCTTCCTCGCCCTCCCCGCAGGCCATGCGATAGGCCTTCCCGGAAATCATGACGTTGACTTGCGGCATCCGAACTCCAGTCCTCGTTCTAGCTTTGATTGGCCTCGGGTTCCGGCGGCTGCTGCCCCTCGACACGCGCGATCACCGCGCCGACGACGTTCATCGCCCGCTCCAGCCGCTGGTCGACATCGGCAGCCGCCGTCTCGACCTGGCCGAGACGCGCCATCGCGCCGTCGAGCTCGGCCGCCAGCCGCGCCCGGTCGTCCTGCATCAGGGCGAGTTCGGTTTCGAGGTTGCCACGTCCACGCTCAGCCTCGACCCGCCGCCGCGCCGCCGCCTCCAATTGCCCGAGCGCGGTATCGAGACGCGCCAAGGCATTGTCCAGCATCAGGCTCGCCACCGTCGCTCTCCTTTCAGACCGAAGCCGGCTCACACGATTCGTGCCTTAATTTACAGCACAACGCCGGAAAACAGGAATCGCTCTCGCAGCCTGTAAACATGTTCTTGCAACGGCTTGCCGGGCGGGGCTGACGCGCCATCTGCGGAAAACCGCGCGAAAGCGGTGCCTGCGACCCTGAAAGCAGGGTTTCGCGAATTGACTCGCAGGGAGGGCCGGGCCTAATCCACCCGTCCTTTCCAAGCCCGCCGAAAGCGGCTGCAACATTGCCCTCCCCTCGCCGGCCCGCTGTCGCGCAGGCCGGCCCGGTCCTTCCGCCCGTCCGACGGAGCCCTGTGAGATCATCATGACCACCATCGACCGCGCCCAGCACGACAAGCTCGCCAATGCCATCCGCGGCCTGGCGATGGATGGCGTCGAGAAAGCCAAATCCGGCCATCCCGGCCTGCCGATGGGCGCCGCCGACATCGCCGCCGTGCTGTTCACCCGCGTGATGAAGTATGACGCCGCCGATCCGCGCTGGCCGGATCGCGACCGCTTCGTGCTCTCCGCCGGCCATGGCTCGATGCTGCTCTACGCCCTGCTCTATCTCACCGGCGCGCCCGGCATGCAGCTCGACGACCTCAAGGCCTTCCGCCAGCTCGAGTCGAAGACCCCCGGCCACCCCGAGAACTTCATGACCGCCGGCGTCGAGACCACCACCGGCCCGCTCGGCCAGGGCCTGGCCACCGCCGTCGGCATGGCGATGGCCGAGCGCATGCTCGCCGCCGAGTTCGGCAGGAAGGTCGTCGATCACCACACCTATGTATTGGCGTCCGACGGCGACCTGATGGAGGGCATCAGCCAGGAGGCGATCGCGCTTGCCGGCCACCAGAAGCTCAGCAAGCTGATCGTGCTCTGGGACGATAACGGCATCTCGATCGACGGCCCGCTCTCGATCACCGACAATGTCGACCAGGTCGCGCGCTTCAAGGCTTGCGGCTGGCGCTCCGAGCGCGTCGACGGCCATGATCCCGAGGCGATCGAAGCCGCGATCAACCGGGCCCGGAAGTCGAACAAGCCGACCATGATCGCCTGCAAGACGGTGATCGGCTTCGGCGCCCCGAAGAAGGCCGGCACCTCCAAGGCCCATGGCGAGCCGCTCGGCGCCGAGGAACTCGCCGCCGCCAAGCAGAAGCTCGGCATCACCGGTGGCGCCTTCGAGGTCGCGGCCGATGTGCTCAAGGCCTGGCGCGCCGCCGGCGCCGCCGGCGCCGCCGCCCATAAGGACTGGAGCGAGCGCTTCGCCGCCCTCTCCGAGCGCAAGCGCGGCGAGTTCGACCGCCGCCTCGCCCACACCGTCCCGGCCAAGCTCGACAAGGCGATCCTCGCCCACAAGAAGGCGCTGATCGCCGCGCCGCAGGCCGTCGCCACCCGCAAAGCCTCGGAACTGGCGCTCGAAGCCATCACCCCGATCATGCCGGAACTGGTGATGGGCTCGGCCGACCTGACCCCGTCCAACAACACCCGCACCAAGGCCGCCGAGGACTTCACCCCGAAGACCCCGAAGGGCCGCTATGTCCGCTACGGCATCCGCGAGCACGGCATGGCCGCCGCGATGAACGGCATCACGCTGCATGGCGGCTTCCGCACCGGCGGCGGCACCTTCCTGGTCTTCGCCGACTATGCCCGCCCCTCGATGCGCCTGGCCGCGCTGATGAGCCTGCCGGTCGTCTACGTCATGACCCACGACTCGATCGGCCTCGGCGAGGACGGCCCGACCCACCAGCCGGTCGAGCAGGTCGCCTCGCTCCGCGCCATGCCGAACATGCGTGTCTTCCGCCCGGCCGACACGATCGAGACCGCAGAAGCCTGGCAGGCGGCGCTGGAGCGCACCGACGGCCCGACCGTCCTCGCGCTCTCGCGCCAGAACCTGCCGCAGCTCCGCACAGACGCCACCGCGAAGAACCGCTCGGCCACCGGCGCCTACGAGCTGCTGGCGGCCGAGGGCGGCAAGGCCCAGGTCTCGCTCTTCGCTTCGGGCTCCGAGGTCGAACTCGCCGTCGCCGCGCGCAAGCTCTTGGCCGAGAAGGGCGTCCCCGCCCGCGTCGTGTCCGTGCCCTCGCTCGAGCTCTTCCTCGAGCAGGACGAGGCTACGCAGGCTCAGGTCATCGGCTCCGCCCCGGTCAAGATCGCCATCGAGGCCGGCGTGCGCTTCGGCTGGGATGCCGTGATCGGCCATGACGGCACCTTCATCGGCATGAACTCCTTCGGCGCCAGCGGCCCCTACAAGGAGGTCTACAAGCATTTCGGCATCACGGCGGAGGCGATCGCCGACGCCGCGATGAAGCAGCACAACGCCTGAGGGCCTGCTTGACGCAGGCAGGGCTGATATTCCCGAAAGACATCTTGCGTTCGGCCATGCTTTGGCCGAATTGCCCGCGTGGATAGCGACGGCTTAGGCCGTTTGCTCGGCGAAGGAGAGGAAGACATGACGGTCAAGGTGGCGATCAACGGCTTCGGCCGCATCGGGCGCAACGTTCTGCGCGCGATCATCGAGTCGAAGCGCAAGGACATCGAGGTCGTGGCGATCAACGATCTCGGCCCGGTCGAGACCAACGCCCATCTCTTCCGCTTCGACTCCGTCCATGGTCGTTTCCCCGGCACGGTGACCGTCTCCGGCGACACGATCGATGTCGGCCGCGGCCCGATCAAGGTCACCGCGATCCGCGATCCCAAGGACCTGCCGCACAAGGCGCTCGGCGTCGACATCGCCTTCGAGTGCACCGGCATCTTCACCACCCGCGACAAGGCCGCCGCACATCTCGCGGCCGGCGCCAAGCGCGTGCTGGTCTCGGCCCCCTGCGACGGCGCCGACTTCACGGTCGTCTATGGCGTCAACCATCACGAGCTGACCAAGGACCACGTCGTCGTCTCGAACGCCTCCTGCACCACGAACTGCCTCGCGCCTGTCGTGCGCGTGCTGCACGACACCGTGGGCATCGACAAGGGCTTCATGACCACGATCCATGCCTATACCGGCGACCAGCCGACGCTCGACACGATGCACAAGGATCTCTACCGCGGCCGCGCCGCGGCGATGTCGATGATCCCGACCTCGACCGGCGCCGCCAAGGCGATCGGCCTCGTCATCCCGGACCTGAAGGGCCGTCTCGACGGCACCTCGATCCGCGTTCCCACCCCGAACGTCTCGGTCGTCGACTTCAAGTTCATCTCGAAGCGCAAGACCACGGTCGAGAAGGTCAACGAGGCCATCATCAAGGCGTCGAAGCGCGGCCCGCTCAAGGGCATCCTCGCCGTCACCGACCAGCCGAACGTCTCGATCGACTTCAACCACGACCCGGCCTCCTCGACCTTCGCCCTCGATCAGACCAAGGTCATGGACGACAAGCTGGTGCGCGTGATGTCCTGGTACGACAACGAGTGGGGCTTCTCGAACCGCATGAGCGACACCGCCGTCGCCATGGGCGCCCTGCTCTGATCGATCACCTTTCTGCCCTTGTCTGAGGGCATGACACATCAATGCGAGGCCGCGCTGCCAAGGCCCGACCTCGCCCGACATCTCCCAGCTACGGAGCGCCTATGGCCAAGATCGAGCCGACCGTCGTGACCCCGGCGAACAACGAGCCGCCCGTCGCGTCGCCGCCCCCCGCATCCGGCCCCACGCTCGTGGCGACCGCACCTGCCGCGGCTGAGACTGCCGCGCCCGTCGCCGAGCCGCGCAAGCTCGACCAGCTCTCCCGCATCGAGGAGAAGGCGGCGCGCATCGAGGAGAAATTCGCCCGCTACGAGGCCGTGCTGACCCGCGCCGAAGCCTCGCTGGAGCGCAGCGCCCACAAGGTCGACGCCGCAGCCGGCACCATGGATTTCGCGGCGATCCGCGGCGAGATCACCGCGCTCCGCAACCGCGTCGATGCGACGCCGCGCGCCGGCACGCTGTTCATGACCGCGATCGTCACCGCCGTGCTGACCGTGATCCTCACCATCCTCGTGCTGAAATTCGGCGTGCCCGGCCTGTTCGGAGGCCTGCTCGCCCGATGAGCTTTCGGGACGCCGCCCTTCTGGCCGTGCCGCGCAGCCTGCGCTGGCGGCCGGTCGAGGGCGTCGGACTGGAGCATCTGACGCTGGTCACGACGCAATCGGGCGTCCGCGCCGAGGCCGTGGTCATCGGCGAGCGCGGAGATTCGCCCTATGGCGTCTCCTACCGCATCGACTGCACGGCGGATTTCGCGGTCGCCGGCTTCGCCATCGCGACGACCGATGGCCGCCGCCTCGCCATGGAGCGCCGTGCCGGCCGCTGGCATGATGCCGCCGGCACAGCCCTGCCCGCCTTCGATGACTGCATCGACATCGACCTGCAGGGCTCGCCCTTCACCAACACCCTGCCGATCCGGCGGGAGCGCTGGGAGATCGGCCAGAGCCGCAGCTTCACGATGCTCTACATCCCCTTCGACGATTTCGTGCCGACCATCGACCGGCAGACCTATACCTGCCTGGCCCCGCGCCTGTTCCGCTATCAGGCGGCCGATGGCAGCTTCGAGGCCGAATTGCCCGTCGACGAGGACGGCCTCGTCGTCGATTATCCAAGCCTGTTCGAACGCATTCGATAAGAGAGCCCGATGACTGCCTTCCGCACCCTCGATGACGCCGATCTCGCGGCGAAGCGCGTGCTTGTCCGCGTCGACCTCAACGTTCCCATGGAAGACGGCAAGGTCAGCGACACCACCCGCATCGACCGCATCCTGCCGACGATCCGCGAGATCGCCGACAAGGGCGGCAAGGTCGTACTGCTCGCGCATTTCGGCCGCCCGAAGGGCCGCGACGACAAGAACAGCCTGCGCCAGGTAGTGCCGGCGCTCACCGAGGCTCTCGGCCGCCCCGTCACCTTCGTCGACGACTGCATCGGCGACGATGTCGCCAGGGCGCTGACGGCCGCGAAGAACGGCGACGTGCTGCTGCTGGAGAACACCCGCTTCCACGCCGGCGACGAGAAGAACGACCCGGAGTTCGTGAAGGCGCTGGCCGCGAATGGCGATCTCTATGTCAACGACGCCTTCTCGGCCGCCCACAGGGCGCATGCCTCGACCGAGGGCCTCGCCCATGTCCTGCCGGCCTATGCCGGGCGCACCATGCAGGCGGAGCTCGAAGCCCTCTCGGCAGGCCTCGACAATCCCGCCCGTCCGGTCATGGCGATCGTCGGCGGCGCCAAGGTCTCGACCAAGCTCGACCTGCTCGGCAACCTCGTGAAGAAGGTCGACATCCTCGCCATCGGCGGCGGCATGGCCAACACCTTCCTCGCGGCGCGCGGCGTCGATGTCGGCAAGTCGCTCTGCGAGCATGACCTCGTCGGCACCGCCCGCGAGATCGAGGAGAAGGCCAAGGCCGCCGGCTGCGAGATCCTGCTGCCGGTCGATGCGCTGGTCGCGCGCGAATTCAAGGCTCATCCCGGCCATCGCGTCGTGCCGGTCGGCGAGGTCGGCGCCGACGAGATGATCCTCGATGCCGGCCCGCTCAGCGCCGCCGATGTCGTGCTGCGCCTCGACAAGGTCAGGACGCTGGTCTGGAACGGCCCCTTCGGCGCCTTCGAACTGCCGCCCTTCGACACCGCGACGGTCGCCGTCGCCAAGGCCGCGGCCAGGCGCGTCAAGGCGGGTGAGTTGGTCGCGGTCGCCGGCGGTGGCGATACCGTCGCGGCGATGAACCATGCCGGCGTCGCCGACGACCTCTCCTATGTCTCGACCGCCGGCGGCGCCTTCCTCGAATGGATGGAGGGCAAGGCCCTGCCCGGCGTCGAGGCGCTCCGGAAGGCGTGACCGCCGGATAGGCAACCTAGCTGGCCGCTTCGGCAACGGAGCGGCGGCTCGAGCTTTAAGATTTTTGCCAGTTTCGCTTTGCGCGGCCGACGCTGACACACTAAATCCACCCTCAGACCGATGAACCAAAGGGGAGTGCCATCGTGGCCCGCATCACGCTTCGCCAGTTGCTCGATCATGCCGCCGAGAACGACTACGGTGTGCCCGCCTTCAACATCAACAACATGGAGCAGGCGCTGGCGATCATGGCGGCGGCCGACGCGACCGACGCGCCGGTGATCATCCAGGCCTCGCGCGGCGCCCGCTCCTACGCCAACGACATCATGCTCAAGCACATGATGGACGCCGTCACCGAGATTTATCCGCACATCCCGGTCTGCGTGCATCTCGACCACGGCAACGAGCCGGCGACCTGCATGACCGCGATCCAGGCCGGCTTCACCTCCGTCATGATGGACGGCTCACTCAAGGCCGACGGCAAGACGCCGGGCGACTGGGACTACAATGTCGGCGTCACCAAAACCGTCACCGACATGGCTCATCTCGGCGGCATCTCGGTCGAGGGCGAGCTCGGCGTTCTCGGCTCGCTGGAATCCGGCGAGGGCGAGAAGGAGGACGGCCACGGCTTCGAGGGCAAGCTCAGCCACGACCAGCTGCTGACCAACCCGGACGAAGCGGTGAAGTTCGTCGCCGAGACCAAGGTCGACGCGCTCGCCATCGCCATGGGCACTTCGCACGGCGCCTACAAGTTCACCCGCAAGCCCGACGGCGCGATCCTCGCGATGCATGTCATCGAGGCGATCCACAAGCTGCTGCCGAACACGCATCTCGTCATGCACGGCTCGTCCTCGGTCCCGCAGGACCTCCAGGACGTCATCAACCAGTATGGCGGCAAGATGCCCCAGACCTGGGGCGTGCCGGTCGAGGAGATCCAGCGCGGCATTAAGCACGGCGTGCGCAAGATCAACATCGACACCGACAACCGCATGGCGATGACCGGCCAGATCCGCAAGATCCTGTCGGAGAACCCCGGCGAGTTCGATCCGCGCAAGTATCTGAAGCCCGCCATGGAGGCGATGACCAAGCTCTGCAAGCAGCGCCTTGAGGAGTTCAACACCGCCGGCCAGGCCTCGAAGATCAAGCGCGTCATTACGCTGGCCGAGATGGCCAAGCGCTACGCCAAGGGCGAGCTCGACCCGACCTTCGGCGCCAAGAAGGCGGCGTAAAGCCAGTCGCAACAGCGATCCGTCATGGTCGGGCTTGTCCCGACCATCCACGTCTTCGTTCCGCAAGCATCGTGTTCAAGACGTGGATGCTCGCCACAAGGGCGAGCATGACGGCACGAACGGCTCGGCTCCCGATAAGCCAAAAGGCCCGGCAGCGATGCCGGGCCTTTCTCGTTCAAGAGATGGTCGGGTCAAGCCCGGCCATGTCGGCTTCGTTCACACCCCGATCTTCCCCCCGCCCTTTCGAGTGATCGCCACCACGGAGGGTCGCACCGGCATGTCCGGCTTGAAATCCGGCCAGCGGGTCGAGAGGTCCTCGTAATAAGAGCGGCGGCCGAATTCCGGCCAGTCCGGGCCGTCATCGCCGGGATGCTGCACGGCGACGAAGGCCGTGGTGTCGTCCGGCGTGAAGCAGGGCCCGCAAAGCTCCGCGCCATGCGGCACGCGGTAGAACAGCTTCGAGGTCCGGCGCGCCCCGCCCTCGGTATCGACGGCCCAGAGCCCGTCGGTGCGTCCGGTCACGTCGATGCCGTTACCATCGGTCGCGACCCAGAGCCGCCCGGCGGAATCGACCACGGCATTGTCGGGCATGCCGAACCAGCCGTTCTTCGTCGTCTCTGTCGAAAAGCTCGCGCCGACCGCCGCGACGGAAGGGTCGCCGCATGTCAGCAGGATCTCCCAGCGCCCCTTGGTCGCGGTGTGGTCGCCATCGGCCTCGGCGATCTCGATGATGTGGCCGAAGGCGTTCTTGGCACGCGGATTGGCGGCGTCGACTTGCTCGTCCTTGCGGCTGGTATTGTTGGTCAGCATCACATAGACGCGCCCCGTTACCGGGTTCGGCGTGATGTCCTCCGGCCGGTCCATCTTGGTCGCGCCGAGCAGGTCGCCGGCACGCCGCGCTTCGATCAGCACGTCCGCCTGGTTCTGGAAGCCGTTGGCCGCCGTCAGAGGCCCCTGCCCGAAGATCAGCGGCAGCCATTCATGCGTGCCGTCGGCCGCGAATTTCGCGACATACAACGTGCCGGCATCGAGCAGGTCGAGATTGCTGGCGCGATTAGTCGGGTCGAAACGACCGTCCGTGACGAATTTGTAGACATAGTCGAAGCGCTCGTCGTCGCCGAGATAGACGGCCACGCGCCCGTCCCTGGCGACGATCATGTCGGCGCCCTCATGCTTGAAGCGGCCGAGCGCGGTGCGCTTCTTCGGCACCGAGTTCGGATCGAACGGGTCGACCTCGACCACCCAGCCGAAGCGGTTGGCTTCGTTCGGTTCCTTGGCAAGGTCAAAGCGCTCCTCGAAGCGGCCCCAGGCATAGGGTGAGGACGGCACGGCGAGGCGCTTGTAGTTCGCCTCTTCGCGATGGCCCTCGGGCAGCTTGCCGGAGAAATAGCCGTGGAAGTTCTCCTCGCCCGAGACGAAGGTGCCCCAGGGCGTCAGCGCGCCCGAGCAGTTGTTGAGCGTGCCCAGCACCTTGCGGCCCGTGGCATCGGCCCTGGTCCGCACGCGCTCATGGCCCGCGACCGGTCCCGAGAGCTGCATCTGCGTCGCCACGGTGATGCGGCGATTATATTTGGAATCCTTGACCAGCGCCCATTGATTGCCGGTCCTGCGGATTTCCGCGACCGTCGCGCCATGCGCCATCGCCTCGATCGCGAAGCGCTCCGGCGTCGCGTTCTTCATGACGGGCTTGCCGTCCTTCATCTCGACGACGCCAGGAAACATCAGATGCGGGTTGGTGTATTCGTGATTGACGAAGAGCAAACCATGCGCGGAGGGATCGGCGACGCCCGTCATCGGCACATAGCCGACGAAGTCGTTGTTGTAGCCGAACTGCTTGCTTTGAGCGTCCGCGCTCTGCTTCGCCGGATCGAAGGCCGGCGCATCCGCCGTCAGCGGATCGCCCCAGCGCAGCAGCACCTGCGCCTCGTAGCCATCGGCGACATGGTGATCGGCATCGACACCGACCTCGACCTCCTTGAAGGAGAAGGCGGATTTCGCGCCCTGCGCCTGCGCCTCGGCAGCGCTTTCCAGCGCCAGCGTGCCGACCGTCGCCGAGATCGCAGAGACGGCGAGCGCGCCTTTGAGCAGTCCGCGCCGCGAGAAGCGCTGCGAGATCAGCTCGCCCATGGTCGGGTTGTCGGTCGGGTTTCGCGGCTCGGCATCCTCATGCTCCAGCATGCTGGCGCCGAAGGTGGATTCGTATTCGTCGTCGCGCATGGTCTGCCCCGATCGCTTCGGATTGGAATAATGCGCAGCTAGACTTAGGCTTTGACAGCCGCATGACATCACCGTCCCCGACGGGCCGTTCCGGGGCAGGCTCCGCGCATCAGGTTGGGCCGGCCCTGCACCCGCCACCCTTTTCGTGCGCCGCGATTTCTGGTTCAACGCAGGCTTGCTCCCGTCCCAGCCGGCTTCCCGCACCATGTCGATCGTCTTCTCCGCCCTGGTCGCGGTCTTCGTCGGCTTCGCCGCTTCCGTCGCCGTCATACTGCAGGCCGCGCAGGCGCTGGGCGCCACGCACGGCCAGACCATTTCCTGGATCGCCGCGCTCTGCCTCGCCACCGGCGCTTCCAGCCTCTTCCTGTCATGGCGCTACCGCATGCCGATGATCTGCGCCTGGTCGACGCCGGGCGCAGCCCTGATCGCGGCCGTTACAGGCTTCGACATGGCCTCCGCCGTCGGCGCCTTCCTCGTCGCCGCGGTGCTGATGATGCTGACCGCCGCCTTCCGCCCGCTCGGCAGGCTGATCGAGCGCATCCCGATGCCAGTTGCTGCCGCCATGCTCGCCGGCGTCATCTTCCGCTTCGTCGTCGCGGTCTTCGACGAGATGCGGCTCTCGCCCGGCCTCGTCCTGCCGCTGCTCGCCGTCTTCCTGGTGGCGCGATTGATCAACCCTTTCCTCGGGGTCATCGCGGCGCTGGTCGCCGGAATCGCGATCAGCTTTCTTGGCGGGCTTGCGCACTGGCCTGCCGGAGCCATGACGCTGAGCGGCCTCGAATTCGTCACGCCGCGCTTCGATATTCCCGCCATGCTCGGCATCGGCGTCCCGCTCTATCTCGTCACCATGGCCGCCCAGAACCTGCCGGGCTTCGCCGTGCTGCGCGCCGCCGGCTACAATCCGCCGACCGCCCCCTCGCTGTTCGTGACGGGCCTGACCTCGCTGCTCACCGCCCCGTTCGGCGCGCATATGACCAACATGGCCGCGATTTCGGCCTCGATCTGCACCGGCGGCGACACCCATCCCGATCCGGCCCAGCGCTGGAAGGCCGGCGTGCTCTATGGATTCGCCTATTTCGTCGTCGCCGCCTGCACCGGCCTGCTGATCGCGCTGCTGCTGGCTCTGCCCAAGGCCCTCATCGTCGCGGTCGCGGGCCTGGGCCTCGTCGGCTCGCTGACAGGCGCGCTCGGGCAGGCCATGGCCTCGGACAGGGAGCGCTTCGCCGCCGTCGTCACCTTCGCCGTCGCCGCCTCCAGCCTTTCGCTTTTCGGCATCGGCTCGGCCTTCTGGAGCCTCGTTGCCGGTCTTGCGGTCTTGACATTGGACTTCGCTGCGGGCCGTTTGCGCAGCCGATCATGACCACACAACCTTTCTCCACCCGCCTGATGCTCGTCACCCCTCCCGTCGCGGACGCGGAGGCCATGGCCTTTCGCCTGATGCAGGCCATGGCCGGCGGCGATGTCGCCGCCGTGCTGCTGCGCCTGACGCCCGGCGACGACCGTAGCCGGATCGAGCGCGTCAAGCGCCTCGCCGGCCCGGTCCAGGCCAACAACGTCGCGCTCGTCGTCGAGGACAACGCCCTCGTCGCCGCGCGCGGCGGCGCCGACGGCGTCCACCTGACGGGCGGCCCGGCCGCGATCGCCGAGGCCCGCTCCAGCCTGAAGAGCGAGCGCATCATCGGCATCGGCGGCCTGCGCGCCCGCCATGACGCGATGGATGCCGGCGAGGCCGGCGTCGATTACGTGATGTTCGGCGAGCCGCGCCCGGACGGCTCGCTGCCGCCGCTGGCGGCCGTGGTCGAGCGCGCGGGCTGGTGGGCCGAGATCTTCGAGACCCCTTGCGTCGCCTATGCGCCCGACGCGGAATCCATCCCGGCTCTGGTCGAGACCGGCGCGGAATTCGTCGCGCTGGGCGCCTGGGCCTTCGAGGATGGCCAGGATATTCGCGCTTTGGTCGAGCAGGCCAATGCCGCAACCGCCGCCTGCGCCGCGCGGAAGGCGGCGCGATGAAGCGCCTGGCCGGGCTCATGCTGCTCGCCGGCGCCCTGCTCGCCGGCCCGGCCGTTGCGGCGCCTGTGCCGGACATGGCCTATGGCGCCTATCAGGCCGGCCATTATCGTCGCGCCTTGGCCGAGGCCCTCAAGCGCATCGAGGCGGACAGCAGCGACGCCGCCGCCATGACGCTGGTCGGCGAGCTCTATCGCCAGGGCCTCGGCGTGCCGCCCGACCAGAAGGTCGCGACGGAATGGTACGAGCGGGCCGAGGCGCGCGGCGACATCAACGCCGCCTTCGCGCTCGCGACCCAGTTGCTCGACGACAAGAGCGGCAAGCGCGATCCGGCCCGCGGCGGCGCCTTGCTGGAAAAGGCCGCCGCCGCCGGCCACCCGGCCGCCAACTACAATCTCGCCATCGCCCTGCTCGCGGCGAACCGCGAGGAAGACGACAAGCGCGCCGTCGCCTGCCTCGAGATCGCGGCGAAGGCGCAGGTCGGCGACGCGATGTATGCGCTCGGCGTGCTCGCCAAGCAGGGACGCGGCATGCCGGCGAGCGAGGAAGTCGCAGCCCGCTGGATGAAGCAGGCATCAGTGGCGGGCAATGTGCCGGGCGAAGTCGAATACGCCATCATGCTGTTCAACGGCACCGGTGTGGAGAAGAACGAGGCCGCCGCCGCCAGCCTGTTCCGGCGCGCCGCCTGGCAGGGCAACCCGATCGCCCAGAACCGTCTGGCCAAGCTCTACCAGTTCGGGCTCGGGATCGCGCCCGATACCATCGAGGCCGCCGCCTGGCATCTCGCAGCTCGCTCGCAGGGTCTCAAGGACGCCGCGCTGGACGACCTGTTCGAGCGCCTCAAGCCCGAGCAGCAGGCCCGCGCCGCCCGCATGGCTGCCGGCCGGATCAACAGCGCCGTCTTGACGGCGCCCTAAGACCCGCGCAAGTGACGGCTCACTAAATTTCGCCGGGCGCAAGGCTTGCGCCGCTGGCTCATCGCGTCGTCCCGGCGCGCAAGAGGTTTTCGATGATCCGCTCCCCCCTGATGACCGTGATGACCGACGCCGTGATGAAGGCGTCCCGTTCGTTGAAGCGCGACTTCGGCGAGGTCGAGAACCTGCAGGTCCTCGCCAAGGGCCCCGGCGACTTCGTCTCCAAGGCCGATCACAAGGCGGAGCAGATTCTGCGGGAGGCCCTGGAGAAGGCCCGTCCCGGCTATGGCTTCGTCATGGAGGAAAGCGGCGTCGTCCACGGCACCGACGAGAGCAATCGCTGGCATATCGACCCGCTAGACGGCACCCACAACTTCCTGCGCGGCATCCCGCACTGGAACATCTCGGTCGCGCTGGAGCGCGACAATCAGTTCATCGCCGGTGTGGTCTACGACGCCGCCAAGGACGAGATGTTCATGGCCGAGAAGGGCAAGGGCGCCTATGTCAACAACCGCCGCCTGCGCGTCTCCGGCCGCAACGAGCCGGCCGACATGCTGATCGGCACCGGCATCCCGCATATCGGCAAGGGCGGCCATGGCCAGTTCCTGCGCGAGCTCGCCGCCGTGATGCCGCGCTTCGCCAATGTCCGCCGCATGGGCTCGGCCGCGCTCGACATCGCCTATGTCGCCGCCGGCCGCATGGACGCCTATTGGGAGCGCGGCCTCAACACCTGGGATTTCGCGGCCGGTGCCGTGCTGATCCGCGAGGCCGGCGGCACGTTCGGCACGCTCGACGGCAAGCCGATGACCAGCGCGAAGGACATCATCTGCGGCAACGAGGCCGGCGAGCGCGCGCTCGGCGCCGCACTGAAAACGGCAGCCGCCTGAAACCCGATAGCGACGAAACTGTTGCTCTTTCGTGCTTGATCCCGGCGGCGCGGGAGGCGACAGTCCTCCCCGCACTCCGAGGCGAACGGAAGACGACGCATGGCGATTGAGGATTTCGCGGCCGAGCCGGAAACGGCCGCAACCGCGCGGACGCAGGTCCGCTTCTCCAGGCCGCTCCGTTTCGTCATCCGCGCGGTCCTCTTCCTCGCCCTGATCGGTTTCCTCGGCTACATCCTGCAGGCCGGGCTGATCCAGGCCTTCATGACCAATCCGGGGCTGAACGGCCTCATCCTCGGCGCTCTGCTCGTCGGCTGCCTGATCGCCCTGCGCGAGCTCTGGCGCCTCCACAGCGAGGCGCGCGCCGCGACGAACCTCGCCGCCGATCCCGCCGCAGCGGAGCTCCGCCGCGGACAGGTCATCGCCCCGATGGGCTCGGTCCTGCCCGCTCTGGAGCGCGGCACGCTCGCCCCCGCCCAGGCCGTTTCCGTCCTCGAATCCATCGCCGTCAGGCTCGACGACGGGCGCGAGGTCTTGCGCTATCTCAGCGGCCTGCTCGTCTTCCTCGGCCTGCTCGGCACTTTCTGGGGCCTGCTCGACACGGTCGGCTCGGTCGGCACCGTCATCAAGTCGCTGCGCACCGGCGCGGAGGCCGGCGTGCTTTTCGACGAATTGAAGGCCGGCCTCTCCGCCCCGCTCGCCGGCATGGGTCTGTCCTTCTCGTCCTCGCTCTTCGGCATCGCCGGCTCGCTGATCCTCGGCTTCCTCGACCTCCAGGTCGGCCAGGCGCAGCGCCGCTTTCGCAACGAGGTCGAGAGCTGGCTCGGCAGCCGCACCGGCACGGCCGAGGCACCCGCCACCTTGCTTGGCCCCGGGAATCCGCTGGCCGACCGTTTCGAGCAGCTCAGCGCGGCGATGGCCGATGGCGCCTCCAACAATCGCGCCGCGACCCAGGCCCTCTCCAACCTGGCCGAGGGCATCCAGGGCCTCGTCCAGCACATGCGCTCCGAGCAGCAGATGATCCGCGACTGGGTCGAGGCGCAGGCCGCCCGCGAGAAGGACCTGAAGCGCCTGATCGACCGCCTTACCGCCGACCAGATCACCGAGCCATGATGGCGCCGGACAGAGCAGGAACCTGACCGATGGCCCTCTCCCGCGCCCATCGCCGCGAGGAACAGAATTTCTGGCCCGGCTTCGTCGACGCGCTCTCGACGATGCTGATCGGCATCGTCTTCCTGCTCACCGTCTTCGTGCTCGGCCAGTTCTTCCTCTCGCAGGAATTGACAGGCAAGGACACCGCGCTGGAGCGCCTCAACAAGCAGATTTCCGAACTGACCGACCTGCTCGCTCTCGAGCGCTCCTCCAACCGGCAGGCGCAGGAGAGCCTCCAGCTCATGCAATCGACGCTCGCGCAGGCACAGGGCGAGCGCAGCCGCCTGCAGGGCCTGATCGACATCCAGCAGGGCAGCAATGCCAATGCGCGGCTCGCCGAATCGCAGAGGGCGCTCGACGCCGAGAAGCAGCTCTCCGCCCGCGCCCAAGCGACGGTCGATCTCGTCAACCAGCAGATCCAGGCCATGCGCCGCCAGCTCGCGGCGCTGGAGGAGGCGCTCGCCGCCTCCGAGGCCAAGGACAAGGATTCGCAGGCCCGCATCGCCGAGCTCGGCTCGCGCCTCAACGTCGCGCTGGCCCAGCGCGTGCAGGAGCTGGCGCGCTATCGCTCCGACTTCTTCGGCCGCCTGCGGCAGGTGCTCGGCACGCGACCCGATATCCGCGTCGTCGGTGACCGCTTCGTTTTCCAGTCCGAGGTCTTCTTCGATGCCGGCCAGGCCGTGCTGAAGCCGGAAGGCAAGAGCGAGCTCGACAAGCTCGCGACCATCCTGCTCGATCTCGGCAACGAGATGCCGCCTGACCTGCCATGGATCCTGCGCGTCGACGGCCATACCGACAACCGCCCTATCCGGTCGGCACAGTTCCCTTCGAACTGGTATCTCTCCTCGGCCCGCGCGATCGCCGTGGTCGAATATCTGATCTCGCGCGGCCTCCCGACGGACCGCGTCGCCGCGACCGGCTTCGGCGAATACCAGCCGCTCGACGTCGCCAATACCGACGAGGCCCACCGCCGCAACCGCCGCATCGAGTTCAAGATCACGGAGCGGTGAGGCGATGCCACGGCCCGATCGGATGCGCATGCCGCTTGCGATGGCTTTTCTGGTGATGCACGCCCTGTCGCCGCAAGCCGAACCGCGGCGATCCACGGTCGAGGAATGCGCCGCCTGCCATGGCATGGACGGCATTGCACGCGATACCGAAGTGCCGCATCTGGCAGGCCAGAACGAGCGGTATCTCTACAATCAGATGATGGCTTTCCGTTCCGGCAAGCGCGTCCACAAGGAGATGCGCTACATGGCGCGCGCGATGTCGGTCGCCGAAATCGCCGCGGTTTCGGCCTATTACGCAGCGCTGCCGCCGCGCTGAAGGGACCTCACGCCGTCTCCAGCCCGAACTGCAGCGCCGCCAGCCGCGCATAGAGCCCGCCGCGCGCCTTGAGCTCGGCATGGCTGCCGTCCTCGACGATGCGCCCGTCCTCCATGACGAGGATGCGATCGGCCGAGAGGATGGTCGCCAGCCGATGCGCCACCACCAGCGTGGTCCGGCCCTGCATCAGGCGATCGAGCGCATCCTGCACCGCCCGTTCGCTTTCGGAATCGAGCGCCGAGGTCGCCTCGTCGAGCAGCAGGATCGGCGCGTCCTTCAGGATCGCCCGCGCGATGGCGAGGCGCTGGCGCTGCCCGCCCGAGAGCGTCACGCCGCGTTCGCCGACCACCGTCTCGTAGCCTTCGGGAAGAGCGCGGATGAACTCGTCGGCCGCCGCGAGCCTCGCCGCAGCCTCGACCTCACCCTGCGAGGCGCCTGGCCGGCCATAGGCGATATTGTCGCGCACCGAGACGCCGAACACCGTCGGCTCCTGCGGCACCAATGCGAAACGCTCGCGCCAGACCTCCGGATCGGCCTCGGGCCCCGCGACGCCGTCGACGACGACGCGCCCGTCCTGCGGATCGTAGAAGCGCAGCGCCAGTTGCAGCACCGTGCTCTTGCCGGCGCCCGACGGGCCGACCAGCGCGATGCGCTCGCCCGGCCGCACCGCGAAGTTCAGGTTCGACAGCGCCGGCCCGACGCGGCCGGGGTAGCTGAACGAGACGTTCTCGAAGGCCAGTTCGCCGAGCGAAGGCTTCGGCATCGGCTTGGGATGCGGCGGAGCGGCGATGGCCGGCTTCAGCGCCAGAATCTCGCCGAGCCGGCTGGAGGCGCCGGCAGCGGCGCTGATATCGCCATAGACCTCGGAAAGCTGGCCGAGCGAGCTGGCAGCCAGCACCGCATAGAGGATGAACTGCGACAGCCGCCCGCCGCTCATCCGCCCGTCGAACACCTCGGTCGCGCCGACCCAGAGCACGCAGACCACGCTGGCGCTGACCAGGAAGATCGCCACCCCCGAGAGCAGCGCGCGCGAGGCCGTCGCCTCCCGCGAGGCCCCGTAGGCATCGTCGGAGGCCGTCTCGAACCGCGCCGAGGTCTGGCGCCCGGCGCCGAAGGACTGCATCGTCCGGATGGCGCCGACCGCCTCGGCCGCGAAGGCCGAGGCGTCCGCCAGCCGGTCCTGCGCCGCCCGCGAGCGCCGCCGGACCGAGCGCCCGGACAGGACCAGCGGTATCACGATCAGCGGGATCACGCCGATGACGATCGCCGAGAGCCTCGGGCTCGTCGCCACCATCATCGCCAGTGCGCCCAGCGCCATGATGGCGTTGCGCAGCGCGATCGAGGCGGTCGAGGCGAAGGTCGACTTGATCTGCGTGGTGTCGGCGGTGAGTCGCGAGACGAGGTCGCCCGCCCGGCTCGAATCGAAGAAGGCCGGCTCCAACCGCGTCAGGTGGCGGAAGACATCGGCGCGCAGCGAGGCGACGATGCGCTCGCCCACCGTCATGACGAGATAGAATCGCGCCGAGCTCGCCAGCGCGAGCACGCCGACCACGCCGATCAACAGGATGAAATAGCTGTCGGCGAGTTGCCGCTCGCCGCCGGCGAAGCCGACATCGATGACGCGGCGGACTGCCAGCGGCAGCGCAAGTGTCGCCAGCGAGGCGACGATCAGGGCGACCAGTGCCAGAGCGATCCGCCGCTTCTGCGCCCGCGCATAGGGCCAGAAGGTCGCGAGCGAGCGGAAATCGGGTCTGGCCTTCTTGTCGTTCTTCTCAGCTTCGGCCACGCACCGGCACTCCCGCTTCCCGCGCGCGCACCGCAGGCGCGCTTTCGAACAATCTCAATCTCGCCCTCGTGAAGCCCATCGGACCCGGCTTGGCAAACGACGCAACGCCGCAGGGCGAGGCCCGGAAGGCGCGTTGTGCTTGCGCTGAGGCGCCGGCTGCGATATGTGCACGCGACTTCACGACAGGCTCATCCGAATTCTTTCGACGGGCCGGGCAGGCTCGCCTGCTTGTCGATGCGCCCGTTTTTGTAGCTCCGAGGACTTCGTCATGGCCAAGGCCGGCATCCACCCCGATTATCACACCATCAAGGTCGTCATGACCGATGGCTCCGAATATGCCACCCGCTCGACCTACGGCAAGGAAGGCGACACGCTGAACCTTGACATCGACCCCAAGACCCACCCGGCCTGGACCGGCGGCTCCCAGCAGTTGATGGACCGCGGCGGCCGCGTCTCGCGCTTCACCTCGCGCTTCAGCGGCATCGGCGCCATCGGCAAGAAGTGATGCTGCGGCGCTCCGGCGCCGCCGTCATCGATCTCGAACAAGAAAACCCGGCCTTGCGGCCGGGTTTTTCGTTTTGGGCTTCCTTGCTGGTCAGACATTCTTGCCGTCATGCCCGGGGCCTGACCCGGGCATGACGGAAACCAGCGCCTTTTCGCCATGAGATTCCCGGGTCTGCGCTGCGCCTCGCCCGAGAATGACGGCTGTCTCTTCGAGAAGACCG
This sequence comes from Bosea sp. ANAM02, assembly GCF_011764485.1. Taxonomy (NCBI): domain Bacteria; kingdom Pseudomonadati; phylum Pseudomonadota; class Alphaproteobacteria; order Hyphomicrobiales; family Alloboseaceae; genus Allobosea; species Allobosea sp. ANAM02. The sequence continues at coordinate 1,422,134 of NZ_AP022848.1, read as the reverse complement.
CTTACCGCCCGAAGCCCAGCCGGGCCTCGAGGCTGGCAAGCTGGTTCAGGACGGGATTCACGTTCGTTCGAACCGGCGCCGCGCCCGACATCTGGCCTTCGAGGTGGCGGATGCGTTCCTGCAGGCGGAAGGAATGGGCCATCAGGTCGCGCAAACGCTCCGGCAGTTGCGCCACGACATGCTCGGCCGGCGGCGCCATCGGGTCGCCGATCTTGACCTTGTTGTGCTCGGTGCGGGCCTGCTCGGCGGTGAGCTCGCCTTCCGCCACGGCGCGCTGCACCAGCAGCCAGGAGGCGATCTGCATCAGGCGCGTCGTCAGACGCATGCTCTCGGTGGCATAGCTGAGCGAGGCATCGCGCGGCAGGGCGGCAGCGTCCTTGCGCCCGTCCCCGTCGAGATAGCCGGCCGTTTCCTCGACCAGTCCCATTCCCTCGCGAAACAGCAGCATGAAGGCCTCGGAGCGCACGAAACCCCGTGCAAAGGAAATCGCGCCCTCTTCCGTCTGCGGATCGAGCAACTGGGCGTCGTTCATTGGTGTCTCCCATCGGCACAAACCCGTGCGCCTCTGGAACGCGTCACGGATATGCCCGCCGATGTCGCAAGGATAGCGCCGATCATGGTTTCCAGCGCCGGTAAGGTGCCGTTAACCTTAACGAGGCTAAACCGCTGTGGCGACAACAAGGCAGGCGGCTCCACAAGATTGAGCCGACCAGCCTACGCAAGGGAACGTGCGGACAAAAAAAGAGCCGCCAAAGGCGGCTCGAAGGTCAACAGGGAGGCGTCAAACAGAGTGGGCAGGAGCCACTCGACATCCAGACAAACTGGATGATGCGATTCATACTTTGGAATCATTAACGCCCGGTAAACGGGCGTTTCTTTTTGACGCTTTTTCAGGCGGGCTTGCGGAAGAACGCGTCCGCCGCCGAGCGCGAGGCGTCCTTGCGCGCCCGCGTCTCGATCAGCCGCTCGATCTCGGTCTTGAGCGCCGCGATGCGCTCGTCGATCTCGGCCAGCGACAGCACCGACAGGTCCTGCCCGATCTCATGCACACTCTTCGGCTTGGGGCGGTCGTCCTCCGGGAATATCGACATGGCGGCCTCGCATCTGCTCAAACTGCGCGCGGCACGCTACCCAAGTTTCGACCGCAGTCACGCTGCGACGCACCAATCGAGGACGAGACGCATGACGACCATTCCCGAGACGATGACGGCGATCGGCATGGCGGCGCCCGGCGGTCCCGAAGTCCTCAGGCCGGAAACGCGCCCGGTGCCGAAGCCCGGCCCCGGCCAGATCCTCGTCGCCATCGCTGCCGCCGGCGTCAACCGCCCCGACGTCCTGCAGCGCCAGGGTGGCTACAATCCTCCGCCCGGAGCCTCGGACATTCCCGGCCTCGAATTCGCCGGCACGGCGGTGGCCCAGGGCGAAGGCGCCAATCGCTTCGCGATCGGCTCCACGGTCTGCGCGCTCGTCGCCGGTGGCGGCTATGCCGAATATGCCGTGGTCGACGAGAGTAACGCCCTGCCCGCCCCCCAGGGCCTGACGCTCACCGAAGCCGGCGCGATCCCGGAGACCTTCTTCACGGTCTGGACCAATGTCTTCCAGCGCGGCCGCCTGCAGGCCGGCGAGAGCTTCCTCGTCCATGGCGGTTCGTCCGGCATCGGCACCACGGCGATCCAGCTCGCCAAAGCCTTCGGCGCGACCGTGATTGCGACCGCCGGCTCGGACGACAAATGCGCCGCCTGCCTTGAGCTCGGCGCCGACCACGCCATCAACTACCGCAGCGAGGATTTCGTCGCGGCCGCGAAGGCCATGACCGGCGGTCGCGGCACCGACCTGATCCTCGACATGGTCGGCGGCGACTATATCGACCGCAATTACGAGCTCGCCGCCGATCAGGGCCGCATCGTCCAGATCGCCTTCCTCAATGGGCCCAAGGCCACGGTCAATTTCAGCCGCCTGATGCTGAAGCGCCTGACCCATACCGGCTCGACGCTTCGCCCGCGCACCGTGCCCGAGAAGGCCGCCATCGCCGCCGAGCTGCATGCCAAGGTCTGGCCGCTGCTGGAGTCCGGCCGCTGCAAGCCGCTGATCCACGCGACCTTCCCGCTGGCGCAGGCGGCCGAGGCCCATCGCCTGATGGAGTCGAGCGCCCATATCGGCAAGATCGTGCTGACGGTGTGAAGGCCCCACGCCGTCATGGTCGGGCTTGTCCCGACCATCCACGTCTTCGCCGATCGAACGTCGTGTTCACGACGTGGATGCTCGCCACAAGGGCGAGCATGACGAGCTGGAACGGAGTCGCGTTCATGGGTCCCGGGTTGGGGCCTGCGGTCAGTCCCGGCATGACGAAAACGTTCGCGAGCACGCCACCGCAATCACACGCTTTTCATGGACACCTGCCCCGCCCTCGCCTATAAGGCGCGCCATCCTGCTCATCGTCGATGATTTGGATGGCCGGCCGGGGAGGCCGGTCGGCGCATGAGAGCTATTGTCCGCGACCCTGCCTTTTGGAGCCCCTGCGAGCGGCGGCGCGAAGGCGAAGAGGAGACCGTCCCGTGTCACAAACCCCGCTGATGCCCAAGGCCACCGCGGTCTGGCTGGTCGAGAACACCTCGTTGACCTTCGAGCAGATCGCCGAGTTCTGCAAGCTGCACCCGCTCGAAGTGCGCGGCATCGCGGACGGCGAAGTCGCCGCCGGCATCAAGGGCCTCGACCCGATCACCTCTGGCCAGCTCACCCGCGAGGAGCTTGAGCGCGCCGCCAAGAACCCGAACCATCACCTCAAGCTCGCCGAGCGCAAGGTGAAGGTGCCGGAGATCAAGCGCACCAAGGGCCCGCGCTACACTCCGGTCTCGAAGCGCCAGGACCGTCCGAACGCCATCCTCTGGCTGCTGCGCAACCATCCCGAGCTCAAGGACGCGCAGATCATCCGCCTGATCGGCACGACAAAGTCGACCATCGCGCAGATCCGTGACCGCACCCACTGGAACGCCCAGCAGCTCACCCCGATCGACCCGGTCAGCCTCGGCCTGTGCTCGCAGATCGATCTCGATTTCGAGGTCGGCCGCGCCGCCAAGGACCGCCCGGCCGCGCTCGCCGAGGCCGGTTCGACCCTGCTGACCGTCGAGGAAGCGACCGCGCCGGAGCCGAAGCCCAGCGAGAGCCAGCCCTTCGCCGACATGAGCCGGCCGAAGCGCGAGGAGGAGGCCGCGATCGACGTCGATTCCGTCTTCGCCAAGCTGAAGCAGCTCAAGCGCCCGGCCGAGGACGAGGACGACGAGGGCTGAGGCTCTCTAGCCTCTACCCCACAACACCGTCATCCCGGACAAGCCGCGTCAGCGGCGCCGATCCGGGATCCATGCCTGAACCGTTCCGGAATGGATCCCGGGTCTGCGCTGCGCTCCGCCCGGGATGACCTTGCGGGGTGGCGGTAGGGGGTAGAGCCTACCCGATCCCCCTGCCCTTCAGCGCCGTGTCGATCTCGCCGAGCACCGCGACGTCCTCGATCGTCGCCGGCACGGCGTAATCCTCGCCATCGGCGATCTTCTTCATCGTCGCCCTGAGAATCTTGCCCGAGCGCGTCTTCGGCAATCGCGCGACCGTCAGCGCCAGCTTGAAGGCCGCCACTGGCCCGATCCGCTCGCGCACCAGCGCGACGAGCTCCTTCTCGACCTGCTCGGGCGTCATGGTCGCGCCGGCCTTCAGCACCACGAAGCCACAGGGCTGTTCGCCCTTGAGCGCGTCGCGGATGCCGACGACCGCGCATTCCGCCACGGCCGGATGCGCCGCCAGCACCTCCTCCATGCCGCCGGTCGAGAGCCGGTGTCCGGCGACGTTGATGATGTCGTCGGTGCGGCCCATGATGAAGACATAGCCGTCCGCATCGATGAACCCGGCATCCGAGGTGTTGTAAAAGCCCGGATAGGTCGCGAGATACGCTTCCCTGAAGCGCGCATCGTCTTTCCAGAGCGTCGGGAGAGCACCCGGCGGCAGCGGCAGCTTCAGCACGATCGCGCCCATCTTGCCGGCCTCGACCGGCCGCCCGCCCTCGTCGAGGCACTGCACGTCCCAGCCCGGCAGCGGCACGGTCGGCGAGCCATGCTTCACCGGCAGCAGGCCCAACCCCAAGGGGTCGCCGACGATCGGCGAGCCGCTCTCGGTCTGCCACCAATGGTCGATCACGGGCACCTTGAGCATTTCCTCGGCCCATTTCAGCGTCTCGGGATCGGCCCGCTCGCCGGCGAGGAACAGCGCCCGGAAGCGCGAGAGGTCGTGACCGGCGAGATATTTGCCCTCCGGGTCCTCCTTGCGGATGGCGCGGAAAGCGGTCGGGGCCGTGAACAGCACCTTGGCGCCATGCTCGGCGATCACCCGCCAGAACGCGCCGGGGTCGGGCGTGCCGACCGGCTTGCCCTCGTAGAGCACGCTGGTCGCGCCCTGGATCAACGGCGCGTAGACGATATAGCCGTGGCCGACGACCCAGCCGACATCGGAGGCGCAGAAGATCACCTCGCCCGGCCCGACATCGAAGAGCTGGTCCATCGTCGCCTTGAGCACGACCATGTGCCCGCCATTGTCGCGCACCACGCCCTTGGGCTTACCCGTCGTGCCGGAGGTGTAGAGGATGTAAAGCGGGTCCGTCGCGGCGACCTCGACGCACTCCGCCTTGCGCCCGGCGGCCTTGGCGGCGGCGACCAGCGTGCGCCAGTTCCTGTCGCGGGTGACATGCATCGAGGCATCGGCCTGGGGCCGCTGCAGCACGACGCAGGTCTGCGGCTTGTGCCGGGCCATCTCGATCGCGCCGTCGAGCAGCGGCTTGTATTCGACCACGCGCGTCGGCTCGATGCCGCAGGTCGCGGTCAGGATGACCTTGGGCTCGGCATCGTCGATGCGCGTCGCCAGTTCCTTGGCCGCGAATCCGCCGAACACCACCGAATGCACCGCGCCGATCCGCGCGCAGGCGAGCATGGCGAAGGCCGCCTCCGGCACCATCGGCATGTAGATCAGGACACGGTCGCCCTTGCCGACGCCGAGATCATGCAGGACGGCGGCGAGCGTCGCGACCTCCTCCAGCATCTCAGCATAGGTGTAGCGCGTCTTCGTGCCGGTGACCGGGCTGTCATGGATCAGGGCGACCTGCTCGCCACGCCCGTCGCGGACATGCCGGTCGAGCGCGTTGAAGCAGGTGTTGCAGGTCGCATCCGGAAACCAGCGGCCATAGATGCCCGCAGTCGGATCGAAGGCCTTCTCGGGCGGCTTGATCCAGTCGATCGCCCTGGCCATGTCGAGCCAATAGGCGTCCGGATCGGCCTGCCAACGGGCATAGGTCTCGCGATAGCCTTCGGAGCGGGCGGACGCCGCATGGGAGCCATTCATCGGAAGCGTTCCTCTGCGCCGGGTTTCATCCTAAAGCCCCGTAGCGAGCCGGCGATGGCGGGGCTGGTTTTGCGCGAACCCTGCGCTCTTCCCCGCGCCCAGCGCAAGCGCGCCGCCTTAAGACTTTCGCCGATCCCGCCCTGCATTTCCCGGCCCTGCGACGCAGTACCACATGCCCTTCGACCCGCTCTTCTTCGCCGCCATGGTGCCGGCCGTCGTCCTGACCGGGCTGGCCAAGGGCGGCTTTTCCGGGATCGGCCTGCTCTCGCTGCCCCTGATGGCGCTGGTCGTCTCGCCGGTGACGGCCGCAGCGATCATGCTGCCGCTGCTGATCGCGCAGGATGTCGTCTCGGTCTGGTCGTACCGGCGCGATTTCGATCGCCGCAATCTCGCAACGCTGGCGCCGGGCGCCCTGCTCGGCATCCTCATGGGCTATCTGCTGGCGGCGAAGGTTTCGGATGCGGCCGTCGTGCTCGCCGTCGGCCTGATCTCGGTCGGCTTCGCTTTGCGCCGCATGCTGAGCGACGGCAAAAAGCCCACGGTCGCCACACAGGCGAACTGGAGCGCCGGCAGCCTCTGGGGCTTCTTCTGCGGCTTCACCAGCATGGTCGCCCATGCCGGCGGCCCCCCCTTCCAGATCTATGTCATGCCACAGAAGCTGAAGCCCGCCGTCTTCGTCGGCACCGGCGCGGTCTTCTTCGCCGCGATGAATCTGGTCAAGCTCGTGCCCTATCTCGCCCTCGGCCAGCTCAACGGCCAGAACCTGCTGGCCTCCGCCGCGCTGCTGCCCTTCGCGGTCGCCGCGACCTTCGCCGGGGTCTGGCTGGTCCGGCGCGTGCCGCCCGAGCGCTTCTACGGAATCATCTACTGGCTCCTGCTGCTGGTCGGCGCCAAGCTCGTCTATGACGGCCTGCGCGGCCTGCATCTTCTCGGCTGAAGAATCACACCGTCATTCCGGGGCGTCGCGCAGCGATGAGCCCGGAATCCAGAGCCGATGCCCTCTGAGAAAAGCTATCGGCCGATCCGCTGCTCATGAAAAGCCGCATCGGCTCTGGATTCCGGGCTCAGGCCTGCGGCCTGCCCCGGAATGACGTGGCGGTTTCGGAGAAACCCGGTGGCCCGCCCGATTGCGCCGCATCGGAAAAAGGGATGGATTACGCAGGCAGGCGCCAGCCGCTAAGGCTTTCTGCGCTTGCGAGGAAGGCTCCCGATGACCCGTTCGGCCTATGATACCGATCTCGACCGCAACCCGGCGAATTACCAGCCGCTGACGCCGCTCGCCTTCCTGGAGCGCGCGGCCTCGGTTTTCCCGGACCGCACCGCGATCATCCACGGGTCTTTGCGCCGCTCCTATGCCGAGTTCTATGCCCGCTCGCGCCGCCTCGCCTCGGCACTGGCGAAGCACGGCGTCAGCAAGAACGACACCGTCGCGGCCATGCTGCCGAACACGCCGGCCATGCTCGAATGCCATTACGGGGTGCCGATGGCCGGCGCCGTGCTCAATACGCTGAACACACGGCTCGACGCGGCGATCATCGCCTTCTCGCTCGACCATGGCGGTGCGAAGGTGCTGATCACGGATCGGGAGTTCTCGAAGACGATCAGGGAGGCACTCGCGCTCTGCAAGGCGAAACCGATCGTCATCGACTATGACGATCCCGTCTATGACGGCCCGGGCGAACGACTGGGCCAGATCGAATACGAGGAACTCGTCGCCTCCGGCGATCCCGATTTCGACTGGCTGATGCCGGGAGACGAGTGGGACGCTATCGCGCTGAACTACACCTCCGGCACCACCGGCGATCCCAAGGGCGTGGTCTACCATCATCGCGGCGCCAACCTGCTGGCGACCTCGAACGTCATCACCGGCAATATGGGCCGGCACCCGGTCTATCTCTGGACGCTGCCCATGTTCCACTGCAACGGCTGGTGCTTCCCCTGGACCATCTCGATCGTCGCCGGCACCCATGTCTGCCTGCGCCAGGTTCGCGCCAGGGCGATGTACGACGCGCTCGCCGACCATGGCGTCACCCATCTCTGCGGCGCGCCGATCGTGATGTCGACGCTGCTCAACGCGCCGCCCGAGGAGCGGCGCGACTTCCCGCAGACGGTCTCCTTCTTCACCGCCGCCGCCCCGCCGCCCGAGGCCGTGCTCGCCGGCATGAAGCAGGCCGGCTTCGAGGTGACGCATCTCTACGGGCTGACCGAGTGCTACGGCCCCTCCGTCGTCAACGACTGGAACGACGACTGGAACGCCCTCTCGCCGGCCGAGCAGGCCGCCAAGAAGGCCCGCCAGGGCGTGCGCTATCCGGCGCTCGAAGGGCTCGACGTGCTCGATCCCGAGACGATGCAGCCCGTCCCGCGCGACGGCCAGACGCTCGGCGAGGTGATGATGCGCGGCAATGTCGTGATGAAAGGCTATCTCGGCAACCGCAAGTCGACGGAAGCCGCCTTCGCCGGCGGCTGGTTCCATACCGGCGATCTCGGCGTGCGTTACCCCGACGGCTATATCCAGCTCAAGGACCGCTCGAAGGACATCATCATCTCAGGCGGCGAGAACATTTCCTCGATCGAGGTCGAGGACGCGCTTTACAAGCACCCGGCCGTGCAGGCCGCCGCCGTGGTCGCCCGCCCCGACGAGAAATGGGGCGAGACGCCCTGCGCCTTCATCGAACTGAAGCCGGGCAAGACCGCGACCGAAGCCGAGATCTTCGCCTGGTGCCGCGAGCATCTTGCCGCGTTCAAATGCCCGCGCACCATCGTCTTCGCCGAGGTGCCGAAAACCTCGACCGGCAAGATCCAGAAATTCCGCCTGCGCGAGATGGCGCGGGCACTGTGAAGCTGTCGGTGGCCGCGACAGCGGGCGCCGAACGGTTTCTTTGACATCGATCGAAGACGGGAAAAGAGTAAGGGGCAGCCGATACGCGCTGGCATCGATCGAGCGATCGATCAGCGCCGCGTGAAACGCGGCTGACAACGCATCGACCACCAGAGTCGTCTCATTGGGGAGGCCAGCATGAAAGTTCTGTTGATTGCAGCCTTGACGTCGCCTTTGCTCGCCGGCTGCGTTCAAACGGCGGCGCCGCCACCGCCACCCGCCGCTTCGGCCCCGGCGATGCCGGCCGCATCGAGCGCGCCGCTGACGCCTGGAAACATGGCTGCCTATTGCCGCGGCGAGGCGTCCGGCCAGTACGGCGTGCGCCCGCTCTACATCAAGACCGGCGCGACCAAGACCGCTGCCGACGGCAGCTTCAGCATCGACGGCACCGCTGACAAGGGCACGGAAGGCAAGAAGCCGTTCCGCTGCCGCTTTACCGCAAAGCGGGAATTCATCGATGTCATGTCGCTGGTCGACGAGGGCAAGCTCTGATCCATAGTTCGGAAATGAGCCCGCGCAGCTTAAGCGACCCGCCGGCCCGTTAGGCGCTCGTCAGGCCCCGGCGCGGTCGATCCGCCCGTTCGGCGTGAAGCGATCGACGGCTTCCGGCAGCACCTGCGACAGCCGGTCGAGCAGTTCGTCCCGCGACAGGCCGGTGCGGCGCGCGATCGTGTCGATCACCTGCGGGCCAAGCGCCTGTTCCAGATCGTCGGGCGCGACATTCTGGTTCGGCCCGTGCTGCACCCAGGAATCGACCTTGTCGCCCTGCCCGGCCTGCCTGAACCGGTCGGAGAGTTCGCCGAGCCCGCCATTGAGCACGCTGCCGATGCCACCGGCGCCGAAAAGGCCGCCGAGGCCACCGAGAAGCCCGCCCCCGTCGCCCTGCGGCGTGGCACCGGCCTGGCCCGGCTGCGGAGCGGGAATCTGACCCGGTTCCGACTGGCCGCGCCCGCCCAGCCATTCCGCGATCTTGTCGCGGTTCTGGTAGCCGGCGACGGCGAGGAGCCCGAGCAGGGCGGTCAGGGACGGAAAGCCGCTGCTGCTGTTGTCGTCACTCACGGCGGTCACTCCATATGGGAAGGGAAGGTCACCTTCAGGCCGCGCGGTTGCGGCCGCTGATCGCACCCCAGACGACCAGAACGATGATCGCGCCGACGACGGCGCCGATCAGCCCGGCACCCTCGCCCGGTGCGTACCAGCCGAGCGACTGCCCGAGCCAGGTCGCGACGAAGGCGCCGATGATGCCGAGGATCGTCGTCAGGATGAAGCCGGACGGCTCGTTCGAACCTGGTGTGATGAACTTGGCGACGACGCCGGCGATGAAACCGATGATGATGGTCCAGACGATGCCCATGGCTGCCTCCCCTCGCAATGCGCGCCCGGCCTGAACCGGTCATCGCGGCAGAAGTTCCCGCCGCTTTGTGTCAATCCGTTGACGGTCGTGCTGTTCGGCATGCCGCCAACGAAAAACCGGCCCTTTCGGGCCGGTTAATCCGCATCGGCATAGCATTCGACGGGCCGATAGGCCCGCAGGCTCAATGCAAGGTTCGCTCCGGCATGGTCATCCGGACGCGCTCGATCTCATCCTTCAGTTGCAACTTCTTCCGCTTCAGCTCGGCGAGGCTGAGGTCGCTCGAAGACGGACTGGCCACAGCCTGGGCGATGGCATCTTCGAGCTGACGGTGCTTGCGCTCGAGTTCCGCAAGACGGGTCTGCAACGACATCTGGATCCTCCTGATGAGCGGTTGACACAACCAATCTGACATAGAGCCGGCTTCACGTCTTCCCCGCGCCGTCACACGGCATTCATGAGATTCTGTGATCGTGACCGGTCCGTTTCCGGAAAGCCGTGAATAGATGGCTTCCCCATGTCGGAGCCGCCTCGCCTGCACTTGCAGGGCGCCGGGCGGCACGCGCATAGTCGCCCCCGATCAAGGCGATGATGAGATGCCCATGGGATTCGAGCTCAGCCCGGAAGAGGTCGAGACCTTCACGTCCGAACTCGCACGCCTGCGCGAGGAGCATCGCGACCTCGACAGCGCCATCGACGCGCTGGAGCGCGTCGGCTCGATCAATCAGGTCCAGGTCCAGCGCCTGAAGAAGCGCAAGCTCTACCTCAAGGACCGCATCTCCCAGATCGAGGACGCGCTGACGCCCGACATCATCGCCTGAGGCAGGTCCATTTGTCCTCCGAGCCCTCGTCCCGAGGGGCCGCACAGCGGCGTCTCGAAGGATGCCCCAGGAGGCTCGCGAGACATATGGAACATCCTTCGAGACGCCGACCTGTGGTCCGCGCCTCAGGATGAGGACTCGAAAACCGGATGCGATTACCTTGCCTGACGCCGATTCGCCCTTGCTTACCCGGCATCGACCGGTCTAGATCGCGCGCTTCCGGAGCCGAGCCCGAGCGCATTCCATGGCAGCCAGCAGCCCCCCCGTCGCCATCATCATGGGCAGCCAGTCCGACTGGGCGACGATGCGTCATGCGGCCGAGGCGCTCGAAGCGCTCGCCATCCCCTATGATGCCCGCATCGTCTCGGCCCATCGCACGCCGGAGCGGCTCTTCGACTTCGCCAGGGGCGCGAAGGCCGAGGGCTTCAAGGTCATCATCGCCGGAGCCGGCGGCGCGGCGCATCTTCCGGGCATGACGGCCTCGCTGACGCCGCTGCCGGTCTTCGGCGTCCCCGTCGAATCCAAGGCTCTATCGGGCCAGGACAGCCTGCTCTCGATCGTGCAGATGCCCGCCGGCATTCCCGTCGGCACGCTCGCCATCGGCCGGGCCGGCGCGGTCAACGCCGCACTGCTGGCCGCCGCGGTGCTCGCACTCTCCGACAGCGCGCTCGCCGAACGGCTCGACGCCTATCGCGCCCGCCAGAGCGCCGGCATCGCCGAGCGCCCCAGCCGGGACGACGCATGAACCCGCCCGTTCCGACCGGCCTCGCGCCCGGCGCCATGCTCGGCATCCTCGGCGGCGGGCAGCTCGCCCGGATGATGGCGCTCGCCGCCGCCGATCTCGGCATCCGCTGCCATATCTTCGCGCCCGAGGTCGATAGCCCGGCCTTCGACGTCGCGGCGCGTCACACCGTCGCGGAATACGAGGATCAGGAGGCGCTCGCCCGCTTCGCCGACGCCGTCGATGTCGTGACCTACGAGTTCGAGAATGTCCCGGCCGCCACCGCCGCCTTCCTCGCGGCGCGCGTGCCGCTCCATCCCGGCGCCCGTGCCCTGGCGGTGACGCAGGACCGGCTCAGCGAGAAGCGCTTCGTCTCCGAGCTCGGGCTCGCCGTCGCGCCGTTCCGCGCCGTCGATACCCTCGCCGATCTCGAATCGGCCGCCGCCGAACTCGGCCGCCCCTCGGTCCTGAAGACCCGCCGCTTCGGCTATGACGGCAAGGGCCAGGTGAAGATCGCGCCGGGCAGCGACCTCGCCGAGGCGCATGAGGCGATCGGCCGCTTTCCGGCGATCCTCGAAGGTTTCGTCTCCTTCGTGCGCGAGGTCTCGGTCGTGGCGGCACGCGGGCTCGACGGCTCCTTCGCCGCCTTCGACGTCTGCGAGAACGAGCATCGCGACCACATCCTCGCCTATACGCGCATCCCCGCGCAGCTCTCGGAAGGCGCCGCTCTGCAGGCGATCGACGCCGCCCGCCGCATCGGCGAGGCACTCGGCTATGTCGGCGTCTTCGCCGTCGAGATGTTCGTGCTGGAAGCGGAGGACGGCCTCGCCGAACGCGTCGTCGTCAACGAGATCGCCCCGCGCGTCCATAATTCCGGGCACTGGACCAGCGAAGGTGCTGAGACCTCGCAGTTCCACCAGCATGTCCGCGCCGTCTGCGGCTTCCCGCTCGGCTCGACCGCGCGGCGCGGCCGTGTCGAGATGGAGAATCTGATCGGCGCGAGCGCGCTGCGCTGGCGCGAATTGCTGGCCGAGCCCGGCGCGCATCTGCATCTCTACGGCAAGCGCGACGCCCGTCCGGGCCGCAAGATGGGCCATGTCACCCGCGTCACCGACGAGCGCGCGTGAGAGCCCGGCCCCTCCTATGTCCGAACTGCATGCGGCCCCGCATTTTCAAGGGATCGCGGCGTGGACAGGCGAAATGAATTCTGCTATCCGCACCCATCTTCGCGCGGTGGGCTCTGCCTTACCGCCGGCCCTCATTTCTGGATCAACCGCTTAAGGACGGACGTTTCACGTGCAGGTTCTCGTTCGCGACAACAATGTCGATCAGGCGCTCCGCGCCCTCAAGAAGAAGATGCAGCGCGAGGGCATCTTCCGTGAGATGAAGCTTCGTGGTCATTACGAGAAGCCTTCCGAGAAGCGCGCCCGCGAGTCGGCCGAGGCCGTCCGCCGCGCCCGCAAGCTCCAGCGCAAGAAGCTCCAGCGCGAAGGCCTCCTGCCTGCGCCGGTGAAGCCCAAGCGCCCCTGATTCCCTCTCGGGCGGCCCCGTGAAGGGCCGCCAACAGGGCCGATAGCGTTTCGCGCCTGGAGCCCGCTCCGGGCGCGTCGTCTTTTCAGCGGCGTTAACCAAGTTTTGGCGGGTTTCGGGCGTTTTCTCTCCGGCAGGCGCTGTCGGTTGGGGAGCGCGATCAGTCCGCGGCGACCGAAAGGTCCGTCATCTCCGGGCGCCGGGGGCATCGCGGCAGGCGAAGCACGGAACCGATGAGGCAGAGCATGATCCGAGGCAGTAACTGGTTGGCCGCAGCCGGCATCGCGCTGGCGCTCGCGGGTTGCGACACCGTCTCCAATCTCGGCTCCCAGCCCGCGGTCGCCGAGCTCGACACGCGTGACGCCGCCGATGCCAGCGTCAATATCAGCTCGCTGAGCGACGTCATCGCCCGCAACCCGAGCGACCCGGGCGCCTATAACACCCGCGGCGCGGCCTATGCCCGCGTCGGCCGCTTCTCGGATGCGATCGGGGATTTCACCAAAGCTGTCCAGCTCGATCCGAATCTCGCCTCCGCGTACACGAATCGCGGCCTGGCGCTGCGCCAGAGCGGCCGCGCCGATTCGGCGCTCGCCGATTTCAATCGCGCCACCACCGCCAATCCGAACTACGCGCCGGCCTATATCGCCCGCGCCAACCTGCTGCGCCAGCAGGGCAACAGCCAGCAGGCGCTGGCCGATCTCAACACCGCGATCCGGCTCAACCCCGAATCGGCGGAAGCCTTCCATGCCCGCGGCCTCGTCTACCAGAAGGAAGGCCAGCATCAGCACGCCGTCACCGATTTCGATTCGGTGATCGACCGCAATCCCTACACCGCCCCGCCCTATATCGCACGCGGCCAGAGCCTGAACGCGCTCGGCAAATACGAATCCGCGCAGGAAGATTTCACCGCGGCGCTGAATGTCGACAACCGCAATGCCGATGCCTGGGCCGGCCGCGGCTTCGCCTTCGAGAAGCTCGGCAAGAAGGCGGAAGCCTCCGAAGCCTATCAGAGGGCGCTGGCGCTCGACGGCAACAACGCCACCGCCCGTGCCGGCTCCTCGCGCCTCGGCGGCGGCGGCTTCTTCCGGAGCTGACCGGGCTTCGGGAGCCCCCATCAGGGGCGCGAAGCCGCGCCCTCCCCGATCGTCCGGCTTTCCGCCGCGACGACGCCCCCTGAAGCGATCTCCGCGAGGAAACGCCGGACCTCGCCGAGCGATCCGTGGCGCGGCAGGTCCGAATGCCGCCCGGACGGGAAGCGCAGGAAGCGCTTGGGCTCGTTCGCGAGGTCGTAGAGCTGCTGTCCCTGCGCGAAGGGGATGACCTGGTCGCGCTCGCCATGCAGGAAGAGCAGCGGCGCCCGGACCCGGCCGATCAGCGCGTCCGAACGGAACTGGTCCAGCATCACCAGACTGAGCGGCAGATAGGGATATATGCCCTGCGCCACGGAGAGCGTCGAGCGATAGGGCGCTTCCAGCACCACAGCCTGGAGCGGCACCTCGGCCGCCAGCTTCAGCACCACGCCGGTACCCAGCGACTCGCCATAGCCGATCAGCTTTCCCGCGCCGAAACGCGCCGCCGCCGCGCCATAGGCCGCCCGCGCATCCTGCAGCAGCCCTTCCTCGCTGGGCAGGCCCGTGGAGCCGCCATAGCCGCGATAGCTGATCGCGAAGAGCCCGGTGCCATCCTCGGTCAGCGCCCGGAAGCGCTCGATCCGTCCGGCCCGCCCGAGATTGCCGGCATTGCCGTGGAAATAGAGCACGACCGGCTTGCCGGCGCGCGGCGGCACCACCCAGGCGACGAGCCGTTCGCCATCGGCGGTGGTCACGCCGGCCTCCTCGGCGGCGGCCAGCCCGGCCGAGCCGATCTCGGCCCGCGCCGGATCACGCGGATACATCATCTCGCGCTGCCTGAGATAGAGCGTCGCCAGCACGCCGAGATAGGCCAGGGCGCAGCCCAGGACGAGAACCTTGAAGATGCGATACATGCCCGCCGTTTCGTCCCGAGATCACCCTGCGGCGCCAGAAAGAACCGATTTCCGGGCCTGAAACATCAGGTCCGGACAACTCTCATGCCGCCTTTAAGCCGACCGAAAGCTCTTGCGCCAATCTTGGCCGCACAATGGCAAGGGGGCATGCACTGATGATGGCAGCGACAGAGCACAAGCACGTCGACCGTCCGGCGCGCTGGGAGTGCACGGCCGACATCACCGTGGTCGACCATGCCGGGCGCGAGCTTTTCGCCCGGCTCGGCAATATCTCGGATGCGGGCTTCATGGCCGAGGCGGAGGAGACCGTCCTCGTCGGCTCGATCGTCACCGTCGAACTGCCCGAGCGCGGCGAGGTGCGCGCCGAGGTCCGCTGGTCGAACGGCTGGCGCTTCGGCTGCCTGATCCTGCCGGCCTGACCCCGGCTGGCAGACTGTAAAATCGTACGCCGACCGGCAACGGCGACCGCCGCCATGTCACCAGACGCGATTTCGCCCCGCGCCTTTCGGCCGGGGCGACAACGCGCGGGTGGGCAGGGCTTGCGGGCCGCTACCGAAAAACGGTCAGAGCAGCAGCAGCGCGAGCAGCATCAGCACGAGCGAGACGAGCGGCGCGCGCCAGCCGATCGAAGGAGCGGCGATGCCGACGCCGGTGCCGAGAACGGCGAGCAGCGTGCCGATCAGCGCCGTACCCCAGGCATGCTTGGTGCCGCCGACGGCGAGCGCCGCGACGATGGCGAGGCAGGCGACCGTTCCGACCTCGGCGAAATGAATGAAGCCGGTATAGGTCCGCTCATGCTCGGGATAGTCCATCGCGGGGGCGTCGGCATGATGGGCGTGGTCGGCCATGGTCTCGATCCTGAAAAAGACGAAGTCTCTGCAAGCCCTGTAGCGCACCCGCGACGCACGGGCAACGCGGCAGCTTGCAGCAACCGTGGAGCGGGACGCCGGAGCCTCGCCTCGCGCGTCAGCCTGCCGGCTTCAGTCCTGCCGCGACCAGCGCGGCGCCTTGCCTTTCGGCGACGCGCTCCACCGAAAATCCCTCGATCTCCGCCTCGAACAAACGGTGAAAGTTCAATTCGGCGTCGAGATGGAGGAAGACGCCGCCGAGCCCGATCGCGGCGCGGTCCATGAAGACGAACTCGCGCGGCACCGTCACCGGCCCGCGCGCCTTCAGCGCCTGATGCACCTGGAAAGCCTGCTTGCGGCCGTATTCGGCCGGGCTGACATCCTCGGCGATGCGCCTGACCCGATCCTCCAGCAAGGGCCCGTAGATGAAGCGCGCCCAGATGTTCAGGGTATCGACGAGGTCCTTGGTCAGCCCCTTGAAGCCCCAGGTCTCG
Organism: Bosea sp. ANAM02; assembly: GCF_011764485.1. Classification (NCBI taxonomy): domain Bacteria; kingdom Pseudomonadati; phylum Pseudomonadota; class Alphaproteobacteria; order Hyphomicrobiales; family Alloboseaceae; genus Allobosea; species Allobosea sp. ANAM02. The sequence goes on along the minus strand of NZ_AP022848.1, from coordinate 1,406,131 downwards.
TAGGCATGGACGACGCGGGCCTCCTCGCCGTCGCGCAGGCCCTTGTAGAGATCGACCACGCCGCCGACGAAGCTCTCCGGGAAGATGCGGATGCAGCCATAGTCGAGCAGGTTGATGCCCTCCGGCTCGCCGCCCTCCGAGAACACGGTGTAATTTCCGAGATGCGGATCGCCATGGATGACGCCGTGATGGCTGAACGGGCGCCACCACGCCTTGAACATCGCGGTCGAGATCCGGTCGCGCACCACCTGCCCGTCCTGCTTGTGCGAGAGGATCGGGCTGCCCTCCAGCCAGTGCATGGTCAGGAGCCGGCGCGTCGACAAAGCCGGCTCCAGCGCCGGCACGCGCACCTCCGGCGTGTCCGACAGCATAGCCTGGTAGAGCGCGGCATGCTTGGCCTCGCGCCGGTAGTCCAGCTCCTCGCGAACGCGCGCGCCGATCTCCTTGGCGATCTCGGTCGTGTCGATCACCGCGCCCATGCGCCGGTGCAGCGAGAACAGCACTTCGAGCTGCGCGATATCGGCCTCCACCGCCGATTCCATGTCAGGATATTGCAGCTTGCAGGCGAGCGCCGCGCCATCCAGCGTCGTCGCACGATGCACCTGCCCCAATGAGGCGGCCGCTGCCGGCTTCAGGTCGAAGGCGCCGAAGCGCTCGCGCCAGTTGGCGCCGAGTTCCGCCATCATCCGCCGCTTGACGAAGGCGGCGCCCATCGGCGGCGCCTGCGATTGCAGCTTCTGCAGTTCGGCGGCGTATTCCGGCGGCACGACGTCGGGGATGGTGGCGACGAGCTGCGCCACCTTCATGATCGGGCCTTTCAGCCCACCCAGCGCCTTGGCCAGCGCCTCGGCATTGGTGGCGTCGCGCCCCTCGACGCCGAAGAGCCGGGCGCCCGCGATCCGGGCCGCGACCCCGCCGACATTGGCGCCGACACGGGCATAGCGTGCAGCGCGGGCGGAGAATCGGTTGGCTTCGGCGTCGCGTTCGGACATGCGGATCGTGCTTTCGCTGTTCCTGCCCACCTCATGTAGGCGCCGGTAAGCCGCACGCCAATGCGACAAGCCGCGCTACGTGCTTCCTTGTCATTCGGGGGCTTCGCACAGCGAAGAACCCGGAAACCACGACTGGCGGGACGTTCGATGCCTCGTTGCAGGCCGCTCATCCGGTCGTGGGTTCCGGGTTCGCCCTTCGGGCGCCCCGGAATGACAGCCGTACGGCGCTAGGCGCCCTGCCCCGCCAGCAGGCAGATGCGCCGCGCCACCTCATAGGAGGTCTCGAAGGCCGGCAGCGGCAGGAACTCGAAGCGCGAGTGGAAATTATGCGCGCCGGTGAAGAAATTCGGCGTCGGCAGACCGCGTGCCGAGAGGGCCGCGCCGTCCGTGCCGCCCCGCATCGGGATCAGCTTCGGCGCGATCTGCAACTCGGCAAGCGTCGCCATCAGCAGATCGACCGAGCGCCGGTCTTCGCCAAGACTGTCGGCGATATTGCCGTAGACATCCGTCACCTCCGAGGTGACGCGCCCGGTCGGATAGCGCTTGGCGATCTCGGCCGCGACCTCGCCGATCCGACGCTTGCGCGCTTCGAAGGACGCCTTGTCGAAATCGCGGATATTGGCCCTGAGCACCGCCTCGGCCGCATTGGCGACGAGTTCGACGAACCAGGTATAGCCCTCGCGGCCGGCCGTGTTCTCCGGCGTCTGCGCTCGGTCGAAGGCGGCCATGTAGTCCTGCGCCATCAGGATCGGGTTCACCAGAACGCCCTTGGCCGACATCGGATGGGCGGTGACGCCCGTGAAGACGATTTCGGCCATGGCGGCGTTGAAATTCTCCCAGACGACCTCGCCGACCTCGCAACTGTCGATCGTATAGGCGAAATCGCAGTCGAACCGGGCGAGGTCGAGCGCCTTGGCGCCGCGCAGGCCGATCTCCTCGTCCGGCACGAAGGCGACCAGGATGTCGCCATGCTCGTCCACGGGACGCAGTTCCGCCAGCAGCGTCATCACGATCGCGACCGCCGCCTTGTTGTCGGCGCCGAGCACGCTGGTGCCGTCGCTGAAGACGATCTCGTTGCCCTTGTAGGGGGCGATCTCCGGGTGCTCGGCGACGCGCAGCCAGATGTCCTTCTCGGCATTGAGGCAAAGATCGTCGCCCGTGAAGCGCAGCACCTGCGCCTTGACCACCGGCGACAGGCCGACATCGACCGTATCGACATGGGCGATGAAGCCGATGCGCGGCGCGCCGGGCTTGGTGCCGCGCTTCAGCGCCGTCACCGTGGCATGGTCGTCGATGACGATGTTCTCCAGCCCGAGTGCGCGCAGCTCCTCCGCGAGCAGCTCCGCCAGAACCTGCTGGCCCGGTGTGCTCGGCAGGCGCGTCGCCTTCATGTCGCTCTGGCTCTCGATCGCGACATAGCGCAGGAACCGTTCGAGCAGTTTGTCACGCACGCTCACCGCGCCTCTCCCTTCCCTAGCCGCGACAGCCAGTCCCGCACCTCGGCCGCGCTGGCAGGCTTTCCGCCGGCAGCCTCGACCCGGCGGACGGTATCCGCGATCAATTCACGATTGGTCTTGTCGCAGCCGAAAGGCGCATCCTCCAGCCCGCCACGGACATGGACGCCCCGCGCCACGGCCGGGCCGATGAGATCGGAGAGATCGACGCCGAGCCCGGCTATCATCACCGGTGCCTCCGGCGCATCCTCGGCCAGCAGCCTGAGATGCGCCTCCAGCGCCCATTCGCGCGGCGGAAAGCCCCAGGCGAAAGCATCCGAGAACATCAGCCGGTAGATCGGCATCGGCATGCCCGGATAGGCCTTGGCCAGCGCCGCTCCGAGCCGCGTGAAGCCGGGCTCGTAGATCGCGTAGCTCGGATGGACCTTGTGTCGCTGCGCCACCTCCATCCCCTCGCGGATATGCTCGCCGGGATTCTGGTAGATGAAGCCGGCCTCGCCCTGCGGAATGCCGGCGAAGGTCGTCCAGTTGCAGGAACCAGGATCGAGCACGCCCCATTCGGCAAGCCCGCGCTTCGCCAGTTCCTCCAGATGGGTGTAGCGGCCCGACCCGATCATGTCGCCGGCATAGCCGGAACCGAGGATCGGGATGGTCGGATAGACGATGGCATCGACCCTGGCCCGGATGCCCTCGATCGCCTGCGCATAAAGTTCCCAGTCGTCGCGCTGCCGCCCCGTCGCCATGTCGTAGACATGCAGATGCACGATCGCCGCGCCCGCCTCCACGGCGGCGATGCCATCGGCGACGATATCCGGAATACTGATCGGAATGCCGGGCTGGCGCTCCTTGCCCCAGGGGCCGTTGATCGCGGCTTCGACCCAGATCGGCTTGGTCATGCAGGCATATCCTTCGGCCAGTTGTCGCGGATCCAGCGCGTCAGCCCGTCCTCCTCGACCTCGCCAGCAGCAAGCGCGAGGATTGCGGCGGCGGCCATCGCGGGCTCGACATCGAAATCGATGCCGTTCAAACCAAGGAAAACGAACATGCAAGCGAAGGCCGCCCGCTTGTTGCCGTCGATGAACGGTTGATTCCGGGCGACATCGAACGCATAGGCCGCAGCCAATGCCGCGAGGCTGGTTTCGCCATAGGAGAACTTGTTCGGAGCGCGAGCCAAGGCAGATTCGAGCAGGCCGCGATCGCGAACACCTTCCGGCCCTCCGAATAGAGCGAGCTGCTCCGCATGGATGTCCAGGGCAAGCTCGACGCTTACCCAAAGCGGCTCGCTCATTTGGCGAGCTCGCGATAGGTGGCAGCGTATTTCTTGAAGGACTTGCGGGCGATCGCCATGCCGCGGGCATGCAGATCGTCATGGCGCTGGAGCTTGAGGCCACCCTCCGGCTGCCGCACGATATCGAGCTTGTCGCCTTCGCTGAAGCCGAGCTGTGCCAGCAGCTCCTTCGGCAGGATCAGCCCGAGCGAATTGCCGATCTTGCGGATCTGCAGCACGGTTGCTTCGGTCTCCTCGACCTTCTTCAGTTCGCTCATCGCCTCGATCCTCCATGTTCTACAAAATGTATAACATGAGACGACGGCCGCGGCGACCCCTTCCATTGCGGCAGGATGCCCTTCTTCCCACACCAGATGCGTTTGCCCGCAGCTTGCCAGTTCCGGTCATCGCACGCCTAATCGGGCCTCTGCGAACAGGCCGAGGCCGGACATGCTCGAACGCGGCACCACCTATGACGACACGCTGCGCCGCTTCGCCTGGCGCATCCCGGAGCGCTTCAATATCGGCACGGCGTGCTCGGATGCCCATGCGGATGGCTCGGGCAAGCCGGCGCTGATCTTCGAGGAGGACGGAGGCAAGGTCGCGACGCTTTCCTTCAATGAATTGTCCCGCGCGTCGAACCGCTTCGCCAACCTGCTCGCCGCTCACGGCATCGGCCCGGGCGAGCGCGTCGGCATCCTGCTGCCGCAATCGCCGCAGACCGCGATCGCCCATCTCGGCGCCTACAAGCTGGGCGCCATCGCGCTGCCGCTCTTCATCCTGTTCGGACCGGAGGCGCTGGAGCATCGGCTCGGCCATAGCGGCGCCAGCGTGCTCGTCACCGATGCGGAGAATATCGGCAAGGTCGAGGCGATCCGCGACGCCCTGCCGAACCTGCGCAAGATCTTCGTCGTCGGCGGCGCCGGTCATCTCGATTTCGAGGCGGAGATGGCCAAGGCCTCCGACCGCTTCAACGCCGCCGATACGCGCGCCGACGACCCGGCCGTGATCATCTACACCTCCGGCACGACGGGGAAACCGAAGGGCGCGTTGCATGCCCATCGCGTCCTGCTTGGCCATCTGCCCGGCGTGCAGATGCCGCAGGAGTTCTTCCCGCAAGCCCACGACCTGTTCTGGACACCGGCCGACTGGGCCTGGATCGGCGGCCTGCTCGACGTGCTCCTGCCCAGCCTCTATTGCGGCGTGCCGGTGCTGGCTTCCCGCGCCCGCAAATTCGATCCCGATGCCGCCTTCGCACTGATGGCACGGCACAAGGTGCGCAACGCCTTCCTGCCGCCGACGGCGCTCAAGCTGATGCGGCAGGTCGGCAATCCCAGGCGCTTCGGCTATGCGATGCGCTCGATCGGCACCGGCGGCGAGACGCTCGGCGCCGACATGCTCGACTGGAGCTGCGAGACCTTCGGCTTCCCGGTCAACGAGTTCTACGGCCAGACCGAGGCGAACCTCCTCGTCGCCAACTGCGCCGGCCTCTACCCGGTGAAGCCCGGCTCGATGGGCCGCGCCGTGCCCGGCCACCGCGTCGCGGTAATCTCTCCGGAAGGCCGCGAACTGCCCGATGGCGAGCAGGGGCTGATCGCGGTCGCTCGACCCGACCCGGTGATGATGCTGGAATACTGGAACCAGCCCGAGGCCACCGCAGCCAAGTTCATCGGCGACTGGCTCGTTACCGGCGACAGCGGCACGCGCGACGAGGAGGGCTATTTCTGGTTCCAGGGCCGCGACGACGACATCATCTCGTCGGGCTCCTACCGCATCGGACCGGGCGATATCGAGGACTGCATCATTCGCCACCCGGCGGTACTGATGGTCGCGGTCGTCGGCGTGCCCGATCCCGTCCGCACCGAGATCGTCAAGGCCTTCGTCCTGCCGAAGCCGGGCGTGACGCCGACGGCGGAGCTGGCGACCGAAATCCAGGCCTTCGTGCGCGACCGGCTGGCGGCCTACCAATACCCGCGCGAGGTCGAGTTCGTGACGGAGCTGCCGCTGACGGCCACCGGCAAGATCATGCGCAAGGACCTACGCAATCGGGAGATCGCGAAGCAGCGGGGCGGTTAAACTCAACCTCCCTGTCATCCCGGGCGGAGCGAAGCGTAGACCCGGGATCCATGCCTGAACCTACTCCGGATGCGCTCCGGCATGGGTCCCGGATCTGCGCGGCTGAAGCCGCTTGTCCGGGATGACTGCGCCCCTTTGAATTGATGCGGCGCCGCGTCAGCGCGCTTCCAGCACCAACTCGAAGGTCATCAGCACGGGATTGTCGCCACGCTTCAGCCTCCCGCTCGCCAACGCGCCGCTATAGTCGACCAGCGCGACATTGATCGTCGCTTCGAAGCCGCCTGCGCCGACCAAGACCCGCCCATCCGTAATCGCAACCTCCGTCGCGAAATTCTCGACTACGCAGCCATCGACGAACCGCGCGCCGATGATCGAACCGACACCGCCGTGGATGACCGCCTCGCGGATGCCGCGCTCAGCACAGAACGCTTCCAGCGCCCCGCAGAAATCGACGTTCGGCTTCACACGTAGCGCATAGAAGCACCCCTCGCCGGCTCCACCAGATGCCCCTGCCACCGGCCCGAACAGCTTGAAATGCGTCTCACTGTCCGGCTCGGCCGTGAACACCGCACCATCGAGTCCGACCGCTTGCAGCGTGATCGTCTCGGCAACCACCGTCTCGTCCGGCAGGATATGCCCGCCGCTGCGCTTGCCATCGCCCTCGACCCACAGCGCATGGGCATGAAAGAACGGCGCCCCGTCGCGCTGGCCGAAGGTCATCGCGCCGACCTCGATGCGCGCTCCGTCTTTGGGCCGGAAGGTCTCGCTGTAGAAGGCGGCATGTTCGGGCGTCTTCGACAAGGCCGGCATCACATAGGCGAAGGGCGCGAGCGAGAGCCCGTCGAGATTCATCACGCCGGAGACGAAACCCTCGGCCGCGAAACCGCTCCTCACCGCCTCCAGCAGCGGCATGCCGGCCGGCAGCGTCAGAGAGAAGGCCCGCCCGCCGCATGCCACCCACTGGATGCGCTCGGGCGTGCCGGTGCCGGGCTGCTGGATGCGCCTCATAGATGCACTCATCATCTCAGCCCTCATCCTGAGGAGCCGCGAAGCGGCGTCTCGAAGGATGCTTCAGATATCTCCGGAGCCGGCTGGAACATCCTTCGAGACGCGGACTACGTCCGCTCCTCAGGATGAGGGCTGCGGTTCGATGAAGAAGAAATGTCACGACGCCTTCCCCTTCAGGAAGTCGAGTTCGCCGCGCTTTTCCAGCTCGTCCTTGACGAGGCGCTTGGGCACCTTGCCATAGCCCGATTTCGGCAGGGCCTCCCAGAACAGGAAACGCTTCGGCATCTTGTAGCGCGCGATCTTCGGCCCGAGGAAATCCGCGATCTCGGCTTCGGTCGCATGCTGGCCGGGCCGGTTGACGCAGACCGCGATGCCGATCTCGCCCCAGACCGGATCGGGCACGCCGAGCACCGCGACCTCCGCGATCGCGGGATGCGTCAGGATCTTCTCCTCGATCTCGCGCGGATAGATGTTCGAGCCGCCGGAGATGTACATGTCCGAGGCGCGGCCGGTGATGTAGACGAAGCCCTGCTCGTCCATATGGCCGAGATCGCCGGTGCGGAACCAGCCGTCGCGGAAGGATTTCGCATTGGCTTCCGGATTGTCGTAATAGCCGGCGAAGACGGCCGGCCCGATCACGCAGATCTCGCCCTGGACGCCGGGCGCGACCTCCTTCCCGTCATCGTCCTGGATCTGCACCTGCATGCCGGTGCGCTCGAAGCCGCAGGTGCCGATGCGGGCGTTCGGGCCATCCTCGGCCTCGTGGAGGGCCGGCGGCAGCACTGTGATGTTGCCGGTCACCTCGCCCAGCCCGAAATACTGCACGATCACCTTGCCGAGCTTTTTCAGCGCCGCCTTCTGGTCCTCGCGATACATCGGCGCGCCCGCGTAGATGATGTAGCGCAGGCTTGAATGATCATGGCTGTCTACGGCGGGATGCTCGACCAGCATCTTCAGGATCGTCGGTACGGTGAAGATGTTGCTGATCCGGTGCTTCGCGATCAGGCGATAGGCCTCGTCGATGTCGAAGCGCTCGGTCGGCAGCAGGATCGAGGTCGCGCCGCGCGCCGAGATCATCAACTGATGAACGCCCGCGCCGTGCGAGAGCGGCGCCACCACCAGCGAGGCGTCCTTCTCGGTCGAGCCGGGCACGAGGTCGCAGAGATGGTTGGTGATGACGAAGCCCATCTGGCCATGGGTCAGCACCGCCGCCTTGGAACGCCCGGTCGTGCCGGAGGTGAAGAAGAACCAGCAGGGATCGTCATGCTCGACGGCTGCGTTCTCTATCCTTTCGCCGCGATGGCGCGCGATCACCGCGCCGACCTCGTCCTCGCCGAAAGCATCCCCGCCGATCCGCCAGATGAAGTCCGGCGCCGGGTTGGCGGCAGCGACCGCCGCCGCATGTTCCGGAAAATCGCCATGGCAGAGGAAACCCTTGGCGCCGGAAGCCGTCGCGAGATAGGCGACCTCGTCCGGCAGCAGGCGGAAATTCGTCGGCACCCAGACGGCGCCGAGCCGGAAGGTCGCGAACATCGAGACGAACATCGCGTCGCAGTTCTTGGAATGGACGAGCACGCGGTCGCCCTTGCCGATGCCGCGCGCCTTCAACCCCGCCGCCAGCGCGGAGGCCTGCGCATCGATCTCGGCCCAGTCGAGCGTCTTCTCGCCCCAGATGAAGGCCGGATGAGCGGGCAGGCGCCGCGCATTCTGCGTTGCGATATGGGCGAGGTTCATCACGCGCCGCGTCATCGGCACGACGCCCCCGGTCGGAGCGGCCTTTGCAGAGCTCATCTTGCGGCTCTCCCTGTCTCGATGGGTCGCGGGCCAGCAGCCAGGATCGGCCGCGCGCTCCGCTTGGATACGAACATCTGCTTGAGCAGCGCTTCCAGCCGCTCGGCCTCGCGGGCCAGCGGCAGTTCAAGCTCCGCCTGACGAGCCGGCGCCATCCGGCTGTCGATGGCGGCGATGGAGAGGGCACCTGCGACCCGCCCGTCCGGATAGCGGAAGGCACGCCCGATCCCCCATGAACTGGCGACGAGCCGGCCGGGATTGAGCGAGAAACCGCGCGCGCGCGTCGCGGCGACATCGGCCCGCAAGGCCTCCGGCGCGAAGCCGGGATAGCGCGCCAGCAGCGCGGCCTCGTTGGCCATGATCACCCGGTCCACATCGTCGTCCGGCAGCGCCGCCAGCATGGCGAGCGAGCCGGCACCGACTCCGAGCGGATGCTGGTCCCCTGCCTGCAGGGCATGGGTGCGCACAGGATAGGTGCCCTCCTCGCGATGCAGGCAGATCGCATAATTCTCGCGCCGGACCGTCAGGAAACTCGTATCCTTCGTCTCGGCCGAGAGCCGGCGCAGACCGTCCATCGCAATCTCGAGCAGACCGTGGCGGCGCGCCGCCAGCACGCCGAGCACGAAAGCCTCCTCGCCCAGGCAATAGCGCCGCGTCAGCGGCTCCTGCTCGACGAGACCCGCGCGCATCAAGGCCAGCAGCAGTCGCCGCGTCGTCGGCTTGTTGAGGCCGCTGCCCGACACGATCTCGCCGAGCGGCAGGCCTTCGGCCGGCTCCCGCCCGATCAGCGAGAGCAGCCCCAGAGCGCGGTCGACGCTCTGCGAGCCGGACAAGCCGGTTTCCGGCGCGGAATTCTGCGGCAAGCGCTCCTCCAGATAGTCCATGATATGGACCTTATTCTTATCTCCCAACCGTAGATGGGCGCTTTGCGGATTGCAATGCCGCTTCCCTCGTGTAATCTGCGGCCCGTCCCGCTGCCCGGCTATTCACAGTGTGGACCGCAATCGACGCCGACAACTCGACAAGATCGGCGCGAAGGGAGGAACGGAACGATGGCCCTCGACCTATTCTGCGCAGCGGGCGTATTGCGCCTGGCGACCGGCATCTGAGGCCGCCGCATGGTCGATGTCGTCGATACGCTCACGCTGCCCGAGAACCTCAGCGAGAACGCGGATGCCCGTCCCGGTTCGGCGATCATGCGCCCGGTCGAGTTCGTCGCCGCCGCGCTCGTCGCCTTCATCGTCTGCGTGCTGCTGCTCGGCGTGACCTCGCGCTATGTCTTCTCGCTGCCTTTCGTCTGGGTCGACGAGGTCGCCTCGATCTCCTTCATCTGGCTCGCGATGCTCGGCGCGGCCATCGCCATCGATCGCAACGAGCACCTGCGGCTCACGCTCTTCGTCAACATGATGCCGCAATGGCTGCGCGGCTTCGTCGAGACCTTCGCCCTGCTGGCCGCCGCCGCCTTCCTCGCCGCCATGGTCTATCCGGCGATCGATTACGCGGTCGAGGAGAGCTACGTCACCTCCGCGGCGCTCAACATTCCCAATAGCTGGCGCGTCTCCGCCATCGCCACGGGCATCGTCCTGATGCTGCTGCTGGCATTGCGCTATGCGGTCAAGACCGCCCGCCCGCGCGACCTGGTGCTGGCGACCCTCCTGATTGCCGGGCTCGGCCTCCTGTTCTGGCTGGGTACGCCGACCTTCAGGACGCTCGGCTATCTCAACATCCTGATCTTCCTGATCGGCGTCGTCGTGCTCTGCCTCGTCTGCGGCGTGCCGATCACCTTCTGCTTCGGGCTGGGAACCCTCTGCTTCCTGATGTTCTCGACCAGCATGCCGACGGTCGTGATGATCGGGCGCATGGACGAGGGCATGTCGAGCCTCATCCTGCTCTCGGTGCCGATCTTCGTTCTGCTCGGCTGCATCCTCGACGCCACCGGCATGGGCAAGGCGATCGTCGATTTCCTCGCCTCGATGCTGGGCCATGTCCGCGCCGGCATGTCCTATGTCCTGCTCGGCTCGCTCTTCCTGGTCTCGGGCATCTCGGGCTCGAAGGTCTCGGACATGGCGACGGTCGCCCCCGCGCTGTTTCCCGAGATGAAGCGGCGCGGCTACAAGCCCAAGGACCTGATCGCGCTGCTCTCCACCGGCGCGGCGATGGCCGACACCGTGCCGCCCTCGATCGTGCTGATCGTGCTCGGCTCGGTTGCCGGCGTCTCGATCGCCGGCCTGTTCAATGCCGGTTTCGTCATCGCCGGCGTGCTGCTCGTCGCGCTCGCCGGCCTCGCACGCTGGAAGGCGATGGCCGAGGACATGAAGGACGTGCGCCGCGCGCCCTTCTCCGTCATCGGCAAGGCGGCCCTGATCGCCGGCCCCGCCCTCGTCCTGCCCTTCATCATCCGCGCCGCGGTCGGCGGAGGCGTCGCCACCGCGACGGAGGTCTCGACCATCGCGGTGCTCTATGCGCTGATCATCGGCATCGTGCTCTATGGCGGCATCGGCTGGGGCAAGTTCTACCAGATGCTGGTCGAGACGGCGGCGCTCTCCGGCGCCATCCTGATGATCCTCGGCACGGCGCTCGCGATGGCCTGGGCGCTGACCCAGACCGGCTTCGCCCGCGATCTCGCCACCTTCATGGCCGGGCTGCCCGGCGGCTGGCTCACCTTCATGGGGGTGACCATCGTCGTCTTCATGATTCTCGGCTGCGTTCTCGAGGGCCTGCCCGCGATCGTGCTGATGGCGCCGCTGATGTTCCCGATCGCCAAGAATCTCGGCATCAACGACATCCATTATTCGATGGTCGTCGTCACCGCGATGAATATCGGCCTGATGACGCCGCCGATCGGCATCGGCTTCTACATCGCCTGCAAGATCGGCAACGTCTCTCCGGACGAGGCGATGGGCGCGATCTGGCCCTATCTCGTCGCCCTGCTGATCGGCCTTCTCGTCATCGCCCTCGTGCCCGGTCTCTCGACCTGGGTGCTGTAAGTTCACGACAAGAAACCAAAAAATCCCTCAGGAGAAACGCCCATGACCATTTCGCGCCGCACCCTGCTCCAGGCGACAGCCGCCGCCTCCGCGATCGGCACCTTCCATATCGGCCGGGCGAATGCCCAGAGCGCCGAGTTCACCTATAAATACGCCAACAACCTGCCGGTCGCGCACCCGATGAACACCCGCGCCAGCGAGGCCATGGCGAAGATCAAGGAAGAGACCAAGGGCCGCGTCGACATCCAGATCTTCCCGAACAACCAGCTCGGCTCCGACACCGATATGCTGAGCCAGGTGCGCTCCGGCGGCGTCGAGTTCTTCACGCTCTCGCCGCTGATCCTGTCGACGCTCGTCGCCAACGCCTCGATCTCCGGCATCGGCTTCGCATTCCCGAACTACGACGCGGTCTGGAAGGCGATGGACGGCGAGCTCGGGACTTACGTCCGCGGCCAGATCGGCAAGGCCAATCTCGTCGTCATGGACAAGATCTGGGACAACGGCTTCCGCCAGATCACCTCGTCCAAGGGTCCGGTCAACACGCCCGACGACCTCAAGGGCTTCAAGATCCGCGTGCCGGTCTCGCCGCTCTGGACCTCGATGTTCACCGCCTTCCAGTCGGCCCCCGCCTCGATCAACTTCGCCGAGGTCTATACCGCGCTGCAGACCAAGATCGTCGACGGCCAGGAGAACCCGCTCGCAATCATCTCGACGGCCAAGCTCTTCGAGGTGCAGAAATACCTCTCGCTGACCAACCACATGTGGGACGGCTTCTGGTTCCTGGCCAACCGCCGCGCCTGGGAGCGTCTGCCGGAGGACCTGCGCGCCATCGTCGCCAAGAACATCAACGCCGCCGCGTTGCTGGAGCGCACCGACGTCGCCAAGCTCAATGCCGGCCTGCAGGGCGAGCTGCAATCCAAGGGCATGGTGATCAACGAGACCAAGGCCGACGCCTTCCGCGACGCGCTGCGCAAGGCCGGCTTCTACGCCGAGTGGAAGAAGAAATACGGCGACGAAGCCTGGGCGATCCTGGAGAAGGCCGTCGGCAGCTCGCTGAGCTGATCCACTCCGACCACACGCGCGGGTCATCCCGGGCGATCGGAGGGAGACCCGGGATCCATGCCGGAACGGTTCAGGCATGGATCCCGGATCGGCGCCGCTCGCGCGGCTTGTCCGGGATGACCTGCGTATATTTCTGATCGAGAGGCTGACGACCATGGCCGACCGGCTGAAGGGCAAGATCGCCATCGTCTTCGGCGCCGGCTCCTCCGGCCCCGGCTGGGGCAATGGCAAGGCCGCCGCTGTCGCCTATGCCCGCGAGGGCGCCGGCGTCGCCTGCATCGACCTCAACCGCGAGGCTGCCGAAGAGACCGCCACGATCATCGCCGGCGAAGGCGGCAAGGCTCTCGCGCTCGCAGCCGATGTCACCGATCTCGCCTCGGTCGACACCTGCGTCGCCGCGGCGGCCCGGCATTTCGGCCGGCTCGACATCCTCCACAACAATGTCGGCGTCACCCATATGGGCGGCCCGGTCGAATTGTCCGAGGAGCAGTTCAACGCCTCGCTCCAGCTCAATCTCGGCTCGGTCTATCGCTGCGCCAAGGCGGTCATCCCGGAGATGCTGAAGGGCGGCGGCGGCGCCATCGTCAACATCTCCTCGCTCGCCGCCATCCGCTGGACCGGCTATCCGTACTTCGCCTATTACGCCACCAAGGCGGCGGTGAACCAGGCGACGGTCGCGCTGGCGATGCAGTACGCGAGGCAGGGCATCCGCGCGAACTGCATCATGCCCGGCCTGATCGACACGCCGCTGATCTACAGGCAGATCTCCTCGCAATATGCCTCCGTCGAGGAGATGGTCGCCGCCCGCGACGCACAGGTGCCGATGGGCAGGATGGGCACCGCCTGGGACATTGCCAACGCCGCCGTCTTCCTGGCCTCGGACGAGGCGAAGTTCATCACGGGCGTCTGCCTGCCGGTGGATGGGGGCCAGAGCTGCACCGCCGGCCTGCCGGGATAACCGCGCCGCCCCTCGTCATTCCGGGGCATCGCGCAGCGATGAGCCCGGAATCCAGAACTGATACCGTCTCCGAACGGAATGGACCGTCTAAGCTTCCTGTTCGAACGACATCGGTTCTGGATTCCGGGCTCGGGCCTACGGCCCGCCCCGGAATGACAGAGAGGCGGTATCGCTATCATCGACCGTCCATTCCTCCTCTGGAACGCTTGCTCCATTTCCGCTTCGCTGCCAGAACAGTCGGCAACAGGGACGGCAACGGGAAACCTTCAATGAGCGAAACCGCCGTTGCGGAGCTGCCGCGCGACTTCGACGAATTGCGCGCATCGATCCTCGGCCAGCGTGACAGCCTGCCCAAGCGCATCGCCCAGATCGCGGCCTATGCCCTCGACAATCCCGACGAGATCGCCTTCGGCACCGCCGCCAGCATCGCGGTCTCGGCCGGCGTCCAGCCCTCGACGCTGATCCGCTTCGCCCAGCATCTCGGCTTCGACGGTTTCACCAGCCTGCAGGGCGTCTTCCGCGCAAGGCTGCGCGAGCGCAATTCCAGCTATGAGGAACGTCTCAACACGTTGCGCGGCGGCGATGGCACCGCGGCCGGCAACCACCGCATCCTCGACGGCTTCCTCACCGCCTCGCGCAAATCGCTGGACGTGATGAGCCGCACCCTCGACGAGGCCACGCTCGACCGTGCGATCGATGTGCTCGCCAGCGCCGAAACGATCTTCATCCTCGCCCGGCGCCGCTCCTATCCGGTCGCGAGCTATCTGGCCTATGCCTTCGGCAAGCTCGAAGTCCGCAACCAGATGATCGAATCCGCCGCCGGGCTCGACCCCGAGATGATCTCCTTCGCCACGCCAAGGGACGCCGTCCTCGTCGTCAGCTTCTCGCCCTACGCACCCGCCACCATCGAGGATGCGCGCGGCCTCGCCGAGCGCGGCGTACCGCTGGTCGCCATCACCGACAGCGCCTTTTCGCCGCTCGCGAGCTTCGCGAAGCTCTGGTTCGAGGTCGCCGAAGCGGATTTCGGCGGGTTCCGCACGCTGGCCTCGACCATGGCGCTCTCGATGGCGCTCGCCGTCGGCGTCGGCGAGGCGCGCCGGATCGGGCGCGGCAAGGGCCGGCGTGGCGGCGCCATCTAAAACTTTAGGAACAGACATTCCGCATTGACGAAATACTGGAATTATTATTTCATTCTGGAGCCCGGAGCCGTTCGGCTCCGATGATCCTCGCTGCCGGGAGCATGACATGACGGGACCGCTCGGCGGATCGGCGCAGGCGCTCGACGTCATCACCATCGGCCGCGCCTCGGTCGATCTTTACGGCCAGCAGATCGGCTCGCGGCTGGAGGATGTCGCCTCCTTCGCCAAGTCGGTCGGCGGCTGCCCGGCCAATATCGCGATCGGCACCGCCCGGCTCGGCCTGCGCTCGGCCCTGCTCACCCGCGTCGGCGACGAGCAGTTCGGCCGCTTCCTGCGCGAGCAACTTGCGCGCGAGGGCGTGAACCTCGACGGGCTCAAGACCGACCCGGAGCGGCTGACCGCGCTCGCCATCCTCTCAGTCGAAAGCGACAAGTCCTTCCCGCTGCTGTTCTACCGCGAGAACTGCGCCGACATGGCGCTGGAGGAAGGCGATATCGACCCCGCCTTCATCGCGAAGGCCCGCGCCGTCGTCGTCACCGGCACGCATTTCGCTCAGGCCAAGCCCGAGGCCGCCCAGCGCAAGGCGATGAAGCTGATGCGCGAGAACGGCGGCAAGGTCGTGCTCGACATCGACTATCGCCCGAACCTCTGGGGCCTCGCCGGCCACGATGCCGGCGACAACCGCTATATCGCCTCGCAGGCGGTCTCCGAGCGGATGAAGACGGTCCTGCCCGGCTGCGACCTGATCATCGGCACCGAGGAAGAGGTCTTGATCGCCTCGGGCGAGAACGAGTTGCTGCCGGCGCTGAAGACGATCCGTGCGCTGGCGTCGGCGACCATCGTTCTCAAGCGCGGCCCGATGGGCTGCATCGTCTATGATGGCGCGATCCCCGACGATCTCGAAGACGGTATTGTAGGCCGAGGCTTCCCGATCGAGGTCTACAACGTGCTGGGCGCCGGCGACGCCTTCATGTCAGGCTTCCTGCGCGGCTGGCTCGGCGGCGAAAGCCTCGCCACGGCTGCTACCTGGGCCAATGCCTGCGGCGCCTTCGCCGTCTCGCGCCTGCTCTGCTCGCCGGAAAGCCCGACCTTCGAGGAACTGCAATACTTCCTCAGGAACGGCAGCCCGCACCGCGCGCTGCGCAAGGACGCCGACATCAACCACATCCACTGGGCGACGACGCGCCGCCGAGACATCCCCTCGCTGATGGCGCTGGCCTGCGACCATCGCTCCCAGCTCGAAGACCTCGCCGTCAGGCTCGGCGCCGATCCGGCCCGCATCCGCGACTTCAAGGTGCTGGCAGTCAAGGCTGCCGCCCGCGTCGCCGATGGCCGCCCCGGCTACGGCATGCTGCTCGACGAGAAGCACGGCCGCGAGGCGATGTTCGAATTCGCCCGCCATCCCTTCGCCTGGCTCGGCCGTCCGGTCGAATTGCCGGGCTCGCGCCCGCTGCGCTTCGAGGTAAGCCAGGATATCGGTTCGCTGCTGCCGGAATGGCCGGTCGATCACTGCATCAAGGCGCTCTGCTTCTACCATCCGGACGATCCGGAAGAACTGAAGCGCGAGCAGCAGGAGAAGCTGCGCGGCCTGTTCGAGGCGGCGCGCAAGGTCGGACGCGAATTGCTGATCGAGATCATCGCCGGCAAGAACGGACCGCTCGGCCCCGACACGATTTCGCGGGCGCTCGAAGAGATCTACGCGCTCGGCATCAAGCCGGACTGGTGGAAGCTGGAGCCGCAATCCTCGCCTGCCGCCTGGGCCGCGATCGAGAAGACCATTGCCAAACACGACCCCTGGTGCCGCGGCGTGCTGCTGCTCGGGCTCGATGCGCCCGCCGAAGAGCTTGAAGCCGGCTTCGCTGCCACGGCCTCGGCACCCATCGTCAAGGGCTTCGCCGTCGGCCGCACCATCTTCATGAGCGCGGCTGAAGGCTGGCTTGCCGGCAAGCTCGACGACGAGGCCGCGATCGCCGACATCGCCAGGCGATTCGAGGCTCTGACCGACCTCTGGCTTGCCACGCGCGGCCGCAAGGCGGCATAGGAGTGTTCGGCCGGGCACCTCTGTCATTCCGGGGCGCGCCGCAGGCGCGAACCCGGAATGACAAGCGCCTCCCTGCGGTCGCCCGGAATGACGCCCCGTTATGTGAACGAGATACGGAAGCTGCGATGACTGCCACCGTCCGCCTTACGATGGCGCAGGCGCTGACGCGCTTCCTTAGCCGCCAGATCACCGAGATCGACGGGCAGCGCCTGCCGATCCTCAGTGGCGTCTGGGCGATTTTCGGCCATGGCAATGTCGCAGGCCTCGGCGAGGCGCTCTGGCACGAGCGCGAGCGCCTGCCGACTTTCCGCGCCCATAACGAGCAGGCCATGGCCCATGCGGCGATCGCCTATGCCAAGGCGAACATGCGCCGCCGCTTCATGGCCGCGACCACCTCGATCGGCCCCGGCGCGACCAATCTCGTCACCGCCGCTGCGCTCGCCCATGTCAACCGCCTGCCGGTGCTGCTGCTGCCCGGCGACGTCTTCGCCAACCGAATCCCTGACCCGGTCCTCCAGCAGGTCGAAGCCTTCGGCGACGGCACCGTCTCGGCCAATGACTGCTTCCGTCCGGTCTCGCGCTATTTCGACCGCATCACCCGCCCCGAACAGATCATCCCGGCGCTGACCCGCGCCATGCAGGTGCTGACCGACCCGGCCGAGTGCGGCCCGGTCACGCTCGCGCTCTGCCAGGACGTACAGGCCGAGGCCTATGACTACCCAGAGAGCTTCTTCGCCGAGCGACTCTGGACGCCGCGCCGTCCCCGCGCCGATCGCAACGAACTCAAGGCTGCCACCGAGGCGCTGAAGGCGGCGAAGAAGCCGCTGATCGTCGCCGGCGGCGGCGTGCTCTATTCCGGGGCCAGCGAAGAGCTCGCCCGCTTCTCGGCCGCGACCGGCATCCCCGTCTGCGAGACGCAGGGCGGCAAATCCGCCCTGCCTGACGACGACGCGCTCAACATGGCTGCCGTCGGCGTCACCGGCACGGAAGCCGCCAACCGCCTCGCCGCCGAAGCCGACCTCGTGCTCGCCATCGGCACCCGCCTGCAGGATTTCACCACCGGCTCCTGGGCGCTGTTCGGCGCCGAGCAGAAGACGATCATCGGCCTCAACGTCCAGCCCTTCGACGCCGGCAAGCACCGCGCCCTGCCCCTCGTCGCCGACGCCCGCGAGGGCCTGCTGGAACTCGGCGGAGCCATCGGCAAATGGAAGGCGCCGGAAAGCTGGACCGCCAGCGCCAAGGCCGGCAAGGCCGAATGGCAGAAGGAGGCGGGCAAGGCGACCGCCGCCACGAACACCGCCCTGCCCTCGGATGCGCAGGTCATCGGCGCGGTCCAGCGCACGCTGGGCTCCGAAATCATCCTGCTCCATGCGGCCGGCGGCCTGCCCGGCGAATTGCACAAGCTCTGGCAGGCGGGCGGGCCCGGCTCCTACCATGCCGAATACGGCTTCTCCTGCATGGGCTACGAGATCGCCGGCGGGCTCGGCGCCAAGATGGCCCGGCCCGACAAGGAGGTCGTCGTCATGGTCGGCGACGGCTCCTATCTCATGCTGAATTCCGAGATCGCGACCTCGGTGATGCTCGACCTCAAGCTCACCATCGTCCTGCTCGACAATCGCGGCTTCGGCTGCATCAATCGGCTCCAGAATGCGACCGGCGGCCAGAGCTTCAACAACCTGCTCAAGGACAGCAGGCACGAGACGCTGCCGGAGATCGATTTCGTCCAGCACGCCGCCAGCATGGGCGCGCTCGCCGTCAAGGCCGCCTCGATCGCCGAGCTGGAAACCGCGCTGGCGCAGGCCAGGGCCAACACCCGCACCACCGTCGTCGTCATCGACACCGACCCGCTGATCTCGACCGGAGCCGGCGGCGCCTGGTGGGATGTCGCGGTACCCGAGGTCAGCGAGCGCGCCGAGGTGCGCACGGCGCGGGTGAATTACGACGAACGCCGCAAGCAGCAGCGCGTTGGTGAGTGAACCGAGATTTGTTTTCGAGCCCTCATCCTGAAGAGCTGCCGAAGGCAGCGTCTCGAAGGATGCTCCAGTCAGCTCCGATGCCGCTGGAACATCCTTCGAGACGCGCTTCTGCGAAGCGCTCCTCAGGATGAGGCTGAGGTTGATTGAAGGAACTGACACATGATCCGCATCGGCGCGAACCCCATCGGCTGGTCGAATGACGACATGCTGGAGATCGGCGGCGACATCCCGCTCGAAACCTGCCTGACCGAAGCTCGCACCGCCGGCTTCACCGGCATGGAACTCGGCAACAAGTTTCCGCGCGAGGCGGCGAAGCTGAAGCCGATCCTCGACGCCCATGGCCACGCGCTGGTTTCCGGCTGGTATTCGACCGAGCTGCTCGTCCGCGACGTCGCTGCCGAAATGGCCGCTGTGAAGGCCCATGCGACGCTGCTGCGCGACATGGGCTGCTCGGTCCTGATCGCGGCCGAGACCTCGAACGCGATCCATTCCGACATCACCAGGCCGCTCTCGGCAAGGCCCGTCCTGCCCAAGAACCGCTGGGACGCTTTCGGCACGCGCTACACCAATTTCGCCGAAGCCGTGAAGGCCGAATACGGCCTCCAGCTCGTCTATCACCATCATATGGGCACGGTGGTGCAGACCGAGGCCGAGATCGACCGGTTCATGGGCGTGACCAGCCCGGCCGTCGGCCTCCTGCTCGATACCGGCCACGCCACCTGGGGCGGCGGCGACCCCGCCCGCATCGCCCGCCACTGGAAGGCCCGCATCCACCATGTCCATTGCAAGGATATCCGCGAGGCCGTGATGTGGCGCTCCAACCGCGAGGACTGGTCGTTCCTCGAATCCGTGCTCGCCGGCGTCTACACCGTGCCGGGCGACGGCCTGATCGACTATGTCCGCGTACTGCGCGAGCTGCAGGGCTATTCCGGCTGGATCGTGGTGGAGGCCGAGCAGGATCCGAGGAAGGCGGAGCCCGCGACCTATGCCAGGCTCGGCCATGCCAACCTGACCCGCTTCATCAGGGAAGCCGGACTGGCGTAGAACTCTCCCCGTCATTCCGGGGCGCCCGCAGGGCGGCCCCGGGATCCATAACCGCAGGTGCTGAAGACGTTTCGGAAACGGCGCCGTATTGTTCGGCATCGACAGCGGTTATGGATTCCGGGCTCTTCGCTGCGCGAAGCCCCGGAATGACGGTGTTATTCTCTGGCCAATGCATCAATCGCCAAGGAACACCCGATGTCCCATCTCAAGGTCAAGCCGCAGGGCACGAGCGGCCGCGTCATCCATGTCACACCGGAAAGCGCCGGCTGGACCTATGTCGGCTTCGACCTGCACCGCCTGAAACCGGGCGAGACCGTCTCGTCGCAGACGGGCGCCCGCGAGGCCTGTCTCGTCTTCGTCACCGGCAAGGGCCAGGTCACGGCCGGAGGCAATGCGCTGGGCGAGCTTGGTAGCCGCATGAGCCCGTTCGAAGGCAAGCCCTGGTCGGTCTATCTCCCGGAAGGATCGGACTGGTCGGTCACCGCGAGCACGGACCTCGAACTCGCCGTCTGCACGGCGCCGGGGCTTAGAGGCGGGCTGCCCGTCCGCGTCATCAGCCCGGACGATCTCGGCCAGGAGATCCGCGGCAAGGGCTCCAACACCCGCCACGTCACCAATATCCTGCCGGAGAACGAGCCGGCGGATTCACTGCTCGTGGTCGAAGTCATCACGCCGGCCGGCAACACATCGAGCTATCCCCCGCACAAGCACGACCGGGACGACCTGCCGCGCGAATCCCATCTGGAGGAGACCTACTACCACCGCCTCAACCCGCCGCAGGGTTTCGGCTTTCAGCGCGTCTATACCGACGACCGCAGCCTGGACGAAGCCATGGCGATCGAGGACGGCGACGTCGTGCTGGTGCCGAAGGGCTATCACCCCTGCGCCACCTGCCACGGCTACGATCTCTATTATCTCAACGTGATGGCCGGCCCGAAACGGACCTGGAAATTCCACAACGCCGCCGAGCACGAGTGGCTCTTGAAGGGCTGACCGGGATCAGCCGACGAAAGCCCGGCAGGCCCGTCAGGAATTGCACTTGTAGACGGTGCCGCTGGTATCCGGCCCCTTCCATTTGATATCGGCAGCGGCGGCGAAGACATGGGTTCCCCCCAGTTCCGCCCCGGCGATCTTCAGGCGCGCGATCACCGAATCGCGCGTCTTGTCGAGCGTCATGATGGCCTGGGAGCCATGCTGCCCGTCGATCTCGCCAAGCTTCGTGCAATTCTCCACAACGCTCTTCGCGTCGGTCACCACGACGATGCTGCTGCGCGCGTTATGATAGGTGCAGGCGCCGAGCAGCAAGGCCGGCAGAAGGATGAAAAAGCGGGGCATCGTCGCGTCCAGACTGGGCTGATCGGGTCTTCCGCGCATGTTCCGCCGCTTCGCTGCAAATGCAAGCCCGCGCCGGCGCGAAACCGTTCCGCCGATTGCTGCGTCCCGGGCCGTTCGGTCGAACCGTCACGATTGCAGCGGAATTGTCGCGATTTGACGCTGCGAACTTTAACGCAAAGCCCGTGTCATTCTTGACCTGCCGACGCGGCTGCTCTTAAGTCGCTTCAGGCCAATGGGAGGCTGAAAAGGATAAAATATGCGTAGCATTCTGATCGTTGGCGCGATGGCCGCTCTTCTTGCCGGTTGCCAGACCGCGCAGGAGTCGATGGCCGACGCCGAAGTGACTTGCGAGTCCCAGGGCTTCCGCCCCGGCACCCGCGCCTATCAGCAGTGCCGCTCGGCCAACTATGTCGAGAACCGCCGCGCTTCCAACGAGGCCGGCTCGGCTGTCGCGGCCGGCGTGGCCGCCGGTGTCATCGGCGGCGCCATCGCCGCTAGCGCTGATCGCCACTACTATCGTGGCTATTACGGCCCGCGCCGCTACTGGTGGTGAGAGAGCAGGGTCCTTTCCACCGGAAGGGCCTATGAAACACCAAGCCCTGCGGCGCTCGGCGCCGCAGGGCTTTTTCATGCGCCGAAAGGGAGGCGGCTGGAGCCGTCAGCGCCGCGCGGCGCGCTTGCGGGCCGGCGCGGACGCTGGCATACCGGCAGAGGCCGAGCTCAGCAGCGAGCCGATGACATAGGCCGCCAGGCCTAGCCCGACCACCACCGCCATGGGCTCACGCTCGGCGCGCTTCGCCAGCATGCGCCCGCCCCTGTCGGCATAGTCGCGGGCCAGCGCTGCATAGTCGCCGGCACGGCCGGCATAATCGTCGGCGGCGTCGCGGTGCGAGCGCAGCCAGCCGCTTCCAGACTTCACCGCCCGGTCGCCGGCATCCGCGACCTCGGATCCGTAGTCCCGCAGCCAGCCGCTCCAGCGTCCGTAATCAGGCTGATAGCGCTCCCAGCCTGAAGTGGTCTGGTTGCGAAGCAACGCCCAGGCGACGAGCCCGATTCCAGCAACGCCCAGGCCCAGCGCCGCGAGCGGATGACGCTCCACGCTCTGCACGACAGCCTGCCCGCCGCCTCGAACGGCCTCCAGCGGCTCGGCTTCGTCCCAGGCTTCCTTGGCCCGCTCGTAATGGTCCTTGACGGTCTCGCTGGCCTTGTCCGCGAATTCGGCCGCCTTGCCGCGCAGGTTGCTCACGCTGGCGCCCACGGTCTCGCGGGCCTCATCGGCGGTCTTCGGAACGTCGGGCGGGAAGCTACTGCTGCTGATCGCCATGGCGGTCTCTCCGTTTCTGAAAGGGGTCATGGCGAAGGAACGAAGCGGGCGCGGCCGGGTTCCAGCCAGCGACAAAACAGACAAAATCGCTGGGTCACGATTCTTCACCTGTTCGGCCATGACCGCGTCATGATTGGATGCGACTGATCGCGGAACAGGGGCATTCAACGAGAAGGAGACGCGCATGCATGTTCAGCACCTCCAGATCGCTCACCCGTTCGTTCTCTCCGATCCCGAATGGATCGCACTGGAGAGCATCGAGGAGGAGACCCGCCACTTCATCTTCGACGAGACGATGCTGCATTCCCTGCAGGATCGCGGTCTCGTCGAGTCGGACGGTACCGTCTGGCGGGTCACGCAGACCGGTCAGAAGCGCCTGAACGACCGCGACTGAGGCGGGCGAAAGCCGGCTGTTCCGGCGAAAGCGATGGATCATCAGGCCCGCCCGTTCGGCGGGCTTTTCCATGTGGCGCTGGCAAAGCGCCGGACCCGAGGCCATATACGGGCCTTCCTCCCTTTCCGATGAGCTGACATGGGCAAGCCCGTTTCCATTACCATCTCGCATGATCTCGGCCGGGACGCCGCGATCGCCCGGCTGCGCGGCGGCGTCGACACCATCCGCGACCGGCTCGGCATGGTCCGGATGCAACTGGTCGAAGAGCGCTGGGAGGGCGACGCCCTGCATTTCGGCGTCGGCGCGCTCGGACACACCGTCCATGGCCGCGTCGAGGTCGAGGAGCGGCTGATCCGCGTCGAGGTGACCTTGCCCTGGATGCTCGCAGTCTTCGCCGAGAAGCTCAAGATCGGCGTCGAGAAGCAGGGCCAAATTTTGCTGGAGAAGC
The DNA here is from genome assembly GCF_011764485.1 of Bosea sp. ANAM02. NCBI lineage: Bacteria > Pseudomonadati > Pseudomonadota > Alphaproteobacteria > Hyphomicrobiales > Alloboseaceae > Allobosea > Allobosea sp. ANAM02. The sequence continues at coordinate 1,382,835 of NZ_AP022848.1, read as the reverse complement.
CGAAGGCCTGACCGCATCGCCCGCCAATCCCGGCGGGCGGAATTTTCGGCAGCGAAAGCCTGCAAAGTCGTACGCCCTTCGGTTGAAATCGCCGGCTCGAAACCCCATGCTCGGAAAGTTCAAACAATCTTGATTTCTTGACCTTTCGGATTCGGGAGACCCATGCATCACGGCCCGCTGATCGCCATCATCGTCGCGGGCCTCGGCCTTGCTTTCGTCTTCGGGGCGCTGGCCCAAAAGCTTCGGATCTCTCCTCTCGTCGGCTATCTTCTCGCCGGTGTCGCGGTCGGCCCCTTCACCCCGGGCTTCGTCGCCGACCAGAATCTCGCCAACGAACTGGCCGAGATCGGCGTCATCCTGCTGATGTTCGGCGTCGGCCTGCATTTCTCCCTCAAGGACCTGCTCTCGGTGAAGGCGATCGCCGTGCCCGGCGCCGTCGTCCAGATCGGCATCGCGACGCTGCTCGGCCTCGGGCTCGGCACGCTGCTCGGCTGGAACCTGTTCTCCGGCGCCGTCTTCGGCCTCGCCCTCTCGACCGCCTCGACCGTCGTGCTGCTGCGCGCCCTGCAGGAGCGCCGTCTCGTCCAGACCGAGCGAGGACGCATCGCGGTCGGCTGGCTCATCGTCGAGGATATCGCGATGGTGCTGGCGCTGGTGCTGCTGCCCGTGTTGGCCGAGATCGTCAACGGCACGCCATCGGGCGGCAGCGGCCCGCTCGCCACCCGCTTCGATCTCGGCGTCTGGGGCGTGCTCGGCCTGACCTTCGCAAAGCTGATCGGCTTCCTCGCCTTCATGCTCGTCATCGGCCGGCGCGTCATCCCCTGGGTGCTGCACTGGGTCGCCCATACCGGCTCACGCGAGCTGTTTCGGCTGGCGGTGCTCGCCGTCGCGCTGGGCGTCGCCTATGCGGCGGCAACGCTGTTCGGCGTCTCCTTCGCGCTCGGCGCCTTCTTCGCCGGCATGATCCTGTCGGAATCGCCACTCTCGCAGCGGGCGGCCGAGGAGACGCTGCCACTGCGCGACGCTTTCGCGGTGCTGTTCTTCGTCTCGGTCGGCATGCTGTTCGACCCTGGCATCATCCTGCGCGCGCCCGGTCCCCTCCTCGCGACGCTCGCCATCATCCTGATCGGCAAATCCGTCGCGGCCTGGATGATCGTGCGGGCTTTCGGCCGCTCGCAGGCAGTCGCACTCACCATCTCGGCCTCGCTCGCCCAGATCGGCGAATTCTCCTTCATCCTCGCCGGGCTCGGCACCGCGCTCGGCATCCTGCCGGCACAAGGCCGCGACCTGATTCTCGCCGGCGCGATCCTGTCGATCCTGCTCAATCCGGTCGTCTTCGCCTTGGTCGAGCGCCTGGCACCGGAAGCACCGGCCGCGAAGCCGAAGCCCGCAGCCGCTCCCGAAGCCGGCGAGCCTGAAGTCGCCGTATCCGAGCCCCAGCCGGAAGCGCCGCCGGAGCGCGACATCACCCCGACCAACCTCACCGATCACATCGTCGTCGTCGGCTATGGCCGCGTCGGCAGCCTGCTCGGCGCCGGCCTGCTCTCGCAGGGTGCCAGGCTCCTGGTCATCGAGGACAATCCCGATGCGGTCGAAACGGCCAGGCGCGACGGCGCCGAGCTGCTCGTCGGCAATGCCGCCGATCCCGAGGTCCTCTCCGCCGCGGGCATCGGCCGGGCCATGCGTCTCTTCGTCGCCATTCCCGGCAGCTTCGAGGCGGGCCAGGTCTGCGAGCAGGCGCGCGCCGAGAACCCGGCCCTGCCGATCGTCGCCCGTGCCCATTCCGATGCCGAGGTCGCGCATCTCACCAAATGCGGGGCGACGCTGACGATCATGGGCGAGGCTGAGATCGCCCGCGCCATGCTCTCGCTCTGTCAGAATCTCGGGGATACCGCGAAACCAGCGTCGGGAACGGCGCCCGAAGCAGCAGAGCCCGATACGATAGCCGGATTGCCCGCTTCCAAACCGCCTGCTCCCAAACCGCCTGCGGCCAAGCCAGCGGAAGACCCGCCGGCCGATCCCCCGGCCGCGGCATAGGAAAGGGCGAGGCGTCGGTCGCCCCGCCCTTCTCATATCCGATCGCCGGCCGCGCTCAGTCGACGAGGTCGAAGCGCACGTCCTGCACGCCTTCGTACAGCGTCTTGCGGCCGAGCGTGTAGAGGTTCTCCAGCCCCGAGGTCAGGGTGATGAAATGGTTGCCCGAGAGCACGCCGGCCTTGCTGGCGAACTGCACGCCGCCATAGGCGAGCAGGATCTCGGTCTCGCTGACGCCGCCCGGATACAGGATGATGTGGCCGGGGGCCGGATAGGCGGTGTTGTTCTCGTAGCCGACGCCGAAATCGAGATCGCCGAGCGGCATCCAGACGCCCTCGCCGCTCCAGCGCACATGCACCATCTTGCTGATGAACGGCATCTGCTTCTTGAAGGCGGCGCAGGTCTTCGGCGCGGCTTCCAGCTCGAACTTGGCGTCGAACTTGAACGGCCCGGCGGTGACGATCAGCTTGCTCATGAAATCCCCGTCATCTTGGAAGCGTTTCGAACCCGCTGAATGACATTCTGCCCGTGGGCCACGCAAGAGCGCTCCCGGAACAACTGCGACGCCGGAACGTGAAGGATGCCGCCGCGGCTCGATCGGCTTTCGTCACGCGTTTTCCAAGGAACACGGGTCATCCCGGGCAACCAAAGGGAGACCCGGATGACCCGCTTGGTTCAACGCAGGATCAACACACCGCTCAGCCGATCGCGTCCCGCAGGTCTAGCGTACCGGTCTCGCCGATCGCCTGGTAGTTGCGCTTCAGCCAGCGCTTGCCGGCTGTGCGGCCCATGTCGCGCAGCTTCAGCAGGAAAGCCCATTCCGCGTTCATCCGCGAGGACGAGGTCAGCTCCGCCAGCGGCGGGCCGCCGTCGATCCGATGCATCAGCACGCGCTTGTACTCCTCACGCGGCAGCTTTCCGGCATCGACCAGCCGGTTGACGAAATCGATCGCCCTGAGTTCGCGCAACATCGAAGCGTTGAAGGTGATCTCGTTCAGCCGGTCCTGGATTTCGCGCGCCTTGGTCGGCAATTCGCGCCGCTGGATCGGGTTGATCTGGACGAGCAGGATATCGTCGCAATGCGCTTGGTAGAACAGGGGGAACAGGGCTGGATTGCCCATATAGCCGCCGTCCCAATAGGCCTCGCCATCGATCTCCACCGCCTGGAACACCATCGGCAGGCAGGCCGAGGCCATCAGGTGGTCGGGCGTCAGGTCCCTGCCCTCGAAGACGGCGATCTTGCCGGTGCGGACATTGGTCGCGGCGATGAACAGCTTGACCGCGTCGCAGGCCCTGACCTTCTCGAAGTCGATGAGATCGGCGACGACCCCGCGCAGCGGGTTGATGTTCAGCGGATTGACGTCATAAGGGCTCGCCACTTTCGAGAACATCTCGAAGAACAGCATGCCCGGCGGCGTGCCGTTGTTGTTGCCCCAGGCGCCCAGCATGGTGTCGATGAGCGAACGTTCCGAGCCGCCATATTTCCCGTCGACGCTGATCGCCCGCCAGAAAGCCTCGAGCTTGGCCCGCGCGCCGTCGATGCCGCCATCGATCCAGCCCTCGGCCAGCACGACGGCGTTCATCGCCCCCGCGCTGGTGCCGGTCAGCGCCTCGATGCCGAGGCGCCCGTCTTCGAGCACCGCGTCGAGCACGCCCCAAGTGAAGGCGCCATGCGCGCCTCCGCCCTGCAGCGCCAGCGAAACCGTCTTCTCCGCCTTCGGCCCGACCAGTCCCTTGACCGGTTCGGCCCTGCGGGAGGGGCGCCCGCTCACGCGGCGGTCCAGCCGCCATCCATCGGCAGCGTCGTCCCGGTGATCGACTTGGCCGAATCCGTGCACAGGAACACGGCCAGCGCCGCGACCTGCTCCACCGTGACGAATTCCTTGGTCGGCTGCGCCGCGAGCAGCACGTCGTTCATGACCTGCTCCTTGGTCATGTTGCGCGCCTTCATCGTGTCGGGGATCTGCTTCTCGACAAGCGGCGTCCAGACATAGCCGGGCGCGATCGCGTTGACGGTGATGCCCTTGGTCGCGACTTCGAGCGCCACGGTCTTGGTCAGGCCGGCGATGCCGTGCTTGGCCGCGACATAGGCTGATTTGAACGGCGAGGCGACGAAGGCATGCGCCGAGGCCGTGTTGATGATGCGGCCCCAGCCCTTCTCCTTCATCTTTGGCAGCGCGGCGCGGATGGTGTGGAAGGCCGAGGACAGGTTGATCGCGATGATCTGGTCCCATTTCTCGATCGGGAACTCGTCGATCGGCGAAACGAACTGGATGCCGGCATTGTTGATGAGGATGTCGATCGCGCCGAAGACCTTCTCGCCCTCGGCGATAAAGCCGGCGATCTCGGCCGGCTTGGTCATGTCCGCGCCCGAGAACACCGCCTTGATCCCGAATTCCTGCTCGAGATCGGTGCGCAGCTTTTCCGCATCGGCCGGCGGCATGATGCCGTTGATGACGAGATTGGCCCCCTCGGCGGCGAGCGCGCGGGCATAGGCGAGGCCGATGCCGGAGGTCGAGCCGGTGATCGCGGCGGTACGGTCTTTGAGGAACATGAGCGTCAAGGCTCCTGACAATCGGGGAGAAAATGCTTAGGTTCGGGCCGGACAGGGCAATGGAACGGCTGGATATCGCCGCACGTTGCCTGAGGACCTTTCGCAACGCAACATGACGAAAATGCAGCCAGACGCGCATATGCATGACGACCATGTGCACCACACACATGACGGGCACGATTGCCGCCACGCCGAGGATCACCGCCGCCATGCGGCCGATGCTCTCGCCCGGGCCGAGCGGCTCTGCCGCGAGCGGGGCCTGCGCCTGACGCCGATCCGGAGGCAGGCGCTGGAAGCGCTCCATGCCGACCATCGCCCGATCGGCGCCTATGACCTGGCCGATCGCATCTCGCCGGCCGGCGGGCGCCGGCTCGCGCCGATCTCGATCTATCGCGCGCTCGATTTCCTGGTCGAGCAGGGCTTCGTCCACAGGCTCTCCTCGAAGAACGCCTATATCGCCTGCCTGCACGGCCATGGCGCGAACGAGGTGGTCGCCTTCCTGATCTGCGAATCCTGCGGCGGCGTCGACGAGGATTCCTCGCCCGCGATGAAGAAAGCGGTGGCGGCGATCGCCGAAAACCGGCAATTCTCCCCCTCGCACCAGATGGTCGAGATCGTCGGGCGCTGCGAGCATTGCCGGAATGCCGGATCATGATAGAGAGCCCGCATGAATGAGCGCGCCTTTTCCTATCTGACGCCGGAACGCGCCGGCCCGCTGGGCCGCCAGCTCACCGTCCCCGTCAAGGTCGGCCATGTCACCGTCGGCGGCGGCGCGCCCATCGTCGTGCAGTCGATGACCAATACCGACACCGCCGATATCGCGGCGACGGTCGCCCAGGTCGCGGCGCTCGCCCGCCAGGGCTCGGAGCTCGTCCGCATCACCGTCGATCGCGACGAGGCGGCGGCGGCCGTCCCGAAGATCAGGGAAAGGCTCGACCGCATCGGCGTCGACGTGCCGCTGGTCGGAGACTTCCACTATATCGGCCACAAACTCCTGACCGACCATCCGGCCTGCGCCGAGGCGCTGGCGAAATACCGGATCAACCCCGGCAATGTCGGCTTCAAGGACAAGAAGGACAAGCAGTTCGGCCAGATCATCGAGCTCGCGATCAAGCACGGCAAGCCGGTGCGCATCGGCGCCAACTGGGGCTCGCTCGACCAGGAATTGCTGACGGCGCTGATGGACGAGAACGCGCGCGCCGTGCGCCCGCTCGATGCCCGCGCCATCATGCGCGAGGCCATGGTCCAGTCCGCCCTGCTCTCGGCCGAGCGCGCCGAGGAGCTCGGCCTCGCCCGCGAATACATCATCCTTTCCGCCAAGGTCTCCGGTGTGCAGGACCTGATCACGGTCTACCGCATGCTGGCAAGCCGGGCGAACTACGCCATCCATCTCGGCCTGACAGAGGCCGGCATGGGCTCCAAGGGCATCGTCGCTTCTTCGGCCGCGCTCGGCATCCTCCTGCAGGAAGGCATCGGCGACACCATCCGCTATTCGCTGACGCCCGAGCCCGGCGGCGACCGCACGCTCGAGGTCAAGACGGCGCAGGAACTGCTCCAGACCATGGGCTTCCGCGCCTTCGTGCCGCTGGTCGCCGCCTGCCCCGGCTGCGGCCGCACCACCTCGACCGTGTTCCAGGAACTGGCGCAGGACATCCAGGGCTGGATTTCCACCTCTATGCCGGAATGGAAGACGCGCTATCCCGGCGTCGAGAGCCTCAACGTCGCCGTCATGGGCTGCATCGTCAACGGCCCCGGCGAGTCCAAGCATGCCGATATCGGCATTTCGCTGCCCGGCACCGGCGAGGCGCCGACCGCCCCCGTCTTCGTCGACGGCAAGAAGGTCGCGACATTGCGCGGCGCCGGCATCGCCGCCGAATTCAAGACCATGGTCGCGACCTATGTCGAGCGGCGCTTCGGCACCGGTCTCGGCTCTGCCGGCTGATCCCGCCTTTGCGCGCCGCCCGCAACATGCTAGAGGCCCCGGCCTTTCGCTGCACCGCAGCATGCGCGGAGATCCCTGATGGGGCATGAGAACCCGAATCCTGCGACCGTCCGGCCGGAGGATTCCCGCTTCGGCCTCGATGCCGTCGACGCCAGCAATGGCAGCCATGGCAATGGCGGCCACGGCACGGCGAGCTTCGCCGCGCTGGCGCTGGGGGCGCTCGGCGTCGTCTATGGCGATATCGGCACCAGCCCGCTCTACGCGCTGCGCGAGACGATCCTGGCCGCGAGCGGTGCCGCTTCCGGCGGCCATGGCGCCGCCGTCGCGGTCGACATCACGCATGTGCCCCGCAGCCTCGTCATCGGCGTGCTTTCGCTGATCCTCTGGTCGCTCGTCTTCGTCGTGACGCTCAAATATGTCGCGCTGCTGCTGCGGGCCGACAATAACGGCGAAGGCGGCACGCTGACGCTGGTGGCCCTCGCCCAGCGGGCATTGGGCGGCGCGCGCGGCGGCATCGTCCTCATCCTCGGCATGGCCGGCGCCGCGCTGTTCTACGGCGATGCGGTCATCACGCCGGCGATCTCCGTGCTCTCGGCGGTCGAGGGCCTGAAGCTGGTGACGCCGGTCCTCGACGACTATGTCGTCTCGATCGCCTCCGCGATCCTGATCGCCCTGTTCCTGGTCCAGAGCCGCGGCACGGCCAAGGTCGCGAATTTCTTCGGGCCGGTCATGATGGTCTGGTTCCTGACCCTCGCCGGGCTCGGCCTCTACCACATCGCCGATGATCTCAGCGTCTTCACGTCGATCAATCCCTATTGGGGCATCCGCTTCTTCATCGACCATCCCGGCGTCTCGCTCGCGGTGCTCGGCTCGGTCTGCCTCGCCGTCACCGGCGCCGAGGCACTCTATGCGGATATGGGCCATTTCGGACGCGGCCCCATCCGCAGCGCGTGGCTTTTCCTGGTGTTTCCGTCGCTCTGGCTCAACTATCTCGGCCAGGCCGCGCTCATCCTCTCGGACCCCAGCGCCGTCGACAACCCGTTCTACCGGCTGGCGCCGAAGGGCTTCGTCCTGCCGCTCGTGATCATGGCGACTGTCGCCACGATCATCGCGAGCCAGGCGGTCATCACCGGCGCCTTCTCGCTGACCCGCCAGGCGATCCAGCTCGGCCTGCTGCCGCGCATGACGATCCGTCACACCTCCGAGCATACTTCGGGCCAGATCTTCATTCCCCGCATCAACATGATGCTGCTCGTGGTCGTCCTGGTGCTGGTCTGGAGCTTCCGCACCTCCTCCGACCTGTCCCACGCCTATGGCATCTCGGTCTTCGGCGCGATGGTGGTCGATTCGCTGCTCGCCTTCATCGTCATCTGGAAAGGCTGGCGCTGGAGCCTGACCGCCACCATCGCGATCCTGACGCCGTTCTTCATCATCGACATCGCCTTCTTCGGCGCCAACATGCTGAAGCTGTTCAGCGGCGGCTACGTGCCGGTCGCGATGGCTCTGGTACTGATGCTGCTGATGTGGACCTGGGTCCGCGGCACCAAGATCCTGTTCGACAAGACCCGCAAGACCGACGTGCCGCTGCTCGAGCTGGTCAGCATGCTGTCGAAGAGCCCGCCCTACCGGGTCAAGGGCATGGCCGTCTTCCTGACCAGCGACCCGGAGACCGCGCCGGCCTCGCTGCTGCACAACCTCAAGCACAACAAGGTGCTGCACGAGCGTAACGTCATCCTGACCGTGCGCTCGGCCGACACGCCGCGCGTCGCCGAGGAGGAGCGCGTGCGCCTCTCGCGCATCACCGATGATTTCTGGCGGGTCGACATGGTCTACGGCTACATGGAAAGCCCGAACGTGCCGAAGGGCCTGGCGCTGCTGCGCAAGCAGGGCTTCAAGTTCGACATCATGTCGACCTCGTTCTTCCTGTCGCGCCGCTCCATCAAGGCATCCCCGCAATCGGGCATGCCGGTCTGGCAGGACAATCTCTTCATCGGCCTGACCAAGAGCGCGACCGACGCGACGAACTTCTTCCAGATACCGACCGGCCGCGTCGTCGAGGTCGGCACCCAGGTCACGGTCTGAACACTGTCCCCCAAAAGCGCGTCATGCTCGGGCTCGACCCGAGCATCTCGTGAGGAGAGCGCACCGGACCCGCGGGTAGCCCCTCTCTTTGTAAGGAGAGGGGTCCCCGCGCTTTTCCGTCTGGAGATGCTCGGGCTCGACCCGAGCATGACGGCCTCGCGGTGCCTCAGTCCAGCCGTGCCGAAGCCGCTTCCTTCGGCACATGCCGCACCCGCTCGCGATAGAGCAGGTAGAGCCCGGACGAGATCACGATGCCGGCGCCGACGAAGGTCCAGCGGTCCGGCAACTGGTCGAAGACGAGCCAGCCGAGCAGCAGCATCCAGATGATCTGCGAATAGATGAAGGGCGCCAGCACCGTCGCCGGCGCCAATCGATGCGCCAGGATCAGGAGCCAGTGGCCGAAGCCGCCAAGCGCGCCGACCGCGATCATCAGGAGCCAGGGCAGCAGCGTCTGCGGCGTCTCCCAGACCCAGGGCAGAAGCGGGATCGTCGCCAGCGTCCCGGCCGCGCCCGAGTAGATCATCGTGGTTTCCGATGAATCATGGCCGGAGAGCATGCGGGTCGAGAGCGAATAGAAAGCGTAGCACAGGCAGCCGAGCACGATCAGCAATGCCGCCGGATGCATGCCGCCGACACCGGGCCGCGTCACCACCAGCACGCCGATGAATCCGACGCCGATCGCCGCGAGACGTCGCGGCCCCGGCCATTCCCCGAGCAGCGGCCCCGACGCCAGCGCCACGACGAGCGGCGTCGCGAACATGATCGAGATCGTCTCGGCGAGCTGGAGATAGCGCAGCGCCACGAAGTTGAGCGCCGTCGAGCCGAGCAGCAACAGGGAGCGCCCCCATTGCAGCCAGGGGCGATTGCTGCGCAGTACACCCGGCCGCGACCACGGATTGATGACCGCCAGAACCAGGATCATGCTGCCGGCATAGCGCGCGAACACCACCTGCAGCGGGTTCATCGACTGCCCCAGCCATTTGGCGCTGGTATCGAGCAGCGAGAACAGCAGGACGGCCGCACACATCAGGCCGATCGCGGCCATGCGCGCGCGGCCCGTCTCGGAAGGCGCCACTGAAGGGGAGGACACGGAGTCTCGCCATGCTCTGGAGGAATGACGAGAGCAGATTGAACCGATTTAACCGGCGTGGCCACTCCTCTGGAACATGCGCTCCATGCGGAAATCAGGCGTCGCTATCGGCTTCGTCGAGATCGGCATCCTGATCGTCATGCTCGGCGCCGGCCTTGGAGAGGCCCTTGGCCGCCTTGCGCAGCAGCTTGCGCAATTGCTTGCGCTCCTTGCCGTCGAGCTTGTCGAGCAACTCTTCCTCGACCTCGTTCCAGACCGCGTCGAGCTCGGCCGCGGTGTTCTGGCCGGCTTCGGTCAGTGCCACCTGCACGAGACGGCCGTCGCGGTTGCCGCCCTCGCGCGTAACGAGCCCCTGCAGCGAAAGCCGCCCGATCGTCTTCGACACGGTCGGCGGCTTGACGCGCAGCAGCGCCGCAAGCTCGCCCATCGTCATCGCGGCCGGTTGTAGCGCTTTCAGCGCCTGCTCCTGCCCCGGGAACAGGCCGAGCCCGTTCAGCCTCTCGCCCATCCGCGAGCGATGCAGCCGCGCGGTGACGAGCAGGGCACGGCCGACACTCTTCTCGATTGCCTTGGTCATGGGGTCGATCCTTCGGGCCGATCCTTGGACGGGTAAGCAGACGCTTCGCCGGCTGCGTACTCGCGCGCGAACATGACAGGCAGATGACAATCGGATGTCGGAGCTACGAGAGCGTGAGTTTGGTCGCGACTTTTTTCAGGAAAGCGGCCCGGCTGGCCGGAGTCGAAAGGTTCATCTCGTAATGGGCGAGATAGGTCGTGCGCGCCAGCGGGTGGCAGACGGCCCGCAGCGCCCGGCAGACCATTTTGCGCGGCGGGTCGCCCATCAGGAAGGCGCGCCAGCGCGAGCCGCCATAGCTGGTGACGGCGACCAGCCGGCGAATATTGTGCAGAGCCGGCTGCGCCTTGCCCTCGACCATCCTGAAGGACACGCCGGGCAGGAAGACGCGATCGAGGAAGCCCTTGAGGATCGCGGGATAGCCGAAATTCCAGACCGGGAAGCACAGCACCAGCGCCTCGGACCGCTTCACCCGCTCGACATAGCCGGCGACCGGCAGCGTGTTGCGGTCCGTGTCGTGATAGCCGCGCCGCTCCTCCCGGCTCAGCACAGGGTCGAAGCCCTCGGCATAGAGATCGCAATCGTCGACCTCGTGCCCCGCCGCCTTCAGGCTGGCGACGACCGTCTCATGGATGGCCGCGCCGAAACTTTCCGGCACCGGATGGGCATAGAGAACGAGGACTCGCATGGCGGGTGCCTGTACTTGAGCATTCCTTGAGCTCTCGTCCTGAGGAGCCATTCCCGAGGGAATGGCGTCTCGAAGGATAATTCAGGAGGCTCTGGAACCATCTGGAGCATCCTTCGAGACGCGCCTGGCGGCGCTCCTCAGGATGAGGGCTGGACTTGTCTATCGGACTCTTAGCCGACGCCGGCTTCGGCGAGGCTGCGGAACAGGAAGGTCTTGCCCGAGCGATAATCGTAGCTCGGGTCCTCCCAGGCGATCATCTTGCCGGGGTTGAGCAGGCCCTGCGGATCGGCTTCGCGCTTGAAGGCGAGCTGCGTCTCGTCGGTCTGCTTCATGCCGCCCTCCTCCAGCGTGTAGCGATGCGGATTGAAGATCGGCGCGCCCATCTCCTCGTGGATCGCCATGATCTCCTCCAGGCGCTCCTCCGTGGTGAAGCGCACCAGCGGCAGGCCGAAGCAGGTGATCTTGCCGTCGAAACGCACGAATTCGAGATGGCAGGTCACCTCGTCGCCGAAGCGGGCATGAATCCTGTCGACGAGATCGACCTGGTTCGGGAAGGGGTAGAGCACCTGCAGGTAGGTGATCGCCGGATCGACACGCAAAGCCCGGAGCGTCGTGTGGTTCCAGCCGAGCTCATAGGCCGGCGGCAGGCCCTTCGCGTCCTCCGGCGCGAGCCTGTCGGTGCGCAGCAGCAGCTCCGCGCCCTTGAAGCGCCGCGCATAGGCGCAGAGCGCATCGACGGCAAAATCGGCAGCCATGACGATGACGAGATGGCTGTCGCGCGGCAGGAATTTGCGGTGGCGCAGGAAGTAGTCATGCGGTGCCGGCGCGGCGACGACGCAGAGATTCTTCAGGGCGAGCCCGTCCTGCTCGCCGACGGCATTGGCGAATTCGGTCGCGGCCCGCAGGTCCTCGAAACCGATGATGACGTCGACCCAGTTATAGGCCGGGCCGAGCGGCATCTCGACCTCGGTGATGATGCCGTTGGTGCCATAGGCATGGGCGACCTTGTGCAGGTCCTCGCCGAAGAATTCGAGGATGCGCGGGCTTTTCTCCATCGTCGCGACCTTGAGCCGGATGATGTTGCCCCAGTCACGCAGGCCGCCCCACTTGATCGAACCGACGCCGCCCGAGCCGCCGGCGATGAAGCCGCCGATCGAGGCCGTCTGATAGGTCGAGGGATGCAGGCGCAGCTCCTGCCGCGAATGGGCGCGGGTCTCGTCGTCGACCCGGGCCATGATCGCGCCGGGCTCGGCGACATAACGGCCGGCGGCGATCTCCTTGACCTTGTTGAAGCCCGAGAGATCGAGCAGCACACCTCCGGAGAGCGGCATGGCCTGCCCGTAATTCCCGGTGCCTGTGCCGCGCGGCGTCACGGGAATGCCGAGTTCGTGGCAGGCGGCGAGCACCTGCACCACCTCCGCTTCGCTCGTCGGCGAAACCACGATATCGCCGACGACATGGTCGAGCTGGCGCTTCAGGATCGGCGAATACCAGAAGAAGTCGCGGCTCTTCTGCTTCACCAGCGCCGGGTTCTCCTCGGTGCGGACGCCGCCGAGGCGCGTCTTCAGCGTGGCGATGTCGTAGCGTGCACTCATGCGAAGCGTTCCTGTGGCGTCATGCTCGCCCTTGTAGCGAGCATCCACGAGTTGAACACCGCCCGCGAAGGAAGGAGACGTGGATGGCCGGCGCAAGGCCGACCATGACGGGAAAGGCCATGGTGGAAAAGGGCGTCATCCGGCGCTCGCCATCAGATGGTCGAGCTCGCGGTAGTCCGGCAAGGTCCGGTCGATCGCTTGGCCGGCAACCAGCACGGTGCGATCGGCCTGCGGCCGGGAAAAGAGTTCGGTCCAGTCGCGCGCCCGCGTCAGGACGAGATCGGCCGGCGCTCCGATCGCGATGACGCCGGCTTCGATACCCATCGCCTGCGCGGGCGTGCGCGCCACGGCATTGGCCCAGTCCGGCCCGGAATGATCGAGCTGGAGGATGCGCGTGCCCTCTCGCAGCACCTCGACGAGATCGAGATCGCCATAGGCGTAGAAGGGATCACGGGTGTTGTCGGAGGCGATCATCACCGGCACGCCCGCCGCCTTCAGTTCGTGCAGAGCCGTGACGCCACGCCAGCGCGGCGTGCGGCCGAGCTGACGGTCCTGCAGATACATGTTGCAGAGCGGCAGCGAGACCACGGCGATACCGGCCTCACGGACCTTGGCGATGATCCGCGCCTCATCCTCCGGCGCCTGCAACGCAAGCGAGCAGCAATGCCCGCAGAGGATCCTGCCCGCGAAGCGATGGCGCAAAGCCGCGTCCGCGATCTGCTCCAGCGAGCGCGCCGCCGGATCGTTGGTCTCGTCGACATGGAAATCGAGATCGAAGCCGTTCTCGATCGCCGCCCGGAACAGGGTATCGAGTGCCCGGTCGAGTTCCGGGATCATATAGGTGACGCAGCCGAGCAGCCTGTCGCCATGCGCCTTCACGGCGGCGATCACCGCTCGCATATGCGCGGGGTCCAGCGCGGCATCGGCGCCGAAGAGCGGTGTGGCCTGAAGCGCGATCCGTCCGGCCCACTCTGCCCGTAATTCCGCATAAACCGGCCAGGAAATCCCGATCTGCTTGCCCAGCGAATCGAGATGCGTCCGCATCGCCGCCGTGCCGTGCGCGAAGGCGGTCCGCAGCGAGAAATCCATCCGCGCCCGCACGTCCTGCGCCGACCAGTTCGCCTCCCGATCGGCCCCGACGGTGTTCAATGCTCCCGGAAAGGTGCCATCCGGATTGGGACTGCGCGGCCAGATATGGCCCTTGTCGAGATGGACATGTGCATCGACGAGCCGCGGCAGCGCGATACCACCGTCGAGGCTCACGACAGCCCCCGCCCCTGCGGCTGACGCCCCGGCAGGCTCGATCGCGGCCACGCGGCCATCCACAATCGCAAGATCGACATACGCCAGCCCATTGCGATCGGCAGTAATATCGGCGCCGTCGATCAGGCAGGCGGGAACACGCAGATCGGTCAGGCGGAAAGCGGGCGCATCGGGCAGGCGGGCGAAACCGGTCGTCACGTTGTCTCGCCTCTCCTGCCTCTCAAGCTCCGGTTCGGAGATACCGGCCCGATGGAACAGCCGCAAGCCGCGCCGGCCCCTCCTCCCCCGCCGATGACGCCGCAGCCGGGATAGCCACGCATTCAGGCTTGTTCATGCGGGCCGGATCGCGCATGAGGGCGGCGTCATCAGCCAACACGAGGTCGGATTCATGACCGGCGAAGCCCGCATCATCGACGGCAAGGCCACGGCCGCTGCGCTCAGGGCCGAGATCGGCCGCGAGGTCGCCGCGATCGAGGCTAACAGGGGCATCGTGCCCGGCCTGCATGTCGTCCTCGTCGGCGAGGACCCGGCCAGCAAGGTCTATGTCGCTTCGAAGGAGAAGCTCGCGGTCGAGGTCGGCATGAACTCGGTCGCCCACCGGCTGCCGGCCGAGACGACGGAAGCGCAGCTTCTCGCCAAACTGGCCGAGCTCAACGCCGACGACAGCGTCGACGGCATCCTCGTCCAGCTTCCGCTGCCGAAGCACATCGATACCGGCCGCATCATCGACGCGATCGACCCGGCCAAGGATGTCGACGGTCTGCACCCGATCAATGCCGGCCTGCTCGCCGGCGGCAAGAACGGACTCGTGCCCTGCACCCCGCTCGGCTGCATGCTGCTGCTGAAACAGGCGCTGCCCTCGCTGTCCGGCCTCGACGCCGTGGTGATCGGTCGCTCCGAGCTGGTCGGCCGCCCGGTCGCGCAGCTCCTGCTCCAGGCCGACTGCACGGTCACCATCGCCCATTCGCGCACGCGCGACCTGGCCGCGGTGGTGAAGCGCGCCGATATCGTCATTGCTGCGGTGGGCCGCCCGCGCATGGTCAAGGGCGACTGGATCAAGCCCGGCGCGACCGTGATCGATGTCGGCATCAACCGCCTGCCCGACGGCAAGCTGACCGGCGACGTCGATTTTGCCGAGGCCGTGAAGGTCGCAGGTACGATCACCCCGGTTCCCGGCGGCGTCGGCCCGATGACCATCGCCTGCCTGCTCAAGAACACGCTGACGGCCTTCCACGCCCGCCGGGGATAGCCCAAGGCTTCCAAAAAGAACGAGCCCTCATCCTGAGGAGCCGCGAAAGCGGCGTCTCGAAGGATGGTCCAGCACGCTCTGGAGCATCCTTCGAGACGCAAGCCTTTCGGCTCGCTCCTCAGGATGAGGGCTCGCATGCGAAGAGCGCGCAAATGCGCACTCTTCCAAGGCCGATCACATATGGATCTGGCGCTTCTCGACGGCCATTGCGGCTTCCTTCACCGCCTCGGCCAGCGTCGGATGCGCGTGGCAGGTGCGGGCAAGGTCTTCCGAGGAGCCACCGAACTCCATCAGCACCGTCACCTCGGCGATCAGGTCGCCGGCATGCGGGCCGATGATGTGGCAGCCAAGCACGCGGTCGGTCGCCGCATCGGCCAGCACCTTCACGAAGCCCTCGGTATGGCGCATGGCACGGGCGCGGCCGTTCGCCGTGAACGGGAACTTGCCGACCTTGTAGGCAACGCCGGCCGCCTTCAGCTCCTCCTCGGTCTTGCCGATCGCTGCGACTTCCGGCGCTGTGTAGACGATGCCGGGAATGGCGTCGTAGTTCACATGGCCGTGCTTGCCGGCGATGATTTCGGCCACCGCGACGCCCTCGTCCTCGGCCTTGTGCGCCAGCATCGGCCCGCGCACCACGTCGCCGATGGCGTAGATGCCGGCGACATTGGTCTTGAAATGATCGTCGATGACGACGCGGCCGCGCTCGGTCGCGACGCCGGCCTTGTCGAGGCCGAGGCCATCCGTGTTCGGACGGCGGCCGATCGCGACCAGCACGATATCGGCGTTGAGCGTCTTGGCCTCGCCGCCGGCCGCCGGCTCGACGGTGACGGTCGCGCCCTTCTTTCCGGTCTCGACCTTGGTGACCTTGGAGCCGAGCTGGAAGGTGAAGCCCTGCTTCTCCAGGATGCGCTGGAACTGCTTGGCGACCTCGCCGTCCATGCCGGGCAGGATGCGGTCGAGATACTCGACGACGGTGACCTTGGCGCCGAGACGGCCCCAGACCGAGCCGATCTCGAGGCCGATCACGCCGGCACCGACCACGACGAGCTCCTTCGGCACGGTGCCGATCTCGAGCGCGCCGGTCGAGGTCACCACCGTCTTCTCTTCGATGGTCACGCCCGGCAGCGGCGCCGATTCCGACCCCGTCGCGATGACGATGTTCCTGGTCTCGATCTCCTGCGCCTTGCCGTCCTCGGCGGTGACGACGACCTTGCCGGCGGCGGGAATCGAGGCGGTGCCGTGGAAGGCGTCGATCTTGTTCTTCTTCAGCAGGAAGCCGACGCCGGTGACGTTGGCGTCGATCGTCTCCTGCTTGTGGGCCATCATCGCCTTGAGGTCGAGCTTCGGCTTGCCGACGACGATGCCGAGCTTTTCGAAGGTGTGGCCGGCCTCCTCGAACATCTCGGACGCGTGCAGCAGCGCCTTGGAGGGGATGCAGCCGACATTGAGGCAGGTGCCGCCATGGGTCTTGCGCTTCTCGACCACCGCGACCTTGAGGCCGAGCTGGGCGGCGCGGATGGCGCAGACATAACCGCCCGGGCCGGTTCCGATGACGACGAGATCGTAGGCCGCAGCCATGGTGACTTCCTTTCCTGTGTTCGAATGCGGCGGCGCCTCAGCGCCCGCCGGTCACGTTCAAGACGGTTCCGTTGGTGTAGGAGGCTTCGTCCGAGAGCAGCCAGGCGAT
The DNA here is from genome assembly GCF_011764485.1 of Bosea sp. ANAM02. Lineage (NCBI taxonomy): Bacteria > Pseudomonadati > Pseudomonadota > Alphaproteobacteria > Hyphomicrobiales > Alloboseaceae > Allobosea > Allobosea sp. ANAM02. The sequence continues at coordinate 1,366,077 of NZ_AP022848.1, read as the reverse complement.
CGCCTGCGCCACCTCGCGCGCCGTGCCCTCGCGCTTCATCGGAAGCTGGTCGCGCAGTAGCGCGACGCGATCGGGCATGCCGCCGCTGGCATGGATCTCCGTATCGATGATGCCGGGCCTCACCGCATTGACCCGGATGCCCTCGGCCGCGACCTCGCGGGCGAGGCCGAGCGTGAAGATGTCGATGCCGGCCTTGGCTGCCGCATAGTCGAGATACTGCCCGGCGCCGGCCAGAACCGCCGCGGCGGAGGACAGGTTGACGATGCCGCCGCCCTGCCCACCATGGCGCGTCGACATCCGCTTCACCGCCTCGCGGGCGCAGAGGAAGCTGCCGGTCAGGTTGATCCGGAACATCCGGTCCAGCCGCGCAAGGTCCATCTCGTCGAGGCGCTGCGGGGCATCGATGACGCCGGCATTGTTGACCAGCGCCGTCAGGCGCCCGATCTTGTCGGCCGCCGCGAAGATCGCGGCGACATCGGCCTCGTCGCCGACATCGCCCTTGACCGCCACGGCCTGCCGGCCTTGGCCGTGCACGGCCGCGACCGTCTCGGCCGCGGCTTCGGCGTTGAACTGGTAATTGACGACGAGATCGTAGCCGCGCTCCGCGAGCAGGATCGCGGTCGCCCGGCCGATTCCCCGGCTGCCGCCGGTGACGATCGCAACGCCCGACATATCCCGTCCCGCGCGATCAGAGATCGAGCACGAGGCGCGCCGGATCCTCCAGGCCTTCCTTGATGCGGACGAGGAAGGTCACGGCCTCCTTGCCGTCGATGATGCGGTGGTCGTAGCTGACCGCGAGATACATCATCGGGCGGATCTCGATCTTGCCGTTCACGACGACCGGGCGCTCCTGGATCTTGTGCATGCCCAGGATCGCCGATTGCGGCGCGTTCAGGATCGGGGTCGACATCAGCGAGCCGTAGACGCCGCCGTTCGAGATGGTGAAGGTGCCGCCCTGCATCTCCTCGATCGAGAGCTTGCCGTCGCGGGCCTTGCGGCCGAACTCGCCGATCTTCTTCTCGACGCCGGCGATCGACAGCTCGTCGGCATCGCGCACGACCGGAACCACCAGACCCTTCTCGGTGCCGACGGCGACGCCGATATGGTAGTAGTTCTTGTAGATGATGTCGGTGCCGTCGATCTCGGCATTGACCGCCGGGATCTCCTTCAGCGCCTGCACGCAGGCCTTCACGAAGAAGCCCATGAAGCCGAGCTTCACGCCGTGCTTCTTCTCGAACACGTCCTTGTACTGGTTGCGCAGCGCCATCACGCCGGACATGTCAACCTCGTTGAAGGTCGTCAGCATCGCCGCGTTGGACTGGGCCTCCTTCAGGCGGCGCGCGATGGTCTGGCGCAGCTTGGTCATCTTGACGCGCTCTTCGCGCGCGCCGTCATCCGGCGCCGACGGCGCGCGTACGGCAACCGGCGCGGCGGCCGGGGCAGCGGCACCGCCGGTCGCGATCGCGGCGAGCATGTCGCCCTTGGTCACGCGGCCATCCTTGCCGGACGCTGCCACCTTGGACGGATCGACACCGCTCTCGGCGGCGAGGCGCGAGACGGCCGGGCCGGAATCGGCGGCCTTGGTCGCGGCAGCCTTGGGAGCATCGGCGGCGGGAGCCGGAGCGGCGGCAGGCTTGGCCTCGGCCTTCGGAGCAGGCGCGGCGGCAGCGGCGCCGCCTTCGGCGATCGTGCCGAGCAGCGCGCTGACGCCGACCGTGTCACCTTCCTTGGCGACGATCTCGCCGAGCACGCCGGCCGCCGGCGCGTTCACTTCCAGCGTCACCTTGTCGGTCTCGAGCTCGACCAGGGGCTCGTCGGCCTTCACCGCCTCGCCCGGCTTCTTGAACCACTTGCCGATGGTGGCCTCGGAAACGGATTCGCCGAGGGTGGGTACGCGGATTTCGGTCGCCATGTCAGGCCTCTGTTGTCTCGTTCTCTGGCGGCAGGTTCGGCACCGGCTGGGGCGCCGATGCAGCAATGAAGTCCGGCAGCGCGCAACGGCGCCACCGGGAAGGATGTCAGGCCGCGAAGGCCTCGTCGAGGAAGGCGTTGAGCTGGGCGAGATGCTTGGACATCAGGCCGGTCGCGGTCGCGGCCGAGGCCGGGCGGCCGACATAGCGCGGACGCTTCGACTTCGAGCCGGCATGACCCAGCACCCACTCCAGATAGGGCTCGACGAAGGTCCAGGAGCCCATGTTCTTCGGCTCCTCCTGGCACCAGACCACGTCGGCGCCCTTGAAGCGCGCCAGTTCCTGCGCCAGCGTCTTCAGCGGGAACGGATAGAGCTGCTCGACGCGCATCAGGTAGACATCGTCGATGCCGCGCTTCTCGCGCTCCTCCAGCAGGTCGAAATAGACCTTGCCCGAGCATAGCACGACGCGGCGGATCTTGGAGTCCTTGACCAGCTTGGTGGTCGACTTGCCCCGCTCGGCATCGTCGGCCAGCACGCGGTGGAAGGTCGAGCCCTCGGCGAGGTCGGCGAGGTCGGAGACGCAGCGCTTGTGACGCAGCAGCGACTTCGGCGTCATCAGGATCAGCGGCTTGCGGAAGTCGCGCTTGAGCTGGCGGCGCAGGATGTGGAAGTAGCTCGCCGGCGTCGAGCAGTTCGCCACCTGCATGTTGTCCTCGGCGCACATCTGCAGGAAGCGCTCCAGGCGGGCGGAGGAATGCTCCGGTCCCTGGCCCTCATAGCCGTGCGGCAGCAGGCAGACGAGGCCGGACATGCGCAGCCACTTGCGCTCGCCCGACGAGATGAACTGGTCGAACACGACCTGCGCGCCGTTGGCGAAGTCGCCGAACTGCGCCTCCCACATCGTCAGGGCGTTCGGCTCCGACAGGGTGTAGCCGTATTCGAAGCCGAGCACGGCTTCTTCCGAGAGCATCGAGTTGATGACCTCGTAGCGGGCCTGGTCCTCGCGGATATGGTTCAGCGAGGTGTGGCGGGCTTCGGTCTCCTGGTCGATCAGCACCGAATGGCGCTGCGAGAAGGTGCCGCGCTCGCAATCCTGGCCGGAGAGGCGAACCGGGTTGCCGTCGAGCAGCAGCGAGCCGAAGGCCAGCGCCTCGGCGGTCGCCCAATCGATGCCCTCGCCGCTCTCGACCGCCTTCTTGCGGTTGTCGAGGAAGCGCTGGATCGTCTTGTGGACGTTGAAGCCGGCCGGAACCGCCGTGATCTTCTCGGTGATCTCCTTCAGCGTCTCCGCCGGTACGCCGGTGGCGCCGCGACGCGGATCGTCCTCGTCGGCACGGATCGCCTTCATGCCGGCCCAGCGGCCGTCGAGCCAGTCGGCCTTGTTCGGCTTGAAGGCCTGGCCGGCGTCGAACTCGACCTCCAGCTTGGCCTTCCAGGCGGCGCGCATCGCGTCGAGCTCGCCGGCGTCGATCACGCCCTCGGCGGCAAGCTTCTCGCCGTAGAGCTCCAGCGTCGACTTGTGGCCACGGATCTTGCGGTACATCAACGGCTGGGTGAAGCCCGGCTCGTCGCCCTCGTTATGGCCGAAGCGGCGATAGCAGAACATGTCGATGACGACCGGCTTGTGGAACTTCTGCCGGAACTCGATCGCGACCTTGGCGGCGAAGACCACCGCCTCCGGATCGTCGCCGTTCACATGGAACACCGGGGCCTCGACCATCTTCGCCACGTCGGACGGATAGGGCGAGGAGCGCGAATAGCGCGGATAGGTGGTGAAGCCGATCTGATTGTTGATGATGAAATGCAGCGAGCCGCCGGTGCGGTGGCCCTTCAGGCCCGACAGGCCGAGGCATTCCGCCACGACGCCCTGGCCGGCGAAGGCCGCGTCGCCATGGATCAGCAGCGGCAGCACCTTGGAGCGCTCGACGATGTCGCCGAACTGGTCCTGCTTGGCGCGCACCTTGCCGAGCACGACGGGGTCGACGATCTCGAGATGCGACGGGTTCGCGGTCAGCGAGATATGGACGGTGTTGCCGTCGAACTCGCGGTCCGACGACGCACCGAGATGGTACTTCACGTCGCCCGAGCCCTCGACGTCGTCGGGCGCGAAGGAGCCACCCTTGAACTCGTGGAACAGCGCGCGGTGCGGCTTGCCCAGAACCTGGGTCAGCACGTTGAGGCGGCCGCGATGGGCCATGCCGAAGACGATGTCGCGCACGCCGAGCGCGCCGCCGCGCTTGATGATCTGCTCCAGCGCCGGGACCAGCGCCTCGCCGCCATCCAGGCCGAAGCGCTTGGTGCCGGTGAACTTGAGATCGAGGAACTTCTCGAAGCCTTCGGCCTCGATCAGCTTGTTCAGGATCGCCTTCTTGCCTTCCTTGGTGAAGGCGATCTCCTTGTCCGGCCCCTCGATGCGCTCCTGCAGCCAGGCCTTCTGCTCGGGGTCGGAGATATGCATGAACTCGATGCCGACCGTGCCGCAATAGGTCCGCTGCAGCACCGCCACCATCTCGCGGATGGTGGCGAATTCCATGCCGAGCACGTTGTCGATGAAGATCTTGCGGTCGAGATCGGCGTCGGTGAAGCCGAAGGCGGCCGGCGAGAGCTCTTCATGGTCGTTGCGGCTCTCGATGCCGAGCGGATCGAGCTTGGCATGGAGATGGCCGCGCATCCGGTAGGCGCGGATCAGCATGATCGCGCGCACGGAATCGCGGGTCGCCTGCTGCACGTCGGCGGCGGAGAGAGCGGTGCCGGCGGCCTTGGCCTTGGCGCCGAGCTTGTCGGAGATCACCTTCTCGACGACGGCCCAGTTGCCGTCCAGTGCCGAGACCAGTTCGCCGCTGGCGGCGACCGGCCAGTTCGGCTTCTTCCAGGACGCGCCCTTGGCGTTCTGCAGGACGGCTTCCTTGTCGTCCTTCAGCGCGCCGAAGAAGCTCTGCCACTGCTCGTCGACCGACTTCGGGTCGGCCTCGTAGCGGGCATAGAGATCCTCGATATAGGCGGCGTTGCCGCCATAGAGGAAGCCGGTCTGCGCGAGAGCCTCGTTGATGTCCTGGCGAGCCATGATGCTCCTGCCTTCCTTCGCCGCTTAAGCCATGTCCGGACCCTTGCCCGGACATCCTTTCAACCTGTCGTCATGCTCGGGCTTGACCCGAGCATCTCTCGCCATTTTGCCGCCTCTTCCGGGGCGAGATGGTCGGGTCAAGCCCGACCATGACGCGCCCTGAAGAGGCGTCCGGGCCTCAGCCCTTCAACACTTCCACCAAGGTCTTTCCAAGGCGCGCCGGCGAGGGCGAGACCCGGATCCCGGCCGCTTCCATCGCCGCGATCTTGTCCTCGGCGCCGCCCTTGCCGCCCGAGATGATCGCGCCGGCATGGCCCATGCGGCGGCCCGGAGGCGCCGTGCGGCCGGCGATGAAGCCGACCATCGGCTTCTTGCGGCCGCGCTTGGCTTCGTCCTTGATGAACTGCGCCGCGTCCTCTTCGGCCGAGCCGCCGATCTCGCCGATCATGACGATCGACTCGGTCTTCGGGTCCGCCAGGAACATCTCCAGCATGTCGATGAACTCGGTGCCCTTGACCGGGTCGCCGCCGATGCCGACGGCCGTAGTCTGGCCGAGGCCCTCGTTCGTGGTCTGGAACACCGCCTCATAGGTCAGCGTGCCCGAGCGCGAGACGATGCCGACATTGCCGGGCTTGAAGATGTTGGCCGGCATGATGCCGATCTTCGATTCGCCGGCCGTGACGACGCCGGGGCAGTTAGGCCCGATCAGGCGGGTCTTCGAACCGACCAGCGAGCGCTTGACGCGGACCATGTCGAGCACCGGAATGCCCTCGGTGATGCAGATCACGAGCGGGATCTCGGCATCGATCGCCTCGCAGATCGCGTCCGCGGCGCCCGGAGGCGGCACATAGACGACCGAAGCGTCGGCGCCGGTCTTGGCCTTGGCCTCGTGCACGCTGTCGAAGACGGGCAGGCCAAGATGGAGCGAGCCGCCCTTGCCCGGCGAGGTGCCGCCGACCATCTGCGTGCCATAGGCGATCGCCTGCTCGGAATGGAAAGTCCCGTTCTTGCCGGTGAAGCCCTGGCAGATGACCTTGGTGTTCTTGTCGATCAGGATGGACATGTCTGCTCCTCAGGCCTTCTTGATCGCGGCGACGATCTTCTGCGCGGCGTCGTCGAGGTCGTCGGCGGGAATGACGTTGAGGCCGGACTCGCGGATGATCTGCTTGCCTTCCTCGACATTGGTGCCTTCGAGGCGCACCACCAGCGGAACCTGCAGGCCGACGGCCTTCACCGCGGCGATGACGCCGCGCGCGATGACGTCGCACTTCATGATGCCGCCGAAGATGTTGACGAGGATGCCCTTCACCTTCGGGTCGGCGGTGATGATCTTGAACGCCGCCGTCACCTTCTCTTCGCTGGCGCCGCCGCCGACATCGAGGAAGTTCGCCGGGCTTTCACCGTAGAGCTGGATGATGTCGAGCGTCGCCATGGCGAGGCCGGCGCCGTTGACCATGCAGCCGATCGTGCCGTCGAGCGCGATATAGGCGAGGTCGTACTTGGAGGCCTCGATCTCCTTCTCGTCCTCTTCCGTGGTGTCGCGCAGCGCGACGACCTCGGGGTGACGATAGAGCGCGTTCGAGTCGAACGAGACCTTGGCGTCCAGGCACTTGAGCTGACCCTGGGTGGTCACGATCAGCGGGTTGATCTCCAGCATGTCCATGTCCTTGGCCACGAACGCGTTGTAGATCTGGGTCAGCACGGTGCCGGCCTGCTTGGCGAGGTCGCCCTGCAAGCCGAGGATGCGCGCCATGGCGCGGCCGTGATGCGGCATGATGCCGGTGGCCGGATCGACCGAAAAGGTCTCGATCTTCTCGGGCGTGTCATGGGCGACGGCCTCGATGTCCATGCCGCCCTCGGTCGAGACGACGAAGGCGATGCGTGAGGTCTCGCGGTCGACCAGCGCCGAGAGGTAGAACTCCTTCTCGATGTCCGAGCCGTCCTCGATATAGAGGCGGTTGACCTGCTTGCCGGTCTCGCCGGTCTGGATCGTGACCAGCGTATTGCCGAGCATCTCCTTGGCGTGGGCCTCGACCTCGGCCACCGACTTGGCGAGACGGACGCCGCCCTTGGCGTCGGCCGGCAGTTCCTTGAACTTGCCCTTGCCGCGCCCACCGGCGTGGATCTGCGACTTCACGACGTAAAGCGGCCCCGGCAGCTTCTTGGCGGCCTCGACCGCCTCCGCCACCGTCAGTGCCGGGAAACCGGCCGAAACGGGCGCGCCGAATTCCTTGAGGATGGCTTTGCCCTGGTATTCGTGGATGTTCATGTGCTCGGTTTCCCTGACAGCGACAAAAATTGACGAAAGGGCGGCCGCGCGTCTCCGCGCCGCCGCCCTTGCTCTAGATCACGCGAGTGACGGATCGATGGTCTTGCAGGCGTCGATCAGGCCCTGCACCGAAGCCACCGACTTCGCCAGCATCTCCTTCTCGGCGCCGTTGAGGCGGATCTTGACGACGCGCTCGACGCCCTTGGCGCCGATCACGACGGGAACGCCGACGAACATGTCCTTGACGCCGTACTGGCCCTTCAGCGCAGCCGCAGCCGGCAGGACGCGCTTCTGGTCCTTGAGATAGCTCTCGGCCATCGCGATCGCGGAAGCCGCCGGGGCGTAGAAGGCCGAGCCGGTCTTGAGCAGGTTGACGATCTCGCCGCCGCCCTTGCGGGTGCGCTCGACGATGGCGTCCAGCTTCTCCTGCGTGGTCCACTTCATCTTGACGAGGTCCGGCAGCGGAATGCCGGCGACGCCCGAATAGCGGACCAGCGGCACCATGTCGTCGCCATGGCCGCCGAGCACGAAGGCCGAGACGTCCTTGACCGAAACCTGGAACTCCTCGGCGAGGAAGTGGCGGAAGCGGGCCGAGTCGAGCACGCCGGCCATGCCGCAGATCATGTTGGGCTTCAGGCCCGAGAACTTCTGCAGAGCCCAGACCATCGCGTCGAGCGGGTTGGTGATGCAGATCACGAAGGCCTTCGGGGCATACTGCTTGATGCCCTCGCCGACCGACTTCATCACCTTGAGGTTGATCCCGATCAGGTCGTCGCGGCTCATGCCCGGCTTGCGCGGCACGCCGGCGGTGACGATGATGACGTCGGCGCCCTTGATGTCCTCGTAGGAGTTCGTGCCCTTGTAGCCGGCATCGAAGCCGTCGACCGGGGCTGACTCGGCGATGTCCAGGCCCTTGCCCTGCGGAATGCCTTCGGCGATGTCGAACAGGACGACGTCGCCCAGCTCCTTGAGGCCGGCGAGGTGGGCGAGCGTGCCGCCGATCTGGCCGGAGCCGATGAGGGCGATCTTCTTACGGGCCATTGCCTAGTCCTTTTGTTCCTGGCGCTACCATCGATCCGGCTGCTGCCGGCTTCGACATTCAAAATGCCTTGGCGCTGCGACAGGCCAGCCTCCGGTGGAAGCGAGCCAAACCGTGGGTTCCTTTGGCCCAAACCGGGCTTTTGCCGCAACCCTCGCCGCAAAAGCGGCTTTTCTCGGGCATCCCGGCGCCTCGCGCGATATCGCGCGAGAGCGATCTTTATTTTTCAATGACTTAGAAAAAAGCTTCACGCGCACTCGGTTCCACGGGGAACGAAATCCACCAATTACAATTTACAGAAACTGTAATTGGTCACCAGATTATTCACACGATCCCGCTGCCGAGCACCCGCAGGATCACCCGGATCAGGGTCGAGAGCCGCGTATCGACCGAGGCCTGCGGTACGTCCGCCTCAAGCGCCAGCGAGGCCGGATGGATGAAGCGGTTGGTGGCGTCGATGACGAAGGCGATCGCCCGGTCGCGGTCGCGCGGCTCGAACACGCCGGTGGCGATGCCCTCGTCGACGACGCGCTCGAACAGGGCGCGCACGCGGGTGCGATTGCGCCGGCTGATCGCGTGCCGCTTGGCGACCGCGAGCGACAAGGCCGCGAAGAGATGCGGCTCCTCGGTCAGCAAGTCGCGATTGGCCTTGGCCAGCGCCAGGATCAGGCGCTCCAGCTTGTCGTCGGCCGGGTCGGGCCCGTCCGCGACATCCGCGAGCCGACGCTCGGTCGCCTTCAGCCAGACATCGACGACCGCGTCGATCAGCGCGCCCTTGGAGGGGAAGTAGCGATAGACATTGGCATGGGTCATGCCCGCCTCTTCCGCCACGGCGACGACGGTGAAGCGCTTCAGCCCGAACTTGCGCAGATGCTCCCCGGCGACCGTGAGGATGCGGGTCTCGCTCGGCTCGCGCTGCGGCATGGTCAGAAGCCCATCCGTTCGAACGCCACCGCCGTCATTCCGGGGCATCGCGCAGGGAGGAGCCCGGAATCCAGAACCGATGCGGCTCCCGTGCCGTCATGCTCGCCCTTGTGGCGAGCATCCACGTCTTGAACACGACATTCGATGAAGGAAGACGTGGATGGTCGGGACAAGCCCGACCATGACGGGAAAAGGGGCGCTCGTCGGCTCACGTCTCCACCAACCCGGTCGTATCCCCGCTCGCCGTCGAATCGGGCCGGCCATGCGGCATGGCCAGGTATTCCTCCGAGCGCATCTCGATCAGGCGAGAGACCGTGCGGTCGAATTCGAAGGCCTCGCGCCCCTTGCTCGCCCGGTAGAGCTCATGCGGCTCGGCCGCCGCCGAGGCGACGAGCTTCACATGATGCTCGTAGAGCGTATCGATCAGGATGATGAAGCGCTTGGCCTCGTTGCGCCGCTCGAAATCGAGGATCGGGATGTCGTCCAGCACCAGCGTATGGAAGCGCTGCGCCAGCGCGATATAGTCGGAGGCGCCATAGGCCTGCGCGCAGAGATCTGCGAAGCTCGCCCTTGCCACGCTGCCGGCCGCCTGCGGCAGGATGAAATCGTGCCCCTGCACGGTGAGCACCGTGCGCTGCCCCTGCGCCTTTCCTGACAAGGCCTTGAAGGCGGCATCGAGCGCGACCTTGGCCTTCTCGTCGGCCGGGACATGATAGACCGGTGCGCCGCCCAGCTTCTCCAGCCGGAAATCGGCGCGCGCATCGAGCTTCAGCACCTCGACCCTGGTCTGCAGCAATTCGATGAAGGGCAGGAACAGCGCCCGGTTGAGCCCGCCATCGTAGAGCCGCGACGGCTCGACATTCGAGGTCGCGACCACCACCACGCCGGCCGCGAACAGCGCCGTGAACAGCCGGCCGAGGATCATCGCATCGGCGATGTCGGTGACGGTGAATTCATCGAAGCAGAGCAGATAGGCTTCTTCCGCCAGCTCGGCGGCCACCGGTGCGATCGGATCGGCATCCTTGACCTCGCCGCTCTTGATCTTCTGGCGATAGGCGTTGATGCGGCCATGCACGTCGGCGAGGAACTCGTGGAAATGCACGCGGCGCTTGCGCTTCACCGGCGCGGCTTCGAAGAACATGTCCATCAGCATGGTCTTGCCGCGGCCGACCGAGCCCCAGACATAGAGCCCCTTCGGCGCCGCCGCCGCGTCCGGTTTCTTGCCGAAGAGCCAGCCCAGCGCGCTGCCCTTGCGGGCGAGCCGGCGGGCGGCGAGCGTCTCGGTCAGTCCTTGGAGCTTCCTGACCACGGCGACCTGCGCGGGATCGCGCTCGATGGCGCCCGCCTCGACGAGGGCGGCGTAACGGTCGGTGATCGAGGCTGACATAAGGGCGGGCGCTGGCGATCCGAGAGAGACCTGACCGGGTTACGGCAGCCCTGCCCGCATCGCAAGCCCACAGGTCGTTTCGGGCGAAGCCGCGTCATCCCCCGAGTGTGGCGAGGAAGTCGCGCGTGCGCGCCTGCTTCGGCGCGGCGATGAGCTCCTCCGGCCGCCCCCGTTCGACGATCTCACCCGTGTCCATGAAGGCGACATCATCGGCGACCTCCCGCACGAAGCCGATGTCATGTGTCGCCACGATCAGGGTCAGTCCCGAACCGACAAAATTCCGCATCATGGCGAGAACCTCGCCCGCCTCCTCCGGATCGAGCCCCGCCGTCGGCTCGTCAAGCAGCATCAATCGCGGCTTCGCCGCCAGCGCCCGCGCGATGGCAAGGCGCTGCCGCGCTCCGCCCGAAAGCTCGCTCGGATAGGAATCGCGCCTGTCGGCCAGCCCGACCCGCTCCAGAGCCGCCATCGCCTCCACGACGGTGTCCCGGCGCGACCGTCTCAGCAGCGCGAGCGGCCCCTCGAGGATGTGCTGCAAGGCGGTCATGTGATCGAACAGCTCGGGGGGCTGCGGGACCGTGCCGATGACATGGCGCGTACCCGCGCCCTCCCGTCCGATCAGCTCCCCATCGATCGTGATCGTCCCCTCGTCGACGGCCTCGCTCCCGCCGATGCAGCGCAGCAGCGTCGACTTGCCGGCGCCAGCCGGCCCGATGAAGCACTGGACCATGCCCGGCCCGATCGCGAGCGAGACGTCGCGCAGCGCCTGCACAGCGCGGAAGCGCTTGCTGGCATGGGCGATGGCGACGGCCGCGCCTGCCTTCGTGATCTGCGCCGCACCCAAGCCGCGTCCTCCGTGAATATCATCGGAGGCCATATCGCCCGATCCGCGGCAAGACCAGCCCGGCGAAACCTCCCCCTAGCCCACGCGTTTGCGCTTTAGGAGGACCAGCCATGCTCACTATTCTGCCCGCGCCTGACCATGTCGCCGCCTATCGCCTGTCGCAAACGCTGACCGGCGAGGATCTCGACGCGATCATGGCCGATATCGATGCCCGGCTCGCCCGCCACGAGAAGCTCGGCATCCTCGCCGACATGACCGACTTCACCGACATGACGCTGGCCGCCGCCTGGAAGGATGCGCGCTACAGCCTCGGCAAGCTCTGGGAACTCAAACGCTTTCCGAAGGAAGCGGTGATCACAGACAGGGGCTGGCTCGCCGGCTTCGTCGATCTGCTCGACCCGGCGATCCCCTTCGTCAAGGTTCGCGCCTTCAAGCCGGAGGACTACGAGAAGGCGCTGAGCTGGGTCGGCGATATTGAGGGCGGGCCCGACGCTTGAGGCTTACGCGGCACCGCCCCGCGCGAAGGTCTCGTCGAAGGCATAGCCAGCGCCGCGCACCGTCCGCAGCGGATCCTTGGCGTCGCCCGGCGTGATCGCCTTGCGCAGGCGCCCGACATGGACGTCGACGGTCCGCTCGTCGATATAGACGTCGCGGCCCCAGACCGCGTCGAGGAGCTGGGCGCGCGAATAGACCCGGCCCGGCGCCTGCATGAGGAACTCCAGCAACCGGAACTCGGTCGGCCCAAGATGGAGTTCGCTGCCCGCGCGGCGAACACGTCGCGTCGTGCGGTCGAGTTCGAGGTCGCCGGCCGCGAGCAGCCCGGCGACATGGCCGGGCTTGGCCCGGCGCAACAGCGCCTGGATACGCGCGATCAATTCCGGCAGCGAGAACGGCTTCACGACATAGTCGTCGGCGCCGGTGGCGAGCCCGCGCACACGCTCGGTCTCCTCGCCGCGCGCCGTCAGCATGATGATCGGCACGCGCTCGGTATCGCGCCGCGAGCGCAAGCGCCGGCAAAGCTCGATGCCGGACAGGCCCGGCAGCATCCAGTCGAGCAGGACGAGATCGGGGGTGTGATCGCGCAGGTGCAATTCCGCATCGTCCCCGCGCGCGACGCTGTCCACCTCGAAGCCCTCGGCCTCGAGATTGTAGCGCAGCAGCAGGGTGAGCGGCTCCTCGTCCTCGACGATCAAGATGCGTGCGGCCATGCTTCTTTTTCCGTCCGTCATTCGAGCCTGCCGTCATGCTCGCCCCTGTGGCGAGCATCCACGTCTTGAACGGCACCTGCCGGGACGAAGACGTTGATGGTCGGGACAAGCCCGACAATGACGGAAAGGCTACGGCACTTCGTGTTCGTTCAGTTCCCCGTCACCGTTTCGACCTCGATATTGGTCGTGTCGAGTTTCGGCCGATTCACGTCGAGGGAATCGCCGGTGACGAGGTAATGGATGGTCTCGGCGATATTGGTGGTGTGGTCGCCGATGCGCTCGATATTCTTGGCGCAGAACAGCAGATGCGTGCAGAAGGTGATGTTGCGCGGATCTTCCATCATATAGGTCAGGAGTTCGCGGAACAGCGAGGTGTAGAGCGCGTCGATCTCGTCGTCGCGGCGCCAGACCTCGAGCGCCTTCTGCTCGTTGGTCGCGGCATAGGCGTCGAGCACGTCCTTGAGCTGGGCCTGCACGAGGCGGCTGATATGCTCGAGCCCGACGACCGCGCGATGCGGCGGCTGGAACTGCCCGGCGATGGCGACGGCGCGCTTGGCGATGTTCTTGGCGAGATCGCCGACGCGCTCGATATCGGAGGCGAGGCGGATCGCCGAGATCAATTCGCGCAGGTCCTGCGCCAGCGGCTGGCGCCGGGCGATGGTGAGCACGGCCTTCTCCTCGACCTCGCGCTGGAGATTGTCGAGGCGCTGGTCGGCCGAGATGATCTTCTGGGCGAGCGCGGTGTCGCGGCGGACGAGCGCGACCGTGGAATCGCCCAGCATGCGTTCGGCCATGCCGCCCATTTCGGCGAGGCTGCGGCGAATGCCTTCGAGATCGGCGTCGTAGGAGCGGACGATGTGGTCGGTCATAGGGGTGTCCTCCGGCGCATCGGCCCGAAAAGTGGAAACCAGTTTTCGGGTAAGCCGATGCGAAACAAAATTGCCGCTTAGCCGAAACGGCCGGTGACGTAGTCCTGGGTCTGCTTCTTGGCGGGGTTCATGAAGATCGTGTTGGTCGGCGCAAACTCGATGACCTCGCCGAGATACATGAAGGCCGTGTACTGCGAGATGCGCGCCGCCTGCTGCATGTTGTGCGTGACGATGGCGATGGTGAAGTCGCTCTTGAGCTGCTCCAGCAGGTCCTCGATCTTGCCGGTCGAGATCGGGTCGAGCGCCGAGGTCGGCTCGTCGAACAGGATCACCTCCGGCTTCTGCGCGATGGTGCGCGCGATGCACAGGCGCTGCTGCTGGCCGCCGGAGAGGCCCATGCCGGAGCTCTTCAGCTTGTCCTTGACCTCGTCCCAGAGCGCGGCGCGGCGCAGCGCGCCCTCGACGCGGTCGTCGAGCTCGGATTTCGGCGGCTTCTCGTAGAGGCGGATACCGAAGGCGACGTTGTCGTAGATCGACATCGGGAACGGCGTCGGCTTCTGGAAGACCATGCCGACGCGCGAGCGCAGCTCGTTCACGTCGACATCCTTGCCGATGATGTTGCGGCCGTCGAGCATGATCTCGCCTTCGGCGCGCTGCTCCGGATAGAGCGAGTAGATGCGGTTGAAGATGCGCAGCAGGGTGGACTTGCCGCAGCCCGACGGGCCGATCAGCGCCGTGACATGCCGGTCGCGGAAGTCGAGATTGATGTTCTTCAGCGCCTTGTGCTCGCCGTAGTAGAAATCGAGGTTCTTCACCGCGATCCGGACGGGCGCCTCGGCATCGAGCGACTGGGGGGAGAGTTCAAGGGTCGAAAGCATCGACTTAGGTCCTCAAGGTCGGTCGCGACCGGGTTGGTTTCAGGCTCACTTGCTGCCGGCGACGATACGCCGGGCAACGATCGAGAGCACGAGGATCGAAACGGTGATGATCAGCGAGCCGGCCCAGGCGAGCTGCTGCCAGTTCTCGTAGGGGGCGGAGGCGAACTGGTAGATCGTCACCGGCAGGTTGGAGACGCCGCCGACCAGCGTCGGCGAGAACCAGAAATTATTGTTGAGCGCGGTGAAGAGCAGAGGCGCGGTCTCGCCGGCGATGCGGGCGAGAGCCAGCAGGATGCCGGTGACCATGCCGGCCTTGGCGGCGCGCCAGGTCACGCCAGTGATCACGACGGAGGGCGGTGCGCCCAGCGCCGCACCCGCCTCGCGCAGATGGCCGGGGACGAGGTTCAGCATGTCCTCGGTGGTGCGCACGATGACCGGGATCGCGATGATGCCGAGCGCGACGCCGCCAGCCCAGCCGGAATAGCCGCGGAACGGCTCGACCAGGATGACGTAGACGAACAGGCCGATCAGGATCGAGGGCGCCGAGAGCAGGATGTCGTTGATGAAGCGGATCAGGTTGGCGAGCTGCGAGCCGCGGCCGTATTCCGCCAGCCAGGTGCCGGCCAGCACGCCGATCGGCGTAGCGATCGCGATGCCGAGGAAGGTCAGTACGAAGGAGCCGACGATGGCGTTGGCGATACCGCCGCCTTCGGAGCCGGGGCCGGGCGTGACCGCCGTGAAGGTCGCGACGGAGAGCCCGCCGATGCCCTTCACCACGAGCATGCCGAGGATCCAGAACAGCACGAAGATGGCGATGAAGGTGAAGCCGGTGGCGACGATCTTCATCAGCCGGTCGGCGGTGCGGCGCGACTGGCGCACGCGCCCCCAGGGCTGGTGCGGCAACTCGCGGGGAGAGGTCGTCATGGTCATGGGGTTGAGCCTCAGTAGCGCTTGACGCGGGCGACCAGCAGTCGCGCGATGACGAGGACGACGAAGGTGACGAAGAACAGGATGCAGCCGAGCGCGATCAGCGCGTTGAGCTGCAGTCCCAGCGCCTCGTTGAACTCGTTGGCGATACGCGAGGCGATGGTCGAGCCGGGATCGAGGATCGAGGCCGAGAGCCGGTTGGCGTTGCCGACCACGAAGGTGACGGCCATCGTCTCGCCGAGCGCGCGGCCCAGGCCCAGCATGATCGCACCGATGATCGAGACGCCGGCCTGCGGCACCAGCACATGGCGCACGACCTCCCAGGTCGTGGCGCCGATGCCGTAGGCGCTCTCGCGCAGCACCGATGGGATCTGCTCCAGCATGTCGCGCGTGATCGAGGCGATGAAGGGCACGATCATGAAGGCGAGGATGATGCCGGCGGTGAAGATGCCGAGACCCGAGGGCGAGCGCGAGTAGAGCACCGTGCCGACGATCGGCATGCCCTCGACGATGTTCGAGAGCGGGATCTGCACATAGGCCGCGAAGAGCGGCACGAAGACGAACAGGCCCCACATGCCGTAGATGATCGAGGGCACGGCCGCGAGCAGCTCGATCGCGGTCGCGACCGGCTTCTTGAACCAGGCCGGCGCGAGCTGGGTCAGGTAGACCGCGATGCCCAGCGAGAGCGGCACGCCGATCACCAGGGCGATCAGCGCCGTCGAGAGCGTGCCGACGATCGCCGGCCAGGCGCCGTACTGCTCGTTCTGGGTATCCCAGACGCTGGAGGTGATGAAACCGAGACCGAACTCGCGAAAGGCCGGCCAGCCACCGATGACCATCGAGGCCATGATGCCGGCGAGCAGCACCAGCACCAGCAGGGCAGCGCCGAAACTGGCATTGCGGAAGACGGCGTCGAAACCCGCCTTCGGCGTCTTGCGGACGACCGGCGTCGCGCCGGGAATGCTCGTCATGTCGGTTGCTGCGGTCATCCGCGAAGGCTCCGGTGGGGTAGCTGAGGTCGTCTGCTGCCGGAGGCCCGGCCTCGTCAACCTCAGCCCTCATCCTGAGGAGCGCTCTGCAGGAGCGCGTCTCGAAGGAGGCTCCAGTGCGCTCTGGATCATCCTTCGAGATGCCGCTTCACGGCTCCTCAGGATGAGGGCTGAATGTTTTGGCGAGGCGGGAAATCCCGCCTCGCCCCGTCATTGGCAGCAATCAGAAGATCGGCTTGCCGGCCGGATCGGTCACGCCCTTCCAGGCGTTGCGGACCTGATCCTTCACGTTGGCCGGCAGGGCGACGTAATCGAGCTCGCTCGCCAGCTTGTCGCCGCTCTTGTAGGCCCAGTCGAAGAACTTCAGCGCGGCCTGCACCTCTTCCGGCTTCTCCGGCTTGGCATGGACCAGGATGAAGGTCGCCGAGGTGATCGGCCAGGCTTCCGCGCCCTTCTGGTTGTTGAGCGAGATGCCGAAGCCCGGCTGCTCGTTCCAGTTGGCGTTGGCCGCGGCGGCCTGGAAGGACTTGTCGTCCGGCGCCGGGAAGTTGCCGTCGGCATTCTTCACCAGGGTATGCGAGAGCTTGTTCTGCTTGGCATAGGCATATTCGACATAGCCGATCGAGTTGGCGACCTGCTTGACCGAGGCCGAAACGCCCTCGTTGCCCTTGCCGCCGATGCCGACCGGCCACTGAACGGCGGTGTTGTTGCCGATCTTCGACTTCCAGTCGGACGAGACCTTCGAGAGGTAGTCGGTGAACTGGAAAGTCGTGCCCGAGCCGTCCGAACGATAGACCGGGTTGATGTTCGCGTCAGGCAGGGTGACGCCGGCATTGAGCGAGGCGATCTTAGGGTCGTTCCACTTCTTGATGTCGCCCATGTAGATCTGGGCGATGACGTCGCCCGAGAGCTTGAGCTTGCCCGGCTCGACGCCGGCGATGTTCACGACCGGGACGATGCCGCCCATCACGGACGGGAACTGGATCAGGCCGTCCTTGGTCAGGTCCGCGCCCTTGAGCGGGGCGTCGGTGGCGCCGAAGGCCACGGTCTTGGCCTTGATCTGGCGGATGCCGCCACCCGAGCCGATCGACTGGTAGTTCAGGCCGGTGCCGGTCTCCTTCTTGTAGGCCTCGGCCCATTTCGAATAGATCGGGAAGGGGAAGGTCGCGCCGGCGCCGGTGATGTCGGCGGCCTGGGCGGAACCGGCGATCCCGGCGGCAAGGGCCGCGAGAACGAGAATCTTGCGCATGTGAGATGTCCTCATCTGGTCGCTCTGTGTAGCGGCCCTGTCAGAACACCCTCTGTATGACAGCCAAATGACAATCCGTCATGAAAGCCGCCGTGAATGCCCGGCATGCACGGATTGGCGGGCGAGGGTGACTCGCATCGTCCCCTGTCATTCCGAGGCTTCGCGGAGCGAAGAACCCGAAACCCACGACCGGGTGAGCCCTTAGCAACCGCATGATCGCGAACGCGAACCCAGTCGTGGGTTCCGGGTTCGCGCCTGCGGCGCGCCCCGGAATGACAAGCGTGGCGCTCGAAGCCGCCCGGTCTCAACTACGCTTAGCCGTGCGTGCGCTCCGCTTCGAAACGCGGCAGGATCGCCTTGAAGGTCGCGCCCTCCCCCGGCTTGCTCTCGATCGTCAGGCGGCCGCGATGGCGCAGCACGATATGCTTCACGATGGCCAGGCCCAGGCCCGTGCCGCCGGCCTCGCGGCTGGCGGCGGTGTCGACCCGGTAGAAGCGCTCGGTCAGGCGCGGCAGATGCTCCGGCGCGATGCCCGGCCCGTCGTCGAGCACGCTGAAACTCGCCTCGCTCTCGCCGGTCTCGACGGCGATCGCGACCTCGCCGCCCGGCTTGCCGTATTTGATCGCGTTCTCGACGAGGTTTTCCATCAGGCGCAGCAATTCGTCGCGGTCGCCCGGCACCTGCAAGGCCTCGCGCGGCGTCTTCAGCACCAGCGTGACGTCGCGCTCCCTGGCCATCAAAGCCAGTGAATCCACGATCTCGCGGGCGATGCCGGCGAGATCGACCGGCGTGTCCGGCGCGACATGGGCGCGCTGCTCGATCCGCGACAAAGAGAGCAGGTCGTCGACCAGACGCGCCATGCGCAGGCCCTGCTCCCGCATGATGCCGAGGAAGCGCTCACGCGCCCGCTCGTCGTTGCGCGCCGGCCCCTGCAGGGTCTCGACGAAGCCGAGGAGCGAGGCCAGCGGCGTGCGCAGTTCATGGCTGGCATTGGCGACGAAATCGACCCGCATGCGCTCGATCACGCGCTGCTCGCTGAGGTCCTGGAACGTCAGCAGCGTGGCATGGCGCAGGCCGCCGTCGCGCAGCGCCGCGATATGGATGCGGAAGGTCCGCTCGACGGGCACGCGCTCGACGAGCTCGACCGTCTTGCGCCCGCCTTCGAGCGCCACCTGCTCGATCGCATCGTTGAGATCGGGATCGCGCAGCACCAGCGCCAGCAGCTTGCCGACCGCTACACCGGGGATCAGCGCCTGCATGGCCGGGCTCATCGCCTGCGCCACGCCCTGCCCGTCGAGCAGCACGGAAGGCGCCCCGGACGCCTCGATCACGTCTCGCACCAGCGCGGCATTGGAAGCGGAAAGATCGACCATGGAACGCCCGTATACAGACGGCGGATGCCGACGGGGCCCCTTCCTGAGCGGAAGCGCGGCAGGCGTCAATTCCCTTCGGTCCGCTAGCCAGCTAGGCTGTCCCTAAAGCGGAGGCGTATCGATGGCGAAGAGATTCTCAAGCTCTGACTCGAAGGAACCGATCGCCGTGCCGTCGGAAGACCGCGCCAGGCCGGCCAAGACCCGCGCCAGACCCGGCAAGGCGAAGGGTTTCGACATCGAGGCCGACAGCCTGCCGGAAGCCATCATCGACGCCGCCTATCACAGCGGCGACTACCCCTATGGCAAGCGGATGAAGCGCAAGCGCTACAACCGCGAGATGGAGCCGCTGCAGATCGAGCTGCAGAAGCTGATGCGCTGGGCTGCCAAGCATGGCGAGCGCATCGTCATCGTCTTCGAGGGCCGCGACGGCGCCGGGAAGGGCGGCACCATCGCCCGCTTCACCCAGCATCTCAATCCGCGCCAGGCCCGCATCGTCGCCCTGTCCAAGCCTTCCGATACCGAGAAGGGCCAATGGTATTTCCAGCGCTACGCCGCGCAGATGCCCACAGCCGGCGAGATCGTCTTCTTCGACCGCTCCTGGTACAACCGTGCCGGCGTCGAGCGCGTCATGAACTTCTGCACGCCGGAGGAGACCGAGCACTTCCTGCGGGAGGCGCCGGCCTTCGAGGGCATGCTCGCCCGCGACGGCGTCCGTCTGATCAAGCTCTTTCTGACCATCGGGCGCGAGATGCAGATGACGCGGTTGCATGCGCGCTGGCACGATCCGCTCAAGCGCTGGAAGCTTTCGCCGATCGATTTCGAGTCGATCCCGCGCTTCGACGACTATTCCCGCGCCTTCGACGCGATGCTCTCGCGCACCTCCACCGAGGCCGCGCCCTGGCATGTCGTGCGCAGCAACGACAAGCTCCGCGCTCGACTCAACGCCATCCGTCACGTCCTGCGCACGATCCCTTACAAGGACAAGGACGAGGCAGCGATCGGTACGCTCGACCATGAGATCGTCATCCCGGTCGAGCGCTATCTCGATCATGGCGGCGAGCCCGAAGGAGGTTGAGCCTCCGGCTGCCCGGCCGCACGGCCTGTCTCAGCGTCCCATGATCATCTGTGGCAGCCAGGTCGTCAGCGGCGGCCAGAGCGTGGCGGCAATGAGGACGGCGACCAGTGGGGCCAGCCAGGGCAGGATCGCACGCGACATCGCCTCGAAGGAGATGTTCGCCACCTTCGAGGTCACGAACAGCACCACCCCGACAGGCGGCGTGATCGTGCCGATCATCAGGTTGAGCACGAAGATCAGCCCGAACTGGATCGGATCGATGCCGAACTGCGCCGCAGCCGGCGTCAGAATCGGGATCAGGATCAGCATCGCCGCCAGCGCCTCCATGAAGCAGCCGACGAAGAGCAGCAGCAGGTTGACGATCAGGAGGTAGACGATCGGGCTGCCCGCGAGATCGACCAGTGCCGGCCCGACCACCTGCGGAATGCGCGAGATCGACAGGCACCAGCCGAGCGCGGCCGCCGCCATCACCAGCGCCAGCACGACGCCGGTCGTCTCGACCGTCTTGACCGCGAGCTCAGGCAGGTCCTTCAGCGCGAAGCTGCGATAGACGAAGAGCCCGAGCACGATCGCGTAGGCGGTCGCGACGGCCGCCGCCTCGGTCGGCGTGAAGATGCCGGCCATCATGCCGCCGAACAGGATGACCGGCGTCATCAGGGCCCAGTGCGCATCCTTGTAGGCGAGCCAAAGCTGGCGCGCGCCCGGAAACGGATGGCGCGGCAGATCACGCTTCCTGGCGACATAGACGACCATCGCCATCAGCGCGCCCGCCATCAGCAGGCCGGGAATGATGCCGGCGATGAACAACCCGCCGATCGAGACATCGGCGGTGACGCCGTAGATCACCATCGGCAGCGAGGGCGGGATGATCGGCCCGATCGTCGCGGAAGCGGCCGTGATGGCGGCGGCCGTCTCGGCATCGTAGCCCTCGTCCTGCATCGCCTTGATCTCGAGCGTGCCGACACCGCCGGCATCCGCCACGGCCGAGCCCGACATGCCCGCGAAGATCACGCTGGCGAGGATGTTGGCATGGCAGAGCCCGCCGCGCATGAAGCCAACGCAGGCGGTAGCGAAGCCGAAGATCCGGTCGGTGATCCCCGCCGAGTTCATGATGTTGCCCATCAGGATGAACAGCGGCGCCGCGAGCAGCGGAAAGGAGTTGGCGGATTGCGCGATCTTCTGCGGCACGATGCCGAGCGGGAAGCCGCCGAGGAAGGCGAAGGCGACGGCCGCCAGCCCCATCGAGACGAAGAGCGGCACCCCCATCATCAGCGCCAGGAACCAGACCGGCAGGATCTGCAGCATCAGCGTCGTCATAGCGCCTGCGCTCCCGGCTCGACGACCGCGACCCTGCGCCCGGCCAGCACGTCGCCGATCTCGGCCAGCGCCTGCAGGATCAGCGCCAGCGCCGCGAAGGGCATGACGATGTAGAGCGCGGCCGACGAGATCGGCAGCGCGATCGATTCGACGTCCCAGTTCCGCTCGACCAGCGCCCAGGAGTAGCGCAGCAGAACCCCGGCGAAGACGATCACCGCAACTTGCGTCGCGATCTCCAGCACCGCCTGCGCCGCACGTGGAAGGCGCTGGGCGAAGACCATGATGCGGATATGCGCGCGCCGCCGCGCCGCGATGATCCAGCCGACGAAGCCGGTCCAGACCAGGAGGTACTGCGCCAGTTCGTCCGACCAGGCGAGCGGCTGGTTGATCTGGCGGAAGAGCACGCCGAGCACCACGACGGCGAGCAGCGTGAGCAGCAGGGCGACCGCCGCCCAGTAGACCAGCCGGTCGGCCAATGCGGCGAGGGATTTCATCGGATGACCAGTCCTGTCGTGAAGCTCGGGTGAAACGGAAGCCATATGTGTTGAGCGCGTACTGTCGTGCTCGCCCTTGTGGCGAGCATCCACGTCTTGAACGCAACCCATCGGGAATGAAGACGTGGATGGTCGGGACGAGCCCGACCATGACGAAGAGGTTCCGCCGCTGACAGCGCCCTAAAGCGCCGCGAGCGCGTCCCAGGTGCCCTTGCCCCATTTGCTCTCGAACTGCTTCGGCAGGCTCGCCAGCACGGGCTTGGAGAAGCTCTCCAGATCGGGCTCGGTCACGCTCATGCCCGCCGTCTTCAGCGTGGCGACGAGGCTGCTTTCCTGGCTCGCCAGCTCCGCATCCTGCCAGGCGACGCCGTCGGCGATGGCGGCTTCGAGCACGGCGCGATCGGCATCCTTCAGCCCCTTCCAGAAATCGCTGTTCACGATGACGAGCCGCGGCGTGATGATGTGGCCGGTCAGGATCAGGTGCTTCTGCACCTCCTGCAGCTTGGCGCTGTGGATCGTCGGCAGCGGGTTCTCCTGCCCGTCGACCGCGCCCTGGCTGAGCGCGAGATAGAGCTCGTTGAAATTGACCGGCGTCGCCTTGGCGCCCCAGGCCTCGACCATGGCGCGGAAGGTGTCGACCGGCGGCACGCGCAGCTTGAGCCCGGCGACATCGGCCGCACTCTTCACCGGCTTGGAGCCGGTGGTGAGATGGCGCTTGCCGTAATAGGTCACGGCCGCCATGCGCATGCCACGCTTCTTCTCGAGCTCGGCGTTCATCTGCGTGAAGACCGGCGCCTTGGCGACCTTCGCCATATGGGCCGCGTCGCGCCAGAGATAGGGCGCCTCCACCACCGAAAGCTGCGGCAGGAAGGAGCCCAGCGCCGCCGCGCCGTCCGTCGTCATGGTCAGCGCGCCCGACGCGACCGATTCCATCATGTCCTTGCCCGAGCCGAGCTGACCGGCCGGGAAGGACTGGATATCGACGCGGCCTGAGGTCTTCTCCTTCACCTGCTTGGCGATACGCTCGACCATCTGCACCTGCGGATGCGTCGCCGGCAGCATCTCTCCCCAGCGCAGCACCGTCGCCTGTGCCCGTGCGATCGCCGGCATGAAAACCGCAGCACCGGCCGCGGTGGAACCCCGGAGAAAGCTGCGTTTCGTCAGTTTGATCATTGTCGTTATCCTCCCTTGCGGCCGGTCTTCCGGCTCGTCGTCATGATTGTCCTATGCGGTCCTCGGCGTCAGTACTGCATCGCCCGGGTGCGGGCATTGCCGATATGGGCCGCCATCGCCTCGGCCGCGCGCTCCGGGTCGCGCGTTTCGATCGCCGCGATGATGGCGAGATGGTCCTGCATCACGGGAATGATGATGCTGTTGTGGATGCGCGTCTCGTATTGCCGGATCAGCCTGATCTTCAGCCAGGTCACGCGAAAGGCCTGGCTGACGATCTCGTTGTCGAGATGGTCGATGATCGCCTCGTGCATCAGCCGGTCGATATCCTCGGCATCCTCGATCAGGCGCTTGTCGCCACCGGCCTCCGCCCGCCGGACGATCGCCTCATGCCGCGCGCGCTGCTCTGCGATCTCGTCGTCGGTGGCGTTCTGCGCATAGAGCGCCGTCGCCTCCTTCTCCAGGAAGAGCCGGAATTGGAAGGCGTTACGGATCAGGTTGAGGTCGACATGGGCGACCTGCATGCCGCGCTGCGGCACGGTCTTGATCAGCCCCTCCGCCTCCAGGCGCGGCACCAGCTCGCGGATGGCGCCGAGCGGAAATCCCGTCATCGCGACGAGTTCGCGCTGGGTCACGAACTGGCCGGGCTTGATCTCGCGCGCCAGCAATCGCTCGGTGAAGGAGGCATAGGCGCGCTCCCTCAGCTTCAGCGGCTCGCCTTCGCGCGGTTCCTGCTCCGGCTGGTTCACGGCCTCTCCTTCCGTTGCCCTTCTCAGGCGGCCTTGGCCTGCCTGATCGAATCGAAGGCGGCGAAGAGCCGCTTGCGGGTCGCCGCATCCAGCGCCTCCAGCGGCGGACGCATCGCGCCATAGCCGTCATCGCCGTGGAGGTGGCCGACCAGCGCCTTCACCGCCGCCAGCACCGGATGCGAGCAGATCTCCTCGACCAGCGCATTCACCACCGGGCTGTCCTTGCCCTCGTAGACCATCGGGCGCAACAGGCCAGGCACCAGGTTGGCGAGGCCGCAGATCGTGCCCTCCGCGCCGTTACGGACCGCCTTGGCGAGCTGGCGCTCGTCGCCGACGAGAATGGCGAGCTCGCCATGCGCCTTCAGCAGCGCTTCGGTATTGGCATAGCTCCCCGAAGAATCCTTCACGCCGATGACGAGGCCGGGGAACGCGGTCTTGAGCCGCTGCACCAGGCCGACGCTGATATCGACCGCCGTCACCGAGGGGATGTGATAGAGCACGACATTGCGGGCGGAGGCGCCGAGCTTCTCGAAGAACTGCGAGAACCACACGTAAAGCCCCTCGTCGCTGACGCCCTTGAAGTAGAAGGGCGGCGCGACCAGCAATCCCTTCGCCCCGGCATCGAGCGCGATACGCGCCTGCTCGACCGCCTCATGCATCGAGGCCGCGGCAATGCCGGCATAGATCTGCCGGGTCGGGTCGACACCCGCCCCGATCAGCGCGCCCATCATCGCGGTGCGCGCCGGCAGGCCCAGCGCCGCGCCCTCGCCCGTCGTGCCGAACAGCGTTACGGAATCGCAGCCCGCGGCCAGCACATGGCGCGCGTGATGGACGAGGCGCGGCAGGTCGACGCCGCCGCCCTCCCGCATCGGGGTGGTGATCGCGCAGGAAAGGCCGAAGCGGGTCTTGTCGGAGGCCATGGGATGAGCTTTCAGGGCTGAACGTTGACTGACATGTTAGTATGAGGACGGAACCGCCCGCAAGCGGTCCGTGATGCTTTGGTTAGCCGTCCTTGAGCCCTCCGGCGGAGAGTCCGGCGACGATCTGGCGCTGGGCGATGACGGTGACGAGGAGCACGGGCAGCGTCACCAGCAGAGCTGCCGCCGCGAGCGGCCCCCAGGAAATCTGCTCGAAGGTCAGCGAGTTGTAGACGGCCGAGGGCAGCGTCCGGCTCGCCTTGCCGCCGAGCACCACCGAGAAGATGAAGTTGTTCCAGGAGAAGATGAAGGCGAGGATGCCACCGACCACGATGCCGGGCTTCGCCAGCGGCAGCGCGACGTGTCGGAAGGCCTGCCAGGTCGTGGCGCCGTCGATCCGCGAAGCGTCTTCCAGCTCCATCGGCACGTTCTCGAAATATCCGATCATGATCCAGACGATGATCGGGATTGTAATGACGAGATGGGTGATGACCAGCGCCGTGATGGAGCCGACCAATCCTGTGATCTGGAAGAGCAGGAAGAGCGGTATCAGGTAGGAGAGCGCCGGCGTCATCCGCGCCACCAGGATCAGCACCGCGAATTTATGCGCCTTGCCCCGCGCGATGCCGTAGCCGGCTGGCACGCCGACCAGCAGCCCGAGCAGGACCGCGCCGCCGGTGACCAGGATCGAGTTCCAGAGATAGAGCGCGAAATTGTTCTGCGCGAAGACGTCGACATAGTTCTTCAGCGTCGGCGGGTTCGGAATGAAGACCGGCGGGAAGGCGGTGTTGTCGAGCTCGTTCTTGAGCGACAGCGAGATCATCCAGAGGAAGATCAGCACGGCCGGCGAGACCAGCACGAAGACCGAGGCCCAGAAGCCGACTTTCTTGAGCGTGCGGTTCATCACGCGTTCCACTTCGACTTCTGCCGGGCATAGAGCAGCAGCAGCGAGAGCATGATGATGATGACGAAGAAGATCACCACGACGGCCGAAGCATAGCCGATCTTGTAGAACTGGAAGGCCTGCAGATAGAGGAAGATGTTCAGCGTCTCCGACGCCGTGCCCGGCCCGCCCTGCGTGATCACGAAGATCGTGTCGAAGGCCTTCAGCGCATCGATGGTGCGGATCACGATCGCGACCATGATGAAGGGCCAGACCAGCGGCAGCGTGATGTGCCGGAACATGTGCCAGTCATTGGCGCCGTCGATCAGCGCGGATTCGTAAGGTTCCCGCGGCAGCCCGGCGAGGCCGCCGAGCACGATCAGCATGACCAGCGGCGTCCAGTGCCAGACCTCGACGAGAACCAGCGTCGGGATCACCGTCGATGGCTCGTAGACCCAGCCGGACGGGCCGATGCCGAACAGCGAGAGCAGGTAGTTCAGCACGCCGAGCTGCGGATGAAACATCATCGTCCAGACCAGCGCGACCGCGACCGGCGTCGCCATCATCGGCATCACGAAGATCGTACGCAGCAGGCCCCGGAAGGGGAATTCGCGATGGAAGACCAGCGCCGCCGCCGTCCCGAACACGATCGGCAGCACCACCGCCAGAATGGTGAAATAGGCGGTGTGTCCCATCGACTCGATGAAGCGCTGGTCCTTCATCAGTGAAGCGAAATTGCCGAGCCCGACGAATTCCGAGCCGCCGCCGATCTTCCAGTCCTGGCCGGACATGTAGAGCGTGAACAGCCAGGGGAAGACGATCACGGCCGCGATCACCAGCACCGCCGGCAGCGAAAACAGCCAGTAGCGCGGCGTGAAATCCGCCGAGGCCGAGGCGGGACTGGCGGGCGCCGCACTGGCAAGATCGGCTGGCAGGGACGTACTGGTCATGCGGTCTGCTTCACGGGGCACCCATCGTCATGCTCGCCCTCGTGGCGAGCATCCACGTCTTGAAAACGGCCTTAGTCAGTGAAGACGTGGATGGTCGGGACAAGCCCGACCATGACGCCCCCCGCGCCGAGCCGGGATCAGCCCTGCTCGCTCTTGGCGAGCACCGGCGCGAAGGTCTCGGTCGCTTTCTTCAACTCGGCCGCGACATCCGCCCCGCCGATCGCATTGGTCAGCGCCACGCCGAACACGTCGCGGAACTCGGTCACCGGCACGATCTGCGGCAGGCCGGCCCGCGCGATCTTGGCCGAGGCCAGCAGGCAGTCGAAATACTGCTTGCCGAATTTCGACTGCGCGATCGTCTCGGTGTCGAGATAGGCCGAGGAGCGGCCCGGCGCGCCCGCGCCAGCCTTCAGCATCGCGATCTGGTTCTTCTTGTTGGTCATGAACTGGACATAGAGCCAGGCCGCCTCCTTCTTGGAGGAGCCGCGCGAGATGCCCATGCCGTCTGCGAACATGCCGGCGTGATGCGCCTTCGGCCCCGGCGGCGTCACGCCATAGCCGACCTTGCCGACGATGCGCGACTTGGTCGGGTCCTCCAGCGGCGTGGCGAAGCCGATGCCGTCCAGCCACATCGCGGCCCGCCCCTGCATGAAGGTGGTCTGACACTCGTTCCAGTTGAAGCCGACCTGCCCGACCGGGCCGGTCTCCTTGTTGAGCTTGCGATAGAGATCGGCGGCCCAGATCGCTTCCGGCGTATCGGTCTGCAGCTTGCCGTCTGTCGAAACCGTCTCCATGCCCTGCCCGAGCATCAGCGAAGTCCAGACCGGAACGTTCGCGTTCTTCAGGCCGCGCGAGACGAAGCCGGCGACGCCTTTCGCGGGATCGTGCAGCTTCTGCGCGACGGTGAACATCTCGTCCATCGTCTTGGGAAAGGCCACGCCCTTCGCGTCGAAGAGCTCCTTGTTATAATAGATCATCCAGTAATCGACGAAGAAGGGGATCGTATCGAGCGCCCCGTCGGCCTGCCGCGCATAGGCGACCGAGCCGGCGCCGAAATCGGCGAAGTCGAAATCCGGCGACGTCAGCGACGGGTTCTTGATGAAGGGCTCGAGATTCTCGAACCACTTGCCCTTGGCCGCCATGCGCTTCTGCACATGCAGCGAGATGCCGCTGACGTCGAAGCTCGGCTTGCCCGAGGCGAACTCGATCACCGCCTTCTGGCGCTGCTGCTGCTCCGGCACCTGCTCGGCCGAGACCTTGATGCCGGTGAGCTCGGTGAACTCCTTCTCCGCCGCCTGCATCAGGTCGGAACGCGGATTCTTGACCAGCAGCACGTCGATCGTCTGGCCGGAGAATTTCTTCCAGTCGAACGCCCCTTGCGCCTGCGCCTTGCGCAGCACGAAGGGCGAGGCGATCGCGGCGGCGCCGCCGGCCAGCAGGATACGGCGGGTCGGCTTGAGAATGCTGTCGGTCATCGGCGTCCTCCCCAGGACTTGAAGACGGCCCGTTCCGGGCCTGCGATGTCGCCGGAGCGACGGGCGGCGATCGCCCTGTCGCATCCGTGATCGGGGCTGGACGCTATTCTCCTTTCGGCCCGGTTGCAAGCTAACATGTTGGCGTGCACATAGTGTCGCCACGCCATGCCTCCCCGCCGCCGGATCCCCTGCGAGAGCCGCCTGTGACGAGCCCGCCCCGCATCGATTCCCACCAGCATTTCTGGCGGCTCTCCCGCGGCGATTATGGCTGGCTGACGCCCGCGCTGAAGCCGATCCATCGCGATTTCGAACCCGCCGACCTCGCCCCGCATCTGGCGCAGCACCACATCGCCTCGACCATCCTCGTCCAGGCCGCCCCGACCGAGGCCGAGACGCATCACCTGCTCGCCATCGCGGCCGCCACGCCCTTCGTCGCCGGCGTCGTCGGCTGGGCGG
Organism: Bosea sp. ANAM02; assembly: GCF_011764485.1. Taxonomy (NCBI): domain Bacteria; kingdom Pseudomonadati; phylum Pseudomonadota; class Alphaproteobacteria; order Hyphomicrobiales; family Alloboseaceae; genus Allobosea; species Allobosea sp. ANAM02. The sequence goes on along the minus strand of NZ_AP022848.1, from coordinate 1,337,659 downwards.
ATTTCCAGGCGCCCGACGCCCCCGCCCGGATCGCAGCCCTCGCCGCCGACCCGCTGCTCGTCGGCTTGAGGCCGATGGTTCAGGACATCCCGGACCCCGACTGGCTCGCGAAGCCGACGCTTGCCCCCGCCTTCGCCGCCCTGAAAGAGCACGGCCTGGTCTTCGACGCGCTGGTGAAGCCGCCGCAGATCCCCGCTCTCCTGAAGCTGGTGGAGCGCGAGACCGAACTCCCCGTCGTCATCGACCATGGCGCCAAGCCGGACCTGACCGGCGCCGACCTCTCCGCCTGGCGCGGCGGCATCGCGGCCTTGGCCGCGCGGCCGAACACATCCTGCAAGCTCTCCGGCCTCGTCACCGAAGCCGGGCCCGGCTGGCGCGAGGCGGTGCTGGCGCCGGCCGTCGCCCAGCTCATCGCCTGTTTCGGGCCGGAGCGTCTGCTCTGGGGCAGCGACTGGCCGGTCGTCACGCTCGCCGCTGCCTACGACCAGTGGCTCGCCGCCGCCGAGCGCCTGACGGCCACCCTCACAGAACCTTATCGAGCCGCGATCTTCGGCGGCAACGCCGCCCGCATCTACCTGACCAAGAGGGGCCGCCGCCCGTCATGCTGAGAAACCTCGACCCCGTCCTCTCCGCCGACCTGCTCTGGGTGCTCGCCGCGATGGGCCATGGCGACGACCTCGCGCTGGTCGACGCCAATCACCCTGCCGAAACCATCGCCAGCGCCACCACCAGCGGCCGCCTGATCCGCCTGCCGGGTCTCACGATGGAGCGCGCCGCCCGCGCCATCCTCTCGGTGCTGCCGATCGACGATTTCGAGCCCGAGCCGCTCAGGCGCATGGAAGTGGTCGGCGATGCCAACGCGATCCCCGAGGTCCAGCGCGCCGTGCAGGCCGAAATCGATAGGGCGCTGGGCCGCCCCGCACCGCTCGCTCGCCTCGAGCGCTTCGCCTTCTATGAAGCGGCGCGGCGGGCTTTCGCGGTCGTACAGGTCGGCGATCCCCGACCCTATGGCTGCTTCCTGCTGCGCAAGGGCGTCATCGCCGGCGAGCCGGGCTGAGGCCTCACGAACCCTTGGCGATGGCCTGCTTCAGGCGCGCGACCGCCTCCGCCGCGCCGGACCGGACCGTGACCTCCAGCGTCGGCGCCTCGCGCTCGATCATCGCGATCAGCGTCTCCGGCGTGATCTCGGCCCGCTGCTGGGTCAGCTTCAGCACGGCATTGGCGATGATGTTCGGCCAGAACGCCGCCCCGCCCTTGGCCAGCCCCTTGGCCTTGCGGCCCTCGAATTCCTGGGCGAGCTGTTCGGGGGTCTTCTTGGCCATGGTCTGGAACCTGTCTGCGGGAAAAGGCGGTTGCCTATCACGAAATGCCGGGCTTGCCTGCCCCATCGCCTTCTCCCGAAAAAGGGAATTCCCCTTCTCCATCCGATGCACTAGCAGGAGCGGCGCCCGAGGCTTGAGCCGTGATGCGGCCGCCCGTTCAGGACCAGACCATGCCCCGCCTCGCCTTGCTCGCCGCGCTCGCCGGCCTCCTTGCCGCGCCCGCCGCCGCCCGGATCACCGACCGGGAGCTGAGCTGCGCCGACTGGCTGAAATCCGGCGCCCACCGCAAGAGTGAATACCCGGCCGCCGTCATGGCGAAGATCCGGGCCTTCTGCGCCGCCAATCCGAAGATGAAGGCGATCGACGCCGAAATGACGATGACGGGGGATTGAGCGGCGCGTGATCCGCAACGCGCATCCCCTCTTCAGTTGCGCCCGCCCGCCAAGCGTCATGCTCGGGCTTGACCCGAGCATCTCCGGCCGAAGGAGGCTCTGGCGCCTCTCCTGCCCGAGATTCTCGGGTCTGCGCTTCGCTCCGCCCGAGAATGACGCATGGGTTTGCCCCGCCCGCACCGAGGCGCGGCGGGTTCGAAATGAGGGGCAGCGGAGCGCCGCGAGGCGCGGGGGTATCGGGCCGCTTCCATTGAGCCAGGATGCGGCGCGGATGGATTGAGCCACCATCCGCACGCCCCGTGGCGCTCCGCTCGACGGCGTTCTTCAGTCTCCGGGCCGCGCTTATGCGGCAGGGCGTTTCGCTGACCTGTGGGCCTCGACGCCAGTTCGGCAGAGACGCTTGCGCGATCTCCTTTGTCTCGTGCAGCGGATGATCCCGAAAAGGGCTTGAGCCGCTTTTTCGGTCCGCTGCCGGCCCTGTCGCGTCCTGGCCCCGCAGGAGCGGCGCCGCCATGCCTTCCAGCGAGCTCCTCGCACAGGGGCCGTAGTACCCCCAGGGCGGTGCCCCGAAGCCTCCCGGGAGTGGGTCGTAACCCCACCCGCAGGCGCCGCCCCCGCCTCGCCAACGGCATACCTCCGGATGGCTGCCCCTCGGGGGCGAGGTGGAAGGGAGGATAGGTGCGAGATGGGAGGGCGGGGATAAGTTATCGCGACTGCAACGGTTGAGCGCGGGGAACCCCTCTCCCGGATGGGAGAGGGGCAGGGGTGAGGGCTTGCCGTTGCGGATAAGGATGCTGCCTATCCGCCTGCTGCTCTTCGAACGGCCATGATGACGGCATCCCTGTCGTCCAAGACGGCGCCATTACTGAAGCGAACGACCTTGAAGCCATGCCGTTCGATCTCTTCCGTCCGCGCGGCATCGTAATCGGCGTCCCAACCATGCTGGCGGCCGTCGATCTCAACAATCAGCTTTCGATCGATGCAGATCAAATCGACTGTGTATCCGAGCAAAGGGACCTGCCGACGGAACTTCAGCCCGTCGAGCTGGCGGTTTCGCAGCAGCGACCACAGCACGTCTTCCGGCTCGGTCGCGCGCTGCCGAAGTTGTCGGGCGAATTGGCGCCGTTCGCTTGTCATCGGGGGATGTTGTACGCGCTCGCTTTTGCGATCAACGGCGGTCCCTCACCCCTGCCCCTCTCCCATCCGGGAGAGGGGTTCCCCGAACTCTTCTGGCTTCAGCACAGCGTAATCCCATTGTGGACAGAGTTTAGCAGGCGGCATCAGCACCGCACTTAATGGTGTTTTAAGTTATTGATTCGTATATATTTTCTTGAAAGAGGTGATTCGTGACTGATAGCACTTACAATCTCAATGGTGGCTTCAAGCCAACCACCAAACGATTTGCCGACCTAAACGGACCAGACTTCTTTCCGACACCCGCTTGGGCCACCCACGCGCTGATCGACAATGAATCTTTCAGCGGGGAAATTTGGGAGAGCGCTTGCGGAAATGGTGCAATGTCCCGAGTCCTTGAACACGCATCTCGGTCTGTGATCAGTTCCGATCTATACGATCGAGGCTACGGCGACTCAGGGATTGACTTCCTTCAAGCGAAGCGTCGCGCCGACAACATCGTGACCAACCCGCCATATAACGCGGCTGAGGGCTTCGTTCGGTCTGGCGTTAGCCAGGCAAAACACAAGTTCGCACTCTTGTTACGGCTTGCTTTCCTTGAGGGCGCTAACCGCGCAAACACTATTTTCTCTCAATGCCCGCCAAGCCGGGTCTGGGTATTTAGCGAGAGGATCACTTTCTATCCCGCAGGCGCTGTTCAACAAGGCAGCGGCACCACCGCTTACGCATGGTTCGTTTGGGACAAAGACGCACCTAGCGGGACTGAATTGAAATGGTTCAAGCCCGGCTATAAGCACCGTTTCAACTAACGGCGCATCACTTCATACGCGATAACCAACGCCCGGAACGTGGGTTAGATGGCCATCGTGAACAAAGTTTCCGGGGGTTTGGTAGTGCGACCTAATATTCCGCACTAGCTGATGCCACATCGGTTCGCCGGGGCGTGAAGCTGAAGGGGCAAGGTTAGCTGCGCTCAGTTGCACGTAGTTTGGAATTTCGCGATAGGCGCGCTTGTAGGTGCAAAGACCGCCATTTGCATTCGCGATCTGAACGACTCCGCGTGCGATGTCATTTTCGTCGGCCATCATATCCCCCAAAAGCTATCACGAGTAAGATTTTCTCATGCAACTAAAATGGGCAAGGCAAACTTCAACCTAAGGCTCTGCTACCTTAGCGTCACTTGACTCCCCCCGCCCTCCCATCCTACCCCCATCGACGGGACACGCCCCCCCAACGGGGCGCGCCCATCTGTAAGGATGGAGACATCGATGGCGAATACCGTTCCGACCACGCGCCCGCGCGTGCCTAATTTCTCGTCCGGCCCCTGCGCCAAGCGCCCCGGCTGGGCCCTCAAGAACCTCTCAGACGCTCCGCTCGGCCGCTCGCACCGCGCCAAGATCGGCAAGGACAAGCTGAAAGCGGCGATCGACCTGACGCGCGAGGTGCTGCAGGTTCCGGCCGATTACCGCATCGGCATCGTGCCGGCCTCCGATACCGGCGCCGTCGAGATGGCGCTCTGGTCCCTGCTCGGCGCCCGCGGCGTCGACATGGTGAGCTGGGAAAGTTTTGGCGCCGGCTGGGTCACCGATGTCGTCAAGCAGCTCAAGCTCGCCGATGTCCGCACTTTTGAGGCGCCCTATGGCGAATTGCCGAACCTCAAGAAGGTCGACACCAAGAACCGCGACGTCGTCTTCACCTGGAACGGCACCACGTCCGGCGTGCGCGTCGTCGACGCCAGCTGGATCGCCGATGATCGCGAGGGGCTGACCATCTGCGACGCCACCTCCGCCGCCTTCGCCCAGCGCCTCGACTGGCCGAAGCTCGATGTCGTCACCTTCTCCTGGCAGAAGGTGCTCGGCGGCGAGGCCGCGCATGGCATGATCGTGCTCTCGCCCCGCGCCGTCGCCCGGCTCGAAAGCTACAAGCCCGCCTGGCCGCTGCCGAAGATCTTCCGCATGACCTCGGGCGGCAAGCTGATCGAGGGCATCTTCACCGGCGAGACCATCAACACCCCCTCCATGCTCGCGGTCGAGGACTATATCGACGCGCTGGAATGGGCCCGGAAGGTCGGCGGGCTCGACGGCCTGGTGAAGCGCGCCGACGGCAATGCCCGCGTCATCGCCAGGTTCGTGCGCGAGAACGACTGGATCGACTTCCTGGCCGTGAAGCCGAAGACGCGCTCCAACACGAGCGTGTGCCTGAAGTTCACCGACCCGGCCGTGACGGCCTTGCCGGCGGACGCGCAGGCGGCCTTCGCCAAGCAGGTCGTCTCGATCATCGAGAAGGCCGGCGCCGGCTACGATCTCGGCCATTACCGCGACGCCCCTCCCGGCCTGCGCATCTGGTGCGGCGCGACCGTCCAGTCACGCGACCTCAAGGCGCTGCTGCCGTGGATCGCCTATGCCTTCGCCGAGGCGAAGGCGGGGTTGGGCAAGAAGGCGGCCTGAATAGGCCGTCATGGTCGGGCTTGACCCGACCATCTCTTTCCAGAAGAGGCGCCATCCCGCGCCTTCGCGTCCCGAGATGGCCGGGTCAAGCCCGGCCATGACGCTCTTTCCCTCTTCAAGCGCCAGACCGCTCCTCTTAGCTAGCGCGGCGCCAGCCGGAGCCTCCCATGTCCGCACCGAAAGTCCTGATTTCCGACGCCCTCTCCCCCGCCGCCGTCCAGATCTTCAAGGACCGCGGCATCGACGTGACCTTCGATCCGAACCTCGGCAAGGACAAGGATAAGCTGGCCGCGATCATCGGCGATTATGACGGCCTCGCCATCCGCTCGGCCACCAAGGCGACTGCCAAGCTGCTGGAGCAGGCGACCAACCTCAAGGTCATCGGCCGCGCCGGCATCGGCGTCGACAATGTCGAGATCCCCGCTGCCACCGCGCGCGGCGTGATCGTGATGAACACGCCCTTCGGCAACTCGATCACCACCGCCGAGCACGCCATCGCCATGATGTTCGCGCTCGCCCGCCAGATCCCTGCCGCCGATACCTCGACCCAGGCCGGGAAGTGGGAGAAGAACCGCTTCATGGGCGTCGAGATCACGGCGAAGACGCTGGGTCTCATCGGCGCCGGCAATATCGGCTCGATCGTCGCCGAGCGCGCCATCGGCCTGAAGATGCGCGTCATCGCCTATGACCCCTATCTCTCGCCGGAACGCGCGCTTCAGCTCGGCGTCGAGAAGGTCGAGCTCGACGACCTCTTGAAGCGCGCCGACTTCATCACGCTGCACGTGCCGATGACCGAGAAGACCAGGAACATCCTCTCGGCCGAGAACCTCGCCAAGACGAAGAAGGGCGTGCGCATCATCAACTGCGCCCGCGGCGGCCTTGTCGACGAGCAGGCGCTGGCCGATCTGATCAAGTCCGGCCATGTCGCGGGCGCGGCCTTCGACGTGTTCTCGGCCGAGCCGGCGGAATCGAACCCGCTCTTCGGGCTGGACAACGTGGTCTGCACGCCGCATCTCGGCGCCTCCACCAACGAGGCGCAAGAGAATGTCGCGCTGCAGGTCGCCGAGCAGATGAGCGACTACCTGCTCAAGGGCGCGATCACCAACGCGGTCAACTTCCCCTCGATCACCGCCGAGGAAGCGCCGCGGGTGAAGCCCTTCGTCGATCTCGCCGAGAAGCTCGGCTCCTTCCTCGGCCAGCTCACCGAGGCTCCGGTCAAGGGCATCCGCATCGAGTACGAGGGCGCGGTCGCCGGCCTCAACCTCAAGGCGATCTCGGCCGCCGCGATCACCGGCGTGCTCAGGCCCTTCCTGCCGGAGATCAACATGGTCAACTCGGCCATGGTGGCGAAGGAGAAGGGCATCGTCGTCGAGGAACTGACCCGCGAGGTCGCCGGCAATCTCGAAAGCGTCATCCGCATCGTCGTCGATGCCGAGGACATGCCGCGCCATGCCTCGGGCACGGTCTTCCACGATGGCAAGCCGCGCATCGTCGATATCCGCGACATCGCCGTCGATGCCGAGTTCGCGCCGCACATGCTCTATGTCCGCAATGCCGACAAGCCGGGCTTCATCGGACAGTTCGGCTCGCTGCTCGGCGGCGCCGGCGTCAATGTCGCGACCTTCGCGCTCGGCCGCGACAAGCCGGGCGGCGACGCGATCTGCTATGTCGCGGTCGACGAGCCGATCTCGGACGAACTGCTCGACAAGATCCACGCGATCCCGATGGTCAAGCGGGCCCGGCGGCTGAAGTTCTGACCGTGCTGGGTCCGCTGAAGGCTCTCGTCGCCGCGCCTGCCGCGGCGGCGGAGCCGATCCGCTTCGAGGTCCGCCGCGACGAAGCGGCAGGCCTCTGGTACGCCATGGATACCGGCGAGCTCGGCATCGTCACCGAGGCCGAGACCCTGGAGGCGCTGCGCGAGCGGCTGACCCGGCTCCTGCCGGAATGCTTCGGCATAGAGGGCTGCCCGGTCGAATTGTCGCTCTGCGATGCGCGGAATGGCGAGCCGCTCTGAGCCGCCGCCGCAACCTCGCCGCAATATCGCGGCCCTGTGACCGCCCCGTCGCAGAGGATCGTCCATGCCTGCCCTTGCCCGCCTCGCCGCCATTGCCCTCGCCGGCCTGACGGCTGCCCCGGCCTTCGCCGACTGGGACCGCGACAAGCTCGACAAGGCGATCGAGGGCATCGAGCAGGCGTCGAAAGGCCGGCTCGGCGTCGCGCTGATGGACCTGCGCGACCGCAAGCTCTGGTCGCATCGCGGCTCCGAGACCTTCCCGATGCAGAGCATCTTCAAGCTGCCGCTGGCGGTCGCGGTACTGCAGCAGGTCGAGGCCGGTAAGTTCAGGCTGGACCAGCCGATCACGGTGACCCGCAAGGATTTCTCGCTGTTCCACAGCCCGCTCGCCAAGTCCTTCAAGGGCGAGCGCAACGACTATCCGCTGCGCGAACTGATCCGCCTCGCGGCCGGCGAGAGCGACAACACCGCCGCCGACCTCTTGATGCGCGAGATCGGCGGGCCGCAGGTGGTGACCAGGATGCTGCGCGACGGCGGCATCCAGGGCATGTCCATCGACCGCTACGAGCGCCAGTTCCAGCCCGAGATCTACGGGCTCAAGGGTTTCGGCTGGGACGAGGCAGTCGACGAGAAGGCCTTCCGCGCCGAGCTCAAGGTGATGCGGCCGCGCCTGCGCATCGGTGCCCTCTCGAACGCGCTCAAGGACAAGCGCGATGCGTCGACGCCGGAAGCGAGCGCGCAATTCCTCGAAGCCTTCGCCAGGGGCAACTGGTTGCGCGAGCCCGCCCACACCGCTTTCATCGAGAAGATCGTCGCGGAATCGAAGGTCGGTACCGACCGGCTCAAGGCCGGCCTGCCGGCAGGCACCCGCTTCGCCCACCGTACCGGGCTCGGCCTCACCACCGACGGCATCAACCACGCCACCAACGATATCGGCATCGCGACCCTGCCGGATGGCCGCCGCTTCGTCATCGTGACCTATCTTGCGGGGTCCCGTGCCGATGCCGACGAACGCGCGACGGCGCTGGCGGATGTGGCACGGCTCGCGGTCTCGGCGCTGCGCTGACAAGCATCGCGGACTTCGAGCCTCCGACACAATCCGAAGGGGCCTCGATGGGCTTTGTCGGAGGCTCTTATACTTTATCTCGTCTTGCGGCCGATCTCGCTCTCTTCCAGTCTGATCTTTGGGGGGAAGCACATGGTCAGCTCGGTTTTCAGAGGGGGGCTCTGGCAACCGCCCCCCTTGTTCGCGGATGACAACCTCAACGACAATGCCATCGTCGGCATGTGGTATTGGGATGTGCTGAACGATCGGCTCTATGCCGATGCACGCATGGCAGCGCTTTTCAATGTCGACCCGCTGGAGGCCATGCGTGGGACGCGATGCGACGCCTATGTCGATGGCATCCATCCCGACGACCGGGAAGACGTGGCGCGAGAGATCGAACGCTGCGTCACTGCGGCGATCGACTTCCATCGCGAGTATCGTATCGCCAGCATTGCCGGGGAGCGATTGATTTCCGCCTTTGCCCGCTGCCACCGCACCGAGGGGGGCAGCGCCGGGCACTATGTCGGAATGGCCTTCGACATCACGAAGCAGCGCAGTGCGGAGTCGACGACGCCGACATCGCGCGTCGCCGACCATGTCCTCCAGGCCTACAGCATCGCCCGGCAGATCACCGACGAGGAGCTCCAGCAAAAGCTCAAGGACGTGCTGGTGCGGCTCGGCATGAATCTCGCCGCGGAGACCAGGGAAAGGCCGACCTGATCACCGCCCCAATCGCTCGGCGATGAAGATGCCGCCCAACACCAGCGCCAGCGCCAGCGCGTGATAGAGGCCGAAGGGCTCGCCGATGATCAGCACGGCCAGGATCGGCGCGAAGACCGGCACGAGATTGACGAAGACGCCGGCCCGCCCCGGACCGATCAATTCGATCGACCGCATGAAGGAGAGCTGCGAGACGATCGACGGGAAGACCACCGTGAAGGCGAGGATCAGCCAGCCCTGCGGCGTCGGAATATAGGAGCGGCCGAGCGCGATCTCGGCTGCGAGCAAGGGCAGCGACGCCAAGCAGGCGAAGCAGGCCATCGCCGTGAAGAAGACGAGCCCCGGCACGGCCGGCCGTTTGCGCACGCCGACGGTGAAGCCGGCATAGAGCACGCAGGCCATGATCATCAGCAGATCGCCCGGCACGAAGCGGAAGGCCATGAGGACATGGATGTCGCCCCGGCTCGCCGTGACCGCGACGCCGAGCAGCGTCACCGCGACGCCGAGCGCCTGCATCGGCGTGATCGGGGTGCGGAACACCAGGAAGGCGCCCATCAGCACGAAGACCGGGATCGAGCCCTGGAGAATGCCGATATTGATCGCGCTGGTCGAATAGGCGGCGAGATACATCAGCGTATTGAAGGTGGTGAAGCCGAGCGTCCCGAGCACGGCGATCAGCCGCCAATGCCCCCGAAGCACCGGCCAGTGCTCGCGGAGCTGCTCGCGCAGCAGCAGGGGCATGACCGCGCAGACCCCCACCCAGCGCAGCGAGGTCAGCATCATCGGCGAGATGTTGCCGACGGCAAGCCGGCTCGCCACTGCGTTGCAGCCCCACATCAAGGTGGTCAACACCATCAGCAGATAGGCATTGCCCCAGGCGCGTTGCAGCCAGGTCTGGGTAGGGTGCACGTTTCCGCCCTGTTGCGAGAAAGGGCTCATGCAATACCCTTGCGTGTACCCGGCTCATATGAGATCGGGCGCACACCTGCCCGTCGCCCTGCGCATCCCTGCGGAACGTCCCGATGATCGAAACCAGCGCCCGCCCGCTTCGCCTGCTCTTCGTCGACGGCAACATGCACGACACGCGCGAAGGGCTGCGCCGGTCCTATGGCATGGCCTATGGCGAGGCCTATGCCGCCGAGATCGCGGCGTTCGAGCCCGGCATCGTCTCCGATATCTGCCTGCCGGCCGACGAAGGTGCCAACCTGCCCGACGGCGAAGGCCTCGAATCCTATGACGGCATCTTCCTGACCGGCTCGGCCCTGCACATCTACGACACGGCGCCGCCCGTGACGCGCCAGATCGACCTGATGCGCGCGATCTATGCGAGCGGCACGCCCTGCTTCGGCTCCTGCTGGGGCATTCAGGTCGGCTCCGTCGCGGCCGGCGGCACCGTCACTCCCAATCCCAAGGGCCGCGAGACCGGCTTTGCCCGCAGAATCGCGCCGACCGAAGCCGGCCGCGGCCACGCATTGCTCGCCAGCCGCCCGGCCGCCTTCGACGCCCCGGCGATCCATCTCGACACCATCGCGCTGCCGGCCCATGGCACGACCATCCTCGCCTCCAACGCCTACAGCCAGGTCCAGGCTGCCGAGATCAAGCATAATGGCGGCACCTTCTGGGGCGTGCAGTACCATCCCGAGTTCTCGCTGAAGCAGATCGCGGCGATCCTTCGCCCCAGGACGCAACTGCTGATCCAGGAGGGCTTCCGCAAGGACGAGGCTTCCGCGCAGGCCTGGCTCGATGACATGCTGACGCTCGATGCCGAGCCGGACCGGCAGGACCTCGCCTGGGCGCATGGCCTCGACCGCGAGGTGCTCGATACCGAACGCCGTGTCACAGAACTGCGCAATTTCATGGAGCATCGCGTCAAGCCGCATGCCAGCGCCCGCGGGCGGGCCTGAGCGGTCGGCGGCGAGCCTCTCAACCCCTTTCATGGGTTGTTTGACCGGGAACACCAGCCCTCATCCTGAGGAGCAAGCCGAAGGCTTGCGTCTCGAAGGATGCTCCAGTTGGTTCCGGAGCCTCCTGGAGCATCCTTCGAGACGCCGCTGACGCGGCTCCTCAGGATGAGGGCTGAGAATGGCACTCGGCGGGCCAACCGCTCTCACCCTTGCCACGACCATAAGCGATCGCTAGATCAGCACCCGCGAGGCCACGACCTCCCCCAACCTGGGACATGTGCCGGGACGACCCGGCGAACCTTGGGGGACCCGCTATGGCGTGGCTCAATCTCTTTTCCGCCGGCATTCTCGAGATCGTCTGGGCTTTCGGCATGAAGCAATCGGACGGCTTCACGCGCCCGATGCCGACAGCCATCACTATCGTCGCGATGATCGGCAGCTTCGCCCTGCTCTCGCTGGCGATGCGCTCGCTGCCGCTCGGCACGGCCTATACGATCTGGACCGGCATCGGCGCGGTCGGCGCCTTCCTCGTCGGCGTGACCGTGCTCGGCGAAGCGCTGACGCCGATGCGCATCGCCGCCGCGACGCTGATCGTCTCCGGCCTCGTCATGATGAAGCTCTCGGCGAGCTGACGATCGCAATCGGCCAGCGCTCCTGCAAACGCAGGACGCGGCCGGCGCCCGCCCCGCCTATCCGCATTCCGGCCCAATTCCGCCTTGGGCACGCCGAATTCGGCAGCGCCAATCACGGCGACGTGATTGCGATCCGGAGGGGATGATTTCGATGCGAAGCCATATTGCCGCCGCCCTGTTTCTCGCGCCCGGCCTCGCCAGCGCCGCCGAGACCGAGCTGACGAGCCGGATCGACCGCGTCACGGTGTTTCCGGACGGCGCGGTGGTGACGCGGCTCGGCAAGGCGGAGCTGCTGCAGGGCGTCTCGCAGATCGTGCTGCGCGGCCTGCCGGCGACGATCGATCCCGCCTCGATCCGCGTCGAGGGGAACGGCGATGGCAGCTTCTCGGTCGGCGCCGTCGATGTCCGCGTCACGCCGGGCGATGCCAAACCCGTGCTCGACACGGTGCTGGAGGAGAAGCTCAAGACGCTGCGCGACGAGAAGGAGAAGCTCTCCGGCCAGATCGGAGCGATCGAATCGAAGCGCGCCACGATCGAGCGTTTCGCGCAGGTCGGCCCCGACAAGCTCGGCCCGGACGGCAAGGCCCTACCCGTCGGCGACTGGCCGGCGGTGTTCGAGGCGATCGGCACCGCGCTGGTCAAGGTCCAGGACGAGTTGCGCGGCACCCGCAGCCGCCTCGCCGATGTCGAGGCCGAGATCGCCGCGCTGGAGCGCGCCCGTCCGCAGGCCGGCCGCCCCGGCGCGCCGAAGCGCGACATCGCGATTGCCGTCGAGGCGCCGCAGCCGGTCGCGGCCGAGTTCACCGTGACCTATCGCGTCACCGGCGCCAACTGGACGCCAACCTACGAGGCCCGCCTGACCACGACCGGCGAGAAGCCGGAAATCGCCCTGACGCGCCGCGCCGAAATCCGCCAGCGCAGCGGCGAGGCCTGGGACGATGTCGCGCTGTCGCTTTCGACCACGCGCTCGGCCGGCGGCACCCGCGCGCCGGATCTGACGCCGATGCAGGTGGCCTTCTTCGAGCCGCCTGTCGTCTATGAAAGCCGCCCACGTGTCAGCGCCGCGCCGGCTCCGATGGCAGGCAGAGCCAAGGCCGAAGCCGAGGCTGTTGCAGATGCATTGGCCAGGCAATCGCAACGCGCCGTCGCGCCGAAACCCGCCGAGGTTCAGGTCGCCACCATCGAGGCCGGCGCCTATCAGGCGAGTTTCCAGGTGCCCGGCCGCGCCACGGTCCCGCAGGACGGCAGCTCCAGGACGGTGACGCTGACCCGGCGCGAGGCCGAGGCGACGCTGTCCGCCCGCACCGTGCCGGAGCTCGAGCAGAAGGCTTATCTCGAAGCCGGCTTCGTCCATGACGAGGAGGCGCCGCTGCTGGCCGGCCGCGTCGCGCTGCATCGCGACGGCAGCTATGTCGGCATGGGCCGGTTCGACCTCGTCGCGCCCGGCGACAAGGTCGAGCTCGGCTTCGGCGCCGACGACCGGATCAAGGTCTCCTTCGCGCCGGTGAAGCGCCGCGAGAACGATCCGGGCTGGCTCGGCCAGACCCGCACCGACCTGCGCGAGTTCCGGACCGTCGTAAAGAGCCTGCACGCCAAGCCGGTCAAGGTCACCGTGCTGGAGCGCATCCCGTTCTCGGAGAGCAGCGGGATCACGGTCAAGACCATCGCCGCCCAGACCACGCCGCCGACCGAGAAGCAGGTCGGCGACCGGCGCGGCGTCGCCGCCTGGACCTTCGATCTCGCTCCCGGCACGGAGAAGGAGATCAAGCTCGCCTACCGCATCAAATGGCCGGGCGAGCGCGAGCTCTCGTTCGAGGAACAGCCGCTGCCGGGGAAGTGAGGCGGCATTGCCGCGACCAAGCCCCGGCACCCTGCCTCCGTCATGCTCGCCCTTGAGGCGAGCATCCACGTCTTGAACACGGACTTCGACCAGCGAAGACGTGGATGGTCGGGACAAGCCCGACCATGACGAAACATCAGAGCCCCATTCCCATCTCGATCTCGCGCTTGCGGCCGAGATCGTTCATCCAGGTCCGGAATTTCGGCTGCGCCTCGATCTGGTGAGCGTAGTGCCGCCGCAGCGCCTGCGTCAGCCGGCCGCCGCGGCCGAGCTGCGCGTCGGCGAAGCCGATCATCACCGAATTCGGCCAGGCCTGCGGCCGGATCTCGCGCAGGCGCGCGAACAGCGCATCCTCGTCCTCGGCCGCATCGGCCTGCGCCATCAGCGTCATCATCGCCGCCGTCGAGCGCGAGATGCCCATATGGCAATGCACGAGGAGATGCCCCTTCACGCGGCCGGTCGCCGTCTCGCGCAGGCCCTCGCCGAAGCTCAGGATCTCGCCGACATGCTCCGGCGTCGGCATGATCTGGCCGGGCTTCGGATCGATGATGTCGTGGAAGCGCAGCGTGACGCGGTGATGCTCGCCATAGGTCCCGAAGGCCTCGATATCGGCCCGGTCGGGATCGAGCACGGAGAGCACATGCGTCACCTCGCGGGCGCTGTTGCCCGGCAGTTCGTCGATACCGCAGATCGTCAGGGTCGAGATGGATAGGGTCTTCATGGCAAGCCTCCGCTGACAATGGGCCGTCATGCTCGGGCTTGACCCGAGCATCTCTTGCAGACGGAGGCTCCCGGGCCCCATTCGGCCTGAGATTCCCGGGCCCGGGAATGACAGCTGGTTTACCGACGACCTTTTACGCAGCCGCCCTGGCCTGCCCGAGTTCCTGATCGACGACGCCGACCCAGTAGCGCACGCCGTCCGGGATGATCGCGTCGTTGAAATCGTAGAGCGGCGTATGCAGGCCGACGAAGGAGCCGTCCGGATTGACGCCGTTGCCGATGCGCATGAAGGCGCCCGGACGCACCAGCATCATCTCGGCGAAATCCTCGCCGCCCGTGCCGGGCCGAAGCTGGCCGTTGACCTTCTCGGCACCGACCGCCGCCGTCGCCGCGGCGACGCCGATCCGCACCTGCTCGGCCTCGTTCACCAGCGGGCTGGTACCGCGATGGTAATGGGCCTCCGCCTTGCAGCCCCAGGCCTGTGCCGTCGCCGCCGCGAGTTCGGCGATGCGGCGCTCGACGAGGTCGCGCACCTCCTGCGAATAGGTGCGCGCCGTGCCGCCGATGACGAGTTCGGAGGGAATGACGTTCGAGGCGTTGACGTCGCCGCCATGGATGTAGCCGACGCTGATCACAGCCGTGTCGAGCGGGGCAACGTTGCGGCCGATGATGCCCTGCAGGCCGAGCACGAAATGCGCCTGGGCATAGGTGATGTCGGTCGAGCGATGCGGCTGCGAACCGCCATGGCCGCCGACGCCGTGGAAGGTGACCTTCCAGCTATCGGCCGCCGCGAGGAACGGGCCGACGGCGATGCCGAAGCTGCCGGGCGTCATGCCGGGCGTGTTGTGCAGGCCGTAGATCGCATCGCAGGGGAAGCGCTCGAACAGCTTGTCGGCGAGCATCGCGTTGGCACCGCCGCGGCCTTCCTCGGCCGGCTGGAAGATCAGGTTGACCGTGCCCTCGAAGTCGCGGTTCTCGGCGAGATAGCGCCCGGCCGCGAGCAGCATCGTGGTGTGCCCGTCATGGCCGCAGGCATGCATCCGCCCCGGGTTCTTCGAGGAATAGGGCAGGTTCGTCGTCTCATCGAGCGCCAGGCAATCCATGTCGGCGCGCAGGCCCACGGCACGGCCGGGCTTGTTGCCGCGGATCACGCCGACGACGCCGGTCTTCCCGACATTCTCGGTGACCTCGACGCCCCATTCGCGCAGCTTGTCGGCGACGAGCTTGGCCGTGCGAACCTCTTCGAGGCCGAGCTCGGGATGGGCATGGATGTCGCGGCGGATCGCGGTGAAGGCGGCGTGATGCTGGTCGAGCCAGGCGTCGAGCTTCGTCATGGTCGGTGAAATCCCCTCTCCTGTGGCTGGCGCGGGGCATGGCCCCTCCGATGCTGCGCGCCGGCTCATAGCCCTTACGCCCGATTGTGGCAGCATCACTGCGCAGATGCTGCAGGGCGGCCATGCTCAGGCAGTTTATCCAGTCAAATCGGGTGCTGCCGCGCCGGAAAACTTGACCTGCGGGCCGTGTTGGCCCATGAGGGCTTGCAAGGACCTGCCCCGAAACCCCGGCCTTGCGCCGGGGTTTTGCATGTGCGTGGGCCGCTTGCACAAGGCAACGCGGTAACAGCAGGGACACCTCGCTCATGGCGAATGTTGTGGTGGTCGGCGCCCAGTGGGGCGACGAGGGCAAGGGCAAGATCGTCGACTGGCTCTCCAGCCAGGCCGATGTCGTCGTCAGGTTCCAGGGCGGCCACAACGCCGGCCACACCCTGGTCATCGACGGCGTCGTCTACAAGCTCTCGCTGCTGCCCTCCGGCATCGTCCGCCCCGGCAAGCTCTCGGTCATCGGCAACGGCGTCGTCGTCGACCCCTGGCATCTCGTCGAGGAGATCGGCAAGCTGCGCGCGCAAGGCGTCGCGATCACCCCGGACAACCTGCGCATCGCCGACAATGCGACGCTGATCCTGCCGCTGCACCGCGAGCTCGACCATTTCCGCGAGACCTCGAACGCGGGCATGAAGATCGGCACGACCAAGCGCGGCATCGGCCCCGCCTACGAGGACAAGGTCGGCCGCCGCGCCATCCGCGTCATCGACCTCAAGGACGAGGCGCTGCTCGAAGCCAAGATCGAGCGCCTGCTCGCCCATCACAACGCTTTGCGCCGCGGCCTCGGCATCGGCGAGGTCGACGGCAAGGAGCTGCTCGGCCAGCTCAAGGCGATCGCGTCCGAGGTGCTGCCCTATGCCACCTCGGTCTGGGCGCTGCTCGACGCCGAGCGCCGCGCCGGCAAGCGCATCCTATTCGAGGGCGCGCAGGGCGCGCTGCTCGATGTCGACCACGGCACCTATCCCTTCGTCACCTCCTCGAACATCGTTGCCGGCCAGGCCGCGACCGGCTCGGGCATGGGCCCCTCGGCGGTCGGCTATGTGCTGGGCATCGCCAAGGCCTACACCACCCGTGTCGGCGAAGGCCCCTTCCCGACCGAGCTTTTCGACGAGATCGGCGAGTTGATCGGCACCAAGGGCAAGGAATTCGGCGTCGTCACCGGGCGCAAGCGCCGCTGCGGCTGGTTCGATGCCTGCCTCGTGCGCCAGACGGTCAAGACCTCCGGCATCGACGGCATCGCGCTGACCAAGCTCGACATCCTCGACGGCTTCGAGGAGATCAAGGTCTGCGTCGGCTACAGGCTCGACGGCCAGATCCTGGAGCATCTGCCGGCCGGCCAGAACGATCAGGCCCGTGTCGAGCCCGTCTACGAGACGATCGAGGGCTGGGAAGGCTCCACCGCCAATGCCCGCTCCTGGGCCGATCTCCCGGCGCAGGCGATCAAGTATGTCCGCCGCATCGAGGAGCTGATCGGCGCCACCGTCGCCGTGCTCTCCACCAGCCCCGAGCGCGACGATACGATCCTCGTCCATAATCCTTTCGAGGGTTGACGCGACCCGCCATCAGCGACAAGTGAGGCCAATGGCCGACTTCTATCCGATCCTGGCGCGTGCGGTCGCCGGGCTGCCCGAAACCTCCCCCGAGGCCCGGCGCGCCATCTACGACCGGGCGCGGGCCGCGCTCGTCGCGCAGTTGCGCGGGCTCGACCCGCCACTGAGCGAGGCCGAGATCATGCGCGAGCGCCTGGCGCTCGACGAGGCGGTCGCCCGGATCGAGGCGGATTACGACGATGCGCCGGCCCCGCCGCCGGCATCGGACGGTCCGGTCATCCGCACCGTCGAGAGCCCGCCGTCGCCGATCCGTCCGCCGACGCCGAGGAAGGCGCCGGAATTCGCGCCGCTCCCCGCCGCCGCCGGACAGGAGGATGGCGAGCCGCTGCCGGAACCGGCCGAGCCGCAGGTGGCGCGCCCGCGCGTGCAGCCGCCGCGCGAACCGCGGGTCAAGCCCGGCCATATCCGCTCCGCCGTCGTCGGCGGTGTCGTCGCGGTCGCCGTCGCCGCCATCGCGGCCACCGCCATCTATGTCCACAAGCTGCGGCCTCAGGACACGCCGCGCCCGAGCAGCGAAACCGCGCAGAGGTCGCCGGCCCCGCAGCCCGACAATGCCGGCAAGATCGCCGAGCGTGTCGGCGAACCCGGCGCGCCCCAGCAGAATCGGGCCGCCGGCAGCCAGCCGAGCGCCACGCCCGGCATTCCCGTGCCGCAGCCCAGCGGCGAGATCGCGGTTGCCCAGCGCGCC
Source organism: Bosea sp. ANAM02 (assembly GCF_011764485.1). Classification (NCBI taxonomy): domain Bacteria; kingdom Pseudomonadati; phylum Pseudomonadota; class Alphaproteobacteria; order Hyphomicrobiales; family Alloboseaceae; genus Allobosea; species Allobosea sp. ANAM02. Next base: position 1,319,806 of record NZ_AP022848.1, on the reverse strand, counting down.
GTCCTCTTCGTCGAGGTGCCCGAGACCCCGCAGCAGCCGCAGACCACGACCGGACGCGTGTTCTGGCGCCTCGACAGCGAAAGCGCCGGCCAGGGCCGGCCGATCGAGACCATCGTGCGCGCGACGGTCGAGATTCCCGATGTCGGCCTGACCCTCGACTTCACCATCCGCCGCAACACCGATTCGGCCTTCCCGGCCTCGCATATCATCGGGCTGCGCTTCACCAGCACCGGCGACCCGGCGTCCCAGACCGTCAAGGAAGTCGGCGTACCCCAGTTCAAGACCGCGGAAGGCGAGCGCGGCGCGCCGCTCTCTGCGATCAACTCGGCGCTCGGCGACAATCTCTTCGTCGCGGCCCTGTCGAACGTACCGGTGGAGGTCGAGCGCAATGTCGAGCTCATCCTCAACCGCAGCTGGATCGACGTGCCCGTGCGCTTCGCCTCCGGCCGGCGCGGCATCATCACCTTCGAGAAGGGCGTCTCCGGCAGCCAGACGCTCGCCGACGCCTTCGGCCGCTGGCGCTGACATGAGCGCCACCGGCAACACCATCCTCGCCCGAAGATCCCGGCGGAAGCCCTGAAACGCTGCGCGCGCCCTCCGGCGCCCGCGTGGCATTCCTATCAGCTTTCAATGGAAGCCGGCTGTATCGCGGCCGGCAGGACGAGATCATGACCAATGCCTTCGAAAGCCCGTTCAAGGGCCGCTTGCTCTCCGAGCAGGTCACTAACCCCAATATCAGCGTCGGGCCGCTACAGCTATTATTCCGGCTACTATCACCGCCACGCCTTCGACGACTGCGCTCGCTATCTCTGGCCGGAACTCGCCGATGTCGACAAGCTCGTGATCGGCAGCTTCTGCTCGATCGGTACCGGCGCCTCGTTCATGATGGCCGGCAACCAGGGACACCGGAACGACTGGGTTTCCAGCTTCCCCTTCTTCTACATGAAGGAGGAGCCTGCCTTCGCCGGAGCGCAGGATGCCTTCCGCAAGGCCGGAGACACCGTCATCGGCAGCGATGTCTGGATCGGCGCCGAAGCGATGATCATGCCGGGAATCCGGATCGGCCATGGCGCCGTCATCGGCAGCCGCGCCCTGGTGACGAAGGATGTCGAGCCCTACACCATTGTCGGCGGTAACCCGGCAAGGCCGCTGCGCAAGCGCTTCGGCGACGAGGACATCGCCCTGCTGCTCGAGATGGCGTGGTGGGACTGGCCGCTGAACGACATCGAGGCCGCCATGGGCCTGCTCTGCTCGGGCGACATCCGCGGGCTGCATGCCCGCTGGCGCATGGGGCAGGCCGGGGCCGGAGGAGAAGCGTCCTAGCTCTTCCGCTGCGCCGCAAACCGCGCCGCGGCCCGGAGCATATCCGCATCCGGGCCGAAGCTCGCCAAGGCCTCCACCGCCTCGGCGCTCAGCCGGTCGCGCTCGCGCTTGGCGCCGTCGAGGCCGAGCGCGTCGACCAGCGTGCCCTTGCCCTTGTCGGCGTCCTTGGCCGTCGCCTTGCCCATCTGCGCGGCATCCGATTCGACATCGAGGATGTCGTCGGCGATCTGGAAGGTCGCCCCCAGCGCCCGGCCATAGCGGCCTAGCGCGACAAGCGCCGCCGCATCGGCGCCGCCGAGCCGCGCGCCGATCTCGACGCTCGCCGCCAGCAGGGCCCCGGTCTTCATCGCCTGGAGCCGGCGGATCTCGGCTTCCGGAAGCGCGCCGCGCACGGCCTCGAAGCGCCCTTCGGCAGCAAGGTCGAGCATCTGGCCGCCGACCATCCCGCCGAGTCCCGAGGCCCGCGCGAGGCATGTCACCAGCGCTGCCCGCACCGCACCGTCGCGATGCGTCGCCTCGTCGGCCAGCACCTCGAAGGCGAGCGTCAGCAGGGCGTCGCCAGCCAGGATCGCGGTCGCCTCGTCGAAGGCCTTGTGCACGGTCGGTCGGCCGCGGCGCAGGTCGTCGTCGTCCATCGCCGGAAGGTCGTCATGCACCAGCGAATAGCAGTGCAGCAATTCGACCGCGGCACCGGCGCGCCGGGCCTGCTCGGCGGAAACCCCGAGGAAGCGGGCCGTCTCGACCGTCAGGAAGGGCCGCAGCCGCTTGCCGCCGGCCAGCGCGCCATGCCGCATCGCGGCGACGAGGCGCGGAGGGCGCGCAATCTCGCCGGGAGCCGCGACATCGGACAGCAGCCTCTCCAGCAGCGTCTCGATGGCGGCAGCATTCTGCGCCAGCCGGGCGTCGAGATCCCCGGAGCTTGCCGAAGGAGTGACGGAACTCATGCGCTGGTCTCGCGTTCGCTGCCGGAAGGGGGGCCTTGCCGGACGTTCGTCGCATCGTCAAGCTGCACCGCCTCGGGTCCCGCCCATGATGGTCGGACCGATGGAACGGCAGCAGGGGGTGAAGCAAGGTGCTGGGTAGGATTCTCGGCCTGTGCTTCCGGTTCGCCATCTGGCTGCTCCTCGCCCTCACGGCCTTGATCCTGCTTTACCGATTCGTCCCCGTTCCTTCGACGCTGATGCTCGGCCGCTGGCTGGTGCTCAAGCCCGTCGAACGCGACTGGGTGCCGCTCGACCGGATTTCGCCGCACCTGATCAAAGCCGTCGTCGCCTCGGAGGATCAGCGCTTCTGCAGCCATGGCGGTATCGATTGGGTCGAGCTCAACAAGGTACTGGAGAACGATGACGGGCCGAGCCGCGGCGCTTCGACGCTGACCATGCAGACCGCCAAGAACGTCTTCCTCTGGCCCGGCCGCTCCTACATCCGCAAGGGGCTGGAGATTCCGCTCGCCATGGCGATCGACCTCGCCTGGGGCAAGCCGCGCGTGATGGAGGTCTATCTCAACGTCGCCGAATGGGGCGAAGGCCTCTTCGGGGCGGAGGCCGCGGCCCAGCGTTATTTCCGCAAACCGGCGGCGCGGTTGACCCCTGCCGAGGCGACCAGGCTTGCCGGGGCGCTGCCCAATCCGCTGCTGCGCAATCCGGCCAAGCCGAATCGCGCCCTGCAATCAGCCGCCGGCCGCAGCCTGCGCCGGCTCGGCCAGCTCGGAGCGCTCGGGGATTGCGCCCTGCCCGGCTGACCGGCAGGATCGCCGGGCGTTCTCGGCCAGCCGGCGAAGAAATCCGGATTCGGCACTAGCAATCCGCGCCCCGACCGTGTATGGCCAACGCCTCACGAGATTGATCCGTCGCCGTGGCGGATGCTTGGCCTTGGGGCCAGCGTCCGGGCGGTGGCACGATGGAGAGTACAATGGCCGTTCCGAAGAGAAAGACGTCGCCGTCGAAGCGTGGCATGCGCCGCTCGGCCGACGCCCTGAAGCAGCCCACCTATATCGAGGACAAGAACTCGGGCGAGCTGCGCCGTCCGCACCATGTCGACCTGAAGAGCGGCATGTATCGCGGCCGTCAGGTGCTGAAGGTCAAGACCGACGCCTGAGGCGGCCGGTTATCGGTGCCGGCAGCGATGCCGGCTTGCCGATGGAAGCTTGAAACCGGCCGCAAGGCCGGTTTTTCTTTGCCTTCCACGCACTGCCTGTTGCGGGCCTCCGCCGTCATGGTCGGGCTTGTCCCGACCATCCACGTCGTCCGTCATCGAGCGTCGTGTTCAAGACGTGGATGCTCGCCACGAGGGCGAGCATGACGTGGCGGATTGCCCTTCAGCTCCGAGCCCATTGCAGACGGGTACCGGCTGCCGGGGCGGCAAGCCGCGCCGTCGCCTGATAGCTGCCCGCCGCCGCCTGCGGACTCGCCCGCCCGCGCCGGGCAAAGGGGCCGATCTCAGCCCGCGCCGCTGCCGCCTGCAGGAGCACCAGCGCCGATGAGCTGGCATCGGCGGCGTTCCATTCGGTCGAGCTTCCGGCTTCCGCCATGTATCACTCCGGCACACGCAACTTGTGACGGAGTCGTTAGTGCAAGGCGTTGGCCAGCCTTAACGCGGCGTTAATCCAAAAGACCGCATCGTTTCGAAGCACTTCCCATCTCATGGACAGGGCGACGAGGCTCCAGAACGGAGTTCCGCGGCCGCCCTATCGAGGCCGACCGATGCCCTCCCCGTCGATCTTCAGCTTCCAGAACGGCAGCCCGGTTGATCCCCGCAGCATCCTCTCCTCGATCGGCGAAGTGGTCTATGGCTGGGACATCCAGAGTGACGCCCTGAGCTGGGGCCCCAATGCCCGCGAGGTTCTCGGCGTGATTCCCGAACCCGCGATGCAGCGCGGCCTCGCCTTCGCCGGCCTGGTCGAGCCCGGCAGCGGACCGAGCCGCTACGACGCGATCTTCTGCTCCAGCGAGCACGACACCGGCGACGGCGTCATCTATCGCACCCGCTACGCCATCGATCTCGCCGGCCGCAAGATGTGGGCCGAGGATACCGGCCGCTGGTTCGCGGGCAGCGACGGCTATCCGGCGAGCGCCCGCGGCGTGCTCAGGCTCGAACGCGCCGCCCGCGCCGACGAGCTGGAACAGTTCGGCAGCGAGCTCTGCGACCGCCCTGCCCTGGTCGAGCGAATCGGCATGGCCCTGCAGGAACACCTACCGGCGGAACGGCCGGTCGTGGTTCTCGTCGCCGCGATCGACGAGCTCGCCCGGCTCAACGACGATTTCGGTCATGAGGCCACCGACGAGATCATCGGCACCGTGCATGAGCGCCTGCGCTCGGTGACGCGCCGGCGCGACCATCTCGTCCGCTATGCCGGCAACAGCTTCGCGATCCTCCTGGTCGGCTGCCCGCCGGAACAGGTCGAGCCCGCCGCCCGCCGCTTCATCAAGGTCGTCGCCCAATCGGCGATCGAGACCAGCCGCGGCATCGCGCTGGTGCGCCTGCGCGTCGGCGCCGCCAGCGCCCCCGAGCTCGGCTCCCATGGCGGCGCGCTGCTCGCCGCGGCGGAAGGCGCCCTCGCCAGCGCCCGCGCGGGGGCGATCGATACCGCCGTCATGGCCAGGCCGCAGCCGCGCCGCAGCCCCGGCAGCGAGCAGACCGGCTTCGACGTCCAGGCCATCGCCGCGCTGAACGACCGCCGCGTGCGCCTCGCCCTGCAGCCGGTCGTCCGGACGCATTCGCGCGAGGTCGCCTTCCACGAGGCGTTGCTGCGCGTCGGCCAAAGCGAGACCGGGCTCTACTTCGCCTCGGCCGAATTGATACCGATGCTGGAGCGGCGCGGACTCGTCCGGCTGTTCGACCAGCGCGTGCTCGAACTCGCCATCGAGATGCTCGGCGCCGACCCGAATCTCACCCTCTCGGTCAATGTCTCGCCACGCTCGCTGCACGACCCCGAATGGTTCGACGCCTTCGTCGCCTGCACGGCCGCGGCGCGCGGCAAGGCTTCGCGCCTGATCGTCGAGATCACCGAGACCGCGACGATCGAGAATCCCGGCCGCATCGCCAGATTGCTGGGCCGGATCAAGGAACAGGGTGCGCGCATCGCCATCGACGATTTCGGCGCCGGCCACACCTCGCTCCGGCACCTGCGCGCCTTCCCGATCGACATCCTCAAGATCGACGGCGCCTTCACCCAGAACCTGCGCCGCTCGACCGACGACCGCTTCTACGTCCGCACGCTGGTCGAACTCGCCGGCCATCTCGGCGTCGAGACGGTGGCCGAATGGGTCGATGACGAGATGCAGGCGAGCATGCTGCGCGACTGGGGCGTCACTTATCTGCAGGGGCATCTCGTGGGGCGGGCGGAGACGGTCGAGCCGTTGCAGGCTGCGCCGCGCCGGCTGGCGACGGGCTGAGGCGGGCGTCGGTTCAGGCACACCTCCAAGCGCTTGGTCCGTTGCCGGCTTTCAGCGCTTTACGGATGCTGAGAGACTCTGCCTCTAGAACAGTTCCGCAATTCTGCGAATCGCGAAACTGCTCCAAGCTCTTGTTCTAACGCATTTTCTGCACGCGAACCGGCGTCCGCTTCGCTCAAAAATGCTCTAAACAGATCAACTTGCCAGTGCTCTTGGCCGACGAAGGTCGCCTTGATCTGCAAGCGAACAAACGGCACGCCTGCAGTACGGCCAAAAAAACTCCAAGCCGGAAATCACCGTTCGTTATGCCGGCATCGGAATTGATGAGATTGCAAACCCTTCCAATGTCAAAGCGGCGCGTTCCAGTTCGGTGAGCGGCCAGCGCAGACCCAGTCCTTACCCCCCTGAAGCGAACCGATATATCGAAAGCGCGCGATCATGCGGCGGTCGGCGTTGCTCGTGGACCAGACCTTGGTCCGGCCAGGCGGCAGGCCGTCGGCGCCGCAATCCCGCGTGCCGTTGGCACGGTGGATGCAGAACTTGATGTAGACCCGAGAGCCGCAATTATTGGTCATGCGAGCCGAGAGAAGACGACCGTTCTCCAGCCACTGAACCTGCCCCCGCACGCATTGGCGAGGTGCACTGTAGCAGCCGTCCTTGTCCGAACGTTGAGCCGATGCATGCCCCTGAAAGACGATCGTCGCAAGTGCTGCGACGAGGAGCGTCCTACCTACCGATAGCGTCATGGAAGCGTTCCTTTATCCCGCTCTGAGTTCGGCAACAGCTAGCCGTTGCGGCAGACCAGGGTCTTCCCCCGTTCGGGTGAAGGAAGAGCGGGGCAGGTAAGCTTCAGAAACGAGCCGAAGTCGCGAGCCTGACAAGGCCGGCCTGGCTATTGACACCGGTCTTCGCGTAGACCGCCTTGAGTTGGCTGCGGACGGTTTCCCTTGTCAGCCCTGCTTCATCTGCAATCTGCAAAATTGATTTTCCATTGGCGATCCCGATGAAAACCCGCCTTTCCGCGTTGGAGAGTTTAAGGGCGCGAGCGAGGATTGCCAGATCGTCGGGCTGCAGAGCCTTCGGGAAGGCCTCGACGAGCAGGATGACGGAGATGCCGGCCAAGTACTCCGACATCTCATCCTGCAAGACGCGGGCGAACGAAAGCTTGGCTCCCGGAAGATAGACGGTCCAAGTCCTTGGACCGGCACCGCCCCGCGCCAGCATCGTCGCGAGGATCTCCTGTCCTGCCGGGTCGACGACGCGCAGCGTGCCAAGTGCGGAGGCACGAACGTGTTCGCCTTCCTCAAGCCAGTTCCGGCCAGTCGAGGACGCAGTCCTGATCTTCATGCCTTCGCCGACAACGATGACGCCGACATCGAGCGCCTCGAACAGCGAAGCCGAGATTCCGGCCTCCGGGCTATGAAACCGGTTGCTGCGATAATGCCGAAAGGCCCGGCGCAGATGTGGCGCGAGCGCCGTCAATTGCTGGGCAGCGGCGTAATTCCTGTCCGGATCCGAACTGCTGGTCAGCGTACTGATGAGGAACGAGCAACCGGCATCGTGGAACAGGGTCGCACCGATGCCAGTCTCAAAGCCAAAATCATTGATGAAATTGTAGTATTCGTGCCGAAGAAAGCTGCCGCGATCGATAAGCTGTTCTCCGATGATACCTATCCCGACGGGGGTTTCGGCCAGCTTCTTCATCCAGGGATTGATACTTGAGTAGTGCGCGGAATAATCGCGCAAAGCGACTGGATCGAACCCCGAGGCGAGCGCGGCGGCACCGTGACCTGGGCGATGCTGATGGAAGAACAAAGTAGAGGCCGCACCGGGAAGCGCCTCGTTCAGCTTGTTCAGGAATTGCTGCCACGTCGCTTCGCCGACCAGAGAAGCGTAGATCAGGTCGATCAAGTCCGATGTCGTTTCGGGAGCGTCGAACATCGTTTCAGGCGGGTACAATTCTTATCGCAATAATAATCATGAACATACCGCAAGTGCATCCCGCAGCTACGTGGCTTCCAGCAGAAATGGCCCGTATCGGCTTCGCTCCCGCTCTGCTCTCAGGGGCAGCCTCAACGCCGCCGGCCGCAAAATTCTAGCCGTCGGCAATGTCTCACTCCGGTCCACCGTGCGATCGCCACAATAGACTCAAACCCAGACATCCACGACATCGACCATCCGCCTGACAAAAAGCCGCGCCCCCGTTCCCCGAGAGCGCGGCCCCAATTCGTCAGTCCAACCTCACCGCGAACGCGACAGCTTGTCCAGCCGCTCGCGCATCTCGTTGAGCTCGCGCTTGAGATCGCCGATATCGCCGCTGGCCGCGTCCGCCGCGGGCTTCGCCCCGGCGGCCGCTTCCTGCTTGGCCTGCGCCGCCGCGGTGAACGGGTTGAACAGCCGGAACGCGTCCTGGAAGATCTGCATGTTCGCCCGCGTCTGCGCCTGGATGGCGTCGAGCGCGTTGCCGCCGAAGGCCGAGCCGCCGAAGGCCTTGGCCATCTGCTCGCGGAACTTGTTCTGCTCCTGCGTGAGGTTCTCCATCGAGAACTCCAGGTAGCGCGGCACCAGCGCCTGCATGCTGTCGCCGTAGAAGCGAATGAGCTGGCGCAGGAAAGCGATCGGCAGCAGGTTCTGCCCGTCCTTGGCCTCCTCGTCGAAGATGATCTGCGCCAGCACCGAGCGGGTGATGTCCTCGCCCGACTTCGCGTCGTAGACCACGAAATCCTCGCCCGAGCGCACGAGCCCGGCGAGGTCCTCCAGGGTGACGTAGGAGCTGGTGCCCGTGTGGTAGAGACGCCGGTTGGCGTATTTCTTGATGACGGTCGGTTCTTTGTCGCTGGCCATCAGGTCCTGCTTGACGTTGATCCGCGGCCGCCGGTGGCTCCGGCGTGCTCGGCGAAACGATCTCCCATGGCCAGACGATAGCCTGTCGGTGCTGCACCGCAAGCTCTTTGAGCGGGCGCTGCAAAAATCAGCCGAAGCCCCTGCAACCGCAGGCATACGCCCTCCGTTACGTCACTCGATTGGCGACGCCCCGGACGATTTCGCCTCTTGCCCGTCTTGACGGCGCCGCGGCGGGCTTCGAAGGTGGCGGTGAGCGGTTGAGCCGGCGGGAGCGGTGCAACCGTAACAACAAAGCGAGGAACCCTCTCATGGCAGATTCGGATATCGTGATCGTCGGTGCGGCCCGCACGGCGGTCGGCGCCTTCAACGGCGCTTTTGCCAACACTCCCGCCCATGATCTCGCCGCCGTCGCGATCAAGGAAGCGCTGAAGCGGGCCAAGGTCGAGGCCGCCGAGGTCGACGAGCTGGTGATGGGCCAGGTGCTTGCCGCCGGCCAGGGCCAGAACCCGGCCCGCCAGGCCGCCATGGCCGCCGGCATCCCGCAGGAGAAGACCGCCTGGGGCCTCAACCAGCTCTGCGGCTCCGGCCTCCGCACCGTCGCGATCGGCCTGCAGCAGATCGCCAATGGCGATGCCAATGTCATCGTCGCCGGCGGCATGGAATCGATGTCGCTCGCCCCGCACGCCTCCTATATGCGCGCCGGCACCAAGATGGGCGACGTCAAGTTCGTCGACACGATGATCAAGGACGGCCTCTGGGACGCCTTCCACGGCTACCACATGGGCACGACCGCCGAGAACGTCGCGACCAAGTATCAGATCAGCCGCGAGGAGCAGGACCGCTTCGCCGTCGCCTCGCAGAACAAGGCCGAGGCCGCCCAGAAGGCCGGCAGGTTCAAGGACGAGATCGCCCCGGTCACCATCTCGACCCGCAAGGGCGACATCGTCGTCGACAGCGACGAGTATCCGCGCCACGGCGCCACGATCGAAGCCATGGCCAAGCTGCGCCCAGCCTTCTCGAAGGACGGCACGGTGACCGCCGGCAACGCGTCGGGCCTCAATGACGGCGCCGCCGCGCTCGTCATCATGACCGCCAAGGAAGCGGCCCGCCGCGGCCTGACCCCGCTCGCCCGCATCGCCTCCTGGGCGACGGCCGGCGTCGATCCGCAGATCATGGGCACGGGCCCGATCCCCTCGACCCGCAAGGCGCTCGAGAAGGCCGGCTGGAAGGTCGGCGATCTCGATCTTGTCGAGGCCAACGAGGCCTTCGCGGCGCAGGCGCTCGCGGTCAACAAGGACCTCGGCTGGAATCCGGACATCGTCAACGTCAATGGCGGCGCGATCGCGATCGGCCATCCGATCGGCGCGTCCGGCGCCCGCGTGCTGGTGACGCTGCTGCACGAGATGGCCAAGCGTGACGCCAGGAAGGGCCTCGCCACGCTCTGCATCGGCGGCGGCATGGGCGTCGCCATGGCCGTGGAGCGCTGAGACAAAGCGCCCCGCCCATGGCGAAGCGCACGACGCTCTACCGCTATCTCACCGGCCCCGATGACGCCTCCTTCTGTCATCGGGTTTCCGAGGCTTTGAGCCTCGGCTGGTCGCTCTACGGCCAGCCCACCCTGACCTTCGATACGGTCCAGGGCCGGGTCATCTGTGGCCAGGCCATCGTCAAGGACGTGGACGCGGATTACGCGCCCACGCTCGAACTGTCTGAACAATAACGGCGAAATGCCGCAGGAATCATCTGAAAGGGAGACTGGCCTATGGCGAAGGTGGCATTGGTTACGGGGGGCTCGCGCGGCATCGGCGAGGCGATCTCGAAAGGTCTGAAGGCGGCCGGCTACAGCGTCGCCGCGAGCTATGCCGGCAATGACGAGGCTGCGGCCAGGTTCACCGCCGAGACCGGCATCAAGACCTATAAATGGGACGTCTCGGACTATGATTCCTGCGTCGCCGGCATCGCCAAGGTCGAGGCCGATCTCGGCCCGGTCGACATCCTGGTCAACAATGCCGGCATCACCCGCGACGGCATGTTCCACAAGATGACCAAGGATCAGTGGAACGCCGTGATCGGCACCAACCTGAACTCGCTGTTCAACATGACCCGTCCGGTCTGGGAAGGCATGCGCGCCCGCAAGTTCGGCCGCGTCATCTGCATCTCCTCGATCAACGGCCAGAAGGGCCAGATGGGTCAGGTGAACTATTCCGCCGCCAAGGCCGGCGATATCGGCTTCGTCAAGGCGCTGGCCCAGGAAGGCGCGCGCGCCGGCATCACCGTGAACGCGATCTGCCCCGGCTATATCGCGACCGAGATGGTGCGGGCGATCGACCCGGCCGTGATCGAGAAGTCGATCCTGCCGCATATCCCGGTCGGCCGCCTCGGCGAGCCCGAGGAGATCGCGCGCGCCGTGGTCTTCCTCGCCAGCGACGATGCCGGCTTCATCACCGGCTCGACCCTCTCCGCCAATGGCGGCCAGTACATGGCCTGATCGGTCCCGCAGCCTGCCATGCGCGGGTGGCTGAAATCAAAGACCCCGGAATAGCTTGACGGCGATTCCGGGGTCTTTTGCTTTTGAAGCGATCACGCCATAGCGAGGTTCCAGGCTTCGTGCTCGTCTAAAATGCGTGGGTCATCCCGGACGCCGCGAAGCGGAGATCCGGGATCCATGCCTGAACCTTCAACGAAAGCGTTCCGGAATGGATCCCGGGTCAAGCCCGGGATGACCCACATGTTTCCCGCCGGAGATTGGCAGCCGCCTCAGCTCTGCCGCCCGCCCTTCGGCAGCAGGAAGGTCAGCAGGCCGAAGGCCGGCAGCCAGGCGCAGATCCTGAACACCTCGATGATACCGATCTTGTCGGCGAGCAGGCCGATGCCCGCCGCAGCGACCCCGCCGAGCCCGAAGGACAGGCCGTAGAACAGCCCGCCGACGAGGCCGACCCGATGCGGCACGAGGTCGATCGCGTAGATCAGGATCGCCGAGAAGGCGCTCGACATGATGAAGGAGACGATGATGCTGAGCACGCCGGTCCAGAACAGGTCGGCATGGGGCAAGAGCAGCGCGAAGGGCAGCGAGCCCAGGATCGAGAGCCAGATCACCCGGTCGCGGCCGATCCGGTCGCCGATCATGCCGCCGACGATCACGCCGATCGCGCCGACGACGAGATAGAGGAACAGCATGATCTGCGAGAGCTGGATCTCGATGCCGAAGCGCTCGATCAGGTAGAAGGTGTAATAGGAGGTGAAGGCGGCCGTGTAGCCGTTCTTCGAGATCAGCAACATCACCAGCACGGCCATCGCCAGCAGCACGCGCCCGCGCGGCAGGCCGTGGCTCGCGCTTTCATCGGCATGGCTCGACGACGATTTCTGTTCGCGCCGCATCGCCGAATAGCGCGAGCCGAGCCAGCCCATCACCAGCATCGCGACCAGTACGACGCCGGAGAACCAGGACAGGCTCTCCTGCCCGCGCGGCATCACCACGGCCGCAGCCAGCAGCGGGCCGACCGAATAGCCGATATGGCCGCCGACCTGGAACACGCCCTGCGCCAACCCCTGCCGGCCGGCCGCGGCATGGCGCGCCATCCGCGTCGCCTCCGGGTGGAACACGGCCGAGCCCAGCCCGATCAGCCCCGCCGCGAGCAGGACCATGGCGTAGCTATGGGCGAAGGAGAGCATCAAGAGGCCCGCCAGCGTCGAGCACATCCCGGCGACCATCGCATAGGGCCAGGGCTTGCGGTCGGTGACGAAGCCGAGGATCGGCTGCAGCAGCGACGAGGTCACCTGGAAGGCGAGTGTGATCAGGCCGATCTGCACGAAATCGAGCTGATAGTTCTCCTTGAACAACGGATATAGCGCCGGAATCATCGACTGCACGAGATCGTTCAGCAGATGCGCGAGGCTGAGCGCCGCCAGAACCGGCATCAGCGGACGGCGAGCGACGGATTGCAGCGGGATCGTGGTCATGATGCAGGCAATGAGCCTGCTTTTGTTCATGGTCAACGGGGTCGGGAGCATGACGCCCATGGCTGCAAGGCTGGGTTGCGGCGCAGCATTCATGCCTCATGCTCGGGCTTGATCCGGGCATCTCTTGCCGGAGGAGGCTGCCGCGCCTCCCTATCCTGAGATTCTCAGGTCAAGCCCGAGAATGACGCCAAGCTGAAAAGAAGTCCCCATCGGCAAGCCCGGCGAAACCTGCTATCGCCGCGCGGTCTTCATACCCGGCCCGCTCATGACCTCCCGCACCGCGACCATCATCGGCTTCTGCGCCATCCTGCTCTGGTCGACGCTGGCGCTGTTCACGGCGATGTCGGGCCGTGTCCCGCCCTTTCAGCTCGTCGCCATGACCTTCGTCATCGGCGGGCTGCTGATCCTCGCGATCACGGCGCTGCGCGGGCAGCTCTCGCGCATCCGTCCGACGCCGGCCTCCTTCGCGCTCGGGCTCTACGGCCCGTTCGGCGACACCGCGCTCTATTATGCCGCCGTGAAGACCGCGCCGCCGGCCGAGGCGAACCTGATTCATTATCTCTGGCCGCTGCTGATCGTGCTCTTCGCCGCGCTGCTGCCGGGCGGCAGGCTCAAGCCCCGCCATCTCGTCGGCGCGCTGATCGGGCTGGTGGCGACCGGTCTGCTGGTCTCCGGCGGTCTCGGCAGCGGCGGCGGACTGGCGCTCGGGCATGTATTGGCCGCACTCGGCGCCTTGGTCTGGGCGAGCTATTCGGTGGCCTCGCGCCGCTTCGCCAACGTGCCCTCGGAGAGCCTCTGCGTGACCATGCTGGGCTGCGCGGTGCCGGCCCTCGCTTGCCATCTCGCCTTCGAGAGCACGCTCTGGCCGCTGACATCCGTGGAATGGGGCGGCGTGCTCGGCCTCGGCCTCGGTTCGATCGGACTCGCCTTCGTCGTCTGGGATATCGGCATGAAGCAGGGCGACATCGCCCTGCTCGGCGTCGCCTCCTATGCCGCCCCCGTGCTCTCGACGCTGATCCTCGTGCTGTTCGGCTATGCACCTTCAAGCTGGCTGCTCGCAGCGTCCTGCGCGCTCATCGTGGTCGGGGCGCTGGTGGCGAGCGGCGACGGCGGGCGGAAGGCCTGAGGCATCCATCAGACGTCATCGTCAGGGTCGGGCCTGTCCCAACCATCCACGACTTCCGTCAGGCAACGCGGGTGGTCAAGACGTGGATGCTCGCCACAAGGGCGAGCATGACGGTTCACCCTGGCCGCCAGTGCACAGCCCGGCTCAATTCCGGCGCAGAAGCCGCTCCAGATAGTCCAGCTCTTCGGCCGGACGCAGCGGATCGCCGAGCCGCTTGCGCAACTCCTCCAGGATGCGCCGCGCCCGCTGGGTCGCGCTCTCGTCGGCGCCGGGCACCTTGACCCGGCCATCGGCCCAGTCGCGCTGGCGCTGCGGCCGGCCGAGCGGATCCTCGCTGCCGCGCTGCTGCGCCGAGGGCCGGCCGGAGGGACGCCCGTCCGGCTCGCCATAAGCCTGCCCCTCGCCTTCGCCCTCGCCGGGCTGGCCCTGCATTTGCTGGGCGAGATTCTGCCCGCCCTTGCGCAGGGCTTCGAGCGCACGCCCCTGCGCATCGAGCGCGCCCTCGCCCTGGCCCTGGCCGAGCTGGCTTTCCGCCTCGCGCATCGCGTCCTCGGCCTCGTCGAGCTCGCCATTCTGCGGCGCACCCATGCCGCGCATCCGGCGCTGCAGATCCTGCAGGCGCTCGCGCAAGGCCTGCTGGCGCTGCGACAGGCCCTGGCCGTTCTGGCCCTGCATGCCCTCGCCGCCTTCGCCGTCCTCGCCCTGTTCGCCGGGCTGCTGCCCCGGCTGCTGGCCACGCTGGCCCTGTTGGCCGCGCTGGCCTTGTTGACCCTGCTGGCCGCGCTGGCCGGGCCGTGCCTGTTGCTGGCCGGGGCGCTGGCCGCGCTGGGCCTGGCCCTGCTGGCGGCGCTGCTCTTTCTGATAGGTCTCGTCGCGCAGATTCTGCTGGTCGCGTGTCATCCGGTCGAGATCGCCGAGCGCCTGGTTCATCTCGCGCTGGCGCGGATCCTGCTGGCCGGGGCGCGCCATCTGGAGATTGTTGAGCATCCGGTTGAGCTCTTCCATCAGGCGCTGCGCCTCGGCCATGTCGCCGCGCTTCGACAATTCCTCGATGCGGTCGAGCATGTTCTGCAGGTCGCGCGGCGTCACCGTGCGGAAATTCTCGGGCAGGCGGGCCTGATCGCGATCGCCGTTCTGCTGCTGTTGGCGCATCATCTGCTCGGCGAGCTGGCGCATGAAATTATCCATGGCCCGGCGCATCTCGTCGGTGAGCTTCTTGATCTCCTCCTCGGAAGCCCCCCGCTCCAATGCCTGCTGCAGGTTCTCCTGCGCCTGGCGGAGCGCCCGCTCGGCATCGGACATGTCGCCGTCCTCGAGCTGGAGCGCCATCGCCCACATCAGCTCGGCGACCTCGCGCAGGGCATCGTCGCCGGCGGCGCGGCGCAGGCGCTCGGTCAGCATCCGCATGCCCAGATAGACGCCCGGTTCCTTCATGAAGAGCGAGGGCTCGATCATCAGCGCATCCATGGCGAGCTGCACCCTGGAGCGGTCCTCGACATCCATGACGAGCTTGCGGCGCTGCTCGACCAGCGCCTTGGCCAATGGCTTGGTGAAGGTGCGCTGCGGCAGCACGACCTCGAGCGGCTCGCTGCGGCCTTCCTGCCCGGCTTCGTCCCGGGCGATCAGCACCATCCTGACCCTGGCGCCGGCCCAGGGATGGGCGGAGAAATCGACCGTGCTCCTGTTCTCCTCCTCGCCCGAGGCGGAGGACGGCACGGCGAGGTTCTGCTTCGGCGGCTCGACCAGCGAACGCCCGCCCCTGGCGGTATCCGGGCGCGAGACATTCACCTCGATCGAGGCGATGCCGTAATCGTCCTTGGCCTTATAGGTGATGCCCAGGCCACCGGACTGCGCCCCGGTCACCGGCTTCGGTGGATCGGTGAAGGCGATGATCGGCGGCTGGTCAGGGATCGAGGTGATGGTGAGCGTGGTTCCGGGTGCTCCGCTGCCGGTGAGCTTCAGCGTGCCGTTGCCGGCGAGCGTGAAGCGCTTCTCCAGCACGGCCTGCTGCGGGCCAACCGGCTGGGCGGGCTTCGCGGTCGCATCCTTCGCCTCGGCTCCCTTGCCTCCACCCTCCTTCGCCTCTGGCTTGATCAGGTCGAGACGGCCGGTCGTGGCGACGTCCATGTTCGTCTTGCCGGCGATGCGCACGACGATGACCGATTTCTCGGGCGCGCTCAGGTTCGGGCTCGCGAGCTTGGCGAAATCGATCAGGATCGGCGGCAGGCGCGTATAGGCCGGCGGATCGATCCAGGCGTCGATCCGGGTCGAGGCGGCGATGGCGGGCGGCCCCTTCCAGTCGAAGGCGGCGGAGAGGCGCTGCGTGACCTCGGGTCCCGCGACGAAGAAGCCGGTGACGGCGGCAAGCAGCGGCACGGCGCGCAGCGCCCGCCGGTCGTGTCCGGCCATGTGCGGCTGCGGCGGCTGGACGCGCAGGGAGGCGACCTGCCGGCTCTGTCGCTCGACATGCAGCTTCCACAAGGCCTGCGAGACCGGATCGGCCGAGCCGATCGCGAGACTGTCCTCCAGCGACGAGGCCGGGCGGTGGCCGTCGGCGACGGAGCGGTCGAGCCGCGTCAGCGCATCGCGATGCGTCGGCAGGACGAGGCGGGCGACGTGCCAGAGGCTTGCGGCAAAGGCTGCGGCAAAGGCGGACACGCCGGTGATCCGCCCATACCAGGGCAGAAACGTCCACAATCCGAACCAGGACACGGCGAGGAAGGCGAGGACGACACCGAGCGGCAGCCACAGCCGTGGCCATAGCCGCTCCCAGCCGTGCGAAAGGCGCGACGCGGCGGCGAGACGGCTGAGCCGCTGCCGGATGCCGTCGATCGTGTCGGGCGCCTTGCGGCGCTCTGCCTCGCTCATGCCATCGCTCCGGGCAGCCCCCATTTCCGTCTGAACTCGCCTGACCAAATCAGGCTAGCACGGGAATGTGGCATTGCCAGCGCGAAGACCCACCAACGCACAGCGCTCCGCCTTTCGTGAACGAACGCACACGCCATGCCCGGACAGGAAGAACGCGGACAGCGCGGGGAGCCCTCTCCTGGAGGGAGAGGGCAGGGTGAGGGGTAGGCCCCTCACCGAGTGAGCTGTGAGGTAGTCGCTGCGCAGCGGTGAGGCCGCAAATTAACTGGTCCAGCGGCCGACACCTCACCCCTGCCCCTCTCCTTACAGGAGAGGGGTTCCCCGCGCCTTCTCTGGAAAAAAGACGAGAACGTTCAGGCGAACCAGCCCGGCAGCCTGTCCGTGCCGATGAGCTCCTCGTAGCTCTGGCGCGGCCGCGTCACGGCGTATTGGTCGCCCTTGACCATGACCTCGGCGACGAGCAGGCGCTGGTTATAGGTCGAGGACATCGAGGCGCCATAGGCACCGGCCGTCATGAAGGCGATCAGGTCGTTCTGCCGGAGCTGCGGCAGCGTGCGCCCGGTCGTGAAGGTGTCGCCCGATTCGCAGATCGGCCCGACCACGTCATAGGCCAGCTCCGGCCCGCCGACCGCCGGCTCCGACACCGGCCAGATCTCGTGATAGGCCTCGTACATCGCCGGGCGGACGAGGTCGTTCATCGCCGCGTCGACGACGAGGAACTGCTTGGTCGGGCGCGGATTGAGGTGCAGCACCCGCGTCAGCAGCACGCCGGCATTGCCGACGATCAGGCGGCCGGGCTCGAAGCCGAGCTCGACATCGAGCCCCTTCGTTACCTTGGCCACCATCGCAGCATAGGCCTCGATCAGTCCCGGCCCGTAATCGAAGGTCTTCGGAATGTCGTAGGGGATGCCGAGCCCGCCGCCGAGATCAAGCCGGTCGACACGGTGCCCCTCGCCCTTCAAGTCGCCGACCAGCGCGACCATCTTGGTATAGGCCGCCTCGAAGGCGTCGATCTCGCGGATCTGGCTGCCGATATGGACGGCCAGGCCCATGATCCGAACGCCCGGCATATTGGATGCGCGGGAATAGAGCCGGCCGACCTCCTCAAAGGAGACGCCGAACTTGTTCTCGGAGGAGCCGGTCGTGATCTTGGCATGGCCGCCGGCGCCGATATCCGGATTGACCCGGAACACCGCCTCTTGGCGCTTGCCGAGCGAGGCGGCGACCTTCGAGAGCAGGTCGAGCTCGCTCTCGCTCTCGATATTGACCTGGTAGATGCCGGCCTCGACCGCAAAGCGCAGCTCCTGCTCGCTCTTGCCGACGCCGGAGAACACGATCTTCTCCGGCGGGATGCCGGCGGCCAGCGCCTTGCGCACTTCGCCTTCCGAGACGGTGTCGATGCCGGCGCCGAGCGCGCCCAGCGTCTTCAGCACGCCGAGATTGCCGTTCGCCTTCATGGCGTAGAAGACATGGGTCTTGCCGGCAGGCGCGGTCGTCTTCATCGCGGCCTCGAACAGCTTGTAATGCCGCTCGATCGTCGCGCTCGAATAGATATAGACCGGCGTGCCGATTTCGGCCGCGATGCGCTGGAGATCGACGCCCTCGGCATGGAGCGAGCCGTCGCGATAGGCGAAATGATGCATGGGATTAACCTTGGAAAGGCCTGCTGAAACTCACGCGGTCATCCCGGCCGGAGTGAAGCGTAGAGCCGGGATCCATGCCTGAACCTTTTTCGGAAGCGCTCCGGCATGGATCCCGGATCTCCCTTCGGTCGCCCGGGATGACGGCGAGCGAACCGAAATCACATCAGCGGATCGAGGACGAAGGGCTTGTCCGGCACGGTGATCGCCCTGTTGGCCTTGGGCGGCTTGGCCAATACGGAGGCCGAACCCAGCGAAGCCGGATCGTTCTCCTTCGCGCCGATCTGGTCGTCCGGCAGGTCGATGGCACCGGTCGCGTTGGGTGGGGCCTCAAGCGGCCCCTTGCGCCCGCAGGCGGCCAGCGCAACAGCCAGAAGGCCGACGACCAGCAAGGTGCGGCCGAGTTTCAGGCGGGAATCAAGCACGAAGACGAACCCTCGGGGCGAAACGTGGCGGGACCTTAGCGGAGGATGCGGCGGAGCGCGAGACTCTCCGCATGCGTCATTCTCGGGCAAGCGCAGCGCCGACCCGAGAATCTCGTGAAGGAGATGCTCGGGTCAAGCCCGAGCATGACGCCCTACTGGGAGAGCTGCTTCAGCCAGCGCCTGGCCTGCCTGCGGACATTGGCCGGGGCCGTGCCGCCATAGCTGACGCGGCTCTTCACCGACTGGTCGACGCCGAGCACGGCGAAGACGGCCTCGGTGATCTGGGGCTCGACGGCCTGCATCTCGGCGAGCGAGAGCTTCTCCAGCCCGACCTTCTTCTCCGAGGCGATGCCGACGAGGCGGCCGGTGACGTGATGCGCGTCGCGGAACGGCATCTTCAGCACGCGCACCAGCCAGTCGGCCAGATCGGTCGCGGTGGCATAGCCGAGGCCGGCGGCCTTCTTCATCACCTTGAGGTCGGGCTGCATGTCGCGGACCATGCCGGCGGTTGCGGCGAGACAGAGCGACAGCGTCTGCAGCGCGTCGAACGTGCCTTCCTTGTCCTCCTGCATGTCCTTCGAATAGGTCAGCGGCAGCCCCTTCATCATGGTCAGCAGGCCCTGCAGCGCACCGAAGACGCGCCCCGCCTTGCCCCGCACCAGCTCGGCCGCATCGGGATTGCGCTTCTGCGGCATGATCGAGGAGCCCGTGGAGAAGGCGTCCGAGAGCCGGACGAAGCCGAATTGCGGCGTCGACCACAGCACGATCTCCTCGGCGAAGCGCGAAAGATGCATCGCGCAGATGCTAGCCGCCGAGAGCGTTTCCAGCACGAAATCGCGATCCGAGACCGAATCGAGCGAATTCGCCGTCGGCCGGTCGAAGCCCAGCGCCTTCGCGGTCATGTGCCGATCGATCGGGAAGGAGGTGCCGGCGAGCGCAGC
Organism: Bosea sp. ANAM02; assembly: GCF_011764485.1. Classification (NCBI taxonomy): domain Bacteria; kingdom Pseudomonadati; phylum Pseudomonadota; class Alphaproteobacteria; order Hyphomicrobiales; family Alloboseaceae; genus Allobosea; species Allobosea sp. ANAM02. Next base: position 1,300,285 of record NZ_AP022848.1, on the reverse strand, counting down.
CGCACCGAGCGGGCATTCGTTGAGCCGGGCGCGGGCGTCGCGGATGCGGCTGCGGTCGCGGCCGAGCATCTCGACATAGGCGAGCAGGTGATGGCCGAAGGTGACCGGCTGCGCCGATTGCAGATGGGTGAAGCCCGGCATCACCGCGCCGGCGTAGGTATCGGCCTTCTCGGCCAGCGCGAGCTGGAGATCGGCCATCTGGCCGTCGAGCTCGTCGAGCGTATCGCGCACCCACAGCCGCATGTCGGTCGCAACCTGATCGTTGCGCGAGCGCGCGGTATGCAGGCGGCCGGCGGCGAGGCCGATCTTGTCCTTGAGGTTCGACTCGACGTTCATATGGACGTCTTCCAGCGCCCGCGAGAACGTGAAGGCGCCGCTCTCGATCTCGCCCTCGACCTTTTTCAGGCCGGCGGTGATCGTCGCGACATCCTCCCTGGTCAGGATGCCGGTCTCGGCCAGCATGGCCGCATGGGCCAGCGAGCCGCGGATATCCTGGCGCCAAAGCTTCTTGTCGAAATCGATGGAGGCATTGATCTCCTCCATGATGGCGTCGGGACCTGTGGCGAAACGCCCACCCCACATGCGATTGCTCACGACGGTCTTTCCTGCTTTTGAGGACGCATAATGACGTCTGGAAAAAAGATCGGACTGGCCCTCGGGGTCGTGGCGGCGCTCGGCCTCGCTGGCGTAGCTGCCTTCTACTCCGGCAGCGGCGATGCCGGCAACGGATCATGCAGCGCTGCGAGCTCGGCAGCCGCGCGCATGAAGCCGCTGGTCAAGGGCGAGGTGGCGGCAGTCGAACTGCGCACGCGCCCGCAGCCGGCCCCCGCGCTCGCCTTCACCGGGCCGGACGGCCAGCCGACGACGCTCGCCGCACTCAAGGGCAAGACCCTGCTGGTCAATCTATGGGCGACCTGGTGCGCGCCCTGTCTCAAGGAGATGCCCGCGCTCGACGCGCTGCAGAAGAACATGGGCGGGCCGGATTTCGCGGTCGTCGCAATCAATATCGACACGCGCAATCTCGACAAGCCGAAGACCTGGCTTGCCGACAACCGGATCACCGCCCTACCCTATTACGGCGATCCGCAGGCCGTGACCTTCCAGGTCCTGCGCGCCGCCCACAAGGTCGAGGGCATGCCGGTCAGCCTGATCGTCGACAAGGCCGGCTGCGAGCTCGGCATCATCCAGGGCCCCGCCGACTGGGCCAGCGCGGATGCCAAGGCACTGATGCAGGCCGCCATCGGGCGTTAGCGCGTTCTGATTTCACGCGGAATTTCATTGATCACTCCGGCGGACCCTTCGCAGCCGGAGCGGTAGGCCGGGCGGGGTTGTCGAGACGCCCTTGCACATGGAGCGGAGGCGCCTTCCCCTGCTTGTCCTCGCCCATATAGAGCGTGACATGCGGGAACGGGATCTCGATGCCGCGCCGGTCGAAAATCTCCTTGATGAACTCGTTATAGGCCCTGCCGGCGCCCCATTGCGCGCCCGGCAGCGTCTTGATGCGCGCCCTCACCGTGATCGCGGAATCGCCGAAGGCGGTGATGCCCTGCATGTCGAGCGGCCCGATGATCTTCTCGCCGTGCTCGGTGTCCTTGAGCCGCTCGAAAGCCTCCTCCATCGCTTCCTTCACCTCGGGGATGTTCTCGCGATAGGCCACGCCGATCTCGGCGACATGGAAGGAGAAGCCCCGCATCATGTTCGAGACATGGTCGACGGAGGAGAACGGGATGAGATGCACCGTGCCGTCGAGCGAGCGGATCGAGACCGAGCGGATCGTCAGGCGCTCGACCACGCCCGACTTGCCGCCGACCTGGACCACGTCGCCCTCGTTCATCACGTTCTCGAACTGGATGAAGACCCCGGTGATGATGTCCTGCACCAGTTTCTGCGCGCCGAAGCCGATGGCCAGGCCGAGCACGCCGGCGCCGGCAAGCAGCGGAGCGATGTTCAGCCCGAGCTGCGCCAGCGCCAGCATCAGCACCAGGACCGCGAGCGCCACGGTGAAGGCGTTGCGGAACAGCGCGAGCAGGGTCTTCTCCCGCGCCGTCGGCACCGTGCCGAAATCCGGATTGAGACGGTATTCCACCCAGGACAGCATCGCGACATAGACGCCGAGCCCGATCAGCACGATGAGAGCCGCCGAGACCAGCGCACCCGCCAGCCGCTGGCCCGAAGCGCTCGCCAGCCAGGCGAAGATGTCGAGCACGTGCCAGGCCTGCACGATCAGCAGCAGCACCGCCGCAAGGACCAGCAGGCGCACGATCTGCATCACGCGCGGCGCGAAGGCCTGCAGCCGCGGCTCCAGCAGCGGCAGGCGCAGCCGCACGTCCTCCGGCAGGCGCACGCTGACATTCACTAGCCGCGAGACGAAGGCGAGGACGACGCCCCCGAGTATCGCGATGACGACGGATTGCACCGTGGCGCCGAGCACGAAGGGCAGCGCCTGCAGCGGATTGACCAGCCAGACGAGGAAGACGCCGATGAGATAGGTCACCACGACGACATGCCAGAACTGCCCGGCGACATGGCTCGCCTGCGCCAGAAGGTCATGCCGCCCGGCCTCCCGCGCTGCGAACAGCCTGCGCCTGACCTGCAGGCGGTTCTGCAGGATGATGACGATCGCGATCACCAGCGCCGTCAGCATCACGAGCACCTTCAGGGCCTGCACGGCGGCAGCCGGCAGATAGAGAGCGAGCGCCGGCGCGACGAAGAGGAAGGTATAGCCCAGGAGCGAGATCAGCCGCGCCAGCCAGAAATACCAGTAGGCGGCGGTGGTGTCGTCGATCGGCATGAGCCGCAGCGCCGGATGCCGCGGCTCCAGCACGGCCCGCATCGCGACCTTGACGATCTCGACGGCCAGGAAGGCATTGAGCAGCAATGTCTGCTCCAGGGTGATGCGTCCGGCCGTGCCGACCAGGTTCAGGACGAGCAGGTAGCCGGCTCCCCAGGCGAGCGCGACGCCGGCGAGATCCACCATCACCGCGACGACGAGCCCGGCCGAACGGGCCGGCCAGGATGATCCGGCGACGCGGCGGGCGAGCCCCGCCTGAACCCGCTCCGCGAGCAACCGAGCGATCAGGAAGCTGCCGAACAGGGCAAGGGCGACGAAGCCGAGCGCGACTCCGACATCGCGCAGCCGCAGCATGTCGACCTGCGACTCGCCGGAGACGATGCTCCCGAGCTGCCGGAAGGTCTGGATCGTCGCCGAAAGCGCCCCGGCGCTCTGCTCGGCGATCGCCTTGGTATACTCGGCCACGCTCCGGGCGAAGCCGGGCTCGGCCTCGGCCTGAGGCGCAGCGGCGGCCGGAGCCTGCTGGCCCGGCTGCCGCTGCTTCAGCCGCTGCAGGAGATCGGCGCGCAGCTTGTCGTCCTCGAGGATGCGGACGAGATCGTCGACCGACGCCGCGCCGGCCTGCCCCGGCGCGGCAGATGCGGCGGCCGGTGGCGGATGACTTTCCTGAGCCGAAACAAGATTTCCGGCTAAAATCAAAAAGGCCGCGACCAACACCCACAATCTCATGACCACCTTCGCCGCTGTCGGGAGAAAAATCTCCTTCATACTAGGCATGGGGGCCTGTAGGTCAAACCGTACGCACCCTTGAACGATTGATCCGAAACAGGCCTTCCCGGGCGAATACTCGAAGTTGCTTTCAACCCGAGGGATGGCCGAAACGACCATGACGGTTGGCGCCCGGCGCCGAAGCGGGCTATTGCCTTGGGCCATGACCTATACGATCGGCCTCGCCACCACCTTCCACGACCCCGCCATCGCGATCATCGGTCCCGATGGCGAGGTTCTCTTCGCGGAAGCGACCGAGCGCTACCTGCAATATAAGCGCGCGCCGAACTGCGAGCCGGATTCGGCCCCGCGCATGGAAGGCCTGCTGAAGCGCTATATCCCGGTGGATGCAGAGGTTCGCATCGCCACGAGCTGGGGCGAGGATTTCACCGGCTTCCTCGACCAGATGGCTCGCGCCGGCTCCTTCACGCTGGACGCGTTGCTCAAGCTCTCGCCCGAGCTCAACCGCTCGCTGGTGCCGGAGCGCACCGAGCGCGCCCTGATCGCCTCATTGCACCTCGGCCAGCAGCGCGCCGGCATGGGCGTGCTGCTCGGGCTCGACCGCGCCTACGGCAAGGCCAATGTCACCGGCCTCACGCGCTACGGCCACCATCTCAGCCACGCCGCCTATGCCTGCTGGTCCTCCCCCTTCGACAACGCCGCCTGCCTCGTCGTCGACGGCATGGGCGAAACCGGGGCCTCCGCCATCTTCGCGCTGGAGAACGGCAGGCTGCACGAGGTGAAGCGCCATCGCGGCCGGGAATCGATCGGCTTCTATTTCGGCCTCGTGACCGACCTCGCCGGCTTCGACCAGGCCAAGGGCGAGGAATGGAAGATCATGGGGCTCTCCCCCTATGGCAAGAGCGACCCGGAATTGATGGCGCTGCTGCGCAAGCTCTACGCGATCGAGGGCCACAGGCTCTCCTTCGCCAAGGCCGACGTGGTACAGGCGGTCGCCGCCGAGATCCTCGCGAAGCGTCCGGCCGATGCCCTCGACCAGGGCTGGGCCGATCTCGCCCGCTGCGGGCAGGACGTCTTCGCCGAGATGATGGAGGCCCTGCTGGCCGAGGCTGCGGCGCTGGTGCCGAGCGAAAACCTCGTCATGGCCGGCGGCTGCGCACTGAACTCCTCCTTCAACGGCCGGATCGCCGGCCGCCACGGCTTCAGGACGGTCTTCGTGCCCTCTGCGCCGGCCGATGACGGCAACGCCATCGGCGCGGCATGGCTCGCGCATGCGGAGGCCAAGCCGGACTGGCGCGCGCCGAAGGGACCGCTCACGCCCTATCTCGGCTCGACCGTCTCGACCGAGCCCTTCGAGCGCATGCAGCTCTGGGAGAAGCGCCTGCGCAAGCTCAGCCCCGACGAGATTGCGCCGGTCACGGCAAAACTCCTGACCGAGGGCAAGCTGATCGGCTGGGTGCAGGGCCGCGCCGAGTTCGGCCCGCGCGCGCTGGGCAACCGCTCGATCATCGCCGATCCGCGTCCCGCCGACGCCAAGGACATCCTCAATGCCAAGGTGAAATACCGCGAGGCCTTCCGGCCCTTCGCGCCCTCGATCCTGGCCGAGCACGCCGCCGACTGGTTCGAGAACTACCAGGACGCGCCCTATATGGAGCGCACGCTAACCTGGAAGGAGGCGGTGCGCGATCGCGTCCCGGCGGTGGTCCATGAGGATGCGACCGGCAGGCTCCAGAGCGTCACGCCGGAGCGCAACCCGCGCTATCACGCACTGATTTCCGCCTTCCATGCGCTGACGGGCGTGCCGGTGATCCTCAACACCTCCTTCAACATCATGGGCAAGCCAATCCTGCACACGGCGGAGGACGCGATCCTGATGTTCTATACCAGCGGGCTCGACGCGCTGGTGATCGACGACTGGCTGCTGGTGAAGTAGCGGGCAGCCGATCGATCCGCGCCGTTGATCGGTCGGATCACGCGAAATCGCTGGTTTCGGTCCGGTTTCCGGTCATTCTTCCGGCCAGCGGAAGGAGACCATGCCATGCTGCAATTGCGCCCGAACTGCGAATGCTGCGACCGCGACCTGCCGCCGCAATCGCGCGACGCCCTGATCTGCACCTTCGAATGCACGTTCTGCAGCGACTGCGCGGAGACGCGCTTCGCCGGCACCTGCCCGAATTGCGGCGGCGATCTCGTGCGCCGGCCGATCAGGCCGGAGCGGATGCTGGAGAAATACCCGGCTTCGACAGAGCGCGTCCGCAAGCCGCACCCGCAATGCGCGGCGGCTTGAGGCTATCCGCATCGGATTGGCGCAACTACCAGGCGCGTGCTAGCCACTCAGGGATGACGACCCCGCAGCCTCAATTCTGGATCGTTGCCGGCCCCAACGGCGTCGGCAAGACGACCTACGCTTTCCGCCATATCAAGGCCGTCTCGGGCAGCACGCGTTTCGTCAATCTCGACGAGATTGCGCGTGGCCTCTCCCCGCTCGACCCCTCGATGGAGCAGCAGCGCGCCGGCCGCGTCGCGCTGGAGCTGACCCGCTCGCTGATCGCCGAGAGACGCTCGTTCTCAATCGAGACGACGCTTTCGGGCAAGACGCATCTGCGCACGATCACAGCGGCGCGGGAGGCCGGCTTCGTCGTCAACCTGTTGTATTTCCTGGTCGCAAGCCCGGAGATTTCGCTGGCTCGCATCGCACGGCGCGTCAGCGAGGGCGGCCACAATGTCGCGGAAGCCGACGTTCGCCGCCGCTTCAGCCGTTCGATCGAAAACCTGCCAGCCTATATCGATGCGGTCGATCGGTGGCGTGTCTTCGACAACGCCACCCTGCGCCCCAAAGCAGTAGCGGAGGGGCGGCGCGGCTGCATCTCGCTAATTGAGGACGAGGGCGATCTGCCGCAGGCTCTATGGACGGCGCTTGAGACGCTGCCGCCCTGCGCGGAAGGCTGAGCGCTCAGCTCGCCTGCTTCACCGCGATGCCCTTCTCCTCGAAGAGCTGCTGCAGTTCGCCGGCCTGGAACATCTCGCGGGTGATGTCGCAGCCGCCGATGAACTCACCCTTGACGTAGAGCTGCGGGATCGTCGGCCAGTTCGAGAAAGCCTTGATGCCCTCGCGGATTTCCTGGTCCTCAAGCACGTTCACGCCCTTATAGGGCACGCCGATATAGCCGAGGATCTGCGCGACCTGGCCGGAGAAACCGCACATCGGGAATTGCGGCGTGCCCTTCATGAAGAGCACCACGTCGTTATTCTTCACTTCCGCTTCGATGCGGGCATTGACGTCGGACATCGTGTCGTCTCCTGAAGCGGGTTCAAGGCCCGCCGGATGGTCTCGTTCTAATCTTGGGGAACGCTGGTCGTCAGCGCAAGGGCGTGCAGCACGCCGCCCATATTCCCCTGGAGCGCGGCATAGACCATCTGGTGCTGCTGCACCCGGGTCTTGCCCTTGAAGGCGGCCGAGACGACGGTCGCGGCATAGTGGTCGCCGTCGCCGGCCAGATCCTTGATCTCGATCGCCGCATCCGGCAGCGCCGCCTTGATCATGCGCTCGATCTCGTGGGCGTCCATCGCCATGGGTCGAACTCCTCAGGCCGCCTTGCCGGCCATATAGGACGGCAGCCAGTCTTCATGGATCTTGCGGAGATCGGCGATAGCCAAGGCAGGCTCGCCCGGCAGGCTGAGCGAAGCGCCGCCCGTCTTGCCGATGGCGAGCGCCGGCACGTCGGCAGCCTTCGCCGCCGCGATCACCGCATCGGCCTCTGCCGCCGGGACGGTCAGGACATAGCGCGCCTGATCCTCGCCGAAGAGCGCGGCATGGGCGGGGCCCGCCGGCAGCGTCTCGATGGCGGCACCGATGCCCCTGGCCATCGCCATCTCGGCGAGCGCCACGGCGAGGCCACCGTCCGACAGGTCGTGGCAGGTCGAGACCTGGCCCGACGCGATCAGCCCGCGCACGAAATCGCCGTTGCGGCGCTCGATCGTAAGATCGACCGGCGGCGGCGCGCCCTCCTCACGGCCGCAAACGGTCGCGAGATAGGCGCTCTGGCCTAGCCAGCCGGCGGTCTCGCCGATCAGGATCACCGCCTCACCCTCTGCCTTGAAGGCGACAGTCGCGTGCTTCGTGACATCGGCCATGACGCCGACGCCGCCGATGGTCGGGGTCGGCAGGATCGAGATGCCGTTGGTCTCGTTGTAGAGCGAGACGTTGCCGGAGACGACCGGGAAGTCGAGCACCTTGCAGGCCTCGCCGATCCCACGGATGCAGCCGACGAACTGGCCCATGACTTCCGGCTTCTCTGGATTGCCGAAATTCAGGTTGTCGGTGATCGCGAGCGGCTTGGCACCCGTCGCGGTCAGGTTGCGCCAGGCTTCCGCCACCGCCTGCTTGCCGCCTTCGAAGGGATCGGCCTCGCAATAGCGCGGCGTCACGTCGGCAGTCATGGCGAGGCCCTTGGGCCCCTCCTCGATGCGGATCACGCCGGCATCGCCGCCCGGCGTCACCGCCGAGTTGCCGAGAATCAGCGTGTCGTACTGCTCCCAGATCCAGCGCTTGGAGGAAAGGTCCGGCGAGCCGATCAGCGTCTTCAGCGCCTCGGCATTGCCGCAAGGCGGCGTCACGCTTTCGGCCGCGATGCGCTGCTGCGGCACGGTCTCGATCCACGGCCGGTCGTATTCCGGAGCCTCGTCGCCGAGTTCCTTGATCGGCAGGTCGGCCATGACCTCGCCCTGATGCTTGATGACGAAGCGCAACGTGTCGGTGGTGTGGCCGATGACGGCGAAATCCAGGCCCCATTTCTTGAAGATCGCCTCGGCGGCGTCCTCATGGCCCGGCTTGATCACCATGAGCATACGCTCCTGGCTCTCCGACAGCATCATCTCATAGGCGCTCATGCCCTCTTCGCGGCAGGGCACCTTGTCGAGGTCGAGCTCGACGCCGAGATCGCCCTTGGCGCCCATCTCGACGGCCGAGCAGGTGAGGCCGGCAGCGCCCATGTCCTGGATCGCGTCGACATGGCCGGCAGCCATGATCTCGAGACAGGCCTCGAGCAGGAGCTTCTCGGCGAAGGGGTCGCCGACCTGCACGGTCGGGCGCTTCTCCTCCGACTTGTCGTCGAATTCGGCCGAGGCCATGGTCGCGCCGTGGATGCCGTCGCGGCCGGTCTTGGAGCCGAGATAGACGATCGCCTTACCGACGCCGGAGGCCTTGGCGTAGAAGATCTCATCGGCCTTGGCGATGCCGACCGCCATGGCGTTGACGAGGATGTTGCCGTCATAGCGCGTGTGGAAGCCGGTGGCGCCGCCGACATTCGGCACGCCGAAGGAATTGCCGTAGCCGCCGATGCCGGCGACGACGCCGGAGACGAGGTGGCGGGTCTTCGGATGATCCGGCGAGCCGAAGCGCAAGGCGTCGAGCACCGCGATCGGGCGGGCGCCCATGGTGAAGACGTCGCGCAGGATGCCGCCAACGCCGGTCGTCGCCCCCTGATAGGGCTCGATGAAGGACGGGTGGTTGTGGCTTTCCATCTTGAAGACGATGGCCGTGCCGTCGCCGATATCGATGACGCCGGCATTTTCACCCGGTCCCTGGATCACCCACGGCGCCTTGGTCGGCAGTGTCTTCAGATGGACCTTCGACGACTTGTAGGAGCAATGCTCGTTCCACATCGCCGAGACGATGCCAAGCTCGGTGATCGTCGGCTCGCGGCCGATCAGATGCAGGAAGCGCTGGTACTCGTCCGGCTTCAGGCCGTGCTCGGCGACGAGCTGCGGGGTGATCTTGATGTCGTTCGGAATCACGGGCTCAGGGTTCCTGACGGTCCGGCGATAGGGGTTGGCAGGGGCATAGCCTGCCTCGGCCCGCGAGACAACATTCCCCGACGCAGGCGCCGCTTTCAGCTCTGGATGGCCACCAACGCGGCTCTGAGCGGCGCCGGGATCGGCACCGGCTTCTGGCTCGCCCGCTCGACATAGACATGGGTGAAGCGGCCTTGCGCCGCCGCCTGCGCGCCACTCTGCCGAAAGATGCCGATGCTATAGGTGACGGAGCTGTTGCCAAGCCGCTCGACCGCGATCCCGACCTCCACCGTCTCCGGGAAAGCAACGCTCTCGAAATAGGTGCAACCGGTCTCGACCACGAGCCCGACGATCTCGCTCCTGGCAGGGTCCAGAAAGCCGTTCTCGATCAGCCAGGCATTCACCGCCGTATCGAACCAGCTATAATAGACGACGTTGTTGACATGGCCGAAGACGTCGTTGTCGTGCCATCGCGTCGGGATGGCGCGGAAGACGCGAAAATCGGCGCGGGTCAGGCGGGGCTGGCGCTCGCTCATGTCCTGAATGCCTCTCCACCGTCATGCTCGCCCTTGTGGCGAGCATCCACGTCTTGAACACAATCCGCGACCGGCGAAGACGTGGGTGGTCGGGACAAGCCAGACCATGACGGCGCGGCAACAGCCATTCTCAACGTCCTCCGGGCTTCTCGCCCGCCCTGATCTCCGGCACGCCCAACGCATCGGCGAGCCGCGCCTTGGCCGAGCCGGGCTTCAATGGCTTCTGCTGGCTCTCATGCGGCGCCCAGCCGGAGACCCAGACGAATTCGAAGGTCGCGGGCAGGCGCCCGTCCGGATCGGCGAAACGCTCGGCATAGAGCGCAGCCGCTCGCAGCAAGGTCTCGCGCCGCGGTGGCGTCTTGCGCCGGGCAACGAGCGCGTTGGCCCAGCCCATCGCGCGCAGGTCGCGGAAAAGCCCGAAGGCATCGCGATAGCGCACCGTCACGATCTCGCTGTCGATGACGGGCAGCGCGAAACCGGCGCGCTGCAACAGCCCGCCGAGATCGCGCAGGTCGGCGAAGGGAGCGACGCGCGGGCTGACCCCGCCGGTCGTCTCGCTCTCGGCTTCGAGGAGCGCCTGCCTGAGCTCCTGCAAGGTCCGACCGCCGAGCAGACAACCCATGAACAGCCCGTCCGGCCTGAGCGCCCGCTTGATCTGGATGAGCGCGCCCGGCAGGTCGTTCACCGCGTGCAGAGCGAGGAGCGAAACCGCGAGGTCGAGCGAGCCGGCAGCGAAGGGGAGGCTTTCGAGATCACCGAGGAGATCGGCGGGAACGCCTTCTGCCTCCGCCATGCGCAGCAAGCGCCCGGTCCGGCCGGCAAGCACGGGAGCGACGACGGGCAAGGCCGTGCCGAGATCGGCCGCGATCGCGAATTCGCGCAACACCGCGCCGAGACGCTCTGAGAGATCATCAGCCGCGCGCTGCAGCAGGAAATCCGGATAGTCGCCGGCAAGCGCGCGCCTCAGCCGCGAACGGCCGAGCTTGCGGTCGAAAACGAGGCTCTGGTCACTCAACGGGGCATCTCCTGCATTGCCCCTCATCCGGCATTTTCCAAGGAATGGCCACCCGGCAAATCGGCTTTGGAAAGCTGTTTCCTATGGCTATGAAACGCGGGTCATCCCGGACGGAGCGAAGCGGAGATCCGGGATCCATGCCTGAACCGTTCCGGCATGGATCCCGGGCCGACCTATGACCGCCCGGGATGACCCGCGCCCTTCCTTCCCGCCTCAGCGCTCCAGCAGCTTCTCGATCTCCGCGCGCAGTTGCGGGCCGAGATCACTGCGGTCGAGCGCATAGGCGACATTCGCCGCGAGGAAGCCGATCTTCGAGCCGGCATCGTAGATCTCGCCGTCGAAGCGCACCGCGTAGAACGGCTCCTGATGCGACAGCGCGATCATCGAATCGGTCAATTGAATCTCGCCGCCGGCGCCCTTTTCCTGATTGGCGAGCAGGTTGAAGATCGTCGGCTGCAGGATGTAGCGGCCACTGACATGCAAATTGGACGGAGCGGTGCCCTTCGGCGGCTTCTCGACCATGCCGGTGATCTTCGAAATCTTGGCCTTGGCGTCCTCGACCGCAACGATGCCGTATTGATGCGTCTGGTCGTCCGGCACCGGCGCGACCGCGATATGATTGCCGCCATGCCGGTCGTAGGCGTCGATCATCTCGGCGAGACAGCCCTTGCCCTGGCTGTAGTGAAGCATGTCCGGCAGCAGCAGCGCGAAGGGCTCGTCGCCGACGATCTCGCGCGCGCACCAGACGGCATGGCCGAGGCCCAGCGGCGCCTGCTGGCGGGTGAAGCTGGTCGCGCCCGCGACCGGCAGGTCGTGCGTCAGCGCCTCCAGCTCCTTTATCTTGTTGCGTTTGGCCAGCGTGTCGTCGAGCTCGTAGGCCATGTCGAAATGGTCCTCGATCACCGCCTTGTTGCGGCCGGTGACGAAGATGAAATGCTCGATGCCGGCGGCGCGCGCCTCGTCCACGACATGCTGCACGACCGGCCGGTCGACGATGGTGAGCATCTCCTTTGGCACCGCTTTGGTCGCGGGCAGGAAGCGGGTGCCGAGGCCGGCAACGGGAAGAACGGCCTTGCGGATGCGTTTCGTCATGAAAAATCCATTGGGCGCGATGGCCTTGCCGAAGCCAGGCGGAGGTGGGAACGGCCGTACAACTGTCATGGTTGCCGGCCATCAGGCGGTATTAGCTGACAGGCCTTGAGAAGCCGTCAACGGTTTTTCGATAGGTCAGGTTCCTGACGAAGATGAGGCGAGACAGACGATGGCGGTATTGGTTTCCGGCGGCGCCGGCTATATCGGCAGCCACATGGTCCTGGAATTGCTCGACCGCGGCGAGAAGGTCGTCGTGCTCGACAATCTCTCGACCGGCTTCTGGTGGGCGGTGCCTCCCGAGGCGATCTTCGTCCAGGGCGATATCGGCAACCAGGACCTCGTCGAGGGCCTGATCGGCGAATATGAGATCACCGAGATCGCGCATTTCGCCGCCAGGATCGTGGTTCCGGAATCGGTCACCGATCCCTTGGGCTATTATTTCAACAATACCGTGAAGACCCGCGCGCTGATCGAGAGCGCCGCGCGCAAGGGCGTGAAGCACGTCATCTTCTCCTCCACCGCCGCCGTCTATGGCGAGCCTGACGTCTCGCCGGTGCCGGAGGAGATCGCGCTCAACCCGATCAACCCCTATGGCCGCTCCAAGCTGATGAGCGAATGGATGCTGCAGGACGCGGCCAAGGCCCACGGCTTCTCCTACGTGGCGCTGCGCTATTTCAACGTCGCCGGCGCCGACCCGAAGCTGCGCTCCGGCCAGTCCTCGCCGAACGCCACCCATCTCATCAAGGTCGCGAGCCAGGCGGCGCTCGGCCAGCGCGACGGCCTGACCGTTTTCGGCACCGATTACGCGACGCCGGACGGCACCTGCGTGCGCGACTATATCCACGTCACCGACCTCGCCCGCGCCCATCTCGCCGCGCTCGACCATCTGCGCGGCGGCGGGGCGAGCCTCACGCTGAACTGCGGCTATGGCCGAGGCTATTCGGTCAAGGAGGTCGTCGAGGTCGTGAAGAAGGTCTCGGGCGTCGATTTCCCGGTGACGCTGGCCGAGCGCCGCCCAGGCGACCCGGCCTCGCTGATCGCCCGCGCCGACCGCATCCGCGCCGAACTCGGCTGGCAGCCCGAGCATGACGACCTCGAGGAGATCGTCGGCCAGGCGCTCGCCTGGGAGGAGAAGCTCAGGACGAAGAACGCCACGTCCTGAACGCCATGGCACTTTCGCGCAAACGCGCGCTTTTCGTCCTCCCCGTCATGGTCGGGCTTGTCCCGACCATCCACGTCTTCCTCCCGGCAAAGCGGTGTTCAAGACGTGGATGCTCGCCACGAGGGCGAGCATGACGACCTGCCCTCAGGACGCAGCCGGCTCCTCCGCCGGCTCGCGCACTTCGAGCACGGTCAGGCGCTTCACGTCGCCGGAGCGCGTCGTCCAGTCGATCGAGCGCTCGGCCGCCATGCCGATCAGCGCGACGCCGATCGGCGTCATCACCGAGATGCGGTTCTGCTCGATATCGGCATGCTCAGGCCAGACCAGCGTGACGGTGGTCTCGCGCCTGGTGGCCTCGTCGCGATAGACGATCCGGCTGCCGATCCGGGCATGATCGTGCGAGACGCGGCCCTCCGGCAGGATGCGGGCGCGGTCGAGCTCATGGGTCAGCTCGGCGGCGAGATCGGGCATGGTGTTGGCCGCGCCGGCCGCGATACGGCTCAGCATGGCATGGTCCGCGGCCGTGACGGTGATGGCGGGACGCCTGGCAGTCATGGGAACAGTCTTTCATGGAAAAGGCGAGCGCCCGCCGGCGGACGAAAACCGCGCGGCATCGAAAGGGCGAACTCGCAGGGAAGTTGGAGAGAGGAAGCGCCCCCGAACCGGCGGCGCGACGCGCGACAGGCCCGGGGCTAGAAGCCCGCGATGAGATTGCCCGAGCGGTGCAGACCGCGGCGGAAGGGGGACGCGCTATTCATCCGTCGAGAATCTGACAATCGCCTGAGCTTGTCAAATGGCCTGCTCCGGAGCCGGGGGATTATTCGGATCGAAGGCCTTCCGTCGTGGTCGCCCTTGTCCCGACCATTCACGTCTTCACTGGTCGAGGGCCGCGTTCAAGACGTGGATGTTCGCGACAAGGGCGAACATGACGAAGCGGCCCTCGCTTCCGTCTTAACCCTTGGTTAATCTTGTTCGGGCGCTGTGAAGATGGTTCCATCGAGCATACGCCGGGAGAGTTCATGCGCCTGTCCGTCATCGCAGCCTCAGCCCTGATCAGCCTGGCGCCGGCGCTTGCCCAGACCACCGGCTCGATCAACGCATCCGGCGCCCATGCCCGCAGCAAGGCGCAGGCCACCCCCGCCAGCGCCTCCTTCGACATCTTCGTGCAGCGGCTTTGGCCGCAGGCGCAGGCGCGCGGCATCTCGCGCGCGACCTTCGACCTCGCCTTCCGCGGCGTGACGCCGGATGCCTCGATCGTCGCGCTGACCAGGAAGCAGTCGGAATTCAGCGCCCCGATCTGGAACTATCTGGAGAACGCCGTCGGCGGCACCCGCATCCAGCGCGGACGCGAGGCCGCGGCCCAGAACGCCTCGGTCCTCGCCCAGGTCGAGGCGCGCTATGGCGTGCCCAAGGAGGTCGTCCTCGGCGTCTGGGGCATGGAGACCAATTACGGCTCGTTCAAGGGCGGCAAGGACGTCATCCGCTCGCTGGCGACGCTCGCCTCGATCCGCTATCGCGGCGATTTCTTCCGCGACGAACTGCTGACCGCGCTGGAGCTGATCGAAAAGGGCCATGTCGAGCGCAGCGAGCTGAAGGGTTCCTGGGCCGGCGCCATGGGCCATACCCAGTTCATGCCGTCGAGCTACATGAAATACGCGGTCGACTGGACCGGCGACGGCCATGCCGACATCTGGACCTCGTCGAGCGACGCCATCGCCTCCACCGCCAATTACCTCAAGGGCTATGGCTGGGTGCCGGGCCTGCCCTGGGGCATGGAAGTGACGCTGCCCCAAGGCTTCGACCATCGCCTGGACAAGGCGAGCTTCGCCAGCTTCGCCTCGGCCGGCGTGCGCCGCGCCGATGGCGGCCGCCTGCCCTCATCCGGCGAAGGCCGGCTGTTCTACCCCGCAGGGCATACCGGACCGGTGATGCTGCTCACCGCCAATTTCGACGTCATCAAAAAATACAACTCCTCGGATGCCTATGCCATGGCCGTCGGCCATCTCGGCGACCGCATCGCCGGGCGCGCCGCGATCCAGGCGAGTTGGCCGACCAGGGCGCCGCGCCTCGACATGGCCGCGACCCGCGACCTCCAGCACCGCCTCAAGGCGCTCGGCCTTTACCACCACGACGCCGATGGCCGCATCGGGACCGGCACGCGCGAGGCGGTCCGCCGCTACCAGATCAGCGCCGGCGAGATCGCCGACGGCTACCCGACCCCGGCCCTGCTGTCGAGGCTGCGCGGCAAGCGCTGACTCCGGCCCCGTCACGGCCTATACTGGCAGGCGAAGGGGAACCGCCGGATCGGACGATGCGTCTGCGCTCGCTTGCCATGGTTCTGGGTGCCGCCTGCCTGCTCCTCCTGACGGGCGGGCCGGTTTCGCTCGCCCAGCAGCAGCCACAGCAGCGCAGCCTGTTCCAGATGTTCTGGCAATTGCCGGCGCAGCCCCGGACGGCGGCGCCGCAGCGACGCCAGCGCGTCGCTCCGGCGGTTCGTCGCCGCGAGGCGCCCGTCGTCGTCCGCGACGATCCGGTCATCCCCAAGGTCGATGTGGCCCACCATATCGTGGTGATAGGGGATTCGCTCGCGAACCTCCTCGCGAGCGGGTTGGACGACGCCCTCAACAATCGCCCCGATGTCGAGGTGATCCACAAGGCCAAGCCGGATTCCGGGCTGGTGCGCAGCGATTTCTACGACTGGCCGAAAGCCGCGTCCGAGCTTCTCGCCGGCGACCAGAAGATCACCATCGGCGTCATCCTGCTCGGCCTCAACGATCGCCAGCCGCTCCGCGAGGGCGAGACCGTCCATGAGCCGCTGAGCCCGCGCTGGCTCGAACTCTATCGCGACCGGATCGACGCCGTCGCCAATGCCTTCGCCGGCAGGCGCGTGCCCTTGATCTGGGTCGGCGCGCCGCCGATGCAGAACGGACGGCTCTCGGCCGACATGATCACCTTCAACGACCTCTACCGCCAGCGCGTCGAGAAGGCGGGCGGGCAATATGTCGATCTCTGGGGCGGCTTCGTCGATGCCGAGAACCGCTATGTCGGGACCGGCCCGGACGTCTCCGGACAGCCGGTGCGCCTGCGCCTCGGCGACGGCATCCATTTCACCGCAGCAGGTGCCCGCAAGGCCGCGCATTTCGTCGATCTCGTCATCCGCCGCATGATCGAAGCGGCGCCGCAGAGCAGCGTCATCGCCCTGCCCGTCTCGCCCGAGACCGGCGCCCCCAGCGCTCTCGAGCTCCAGCCCGGCGGCGTCGAGCGCCTGATCGACCAGATGGTGGCAGGCCTGCCGGTGATCGGCCTGCCCGCCGCCCTGCAGGCCCGCCCGCTCGCCGGGCCGATCCAGCCGCTCACAGGCCAGGCCGCACTCTCCGAGCAGCCGCTGCTGGCCTCGATCACCGAGGCTCGCGGACGCGGCGACGCCGCGCTCCAGCTCGAGCGCGTCTTCGGCCAGGGCATCGCGCCGGACCCCGTCGCGGGCCGGCTCGACGATTACCGCTGGCCGCGCTGAGCGGGCACGTCACCCCGCCATCAGCCGGTCGAAGACCGGATCAGGATCGTCGACCTCGACCAGTTTCTTCGCCGTGATGACCCAGATCCGCGTCGCAACCGCCCGCACGAAGGCGCGGTCATGGCTGACCAGCAGGCAGGCCGTTTCCTGTTTGATCAGTTCGGTCTCCAGCATGTCCTGCCCCTCGATATCGAGATGGTTGGTCGGCTCGTCCAGCAGGTAGAAATTCGGCTCGGCCAGGCGCAGCACCAGCATGGCGAGCCGCGCGCGCTGGCCGCCGGAAAGGCGCGCCGTCGGCGCGGTCTGCGCCTCGCTCGCGATGCCCGCACCCGCGAGCACGGTGCGCGCGGTCTGGTCGCCGAGATCGCTGGAATGCTTCACGGCATCCCAGGGCGTGCGCCAGGTATCGAGCTGCGACAGGGCCTGGTCGGAATAGCCGGCCTTCAAGGTCGCCGCGCCACGGATCTCCGGGTCGGAGCCGTCCAACGCCGCCTGCAATCGCGCGACGAAGCACGTCTTGCCGCTGCCATTGGCGCCGAGCAGCGCGATCCGGTCGCCCTTCTCGATCCAGAGCGGCCCGGTGCGGAACAGCAGGCGCCCGTCCGGCGTGGCGACCGCGGTTTCCTTGATCGAGACCAGCGCCTTGGCATGGGTACCGCTGCTGGCGAGCCGGATCGTGCCGGCCGAGCGCTCCTTGTGCCCGGGCTTGGCCCGTTCCTCCAGCTTGTCGGCGCGCTCTGAGAGTTGCTTGGTCTTGACCACCAGCAGGTCCGAGCCGGAGTTGATGCCGATATTCTTGAGCTTGGCCGCCTGCTGCCGCAGCGCCTTCACCTTGCGCATCTCGTTCTCGAACTGCCGGTCCCGCGCCGCGTCGCGTTCCTCCAGCGCCTGAAGCGCCCGCGAGTAGGGCAAGGCGAAATCGGCGCTCTCCGCCGGGCGCAGGAACAGGGTGCGCGCGCTGACATCGTCGAGAAAGGCGCGGTCATGGCTCGCCGCGACCACGGCGCAATCCCGCGGCAGGTTGGCGAGAAAGCGCTCCAGCAGGCCGATCCGTTCGAGATCGAGATGGTTGGTCGGCTCGTCCAGCAGAAGCAGATCGGGCTCGATCACCGCCGCACGCGCCAGCAGCATCGTGCGCTGCCAACCGCCGGAGAGGCTGCCGACGGCACGGCCGCGCAGGCTCTCCTCCACCATGAGATCGTCGAGCAGCACGTCGACGCGCCAGCTCTCGGTCTCG
Source organism: Bosea sp. ANAM02 (assembly GCF_011764485.1). Taxonomy (NCBI): domain Bacteria; kingdom Pseudomonadati; phylum Pseudomonadota; class Alphaproteobacteria; order Hyphomicrobiales; family Alloboseaceae; genus Allobosea; species Allobosea sp. ANAM02. Next base: position 1,282,416 of record NZ_AP022848.1, on the reverse strand, counting down.
GCCGTCTCGGGATCGAGTGCATCCAGCACGGCAGCGTAGAGGCTCAATCCCAGCAGCCGCTCGGGCGGGTCCTGCGGCGCGAAGGCGGTGACGAGGCCGCGCGAGCGGGTCAGCGTGCCGCCGCTCGCTCCCTCCTCGCCGGCCAGGATGCGCAGCAGCGAGGATTTGCCGCGCCCGTTGGCGGCGACGAGGCCGAGGCGGTCGCCCTTGGCAATGGCGAGGTCGAGGCCGGCGAAAAGCGGCGCGCTGCGCGCGAGCGACAGGTCTTTCAGGGTGATCAGGGACATCGGAATCTCATGAAGTCAGGCATGCGCGCATAAGCGCGCCGATCAAGGCTGACGATGAGACGACGATGCGTTCCCGGTCAGCCCCGCGAGGTGAAGCGCGGGGCGCAGACAGGTCCGCGGGTGCGGCAATGGAAGCGGCGGCGCGGAGCCTGCTTCCCCTTCTGATTCGATGCCATGATGGCGATCATAGCGACGACGCGAGCAATGAACAGAGCATCGCCGGCATGAGGGGCGCGAGCACGGCGCGGAACGCGCTCATGACATGGATTGACCTCTTTCGGATCAGATTGTGCGCGTGATTGTTCAAGCGTTGCCGGTCGGCGCCGCTCTTGTCATTCCGGGGCTTCGCGCAGCGAGGAACCCGGAAACCATGACCGGGTAAGCCGCCGGCAATGAACACGGAATGTCCTACCCAGTCGTGGGTTCCGGGTTCGCGCCTGCGGCGCGCCCCGGAATGACAGCCGTACGTTTCAAAACCGCAGGGGCGAGAGAAACCCATGGCTGACGACAAGATCGAGATCGAGAACGTCAACACGCCCGGCAAGACCGAGCGGGTCGACCGCGCCAAATATAGCGCGATGCGCGAGGCGCTGCTGGCGGTCCTGCCGCAAGCAGCGCCGGGCCTGAAGGTTCCCGATGCCAAGGAAGCCCTGCTGCCGCATCTGCCCGAGGCGCTGTTTCCACAGGGCAAGACCGCCGGATGGTGGCTGAAAGCAGTGCAGCTCGACCTCGAAGCCAAGGGCACGATCAGGCGCGCGCCCGGCTCGCCGGTCCGGCTCTACAAGACCGGACCGTCAAAGGATTGAACACTCAGCGTTCCGGGACTGACGCCACCTGTCAAACCGGCAGGATCGTCGCGCCCATCAGTTCCTTGTCGATGGCATGGGCCGCCTGACGGCCCTCGCGGATCGCCCAGACCACCAGCGACTGGCCACGTCGCATGTCGCCGGCGACGAAGACCTTGCCGACGCTGGTCTTGTAGTCGCTGTCGTTGGCGACGACGTTGGCACGCTTGTCCACGGCCGCGCCCGACTGCGCGATCATGCCCTCGATCACCGAGCCGGCGAAGCCGATGGCGAGGAAGCAGAGATCGGCCTGGAGCACGAATTCCGTGCCGGGAATGGGCTTGCGCTTCTCGTCGACGCGGGCGCATTTCACGCCGGTGAGCCGGCCGTTGCGGCCTTCGAGCCCGAGCGTCGCCGCCTGGAACTCACGCTCGGCGCCCTCGGCCTGCGAGGACGAGGTGCGGAACTTGGTCGGCCAATACGGCCAGACGGTGAGCTTGTCCTCCATCTCCGGCGCCATCGGCCGGATGTCGAGCTGCGTCACCGAGAGCGCGCCCTGCCGGAAGGCGGTGCCGACGCAGTCCGAGGCCGTATCGCCGCCGCCGACCACGACGACATGCTTGCCGGCCGCGCTGATCGGCTCAAGGCCCGAGACATCCTCGCCGCCGACGCGCTTGTTCTGCTGGGTCAGGTACGGCATCGCATAATGCACGCCCGCGAGATTGGTGTCCGGCAGGCCGGGATCGCGCGGCGCTTCCGCACCACCCGTCATCAGCACCGCGTCATGCTCGGCCATCAGCGTGGCGAAGGGCAGGTTCACGCCGATATTGGCGTTGTAGTGGAAGGTCACGCCTTCCGCCTCCATCTGCTTCACCCGGCGGTCGATATGCTTCTTCTCCATCTTGAAGTCGGGGATGCCGTAGCGCAGCAGGCCGCCGGCCTTGGCCTCGCGCTCATAGACATGGACATCGTGCCCGACGCGGGCGAGCTGCTGCGCTGCGGCCATGCCGGCAGGTCCCGAACCGACGATGGCGATGCGCTTGCCGGTGCGCCTGGCCGGGATTTCCGGCGCGATCCAGCCCTCTTGCCAGCCCTTGTCGGCGATGGCCTGCTCGATCGTCTTGATCGTCACCGGCATGTTTTCGAGGTTGAGCGTGCAGGCCTCCTCGCAAGGAGCGGGGCAGATGCGGCCGGTGAATTCCGGGAAGTTGTTGGTCGAGTGGAGGTTGCGCAAGGCATCCTCCCAGCCGCCGGAATAGACCAGCTCGTTCCAGTCTGGGATCTGGTTATGGACCGGGCAGCCGGTCGGCCCGTGGCAGAACGGGATGCCGCAGTCCATGCAGCGCGCCGCCTGCTTCTTGACGTCGCGCTCCTCCAAGGGAAGCGTGAACTCGCGGAAATGCCGGATGCGGTCGCCGGCGAGCTGATACTTCTGCTCCTGCCGGTCGAATTCGAGGAAGCCCGTGACCTTGCCCATGCCGTTTCTCTCGCCGTGTGCGCGGGGCGTCCCCGTGCGCGTGCCTTGACTTGATCGAGATGCCGGGGCGCAAGCTGGCCCCGGCAGGGTGGCGTTCGCTTATTCCGCAGCCTGCAAGGTGCGGGCCTGTTCCATCTCGCGCAGCGCGCGGCGGTACTCGACCGGCATCACCTTGACGAATTTGGTGCGGTAATCCGCCCAGTTGTCGAGGATGGTGCGGGCGCGTTCCGAGCCGGTGTAGTCGACATGGTTCGTCAGCATCTGCATCAGACGCTCTTCATCGTGGCCCGACATGTTGGTCATGTCGATCCGCCCCTTGTGCTCGAGATCGCCGCCGTGATGGTGCAGCCGCTCCATCAGGTCCTCTTCCTCCTCGACCGGTTCGAGATCGACCATCGAGAGGTTGCAGCGCGACTTGAAGGTGCCGTCCTCGTCCAGGACATAGGCGATGCCGCCGGACATGCCGGCCGCGAAATTGCGCCCGGTCTGGCCGATGACCGCGACGACGCCGCCGGTCATGTACTCGCAGCCATGGTCGCCCGTGCCTTCCACCACCGCGATGGCGCCGGAATTGCGCACCGCGAAGCGCTCTCCCGCCACACCGCGGAAATAGGCTTCACCCGCGATAGCGCCGTAGAGCACGGTGTTGCCGACGATGATCGAGCGTTCGGCCACGGCCTTGGTCGCCGGATCGGGCTTCACGATGACCTTGCCGCCGGAGAGCCCCTTGGCCACGTAGTCGTTGGCCTGACCGGTTAGCTCGACCGTGACGCCGGCCGCGAGGAAGGCTGCGAAGCTCTGGCCCGAGGTGCCGGTGAGCTTCACCGTGATCGTGTCTTCCGGCAGGCCGGCATGGCCGTACTTCTTGGCGACGGCGCCGGACAGCATCGCGCCCGTGCTGCGGTCGACATTGCCGACCGGCTTCTCGATCACGACCGGCGTGCCGGTTTCGATCGCGTTCGCCGCCTCGGCGAGGAGCTGGCGGTCGAGCACGGTGTCGATCGGGTGCTTCTGCAACTCGACATGGCGGATCGCCACGCCCGGCAGGTCGACCTTGTGGAAGAGCCTGGTGAAGTCGAGCCCGTTCGCCTTCCAGTGTTCGATCGCGTCGCGCTTGTCGAGCAGGTCCGAGCGGCCGACGATCTCCTCGATCTTCGTGAAGCCCATCTCCGCCATGAGCCGGCGGACATCCTCGGCCACGAAGAAGAAGTAGTTCACGACATGCTCGGGCAGGCCCTTGAAGCGCTTGCGCAGCACCGGATCCTGCGTCGCGACGCCGACCGGGCAGGTGTTCAGATGGCACTTGCGCATCATGATGCAGCCGGCCGCGATCAGCGGCGCGGTGGAGAACCCGAACTCGTCGGCCCCGAGCAGCGCGCCGATGATGACGTCCCGGCCCGTCCGCAACCCGCCATCGACCTGCAGCGCGACGCGACCGCGAAGCTGGTTCAGCACCAGCGTCTGCTGCGTCTCGGCTAGCCCGATCTCCCAGGGCGAACCGGCATGCTTCAGCGAGGTCAGGGGGCTCGCGCCCGTGCCGCCCTCGAAGCCGGAGATGGTGATGTGATCGGCGCGCGACTTGGCGACGCCGGCCGCAACCGTGCCGACGCCGATCTCGGAGACGAGCTTGACCGAGACATCCGCGGCAGGATTGACGTTCTTCAGGTCGAAGATGAGCTGGGCCAGATCCTCGATCGAATAGATGTCGTGATGCGGCGGCGGCGAGATCAGGCCGACGCCCGGCGTCGAATGCCGGGTCCGGGCGATCTTGGCGTCGACCTTGTGGCCGGGGAGCTGGCCGCCCTCGCCGGGCTTGGCGCCTTGCGCGACCTTGATCTGCATCACGTCCGAGTTGACGAGATATTCGGTGGTGACGCCGAAGCGGCCGGACGCGATCTGCTTGATCGCCGAGCGCTTGGAGCGGCCATCCGGCATCGGCCGGAAGCGGATCGCTTCCTCGCCGCCCTCGCCGGTGTTGGACTTGCCGCCGATCTGGTTCATCGCGATGGCGAGCGTCTCGTGAGCCTCGCGCGAGATCGAGCCGAAGGACATCGCGCCGGTGGCGAAGCGCTTCACGATCTCGGCGGCGGATTCGACGCTCTCCAGCGGCACCGGCGCGCGGCCGTCATCGATGGCCACCTTGACCTTGAACAGGCCGCGGATGGTGCTGAGCCGCTGCGCATCGTCGTTCACCTGGCGGGCGAACTCCTCGTAGCGATCCTGTGCGTTGAGGCGCACCGCATGCTGCAGGGAGGCGACGACATCCGGCTTCCAGACATGGTCCTCGCCGCGGACGCGATACATGTATTCGCCGCCGATATCGAGACTGTCGCGATAGAGCGGCGAGTCGCCGAAGGCGTCGCGATGGCGCCTGAGGCTTTCCTCGGCGATCTCGTCGAGGCCGACGCCCTCGATCGCCGTGCCCGTGCCGAAGAAGAACTTGTCGACGAAACCGCTCTTCAGGCCGACGGCGTCGAAGATCTGCGCACCGCAATAGGACTGGTAGGTCGAGATGCCCATCTTGGACATCACCTTCAGCACGCCCTTGCCGACCGACTTGATGTAGCGCTTCACCACCTCGTCGGCATCGACCTCCTCGGGGAAGGCGCCCTGCTCGTGCTGGTCGAGCAGGGTGTCGAAGGCGAGATAGGGGTTGATCGCCTCGGCGCCGTAGCCGGCGAGGCAGCAGAAGTGGTGGATCTCGCGCGGCTCGCCCGATTCGACGACGAGGCCGACCGAGGTGCGCAGTCCCTTGCGGATGAGATGATGATGCACCGCCGCCGTCGCCAGCAGCGCCGGGATCGGGATGCGATCGGCCCCGACCTGGCGGTCGGACAGGATGATGATGTTGTAGCCGCCATGGACCGCCGCCTCCGCGCGCTCGCAGAGCCGCTCCACGGCGCCCTCCATGCCGGCCGCCCCCTCGCGCGCCGGATAGGTGAAGTCGATCGTCTTGGTGTCGAAGCGATCCTCGTAATGGCCGATGCAGCGGATCTTCTCGAGATCGTCATTGGTCAGGATCGGGGTGCGGACCTCCAGGCGCTTGCGGCGCGAGGTGCCCTCCAGATCGAGGATGTTCGGACGCGGCCCGATGAAGGAGAGCAGGCTCATCACCAGCTCCTCGCGGATCGGATCGATCGGCGGGTTCGTCACCTGCGCGAAGTTCTGCTTGAAATAGGTGTAGAGCAGCTTCGACTTGAGCGAGAGCGCCGAGATCGGCGTGTCCGTGCCCATCGAGCCGACGGCCTCCTGGCCGGTCACCGCCATCGGCGCCATCAGCAGGCGCACGTCCTCGGTGGTGTAGCCGAAGGCCTGCTGGCGATCGAGCAGCGGCACGTCGGTGCGCGAGGCCCGCGCCTCGACCGGCGGCAGGTCCTCCAGCACGATCTGGGTACGCTTCAGCCAGTCCTTGTAGGGATTGGCGAGGCACAGCGAGGTCTTGATCTCGTCGTCGCCGATGATGCGGCCCTGTTCGAGATCGATCAAAAGCATCTTGCCGGGCTGGAGGCGCCACTTCTCGACGATCCTCTCCTCCGGGATCGGCAGCACGCCGAATTCCGAGGCGAGCACGACGAGCCCGTCATCGGTGACGAGATAGCGCGCGGGCCTGAGGCCGTTGCGGTCGAGCGTAGCCCCGATCTGGCGCCCGTCCGTGAACGCGATCGCAGCCGGCCCGTCCCAGGGCTCCATCAGCGCAGCGTGATACTCGTAGAAGGCGCGCCGCTCCTCGTTCATCAGCGGGTTGCCGTTCCAGGCTTCCGGCACGAGCATCATCATGGCATGGGCCAGCGAATAGCCGCCCTGCACCAGGAATTCGAGCGCGTTGTCGAAGCAGGCGGTGTCGGACTGGCCCTCGTAGGAGATCGGCCAGAGCTTGGAGATATCGGACCCGAACAGGTCTGAATCGACGCTCGCCTGCCGCGCCGCCATCCAGTTGACGTTGCCGCGCAGCGTGTTGATCTCGCCGTTATGGGCGACCATCCGGTAGGGATGGGCGAGGCGCCAGGACGGGAAGGTGTTGGTGGCGAAGCGCTGGTGAACCAGCGCCAGCGCGCTGACGAAGCGCTCGTCCTGCAGATCCTTGAAGTAGGAACCGAGCTGGTTCACCAGCACCATGCCCTTGTAGACGATGGTGCGGCAGGACATCGAGACGGGGTAATATTCCGCCGTCTTGCGCTCCTGATGCTTGTAAACCTTGTTCGAGACCGACTTGCGCAGGACATAGACCTGCCGCTCGAACTCATCCTCGTCGGTGATATCGTCGGGACGGCCGACGAAGAGCTGGCGATGCAGCGGCTCGGTCGCGAGCACGGCCTGGCCGAGATCGCTGTTGTCGACCGGCACGTCGCGCCAGCCGAGGAAGACGAGCCCCTCCTCCGCCACGGTCTGCGCGATGATCTCCTCGCACATCGCCCGCGCGGCGGGATCGCGCGGCATGAAGAACTGGCCGATGGCGTAATGGCCGGGCTCCGGCAGGGTGATGCCGAGCCGCGCGGTCTCCTCGCGGAAAAACTGGTCGGGGATCTGGACGAGAATGCCGCAGCCGTCGCCGAGCTTCGGGTCGGCACCGACCGCGCCGCGATGGTCGATATTGTGCAGGATCTGCAGACCCTGCTGCACGATCGCGTGGCTCTTGCGGTTCTTCATGTCGGCGATGAAGCCGACGCCGCACGAGTCTTTCTCGTTATTGGGATCGTACAGGCCCTGATGCACCGGCATCGCCGGATCGCGCACGGCCGGAAAGCGCTCGAAAGCCGCTGCGCCGCTCGACTTGCTGGTCCCGCTCATCGTCAAACCCCGCTTCCCAGAACCCCGCAGGCTTGCGCCGGCAGGGAGACCCGTCAATCCATGATCCCGACCGCTGCGGCCCTCGGGCCGACATCGGGTCGGCGGCAAGGATGGGGCCAGGGCGGTCCGGTCGTCGTCGTTTTGGAGGCTTGCCTGCGCTTTGTTTCCACCGCGCCCGCGTCCTCCGCAGGCGCCTCGGGCGTGGCTCGCCCGTTCGCGCCTGTCTTCAGGCCGTCGTTTTACGGACGGCGCGCGTGCGATTGGCTTTGGCGTTGGTAGCCCGGCCCTTCGTCATGCTCCGCTCCGTTGCGACGGCGCGACCTTGAGCTAGATCAGCTTTTGGTCGGCGCGGTGAAAAATGGGACAGCAACACTGTCCTATTGCGAAGAACTTGCCAGAATTCCAATCTAGGCACAAGCGCCGATTTCGCGCTGCAGCGAAATTTTATTGCAAAATCGCATCCGCACCAGACATTTCCGGAACGAAAGCCCGACTCATGCAGTCCGGTTCTTGTTTTACGGCAGCTCAGTCACTTGAAACGCTTCTTGATAAATCGCGGGGCACCCTGGACGCAGCGAAGCGGAGACCGGGATGACCCACGGATTTGTCAGCAGGTTCAGGAACTCGCCCCGCGCAACGCGCAAACCCCCTCTCCGTCGGTGTCGCTTGGCAGGACAACGCCCTCCGCATAACCCTCGAACAATGGATTTCTTCAGCGACAACACCGCAGCCGCCAGCCCCCGCGTCATGGCCGCGCTTGCCGCCGCCAACACCGGCCCCGCCTCTCCCTATGGCAAGGACGACTGGACGCGGCGCGTCGAGGAGCGCTTCGCAGCGATCTTCGAGCGCGAGGTCGCGGTCTTCCTCGTGCTGACCGGCACCGCGGCGAACGCGCTGGCGCTGGCCAGTATCGTCAAGCCCTGGGGTGCGATCCTGACCCATGAGGAAGCGCATGTCGTCGAGGACGAATGTGGCGCGCCCGAATTCTTCACCAACGGCGCCAAGCTGGTCGACCTGCCCGGCACCGGCGCCAAGTTGAAGCCGGAGACGGTGACGAAGGCGCTCTCGTATCTTCGTGCCGGCGATTTCCATCAGGTCCAGGCGCAGGCGCTGACGATCACACAGGCGACCGAGTGCGGCACGATCTACACGCCGGCTGAGGTCCACGCCCTCAAGGAAGCCGTCACGCCACGCGGCCTCAAGCTCCACATGGACGGCGCCCGCTTCGCCAATGCGCTGGTCACGCTGGGCTGCACGCCGGCCGAGATCACCTGGAAGGCCGGCGTCGACGTGCTCTCCTTCGGCGGCACCAAGAACGGCGCGCTGGCGGCCGAGGCCGTGATCTTTTTCGACCCGGCGCAGGCGGAGGAGATGAAATGGCGGCGCAAGCGGGCCGGCCAGACGCTCTCGAAGGGCCGTGTCCTCGGCGCCCAGTTCGAAGGCCTGCTCGCCGACGATCACTGGCTCGACCTCGCCCGCCACGCCAATGCCCGCGCGAAACGCCTGGCGGATTCGGTCGCACAGGGCAGCGAAGCCCGCCTGGCCTGGCCCTGTCAGGCGAACGAGGTCTTCCTCGTCCTGCCGCCTGCCGTGCAGGAGCGTCTGAAGGCTGCCGGCATCGGCTATTACGACTGGTCGGCACGCTCGCTGCCGCCGGACGCGCCGCTCAAGGACGGCGAGATCGTCGGCCGCTTCGTCATGTCCTTTGCGACCGAAGCAGACCATGTCGAGCGCCTGGTCGCCGCTATCGCGGGATGAGCGAGCGCATTTGCGCCCCGTTTCCAGCCGCATACCTGCCGCAATCCCTAACAAGACTAATTGCCGAGCAATCAGTCGTTAAGGGAATGTGGCATGGCAGATCGTTCGACCGCACCGGGGCGCATCGCGCTGATGGGCCTGGTCGTGGCCGGCGCAATGGCCGGCATGGCGGGCACCGCCAGCGCCCAGTACTATTATGATGACGACGGGTACGAGCCCTACCCGGCCTATGGCTACGGCTATGGCTATCGTCATGATTATGGCTACGCGCTGCGCCCGCCGGCCGTCGTGCCGCGTGCGCCGGCAGCCGTCTCGCCTTACGCGGTGAACGGCATCGCGGCGCGCCGCTACGGCCTCGTCCGCATCGAGCGCGCGATCCGTCGCGACGACACCTATATCGTCGACGGCGTCGCGCCCAACGGCCAACGCCAGCGCCTGATCCTCGACGCCTATGCCGGCGACCTGATCCGCCGCATTCCCTTGCGCGGTCAGCCCGCCCCCAGCATCGCCCGCGCCGACCCGCGCGAGGAGCACGCTCCGCCGCGCCAGCGCCTCGTGCCCCGGCCGCCGGAACGGCCCCCCGAATTCAAGGGCCCTGCCGAGGCCAGCGCCCCCGCGACGACATCGCCGCCTTCCCCGGCGGCACCGCCTCCGCCGGAGCCAGCCAAGCCCGTCGAGAAGCCGCCCGCCGAGGCGAGCGCGCCCGCCACGACCTCGCCGCCCTCGCCCGCTGCCCCGCCGCCCCCCGAACCTGCGAAGCCTGCCGAAGCTGCGCCAGCCGAAGCCAGCGCTCCGGCAACGACAGCCCCGTCGCAGCCCGCCAAGCCGGCGGAGCCTTCGCCCGGCCCGACCGATCCCGAAACCGGCGCCGACAAGCCGAAGCTCGTCAACCCGAGCGATGTGCGCAACACCGAGGGCACCGAGCGCAAGCCGCCGCTCTCGACCGTGGCCCCAGCAGCCGAGGCCTCGGCCATTCCCCCAGCACAGAGCATCGATGCGACGCCATCGACGCCCAGGCCCGAGACACCGATCGCCCCGGTCGTCCCGCTGAATTGATGATACCCGTCTGACGAACCAGCCGTCGTTCCGGGCAAGCCGCGTGAGCGGCACCGACCCGGAATGACGGCTCGTGGTTCTTGCTCTACGCCGGCCATCAACAAAAAAGGCTCCCGTTTCCGGGAGCCTTTCGCTTTCATGGAAAGCTTCGCCTGGGTTACGCGGCCTTGGCGACCTTGGCCTCGAGCACCTTGGCCGAACCGCCGCCGATCGGAATCTGGCGCGGCTTCTTGGCCTCGGGGATCTCGCGCACGAGGTCGATATGGAGCAGCCCGTTCTCGAGGCTGGCGCCGGTCACCTGCACGTAATCGGCAAGCTGGAAACGGCGCTCGAAGGCGCGCGCTGCGATGCCCTGATGCAGGACCTCGCGCTTCTCGGCACCCTCGACGAGCTGCTTCTCGCCCTTGACGGTCAGCGCGTTTTCCTTGGACTCGATGGAGAGGTCGCCCTCGCCGAACCCCGCGACCGCGATGGTGATGCGATAGGCGTTCTCGGCGGTCCGCTCGATATTATAGGGCGGGTAGCTCGGGGCGGTTTCGTTGCTCGTCGCCTGGTCGAGGAGATTGAACAGGCGGTCGAAGCCGACGGTCGAGCGATAGAGCGGGGAAAGGTCGAAATGACGCATGATATGTCCTCCGAAGAAGCGACAATGACAGCAGTCCGCCTCGCCTGAGCGCGGACCTGGTTGCTTTCGCGCAGCCGGTTCCGGCCTGCGCAGACCTGATCTGGGGAGGGCTTTCGGCTTTTCAAGGGCCGTTCTCGCGTGCCGGGCTGAAAGCTCAGCCCTCATCCTAAGGAGCGCCGCAGGCGCATCTCGAAGGATGCTCCAGGAGGTTCCGGAGGCATCTGGAGCATCCTTCGAGACGCCATTCTCAAGGGAATGGCTCCTCAGGATGAGGGCTCGAAGAGTTTTCGGCCGGGCTCTCGAAGCGTGAGTGAAACGCAAGTTTCTTTTTCGGCGCAGCGACATGTTTTCGCAGGATATCCTGTGCAGGATAGTCGGGATGCGGCGGCCGCGACCTCTGATGCAGCCGCGATGCGGAGCGCTTGATGGCCGAGGCCGCCTTTTTCGTCGATCCGGCTTATCCCGTTCCCGGGCACGGCAAGACCTGGCTCGCGAAGACGCGGGACGGCGCCTCCCTGCGCTTCGCGAGCTGGCGCGCGACGGTGAAGCCGGTGCGCGGCACGATCGTCCTCGTGCAGGGGCGGGCCGAGTTCATCGAGCGCTACAGCGAAACCGTCGCGGAACTGCGCCGCCGCGGCTTCCATGTCCTCGCCTTCGACTGGCGCGGCCAGGGCGGCTCGCAGCGCTTCGTCCGGCGCATCCGCAAGGGCCATGTCGGGCGGCTCAGGCATTACGAAGCCGATCTGTCGCTGGCCATGGCCGAGATGCAGGCGAAGTTCCCGCCGCCCTATTTCGTGCTCGCCCATTCGATGGGGGCCGCGCTCTGCCTCGACGCCGCCCGCTCGAACGCCCTGCCGGTCGCGCGTATGGTGGCGCTCGCGCCGATGCTCGGCATCGCGATGATCGCGCATCCCGGCCGGGCCAAGATCCTGGCGAGCCTGCTCTACTGGCTCGGCCTGGGCCGCGCCTTCGTGCCGGGCGGCGGCGATACCGCGATCGCGACGAAACCCTTCGAGGGCAATCGGCTGACCAGCGACCCCGCCCGCTATGCCCGCAACGCCGCGCTCTCGGCCGCGGCGCGCGATCTCAGCATCGGCGACCCGACGGTCGCCTGGATCAGGACGGCCTTCCGGCTGATGGCGCGCCTTGCCGCGCCTTCCGCCCCGCTCGAGGTGAAGGTGCCGACCCTGATCATCGCGGCGGGGCGCGACCCTGTCGTATCGACGCCGGCGATCGAGCGCTTCGCGTCGCGGCTCAAGACCGGCTCGGCCTTGGTCCTGCCGACGGCGCGCCACGAGATCCTGATGGAAAACGACGAGATCCGCGCCCAGTTCTGGGCCGCCTTCGATGCCTTCATCCCCGGCGAGGACCAGGCCCTGCCCGGCTCAGCCGGCGAGGAGGGCCATGGCGGCCTCATGCAACGCCTTGCTGCCGGCCGCGAGGATGCGTCCGCCCCCGGCAGCGCTGCCGCCGTCCCATGAGGTGACGATGCCGCCGGCGCCCTCGATGATCGGGATCAGCGCGACGATGTCGTAGGGCTTCAGCCCGCTCTCGATGACGAGATCGACATGGCCGGCCGCGAGCATGCAATAGGCGTAGCAGTCGCAGCCATAGCGCGAGAGCCGGACCTCCTTCTCGACGCCGGCGAAGGCCTTGGCCTCGGCACCCTTGAACAGGGCGGGCGTCGTCGTCATCAGCGTCGCGGAGGCGAGATCGGCGGTCGGGCGCGTCCGCAGCTTCTTCGGCCCGCCCGGCCCCTCATAGCGCGCCTCGCGCCCGTCGCCGGAATAGCGCTCGCCCGAGAAGGGCTGGTGCATCATGCCATAGACCGGCACGCCGTTGCGCGTCAGCCCGATCAGCGTGCCCCAGACCGGAATGCCGGAGATGAAGGCGCGCGTGCCGTCGATCGGATCGAGCACCCAGACATATTCCGCATCGGTGTTCTCGCTGCCGAATTCCTCGCCGAGCACGCCATGGGCCGGGAACTGCCGCTTGATCATGTGGCGCATCACCGATTCGCCGGCGCGGTCGCCCTCGGTCACGGGATCGAACACCCCGCCCCGCGACTTGTCCTCCGTCGCATGCAGCGCCCGGAAGAAGGGCAGGATCGCCCGGCCGGACTGCGTCGCCAGCTCCGCGACGAAAGCGCCGAAATCGACTGCGCTCATGAACAGGTACTCCAGTTTGCTGCCCTGCAGCATCGACGCCGCGGATGGATCATTAAAGCCGGGCTCGAACGCGGAAACATCCGAAAAACCCCGGCTTTTCGTTACGGCATCATGCACCTGTCGCATGACGCCATTGTTTTCGCCGATTTCAGTTGCGTTTTGCAGCGCACTCTCATATTGTGCACTGCGAAGGGGAGATCACCTCAAACCTTCATTGCCCTCCTTGGGCGTTTCCTCCCTAGACTTGGGCCGCCACGCAAGTGTGCGGCCCTTTTTTCTTGGGTAGTCCCCCTCCGACGCCTGCTGCTATTCGGCCGCTTCGCGCCATTCGTCGAGCCAGCCGCTCCAGCGCGCGAAGCAATCCGCCATCATCGCCGCCATCGCCTGCTCGACCGCACCGAAGCCCTCGTGCGGTTCCAGCGTCGACTCGTTCATGTAGAGTGCCCGGTTCACCTCGATCTGCAGCGCATGCACCCCGGCGGCGGGCGCGCCGTAATGCTCGGTGATGAAGCCGCCGGCATAGGGTCGGTTGCGGGTGACGCTGAAGCCCAGCCGCGTGAAGGCCTGCTCGGCGATGTCGATGATGTAGCCGGCCGCGCTAGTGCCGAAGCGGTCGCCCAGGATGATGTCGGATTTGGCCAGCCCGTCGCGGTCGAGCCCGGCCGATGGCATCGAATGCGCGTCGACGAGGATGCAGGTGCCGAACACGCCTTGCGTGCGCTGCACGAGGCTGCGCAGGCCGGCGTGATAGGGCCGGTAGAGCTCCTCGATGCGGGCGAGCCCTTGCTGGACCGGAATCCGCCCCAGATAGATTTCCTGCCCGTCGCCGACGATGCGCGGGATCGTGCCGAGCCCGCCGGCGACCCGCATCGAGCGCGTATTGGCGAAGGGCGGCACCCGCCCCTCGAACATGCGCGGGTCGAGCTCGTAGGGCTCGCGATTGACATCCAGATAGGCGCGCGGGAACTCGGCCACGAGCAGCGGCGCCCCGAGCGCGATACTCTGCGCGAAGAGCCGGTCGACATAGGCATCCTCGGAGCGCCGGAGGCTGCGCAAGGGCAGGCGCGCCGCCTCGACGAAGCCGCGCGGATAGCGGCGCCCGGCATGCGGCACGTCGACCACCACCGGCACGACCTGGAGGGCCGGCTGGTACAGGCTGAACGGCCGCTCGATCTCGGCGACGACGTCGTCCGGCGCAGGCGGGAAAGGGGCTGAGGAGAGGCTCATCGCGAGCGACTGAAGCACACAAACCTGAACGGTTGAAGCGATGTCGCGAAACCCGGGAAATTCTCTGCTGGATTCACGCCTTGTTTACCATGATGTTGCCTTATGGAGAGACATGGTTCCAACTGTGCGGCCGGGTGATTACCCAACCGTTCCAGGCCCGGCCTTGAGTCGGGGCGCCAGACGCTAGACAAACACAGGCCTCAGGGACGAACAGATCAGGCCCATGACGAAGATACTGCTCGCCGAAGACGACAACGATATGCGTCGCTTCCTGGTCAAGGCCCTGCAGAACGCGGGCTATGACGTCGCCTCCTTCGATAACGGCCTGTCGGCCTATAACCGCCTGCGCGAGGAGCCGTTCGAGCTTCTGCTGACCGACATCGTCATGCCGGAAATGGACGGCATCGAGCTGGCGCGCCGCGCCACCGAGCTCGATCCCGACATCAAGGTGATGTTCATCACCGGTTTCGCCGCCGTGGCGCTGAACCCCGATTCGCAGACGCCGAAGGACGCGAAGGTGCTGTCCAAGCCCTTCCACCTGCGCGAGCTCGTCAACGAGGTCGAGAAGCTGCTGGCGGCCTGAGCGCCGTTCGGCCTCTCGCGGAAAGAGATGCCAACAGGCCCATGAGAATTTATGCGGCAAACGCCTTGCCACCCGCGAGGCGAGCCGCTATAGCCCCCTCACCTCGCAGCGTGATCGCGGCCAACACGGCCCGGACACGCTTCCGGAAGCCTCCTCAGGGCGGCGACGGGCGCGTAGCTCAGCGGGAGAGCACTACGTTGACATCGTAGGGGTCACAGGTTCGATCCCTGTCGCGCCCACCATTTGATGCCCTTGCAATACAGGGACGAAAGGCCGCCTCACCGGGCGGCCTTTTTGCTTGTCCGCCCCCTCAATCCGCCTCGCTCGGCGCGAGCTGGCGCACGAAGCGGCGCAGCAGCGCCTCGAAGGCCGCAAGCGCCGGCGAGGCCGAGCGGCCGCCGGGACGAATCATCACGATATCCCGCGCGATCGACGGCTCGGTCAGCGGCCGCACCAGCACCGATTCCGGCGCCACCGCCCGCGCATAGGTCGGCAGCACGGCGATGCCGAGCCCGGCCTCGACCAGCGCCAGCGCGGTCGTGATCTGAGTCACTTCGTAGGCCGGCTTCAGCGTGATCTCGGCGGTCTCGTAGCCGACCTCGGCGAGCAGGCGGATGCCGCTGTCGCGGGTCAGCGTCACCAGCGGCTCGTCGGCGAGATCGCGCCACGCCACCGAATCCTGCGCGGCGAAGCGGCTGCCGCGCCCGCAGAACAGCATCAGGCTGTCGCGGGCCAGCGTCGTGCGCTCGATCGTGTCGTCGAGCGCCGGGAAGGTGCCGACGCCGCAATCGGCCTTGCCGAAGCGCACGGCCTCGACGACGAGGTCATTCCGCGCATCGATGATCGCGACCTGGAGGCCGGGATATTTCTGCTGCAGCGCCACGATCGTCGGCGGCATGATAACGGCCGCAAGCAAGGGCGGCACCGCCACCACGATGCGCCCGCGCCGGCGCTCGGCGAGGCCATTGGCGTTCAGCACCGCCGTGTCGAGATCCTGCACGATCTTCAGCGCAGCCCCGTGGAACTCGCGCCCGCCCTCGGTCAATTCGACCCGGCGCGTCGTGCGGTCGAGCACGCGGATGCCGAGTTCGCGCTCCAGGTCGCGCACGAGCTGGGACAAGGCCGGCTGCGCCATGCTCAGGCGCTCGGCAGCCTTGGTGAAGGTGCCCTGCTCGGTCACGGCCAGGAAGGCCTGGATCTGGCGCAAGGTGATCGCCATCGACGCCTCGATTTATAAGGATAGCTTCCGAATTCATACGAATGTTGCGAGTTGCCGTATACCCCGGCTCTCATGCCATCATCCCTCATCGCCCGGCATGTAGGCCGGGCTGCCTGGGAGAGGTTGTCGGGCAAGGCCATTTCGGATGACGGCGCTGAATGGTTGCGCCTCGCGAAAGCCGCTTGCGCCCGAACCGCTCCGGAATGCGGGAGCCGGCCAGATGAAATACGCCAAGAAGGACGCCAAGGCATATGCCCGCGCTCATATGAAGGGCATCTGGGCGGCCGCGCTCACGCCTTTCACCGATACCCTCGCGATCGACGAGGACGGCTTCCGCCAGAACATCCGCCATTGGCTCGACGACCTCGGGATCGACGGCCTGTTCATCGCCGGCAAGCAGGGCGAGTTCTTCTCGATGTCGCTGGAGGAGCGCAAGCGCAATTTCGAGCTGGCGGTCGAGGCCTCGTCCGGCCGCGGCCAGACCATCATGTCCTGCTCCGACCAGAACATGGACGTGGTCATCGACCTCGCGAAGCATGCCCAGAAAATCGGCGCCGACTACATCGTCGTGCATGCGCCGATCCTGCATTTCTTCAAGGCGCAGGACGAAACGCTCTACGAGTATTACCGGACCATCGCCGAGAAGGTCGATATCGGCATCGCGCTCTGGAGCCACCCCGATTCCGGCTATCTGATGAGCCCGCAGCTCTGCAACCGGCTCGCCGATATCGAGAACGTCGTCGCGATCAAGTACAGCGTGCCGCGCCCGATGTATGCGGAGCTCACGCGGCTGGCCGGCGACCGCATCCTGGTCAGCACGGCCTCCGAGGAGGAATGGCTCGACAACATCCTCGAGCTCGGCTGGCAGCTCTATCTCTGCTCCTCCCCGCCCTATCTGATCCAGACGGCGAACGACCGGCGCATGCGGGACTATACCGACCTCGCCTTCCGCGGCGAGGCCGAGAAGGCCCGCGCCATCCGCGACAGCCTGAACCCGGTGCGCGAGGCGCTGCGCAACACACGCCCGGCCGAGAAGCCGCATTCCCACCAGAAATACTGGCAGGAGCTGCTCGGCCAGGTCGGCGGACGCGTGCGTGCGCCGATGCTGGAACTGAGCGAAGCCGAGAAGGCCGCGACGCGCGCCGCCTTCGAGGCCTGCGGCCTGGGCAAGGCGCCGCTCGCGAAGGCCGGCTGACCAATTTCACGAACGAAGACGGGAGTGGGAATCATGGCGACCGAAGGACGGCTCAAGGCCTTCAACTTCAAGACATGGATCGCGGAGCACGAGCACCTGCTCAAGCCGCCGGTCGGCAACAAGAAGGTGTTCGACGACGGCCAGATGACCGTGATGGTCGTCGGCGGCCCGAACCAGCGCGCCGACTATCATGACGACCCGGTGGAAGAATTCTTCTACCAGCTCAAGGGCGACATGATGCTGAAGCTGGTCGACAACGGGAAGCATTACGACGTCACGATCCGCGAGGGCGACGTCTTCCTGCTGCCGCCGCATGTGCGCCATTCCCCGCAGCGCCCGCAGGAAGGCTCGATCGGGCTCGTGGTCGAGCCGGCCCGCCATGGCGACCAGGTCGACGGCTTCGAATGGTACTGCTTCGAGTGCCAGGGCCTCGTGCATCGCATCGAGCTGAAGGTGAAGGACCTCGTGAAGGACCTGCCGCCGCTCTATGAAGCCTTCTTCTCCGACGAGAAGGCCCGCACCTGCAAGCATTGCGGCGCGCTCCATCCCGGCCGCAAGCCCCCAGTCGGCTGGGTCGCGCTCTGACGCTGCCGCATCGAAAGACGGGCTCCCTCTTCCAGCGGAGGCCGTGCTTGGATAACGGGCAGCGGCGCCTTGCGTCCCGGCCGGGGCGCAGTGATGTTGCACCGAAATACGCCTAAGCGCGGCGGCGCAGAAACGCCGCGTCGAACCATCTCAGAGGCAAAACGGAACGACTGGAGTCCATGATGAAACTGCGCGGATTGCTTTTCGGCATCGCGGCCACGCTGGCGGCCTCCACGGCACTGGCCCAGCAGCCGGTCAAGATCGGCATGATCACCACGCTCTCGGGGCCCGGCGGCTATCTCGGCCAGGACATCCGCGACGCGTTCAAGCTCGCCATCGACCTGGAGGGCGGCAAGCTCGGCGGCGTGCCGGTCGAGTTGATGGTCGAGGATGACGCGCTCAAGCCCGGCCAGGGCAAGCAGATCGCCGAGAAGATGCTGAAGACCGACGGCATCAAGATCTTCACCGGCATCGTCTTCTCGAACGTCGCCGGCGCCACCGTGCCGGATATCGTCGATTCCGGCGCGCTCTATGTCAGCCCCAATGCCGCGCCCTCAAACTTTGCCGGCAAGGAGTGCAACGCCAATTATTTCGTCGTCTCCTGGCAGAACGACAGCCTGCACGAGAGCGCCGGCCAATACGCCACCAATCTCGGCTACAAGAAGGCCTTCATCCTCGCCCCGAACTACCAGGCCGGCAAGGACGCGCTGACCGGCTTCAAGCGGATGTTCAAGGGCGAGATCGCCGGCGAGGTCTATACCCGCCTCGACCAGACCGATTTCGCCCCGGAGATGGCGCAGATCCGCGCGGCCAATCCCGACGTCGTCTTCCAGTTCCATCCCGGCGGCCTCGGCATCGCCTTCCTGCGCCAGTACCAGCAGGCCGGCCTGCTCGGTAAGACGCCGATGGTGCTGGCCGAGCCCTCGCTCGACGCCACCACGCTGAAGGCGGTCGGCGAATCCGCGCTCGGCCTCAGCGTCACCGCGCACTGGAATTCGGATTTCGACAACGCCGCCAACAAGAAGTTCATGGAGGCCTGGACCAAGGCCTATAACCGCGCCCCGACCTATTATGCCAGCCAGGGCTACGACGCCGCGCTTGCCATCGCGTCTGCCCTGAAGGCAACCGGCGGCAAGACCGACGTGCCGGCGCTCCGCACGGCGCTGGCCAAGGCCGATTTCCAGTCGGTCCGTGGCGCCTTCAAGTTCGGCCCGAACCAGCACCCGGTGCAGGATTGGTACGCGCTCAAGGTCGAGAAGGGCGCCGACGGCGCGCCGGTGCTCAAGACCACCGGCACCAAGGTGCTGAGCAACCATGGCGACGTCTACGCCAAGGACTGCAAACTCTGAGGAACCACACCGGTTCACGACCAAGGCCGCTTACGTTTTCGTCATGGTCGGGCTTGTCCCGACCATCCACGTCTTCCTTCATCGAGATCGGTGTTCAAGGCGTGGATGCTCGCCACAAGGGCGAGCATGACGAAACTGGAATAACATCGGTGTTTCGACCCGAAGGCGGCGCACTCTAGCCTCAAAAACAATGACGCTCGTTCTCGAACAATTGCTCAACGGCCTGCAGTTCGGCGTGATGCTGTTCCTGCTCGCGGCCGGGCTGACGCTGATCTTCGGCATCATGGGCGTGATCAACCTCGCCCATGGCTCGCTCTACATGGTCGGCGCCTATGCCGCCGCCTTCGCCGCGGCGCAGACCGGCTCCTTCCTTCTCGCCGTTCTGGCGGGCCTCGCCGCGGCAGCCTTCATCGGCATGGTGATGGAGCTTGTCGTGCTGCGAAGGCTCTACGCGCGCGACCATCTCGACCAGGTGCTGGCGACCTTCGCGCTGATTCTGATCTTCAACCAGAGCGTGACCCTGCTCTTCGGCCGCCAGCCGCTCTTCGTCTCGGTTCCGCCGGCGCTGAACGGCTCGGTCCAGCTCCTGCCCGGCCTGACCTATCCGGTCTATCGCCTCGCGATCATCGCGGTCGGCCTCCTTGTCGCGCTCGGGCTCTATCTGCTGATCAACCGTACCCGCGTCGGCATGCTGGTGCGGGCCGGCGCCACGCATCGCGAGATGGTGCGCGCGCTCGGCGTCGATATCCGCCTGCTCTACACCGCCGTCTTCGCACTCGGCGCCCTGCTCGCCGGCCTCGCCGGGCTGATGGCCGGGCCGATCCTCGCCGTGCAGGTCGGCATGGGCGAGCAGATCCTGATCATGACCTTCGTCGTGGTGGTGATCGGCGGCGTCGGCTCGATCCGCGGCGCCTTCTTCGGCGCGCTGCTCGTCGGCCTCGTTGATACCTCCCTGCGTGCCTTCGCGCCCGGGCTCCTGCGCCATGTCATGACCGGTTCGGAGGCCGATGCGCTCGGCGCCGGCCTCGCCTCGATGGGCATCTACCTGCTGATGGCGATCGTGCTGCTGGTGCGACCCAAGGGACTCTTCCCCGCCCATGTCTGACAACGCCATCAACCGCACGGATTCGGCGGCGCCCGCACCGGGCCGCATCGCCGCGCTGCTGGCGCTCGCCGTCGCGCTGATCGCCCTACCCTTTATCGTCAAGGCGATCGGCCAGCCGGCGCTGGTGCCCCTGGCGACGCGCGTCCTGATCTACGCCATCGCCGCCGCCAGCCTGAACCTCGCGCTCGGCTTCGGCGGGATGGTCTCGTTCGGCCACGCCGCCTTCTTCGGCATCGGCGGCTATGCCGTCGGCATCCTCTACCGGACCTTCTCCGACGACGCGTTCTTCCTCGGCTTCATTCCCGGCACGGACCAGTTGCTGGTCGCGCTGCCCGCCGCGATCCTCGTCGCCGGCCTCTTCGCCTGCGTGATCGGCGCGCTCTCGCTTCGCACCAGCGGCGTGCAGTTCATCATGATCACGCTCGCCTTCGCGCAGATGCTGTTCTTCCTCTTCGTCTCGCTCAAGGCCTATGGCGGCGATGACGGCATGACGATCCGCCGCCGCAATGCGCTGTTCGACCTCAACACGCGCGATGACGTGACCTTCTATTTCATCTGCCTGGCCATCGCGGCGCTGGTCTTCCTCGCGCTCTGGCGCATCGTCGGCTCGCGCTTCGGCATGGTGCTGGCCGGCATCCGCCAGAACGAGCGGCGCATGGCCGCGATCGGCATCGCGCCCTACCGCTACAAGCTCGCCGCCTTCGTCATCTCCGGCATGGGCGCCGGCCTCGCCGGCGCGCTGATGGCGAACTACCTGCGCTTCGTCAGCCCGGACATGCTGCACTGGACCAAGTCGGGCGAGCTGATGATCATGGTCATCCTCGGCGGCGTCGGTACGCTGCTCGGCCCGCTGCTCGGCGCCGCCGCCCTCGTCATCCTCGAGACCGTGCTGACGAGCTGGACCGAGCATTGGCAGCTCGTGCTCGGGCCGATCCTGCTCCTCGTCGTGCTCTTTACCCAGGGCGGGCTCAACGACCTGCTCGCGCGCCTCGGCCTCGGCAGGAGCGCACCATGACCGCGACGCTCCTCTCCGTGCGCGGCCTGCGCAAGCGCTTCGGCGGGCTCATTGCCACAGACGGCGTCGATCTCGATGTCCGCGATGGCGAAATCCACGCGCTGATCGGCCCCAACGGCGCCGGCAAGACCACGCTGCTGACCCAGCTCTTCGGCGAACTCTCGCATGACGAAGGCGCGATCACGCTGTCGGGCGAGGATATCGGCGCCCTGCCCACCGCCCAGCGCGTGCGGCGCGGCCTTGCCCGCACCTTCCAGATCACCCAGCTCCTGCCGGACTTCACGATGCTCGACAATGTCGCGCTCGCCGTGCAGGCCCATGACGGCCACAGCTTCCGCTTCTTCGGCAATGCGCGCCGCGACGGCGCCTTACGTGCCCGCGCCCGCCAGCATCTCACCACCGCGGGCCTCAGCCACCGCGCCGAAATCAAGGTCGCCGATCTCTCCCATGGCGAACAGAAGCAGCTCGAATTCGCGATCGCGCTCGCCTGCGAGCCGCGTCTCCTCCTGCTCGACGAGCCGATGGCGGGCCTGGGCCATGCCGAGAGCGAGCAGATGGTCGCGATGCTCTCGGCATTGAAAGGCCGCGTCACCATGCTCCTCGTTGAGCACGACATGGAGGCCGTCTTCGCACTGGCCGACCGCATCTCCGTGCTGGTCTACGGCCGCGTCATCGCGACCGGCACGGCCGAGCAGATCCGCGACAATCCGGAGGTACGCACCGCCTATCTCGGCGAGGGAGACGCCTGATGCTGAGCGTGCGCAACCTGCAATCCGCCTATGGCCGAAGCCAGGTCCTGTTCGATGTCGCGCTCAATATCGCCGAGGGCGAGGTCGTGACCCTGCTCGGCCGCAACGGCATGGGCAAGACCACGACCGTCCGCTCGATCATGGGCCTCCTCGCGCCCAAGGGCGGCGATATCCGCTTCGAGAGCCAAGATGTCCGCGGCATCGCGCCCGAGAAGATCGCCCGCTGCGGCATCGGCCTCGTGCCGGAAGGCCGGCAGGTCTTCCCGACGCTTTCCGTCCGCGAAAACCTTGTCGCCACCGCCTCGAACCGCCTGAAGCGCTCCTCGCCCTGGACGCTGGAACGGGTCTACGCGCTCTTCCCGCGCCTGCAGGAGCGCGCCGGCCAGTCCGCCCGCACGCTCTCGGGCGGCGAGCAGCAGATGCTCGCAGTCGGCCGCGCCCTGATGACCAATCCCAAGCTCCTCATCCTCGACGAGGCGACCGAAGGCCTGGCTCCGGTAATCCGGGCCGAGATCTGGGGCTGCATCGAGGCGCTGAAGGCGCAGGGCCAGTCGATCTTGCTGATCGACAAGAACATCAACGTGCTGAAGCGCATCGCCGACCGGCACTACATCATCGAGAAGGGCCGCACGGTCTGGTCGGGCACGAGCGCCGACCTCGCCGGTAACGCGGAACTGGTGCATCGCTATGTCGGCGTCTGAAACGGCCCTTCACGAGATCGTCGCGCACAGCGCCGAGACCGACCCGGTCGAGGCCCTGCGCGATGCGCTGGGCGATATCCTCGCCGGGCTCGTCGCGGCAAGTTGCGGCCCGCATCATCTGCGCGAGATGGTCTGGGAGACTGACCGGCCCGAGGCCTTCCATGTCTCCCGCCATACCGTCGAACTGGCCTATCGCGAGACCTTCGCCGGCTTCCGCCCGCCAATCCGCCTTCAGCCAAGAACCGAACCCGGCCTGACCATCCGCGCCCGTCATGCCGCCGCACAGCCTTTGCCCGACGCGCTGGTCGACGGCTACACGCTGCGCGAGCTCGGCCGGCAATACAGCCCGCGCCTGCAGGCCGACATGAAGGCGCTGTTCCGGCAATGGAGCCGCGACGGCGAGGCCTTCCGCGCTCGCCATGGCGGGGTCGACCTCGCCTATGGCCCTGGCCGCTTCGAGACGCTCGACCTCTACCGCCCGGCCGGCGCGGCCCGCGCGCCGATCTTCGTCTTCATCCATGGCGGCTACTGGCAGGCCTCGGACAAGGTCCAGCATGCCCAGTTCGCGCAAGGGCTGCTCGATGCCGGCTACGCCATCGCGATGCCGAACTACGGGCTTGCGCCGGAAATGCCGCTGGAAGGCAGCATCGCCCAGTGCACCGCCGCCCTGAATTTCCTCGTCCGCGAAGCCGATGCGCTCGGGCTCGACGCCGGCAGCCTGCATGTCTCCGGCCATTCGGCCGGCGGGCATCTCGCCGCCATGACGCTCTGCGCACCGGACGCACCGCCGATCGCCTCGGCCCTGCTGCTCTCCGGCCTCTATCATCTCGACCCGCTCGGCCATCTGCCGCTCGGCCGCCTGCTCGGGCTTGACGATACCGCTCGCGCCACAAGGCTCAGCCCCATCGCCCAGCCACGCCCCACGGCCACACGGATCGCCTTCGCGGTCGGCGAAGGCGAGAGCGACGCCTTCAAGGCGCAATCGGCCGCGCTCGCCGCGACATGGCAGGCGCAGTCGCCGCTGATCTGCCCCGGCCACCATTTCAGCATGCTGGAAGGCCTGAACGGCGGCGCCCTGCTCGATCTCGCCTTGCAAACGGCGGAAGGCTCATGACGCAACCTCGCAAGCCGCTGCGCCTCGCCCTGATCGGCTGGGGCGCCATCAACCGCCGCGTCGCGGAGCTGCTGGCAGAGCGAAGCGGAGGCGACATCACCATTGCCATTGTCGCCGTCCGCAACCCTGCCGCAGCCGGCGATATCCCGGGCGGCGCGAAGCTGATCACGACGCCGGACGAACTGACAGGCCTGAACCTCGACCTCATCGTCGAGGCTGCCGGGCGCGAAGCCCTCGGCATCTGGGGCGAGGCAGCGCTTGGAGCGGCGCCGGCCTTCGCCGTCGCCTCGACCAGCGCCTTCTGCGACGACGCCCTGCTTGCCCGCTTGATCGCTGCCGCCGAGAGCAGCGGCAGCCAGCTCCTGATCCCGCCCGGCGCGCTCGCCGGCATCGACGGCATTGCGGCCGCCTCCCTGCTGCCCCTCGACGCGGTCGTTCACCGCATCGTCAAGCCGCCGGCCGCCTGGCGTGGGACCTCGGCCGAGAGCCTGATCGTGCTCGACGAGATCACCGAAGCGACGACCTTCTTCTCCGGCACCGCCCGCGAGGCCGCCTCGCGCTTTCCGCAGAACGCCAATGTCGCGGTGATTTCGGCGCTCGCCGGCATCGGGCTCGACCGCACCCGCGTCGAACTCGTCGCCGATCCCGCCGCCGGCGGGAACGGCCACCAGCTCAGCGCGCGTGGCGCCTTCGGCAAGCTCGATATCGCCATCGAGAACCGCCCGCGGGCCACGAATCCGAAATCCTCGGAAATGACGGCGCTCGGGCTGGTGAGGCTGATCGAGAACCGCGTGCGCACGCTGGTTCGCTGACCTTTTCTTGTCATTCCGGGCGCAGCGAAGCGGAGACCCGGAATCCACGACGGGCGCCGCGCCCTTGGGCGGATTCCCGATCTGCGCCGCTTTGCGGCTTGTCCGGAACGACAAGAGGGTAGCTCTATCATTCATAACGAGATCAATCTGAATTTATCTGATTTAGCCGACTGGATCACAGAATGACCCGCCACCTATGGTCCCCATGAGACCGGCGTAAACGCCGCGCAGAGACCGCTGAACGCATCGCCAGCCGAGGCTTCCATGACGACCTATCCCGATCTCAAGCTCTATATCGGCGGCGCCTGGCGGAAGACGGCGCAGGAGCAGCCCGTGCTCAATCCGGCCGACGAGAGCGTCATCGGCGCGGTGCCGCTCGCCGCCCAGTCCGACCTCGACGATGCGCTGACGGCCGCGGGCGAGGGCTTCAAGGTCTGGAGCCGCATGGCCCCGCGCGTTCGTGCCGAGATCATGCTCAAGGCGGCCGCGCTGATGCGCGAGCGCGTCGAGGAGATCGCCCATGCGATCACGCTGGAACACGGCAAGCCGCTGGCGCAGGCCCGGCTCGAAGTGGTCAGGGGCTGCGAGTTCTTCGAATGGGATGCGGCCGAGGGCCAGCGCGCCTATGGCCGCGTCATCCCGAGCGAGCCCGGCATCCGCTATGTCGTGATGCACCAGCCGGTCGGCACGGTCGCTGCCTTCTCGCCCTGGAATTTCCCGATGAGCCAGCCTTGCCGCAAGATCGCGGGCGCGCTGGCGGCCGGCTGCTCGATCATCATCAAGGCCGCCGAGGAGACCCCGGCCGGCGCCCTTCATATCGCGCGCGCCCTGCACGATGCCGGCGTTCCCCCCGGCGTGTTCAACCTCGTCTTCGGCATCCCCGCCAAGATTTCGAGCTATCTCATCCCGCAGGCGCAGACCCGCCTCGTCGCCTTCACCGGCTCGACCGCGGTCGGCAAGCACCTCTCGGAACTGGCCGCACGCCATATGACGCCGGTGCTGATGGAGCTCGGGGGCCATGCCCCGGTGATCGTCTGCGACGATGTCGATCCGGTCGCCGCCGCCCATCTCTCGGCCACCCGCAAGGTCCGCAATGCCGGCCAGGTCTGCACCTCGCCGACGCGCTTCTTCGTGCAGCAGGACATCTACGAGCGCTTCACCAGGGCCTTCGTCGCCAAGGCTCAGGCCGTGACCGTCGGCAACGGCCTCGATGCCGTAACCGAGATGGGCCCGGTCGCCAACCATCGCCGCATCGAGGCGCTGGAAGCATTGACGGCCGATGCACGGGCCCGCGGCGGGCGCGTGCTGACCGGCGGCGAGCGGCTCGGCAATCGCGGCTATTTCTTCCCGCCGACCGTCCTCACCGAACTGCCGGACGATGCCCGCGCGCTGCGCGAGGAGCCTTTCGGCCCAATGGCGATCATCAACCCCGTCCGCACGGTCGAGGAAGCGATCGAGAAGGCCAACTCCCTGCCCTTCGGCCTCGCGGCCTATGGCTTCACGCATTCTGCGGCGCGCGCCGATCAGCTCGCCGAAGGCATCGAGGCCGGCAATGTCTCGATCAACACGCTGGAGGCTTCCGTTGCCGAGGTGCCTTTCGGCGGCGTCAAGGACAGTGGTTATGGCCGCGAGGGTGGCGCCGAGGGGCTGGCGCATTACATGACCGTGAAGACCCTGTCTCACAGGATGGTCATCTGAAGCATTTTCAAGCGAAGTGGACACCGGTTCGCGTGAAGAAAATGCAGCGAACAAATCGCCTCTGTCGTTTCGCGTTTTTGTGAAACGCGAAACGACAGAGGCCGCAATGCGCCGAACAGGCTGAGCGGTTATCCTGCTGGCAGGAATGCCATAGGGACGAATTATCGCGCATGGACGGGGTGGAAAGCTGGCGACTCCGGGTTTTCCCGGCATTCTGGCGGCGATGATTCGCATCCCCCTCCTGTCTCTGCTGGCGTTGAGCCTCGGCGCCTGCGCTGTGGGGCCGGACTATGCGCAGCCAGCGCTCGACCTGCCGCAGCGCTGGAACGCGGCGGCCGCCGGCAAGACCTCGCCCAGGCCGAGCGAATGGTGGCGTGGCTTCCGCGACCCCACGCTGAACGCGCTGGTCGATCAGGCCATTGCCGGCAATCTCGACGTCGCGCAGGCCAAGGCCCGCATCCGCGAAGCCCGTGCCGCGCGCGAGCAGGCGATAGGTGCCCTTTTCCCGCAGGTCGATGGCGGCGCCTCGGCGACGCGCTCGCGCTCCTCGACGGTCACCCGCAACAGCTTCCGCGCCGGCTTCGACGCCTCCTGGGAAATCGACCTGTTCGGCGCGCGCGACCGCGCCGTCGAGGCCGCGACCTATGGCACGGATGCCGCCTTCGACGATCTCGGCACGATCATGCTCACCTTGATCGGCGACGTCGCCTCGACCTATGTCGAGGCGCGCGGCCTGCAGGCGCGGATCGTCCTTGCCCGCAGCACGGCGAAGACGCAGCGCGAGACCGAGGCGCTGACCCGCACCCGCTTCCAGGCCGGAGACATCTCCGCGATCGACACGGCCCGCGCCACGGCGCAAGCCGCCAGCACCGAAGCGCAGATTCCCGCGCTCGAAGCCTCGCTCGCCCAGAGCCAGCACCGTCTCGCCGTGCTGACCGGCCGCCCGCCGGCCGCGATGGCCGGCTATTTCAGCCGCCGTGGGACGGTGCCCGGCACGCCGGCCCCGCCGCGCGCCGGCATCCCGGCCGACGTGCTCCGCCGCCGCCCGGATGTCCGCTCGGCCGAGCGCCAGCTCGCGCAAGCCACGGCCCGGATCGGCCAGGCCGAGGCCAATCGCTATCCGTCGGTCTCGCTGACCAGCAATATCTCGACCTCGGCGCTGAAGCTCGGCGACCTCGCCAAGAACAGCGCCATCGGCTGGTCGATCGGCCCGAGCCTGAGCGTCCCCATCTTCAATGGCGGCGAGCTTGCGGCGGCGGTCGATGCCGCCCGCGCCCGGCGCGACCAGCAGGACGCGGCCTTGCGCCTCGCGGTACTGACCGCGTTGCAGGATGTCGAGGACAATCTCGTCGGCCTGCGGCAGCAGCGGCTCAGGCTCGGCAGCCTGACCGAAGCCGCCCGTGCATCCGGCGAAGCGGCGCGGTTGTCCCGCGCGCTCTATACGGCGGGCACGGCGAGCTTCCTCGATGTGCTCGAAGCCCAACGCACGCTCTACGCATCGGAGGAATCGCTGATCCAGAGCCGGGTCGCGCTCGCGACCAGCTTCATCGCGCTCAACAAGGCGCTGGGCGGCGGCTGGCTCAGGCCGGTCGTCGTCTCGACGCCGGCCGTTGTCGACGGCGAGACCGGCCTGCGCCTGCGCATTCTCCCCGTCGAGGAGCCGCAACCATGAGGCTGCGTTGCCTCCTTATCCCCGCCCTGATCCTCGCGGCCGCCGGCGGCTACTATTGGTGGCAAGCCAGCCAGCCCTCGCCGGCCGAGACCGTCAGCCTGCCGAGCGCCGAAGCTGTGATGGGCAATGTCGAGGAGGCCGTGCTCGCTTCCGGCGCGCTGGAGCCGGTCCGGCAGGTCAGCGTCGGCGCGCAGGCGACCGGCCGCATCACCTCGCTCAAGGTCAAGCTCGGCGACAATGTCGCGACGGGCGACTTGATCGCCGAGATCGACGGCATCACTCAGCAGAACGCCTTGCGCTCGGCCGAGGCGGACCTCGCCGCGCTCAAGGCCCAGCGCGCCGAGCGCAGCGCTAGCCTCGCCTATGCCCAGGCTGTGCTCGCCCGCCAGAAGCAGATGGTCGGCCAGAACGCCGTCTCGCGCGACGCCTTCGAGAATGCCGAGATGACGGTGAGCGTGACCCGCGCCCAGATCGAGTCGCTCGATGCGCAGATCGTCTCGAGCCAGGTCAAGGTCGAGGATGCCCGCGCCAAGCTCGGCTATACCCGCATCACCGCACCGAGCCCCGGCACCGTGCTCGCCATCGTCGCGCAGGAAGGCCAGACGGTGAATGCGGTGCAATCCGCGCCGACGGTCGTGGTGCTCGGCGACGTCTCGACCATGACGGTCAAAGCCAAGATCTCTGAAGCCGACGTGCTCCGCGTCAAGGCCGGGCAGGAGGTCTATTTCAGCGTGCTCGGCGCGCCGGAGCGGCGCTTCCCCGGCAAGATCTCCTATGTCGAGCCCGCGCCCGATACCCTGAAGACGCAGAACATGACCTCTTCGTCGAGCGCGAGCAGCTCGTCCTCCGCCTCCAGTACGAGCGCCGTCTATTACAACGCCCTGTTCGAGGTGCCGAACCCGGAAGGCCGGCTTTTGACCTCGATGACGGCGCAAGTCACCGTCATCGTCGGCCGCGCGCAGAACGTCGTCACCGTCCCGTCGACCGCCGTCCGGCGCCGCGGCCCCAACAGCTTCGTCGATATCCTCGGCGCCGACGGCAAACCTGAGCAACGCAAGGTTACGACCGGGCTCGACAACAAGATCGTGGTCGAGATCACCTCCGGCCTGAAGGCGGGCGAGCGCGTCGTCACCACCCGCAGCAGCGGCGGCCCGGATGCGACGCGTCCGACGCGTGCCCGGCGCTCGCCCTTTGGCTTCTGAGGCGCGCGCGATGGGCAAGCCGCTCATCCGCCTCGCCGGCGTCCGGCGCGATTTCGGGGAGGGCGAGGCCGCGGTCGCGGCGCTCGACGGTACCGATCTCGTCATCGAGGCCGGCGAGATGGTCGCGATCGTCGGCCAGTCCGGTTCGGGCAAGTCGACGCTGATGAACATCATCGGCTGCCTCGATCGCCCGACCGGCGGCAGCTACGAGATCGACGGCCGACCGACACGCGACCTCGACCCGGACGAGCTGGCCCGGCTCCGGCGCGAATATTTCGGCTTCGTCTTCCAGCGCTATCACCTGCTCTCCGAGCTGACGGCGCTCGCCAATGTCGAGGTGCCCGCGATCTATGCCGGCGTGCCGCCCGGCCCGCGCCAGAGCCGCGCCGCCAAGCTGCTGGACCGGCTCGGGCTGGCCTCGCGCGCGACGCACCGCCCCTCCGAGCTCTCCGGCGGCCAGCAGCAGCGCGTCTCGGTGGCGCGCGCCCTGATGAACGGCGCCCGCGTCCTCCTCGCCGACGAGCCGACCGGCGCGCTCGACCGCAAGAGCGGCGAGGAGATGCTGGCGCTGATCGAGGAATTGAACCGCGAGGGCCATACTGTCATCCTCGTCACCCACGACATGAATGTCGCAGGCCGCGCCCATCGCATCATCGAGCTCAGCGACGGCCGGATCATCGATGACCGGCGGACCGCACCGCGCGCGGAAGCCGTGCCGCCGCCCTCCCCCGTCCCGGCCCCGGCGGGGCGAATGCGGGCTGCCTTCAGCCGCCTCAAGGAAGCCTTCGGCATGGCGATGCGGGCGATGGCCGCCCACAAGCTGCGCACGACTCTCACGATGCTCGGCATCGTCATCGGCATCGCGGCCGTGGTCAGCGTCGTCGCGCTCGGCGAAGGCGCCAAGCAGAACGTGCTGCAGAACATCTCCAGCCTCGGCACCAACACGCTGGAGATATTTCCCGGCGCGAATTTCGGCGACACGCGCTCCGGCCGGGTCAAGACGCTGACCGTGCTCGATGCGCAGGTCCTCGCCGCGCAGCCCTATGCGGCGAGCGTGACGCCGACGGTCACGACGAGCGCAACGATCCGCCTCGGCAATGTCGAGGCGACGGCACAGGTCAACGGCGTCAGCGAGCGCTATTTCGACGTCCGTGGCAGCGTGCTGACCCGCGGCTCCTTCTTCACCGCCGAGGATGTCCGCGCGCTGGCGCAGGACGTCGTCATCGACGAGAACACGCTGGGCGTGCTCTTCCCGAACGGCACGGCCAACCCGATCGGCACGGTCTTCCTGATCGGCGCCGTGCCCTGCCGCATCGTCGGCGTGATGCGCCAGCAACAGGGCGGCTTCGGCGGCAGCCAGAACCCGCAGGTCTTCCTGCCCTATACCGCGGTGCAGGGCCGCTTCCTCGGCGATCTCTCGTTGCGCTCGATCACGCTGCGCGTCGACGACGACACGCCGATGGCCGCGGCGCAGGAGGCGGTGACCGAACTCCTGACCCATCGCCACCGCGCCAAGGACTTCTTCATCTTCAACCAGGACGAGATCCGCAACACCATCACCGCCACAACCCGGACGTTGACGCTGATGATCTCCTCGATCGCCGTCATCTCGCTGCTCGTCGGCGGCATCGGCGTGATGAACATCATGCTGGTTTCGGTGATCGAGCGCACCGGCGAGATCGGCCTGCGCATGGCGGTCGGCGCGCGGCGCAGCGACATCATGCAGCAGTTCCTGATCGAGGCCTCGCTGGTCTGCTTCATCGGCGGCGCACTCGGCATCGGGCTTGCGCTCGCCATCGGGTATGGCTTCGAGGCCTCGGGCACGCAGATGCGATTCATCTATTCGGGCGAGGCCTTCGCCGTCGCCATCGCCTGCTCGACCCTGATCGGCCTGACCTTCGGCTTCCTGCCGGCCCGCAACGCCGCGAAGCTCGATCCGGTCGCGGCGCTGGCGCGGGACTAACCGCGCCCGCTGCGGCGCGGCGCTTCTGGCATCAGCCTCCCGGCACTCGAAAGAATGCTGTCGGCGAGCGCCCGCGCCGCGGCCTGATGCGACTGGCCGCCGATGACGACGAACTCGATCGTCCCCAATGGCGGCAGCGCCTCGCGCGGCTCGACCTCGGCGAGCCCCTGCGGGATCAGCCGGGCCGAATGCGCGGTGATGCCGAGGCCCGCCACCGTGGCCGCGCGCAGGCCCGCGAGACTGCCGCTGGTGCAGGCGACGCGCCAGGCACGCCCCGCCTGCTCCAGCGTCTCGATCGCATGGACCCGCGTGATGCTCGGCGGGGGATAGAGCACGAGCGGAACGACCGGCTGCTCGGCCAGCCTTGCGCCCGGCCGGCCGGCCCATACCAGGCGCTCCTGCCAGGCGACTTCGCCGCGCGCGTCACCCTTGCGCCGCTTGGCGAAGATCAGGTCGAGATCGCCGGCGTCATATTGCTCGTAGAGCAGGCCGCTGAGTCCCACCGTCAGCTCCAGATCGACCGCATGATGCTGCATGGCGAAGGCCGCCAGGATTTCCGGCAGCGCCGTATAGGCGAAATCCTCGGAAACTCCGAGCCGGAGCCGCCCACGCAGCGTCGAGCCGGCGAGATAGCGCTCGATCCGCTGCCCCGCCTCCAGCGCCTGCCGTGCGAAGGGCAGAATCGCGTCCGCATCCGGCGTCGGGCGCACGCCATGGGTGTCGCGCTCCAGCAGCCGCCGGCCCAGCCGCTTCTCCAGCCGCGCGACATGTTGGCTGACCGAAGACTGGCGCAGGCCAAGCTGGCGCGCGGCCTCGGTGAAGCTCAGCGTCTCGCAAACCCTGAGAAAGCTCTGCAGCAGGACGGGATCGAGCGGCTTCGGATCGGAATCGAACGTCATCATGCCTCATGATAGCCGATATCGAGGCCAACATGGATCACAATGAACCGGTGAGGGATTAAAACGCGGCACCGCATCGGAAGGACTGCCCATGCTTCGCCGCACCCTCGCCCGCTTCGGCATCGACCCCTATCTGATCGCCCTGATGGCGACGGTCGCGATCGCCACACTTTTCCCCGCCCATGGTGACGGCGCCGTGGTCGCCAATGACGCCGTGTCGATCGCGGTCGCCCTGCTGTTCTTCCTTTATGGCGCGCGGCTGTCGCCGACGGCAGTCTGGGAAGGTCTGCTGCATTGGCGCCTGCAATCGCTGGTCTTCGCCAGCACCTATATCCTGTTCCCGCTGCTCGGCCTCGGGCTCGCCCGCGTCTTCTCCGGGGTTCTGCCATCGGAACTGATCGCTGGGCTGATCTTCGTCTGCATCCTGCCCTCGACCGTGCAGTCCTCGATCGCCTTCACCTCGATCGCGCGCGGCAATGTCGCGGCAGCCCTGTGCAGCGCCTCGGTCTCCAACCTCTTCGGCATGGTGCTGACACCGCTGCTGGTCGTTCTGCTGCTCGATTCGAAGGGCGGCGGTTTCAGCACGCGTGCCGTCGAGAGCATCGCCCTGCAATTGCTGCTCCCCTTCCTGGTGGGGCAATTGCTGCGCCGCTGGATCGGGCCGTTCCTGCAGCGCCACAAGGCGCCGATCTCGCTGGTCGATCGTGGCTCGATCCTGCTCGTCGTCTATGCCGCATTCAGCGAGGGCATGGTTGCCGGCATCTGGTCGCAGGTCACGCTGGCTGATCTCGGCCTCGTCATCGCCCTCGACGTCGTCCTGCTTGCCGCCGTGCTGGCAATCACCACCATCGCCAGCCGACGCCTCGGCTTTTCCAAGGAAGACGAGATCGCGATCGTCTTCTGCGGCTCGAAGAAGAGCATGGCGAGCGGCATCCCGATGGCGAACATTCTGTTCCCCGGCCAAGCGCTCGGCCTGATCGTACTGCCGCTGATGCTGTTCCATCAGGCACAGCTCTTCGCCTGCGCCGTGCTCGCTCAGCGCTATGCCCGCCGCCCTACTGCTCCTCCGGCCGAGTTGCCTGGCGAAACGGAACTGGCCACCGCAGAGGTATGAATCACCGCCCGGTCTCCCGGCGGGATGTTTGATCGCGCGCGGGAACAACCCGGCCGGTCCGCGGTTGTTCCCGAGCACGGCTCAGCCGTCACCCTCTCCGAAACCAGGATTCCCCGATGCGCATCGGGGAGCGATCATGGAGGCGAGACATGAAGCAGGACGACAAGACCCAGCACGAAATCCGCAAGATCGCCTATCAGCTCTGGATCAAGGACGGGCAGCCCGAGGGCCGCGACCGCGAGCATTGGGAAGCCGCCAAGGAGATCTGGGCGTTCCGCAGCCACAACCACGTGCTCGACGATTCGGATGACACCTCCGGAACGACGAAGAGATCACGGCAAGCGTCGAACGCAGCTTGACGAACAGGCTCGCGGGCGGCGCATCAACGCCGCCCGAATGCCGTCAGGGACAGGCGTAACCGTTCGAGCTGGGCTGGCAGCGCGCGCCCGTGGGCAAAACCAGCGCCCCGCGCTCGCGCTTCACATAATCGCCGTTCGGCAAGGTGAAGCCGCCCGTATAGTCCGGTGTGACCCGCGTGCCGTCCGGCAGGACGAGTTGCGCGCCGTCACGGACGATATGCTTGGCAGGCGTAGCCGCAGGCTGCGCGACGGGCCTGGGCCGGGATGAAACACAGCCGGCGGCCAGGACGGCAACCAGGCTGGCGACAATCGAGATCCTGATCATAGACTCATCTTTGCCGCGCCTGAGGGGCGGGTGCAACCCCGGTCGCGCCATCCCAAACGCTAGCCGGCTGCGCCGGCGCTGTCCTGCGGAACCGTGGCAGACTGCCGCTCGGCGGCACGGTCCAGGCATTCGGCCATCTGGGACGTGCCCCAGCCGAACTTCGAGCATCGTTCCGTTCCGACGGTGTAATCCGTCGCGGGATGATGGGCGTCCGGCGTGGCGTTGCAGCCGGTGAGAGCCAAGGTGATGATGGCGAGCGCCAATCTCATTGGATTCCTCCTTGCTGTGGGATCCGCTATCCAGCCGCAAAATTCGCGTGCATTTCAACCCCGCCCGGCATTGGCGCGATTGAATGGCGAATGCGCTCGCCATGCGAGATGGCGACCGAACGCTTCGGGAGCGATGCGAGAAAAATCAGAAGGGGAAGTGAATGGCGGACAGGGAGGGATTGGGCCTCCAGCGCCGAGAGATATGCAAAATCAATAGCTTAGAAGCCGCTGATTTTGATCGTGTGTACCACTCCTGTGGCCCACCGTCGAGCCCGCTGAGAGCGTCCTACCGGGCGCTTTCCCCACGGTACTTGCGGCAATCGGCGAGCATGGCCTCGGTGCTGAAGAAGCCGGTCGCGCCTGCGCTCTCGGCCAAGAGCTCGCGCATGAGCTCCTCGAACTTCGGATTGGTGTCGTAGGCAATTTGGGTTTCCCCGACGCGGAGCTGAATGCGCTTGGCGTTCAAGACCCGGTCGATCTCGTTCACGTTCGCAGGCGTCCTGTCGAAGAACAGCTCGGTGTCGATCGACTCGCCCGCGAGCGTGATGGCGCCGTTCCCGTCGATCGCGAACTGCCCCTCGATCTTGCCGTGGGCCGGCTTATAGGGCACGCCCAGCGCGATCATGTCGTCCAGATAGATGGTGAGATGCGCGTAGGTGCGCCGGTTCTTCGGGCAGATGAAGTTCATCTGGTTGAGCAGCCTGCCGGCGTCCTTGTGCAAGGCGAAGCGGCCGTAGATCTTCTTGTCGCGCAGCGCGCCAGTCTTAGTCGTCGTCCAATAGGAAGTGACCGTGGCCGCGAGCTCCTTCTGTTGCGGCGCGGCCGGCGCCTGCGCCTGACTCGGGCTGCTGCCGAGGCACGCCAGGGCTATGCCGACTATTGCCGATTGAACGAAGGCAGTTTGAATAGACAGTCGCATGGGGCCTCACTTCATGTTCTGGAAGGTGAAGGCGAGGAAGGCGCCGAGCTGCTCACCCGTGCGCGGCTTGCCCGCGAAATTGCCCTCGACGAAGACCAGCCGCTTCTCGTCGGGATAGTGCTCGACGTAAAAATCCCAGGCAGGCTTGTTCGGCGCCCGGCAACTCAGCGTCGAAGGGCCGGAGCTTGGCCCGCCAGCATTGTCGAATGCGCAGGACCAGTTCTGCATCTTGGCGAACTCATAGAAGATGCGGAACGGGCCAAGGCCGCGCTTCGCACCCTGGACGGTCGCTTCCATCGTCGTGGTCGGCGGAAAGTCCATCGGCCGCCATTTGATCCGCGGCACCTGGGCAACGGCGGCGGTGGCCACCATGCAGGCGGCGATGATGAGTGGCAGGCGCATGGTCGAGCCTCGCGTTTGGACGAAGGGATGCGGGTCGCTGGCGCGGGGCTCGCTCAGTCGTAGAGCACGGCGAAGATGTCGCTGAACGGCTTCCCCTTCCACGCATTGCTGTTCATGCTGGCCAGGCTGAAGCTGCGTCCGTCCGGATTGACGGTCCACTGGATCTCGACCGGCTCGCCCACCGGCCAATAGGCATCCTCGGCCCAGGTCTCGACAACCTCGCGCATGAGCGTGAAGGTCGCGCGGATCGCGTCGCAAGACGCCTGCGTCGCCGACTGCGCGCAGCCATGCTTGTCTGCGATTGGCTGAAGCCGGTTCCGGGCCTTCAGATGCTCGATCGCGGTCTGGTAGTAGGGCAGCAACGTGTCGTAGCTGCCGTAGCGCGTGTTGATGTCGTTGTCGGTCGCGGCCTCGTTGACCGGCCGCATGAGCTGCTCGATCGCGTTGGCGTGCAGGCTCGCATTGATCTTGCCCGTGAACTTGACCACCGTCGCGCCCTTGTCGGACGTGAACGACTGCCACTCCGCATGGTCGAAGCTGGCGGCGAGCGCCTTGCCGATGGTCGTGCTGGAATAGCCGGTCATGTAGCCGTCGCGGACCAGCGCGACCGAGCCACCGCCCCAACTGGGCAGATTGAGATGCGGCACGACCACCGCGGCGATGACGAGGGCGAACGCGACGATCGGCGCGACGAGATGGACGCCGCCAGTCTGTCTTGCCCTCGCCAGCGCTGCGGCCTGGTCCGGTTCCTGGCGTAGCGCTTCCCAACGCTTGCGGACAAAGTCGAGATACCAGGCGTTGCCGTAGAGCGCGAACACGACGCCCAATCCGAACGTGCCAAACAAGAAAGCCCGCGCGACTGAGGTCGGCACGCTGTCGGGCAGCAGTGTCAAATCGCGTTGAAGGGCAGCCCCCTTATCGCATTGAAGGCTAGCCCCCCTGCAAGCCTGGTCGGACGTGCCGGGATCGCCCCGGCTGAGCTGGTCAGGGTTGCTGGGCCGGGGCGATTTCGGCGTCCAGCTCGCGAAGGTCTCGGGAGCGTTCAGGCGCGGTTCTTGAAGCGCCAACTCTCGTTGCCGGTCTCAATGATGTCGCAGTGATGCGTGAGCCGATCCAACATCGCAGTCGTCATCTTGGCGTCGGTGAAAATCTGGGGCCAGTCGGCGAAGGCGAGATTGGTGGTGATGATGATCGAGGTGTTCTCGTAGAGCTTGCTGATCAGGTGGAAGAGCAACTGCGCGCCGGCCTGACTGAAGGGCAGATAGCCGAGCTCGTCGATGACGACGAGATCCTGGCGCAGCAGGGCTTCGACGATGCGTCCGCTCTTGCCGGCGGCCTTCTCCTGTTCGAGCTGATTGACCAGGTCGACGAGGTTGAAGAAGCGGCCGCGGGCGCGCGCCCGGATGACGGCGGCGGCGATCGCGATGGCGAGATGGGTCTTTCCCGTTCCGGTGCCGCCGATCAGGATGAGATTGCGCCTGGCGTCGATGAACTCGCCGGTGGCGAGCTCGCGGATGTGTCCCTCGTCCACCGGCGTGTCGTCGAAGATGAAGGCATCGAGATCCTTCAGAACCGGGAATCTGGCGCCGCTGATGCGATAGTTGATTGAACGCGACTGGCGATGGGTCAGCTCCGCGCGGATCAGGCTCGCCAGCAGGGGATAGATCTCCTCGCGGCGGTTCAGGCCTTTGCCGGCGATCTCGTCGAAGCTGGCGCGCATGCCGTAGAGCTTGAGGCTGGTCATCGCCTCGATCAGTTGGTGGCGTTCCATGGCGAGGCTTCCCTTCTCTTGCGCAGGTTGTCGTATCGGGCGCAGTCGGCGACCGGCTCGGTCTTGAGCCTGAGGGCGTTGGGTGTGGTGATGCTGGCTGGAACAGGCGGCTGGCGACGGCGCGCCAGGATCGCGATGACGACGTCGCCGCTGGCGATGCCGGCCGCGAGCGCCTCGGTGCAGGCCTCCGCCACAGCGGCAATGCCGTCCTCGGGGACGCGGCCGAGGATCTTCACAAACTGACGGTCACCATCGACATGACGCCGCAGCTTCTCACGCACCACGGTGAGCGGCGCCGGCAAATCCCAGTCCTTGAACGGCGCGCCATTGCGTAGAGCACCCGGCTTGCGCATCAGCACCGGCAGATAGTGCCAGGGATCATAGACGACCTGATCGCGCTTGAAGCTGCGGGGATGGTCGGCGACCGTCTCGCCATCGAGCAACACAACGATCCGGTCGGCATAGGCGCGCACTAGCACGGCGCGGCCGGCGGCTCGGGCATCGACGCTGTACTTGTTGCGATCATGCGTGATCAGGCAGGTCGTGGTCGCCCGCATCGGCTTCTCGACGAAGCCGGCGAAGGGGCCCAGATACGGCATCAGCCGCGCCTTCTCCTCCTCGAAGACCTCAATGACAGACCGATCGCGGAACTCGGGATGCTTGGCCCGCCGAGCGTAGGCGACACATTGGTCGGCGAGCCAGGCGTTCAACTCGTCGAGCGTCTTCACCTTCGGTCGCGGGCGGAACAGCAAATCGCGGATCGTGCCGACCTGGTTCTCGACCTGGCCCTTCTCCCAGCCGGCCGCCGGCGTGCAGGCCACCGGCTCGACGAGGTGATGCGAGCAGAGCTGAAGGAAGCGCCGGTTGTACTCCCGGGCGCGGCCGACGAAGACGGTCTCCACCGCGGTCTTCATGTTGTCGTAGATGCCGCGCCGACAGACCCCGCCATAGAAGGCGAAGGCCTTGTCATGCGCGTCGAAGACCATCTCCTGCGTCTCGCGGAAATAGGCGCGCACGATCGGCATCCGGCTATAGGCCAGTCGCATCTGGGCGACCTTCACCACCACGGGCAGCCCGTGGAGTTCGATCGCCTCGTGGCTCCAGTCAAACTGATAGGCCTCGCCGGGATCGAAGCGCAGCGGAATGAAGGCCTGCGCCGGCAGCCGGGCGCGATCGGCACGCCAGGCCTTCACGAACCGATGGACGCTGTCATGGGCTCCGTCGTAGCCGCGCCCGCGCAGCTCCTCGAACAGCCGGATCGTTGAGCGTCGCTCGCGCCGCGGCAGCCGGTCTTCGGCCTCGAGGATCGCCGTCAGCGTATCGACCCAGGCTCCAAGCTTCCGCCGCGGCTGGACCTCGCGCTTGTAGATGAACTCGGTCGCGCCGGAGCGGAGCACTTTGCGAACCGTGTCGCGCGCGAGGCCGAGTTCCCGCGCGATCCGCTTGATCCCCTTGCCGTTCTGGAAATGCTCGAACCGGATCCGACCGATCGTCTCCACACCCGTCATCCCCGGACCCTTCCGAAAAGACGGAAGGATCAGCCGCAGCCGATAACAGGGGGGCTAACCTTCAAAGCGATAACCGCCCCTCACGGGGCCAACATTGCAGGCGATCTCACAACGTTGGCGAGGTCGTCATAGCGCGGCCGGATCGCCGGGACTGGTTCCTGGCAAGACTCGCTGTACTTCAACTCGATCGCGACGAAGCCCTTGTGTCCGGTCGGCGTCTCGTAGCGGAGGAGCACGTCGAAGGCGGAATGGTCGCCGGTCAGCGCCGGATTGCCGCGGCCGGGCGAGTGCTCGAACAGCACGGCCCGGACCTGCGCGCCGACCAGGTCGGGGAAGAGCTCGCCGAGCACGCGGGAGGCGAAGGCGAGGTCGAGCTTGAGCAGGCCGAAAAGGTTGAAGGCCAGCGGCATCGAGCTCAGCAGATTGCCGTAGAGCCGCCCCTCGTCGATCATCGCGGCGGGCTCGCGATAGGCGACCTCGCGACGAACCAGCGCGGTGATGGCCGGGGCCATGAAGTTGGCGCCTGCACGCGCGGCGACGTGGCTGATGCGGGAACCGAGCTTCTTGCGCTTACCCTCGACGCGGTAGTGGCCGATCGGCAGCTCGCGGTCCTCGCGCCACATCGCCTGGAGCAGGCGCGCGGCCGAGCGGAAGCGGTGGTCCAGCGGTTCGTGGACATGATGCTTGCGGAGGAGCTCCTCCGGCAACAGCGGGACGAACGGGAGCGGGTCGAGGTAATCGGGCGCCAAGAAGGCCTCCTGCCGAGCGGATCGAGGGCAGAGGTTCATCGGCCGGAGTGCGGAATTTACGGGCAGCCGACCGTCTCGGAAATTTGGTCCA
Organism: Bosea sp. ANAM02; assembly: GCF_011764485.1. Classification (NCBI taxonomy): domain Bacteria; kingdom Pseudomonadati; phylum Pseudomonadota; class Alphaproteobacteria; order Hyphomicrobiales; family Alloboseaceae; genus Allobosea; species Allobosea sp. ANAM02. Next base: position 1,242,877 of record NZ_AP022848.1, on the reverse strand, counting down.
AGTCAGCGCGGCGCACAAAATAGACGCGCAACAAACGGGTAGCGTTACCATCGTGGCGCGCACCATTCTTGCGAATCTTAGGAAAACGGCCGGGTCTCGTGCGAGGGAAAGGCCCGAAAACACTATATGTATAGGCAGTAGGGCCGATCGGTTTCGATCCCGGAGCCTTGGTGATCCTCTGCGCCAGAGGAACCCGAGTGTCCAAATCAACTTTACCTAGCCTCTTCGTAGCCATCGATGTCGACGTCAAAACCTGTCCTGGGGCCACGCCGACGCCTCCCGTGTCAGACGGCTGCACCTCCGTTTTGATGAGCCGGGACGAGGCACTCGCCCGTCTCCGCGCATCGGTGCAATACACGCCCGCAAGCGCCTTCGCTCACCATGTCGACGAGGACGATCTCGGCCGGGCTCTCCATGCCGCCTTCGACACGCTCGACAGGTGCGATCCTGACATCAGGGCCTTGATCGACAGGGCAAGTGGCACGTTCCACGGCGCGCTGGTCGCACAACGGATCGCCCCGACCCCGATCATTGGGCGGCCGAAAGCCGTGCGGGCAAAGTTCAAGCCTCAGCGCCGGTCGCCGCTCTGGAAGCGCCCCGGCCTGTTCGACGACACGAACAACTGACGCTCTCCCGCTCTCACGAAGGTCGGCGCCGATCTGCGGCGCCGGTTTCGTCCCGCATTCCCAATCGGATTCCGAACCATGCCCTATATCGAAATGCCGCATAGCACGCCCGAGCGCGGTGCCTTCTTGTACGTTCCTCCGGACCATGAACCGACCGATGATCTCAGCCGATCGATCCGCGCCTATATCCAGCGCGTGAAGGCGAACGGCGGCGACTTCATGAACCTGCCGCCGTTGCCGCGAGCTCCGTTCACGGGGATGCCCGTGCCCGGCAACCCGTTTCACCCCGTCGTCCAGTCGATGAAGCCGCGGCATCCGATCCTGACCGGGCCGGATGTCGCCGATCTTTATGGCGCCGTCTCGTTCTGCATGAGGCATTACGGGGTGGTGATGAACGCCCATATGACCATCCTCTGGGAACGGATGGGCGTCCGCGACCATGCCGCGGCGACGCGCGTGCTGACGCTCTTCAACCATGAGGTCGGCAAGTGGCTGGACATCGGTGATGCGACGGATCGGTCGAGGATGCGCTTCACGAAGCGGTCCAGGGTCATGAGTTCGCAACACTTCTACATCTACGTGCACGAGAACGGTCGGAATCAGGGCTTTCACACCCACGAACTCGCGTTCATCCCGCCCGAGAAGGCCGAGGCGTTCAAGGTGTGGGCGCCGCGCTGCCTGGCCCGGCTGACGAAGCGGGGCTGGATCCCGCCCGAGGCTTTCGTCGTTAAGATCAACAAGAGCCGGTCGGAAAGCGATCAGGTGGCGCGTTGTTGGGCCTGGTTCCGATACGTCACGAAGAGCTTGGGCGAGGACGACCGCTTCAGGCTGGACGATGGTCGATGGATCGAGGCGCGCGCCGTCTTCAAATCCAATCCGTTCATCCTGAAATCGCCGGTGCATTGCGCCCAGCTTGCCTCTGGCTCGCGCAACATCTGGACGAAGGCCCAGAGGGCGGTAAGGTTCCGGTCTCGCTTCCTGGACGACGACGAACTGGATCGGCTCTACGACGGCTCCGAACTCGAACGGCGTCGTCGTGAGATCGAAGAGGCCGAGGATGAAGCTGCGCGACTGTCGCTGCTGAACTCACTCGACGCCTGACGATGAAGGGCGCCGGCCTGGGCACTGTCTCAGGCCGGCGCCCACACCTTGAACGCCTCGGCCTTCTCGGGCGGGATGAACGCGAGTTCGTGTGTGTGAAAGCCCTGATGATGAAGGACGTGGCGTGGCTTCCAATTGGGCTTCCATAATCGAGAATTGGAAGGCGAACGAAGGAGCTTTGGAAGGACAGGGCTGTCGACGGTTTCTGGGCTTCGTCTTTTCAAGGACTTAGCCAACAGATTGAGGTATCATATTACCGCTCATATTCTGGCCCTGCCGGAGGCTGATTGCCTCCTTGATTTTGGTAACGCTGGTGATCTCGGCGGTCATCGTGGGGCAGCCGAGAGCGAGCGGACCATCGGCAAGTGTGATTGGGTAAGGTGGGCTGTCTAGGCTGGGGAAGCGTGGGAAGGGAAGGTGTAGAGGGAGAGTGAGGTGGAGAGAGGTGGTGTGCCGGAGGGTGGAGAGCAGGCGGAAGTGTCCATCAGGTGATTGGAGGGGGTATGGAAACATATCGATGCCGACGCAGGCTTCTCACAGCACGTTTCACGTCATTCCGGCGCCAGTCCCAGAGCGTTTGCGGTCAACGTTTACCGGCACAGGCATTCGTTACCGCATTTGCAGAGCCGCAGATCGCCCTCAGGGGCGCCCCACCTTTAGATTCGCATGGCGCCAAACGTTAAGGCCTGCAAATCAACCTCTACATCACAGAAATGGGCGAGGTAGGTGTCTGCATCATAACCTCGGAACGCCATTCCTGCAGCGTGCATTCCCTTAAAAACGCGCCCAACGGCCGAAATAAAGATCGGAACGATGTCCAGATAGACTTGGGAGATCGGGTATCGCTCTCGATCTGCTTTCCGGCGAATCTTATCGAAAGAAAGCTCTGAGGCGATCAATTGAAAACGTCGCCGCGCCCTCTCGTCACGCAGAAAAGTATCAAGGTATCGCGAGCTCACAGCCGGATCCAAGCGCTGACAAAAATCGTCCAACCTGAAGTAGTGTTCCGCTGGGTTGCCGGAAACCTGATATCGCGCCAGCAAAAACTCTGCGCCTAGCCACCTCCGGGGCGCCGCATGGAGAAATATTTCGGAGAACAGGCTTCGGAATAAAGGATGATCTCGGTGGTGGATCGCGTTGCGCATGGCAATCACCAGCGTCGTGTCCGCATGGGCAAAATAATCGAACTGATTCCTCGAGACATCATAGAGTGTATGAAAGCCCTCCAGATTTGCTTCGAATGCCCTGTCAACGTTGTTGATTGCTTCCTCGCGATCAATGCGAACCAACTCCGCAAACTTGACTTGTGCCTCGGCGTAGAGCCGCAGGTTGTTGGCTAGCAGGCTAATCGCCATTTCAACGGAATTCTGGTCCATCCAATCAACGACCTCACGCGTAGAGAAGCCGACCGATACCCCAAATCGGCCGCTTGCTGGGACTAAATTGGCCTGTATCGGCTGCCGCCAGAAGTGTGGGAGAGCGCAGAGAAAGCGCTTATGCAAATAGTACCGATCACACGCGGTTCACAGCCGGTGGCGCCGCGACCCATGCCAACGCCAAAGCGTCAATCCAGCTTGAGCGTCGGAATCTTCGAAATCTCGCGATAGGCGACCTGCGCCTCGAACTCACCGTAGCCGTTCGGGACCTCACGGCCCGCATGGCCGATGAACTTGTCGACGGTGTCGGGGTCGAGGGCGTGGCGGCGTGCGAGCGTCCGCATGCGATGACGCCACGAATGGTTCGGTGCGAGACGAGGATCGTCGAGGCCGAGAGAGCGCACCCAACGGCTGAGCACTTTAGTTCCGTTTCCGCCGCGGCTGCCGAAACGGTCCGGCGTCAGGCTGGCGAACAGCGGCCCCTTCTTCACCGAATTCTTGAACTTGAGGAAGCCGGCTTCGATGAGCGCCGGGTGCAACGGGACGGAGCGTTCCGAGCCAAGGGTTTTGACCCGCCCAGCAGCCGGATCGACCTTGAAGCTCCATACGCCGCCGACTTCGAAAACGTCCTCGACGCGCAACTGACAAATTTCGGCGACGCGGGCACCCGAATAGGCGCAAAGCCAGGGAACCCAGCGCCGGACCGGGTCCGTCTCTTGCTCGGCGGCCTTCAGCACGGTCTTCGCTTCATCATCCGAATAGCCGCGGCGGGTGGCGCCGGGCTTTGCCTTGACGCCGATCGTGATGCCTTCCGCGGGATTGCTCGGCAGTCGCTTATTCTTGACGGCGACGCCGAGGATCGCGCGCACCGGAGCTAGATAGGCGTCACGGATCGTCTTCGGCTTCAGCCCCGCATCGATCAATGCCGTTTTCCAGCGCACCATTTCGTCTGGTGTCAGACGCACGGCATTGTCGTGACCGACGAACTTCTTCAACCGCTCGATCGCGCCCGTCCAGTTATATAGCGTCCTCGGGGACACGTCGTTCTCGGAGGACCAGCTCTTGATGAGATCCTTGAACGAAATCGGTTCGAGCACCGGAACTGGCTGGCCCGTTCCCGATCCGGCCGTCATCACGACATGGACCGGCCTCTCGATCCCGAAGTCGCCCTTGGCCCATTCCTTGAGCTTGAGGCTCGCCCGTCCATAGGCGCCGGCAATCGCCCTGGCCAAGGCGAGTTGCCCCTTCTCGTCGACCAGCACGCCAAGTTCCATCAGTCGCGCGTTAGCTCTCTCGATGCAACGCACCCGATGCTCTCGGACTTCCCACCAGAGATCGCCCGCGACGGCATTCGGATCGAAGGCCATGGCGCCGATCTCGATCGACCATGGCTGCTGACTGGGGAAATCGCGGTGAAGCGCGAGCCACTCGTCATATTGCGGCTGCGCCAGCTCATGCGCCTCGCGTTCGGTCAGTGTGCGCGGTCCCACCTTCAGATTGGCCCAACGCTCCTCGACCTCGGTCAGCGCGGCGAGGTGCTTGCGCTTCGCCTCCGCGGGATCGCGCGTGCCGAGGCTCTGTTTCTCCTCGCGCTTGCCGACCAGCTTCTGCAAATCGTCCGGGACGCGCTTGCGGAGCCAGTAGATGCCGGTCTTGGGATGCTTCCAGGGGCGAGACATTGCGAGAGCCATTGTGTACCACCCGTGTGTACCACTCGGGCGGCTCCAAGCTCTTGATTTGCCTAGTCTCTCTGGAAAATCAATCCCTTGGCGGGATGATGGCGGACAGGGAGGGATTTGAACCCCCGATACCCTTGCAGGTATGCCGCATTTCGAGTGCGGTGCATTCAACCACTCTGCCACCTGTCCGCGGTCGCCTTCGGTCGAAGCGAGGCGCTTGTTACACAAGCCGCGCCCGGGGGGCAAGCCTCCCGAGCAGGAGAATTCCACTCTTCACCGCCGCTTTCGCTTGACCTCTCCCGGCCTTGCGACTATCGAGCACCGTCCGGCGCGGGGAAACCCGCGCCCGATCTCTTTTGGCATGTGCGCTGCGTCGCATGCCGGCAAGAGCAAGCCAGACCACGCAACCGACTGCCAAAAAGCCGTCCCACGGGCCTCCATCCGGAAGCCGCGACAGGACGGGGCCGAACATGGAGGACAAAATGTTCGCAGTCATCAAGACCGGCGGGAAGCAGTTCCGCGTCGCCGCCAACGACAAGATCACCGTTGCCAAGATCGAGGGCAACGCCGGCGACACCGTCGCCTTCGACTCGGTGCTGATGCTCACCGAGGGCGAGAAGACCACGCTCGACGCCAAGGCCCTCTCCGAGATCACCGTCGCCGGTGAGATCGTCGAGCAGGCTCGTGGCGAGAAGGTCATCGCCTTCAAGAAGCGCCGCCGCCAGAATTCCAAGCGCAAGCGCGGCTTCCGCGCCGAGCTGACCGTCATCCGCATCACCGACATCCTCACCGGCGGCAAGAAGCCGGAGATGAAGAAGGCCGATGCCGCCGCTGCCCCGGCCGCCGCCAAGGCGAAGGCCGCACCGAAGGCCGCCAAGGCCGAGGCGGGCGAGGAGGCTGAGAAGCCGAAGAAGGCCGCGGCCAAGAAGGCACCTGCCAAGAAGGCCAAGGACGAGGCGTCCGAAGCCTGAGACCGGGTTGCCCGGCGCAGATCATCCGCGCCGGACCACCATCGCCGAGACTCAATCGTCCCGGGCTGTCGCTCCTGACAGAATGGTGCTCCGGCATTTCGTATCCGAGACGGGTGGCTTTCGCCGCCGATTCGGGTTAGAGAGACACGACAAGTTTTGAGGTAGGGCGTTATGGCTCACAAAAAGGCAGGCGGCTCGTCGCGTAACGGCCGCGATTCCGAAAGCAAGCGACTCGGCGTGAAGCGCTTCGGCGACCAGGCCGTCGTTGCCGGCAACATCATTATTCGTCAGCGCGGCACCAAGTGGCATGCCGGCGCCAATGTCGGCATGGGCAAAGACCATACCCTCTTTGCGACGACGAATGGCCGCGTCCGATTCACGACGAAACTCGGCCGAGCTTTCGTGAACGTAGTCCCGGCCCAAGAGGCCGCAGAGTAAAAGGCGGATAGGGAATTCTCTCGATCCGCCGGTTCCATCGAACCGAACGGATCAAGGGTTAAAAGGCCCGAAGAGGGTCTCCCGAAGGTCAGCGAAGGGGAGATGGGACCAAAGTCCCAGCTCCCTTTTTTCGTTTGCGCCGACGGAGAGACGAGAATGTTCCCCGAACTGACCCGCGACGATGTCTTCCGGCTCGAGACCCGCCGTCTCTGGCTGCGTTGGCCCCGCATGGCTGATGCCAATGCCATCCTGCGCCTTGCCGGTGAAAAGGCGGTGGCGGAGATGACGGCATCGATTCCCCATCCCTACCCGTCCCAGGCGGTCGAGCCCTTCATCTTCGGGGCCCGCAAGGGCAATGCCCTGGGCGAGCACCTCGTGCTGGCGGTCACGCCGCGGTCGAAGCCCAACGAGCTGATCGGCATGATCGGCGCGCACAAGCAGGCCTCGGGCCTGCCCTTCATCGGCTACTGGCTCGGTACCCCGCATTGGGGCAAGGGCTACGCGACCGAGGCGGTGCAGGGCTTGATCGACAGCCTGTTCTCGCTGATCGACCTCGCCGCGATCGAGGCGGATACCCGCGTCATCAACCCGGCCTCGCGGCGGGTGCTGGAAAAGTCCGGCTTCCGGGCCGAGGGCTCCTTCCTGAAGTCGCTGCCGGCGCGCGGCGGGCTGTTCCCCTGCGAGCAGTTCCGGCTCGACCGCTCGACCTGGGCGGCGCTGAAGAGCTGGGGCGCCAGCGGCTGGGCCCATGCGCCCGAGCTGGAGCCGGAGGAAGAACCGGTGCGCGGCCAGCCGGCACTCGGCATGCCCTCGCGTCGCCAGCAGGAACAGGCCGAGCCCTGTCCGGCCTGAACGCTCGCGCGGAGCCGAAGCCTTCCCAAGGGGGTGGCGGTCGATGGCCGCCACCCTTTTCGCTGTGGGCAGGTTTGCGTTCGTTAAAATGCGAGTGAAGCCGGTCATCTTTGCTGAAAGCACCGCTGCTAGCCGTGGCGCACTCTGGGGGAAACGGAGTGTGCCTTGTGAAAGCCAAGACGACGCAGATCCGAGAATTTTTCAGTTCTTCCTTGCTGGCCCAGGCTTTTGCCGGCTGCTTTGTTGCAACCCACGTCCCGATCATTTCCATCGCGGCCTATGTCGCCTCGGGCGCGACGATCAGCGCCCAGGCGATCCTCGTCATCATCCTCCTGGCGACGGTCGCGGGGACGGCTTTCGCCTTCGTCGTGATGCGGCATCTGCTGCAGCCGGTCGGCGAGCTCGCGCGCGGGCTGAAAAGCTATCGGATCGAGGGCCGCATCCCCCGCCTCGCCAAGCAGCGCAATGACGATGTCGGGCAGCTGACCGACGAGGTCCGCGCCCTGATCAACACGCTGGAAGAGAAGCTGAATCGCCTGAAGCGGCAGGCCTTCTCGGACACGCTGACCGGGCTCGGCAATCGCCGCTGGCTCGCCGAGGTGGTAGGCTCCGAGATTGCGCGCTCGCGCCGCGAGCAGAAGGCGCTTTCCGTCATCGTGCTCGACATCGACCACTTCAAGAGCATCAACGATGCGTTCGGCCATGACGCCGGCGACGAGGTTCTCGTCGCCATCGCCGAGGTCGCGAAGCGTGTGCTGCGCCCCTATGATCTGATCGCGCGTCTCGGCGGCGAGGAGTTTTGCGCCTTCCTGCCCGGTACCAATCTCAAGGAAGCGGCGCAGATCGCCGAGCGCCTGCGCAGTACGATCGCGGAGTTGCGGCTCGAAGCGCTCAAGGGGCGGCGCATCACCGCGAGCTTCGGCGTCCACGAGGCCAATCTCGTGCGCGAGCAGTTCAAGGACATGCTGCGCATCGCCGACGAGTATTTGTATCAGGCCAAGGGCGACGGCCGGAACCGCGTCCAGACCATCGAAATCCGCCCGGCAGTGATCCAGACAGCGCCGACCTCGGCCAGCTCTCCCGAAGTCTGAAAGTCGGGAAGCGTCCCAACCGAAAAGGGCGGCCTCACCGACCGCCCTTTTTTATCGGATCACTTCACGAAGGTGCCGTGCAACTCGTCCTCGATATGCACGCGGATGATCTCCTCGAAATTCGCTTCCGCCTTGAAGCCGAGCGCCAGTGCCCGCTGCGGATCGAAATTGCGCGGCCAGCCGGCGACGATCCTGTCGATCACAGGGTCGGTCTCGCGGCGGATGCGCTTCACCACGTTCTCCCCCGCGACCTTGCGCAGGGTCTCGATCTGCTCGGCGACGGTGCAGGAATAGCCCGGCATGGTCAGCGCCCGGCGCGGGCCGATCGCGGCCGTGTCCATCGTCGCGGCATGGACGAGGAAGCCGACGGCCGAACGCGGGCTCGCGTGCCAGTGGCGCACCTGGTCGGAGACCGGCAGCACCGCCTCCTCGCCGTTCAGCGGTTCGCGGATGATGTTGGAGAAGAAGCCCGAGGCCGCCTTGTTCGGCTTGCCCGGCCGCACGCAGATCGTCGGCAGGCGGATGCCCACGCCGTCGAAGAAACCACGCCGCGAATAGTCGCAGAGCAGCAGTTCGCCGATCGCCTTCTGCGTCCCGTAGCTGGTCAGAGGCGTGGTGAAGAACTCGTCCTCGATCTTGTCGTGGAAGGGCGCGCCGAAGACCGCGACCGAGGAGGTGAAGACGACGCGCGGCGTGTAGCCTTCCGCATGGCGGATCGCCTCGAAGAGATAGCGCGTGCCGTCGAGATTGATGCGGTAGCCCTTGTCGAAATCGGCCTCGGCCTCACCTGAGACCACCGCTGCGAGATGGATGATCACCTCCGGCCGGGTCGCGATCAGCTTCTCGGATTCACCGTGGATGGACAGATCGGAGACCACCGTCTCGAAATCGAAGGGTGCGGCCGGAGGCGGCGAAGCGGCGACGACGTCCTGCGCCGTCACCCGCGTCACCGGCTTGCCGCCGAGCTGGCCGTCGCGCGCCAGCCGCTCGATGAACTTGCGCCCGACCATGCCGGCGCCGCCGAGAACGAGAATATGCATCGGATCTGTCCTGAAGGTTTGCTCTGAAGTGTCGTCAGTTCGGAAGATGGCCGCCGAGATCGTCTTCGATATGGACTCGGATGATCTCGTCGAAATCGCGCTCGGCCGTGAAGCCGAGACCGAGCGCGCGCTTCGCGTCGAAACGGGTCGGCCAGCCGGCGACGATCGCCGCGGAGGCCGGATCGGGCGCGCGCCGGATCAGCTTCACTGCCCTGTCGCCGGCGATGCGCCGGAGCGCCTCGATCTGCTCGCCGACGGTGACGCAGACGCCGGGCATCGTCAGGTTGACGCGCGGGCCGAGCTGCCCGCGCGAGAGCCCGGCGGCATGGATCAGGAAGCCGACGGCGGAGCGCGGGCTCGCATGGGTGAAGAGCACCTCGTCGCCGACCGGCAAGAGCGCTTCCACGCCCTGCAGCGGCTCGCGGATGATCCCGGAGAAGAAGCCGCCGGCCGAGGCATTGGGCTTGCCCGGTCTGACCACGATCGAGGGGAAGCGGATGCCGACGCCCTCGACGAAGCCACGCCGCGAATAGTCGGCCAGCAGCAATTCGCCGATCGCCTTCTGCGTGCCGTAGCTCGTCAGCGGCGTGACATGGAACTCGTCGGAGATCGACGGCGGGAACGGTGCGCCGAAAATGCCGCTGGAGCTGGTGAAGACGAGCTTGGGAACGTAGCCCGCGCCGCCCTCGTGCCGGATCGCCTCCAGCACGTTCAGCATGCCGTCGAGATTGACGCGGTAGCCCTTGTCGAAATCCCGCTCCGCCTCGCCGGAGATGATCGCGGCGAGATGGAAGATCAGGTCCGGCCGCAGCGCTGCCAGTTCCTTCGCGACGGCTGCGTCGCCGGCATCCTCGACGCGGATCGTCGCACGATCGGCCAGCTCCACTGGCAGTGAGGGCGCCACCACATCGGTCAGCGTCAGCCTGTCGATCTCCCGGCCGGCGCATCGGCCTTCGCGGGCCAGACGCTCCGCCAGCCTGCGGCCGACCATGCCGGCCGCACCCGTGATCAGGACATGCATGTTCTCTCCCTGTCAGATTCGCGTCTCGGGTCGCTCTTGGCGGCAACCGCATGGGAGAATGGAGGGCGGCGGACGCCCTCCATCCGGAAGTCAGGCTTCAGAGGGCGAAGCCGCCATCCGCCAGATGGATCTGGCCGGTGGTGTAGCTCGACTCGTCGGCCGCGAGATAAACCGCGAGCCAGGCGATCTCCTCGGCCGTGCCGAGGCGGGCCATGGGCTGGCGATCGATGAAGGCCTGCCTTGCGGCGGCTTCCGTCGTCTTCGTCGCCTGGGCGAGGTCCTTGATGCGCTGGTCGAGCGAGGGCGACTGGATCGTGCCGGGGCAGATCGCGTTCGCGCGCACGCCCTTCTTGATGTAGTCGGCCGCGACAGCCTTGGTCAGGCCGATCACCGCCGCCTTGGTCGCGCCATAGGCGTAGCGGTTCGGGATGCCGCGCACAGAACCGGCGCCCGAGGCGATGTTGACGATCGAGCCCGAACCCTTCGCCAGCATGCCCGGCAGGAAGGCCTGGATCGTGCGGTGCATCGACTTGACGTTGAGGTCGAAGGAGAAGTCCCAGGCCTTGTCGTCGGTGTCGAGCACCGTGCCGTGATGGACGAAGCCGGCGGCGTTCACGAGGATGTCGACGGGCCCGACCTTCTCGGCGAAGGCATTGACCGCCTTGCTGGAGAGCACGTCGAGCTTGCGCTTCTTCGCCTTCGGAATGCCTTCGAGCAGCGCGACGTCCTTGTCGGTCGCCCAGACGGTGGCGCCCTCGGCGACGAAAGCCTCGGCGATGGCCCGGCCGATCCCCTGCCCCGCGGCGGTGACGACCGCGACCTTGCCCTTCAAACGTCCTGCCATGCTCGTTTCCTCTTAGTGCCCGGCTTTTGCTAGGGTTTTGCGCATATGGGTCAGCCGCCGGTCGGCCATGTCCTCATGATGCGTGATGGAAAAGCCCAGCCGCTCGTACCAGCCGATGCGCTGGGTCAGCTTGGCATGGGTGTAGAGATGCACGGAGGCATAGCCGAGCGCCTGTGCCCGCTCGTCGGCAAAGGCCATCAGCGCAGCGCCCAGCCTGCGGCCGCCGGCCTCGGGCGCGACGGCCACGCTCCAGACAGTGAAGTCTTCCGGCTCGATATCCAGCACCAGCGCCGCCTCAAGCTCACCGCCCTCGCCTTCCGCGAGCCAGACCTCGTGCTCGGCGACGACCTGCGTGTAATCGGCGATGCGCGGCAACGAGGGCACGCCGATGATGCTCTCGTTCGGCGTATAGGCGGCGTTCTTCAGCGCAAGGATCGCGGGGATATCGGCAAGTCCGGCGCGGCGCAGGCTGACCGCGCCAACCTGGCCGCCGGTCTGGTTGAAGGCGCCGAGGGAGAGCTTCTGCCGGCCTTGCCCATCGAAATTCGACGGCGCCAGCCAGCGCCGGAAGGCCTGCGCCCGCACCGGCCATTCGCCGTCGAGGGTCGAGAACCAGGCGGTGTCGCGATTGGCGCCCTTCACCACCATGTGCTGGCGGAACAGCCCCTCATACAGGAAGCCGAAGCGCAGGGCGGCGCGCTTTGAAGGCTCGTTCAGGTTGTTGCACTTCCACTCGTAGCGGCGATAGCCGAGCGAGAAGCCGTAATCCCCGACGAGATAGATCGCCTCGGTCGCCGCCCGCGTGCGCTGCAGGGCCGGCGAATAGGTGATCCAGCCGACCTCGAACACGCCATGCTCGGGCCTGATCTCCATGATCCAGAGATGGCCCTTGGCTTGGCCGTCGGCCTTGTCGATCACGGCGAGCGGCACGATGCCGGCCTTGGCCACCATCGAGTCGAGCAGCGCGCGATACTCGTCCTTGCTCTTCGGCGGCGCGGCCGGCAGCCAGGCCCAGACATCGTCGCGCGCAACATCGCAGGCCCAGATGTCGTCGATATGCTTGGCGACATCGAGCGGCTCCAGCCGGCAATACCGGCCTTCCAGAATCTTGGCCGGCGGGAATGGCGGCGCCTTCCAGCCTGCGGGGACCGTGGACTGCGCGGGCGGTGCGATCATCGGCATCATGGCTTCGTCCTCTCCTGCCAGCCGGCGAGATCGGCGGTCACGGTCCACCCGGCCCCCAGTTCGTCGCGGATCGCCTCGACGATGGCTGCCCCCTCCGCCTCCCAGGCCAGTTGCTCGACGGCATCGGGAAAGCGCGAGCGCGCCTCGTCATCCTCTTCATAGATCGCGTCGAACGTATCCATCCAGGCTTCCAGCCGGTCCGCGAGATCGTCGGACAAGCCGGCATCCTCGGCATCGATAGCCTTGCGCCGGCCCTTCGCGTCGATCGTCCACAGGCCGCTATTTCCGAGCCAGGCCGGCGCAATGAGCAGGGTCTGGCTCACGAGCGCTCCTTCAGATCGGCGGTGAAGAACGGGTTCAGCGGTGCCGAGGGGCCGTTGCCGGCAAAGCCCTTGAAGCTGCCCTCTTCGGCGATCAGCCGGGTCGCCTCGATGAAAGCAGCCCAGGCTGCCCGCGCCAGCGCGCCGCCGATCGAGATGCGCCGCGTTCCGGTCGCCGCGATCTCCGCAACCGACAGCCCGAAATCGCCATAGATCAGCGTGTTGACCGGTTTGCCGCCGGCCGCTTTCACGATGGCTCCGATATCGGCCGGGGTCTTCGGGCCGGGCGCATAGAGCACGTCGGCGCCGGCCGCCGCATAGGCCTCGATCCGCCGCACCGATTCCTTCAGCGGCTCGGCATGGCCGGTCAGGAAGCACTCGGCCCGCGCCGTCAGCACGACGCCGGAGCCGGTCTCGTCGATCGCCTTGCGCGCCGCCTTGATCCGCTCGACCGCGAGTTCGAACGGATAGAGCGGCTCGTCCTGGCGCCCCGTCGCATCCTCGATCGACAGGCCCGAGACGCCGGTCGCGACGCAGAGCTTGACGTTGGCCGCGACGCCGTCCGGCGTATCGGCATAGCCGTTCTCGAAATCGGCATTGACCGGCAGATCCGGCACCGCCTTCACGATATCGGCGATGTGAGCGAGCATCATGTCGCGTGGCACGTCCTGGTCGGCCCGCCCCTGCGTGAAGGCATAGCCGGCGCTCGTCGTCGCCAGCGCCTTGAAGCCCTGCCCGCGCAGCCAGCGCGCCGAGCCGAAATCCCAAGGGTTGGGCATCACGAAGCAGCCGGCCTCGTGGAGCTTGCGGAAGGCTTCGACCTGCGGGCTCTGTGCCATGCTTTAAATCGTTTCAAATGGAGGCGGAACGAAGAGCTGCCATAGTGTCGAGGGTCGTATCGTTTGTCAGCCCCGAAGGCCGCGCGTCGCGCAGCGAACGCCGATGCGCGGGCGGAATGGCGTGGGGGTGGCGTGCAGCAAGAGGCAACGAAAGCGCGCCAATGAAATGTGTCATTCCGCACGCGCCGCGGCGCGAAGTGCCGCTGCGCAGATGCGGGATCGTCTTCCGGAAGAAGCGCCTTCTCGTCGCACGGTCCCGTGTCTGCGCCGCGGCATTACATGCCGCAGCGCGCACGGGATGACACCCTTCAAAGCCCGGTCAAACGCGGTAACCCCTCAGTGGTTATCGCGCGGAATGCCGAACTTCTTGTGGATCTTCTGGTACTTGACCGCCGGCTTGAGGACCATGCCCTCGGAGAGCTCGTCGACGATCTTGCGCTGGATCTCCTGCCAGGGCGTCTGGCTCTTCGGATACTTGTAGCCGCCGGCCGCCTTGAACGCCGCCTTGCGCTCGGCGAGTTCCTCATCCGAGATCAGGATGTTGGCGGTGCGCTTCTTCAGGTCGATGCGAACCTTGTCACCGGTCTTGAGCATGGCGAGCCCGCCGCCCGTCGCCGCTTCCGGCGAGGCGTTGAGGATCGAGGGCGAGCCCGAGGTGCCGGACTGGCGGCCGTCGCCGACGCAGGCGAGCGCGGTGACCCCCTTCTTGATGAGGTAATCCGGCGGCCGCATGTTCACGACCTCGGCTGCGCCCGGGTATCCGATCGGGCCGACGCCGCGGATGAACAGGATGCAGTGCTCGTCGATGGCAAGCGCCGGGTCGTCGATTCGGTGGTGATAATCCTCCGGCCCGTCGAAGACGATGGCGCGGCCCTCGAAGGCCATCGGGTCCTTCGGGTTCTCCAGGTAACGCTTGCGGAATTCCGGCGTGATCACGCTGGTCTTCATGATCGCGGAATCGAACAGGTTGCCGGAGAGGTTGAGGAAGCCGGACTGCGCCTTCATCGGCTGGTCGTAGCTCTTGATCACCTCGCGGGCGATCGAGAACGCGCCCTTGCAGTTCTCTTCCAGCGTCCGCCCGTTGGCGGTCATCGCGGGCTTGAGCTTGCCCTTCTCGATCAGCTCGGCGATCACGGCGGGCAGGCCGCCGGCGCGGTAATAATCCTCGCCGAGATATTCGCCGGCCGGCTGCAGGTTCACCAGCAGCGGGATCTCGTAGCCGATCTTGGTCCAATCCTCGTTGTCGAGCTTGACGCCGATATGCTTGGCGATGGCGTTGACATGGACGGATGCATTGGTCGAGCCACCGATCGCCGAGTTGATGACGATGGTATTCTCGAAGGCCTCGCGCGTCAGGATCTTCGAGGGGATCAGGTTCTCCCAGACCATCTCGACGATGCGCTTGCCGGTGAGATAGGCCATCTCGTAGCGGTCGCGATACGGCGCGGGGATCGCGGCGGCGCCCGGCAGCGTCATGCCCATGGCCTCGGCCAGCGAATTCATCGTCGAGGCCGTGCCCATCGTGTTGCAGTGGCCGGCGGACGGCGCCGACGAAGCGACCAGATCGACGAAGCCTTTGTAGTCGATCTCGCCGGCCGCCATCATCTGGCGCGCCTTCCAGACGATCGTGCCGGAGCCCGTGCGCTCACCGCGGAAGGAGCCGTTCAGCATCGGCCCGCCCGGCAGCGCGATCGCCGGGATGTCGACCGTCGCGGCCGCCATGATCTGCGCCGGCGTGGTCTTGTCGCAGCCGGTCGTCAGCACGACGCCGTCGAGCGGATAGCCGTAGAGAATCTCGACCAGCGAGAGATACTGCAGGTTGCGGTCGAGCGCCGCCGTCGGCCGCTTGCAGGTTTCCTGGATCGGATGGATCGGGAACTCGAAGGGCACGCCGCCCATCTCGCGGATGCCGTCGCGGACACGCGAGGCCAGCTCGATATGATGGCGGTTGCACGGCGCGATGTCGGAGCCGGTCTGGGCGATGCCGATGATCGGCCGGCCCGATTGCAGCTCTTCCCGCGACAGGCCGAAATTCATGGTGCGCTCGATATAGAGCGCGGTCATGTCGGCATTGTCGGGATTGTCGAACCACGCCTTCGAGCGCAACTGCTCGGGCTTGATGCGCCGAACCGGCTTCTTGCCGGGGGTCTTGCCGGGTTCCTTGGCCATCCTCGTTTCCTCTCGTTCGGCGCGGCGCTGGCGGCCGCTTGCCGATCTCACATTCAAACGATTTGAGACTAGCCATCATGCCCATCGCCCGCGGCTCGGCAAGGCCCAATCTGACTGATAGTCATACTATTTAATCATGCTGTATGCAGCATGCAACAATCCTGCGATGCACCGCCCGCGCTTGCCAGCAGCGCCGGTTTGGCGGCAGAAAACACCCGAGGAGATTTTACCCACGATGATGTCGCGGCCATCCGCGCCGTCATTCCCGGGCGCCGCTTGGCGGCGAGCCCGGAACCCATGAACACGACTTTTCCATCATGGTCGGGCTCGACCCGACCATCCACGTCTTCGCCGGCCGAAACCCGTTCAAGACGTGGATGTTCGCCACAAGGGCGAGCATGACGGAAGCTGGAATCTCGTCGTGTTCATGGTTTCAGGGCTCAGGCCTTCGGCCTGCCCGGGAATGAGGGAGCGGGTCCAGCGACATCTGAGAACTGCCGCCGAGGAAACGCGCCATGACCCTCCACATCGTCCCCTCCTTCTCCCGCATCGGCGAGGAGAACGCATTCGCTGTGCTGGCCCGCGCAACCGAATTGCAGCGCCAGGGCAAGGACATCATCAATCTCGGCATCGGCCAGCCGGATTTCGCGACGCCCGACCATATCGTCGAGGCCGCGGTGAAGGCTTTGCGCGACGGCCATCACGGCTACACGCCCGCCAACGGCATCCTGCCGCTGCGCGAGGCGGTCGCCGCCGACCTCCACAAGCGCTTTTCCGTCGAGGTCTCGCCCGAGAGCGTGATGATCGTGCCCGGCGGCAAGGTCACCATGTTCATGGCGATCCTCATGTTCGGCGAGCCCGGCGCCGAAATCCTCTATCCCGATCCCGGCTTCCCGATCTACCGCTCGATGATCGAATATACCGGCGCGACGCCGATCCCGGTGCCGATCCGCGAGGAGAACGGCTTCGCCTTCTCGGCCGAGGAGACGCTGGCGCTGATCACCCCGAAGACGCGTCTCCTCATCATCAACTCGCCGGCGAACCCGACCGGCGGCGTCACGCCCAAGGCCGAGATCGACAGGCTCGTCGCCGGCCTCGCCAAGTTCCCCGATGTCGCGGTGATGTCCGACGAAATCTACGACCAGATGGCCTATGACGGCGAGAAGCATGTCTGCCTTCTCAGCTATCCGGAAATCCGTGACCGGCTGATCCTGCTCAACGGCTGGTCGAAGACCTATGCGATGACCGGCTGGCGGCTCGGCTATTCCGTCTGGCCCAAGCCGCTGCTCGACAATGCCCGCAAGCTCGCCGTGAACTCGCATTCCTGCGTCAACGCCCCCGCACAATGGGCGGGGCTGGCGGCACTCACCGGCCCGCAGGACGCGGTGCATATGATGCTGGCGGAATTCGACCGGCGCCGGAAGGCGGTCGTTAAGGGCCTGAATAGCCTGCCCGGCGTCTCCTGCATCGAGCCCCGGGGCGCGTTCTACGCCTTCCCGAATGTCTCCCAGACCGGCTGGAAGGCGAAGAATCTGGCCTCGGCCCTGCTGGAGGAAACCGGCGTCGCCACCATCGGCGGCCCCGATTTCGGCGTCCATGGCGAGGGCTATATCCGCCTCTCCTATGCCAACTCGCTGGAAAACATCGAGCGGGCGCTGGAGCGGATGAAGGCTTTCCTCAGCACAGCAAAGGCCGCCTGACCATGATCACCTGCTACCTGCGCTACGTCATCGATCCCCATAAGCTCGATGCCTTCGAGGCCTATGGCAAGCTCTGGATTCGACTGGTCGAGAAGTTCGGCGGCAAGCACCACGGCTATTTCATGCCGTCGGAAGGCGTGTCCAACGTCGCGCTGGCGATGTTCAGCTTTCCCTCGCTGGCGGCCTACGAGGATTACCGCAAGCGCTCGTTTGAAGACGCCGAATGCCGGGCGGCCATCGCCATGAACGAGAAGGAACGCTTCATCGTCAGCTATGATCGCTCGTTCTTTCGACCGGTCTTCGAGGACGATCAGGGCGTCAAGCGCGCGCCCTGAACCCGCCGGTCAGTTCCGCGCGCTGGCGGTCACGCCGGGATCGACCCTGAAGCTCGAGGCCTCGATCACGGCGGTGCCGATCATCGTCTTCACGGAGATGCGCACCGGCACCATCACGTCGGTGCCTGCGATCGGCGCGAGCCAGGTCGTGATGTCGCGGTTCTCGGCCATGAACTTGGTGCTGGGCCGCAGCGCCCGGTGGCCGGCGATCGGCACATAGCGCGCCTGGCAGATCGAGACCGGGCCGCTATAGCCCTCCAGCTTCACGTTGCGGGTACCGGCGCTGGACAGCTTGATGTCGTAGCGCGCCGCGCCGTCGAAGATCGGCAGCGTACGGTTGCAGGCGCCGTCCTTGCCCTTGCCGTTGACCGGCATCAGGAAGGCGCTGAGCGGATCGACGATATTGCGCTTGTGGCTGTCGTTCAGCGGCACGCGGTCGGGCTTCTCGTCGATCGGCGGCTCGATATCGATGCCTGCGACGGCGCCCTCGGCCAGGGCCATGCGGACGGTCCGGCTCTCGCTGGAATTGGCGGAACTCACCGCGAAAGTCTTCGGCGCGAGCCGGCCGCCGACGAGAACACCCGTCGCCGCGCCCGAACCGCGGCCGCCCGTGACCCCACCGGCGATTCCCGTCAGCTTCGCCGTCATGTCGAGCTTGTAGCCGGAATTGTCGATGCCGCCGCTGAGGCTCGCCGTGCCCAGGGTGATTCCCAGGAGCGACACATCATAGCGCGCGTCGAGCGAGGCCGCATGAGCCGCGGTGCACAGACCGGCAGCGAGGACGAGGCTTGCGAGGGATGAGGTAGCGGCGGACTTCATCCATTGTCTCCGGAACGGCGCGATCCTGCGCTGAATGCACTCTGAATCGGCCCGAATCGTGACCGTCTTCCCCGCGCTGCGAAGCGACGGCCGGTTGAAGCATCGGACCGCGATCTTTACACCCCGTTAACGCTGAAGGCCATGTGAACGGCCTGCCTGAGTTTTCCTTGACGCAAGCTCCGGCCTTGGCTATGGAACCGCGACTTCAATTTGACTTCCGGTGCTCGCCGGCACGTCGCGTGTCGGTTTTTTTGTTTGAGCGCCCCCGGGAACGTAAGGAACGATATCATGGCCCGCCGTTGCGAACTGACCGGGAAAGCCACCCAGACCGGCCACCTCGTCAGCCACTCGAACCGCAAGACGAAGACCGTCTTCCGTCCGAACCTCGTGAACGTCACGCTGCAGTCGGACGCGCTCGGCCGCTCGGTGCGCCTGCGCGTCTCGGCCAACGCCCTGCGTTCGGTCGAGCATCGCGGCGGCCTCGACGCCTTCCTGCTCAAGGCTTCGGCCGGCGACCTCTCGACCGGCGCTGCCTCGCTGAAGCGCGACCTCGAGAAGAAGCTCGCCGCCAACTGAGCGGTTTACCCCTTCCAGGTTTGAATGAAGCGGCCGCGAGGCCGCTTTTTTCGTTTGAGGCTTGGCTCTATCGTCATGCTCGCCCTCGTGGCGAGCATCCACGTCTTGAACACGACCTTCGGCCAGCGAAGACGTGGATGGTCGGGACAAGCCCGACCATGATGTCCGTTATGGAAGCAACTCGAATTCCAGCAGAACCGTCCGCTGCAGGAACGAGAAATTGTCGTCCGAGATCAGGGTGAGGATCGTGCGCCCCTCCTCCTGATGGACCGACAGCCCCTCCATATTATCGATCTCGTAGCCCATGTCGGCCTCGATCAGGCGCTGGCCGTCCACCAGTGCGCCCGGCCGGATATCCCGCCCGGCGATTCGCCTGATCCGCATGCCGACGCCACGCAGCGGCTGATACCAGCGCTCCAGCACCAGCATATCGCCGGAGGGCAGGAAGGCGAGATCGGTGATGTCGTAGCCATCATGCCGGGCGAGCCTGAACAAGCCGGGCTGCGGGCCTCCGAGGATGGCGCCCAGCGTCGGCTCGTCCGCCTTGCCCGAACGTTCCGCGATCGCGACCAGCGCCCCCTTCAGCGCTCCCGCGGGCATGACGCCGAGCGCCTCCAGCCCGCGATTGCTGGGCAGGCGCTTCAGCTCCCGCGGCAGCGGGACGGGCCGCGCCCGCGCCTCGACGCCGTCGCGAGCCCAGTCGAACCGAGCGATCTCGTGCTTGCGCTCGATTCCGACATAGGCGGCGCCGTCATGGATGCAGAGGCTTTCGGTGTCGTAGAGCCCCGAACGCGCGAGCGGCCGTCCGGAGCCGCCGAGGATCGCCGCCATCTCGACCTCGTCGAGACCGGAGAGCTTGCCGTCATGATAGGCGACCTTCGCGGTCAGCCAGTAGCCGCGATCGCTCACCGCAACGAGATCGCGCCCGCCATTCAGGCGCGCCAGTCCCGAAAAGCCGCCGAAGCGCGTGTGGCCGGACGAGAGCACCAGCCCGCCCCGGAATTGCAGCGCGCCGAACCGGCGCTGGTCCGGCCGGCGTGGCTCGAAAGCCGCGATCGGCCGTGCCGTGACCCCCACGGGAAAGCGGGTCTGCTCGATCGCCTGCGCGGCGCCCGGCAGCGCCAGCGCGCCGAGCCCTGCCAGCATTGTACGGCGGGTCAGAGGCATAAGCCGAAACCTGTGTCGAAGAGCGCGGGGAACCCCTCTCCTGTAAGGAGAGGGGCAGGGGTGAGGTGTAGGCCGTTGGACCAGCGAAGCCTCCGCCTCACCGGCGCAGCGACCACCTCACGGTAATCACGGTTAGGGGCCTACCCTCACCCTGCCCTCTCCCTATTGGAGAGGGTTCCCCGCGTGTGGTTCTGCGAGGCCTGAGCTTGGTCAATGCCCGCGGCGCTTGGAGCCCGAACCGCCCGGCCCATCCTCTTCGAACAATTCGGCGAGCTTCTCGGTCATCACGCCGCCCAGTTCCTCCGCATCGACGATGGTCACGGCGCGGCGATAATAGCGCGTCACGTCGTGGCCGATGCCGATGGCGATCAGCTCGACCGGCGAGCGCGTTTCGATCTCGGCGATGACATGGCGCAGATGCCGCTCGAGATAGTTGCCGGCATTGACCGAGAGGGTGGAATCGTCGACCGGCGCGCCGTCCGAGATCACCATCAGGATCTTGCGCTGCTCGGCCCGGCCAAGAATGCGCTTATGCGCCCAATCAAGCGCCTCGCCGTCGATATTCTCCTTGAGCAGCCCCTCGCGCATCATCAGGCCGAGATTCTTGCGGGCCCGCCGCCAGGGCGCGTCCGCCGCCTTGTAGATGATATGGCGCAGATCGTTGAGGCGGCCGGGATTGGCCGGCTTGCCCGATTGCAGCCAGGCTTCGCGCGACAGACCGCCCTTCCAGGCGCGGGTCGTGAAGCCGAGCAATTCGACCTTGACGCCGCAGCGCTCCAGCGTCCGGGCCAGGATGTCGGCGCAGGTCGCCGCGACCGTGATCGGCCGGCCACGCATCGAGCCTGAATTGTCGATCAGCAGCGTGACCACCGTGTCGCGGAAATTCGTGTCCGATTCCTGCCGGAACGAGAGCGGCTGGAACGGGTCGAGGATGATGCGCGGCAGACGGGCCGGATCGAGCGCGCCCTCCTCCAGGTCGAATTCCCAGGTGCGATTCTGCTGCGCCATCAGGCGTCGCTGCAGGCGGTTGGCGAGGCGCGCGACCACGCCCTGGAGATGGGCGAGCTGCTTGTCGAGATAGGCCCGCAGGCGCGTCAGCTCCTCTGCGTCGCAGAGCTCCTCGGCGGTGACGACCTCGTCGAACTTCTGGGTATAGGCCTTGTAGTCGGTCTGCGGCCGTTCGTTGCCGCGGCTCTCGCGCGGACGCGGCGCCTCGCCGGCCTCCTCGGATTCGGAGTTCTCGTCCTCCTCCTCCCAGTCGCCGGCCGGCGCGTCGGTCGCCTCGGAGGCGCCCTCCTGCAGTTCCTCGGTCGCGTCCTCGCTAACCTCGACCTCGGAGCGGTCGGCGCCGCTCTCCTGCTCGGATTCGCCGTCCTGCTGCTGCTGGTCCTCGGAGGACTGGTCCTGGTTGTCCTCGTCCTCGTCGGATTCGTCGCCCTGCGCCGTCTGCTCGGCCATGTCGAGCGCGGCCAGCATGTCGCGCACCGTGCGGGCAAAGCCGCGCTGGTCCTCGATCGCCTTGGTGAGTCGGTCGAGCTCCGAGCCGGCCTTGGCCTCGATCTGCTCGCGCCAGAGCTCGACGACCTTCTCGGCCGCTTTCGGCGGCTTCAAACCCGTCAGGCGCTCGCGCACCATCAGGGCGAGCGCATCCTCCAGCGGGGCATCGGCCCGGTCCGTGACCTCCTCGTAGCGCCCACCGCGATGATAGCGGTCCTCCAGCATCGCGGTGATGTTGCCGGCCATGCCGGACATCCGCCGTGCGCCAATCGATTCGACGCGCGCCTGCTCGACGGCGTCGAACACGGCGCGGGCAGCATCGCCCTCGGGTGCGGCGCGGCGGTGGATCGCGGCGTCATGGCAGGCGAGCCTGAGCGCCATCGAATCGGCATGGCCGCGCAGGATCGCCACGTCGCCGGGGCTGAGCTTGCGCGGCGGCTCGGGCAGGCGCGCCCGCTCGCCGACCAGCGACGGCTTGTCGGCCGCGAAGACGATTTCCATCTCCGGTTTGCGGGCGATCGCCTTCATGGCGCCCGAGATCGCCCGCTTCAGCGGCTCGGCCGGAGCCTCCTTCGGCGTTCCTGGCTTGCGGTTCGAGATGGACAAGACTGGGCCGTCCTCTGGCTTCGAAGGATTAGCGCGACCGCCCGTCGTACTGCGTCGGCGACAATTCGGTCGGCTCGACGCCGGCAAGGCAGCGCACATTGACCGCGACCATCGGCGTGCCATCGGGGCCGTTCGCCTTCGCGAAGGACTCGACGCCGCAGGTCTCGCAGAACAGATGCTGGATCTTCTGCGTGTGGAAGCGGTACTCGGTCAGCGCGTCCTCGCCCTTGGTCAGGGTGAAGGCGCTGGCGGGCGAGAACGCGAGGATCGAGCCGCGGCGCTGGCAGTAGGAGCAGTTGCAGGTGATCGTCTGCCCGAGATCGGCTTCGACCTCGTAGGCGACCCGCCCGCAGTGGCAGCTTCCCTGATACTGCGCCATGGCTCGTGTCCTCCCGTTAGCTGAGCACCACGTTCGCGGCGCTTTCCGGCAGTTCCTTGCCGAAGGAGCGCTGGAAGAACTCGGCCACCAGCGTGCGCTCCATCTCGTCGCACTTGTTCAGGAAGGTAACGCGGAAGGCGAAGCCGATATCACCGAAGATCGCCGCGTTCTCGGCCCAAGTGATGACCGTACGCGGGCTCATCACGGTCGAGAGATCGCCGTTCATGAAGGCGTTGCGGGTGAGATCGGCGACGCGGACCATCTTGTTGATGACGTCCTTGCCTTCCGGCGTGCTCTGGAAATGCTTCGACTTCGCGAGGACGATCGCGACCTCGTTGTCATGCGGCAGGTAGTTCAGCGTGGTGACGATCGACCAGCGGTCCATCTGGCCCTGGTTGATCTGCTGGGTTCCGTGATAGAGGCCTGAGGTGTCGCCGAGACCGACGGTGTTGGCCGTGGCGAACAGGCGGAAGGCCGCATGCGGGCGGATGACGCGCTTCTGGTCGAGCAGCGTCAGCTTGCCGGACTGCTCCAGAACGCGCTGGATCACGAACATCACGTCCGGGCGGCCGGCATCGTATTCATCGAAGACGAGCGCGATGTTGTTCTGCAGCGCCCAGGGCAGGATGCCGTCCTGGAACTCGGTGATCTGCTTGCCTTCCTTCAGCACGATCGCGTCCTTGCCGACGAGGTCGAGGCGCGAGACATGGCTGTCGAGGTTGACGCGGACGCAGGGCCAGTTGAGGCGGGCGGCGACCTGCTCGATATGGGTCGACTTGCCGGTGCCGTGATAGCCCGAGATCATGACGCGGCGGTTATGCGCGAAGCCGGCGAGGATCGCGATCGTGGTGTCGCGGTCGAAGCGGTAATCCGGGTCGAGGTCCGGCACATGCGGATCGGCTGCGGAATAGGCCGGCACCTCGAGATCCGAATCGATCCCGAAAGTCTGGCGCACCGACAGCTTCATGTCGGGCAGGCCGGGCGCAGTCGTCGTCGTCATCATCTTGTCTCCAGGCAAAGGGCCATGACCGGAATTCGCCGGGCAACCCAGAGCCGACCGAGGAGGGAGGCGGATCGTCCCTCATTAGAGCGAAAGACCGGAAGCGGCAATTCGCAAAGCTGCACCCGGGCCCTCGCAAAGGGCATGCCGGCTCAGTGTCGAGAGCGGCCGGCAGCGTCTGTGAGAAGCTCTCTCACGATCGCGGCCGAGCGGGTGGCGCCGTCGCGGTCGATCAGCAGAGCGGCCGGCCGGGAGCCGACGGCCTCGCCGACGGCATCCGCCAGCGCCACCGCATCCCCGACGAAATCGCCCGACAGCCGGAAGCAGCGCGCCAGCCCCGCCCGCTCCATCGCCTCGGCCCGAACGGTCTGCTCGGTCTCATTGCCGGCATCGAAGGGCACGACGATCGCCGGCCGCCCGGCCGCGACGAGATCGAGCACGGTGTTGTAGCCGGCCTGGCTGATCGAGACCGCGCAGCCGGCAAGCAGCGTCGGAAAATC
This sequence comes from Bosea sp. ANAM02, assembly GCF_011764485.1. Lineage (NCBI taxonomy): Bacteria > Pseudomonadati > Pseudomonadota > Alphaproteobacteria > Hyphomicrobiales > Alloboseaceae > Allobosea > Allobosea sp. ANAM02. The sequence goes on along the minus strand of NZ_AP022848.1, from coordinate 1,218,746 downwards.
CGGCCGCGCCCGCTCGATCACGACCTTCCCGGGAGCTTCTGCCATCAGCAGCGCCAGATCGCGATCCGCCATGCCGCGACCGGCGAGAAGCCGCCAGCGACGCCCGGAGCGGTCGAGCCGCGCGGCGGCGACCGCGCAGGCGAAGAGCGGCAGGGCCGCGGCCGAACCGCCGCCGGAGACGATGACTTCGTCCATCCCGTCCGAGCCCTCATCCTGAGGAGCCATTTCGGCAGAAATGGCGTCTCGAAGGATGCTCCCGGAGGCTCCGGCGGCATCTGGAACATCCTTCGAGACGCCGCTTTGCGGCTCCTCAGGATGAGGGCTTGAGAGATGCGAAGCCCTCTCCGCATCCAGATAGCCGGTATAGCGCAGCTTTCCCGTCAGCCCCGCGCCCACCGGCCATGACCGTTCAAGCGGCAGGAAACGAGCATCGCCGTGGACCAAAACCGCGTCGAACATCCCGGCAACCCGCTCCTCGGCTTCGGCGATCCGGTCGGCGCGCGGCGTCACCAGCACGTCCCGCACCGAGGAGAGCACAAGCGCCCCCGGCCGCACCGTCTTCACCGCGGCGATCAGAGCGAGGAACTCAGCGGCCAATTGCCGTCGCCCGAAGGGAAAATGCTCGACGATCACGGCATCGGGCCGCAACCGCGCCGCCAGCTCTTCCAGTGAGGCGATCCGGGCGGCCTTACGCTCCGGATCGATCGGCGCGCCGCCCTCGTCGAGCAGCGTGCGGAAATCGGTGCCTTCGGTCCTGATCGCAGGCAACTGCACGAAGGCGAAAGGCTCGTTCTCCATCGCACGCAACGGCATGCCGCCACTCGCCAGCGTCACCGACAAGCCGCCTTGCGCCAAAGCCCGCGCCAGGTTCGCCGCGCGGACCAGATGGCCGCTGCCGAGCAGATGCGTCACTGCGATCAGGACGGAAGCGCTCATGCACCCTCGCCAGCCGAACCGCGGAGCATGGCCGCGACGCGGTCGAGCCCGGCCTGGGCCGAGAAAGCTTCCGTCAGGCGGGCGAAAGCGGCTTCGCCCAATACGGCACGCCGGGACGGTGCAATCGCAAGCTGGTTGAGCGCGGCCGCCAGGGCCACGACGTCGCCCGGCGGCACCAGCAGTCCCTCGACACCATCGCGCACGAATTCCGGTATCCCCGCGAAATCGGTCGCGACGATCGGCAGGCCCTGACTTGCCGCCTCCATCACCACGTTGGGTAGGCCGTCGCGGTCGCCGTCTCCGGCTTCCTTCGAGGGCAACACGAAGAGGTCGGCGGCCCGCAAAGCGGCGATGACCCCGTCCTGCGCCTTTGGCCCGGCCCAGGTGATCCGGTCATCGAGCCCGAGCGCCTGCGCCTGCGCCTGGAGGGCCTTCAGCCTCTCACCCCCGCCGATATGGGTGAGGCGCCAATTCAGCGTGCAGGGCAGCTTCCCCAACGCCTCCAGCAGATCGTCGAAACCCTTCTTCGCCACCGCCCGCCCGATCGTGACGAAGTGCACGGGATCGGCCGGGTCCGTGCCGTCCCGCAGCGATCGAAGCCCCGGCGCCGGAAAACGCGCAAGATCGAGCCCGTGATAGAGCAGCCCGACCTTGTCCGGCCGGTCGGACAACCGCTCCAGCTCGCGATGTCCGTCGCGTGTGCAGGTGACGCCCCAAGCGGCGGAGGCGATCTTCTCGCGCTTCTCCCAGTCCTGCGTCGTCCAGATGTCCTTGGCATGGGCCGAGAACGACCAGGTCAGCCCGCCGAGCAGGGCGGCATAGCGGATCACGGAAGCCGGCGTGTGCAGGTAATGCACATGCAGGTGGCGGATATCCCCGGGCAATTCGCGCGCCATCACGCAGGCCTGCCCGAAGCGGCGCCAGCGGTTGCGTGTCCGGTCGCGGGCGAGATCGCGCAGGAAGACAGGCAGCAGACGCAGCAGACCCGGCCGCAGCAGCGCGGCGAGCAGGCCCCGCATCACGCGCAATGGCTCGTCATGCAGATATTCCGGAAGATAGCGCGCCGGCGCCGTTATCTGATGATGCATCAAATGCTTTGCCCCATCCGTCGGATGGCGCAGCGACCAGATCTCGAAGAACAGGCCGCGCTGCTGCAAGCCCAGTAACTCCTGCGCGATGAAGGTCTCCGACAGGCGCGGATAGCCCTTCATCGCCACCGCGATGCGCGGCGCCTTGCGCTTCGTCATCGCCGCCCGATCAGCATGAAGCGCGTATAGTTCTTCGTCGGCCGGGCGCCAGCGAACCAGACCTCCGACAGCCCCGCCTGCTCGCGGAAGGCGTCGAGCGAGGGCACGCAGCTCCGGTGATCCGGCTCCCGGAAATAGTCGTTGGATTGCAGCACCAGCGGCAGGCCCCGCGGCAGGGTCGCGATCCAGCCCGATACATCATCGAGATGTTCGCAGCTCGTGTTGACGACAAGGCCAGGCATCGGCGACTGCGTCGCGAAATCCATTGCCATCATATCTGCCGTCATCGCCCGGAAGCGCCCCGCCGCGACATGGCGGTGGTTCAGGATTTCCGCGACCGGCGCGCAGGTCGGGTCGATATCGAGGCTGACGATTTCGGGGATCGCGAGCCTGTCATCGTCGAGCAGCAGCGCACCGAGCACTCCGTACCAGGCGCCGAGCACCCAGACCGGTCCCGCAGGCTTCGGGCAGGCCTGCGCCAGCGCCTCGACCAGCCATTGCTTGGAAGCAATCTGCTTGTGGTTGCAGGCGATCGAGAGGTCGGGCGGCGCGCCCTTGCCGTAGAGCCGCGCGATATCGGCGACGATGTGGTTGCCCGAGAGCGCCGCCATGCCGCGCAGCAGGTCGTGGAAGGCCTCTTGGGGCGGTTCGGGCGTCATAGGTCGGTCGTCATCCGGGAAAGCCGGCGGACCATAGACATGCGCGCCCGCAAAAAACCAGCCGCTAGATCATCGCGCATCCGATCGGACGCGATAACGATGATCGATCTTATTGCTGTTGCATCGGATTCATCCGAAAAGTGGACTCCACTTTTCGGTCCGATGCAATAGCGCAAGGATCAGGCTTTTTCGCCTGCCTCGCCCTGCTCTTCCTGCACCGCCTCCGTCGGCGTCGTCGTCTCGCCGCCTGCCACCACGGGCACCGGCACGGCCACGTCCTCGCGCTTGCGGCGGGCGATTTCCGGCGCGCTGGCGAAGCCGTAGGCGGTCAACGGCTTTTCGCGCCCCTTGATCGCGATCTTGAGCGAGGTCGTGCCGGCATAGCTGCGCCCGCTCGCCCGGATCGTATCCTCGGAGACGACGACATCGGCCAGCACGCGCCGCGTCGCCGATTCGAGCTGGCTCGCGACCATCACGGTCTCGCCGACCGTGATCTCGCGGCGGCCGAGATTGTCGTTCTCGACCGCGCCGGTGATGGCGTCGCCGGTATGGATGCCGATGCCGATCCGGAGCGGCAAAGGCAGCGCCGCGCCATATTCGCGGTTGAGCGCATCGACCGCCCGCACGATATCGGCGGCGGCCGCGATCGCCGCCTGCGCGCCCTTCGACGGCGGGCCCTCGAGCCCGAACACCGCCATGAAGCCGTCGCCATAGAAGGCGTCGATCCGCCCTTCATGCGCGGTGATCGCCTGACTCATCTCGTCGAAGAAGCGGTTGAGCAGGCCGATGAGCTCGCGCGGCAACTGCCGCTCCGACAGGGCCGAGAACGCCCTGAGATCGGCCACCACCACGGTCAGGCCGCGCTTGCCGGCGGCATCGTCGAGATCGAGCGGGCGCCCCGCGCCGGCATTCAGCCGCGAGGCCAGCAGGATCTGGACCTGCAGATCCTCGCGCGGCCGGATCTGGCAGGCGAGCCGGACGCCTTCGGGCGCCGAGATTCGGCGCAGCAGCTTGGCCTCGTTCGGGCCGGGCTTCGGCAGCTTGTCGTTGCCGTCCATCACCAGCACGCGGCAGGTGGCGCAGCGCGCCCGCCCGCCGCAGAGCGCGGCATGCGGGATGCCGAAGCGTCGGAACATCTCCAGCACCGTCGGCCCCGGCGCCAGGCGTCGCGTGCCGTGACCGACGAAGCGTACCGTGATCTGGCGCGTTGTCCGGACCCTGATCTCGCGGATGCCGATGAACAGCAGGAAGGAGGCGACGAGGCCGTAGAAGGCACCTTTGCCCCACATCACGTCGCGGGCGAACATCGCCGCCTGCGCATCGCTGACCAGCTCAGCCGGCATCGCCATCTGCTCGGCCTCGCGCGCCCCCACGGTGAAGCCGATCAACGCCAGCAGCGGGATCAGGATCGCCGCCAGCAGGAACGGGTCGCGCCAGTGACGATAGCTGTCGCGGGCGCGCAGCATGAAATGGATGCCGATGATGCCATGCGTCCAGACCAGCAGCAGCAGCAGCGACTGCGTCAGCGCCAGGTCCGGCCAGAGCCGGCGCAGAACGGAGCGGTAGCTCTCGTCGACGCCGAAATAGATCCCCATGATCCGCGTGCTGATGATGTGGTCGACCAGCAATAGCGGAATGGCGAGGCCGAGCGCGATCTGCAGCATCTCGCGCAGCGGCATCTTGAAGGTGCGCCGCTGGACCACGCGCAGCAGCGCGAAAACGGGGTGGACGACCAGAGCTCCATAGAGCGCAATGGTTCCGCCCCGGGAATGCCAGAAGCCATAGCGCCAGTCCTGGACCTTCTCCATCGCGTCGACGCCGAGGATACCGACCGCATGGTTCAGGAAATGGGTCGTCGCGAAAACGAGCAGGATCAGTCCGGAGATCAGCCGGATATCCCGGCTCCAGGAGGAGACCTGATCCATGCTGGCACCCATGCCACCGCGGGGCATTCCGGTGCGGTTGCTGCCTGCGGCTTGCGGCCGGTTCATGCGCTGATCGACCTCGTCAAACGGTTTCGTGCTCGTGCAGCAGCACGGAGGCGAGCCGGTGGACGCGGTCGGCCAGATCCCGGCAGACCGCGAGGCTGAACTCCGGCACGGTCTGGAGCAGTTCGAAGAACAGGTCCTTCGGTATCCGCAGGGCCAGCACCCGCGACTTGGCGCTGATTGTCGTGATGAAGGGCTTGCCGCTGAGCAAGGCCACGTCGCCGGTGATGCTGCCGGTATCCTTGACGAAGCGTCGCTCCTCGCCGTTTTCGCGCGGCTGCGAAATCTCGACCTCGCCTTCCAGGATGACATACACGCCCGCAAGCTTCTCCTGCGGACTGATCAGGATGTCGCCGGGCTCGAATTGCAAGCGCTCGCCCATCAGCGCGACGAGCTTCAGCCGTGATGCCGGCATGTCCTGAAACAGCGGCAGCGTACGCAGGCAGCCGATATCGGTGTCCAGACTCATGACCGTGCCTCCATTCGCCCGGTATTCTCGCGCCCGGCGTCGTCGAAGCGCGACGCCCGATCATTGGCCGCATCGGGCGTACCCTGCGCCTCGACCGTCCCTGTCGCTCCGTGGAACATCACCCGCAGCGGCACCTCGCCCGCAAGATTAGCATCTCCGACCAGAAGAAACAGCGTCATGCCCGCGCAGTAGCCGTGCAGCCTTGCGACGATCTCCGCGGGTTCGTCAGAAATCGCGAGCAGGGCCGAAATGTCGAGCACCGCGATCTGCGGCGCCTTGACCAGCGCCTGCACCAGCGGCACGGCCTGGCGCAGCCGCGCCGGCAGATAGCGGCCGCGGATGCCGCTCTCGGTATCGAGGCCCAACCGATACAGCGCCTCGCCCAGTCCCGAGCGGGAGAGCGCTTGCAGCACGATCTCGTCGACCTTGCGCGCGGCATCGGGCAGGCCGTAGCCGATGCGCCCGAACATCAGGTTGTCGCGCACGCTGGCGCCGACCATCACCTTGTCGGGATCGTAGAAATCGACATCGTCGACCGCATCGGCCGGCAGGTGCCTGCGGAAGCTCCCTCGCGCCCGGAGGATGCGCCGCTCCAGGCGGACATCGATCAGATTGAGCCTGTGCTTGGGCTCGATATAGCCCAGCGCCAGCGCCACGAGATCGCGCTCGGTCTCCTGGTCGAGCGGATTGCGCATGTCATGCTTGGCCAGCACGTCCGCCAGCTCGTTCAGACGCTCGAACTCGAAATGGGCGCCGAAGGAATAGCGCTCGAACAGCGCGTGGCCCTGCGGCAGACCGGCGAAGATTTCGACGACGGTCGCGACGATGCGCGCGCCCATCTCGGCCAGGGGCTCGACCAGCGCCTCCGCTTTCAGGATCGACTGGGCATACGGCTCGAACAGCAGGGTCGCGCTGTCGAAGCGCGTCGTGGTGCGCGTGCCGAAGATCAGGTTCTCCACGATCGACGCGTTGCGGTTGTAGCGGTCGAGAACGAACGGCTCGATCAGGTCGCCCTGCTTGATCCGCGCGAGTTCGGCCGCGACGACGCGGCGCGCGGTGATGATGCGCTCGATCGCCTGCTCGCTGACGGGCCGCATCACCTTGCCGCCCATGCCGAGCTCGTAGACATCCTGCGTGCAGCCGAAGACGTCGAGCAATTCGTGGATCCGCGCCGCGAGCTCGGCCGCGTCGGCCACGCCGACCCCCTCGTAATCGGTCCAGTCCGCCTCGAACGGAAAGGGCGAGTTGCCGGAGCGGAGCGCTTCGACGAAGCGGCGATGCTCCGGCGCGGAAATCGCCCCGGTATCCTTCAGATCGGGGCGACGGCGCCTGAGCGGCAACAGGATGTTGTCGCGCATCGAGCCGGCGATGATCTCCGGTTCGTCTCCGGAATAGCCGATGAGATGGCTCGCCCGCTCGACCGACATGCCTGCCAGCGGCTCGCCGTCGATCAGCACGCGGCCGGTATAGCTCGTCGCCTGCCGGCCGAGAATTCGGCCGAGCACATCCTTGCCGCCACCCTGTGGACCGATCACCGCGACGATGCCCGGTCGCTTCAGGCTGAACGAGAGCGGCGTCAGCAGCGGCTGGCCGCGGTTGTCCAGCATCTGCACGGATTCGAGCCGCACCTCGCCCTTCTCCGACAGGGCCGGGACGCCGTTCTCCTCGTCGAGGACCAGCGTCTCGTCGTTGTTGAACTGGGAGATGACCTGATCGTACTTGATCGTCACGTCGTTGCGCTGCTGATCCCAGTCGATCAGCTCCTTGATCGGCGGCGGCAGGTCGCGATAAGCGGCGATCACCGCGACGAGCTGGCCGATGTCGAGCCGCCCCTGCAAGGCGAAGAAGCCGCCGATGGCGTAGAAGAAGAACGGCGTGATCTGGGCGAGCAGGTTGTTCAGGAACTTGACCGCGAATTTCCGCTTGTAGAGCGCGTAGCGGATGTCGAACAGCCGGCCGAGCCGCCCGGCGATGTCGGACTGGACATAGGCCGTCGCGCCATGGCCCTGAATCATCGGCCCGGCATCGACGATCTCGCCGATCCGGCCCGCGAGCTGGCGCGAGGCGATCTGCCGCTCGCGGCCCAGCCTGAGCTGCTCGCGCCTGAGAATCGGGATGATGATCGCCTGCGCCAGCACGATCAGCAGCGCGATCGACCCCAGCCAGACGCTCTGCGCCATGATGAAGACGAGCGCGGTGAGCGCCTGGCTGAGCAGGAAGACCGGCTGGATGAAGGCATCGCCGACGAAGCCGCCGATCGGCTCGACCTCGTCCTTGATCATGCTGGCGACCTCTGCCGGCTTGACCGAGCGGATATCCTCCGGCCGGAAGCGCATGAGCTGGCTGAACAGGTCGTAGCGCATGCGCCTCAGCATCCGCTCGCCCAGGATGCCCTTGCGCACGTTGATGAGGTATTTGAACCCGCCATTGATCAGGACCAGCAGCAGGAAATAGCCGCTCAGGCCGATCAGCAGGCCGTACTGGCCGACCTGGATGCCCTCCGAGATCGTGTAGCTGGCCCCGCCCAGCCAGGACGGCAGGTGCAGGGTGAAGTCCATCAGGGTCGCGGTGGTCTTGCCGTCCTTGAAGGCTCCGCCCTGGATCGCGTCGTTGACGATGCGCTTGGGCACGTCGAACGAGGCCCAGTTGAACGGGATCGAGACAAGGATGATCAGCAGGACGACGACCTGCTCGGCCCGGCTCTTCTGCCAGATGTAACGGAAGAGATTGGACTCCAAGGGGCAACCCTGTACCGAAGCGCTCGCGGCGCAAGCTCGACCGGGTCCGGCGGGCCCGCGCCGACCATATGGGGTGAGGTTGCGGCCAAGTGCAATGCGCGCCACGCTGCGGCCGTGCCCGCATCGCAAAAATCGAGGCATCGTGTCATCGGGGGAAGCGTGAACAGAGGCGTCGCATCGGGAATGCTGGGCTGCGCGGTCATGATCGGCCTTGCCGGACCGCTTCCGGCCCCGGCGCGCGCCGATCCCGCGCAGATCATCCTGCGCGACGGCTTCGAGCAGAACGGCTTCGCGCCCGAAGGCGGGCTCTTCTACAAGGACAATCCCGAGCAACGATCGGGGCGCGTGACGTTCGATCGGGCCGCGCCCTATAGCGGCGTCGGCGCCCTGACCCTGACCGCGACGCCATCCTGCCTCCCGCATGCGGCGGGCTGCAGCGAAAGGGCCGAGGTCTGGGAGCGCCCGGACGTGCTGGTGCCCTTCCGTCATCCGGTCTGGTACGGCTTTGCGCTGCGCCTCAACGATCCGCTCGCCCAGGACGATCGCCGATATGTGATCGCGCAATGGAAGCGCGAGATCCTGCCCGAAGCCGTCGGCGACTATTCGCCCTTCCTCGCCTTGCGCCTCTATCGCGGCCGGCTCGGCATCACCGTCGAGACCGATCTGATTCCCTCCTACCCGATCGGCGGCAGCGAACGTCCCGCAGGTTGCCTCCCAGGCGAAGGACGCGTGCTCAGCCGCCCCGACGCGCACCAGACGCGCGCGCTCGTCGCCATGGAAAGCGGCACCACTCCGGAAAACTATCCGAGCTATTTCGATTCCTGCGCGCCGGGCATCCGGGTCACGCACCATGCCGACCTGCCCTCGGCGCAGCAGGGCTGGATCGACTTCGTCGTGCGCTCCGAGCCCGGCCCCGACGGCGACGGCCATATCGAAATCCTCGCCGATGGCGTCCATATCGTGACCGTCACCGGCCATATCGGCCATGGCGGCCCCGGCCTCGACAACAACCAGTATTTCAAGATGGGCCCCTACCGCGCCCCGGCGCCCCTGCCCTGGAGCATCAGCTACGACGATTTCCGGCGCGGGCCCCGTTGCAGTGATGTCATCCGCATCGGGCAATGCCCGCCGGAACCGGCGCGAGCGTCGAAAGCGATTGGCAAGCCCGTGCTTTCGACGTCTAGTGACGTGAGGAAAGCTGAGGAACAGTAGGACTGCCTGGGGCGTATCGACGAGAGCATGGATATCCTGCGCATCAGCGACCTGCATATCGGCTTCACGATCCACGGCCTTGCCCGTGACGTCGTGAAGGGCGTGAGCCTGCGCGTCCCAGCCGGCAAGACCGTCGCGCTGGTCGGCGAATCCGGCTCCGGCAAGTCGGTGATCTCACAAGCCATCATGGGCCTTCTGCCGCGCGCCGGCGGCATCACAGGCGGCGAGATCCTGTTCCGCGACCCGCTCGCGCCCGAGACCGTCGTCGACATCGCGACGCTTCCCGCGGAAGGCGAAGGCATCCGCGCGCTGCGCGGCGGGCGCATCGGCATGATCTTCCAGGAACCGATGTCCTCGCTCTCGCCGGTCCACACGATCGGCAACCAGATCGAGGAGGCGCTGCTCCTGCACCGGCCGATGCCGAAGCGCGAAGCACGAGAATTGATCGAGGCGATGCTGAAGCGCGTCGGCTTCAAGGACCCGAAGCGCGCCTTCGATCTCTACTCCTTCGAGCTTTCCGGCGGCCTGCGCCAGCGCGCCATGCTCGCCATGGCGCTGATCTGCCAGCCGGCCCTCCTGATCGCCGACGAGCCGACGACCGCGCTCGACGTCACCATCCAGGCCCAGGTGCTAGACCTGATGCGCGATCTCCAGGCGGAGATGGGTATGGCGATCCTGCTGATCACCCATGATCTCGGCGTCGTCGCCAACATGGCCGACGAGGTCGTGGTGATCTTTCACGGCGAGATCATGGAGCGCGGCCCGGTCGAGGATATCTTCCGCCGACCGCGCCACCCCTATCTCAAGGCCCTGCTCGACGCCTCCCCGCATTTCGACATGCAGGATGGCGAGCGGCTGGTCGCGCTCCGGGAGGCGCGCCCGCGCCCGGCCGTCGCCGCGCCGCCGCCGAAGCCCCCGGCGGATGCTGCCCCGCTGCTCAGCGTGCACGGCCTGCACAAGACCTATGTCACCGGCTCGCGCAGCTTCTTCGGCAAGGGCAGCCAGACCAGCGTCAAGGCCGTGGACAATGTCAGCTTCGACATCCGGCGCGGCGAATGCCTCGGTCTCGTCGGCGAAAGCGGCTGCGGCAAGACCACCGTCAGCAAGATCGTGATGCGCGCCGTCACGCCCGATTCCGGCGAGATCGTCTTCGACGATGGGCGCGAGCGGGTCGACGTGCTCGGCCTCGACGGCGAGGACCTCCGCAGGTTTCGCCCGCGCGTCCAGATGATCTTCCAGGATCCGGTCTCGTCACTCTCGCCGCGCATGACCGTGATGAACATCCTGCGCGAGCCGCTGGTGATCCACGAACGCGGCGATCCGGCCGAGCAGGACGAGCGCGTGCGCGCGCTGATGCAGGATGTCGGGCTCGATATCCGCTTCCTCAACCGCTATCCGCATTCCTTCTCGGGCGGCCAGCGCCAGCGCATCGGCATCGCCCGCGCACTCGCGCTCGATCCCGAGCTGATCATCTGCGACGAACCGGTCTCGGCGCTCGACGTCTCCGTGCAGGCGCAGATCCTCAACCTGCTCAAGGACCTGCAGGCCGAGCGGGGCCTGACCTTCCTGTTCATCTCGCACAACCTCGCCGTGGTGAACTACATGGCGGACCGCATCGCGGTGATGGCCAACGGCCGGATCGTCGAGCTGGCGCCGCGCCACGCGCTCTTCACCCGCCCGGCCCATCCCTACACCCGCGCGCTGCTGCGCTCGGTGCCCTTCGCCGATCTCGACCGCAAGCTCGATTTCAAGCTGGCAGCGCCCGGCGGCGCCTCCGACGACAGCGATTGGGACAGGGCCTTCAAGGTCGGGCCCGACGAAGGCGCACTGGCGCATCTGCCGCTCGGCGACGGTCACTATGTGCTGGCACGGCCCAATGCCGATATCCGGGAGCTGGTGCCATGACGCAGCGCCGCCACGACCCGACCCGCCGCACCACGCTGCTGCTCGGCTCCGCCGCCGTCGCGAGCCTCGGCCTCCCGCGCCTCGCGCAGGCCGCACCGTTCTCCGGCACCGCGATCGACAGCCCGTTCTTCAAGGACCGGGTCGCGGACGGCTCCCTGCCCCCGGCAGCGGCGCGCCTTCCGGCCAATCCGCGCATCATCGATCTGGCCGCGCTCGGCCGCGAGCCCGGCCGCCATGGCGGCAATATCCGCATGCTGATGGGCGACCAGCGCGACATCCGCATGATGACGCTCTACGGCTACACCCGCCTGATGGTCTATGACGACAATCTCGACCTTGTGCCCGACGTGCTGGAGAGCTGCGACGTCGAGGACGGCCGCATCTTCACGCTCAGGCTGCGCCAGGGCCATCGCTGGTCGGACGGTTCCCCCTTCACCACCGAGGATTTCCGCTACTGGTGGGAGGATATCGCCAACAACAAGCGGCTTTCGCCCGGCGGGCCTCCGCAGGCACTGCTCTCAGCAGGCGAACCGCCTGTCTTCGAAATCCTGAGCGAGACGGAAGTCCGCTATGGCTGGAAGGCGCCGAACCCGGTCTTCCTGCCGGCACTGGCCGGCGCGCAGCCGACCTATATCTTCATGCCGTCACGCTACCTCAAGCAGTTCCACGAGAAACACGCCCCCAAGCGCGAGCTCGCCCAGCGCGTCAAGGAGCATCGCGTGCGCGACTGGGGCGCGCTGCACGAGCGGCTGTCGCGGATGTACCGGCCGGAGAACCCGAAGCTGCCGACGCTGGAGCCCTGGCGCAACACCACGCCCCTGCCGGCCGAGCAGTTCGTCTTCGAGCGCAACCCTTACTTCCACCGCATCGACGGCAACGGCCGCCAGCTCCCTTATGTCGACGAGGTGACGATGACGATCGGCACCAGCGCGCTCGTCCCGGCCAAGACCGCGGCCGGCGAGGCCGATCTCCAGGCCCGCTACATCCGCTTCGACAACTACACCTTCCTGAAGGAAGCCGCGAAGCGGATGAATTTCGACGTCAGGCTGTGGAAGCGGGCGGAGGGCGCCTATTTCGCCCTGCTCCCCAATCTGAACGCCATCGATCCGGTCTGGCGCGACCTCAACCGCGACGTCCGCTACCGCCGGGCGATCTCGGTCGCGATCAACCGCAAGGACGTCAACAAGGTCATCTTCTTCGGGCTGGCGCGTGAGAGCGGCAACACCGCCCTGCCCGAAAGCCCGCTTTACGACGCGAAGCTCGCCGCGCTCTGGACCCAGCACGATCCGGCGCTGGCGAACCGCCTGCTCGACGAGATCGGCCTGACGAAGCGGGACGATGACGGCATCCGCCTTCTGCCGGACGGTCGCCGGCTGGAATTCACCATCGAAACCGCCGGCGAGAACACCGAGGAGACCGACATCCTCGACCTGCTGAAGCAGGACTTCTTCGATGTCGGCATCAAGATCTACCCGCGCTCGACCCAGCGCGATGTCTTCCGCCGCCGCATTCTCGCCGGCCAGACCGTGATGTCGGCCTGGGCCGGCATGGACAACGCGCTGGTCACCTCCGACATGGAGCCCGATGCGCTGGCGCCGACCTCCTCGGCCCAGTTCCAGTGGCCGCGCTGGGGCCAGTTCATCGAGAGCAGCGGCCGCGAGGGTGAGCGACCGGCGATGGCGGAGGTCAACGAGCTCGTGCGGCTCTACGAGGAGTGGCGCATGAGCTCGACCCGCGACCAGCGCCGCGCCATCTGGCACAAGATGCTGGCGATCAATGCCGAGCAGCTCTTCACCATCGGCGTGATCAACAGCACCCTGCAGCCGATCGTCGTCTCGAACGACCTGCGCAACGTGCCCGAGAAGGGCCTCTACAGCTTCGAACCCGGCGCCTTCATCGGCCGCTACATGCCCGACACCTTCTGGTTCGACAGGCCGGAAACGAAGGCCTGACCCGTGCTGCTCCGCTACATCCTCAAGCGCATCCTGATCATGATCCCGACGCTGATCGTCACCAGCGCGCTGATCTTCACCGTGATCAACCTGCCCGAAGGCGATTACTTCGAGACGCTCGCCGCCGAGATGCAGGCCCAGGGCGAGAAGGCGGACATGAGCCGCATCGAGTTCCTGAAGAAGGAATACGGCTTCGACAGGCCGCCGGTGGAGCGCTACGTCCGCTGGGTCGCGGGCCTGCTCCAGGGCGACATGGGCTACTCCTTCGAATATCAGCGCCCGGTGCGCGAGATCGTCGGCGATCGCCTGCTGCTGACCATGATGGTTTCCTTCGCGACCATCATCTTCACCTGGATCGTCGCGTTCCCGATCGGCATCTACTCGGCCACGCACCAATATAGCTGGGGCGATTACGGGCTGACCTTCCTCGGCCTCGTCGGGCTCGCCGTGCCGCATTTCCTGCTGGCGCTGGTCTTCATGTATTTCGCCAATATCTGGTTCGGCACCTCGATCGGCGGGCTCGTCGACCCCGCCTATCTCAACCAGCCGATGAGCTGGGACAAGCTCAAATCGGTGCTGGAGCATCTCTGGATTCCCGTCATCATCATCGGCGCCGGCGGCACCGCCGGCATGATCCGGGCGCTGCGCGCCAACCTCCTCGACGAGCTGCAGAAGCAGTACTACGTCACCGCCCGCGCCAAGGGGCTGCCGCCCGGCAAGGCGCTGCGGAAATACCCCCTGCGCATGTCGCTCAATTTCTTCATCTCGGATATCGGCGACATCCTGCCTTCGATCGTCTCGGGCGCCGAGGTCGTCGCCATCGTGCTCTCGCTGCAGACCACGGGCCCTCTGCTGATCCGCGCCCTGCAGAGCCAGGACATGTATCTCGCCGGCTCCTTCCTGATGTTTCTGTCCTTCCTCACCGTGATCGGCGTGCTGATCTCGGATATCGCGCTCGCCATCCTGGATCCGCGCATCCGCCTTCAGGGAGCCGCGACCAAGTGAAGGCGACGACGCTCAATCATCTCCCGCCGGACGGCGCAGCCCTGCCGCACGAGGTGTCGACGGCCCCGTTCGAGCCCTATGCCACCGAGGCGATGACCCCGGAGCAGGAGCGGGTCTACCTCGCCTCGCAATGGCAATTGATGTGGTGGAAGTTCCGCAAGCACAAGCTCGCGGTCATCTCCGCCTTCGTGATCGTCGCGATCTACGCGATGGCGGCCTTTGCCGAATTCCTCGCGCCTTTTCACTATACGACGCGCAACACCGATTTCATCAGGGCACCCAGCCAGGGCGTCCATCTCTTCCACGAAGGCAGCTTCATCGGCCCCTTCGTCTATCCCTACACGATGCGCCTCAACATGGAGAACCTGAAGCGCGAGTACGAGGCGGACACCTCTCGCCCGCAGAAGCTGCGCTTCTTCTGCAAGGGCGACGACTATAATTTCTGGGGCCTGATCCCCGGCAACACGCATCTCGTCTGCGCGCCCGAAGGCGGCACCTTCTTCCTGCTCGGCTCCGACCGGCTCGGCCGCGACATGCTCTCGCGCATCCTCTATGGCGGGCGCATCTCGCTCTCGATCGGCCTGCTCGGCGTCTCCGTCTCCTTCGTGCTCGGCGTCATCATCGGCGGCATCGCCGGCTATTACGGCGGCCGCGTCGACCTCTTCATCCAGCGCATCATCGAGATCGTGCAGTCGCTGCCGCATATCCCGCTCTGGCTGGCGCTGGCCTCGATCCTGCCGCCGACCTGGAGCCCGCTGCTGGTCTATTTCGGCATCACCGTGATCCTCGGCCTGATGGACTGGACCGGGCTCGCCCGATCAGTGCGCTCGAAGCTGCTTTCGCTGCGCGAGGAGGACTACGTCGTCGCCGCCCAGCTCATGGGCGCGAAGCCGCGCCGCATCATCGCGCTGCATCTCGTGCCGGGCTTCATGAGCCATCTCATCGCCTCGGCCACCATCACCATTCCCAAGACCATCCTGGGCGAGACGGCGCTGTCCTTCCTCGGCCTGGGCTTGCGGCCGCCGATCACGAGCTGGGGCGTGATGCTCAACGAGGCCCAGAACATCAACGTGGTGGCGCTCTATCCCTGGCTGCTCTATCCGGTCGTGCCCGTGATCGTGATCATCCTCGCCTTCAACTTCCTCGGCGACGGCCTGCGCGACGCGGCCGATCCCTATCGCTGACGTGAGACGCACACCGTCGCCACTCCCGAAGACCAACTTGCGCATCGCCTTCCACACACCGCTCAACCCGCTCGGGGACGATGGCGTCTCCGGCGACCGCCGCATGGCGCGCCAGCTCATGGCCGCGCTCGAAAGCCTCGGCCATGCCGTCGAGCCGGTCGCGGCGCCGAAGACCTATTTTCGCGAGCCCGACCCCGCCCGTTTCGCCAGCGTCGCCGCCGAGGCCGACCGCCTGCGCGACGCCCTGCTCGCCGGCTACCGGGACGACAAGCCGCGGCCCGATCTCTGGTTCACCTATCACAACTACTACCGCTCGCCCGACTTCCTCGGACCCGGGATCGCAGCGGCGCTCGGCATTGCCTATGTGACGGCCGAATCGAGCGATTCCCCCCGGCGTGCGGCGGGCGAATGGGCCGCACACAGCGCCGTCGCACGGCAGGCGCTGGCGGACGGCGACGTCCATTTCCACTTCACCGAACGCGACCGGCAGGGGCTCGAACCCTGGCGGAACGCCGGCACGGCCCTGCTTCCACTGCCGCCCTTCGTCGCGCCCGGCAGCGAGCCGGCCCTGACCGCCGCCCCGGCGGGCACGCCGCGCCTGATCACTGTCGCCATGATGCGCCAAGGCGCCAAGCTGCAAAGCTATCTCGCGCTTGCCCGCATTCTCGACCGATGCCGGACCGAGGACTGGACGCTGAGCATCATCGGCGACGGCCCGTGCCATGCCGAGATCGCCGCCACCTTCGCAAGCCTGCCCGAAGGCCGGGTCAACTGGTGCGGCCGGCTCGACCGCGACGCGATCCTGTCCGAGCTTCCCCGGCATGATATCTTCCTCTGGCCCGGCATCGGCGAAGCCTATGGACTGGTCTATCTCGAGGCCCAGGCGGCAGGCCTGCCGGTCGTCGCCTTCGACAGCGGCGGCGTCGCCGAGACGGTGCGCGCCGGCGAAACCGCCCTGCTCGTCCCCGAACATGATGAAGTCGCACTGGCCGCAGCGCTGACCGGCCTGCTGCGCGACAGGAAGCGGCGCGAGAGCATGGGCGCGGCCGCCCGCCGCTTCATCCTCGCCGAGCGCTCGCCGGCGCGCGCAGCCGAAAGGCTGGCGGAAGGCCTCGCCCTTGCCCTACGCAACCGGGGCGCCAAGCTGCAATCGCCATCCGGGAAAGCGACGCCATGAAGGCCCCACACTGGCAGCCACTCGCGCTCGAACTCGATCAATGGAGCGCGGCCGGCCGCAAGATCGACCTCTGGCTGCGCGACGATGACGCCGTGGCGCCGAGCCCCGCCCTCGATCGTCTGTCGGAGCTGGCCGAGCGCCTTGCCGCGCCCATCCTGCTCGCCGTCATCCCCCTGCTGGCCGAGCCCGCGCTCGCAGCAGCACTGCGCGACATGCCGCTGTTGCGCCCCTGCCAGCACGGCGCCACCCATCGGAACCATGCGCCCGCCGGCAGCAAGAAATCCGAGTTCGGGGCCGAGCGCGAGGCAGCCGATGTCGATGCCGAGATCGCGCAGGGCCGGCGGCGCCTGCACGATCTTCTCGGCGACGCCCTCCTGCCGATCTTCGTGCCGCCCTGGAACCGCATCGCCCAAAGCCATGCGGCGCGGCTCGGCGAACTCGGCTTCGCCGGCCTCTCCTGCTTCCGCGGCTATCGTCTCGGCCCGGACGGCGGCCCGCGCCTGCTCAACACCCATGTCGACGTGATGGACTGGCGGGGCGGACGCGTCGGACGCCCTGTCACCGACATTCTCGCTGAACTCGTCGTCCTGCTCGCGCAGCAGCGACAGGACGAAGCCGGCGACATCGAAC
Organism: Bosea sp. ANAM02; assembly: GCF_011764485.1. Lineage (NCBI taxonomy): Bacteria > Pseudomonadati > Pseudomonadota > Alphaproteobacteria > Hyphomicrobiales > Alloboseaceae > Allobosea > Allobosea sp. ANAM02. Next base: position 1,201,644 of record NZ_AP022848.1, on the reverse strand, counting down.
TGGGGCTGCTCCTCCACCATCGCGACCACGACGACACCGCCTGGTCCGCGCTCTCCGATATCCTGGGCGCAGCCACCGCTCATCCAGCAATCCGCTCGATCGATCCCGGACAGCTCGTGGTGCCACCCGGCGCCATATCGAACGGCGTTTCCGGCCTCCGATGACATCATCGGGAAGCCGGGATCATCATCCTGGACGGTGCTTCAACAGGCTTGGATCGTCACCTGCGACCAGTTATAATCGTTCCATCGTTTTCAACTGCGTTCGTCCTCGCCAAGAGGTCGTCTGGCCTTTTCGGGGGGCGACGTTACGATGCCTTCAAACGTCGTCGATCTCGCCGGCGCCGAGCGCGCGCCGCGTAGCCCCCATGCTCCGCGCGTCCTGATCTACAGCCACGACACCTTCGGCCTCGGCCATATCCGCCGCTGCCGCGCCATCGCCAATGCGCTGATCGCGAGCTTCCCGCATATCTCGGTGATCATCGTCTCCGGCTCGTCGGTGATCTCGAGCTTCCAGTTCGGCGACGGCGTCGATTACGTCCGCATTCCCGGCGTCGAGAAGCAGAGCGACGGCAGCTACGAGCCGCATCATCTCAATCTCGACCTCGACGACATCATCCGGCTGCGGACCGACATCATCAAGCAGACCGTGCTCTCCTTCGATCCCGACGTGGTCATCGTCGACAAGGAGCCCGTCGGCCTGCGCGGCGAATTGAAGCCCTCGCTCGACATCCTGCGCCGGCGCGGCGCCCGCATCGTGCTCGGCCTGCGCGACGTGCTCGACGAGCCCGCCGCCGTGCTGGAGGAATGGAGCCGCAACGGCGCGCTTGACGCGCTCGACACGGTCTATGACGACATCTTCGTCTACGGTCTCGACAACGTCTATCAGCCCCTGACCGGCCTGCCGAACCAGCATCGCTTCGCCGACAAGCTCCGCTACATGGGCTATCTCAAGCGCGCGGTGCCGAGCCCGATGCCGCCGAACCGCTATCCGCGCATCACCAAGCAGCCCTTCATCCTGGTTACGCCCGGCGGCGGCGGCGACGGCGCCGGCGTGATCGACTGGGTGATCTCCGCCTATGAGGCCGACCCGACGATCGAACTGCCGGCGCTCATCGTCTTCGGCCCCTTCATGTCGCGCGAGAAGCGCAAGGAATTCGCCGAGCGCATCGCCCGCAATCCCAAGCTCGAGGGACTCGGCTTCGAGCCGCGCCTGGAGCTGCTGATGAACCGGGCCCACTGCGTCGTCGCCATGGGCGGCTACAACACCTTCTGCGAGATCCTGTCCTTCGACAAGCCGGCGCTGATCGTGCCGCGGGTCCGGCCGCGCCTGGAGCAGGCGATCCGTGCCGGCCGCGCCGACGAGCTCAAGCTGGTCGATGTCCTCTACGATCCCTCCCAGACCGGCGAGGGCGAGCGCGATCCGCGCGTGATGGCCGCCGCGCTCCACGCCCTGCCGCGCCGGCCGCCTCCGTCCCAGGCCTATGTGCCGGACCTGCTCGACGGCCTCCCCGCGATCTGCCGCGCGCTTGCAGACGACCTCTCGATGCCCGTCCGCGGCCGTGCCCTCGCGCAGACGGCTGCGACGAGCTGACCCACTTCCCAACCGGCGCCGGCCCTATCTGGGCGCTGGCCAAGTCCCTCGCACCGTCCTAAGCCTGTCGCCATGACGTTTTCGAATACGCTCGTGTCCGTCGCGGTCGGCGCCGTCGCCGTCGTCCTGCTGCTCGGGCTGATCAACATGCTGCGCGGCGGCAGCGCCAACACCTCGCAGCGCCTGATGCGCCTGCGTGTGATCCTGCAGTTCGTCGCCATCGTCCTGATCGTCATCGTGCTGTGGTGGCGGAACGGCTGAGCCTGCGACATTGCGCGCAAGCTTTTGAAATCAAAGAGACACGCAACATTCCCGCTTGTGGACGGAAGCCCGGATTGCCGGGTTCTGCCACATTCCGGACACGAGTATGTGTGCTTCACTAACGCCTGCTCACACGCTTATTGCCGAAGGCTCATGGTTCGCGTCGCGTTGCTATCCCTTGCCGTTTGCCTGACCGCCTCCGCCGCTCCGGCGCAGACCCGGTCCCTCTCCGGCAGCGTCTCCAGCTACGCCCCCGCCACCGAAGCGCCGGCTCCCGCCTGGGAAGCGCGGGTCGGCGCCGGCCTCGCCAATCCCGGCGGCCGGGAGAGCGGCCTGCCCAACCTGAGCGCCGACCTGCTGTCGCCGCGCCTGGTTCCGCTGAGCGACCGGATCGCGGCGGCCTTCATCCCGCGTTTCAACATCGGCGCCAGCCTCAATCTCAACGGCACGCGCTATGCCTACGCTGGCGCGACCTGGACCTTCGACGTGACCCGCGACGTCTTCGTCGAGGCGAGCCTCGGCGCCGCGTTGAACGACGGCAAGACCGGGCTGGTCGTCCCCGAGAATCGCCTCGCCGTCGGCTGCAACACCGGCACGCGCGAGGCCGCCGCCCTCGGCTTCCGGCTCTCGGATCGCTGGAGTCTCGTAACAACGCTCGAGCATTTCAGCACCGCCGGCTGCTCAGACAAGCCGGGCGCCGGCAGCCGCGGCCCGGCCAATATCGGCGCGCGGCTCGGCTACACGTTCTAACCTGGCGGCCCGCCGCAAACGCGCTTCCGTCCGGCCGCCGCCGCGCTATAAGCATGGCATGGTCAAGCTCAACCGCATCTACACGCGCACCGGCGACAACGGCACGACCGGCCTGACGAGCGGCCCGCGCCGCCCGAAATTCGATCTGCGCGTCGCCGCCTACGGCACGGTCGACGAGACCAATGCCTGTATCGGCCTCGCCCGCCTGCATGCTGCCGCGGAAGATGCCCTGGTCGACGCCATGCTCAGCCGGATCAGCAACGATCTCTTCGATCTCGGCGCCGATCTCTCGACGCCCGAGACCGACAAGCCCCTCGCCTTCGAGCCCTTGCGCATCGTCCAGGCGCAGGTCGACCGGATCGAGAGCGAGATCGACCTGCTCAATGCCGAGCTCGCTCCCCTGCGTTCCTTCGTCCTGCCGGGCGGCACGCCGGCCGCGACCCATCTCCACCTTGCGCGCACCGTCAGCCGCCGGGCCGAACGCCTGATGACGGAACTCGCCGCGACCGAGGGCGAGATGGTTGCCGCGCCCGCGCTGAAATACATCAACCGCCTCTCGGACTTCCTGTTCGTCGCCTCCCGCCATCTCAACGCCAAGGCAGCCGGTGACGTGCTCTGGGTGCCCGGCCAGAACCGCTGAGCAAGCGCCATGTTCGTCCCCCTGCATGACGGCGTCCCGCTGCGCTTCATGCGAACGCCCTACATCACCTATGGGCTGATCGGCGCCAGTCTCGCCCTGCAGATCGTGCTGCAGCTCTCGCCCGGGCAGGACGCGGAGCTGGCGATCATGGCCGGCTTCGGCATGATTCCCTCGGTGCTGTTCGGCACGGCGCAACTGCCCGAAGGTCTCGCCCACCTACCTGCCTGGGCGACGCTGTTCAGCAACATCCTGCTGCATGCCAACATCGCCCATCTCGTCGGAAATATGCTGTTCCTCTGGGTCTTCGGCGACAATGTCGAGGACGCGATGGGCCATGCCCGCTTCCTCGCCTTCTTCTTCCTGTGCGGGCTCGGCGGCTCGCTGTTCCACGCCGGCCTATATCCGGATTCGCAGCAGCCGCTGATCGGTGCCTCGGGCGCCATCTCCGGCGTCATCGCCTCCTATCTGATGATCTATCCGCGGGTCCGGATCTGGGGCCTCGCCTTCAACTGGATACCGATCCATATCCCGGCGCTCTATGCGCTCGGCGGCTGGATCCTGCTGCAGGCCGCTTCCGCCCTGTTCGGCGCCGACGGCAATGTCGGCTGGTGGGCGCATCTCGGCGGGCTGGCGACGGGTGCCGCGCTGACCCCGCTCTTCGTGCACCGCAGCATCGCCCTGTTCGGGCGCAAGGTCGCCCATGGCTGAAGCCGCGCTGTTTTGCCCCCGAGCCGTGCCCGGACGAACGTTGACAAGCGCAAACGGGCGTCGTTACGGTCCCAACGCATTCCAGCCGAGGGCCGCGATGCCGCTGTCCTGCCGTCAGGTACGGTGCGGCGCGAGGCTCATCTCTTCTGAACGGTGATCTGGCAATGAAGATCTTGGTGCCCGTCAAGCGGGTGGTTGATTATAACGTGAAGATCCGCGTGAAGGCGGACGGTTCGGGCGTCGAGCTCGCCAATGTGAAGATGTCGATGAATCCCTTCGACGAGATCGCCGTCGAAGAAGCGCTGCGCCTGAAGGAAGCCGGCAAGGCGACCGAGGTGGTCGTGGTCTCGATCGGCCCGGCGCAGGCCGCCGAGACGATCCGCACGGGCCTCGCCATGGGCGCCGATCGCGGCATCCTCGTGAAAGTCGACGGGATCGTCGAGCCGCTCGCCGTCGCCAAGCTGCTGAAGAAGGTCGTCGAGCAGGAGGCACCCGACCTCGTCATCCTCGGCAAGCAGGCGATCGACGACGATTGCAACCAGACCGGCCAGATGCTGGCCGCTCTCCTCGGCTGGGGCCAGGGCACCTTCGCCTCGAAGGTCGAGCTTGGCGCCGACAGCGTCGACGTCACCCGCGAGGTCGATGGCGGCCTGCAGACGGTCTCGCTCAAGCTCCCGGCGATCGTCACGACGGACCTGCGCCTCAACGAGCCGCGCTATGCCTCGCTGCCGAACATCATGAAGGCGAAGAAGAAGCCGCTCGACGAGACCTCGGCCGATGCGCTTGGCGTCGATGTCGCGCCCCGCCTGAAAGTTCTGAAGACGGTGGAGCCGGCCGGCCGCTCCGCCGGCGTCAAGGTGGCCAATGCCGCCGAACTCGTCTCCAAGCTCAAGACCGCCGGGGTGATCTGATGACCACGCTGCTGATCGCCGAACACGACAACGCCTCGATCAAGGACGCCACAGCCAAGGCGCTGACCGCCGCCGCCCAACTCGGCGGTCCCGTCCACATCCTCGTCGCCGGCGAGGGCGCCAAGGGCGCGGCCGATGCCGCCGCCAAGCTCGCCGGCGTCGAGAAGGTGCTGCTCGCCGATGACGCGGCCTATGGCCATGCGCTGGCCGAGCCGCTTGCCGCGCTGATCGTCAAGCTCGCGGGCAATTACGACGCCATCGTCGCGCCCTCGACCACGACCGGCAAGAACGTGCTCCCGCGCGTCGCCGCCCTCCTCGACGTGATGCAGGTTTCCGATGTCAGCGGCATCGTCTCGCCCGACACCTTCGAGCGCCCGGTCTATGCCGGCAATGCCATCCAGACCGTGCAATCGACCGACGCCAAGAAGCTCCTGACCATCCGCACCGCCTCCTTCGCGGCGGCGGGCGAAGGCGGCTCGGCCGCGGTCGAGAGCGTCTCGGCCGCCGAGAACCCCGGCGTCGCCTCCTTTAAAGGCGAGGAGGTCGCGAAGTCCGACCGTCCGGAGCTGGCCTCGGCCAAGATCATCATCTCGGGCGGCCGCGCGCTCGCCTCGGCCGAGAATTTCGGCAAGGTAATCGAGCCCGTCGCCGACAAGCTCGGCGCCGCGATGGGCGCCTCGCGCGCCGCGGTCGATGCGGGCTACGCCCCGAACGACTGGCAGGTCGGCCAGACCGGCAAGGTCGTCGCGCCCGAGCTCTACATCGCGGTCGGCATCTCCGGCGCGATCCAGCATCTCGCCGGCATGAAGGATTCGAAGGTCATCGTCGCCATCAACAAGGACGAGGAAGCCCCGATCTTCCAGATCGCCGATTACGGCCTCGTCGGCGATCTCTTCACCATCCTGCCCGAGCTCGACGCCGAACTCGCCAAAGCCGGCAAGTAAGGCCGGCGCCACCCTTCCGGGCCGCCCCAGGGCGGCCCGCTCCGCTCCTGCGGGAGCCTGAACGTTCATCCGGGATCAAACCATGTCGGACCACGCGATCAAGACGATCGGCATTATCGGGGCAGGCCAGATGGGCAACGGCATCGCGCATGTCGCGGCCGCCGCCGGCTTCGACATCCGGCTGCACGACATCGCCGAGGAGCGGATCAAGGCCGCGCTCGCCACGATCGACGGCAACATGGCCCGCCAGGTCTCGAAGGGCGCGCTTGCCGAGGAGGAGCGCCGCGCCGCGATCGCCCGCATCCAGCCCGCCGTCGGCCTGGCCGATCTCGGCGATTGCGACCTCGTGATCGAGGCCGCGACCGAGAACGAGGAGGTCAAGCGCAAGATCTTCACGGCCGTCTGCCCGCATCTGCGTCCGGACGCGATCCTCGCCTCCAACACGTCCTCGATCTCGATCACGCGCCTTGCCGCCGCGACCGACCGCCCCGAGCATTTCATCGGCATCCATTTCATGAACCCGGTCCCGCTGATGCAGCTCGTCGAGCTGATCCGCGGCATCGCCACCGATGACGGCACCTTCGAGCGCGCCAAGCACCTCGTCGACAGCCTGCACAAGACCGTCTCGGTTTCCGAGGATTTCCCGGCCTTCATCGTCAACCGCATCCTGCTGCCGATGATCAACGAGGCCGTCTACACGCTCTACGAGGGCGTCGGCTCGGTCGAGGCGATCGACACCGCCATGCGGCTCGGTGCCAATCATCCGATGGGTCCGCTCCAGCTCGCCGATTTCATCGGCCTCGACACCTGCCTTTCGGTGATGCAGGTGCTCCACGACGGCCTGGCTGATTCGAAATACCGCCCCTGCCCGCTGCTGGTGAAATATGTCGAGGCCGGCTGGCTCGGCCGCAAGACCAAGCGCGGCTTCTACGACTATCGCGGCGAGAAGCCCGTCCCGACCCGCTGACGAACCGGGCCGGGCACGGCGGCTCCGAAATCCGGCCCGAAACCACCACAATCGACCATTTTGCCGCCGCGGATGAGGACGCCCCTCGCCCGCGCGCAGATGCTTGCCGCAACTGCAACAAGCTCCTTCACATTCCTGTCGTCTCGCGCTTACATTGATCCCCGAGCGGGATTCGTCCCGCTCGACGAAGCGGAGGTGCGACGGGTTTGACGGCGCATGTGATGCATCCGATGGCATCGCCGGACGGTTGTCCGGCTCTGGTACTGAACGCCGATTTCCGGCCGCTCAGCTACTATCCGTTGTCGCTGTGGAGCTGGCAGGACGCGATCAAGGCGGTCTTCATGGACCGCGTCAACATCGTCTCCGAATACGACACGGTGGTCCGCAGCCCGAGCTTCGACATGCGGCTGCCCTCGGTGGTCTCGCTCAAGAGCTATATCAAGCCCTCGCGCACCCCCGCCTTTACCCGCTTCAACGTCTTCCTGCGTGACCGCTTCGCCTGCCAATACTGCAACACGCGCGAGGAATTGACCTTCGACCATGTCATTCCCCGCTCCAAGGGCGGCCTGACCACCTGGGAGAACGTCGTCGCCGCCTGCTCGCCCTGCAACCTGCGCAAGGGCGACAAGATGCCGGCCGCAGTCGAGATGTTTCCGGCCCAGAAGCCCTATGCGCCGACGGTCAACGATCTCCACCGCAACGGCAAGCTCTTCCCGCCGAACTATCTGCACGAGAGCTGGCTGGACTATCTCTACTGGGATTCGGAGCTGGAGCCGTAAGGCTTACGTCGCCGCCTTTCCACGCAGCAGACCGAGCACGGCGAGCAGGAAGAGCCCGGCCGATGCCAAAGCGTTCCAGCCGGCCAGCGACAGCCCGAGGAAGCGCCAGGCCGCTTCCGAGCAGGCGACGATCCGCGTCGTCTGCAACTGCTTCATGAAATCCTGCATGCCGGCTGCGGCCGGGGCCGCCCCGCCGCAATCGTTCGGCCCGAGGAACCAGCCCCATTCGACGCCGGCATGATAGACGCCGAGCCCGGTGCTCCAGGCCATCAAGCCGGCGAGGCCGAGCAGAACCAGCCATTGCAAGCGTGGCGAGCGCGCCAGCGTCAGCCCGACCAGTGCGAGCCCGATCGCAGCATAATGCGGCGCGCGCTGCTCGAGGCAGAGTTTGCAGGGGCGCAGGTGCAGGACCAGTTCGAAGAACCAGGCTCCCGCGATCAAGGCCAGGCTGACAACGCCGATGAGGGCGGTCAATTGCCGCGCGCTGGGCAGGCGGCGCAAAGCGGGGGCGGCGGCGGCGGAAGCTGTCATGACGGGCTCAGCAGGAGAAAAGCTGGCCCGACCCTGCGACGAGCTTGAGGCCGAAATAAAGCAGGATCAGCAAGGCGGCGCCCACCACGGCGATCACTTTCAGGCGACGTTCGATGAAATGGCGGATCGTGTCGCCATAGCGCCGGAGCAGGAAGGCGAGCGCGAAGAAGCGCGCCCCGCGCGCCAGCACGCAGGAGATGACGAAGAAGGCCAGGCCGATATGGACGGCGCCGGCCAGGATCGTCACCACCTTGATCGGCGGCAGATGGGCGAGGCCCGAGGTCGTCAGCAGGATCAGCGTCGTATCCGGCCCGGCACAGGCCTTGAGCGTCTCGAAAGCGTCGAGCTTGCCGTAGAAAGCGAGGACCGGCTTCGCCAGCGCCTCGAAGGCATAATAGCCGAGCGCATAGCCCGCGATGCCGCCGAGCACGGAGAACAGCGTCGCGACGAAAGCCAGCCGATAGGCCCGCCGCGGCCGGGCCAGCGCCATCGGCACGAACAGGACGTCGGCCGGGATCAGGAAGAAGGAGCTTTCGACGAAGGCGACCACCGCCAGCCAGATTTCCGCCCGCGGCCGGGCGGCGAGCGACATCGTCCATTCGTAGAGGCGCTTGAGCATGGCGCGCTCTAGAGCACGAGCGAAGGGGTGAGGCAACGGCCTCCACGCTTCCCAGAAGCGTGTTTTTGCATTCCGTCAACGCCATGCGGTGCCGTCGGCGGGACACCATGCCGATCACCCGCATAAACCTGCCGGAATGGCGGCGCCGGCGATTGACCGACCTCCATCGATCGCTATAGTCCGCCCGCCTGCAAAGGGCCCCTGTGGCGGAATTGGTAGACGCGCTCGACTCAAAATCGAGTTCCGCAAGGAGTGCTGGTTCGATCCCGGCCAGGGGCACCATTTTTCCCATCTCAGGCCAGTTCGCTTCGCTCGCCGCTCCGATGGGGCGGCCTGACCGGCCGGCGGGCGCCCTCACGAATCCTTCGGATTCAATCTTGTCCGGTGGAGCGCGCCAGGGCCTTTCTCTGCATGCCGGTTGCTGGGGACAGGTTCCCAGCCGCTCGTTTCCGTCAGGGCAAGCTATTCAGACGGCCGAGGCGCGCTTTGAGAACTGCACCGGCACCGATGACGAGGACCACGAGCAGCAGCACGATCTGGGAGATCGCAAAGGGGAGTTCGCTCTGTGTCGGAGCCAGCGGCTGCAGCGCGGGGACCTTCCGGAAGGACTGCACGATCAGGACGAAGAGATTGAGGTAGAGCGCCAGCGTCGCCGCGACAGCATAGGCGATGCCGGCGGCCGTATGATGCGCCCGGAACGGCCAGGTCGCGGCCGTGACGGCGAGCGCCAGCATCGAGATCAAGCCGAAGAGGAAGGCCGGCGTCACGCCGCTGAACGGGAACAGGAAGCCGGTCACGCTGGTCAGCGCCGTCGTGATCAGGAAGGCGGCCTGCCAGCCGCGGAGCCAGCGGCCGGCGGCAAGGGCGGGCATGGCCACGAGGCCCGTGGCGATGCCGATCAGGCTGACCGCGACATGGACGGTCAGCAGGGTTTCGATGGAAAGTCCGGGGATCATGGCGGTGGTCCTTGGTCTGGCCGCTGATTCAGGCGCCGTAGCGCGGGGCGGGCTTGCGAAGGGAAAGGTTCGGGCGCAGCGCGCCGCGGGCGGCGATGAAACGCTCGAAATCGGCGGTGTCGGGCAGGGACGGGATGGTGATCCGTTCGCCGAGATCGAGCCCGGCGAGCGCCGCATCGACCATGTCGTCGACCGACATCACCATCTCGGCCGGGATCTGGGCGAGGCGCTCCTCCTCCCAGATCGCGGTGCGGGTGATGCCCGGCAGCACGGCCTGGACATGCACGCCCTTCGGTCCGAGCTCGGTCTGCAGCGCCTCGCTGAAGGCGAGCACGTAAGCCTTCGTCGCCGGGTAGACGGCGGTGAACGCCTCCGGCATCAGCGCCGTCACCGAGGTGATGTTGACGATGGTGCCGGCACCGCGGGCAGCAAGGCGCGGGGCGATCGCGGCGGCAAGCCGCGTCACGGCGGAGACGTTCAGCGCGATCATGCTGTCGATATGCGCGGGGTCGGCGGTCTGGATCGGGCCCTCGCCGGCGATGCCGGCATTGTTGACGAGCCCGGTGATCGCGGCGTCCTCGCGCAGCCTCTTCTCGACACGGGCGAGATCGCCGGCCTTGCCGAGATCGGCGGCGAGCACCTCGACGGCGACGCCGGTTTCCTGACGCAGGCGCCCGGCCAGCGCCTCGAGCTTGTCGGCGCTGCGGGCGACGAGGACGAGATCATGGCCGCGCCGGGCGAGGCGGTCGGCATAGACGGCGCCGATGCCGTTCGAGGCGCCGGTCACGAGGAAGGTCTGCTTGGTCATCTGGATTCTCCGGGTTGTGAGGGGGCGAGCGGACGGCTTGAACGCCGTCCGGCGCTGGGTTCGCGATGAGTGAGGGGGGGTGGCCGGATCAGTCCGGCCGGCGGGCGGTCAGCCCTTGATGAAGGCCAGCAGGTCGGTGTTGAAGCGGTCCTGATGGGTCTGGGTCAGGCCGTGATCGGCGCCCTCGTAGACCTTGAGGACGGCGTGCTTGACGATCTTCACCGTCGAGAGCGCCGCGGCGCCGATCGGCACGATCTGGTCGTCGTCGCCGTGCAGCACTAGCGTCGGCTTGTCGAAGCGCTTCAGGTCGGCGTTGAAGTCGCTCTCCGAGAAGGCACGGATCGAGTCGAGCTGACCCTTGAGCCCGCCCATCATGCCCTGCTGCCAGAAGCTCTGGCGGATACCCTCGGAGATCACGGCGCCCGGCCGGTTGTAGCCGTAGAACGGGATCGTCAGGTCGAGGAAGAACTGCGAACGGTTGTCGTATGTGCCCTTGCGGATGCCGTCGAAGACGTCGATCGGCAGGCCGCCGGGATTGGCCTCGGTCTTGAGCATCAGCGGCGGCACCGCGCCGATCAGGCCGATCTTGGCGACGCGGCCCGTGCCGTGGCGACCGATATAGCGGGTGACTTCGCCGCCGCCGGTGGAATGGCCGACCAGGACCGCGTCCTTCAGGTCGAGCTGCTCGATCAGCTCGGCGAGGTCGTCGGCATACCGGTCCATGGTGTTGTTGGCCCAGACCTGGTCGGAGCGGCCATGGCTGCGCCGGTCATGGGCGATGGTGCGGAAGCCCTGATTGGCGAAGAAGACCATCTGCGCATCCCAGGCATCCGCCGTCAGCGGCCAGCCATGGGAGAAGATGATCGGCTGCCCGTCCTTCGGGCCCCAGTCCTTGTAGAAGATGCGGGTGCCGTCCTTGGTGGTGATTGTGGTCATTGTCGTCATCCTTTCAATGCCTTGAGGATACCTGCCGGGACGTCCGCGCCCCGTGGTTGAAGGATTACGCCGCGTGAGGAATGATCGGGATTGGCGGAACCGACATTCACCGGGCCAAAACCGACAAACGTGGAGACGAGCCATGGTCGCAGCCACCCCAGCGCCGCCGAAGGCCGAGATCGGACTCGTGCTCTATCCGGGCTGCCAGACCGCGATGGTCCATGGCATGACCGACCTTCTCGACATCGCCGGGCATTTCTCCGGCAAGCGCGGCGGGCCGGGACTGCGCGTCAGCCATTGGCGGCCGGGTGAGGACGGCTGCCTCGTCCGGGTCTTCGACAGTCATCCGCAGCTCGACCGGCCGATGGAGCCCGCCGTGCTGGTCGTGCCCGGCCGGCTCGCCGGCCCGATGGAGATGGAGGAGGCGACGCCCTATGCGCGCTGGCTGCTCGATCGGCACGCCCAGGGCACGACGCTCGCGGCCAATTGCGGCGGAGTCTTCGCGCTGGCGGCGACAGGCCTGCTGTCGGGGCGCCCGGCGACGACGCACTGGCTCTTCGCCGATGCCTTCCGCGAACGCTTTCCCGATGTCCGGCTCGACACCGACAAGATGGTGATCGAGGACGGCGACATCGTCACCGCCGGCGGGTTGATGGCCTGGACCGATCTCGGCCTTCGGCTCGTCGATCGGCTTCTGGGTTCAACCGTGATGGCCGAGACGGGCAGCTTCATGCTGATCGATTCCGCCGGGCGCGAGCAGCGGCACTATTCGCGCTTCTCCCCGCGCCTGACCCATGGCGACGAGGCGATCCTGAAGGTGCAGCACTGGCTGCAGGCGCGCGAGGCCAAGGCGATCAGCGTCGGCGAGATGGCGAAGGTCGTGGCGATGGAGGAGCGCACCTTCCAGCGCCGCTTCAAGGCCGCGACCGGCCTGAAGCCGATCGAATATGCCCAGCACCTGCGCGTCGGCAAGGCGCGCGAGCTGCTGGAGTTCACCCGGCGCTCGATCGAGCAGATCTCCTGGGCGGTCGGCTACGAGGATGTCGCCGCCTTCCGCAAGCTCTTCCATCGCCTTGTCGGGCTTTCGCCGGGCGACTATCGCCATCGCTTCGTCGCGGTCGCCGCCGGGTGAGCCCCGCTTCCGAAAGACCGGTTGACGGCGGAGACGCTGAAGCGAAGACGGCTCCGGAATATGTGTCGGCCTGCAACAATCGCCGATTCTTCGACGCAAAATTCAGCCGTTCTGCCGCTGTCGTTGTAGTAGCCTCTCGCCGCCGGGGCTGCTCACGCCGTGCCATTGCGGAGGATGGCAGCCCTCGGCGGCATCTATTGGCGCGAATGCATCGCGGGAGAAGGCTGTGCAGAACACCGACAAGATTTGGACGATCGTCGATTCGAAGCAGGCGGACTATATCGAGCTGAGCGACCGCGTCTTTGAAATGCCCGAGCTGAACTACCGGGAGGTCAAGTCGGCAGCGGCCCATGCCGAGCAGCTGCGGCGCGAGGGATTTCGCGTCGCCACCGGCATCGCCGGCCTGCCGACCGCCGTCATGGGCGAAGCGGGAGAAGACGGCCCGGTGATCGCCATCCTCGGCGAGTACGATGCGCTGCCGGAGCTGTCGCAGGCTCCCGGCCTGTCCGAGCACCAGCCTTTGCCGAACCAGCCGGCCGGTCACGGCTGCGGCCATAATCTTCTCGGCGCCGGCGCGATGCTGGCGGCCGCGGCGGTCAAGGATTTCCTGGCGGAGCGAGGGCTTAAGGGCCGCGTCCGCTACTATGGCTGCCCGGCAGAGGAAGGCGGGGCCGGCAAGGCCTTCATGGTCAAGGAAGGCGCCTTCGCGGACGTCGACATCGCGATTTCCTGGCACCCGGCCGATTTCGCGGCGGTGACGGCCGCCATGTCGCTGGCGAACACGACGATCGACTTCGAGTTCACCGGCCGCGCCAGCCATGCCGCGGCTGCGCCGCATCTCGGCCGCTCGGCCCTCGATGCCGCCGAGCTGATGAATGTCGGCGTCAACTACATGCGTGAGCACATGCCGTCCGATGCCCGCATCCATTATGCCTATCTGGATGCCGGCGGCATCGCGCCGAATGTCGTGCAGGCGAAGGCCAGGCTGCGCTACGTGGTGCGCGCGACGATGGTCTCCCAGGTTCACGAGCTGCTCGCCCGTGTCCGCAACATCGCCGAAGGCGCGGCGCTAATGACCGAGACGACGGTTACGAGCGAAGTCGTCAGCGCGATGAGCAACCTGCTGGCTAACACGCCCCTGGAAGATGCGATGCAGCGCAATTTCGACCGGCTCGGCCCGCCGCCTTTCGATGCGGACGACGTCGCCTTCGCCCGGCGCATGCAGAAGACGGTGACGCCGGCGCATATCGAAAGCGCCTTCCGCCGCTCGGGATTGCCGGCAACGGATTTCCCCCTGTGCAACGCGATCGCGCCCAAGGAGGTGCCGGGTCCGCGGATGATGGGATCCACCGATGTCGGCGATGTCTCCTGGGCCGTTCCGACCGTCCAGGCGCGCGGCGCGACCTATACGATCGGCACGCCCGGGCATTCCTGGCAATTGACCGCTCACGGGCAGTCTCCGCTGGCCCACAAGGGCATGGTCCACGTCGCGAAGGTCATGGCGGGCGTCGCCGTGGACGCGCTCGTCGAACCAGGGCTCCTGGAACAGGCCAAGGCCGATTTCCGGCAACGCCTGGCCCAGACGCCCTACAAGCCGCTCCTGCCGGATGATGCCAAGCCGCCTTTCCACATGTTCTGACCGATCGAGATCGATGCCCCGGCCGACGACCGGCCGGGCCATGCAGTGCTGAGCCGCGGCACCATCGATCGCAGGGGCGCTCCCGTCCGCTTCCCGGCAACCTGACGATGTGGGCCCAAGGCGCCGGTCGATATCTGGAGCAATGACGTCAGGTTTCTTTCAGGAACGCTACGACATCGTCGAGGACGGGTGCCTGCCATTGCAGAAGCCTGGAGAGCGCCGTCGCCGTGCCGGCATGGCCGAGTCCCGGATAGATCTTGAGAGCGACCGATCGGGCGCCGGCCCTTTTGAGCGCCGCCGCCAGGCGCTCGCTGTTGCGAGGGAGGACCGTCGTGTCGTCGGAGCCCGTCGCCAGAAAGATCGGCGGCGTGTCCCGGCGCACGAAATTGATCGGTTGCGTTCCGGCCAGGTCGCGCGCAGTTCCGAACGCCGCCTTCGTCACATCGATGTCGAACGGCAGGAAATCGTAGGGGCCGGAGAGGCCGATGGTCGACCGAATGTCGCCAGTGCGCATCCCCACGGCGGCAAGATAGCGCTGGTCCAGCGTCAGCATCATGGCGTTGTATGCACCCGCCGAATGCCCCATCAGGTGGAGGTCTCGCGGCGCGCCGCCGAAGCGGGCGACAGTGTCCCGCACGAAGCGCAGCGCCAGCGCGCCGTCCTCGATGAAGACCGGGAAACGGACCTCCGGCACCAGGCGATAATCCGCGATCACCGTGACGAAGCCGCGTGCGGCAAGCGCATCCCCGACAAAGGAATAGGTTTCCTTGGCGCCGTTCGCCCATGAGCCGCCATAGACGAAGAAGACCACCGGCTTCGGCACGTCGGGGGCGCCGGGAGGAACATAGATATCCATGCGCTGACGGGGATGCGGGCCATAGGCAACGTCGCGCGCGCCCTGGGTCAGGCCGCCCGGTCGCAGGGCCGCGCAGGCGGGCAATGCGAGCCCGGCGAGCAGCGGCAGGATCGTGCGTCGAGCAATCCGGAGCGTCATGGTCACCTGTGGCGAGAACCGTATCGCCACCTATACGCTCCGCCGGCCGTAATGGATTTACGGCACGATGGGAGCAGATCGCAAGCGGCACTGAACCATCCTTGCACACCCGGCGTATCTCTTCTCGGAATTCAGGAGATCGTCATGCGCTTCACCGCCGGTTACGTCGCCTTCCTCCTCGCCTTCGGCATTTGCGACGCCATCTGGCTGAGCACGATGACCGCAAGGCTCTACCGCCCGGTCCTGGGCGACCTGATCGTCGAACCGGTGCGCTACTGGCCGGCGGCGCTGTTCTATTTCGGGTTCCCGCTCGGGGTGGTCCATTTCGCGCTGATGCCGGCTTTGCGCGACGGTAGCGCGAATGCAGCCCTGCTCAACGGCGCGCTCATCGGTTTGCTCGCCTATGCCACCTACGACCTGACCAACTATGCCACGCTGCGGCCCTGGACATTGACGATCACGCTGGCCGATCTCGTCTACGGCACGGTCGTGGTCGGCCTGTGCACATGGTTCGCCTTCGGCGTCGTCCGCCGCCTGGCCGGTTGGGGCTGGGTTTAGAGCATCGGCCGCCCGGCCGTTTACGCCGAGCGCAGTCGGTAGTGATGGACGCCCCAGGCCTCGCCGCCGGCATGGCCGAACAAGCCGCTCGTCGCGAGGAAGAACAGGCGCCAGCGGCGCCTCCAGAGCAGCGCATCCGCGCCATAGGTATCGCGCAGGATGGGGTCGATCGCCGCGAGGTTGCGATCGAAATTCGCCAGCCAGTCCTCGGCCGTCGCGCGATAATGCTCGCCGCTCCAGCGCCACTCGGCCTCAACGGTGAAGAGATCGGGGAACTGATGCGCCAGCGTCGCGCTCGGCATCAGGCCACCGGTGAAGAAGTGCTGCGCGATCCAGTCGCCCGTATCGGCGGCGTCGAAGCGGTAGCAGCCCTGCCGATGGGCGAAGACATGGATGAAGAGCCGGCCGTCCGGCTTCAGCCAGCGACGAACACGCCCGAGCAGTTCGCGCCAGTTCGCCATGTGCTCGAACATCTCGACGGAGACCACGCGATCGAAACGCTCCTCCGTCGCAAACGCGTTCATGTCAGCGGTGACGACGGTGAGATTCCCGAGATGGCGGCGCTGCGCCTGCGCTTCGATATAGGCGCGCTGTGAAGCCGAGTTGGAGACCGACACGATCCGCGCCTTCGGATAGCGCTCCGCCATCCAAAGCGACAGCGAACCCCAGCCGCAGCCGAGTTCGAGGATCCGCTGGCCCTCGGCCAGCCCGGCATGCTCAGCGGTCAGCTCCAGCGCCTTCTCCTCGGCTGCCGCCAGCGTATCGCCGGGATCGGCGTAGTAGCAGCAGGAGTATTTGCGCCGGGCGCCGAGAACCTGATCGAAGAAGGCGGCCGGCACCTCGTAATGCTGGGCGTTGGCGGCGTCGGTATGAACGGCAATCGGAAAATCCGCCATGTCGCGGGCAAAGCTTGCGGCATCGCTTGACTGCGCGGTCAGCGAACGCGCGGTGCGCCCGACCAGCGACGCAATCACCATGCGGCTGACGGCATCGGGAACCGGGAGCCCCTCGCCCCAGGTCGAAAGCTTCTGCATGATCGTCATCACGTCGCTCCTTTCGGCGGCAGCGGGATCAGGGCGCTGGTTCGGCTTTGGTACGCGCGATAGGCATCGCCATGCTTGGCGAGCATGTGCTCTTCCAGGGGCGGGATGCCGGAGATGCGCGTCAGCAACAGGGTGATGCAGGCCGGCGCGAGCAAGGCGAGCCAGCCCCATGGATAGCCGGCACCCAGAGCGATCACGGCATAGGAGCACCACAGCACGCATTCGAAGAAATAATTGGGATGGCGCGACCAGCGCCACAGGCCGTAATCACAGACGCCGCCGCGGTTCGAACGGGCAAAGGCCCGCAACTGCCCGTCGGCCACGGCCCCGCCCGCCAGCCCGGCCGCGAACACGGCGATACCCGCGAGATCGCCCCAGCCCAGCGAAGGCATGGGCTTATGGGCCGCCAGAACGATTCCCAACCCCAGTGGGATGCTCGCCAATGCCTGCATCTGCAGCATCCGGGCGAGCTGCCGGGGAGCATCGCCGCCCCAGTCGCTTTTCAATCTGGCATAGCGTGGATCTTCAGCGATGCCGCTGGTCCGCCGCGCGATGTGCAGGCCGAGCCGAAGCGCCCATGCCAGAGCGAGCGTCGCGACGAGCAGGCGCCGCGACATCGGCCCGTTCCCGAAAGGCAGCAGCGCCCCGGCGATGCCCGCGAATCCCAGGCCGAAGGTCCAGACCACGTCGATCCAGCCGGAATTGCCGGTGCGGCGTTCGACCTTCGTCGCCAAGGCCATGAAGGCGGACATGGCCAGCGCCACGAAGGCAACAGCCGCGGCAAAGGAGACGACCGTCAAAACCGCACCAGCGGCTGCAGCAGCCTGCCGAGCCATCCCTGCAGCCGCACGCTGCCCGTCATCGCGACGATACAGGTGCAGCCTTCGACCGGGTCCACGCGCGGCGTGTGGTCATGCTCGGCATCGGCCTCGTCGAAATCCCCGGCCGCATAGCGCCCGTACTCATGTTCATAGGCACCGGCGAGAATCGTGGTCCATTCGAAGCCGGTATGCTTGTGGTGCGGCAGGGCGATTCCAGGTCCGGCCCGCAACATGAAGACACGCGCATCCGCGCCGGGGACCTCGACGCGCCGCATGGCGATGCGGATGCCGATCGGCCGCCACGGACCAAGGCCGTAAGGGCGAAGCACGCCGGGCATGCCGGCTTCAACGGGCGATCGCGCCATTCCGGAATCCGCAGCAGCCGTCGCGCCGCCGCGCCTATCCCGGGGCCCAGCGGCCATCGCGACGGGTTGAACCTCCTCCAGCAGCGCGCCTTGCACGGCCTCCAGCTCCCGCAGGCGCCGCCGACTCTCCGGGTCCGCTTCGACATGGCAGGCGACGACCAGCGCCAGCCCCTCGTCGAGCTGCCCCGCGGCGAAGGCTGCGAGCGTTTCGTCGGATGGGCGATGCGCGACGCTCATCGCAGGTCCTCCAGCCGGCCGCGCAGATGCGACAATGCCAGGCGTAGGCGGGACTTCACCGTGCCCAGCGGGATGGCGAGACGGTTTGCGACATCCTGATGGCTGAAGCCTTCCAGGAACGCCAGTTCGACCACGCGATACTGGTCGGGGGAAAGCTGGGTCATCGCGGCCCTCACGCGCGCATCGCGCTCGGCGCCGGAGAGCGTCGCATCGGGTTGTTCGGGGGCTTCTTCATCCAGAATCTCGTAAACTTGCGATAGCCGCGAGCGCATTTCGCGGCGGGCGATGTCGATGCGCAGATTGCGCGCGATCGTTGCGATCCAGGTCGAGGCGCTGGCTTTCGCAGGGTCGAACAGGGCGGCCTTGCGCCAGACGGCCAAGAGCGTTTCCTGCGCGACCTCCTCGGCCAGCTCCGCCGAAGCACCGCCGCGCATCAGAAGCCCTTTCACGCGGGGCGCGAAATGGTCGAACAGCGCGGCGAAAGCCTCCCGGTCGCCCGAGCGCGCAATCGCGGCAATCAGTCTGTTGGGGTCGAACAGGACGATGAAGCGACCTCCTTGCGCGCAGGCTCCCGCCTTGCGCATGCCGTCGACGGTCAGGGCGAGTGCGGGAACCATAGGCCAGATACGCGGGTGACGCCGCACCGGATCACAGGGATGAGATCGGTCGCCGTCACTCGGCAGCCTTCCAGTTCACGTCGCGGCAGATCAGGCCCCCCACGATGCAGCCGCGGGTGACGAGCGCACCGGGCGTCGCGGTGATCGTCATCGCATAGGTCCAGTCGCGCTTGGGGTCGTAGGCGCTGCCGGAAAATGTGCCGTCGGGCTGGCGGGCCAGCGTCATGACGAGCTTGTCGCCGGCCGCCTCGCCCTTGCTGGTGTCGCCGATCCAGAGATTGGTGGCGCAGATCTTGTCGCCGCATGGCGCGATCCGCACGCGCGCATTGCCGTCGTCGCGCAGCCATGTCCCGTCGAGATCGCTGGCGGATACGCCGTCGACCACAAGGACGGCGAGCGCGAGAGCAAGCGGAAGGCGCGTCATGACGAGATCCTTTCGGCGGATGCATCCCGTCTACGCTCCGCGGGCGTCGCCGGTTTCATCGCCACGCGAAATTCTGTCGAGGCTCCTGCAGAAGAGCCATCCGATCAGCACCGTCAGGGAAGCCGCGCTGAGGAAGTTCAGGCGCTGCAAAGCCGCGTACTCGACGGGCTCGTAGAGATGCGATGGCGCGCCGAGCAGCGAGGTCGGCAGGAGGTAGGCGAGATAGGCCAGCGCGGCGGAGCCGAATGCAAAGACGCGTTCGGAACGGCGAAACAGCATCAGCGCCAGCATGAGACAGGGAAACAGGAAGACCTCGACCCCCGATCCGGGGCCGAAAGCGGCGCGGCACAGCAGGGTATTGCCGATACCCGCGGCCAGAAGCAGCGCTCGTCCCGACAGCGGGTTGCGCCGCATGGCTGCCGGCACGGCGGCGAAGAAAGGCGTCGAGAGGAACGTCAGATAGGAGGGCGCGACGACCGGCGAGACCGCCCAGTAGACGTAAAGCGGATAGAACGGCTGGTTCGAGACGATCACCAGCGCGACGGCATTGGCGACCGCGCCGCGGGGATCGGGATGTGCCGCATACCCGCCGATCATCGCAGCCATCCGCTTCATTCTGCTCATCGGCATCATCCAGATCTCTCGCGGAATTTCCCGGCCTTCCCGCGTTTACGCAGGCGCGGCGGTGTTGGGTCACACCGCCCTGAGCTTTTGCCGGCCCCGCGACAAATCCAGTTCGTCCCATGCCGCGTATACCGCTCATGATCAGCAGGGACGCGACGATGGAACGGGCGCAGGGCAAGACGATGCGGATCGCCGTGATCGGCGCCGGCATCTCCGGGCTTTCGGCCGCGTGGTTGCTGGGACAGGCCCATGACGTGGTGCTGTTCGAAGCCGCGCCCCGCCTCGGCGGTCACGCGAATACGGTCCGCATCGCCGGCGATGGCGGCGAAACGGCGGTCGATACGGGCTTCATCGTCTATAACGAGGCGACCTATCCGAATTTCGTCGCCCTGATGGCGCATCTGGGCGTCGCCACGCAGGCAACGGAGATGTCCTTCGCCGTGTCTCTCGACGGCGGGCGGCTCGAATACAGCGGCACCAGCGTGGCCGGCCTGTTCGCCCAGCGGAGCAATCTGGTGCGCCCCCGCTTCTGGGCGATGCTCCAGGACATCACCCGCTTCTATCGCAACGCCTCCAGGGATGCGCTTGCGGGTGGCGCAGGTGGCGTCTCGCTCGGCGACTATCTCGCCGCAGGCGGCTATGGCGCCGCATTCCGCGACGATCATCTCCTGCCGATGGCTGCCGCGATCTGGTCGGCGCCCTGCGCGGAAATCCTGTCCTATCCGGCCGCGGCCTTCCTGCGCTTCCACCACAATCACGGCCTGCTCCAGCTCACCGACCGGCCGGTCTGGCGCACCGTGACCGGCGGTAGCGGCACCTATGTCGAGACGCTGCGGAAAGCCTTTCGGGGCGAGGTACGGACCGGCGCGCCGGTGAGGCAGGTTCGGCGTGCCGCCGATGCCGCCGTTCTGAGCGGCGAGGGCTGGACCGAGACCTTCGACCATGTCGTCTTCGCCAGCCATGCCGACCAGACGCTGGCGATGATCACGGACGCCAGCAGCGCGGAAGCCGAGGCACTCGGCGCCTTCCGGTACAGCCGCAACCGCGCGGTGCTCCATGGCGACGAAGCGTTGATGCCGAAACGCCGTCGCGCCTGGGCGAGCTGGAACCATATCGGCGACCGCGCCCGGCCGGATGCGGCCTGCGCCGTCACCTACTGGATGAACCGCCTTCAGGGTCTCCCGGAAGCACGGCCCTTTTTCGTCACGCTCAACCCGCCGGACACGTTGCGCCACGAACGCATCCTCCACGAGGAGGTCTATGAACACCCGTTGTTCGATGCCGCCGCACTGGATGCGCAGGAACGGCTCTGGTCCTTGCAGGGCATGCGTCGGAGCTGGTTCTGCGGCGCCTATTTCGGATCGGGCTTCCACGAGGACGGCTTGCAGGCGGGGCTTGCCGTCGCCGAGGCCCTCGGCGGCGTGCGCCGGCCCTGGCAGGTGCGCGATGAATCCGGCCGCATCCCGCACGCGGCCCAGCGGAACCTGGCCGCATGACCTGGCAATCCGCCCTTTATGTCGGCCGTGTCAGGCATCATCGCTTCCGGCCCCGCCCGCATGCGCTGGCCTATCGCGTCTTCTGGATGCTGCTCGATCTCGACGAGATCGACCGGCTTTCGACGAAGCTCGCGTTCTTCTCGCGCAACCGCTTCAATCTCTACGCCTTTCGCGACGCGGATTACGGGGATCGCAGCGGCCGTCCGCTGCGCCCGCAGGTCGAGGCCGCCCTGACGGATGCCGGCATCGCCCATGACGGCGGCCCGATCCACCTCCTGACGATGCCGCGCATCCTCGGTTACGCCTTCAATCCCCTCAGCACCTATTTCTGCTACCGCCGCGACGGCAGCCTCTGCGCCACCGTCTATGAGGTGCACAACACGTTCGGCGAAGTTCACAGCTATGTCGCGCCGGCCGAAGCTGCGGAAGGCACCGTGCGGCAGGAGGCCGACAAGGTCTTTCACGTTTCACCGTTCATGAAGCTGGGCATGAGCTACGCCTTCACGGTGACCCCGCCGGGACAGCGCGTCTCCGTCGCCATCGAGGGCAGCGACGCCCAAGGGCGCCTGATCACCGCCGTGCTGAGCGGCAAGCGATCCGAACTCGGCGATGCCACCTTGCTGCGGCTGCTCGCGACCCATCCGCTTCTCACGCTGAAGGTCACCGCCGCCATCCATTGGCACGCATTGCGGCTGCTGGCGAAGCGCATTCCCTGGCAGCCGCATTCGGCCGCGCCGGAGCCGCCCTTCAGCCGGGGCCGCATGGCGACGCCGCACGCGAAAGGAGCGACGCAACCATGAGCCGGCCCGAAACCGATCATCCCCTTCGCCTGCCCGAGCAGACATTCGCGGCGCCGAACGGATTGAGCTTGTCGCGCTGGTTCCTGCGTCGCGTGCTCTCCCGCATCACGATCGGGCAGCTCACGGTCTTCACGCCGGACGGCGAGCGGGTCTGCAGCGCGCCCGGCCTGCCGGGGCCGCAGGCGACGATGATCCTGAACAACTGGCGCGCGATGCGACGCCTTCTGCTCGACGGCGATATCGGCCTGGCCGAAGCCTATCGCGACGGCGACCTTCATACGCCGGACCTTACAGCCCTGATCGAGCTCGGCGCGCGCAACGACGCGACCTTGCGCAAGCTGGTTTCGGGCGCCTGGCCGGCACGGCTGGTCAACCGCCTGCGCCACGTGCTCAACGCCAATACCCGCCGCGGCAGCCGCCGCAACATCACCGCGCATTACGATCTCGGCAACGCATTCTACGGCCATTGGCTCGACGCCAGCATGATGTATTCCTCGGCGCTCTACGAGGGGCCGGGCGAGACGCTCGAAGCCGCGCAGCAGCGCCGGCTCGACCGGATCGTCGCCATGCTCGATCTATCGGGCGGCGAGCATGTCCTGGAGATCGGCTGCGGCTGGGGTGCGCTGGCGGAGCGGCTCGCCCGCGAGGGCTGCCGGGTGACAGCGATAACCCTGTCGCCGGCCCAGCTCGAAGCGGCACGGCAGCGCATCGCCGAAGCAGGCCTGTCCGGGCGCGTCACCATCGAGCTTCGGGACTACCGGGACATTGCCGGACAGTTCGACCGCATCGTTTCCATCGAGATGATCGAGGCGGTCGGCCGGGCCTATTGGCCCTCCTATTTCGACACCCTTGGCCGCTCGCTCAAGCCTGGCGGCCGGGTCGTCCTGCAGGCGATCACGATTGACGACGCGCTGTTCGAAAGCTACCAGCAAGGCACCGATTTCATCCAGCGCTACATCTTCCCCGGCGGCAGCCTGCCCTCGGTTCCGGCCCTGAGGCGCAGCGCCGAGGCGGCCGCTCTCGCCGTGGTCGAAGAGCTCGACTTCGGCGAGAGCTACGCCCTGACCCTGAAGGAGTGGCGCCGGCGCTTCCTGGAGAGCTGGGCGGACATCGCTCCGCTGGGGTTCGACGAGCCGTTTCGCCGGCTCTGGGAGTTCTATCTCTGCTATTGCGAGGCGGGCTTCCGCGCCCGCACGATCGACGTCAACCTGATCGCGCTGCAAGGTCGCTGACGGGCGCCGGCCTTTCAGCCACGCCCATCGCGGTGCCGCTCATCTAAAGGCGTCGCGCAGTCAGGCCCTTCGCGACGATCGGGCCGGTCGGGCGCCCGGTCGGGGAACCGGCAGCCGGCTCCACCGTGATCTCGAAGAGCTGGTCGGCGCCCAGCGGCAGGTCGTCGAGCCGCAACGCCACGGCGCGAGCCCGGTCGATCAGGCCGACGGAGCGTGGCCCGGCCGCCCGGTCCCATAGCGTCCAGATTTCCAGAGCCCGCCCTTGCGGCACCGCGATATCCTGAAGCGGCAGCAATTCGACGCGCCCGTCGGCGAACGTGTTCACCACCGCCGCGGCGATATTGGCATCCGTCAGCAGGACGGCGACCATCACGGGTTGACGGCGGGCGCGGTCGAGGGTCGCGACGAGCCCGACGGAGAGCAGGATCGCCGCCGCGGCGCCGGCAAAGGCCGCGCCGCGCCAGAGCCAGAGATTGTCCCACCATCGCGCAAGCCGGGCGCCGAGCGCGGTCCTTCGCGCTGCCGCCGGGCTTGCGGCGGGAGCGCGGCCGAGTCCGCGCTCGATCCGCTGCCAGAGATCGGCCGATGGAGCGAGCGCCGGCGCAATCATGTCGATCGGCGCCAGCCGTTCCTGCCAGCGGACCACCGCGGCATCCAGCTTCGCATCGCCCGCCATCTGCCTTTCGAACGCCTCCCTTTCGGCGCCATCGAGCAGGCCAAGCACATATTCTCCGGCGCGGATTTCGCGGTTCGGCTCCTGCGTCATCCGAGGCACTCCCTGAGGGCGATCAGCGAGCGCCGGATCCAGGATTTCACCGTGCCGAGCGGCATGCCGAGCCTGCCGGCGATCTCGCCATGGCTCAGCCCCTGCGCGAAGGCGAGCAGCACCATTCCGCGCCGGGCGGCAGGCAGGGTCTCAAGGCAGCCGCGCAGGGCCTCGGCATCGGAAAGCTTCGCCATCACCGTCTCGGGATCGTCGTCGTCGCTGGCGGCTTCCGCGCCGATCGGGTTTTCATCCGTCTCCATGCGCCTCTCGTCGCGCAGGATCGACAGCGTCCGATTGCGCAGGATGGCATAGATCCAGGTCAGGCCCGAACCGCGTTGCGGATCGAACCGTCCCGCATGCCGCCAGATCAGGATGAAACTGTCCTGCACCGCTTCCTCCGCCAGGGCGCGGCGCTTCAGCATACGCTGCGCCACACCGATCATACGCGGGCATTCCTGGTCGTAGATGCGCCGGAGCGCGTTTTTATCGCCGCCGGCGCAGGCTGCGAGCGCCTGCTCGATACCTGTTCCGTGCGATTGCGCGGCGTCGACGCCCATGCGGAATCCCTTGCTCGACAGTCCCGGCTGGACTGCACGACGAGAGGATACGCTGTCGCAGCCGTAATGGATGCACGGCAGCCGTTTTATTTTTTTGAGCGCATCCAACACCTTGTCCCGGCTCTATCCGGCATGAGCGCCGCCAGAAACTCCCGCGGCGCCTGACAGAACCGGAGGACAAGATGACCAAGACGATCCGTTTCGCCCTCGTCGTTTCCACCTGCCTCGGCAGCGGGATTGCCGCGCAGGCAGCCACGCTCGCGGCCCTGACCGGCGACGACACGCTCACCATGATCGACACTGCATCTCTGAAGGCCGGCCAATCCATGAAGGTCACCGGCATCGCCGGCAAGATCGCCGGCATCGATGTCCGACCGGCCGACGGCATGCTCTATGCGCTCGGCATCGACGGCACGATCTACACGGTCGACAAGACCGGCAAGGCGACGAAGAAATCCAAGATGGATACCGTGCTGTCCGCCGGCGCGACGGCCACGGTCGATTTCAACCCCGCCGCCGACCGTTTGCGGGTGATGGGCTCGGACGGAACGAACCTTCGCGTCAATGTCGACGACGGCAAGACCACCGTCGACGGCAAGCTGAAATTCGCCGAGACCGACATGCACAAGGGCGAAGCGCCGATGATCGTGGCCGGCGCCTACACTAATTCGGTCAAGGGCACGAAGGAAACGGCGCTCTACGATATCGACGGCAAGATCGGCGGACTGATCAAGCAGGCGCCTCCGAATGACGGCGTCCTCGGCGCTGTCGGCAAGCTCGGGGTCATGCCGAAGACGGTCGCCTTCGACATCGAGACCGCGGCGGACGGCGCCAATACCGGCTGGCTGCTCGCCGACGGCGCCTTGCACAAGGTCGACCTGGCGACAGGCAAGGCGACCGCGATCGGCAAGATCACAGGCCTCACCGCCGCGGCCAGGGACATCGCGGTGCTTCCCGCGATGTAGAATCGTTTCGCCTGTCGGGACGCCCGCCGATCGGCGGGCGTCCCGATCGCAGGCATATGCCGTCAGGCCGGCCAAGGAGCGCTGCAAGGCCTCCATTCCGGAAACTCAGAGCCACCGGCTAAGGAAACGTGACATAAGATTCGGAACAGCGCTCGGAACCCCTGCCGGCGGCCCTGGAGCAGACGTCGGAAATGAGCCGAGCCATGGATGTGCAGAAGCCCGCGGCAGCCGCCGGGCCGTTTGCGCCTCTCAGGAACGTCACCTTCCGGGCAATCTGGCTCGCCGGGTTGATCTCGGGGCTCGGCTGGCTGATCCAGACCATCGCCATGAGCTGGCTGATGGCGACCATCACCCCGTCCAGCGTCATGGTCGCCCTGGTCCAGGCCGCGACCAACCTGCCCGCCTTCATCCTGTCGATCTTCGCCGGCGCCATCGTCGACAATTTCAATCGTCGCAAGGTGATGCTGGCCGCCCGGACCCTGATGACGGTGACCGCCGCGACGCTGACGATCCTCGTCGCGCTCGGCATGATCAATCCCTGGGTCATCCTGTTCTTCAGCTTTCTCGCCGGCTGCGGCATCGCCTTCAACGACCCTGCCTGGCAGGCCTCGGTCGGCGACATCGTCGATCGCAAGGACCTCGCGGCGGCCGTGACGCTGACATCGGTCGGCTTCAACACCGTGCGCAGCGTCGGCCCCGCGCTCGGCGGCATCATCCTGGCGACCTTCGGTCCCCTGACAGCCTTCTGCCTCTACACGCTCGGCCATCTCGCGCCGCTCGCTGTTGTCTGGCGCTCGCGCTGGACGGTGCCGGTCCCGCGCCTGCCGCCCGAGGCGATGCTGACGGCGATCTCCGACGGCATCCGTTTCACCTCCCTGTCCTCGGAGATCAAGACGGCGCTCGGGCGCGGCTTCCTCTTCGGTTTCGCCGGCATCGCCATCCTCGCCCTGCTGCCCTTGGTGGTGCGCGACCAGCTCAAGCAGGGCGCCATCGCCTATGGCACCCTGATGGCAGGCTTCGGCGCGGGAGCGCTGCTGGCCGGCCTCGCCTCGACCACGCTGCGGCGCAAGCTCTCGGACGAGCAGATGCTGAAACTGGCCTGCACGGCTTGCGCGACCTGCACGCTCTGCCTTTCGCTGACACATATGCCGGCCGTCGCGGCCATCGCGCTGATGCTCGGCGGCGCGGGATGGGTGCTCGGCTGGTCGGGCCTGAGCATCAGCGTGCAATGGGCGAGCCCCCGCTGGGTCGTCGGCCGGACGATCTCGCTCTACTATGCCCTCACCTCGCTCGGACTGGCTGCCGGAAGCTGGCTCTGGGGAGCGGTCACCGAGAGCTATTCCCTGAGCTTCGCCCTGCAGGCCTCGAGCGCGGCGTCCCTCGGCGTCGCCCTCCTCGGCTTTCTCCTGCCGATCCATCAGCGCAAGGATTCCGACGTCTCGACGCCCGACAATTTCGAAACGCCTGCACTCGGCCTCGACCTGAAGCCGCGCAGCGGGCCGATCGCCGTCAAGATCGAATACCGGATCGCCCCGGATCAGGTCGAAGCCTTCCTCGCCCTGATGCTGCAGCGCCGGCGTGCCCAGGGACGCAACGGCGCACGTCGCTGGATCCTGACCCGCAACCTCCACGACATCACGGTCTGGACCGAAAGCTTCCGCACGCCGACCTGGCACGACTACCTGCGCTTCAATTATCGCAGGACTGCGGTCGATCGGGCGCTGAACGATAGCCTGATCGATCTGCATCAGGGGGATGGTGCGCCGGAGGTGACCCTCTCGATCGAGCGCCCCACCGCCGTGCCGCGAAAGCCCGGCATCTTCCGCTCCGACACGCCTCACGGCTGAAGGCCGCGCGTCCGCAGACCAAGCCGAATTCCTATAAAATTCCTATTCTGCGACGCCGCCGGCCGTCTCGAACGGCTATGCCCCCGGCACGATAATCCCAGCCATGGTCGATCCGCTCGCGTCCTCGCCTTCCGTGGGAAGGCGGGTTCGCATGCGCCGGCCCATCGGTAACGCCCGGTCGAAAGGACCACGGCAATGGATATCGCCATGCTCGCGCTCGCGCTCGGCTTCTTCGCAGCCGCGCTCGCCTATGTCTCGGCCTGCAACGCGCTCTGAAGGAGCCTTCTCATGTTCGTCGACTATCTCCTCGGCGGCGCGGTGACTGCGGTCCTGCTCGTCTACCTTACTTATGCGCTGCTGCGCCCCGAGCGCTTCTGAGCGCCAGGCATAGAGCTTCGAAAGCCCTCCCATGACACTCTATGGCTGGATTCAGATCCTTCTCTTCTGCGCGCTCGTGCTCGCCTTGGTGAAGCCGCTCGGCAGCTACATGACGCGCGTCTTCAAGGGCGAGCGCACCTTCCTCTCCCCGGTGCTCGCGCCGGTCGAGCGCGGGCTCTATGCGCTCGCCGGCACGCATGAGCGCGAGGAGCAGCACTGGAGCGCCTATGCGGTCGCGCTGCTGCTGTTCAACCTCGCCGGCCTGCTGCTGCTCTATGGGCTGCAGCGCTTCCAGGGCCTGCTGCCGCTGAACCCGGACGGCATGGGCGCGGTTGCACCCGACCTCGCCTTCAACACGGCGGTCAGCTTCGTCACCAACACGAACTGGCAGAATTACGGCGGTGAGAGCACGATGTCCTACCTGACGCAGATGCTCGGCCTCACCGTGCAGAATTTCGTCTCGGCCGCGACCGGCATCGCCATCGCCGTCGCGCTGATCCGTGGCTTCGCCCGCGCTTCCGCCAAGTCCGTCGGCAACTTCTGGGTCGATCTGACCCGCGCGACGCTCTACCTGCTGCTGCCGCTCTGCATCCTGCTGACGCCGGCCTATGTAGCGCTCGGCGTCCCGCAGACGTTCGACCCGTCCGTGACGGCGACGACGCTCGAAGGCGCGCAGCAGACCATCGCGCGCGGCCCGGTCGCCTCCCAGCTCGCGATCAAGATGCTCGGCACCAATGGCGGCGGCTTCTTCAACGCCAACTCGGCCCATCCCTTCGAGAATCCCGACGCCATCTCGAACCTGATCCAGATGGTCTCGATCTTCGCGATCGGAGCCGCGCTGACCAATGTCTTCGGCCGGATGGTCGGCAACGAGCGCCAGGGCTGGGCGATCCTCTCCGCCATGGGCGCCCTGTTCATCGCCGGCATCGCCGTATGCTACTGGGCGGAAGCCGCCGGCAACCCGCTGCTTCAGTCTCTCGGCCTTCAGGGCGGCAATCTCGAAGGCAAGGAGATGCGCTTCGGCATCCCGCTCTCGGCCCTCTTCGCCGTCGTCACCACGGCGGCCTCCTGCGGTGCGGTCAACGCCATGCATGGCAGCTTCACCGCGCTCGGCGGCATGATCCCGCTGATCAACATGGAGCTCGGCGAGATCATTGTCGGAGGCGTCGGTGCCGGCTTCTACGGCATCGTGCTCTTCGTCGTGCTGGCGATCTTCGTCGCCGGCCTGATGGTCGGCCGCACGCCGGAATATCTCGGCAAGAAGATCGAGGCCCGCGAGGTCAAGATGGCGATGCTCGCCATCCTCTGCCTGCCGGCCGGCATGCTGGTCTTCACCGCGATCGCCGTGGTGCTGCCCGGCGCGGTTGCCTCCGCCGGCAATAGCGGCCCGCACGGCTTCTCCGAGATTCTCTACGCCTATACCTCGGCGGCAGCGAATAACGGTTCGGCCTTCGCCAGCCTCTCGGCCAACACGCTCTGGTACAACGTGACGCTCGGCATCACGATGCTGGTCGGCCGCTTCCTGGTCATCATCCCGGCGCTCGCCATCGCCGGTTCGCTCGCCGAGAAGAAATCCGTACCCGCCTCGGCCGGCACCTTCCCGACCGACGGCCCGCTCTTCGTCGGCCTGCTCGTCGGCGTCATCCTGATCGTCGGCGGCCTGACCTTCTTCCCCGCACTCGCCGTCGGCCCGATCGTCGAGCATCTCGCGATGCTCGCGGGCCAGAGCTTCTGAGGAGGCCGCCATGGCAAGCTGCCTGCGCCAAATGCGCCGCGACGCCGTCCATCGCGACGCCGCCTCGCGCGAAACGGACAGGGCACCCTCGCGCCCTGCCGCCCTCATCCTCGGCCTGACGGTCGCTTTGTTCCTCGTCCTGCTGCTCGTCCGGGCGCTCGCCGGCCTCGTCGCCGCTGCCTGAGCCGGACCCGACACCTCTCCGCTGGAGCCTTTTATGAGCCCATCCAAATCCGCGAGCCTGATCGACGCCCGGATCCTGCTGCCGGCCCTTGCCGACGCCTTCCGCAAGCTCGACCCGCGCAGCCTCGCCCGCAACCCGGTGATGTTCGTCGTCGCCGTGGTCTCGGCCCTGACCACCATCCTCTTCGTCAAGGACCTCGCCACCGGGGGCGCCGATCTCGGCTTCTCCTTCCAGATCGTGCTCTGGCTCTGGTTCACCGTGCTCTTCGCCAATTTCGCGGAAGCGGTGGCCGAGGGGCGCGGCAAGGCCCAGGCCGACTCGCTGCGCAAGACCCGCTCCGAGACCGAGGCCAAGTTGCTCTCGGGCGATGACCGCAGCCAGTTCCGGCTCGTGCCCGGCACCTCGCTGAAGGTCGGCGATGTCGTGCTGGTCGAGGCCGGCGACATCATCCCCTCCGATGGCGAAGTCATCGAAGGCGTCGCTTCGGTCAACGAAGCCGCGATCACCGGCGAATCAGCCCCCGTCATCCGCGAATCCGGCGGCGACCGCTCGGCCGTGACCGGGGGCACGCAGGTGCTCTCCGACTGGATCCGCGTGCGCATCACCGCCGCGGCCGGCTCCACCTTCATCGACCGCATGATCGCGCTGGTCGAGGGCGCCGAGCGCCAGAAGACGCCGAACGAGATCGCGCTCAACATCCTGCTCGCCGGCATGACGCTGATCTTCGTGCTCGCCACCGTGACGATCCCGAGCTTCGCCACCTATGCCGGCGGCTATATCCCGGTCGTCGTGCTGGTCGCGCTCTTCGTGACGCTGATCCCGACCACGATCGGCGCGCTTCTCTCGGCCATCGGCATCGCCGGCATGGATCGTCTCGTGCGCTTCAACGTGCTCGCCATGTCGGGCCGCGCCGTCGAGGCCGCCGGCGATGTCGATACGCTCCTCCTCGACAAGACCGGCACGATCACGCTCGGCAACCGGCAGGCGACCGAGTTCCGCCCCGTGCGCGGCGTCGGCGAGCAGGAACTGGCGGATGCCGCCCAGATCGCCTCGCTCGCCGACGAGACGCCGGAAGGCCGCTCGATCGTCGTGCTCGCCAAGGAGAAATACGCCATCCGCGCCCGCGATATGGGCGCCCTGCACGCGACCTTCGCCCCCTTCACCGCGCAGAGTCGGATGAGCGGCGTCGATCTCGAGGGCTCGCAGATCCGCAAGGGCGCGGTCGATGCCGTGCTGAAATATGTCGATGGCGCCGATGCCCGCTCCACGCCCGAGACGATCAGGGAGATCCAGGCTATCGCCGCCGAGGTGTCGAAGGCCGGCGGCACGCCGCTCGCGGTCGCGCGCGACGGCCGCCTGCTCGGCATCGTCCATCTCAAGGACATCGTGAAGGGCGGCATCCGCGAGCGCTTCACGGAACTGCGCCGCATGGGCATCCGCACGGTGATGATCACCGGCGACAACCCGATGACCGCCGCCGCCATCGCGGCCGAGGCCGGTGTCGACGATTTCCTTGCCCAGGCCACGCCCGAGAACAAGCTCGCGCTGATCCGCGAGGAACAGGCCAAGGGTAAGCTCGTCGCCATGTGCGGCGACGGCACCAACGATGCGCCGGCGCTCGCGCAGGCCGATGTCGGCGTCGCCATGAACACCGGCACGGTCGCGGCCCGCGAAGCCGGCAACATGGTCGATCTCGATAGCGACCCGACCAAGCTGATCGAGATCGTCGAGATCGGCAAGCAGCTGCTGATGACGCGCGGCGCGCTGACGACCTTTTCGATCGCCAACGACGTTGCCAAGTATTTTGCCATTATCCCGGCGATGTTCCTCGCCTTCTACCCGCAGCTCGGCGCGCTCAACGTCATGGGCTTGCAGACGCCGCAGAGCGCCATCCTCTCGGCGATCATCTTCAACGCGCTGATCATCGTCGCGCTGATCCCGCTCGCGCTGAAGGGCGTGAAGTACCGTGCCGTCGGCGCCGGCGCCCTGCTCAGCCGCAACCTCACCGTCTACGGGCTCGGCGGTCTCGTCGTCCCCTTCATCGGCATCAAGGCCATCGACATGGCCATCACCGCCATCGGCCTCGTCTGAGGAACTCGACCATGCTCAAGCAGATCCGCCCCGCCCTCGCGATGATCGTCGCGCTCGCGGCGATCACCGGCCTTGCCTACCCGCTCGCCATGACCGGCATCGCCCAGGCCGTCTTCCCGCGCCAGGCCAATGGCAGCCTGATCGAGAAGGACGGCAGGATCATCGGCTCCAGCCTGATCGGCCAGAACTTCACCAGCGAGCGCTATTTCCACGGGCGCCCCTCGGCGACGGTCGGCACCGACCCGAGCGACAGCACCAAGACCGTGGACGCGCCTTATAACGCCGCCAGTTCCGGCGGCTCCAATCTCGGCCCGACCAGCCGGAAGTTGGTCGATCGGATCAAGGCCGAGACCGAAAAGCTCAAGGCCGAGAACCCGGATGCGCCGGTGCCGATGGAGCTGGTGACGACCTCCGGTAGCGGGCTCGACCCGCATATCTCGCCCGAGGCCGCCTATTTCCAGATCGCGCGCGTCGCCAGGGCTCGCAACGCCGACCCGGCGACGCTCAAGGCGCTGGTCGATACCCTCGTCGAGAACCGCAAGCTCGGTTTCATCGGCGAGCCCGTCGTCAACGTGCTCGCGCTGAACCTTGCTCTCGACGGCGCCGCCCGGCGCTGACACAAAGGCCCCGGCGGCGCGCAAGGCGCCGCCGCTTTCCCCTGCGGACCGCATGACCATCGCCGACAGCCATCGCGAGACGAGAGGCAGGCCCTCGCCCGAGGCGCTGCTGGCGAGTGCCCAGCGCGAAGGCCGTGGGCGCCTGAAGATCTTCCTCGGCGCGGCGCCCGGCGTCGGCAAGACCTACGAGATGCTGACCGCCGGACGAGCGCGCCGGGCCGAGGGGGTCGATGTCGTGATCGGCGTCGTCGAGACCCATGGCCGCAGCGAAACGCAGGCGCTGGTCGACGGCTTCGAGATCGTCCCGCGCCGGCTCGCCGACTACAAGGGCCGCGCGCTCGACGAGATGGACCTCGACGCGATCCTGGCGCGCCGCCCGGCGCTCGTCCTCGTCGACGAGTTCGCCCATACCAATGCGCCCGGCAGCCGCCATCCCAAGCGCTATCTCGATGTCGAGGAACTGCTCGCGCGCGGCATCGACGTCTACACCACGCTCAACATCCAGCATGTCGAGAGCCTGAACGACGTCGTCGCCCAGATCACCCGGATCCGCGTGCGCGAGACCGTGCCGGATTCGATCGTCGACCGCGCCGACGATATCGAGATCATCGACCTGACCCCGGCCGACCTGATCAAGCGGCTCGAAGAGGGCAAGGTCTATCTCGGCAAGACCGCCAAGCGCGCCGTCGCCAATTATTTCTCGCCGGGCAACCTGACGGCCCTGCGCGAGCTGGCGCTGCGCCGCACCGCTCAGCGGGTCGATGAGCAGCTTCTCAGCCATATGCAGGAACACGCGATCTCCGGCCCCTGGGCGGCGGGCGAGCGCATCCTGGTCTGCATCGACGACAGCGCCGGGGCGTCGGCCCTGATCCGCCATGCCAAGCGGCAGGCCGACCGCCTGCGCGCACCCTGGAGCGCGCTCCATGTCGAGACACCACAGGAAGCCGCCCTGCCCGAAGCGGCCAAGACCCGCATCGCCAATGCGCTCCGGCTCGCGGCACAGCTCGGCGCGGAGGCGATCACGCTGCCCGGTCAAGACGTGGCGGGCGAAATCTTGCGCCATGCAGCCAGCGGCAACGTCACCCAGATCATCGTCGGCAAGCCGGCCAAGCCGCGCTGGCGCGAGTGGCTCAAGGCCTCCGTCTCGCATGAACTGATCAGTCGCGCCGGCGATATCGGCATCCATGTCGTCGCCTTGCGCGAGCAGCCGCCGGAGACGGACGCCGGCGTCTCGGCCATCGGCAAGTCCGGCCTCTCGGCCAGGCCCTATCTCGCGGCGGCGGCCTATGCCGCAATGGCGCTCGGCGCGGCCAAGCTGCTCAGCGAGATCATGGACCTGCGCAATATCGCGCTGGTCTTCCTGACCGCCGTGCTCGCCTCGGCCGTAACGGCAGGGCTCTGGCCGGCCCTCTTCGCCTCGCTGCTGAGCGCGCTCGCGCTGAACTTCTTCTTCATCGCGCCGCTCTATACGCTCACGATCGCCGATCCCGAGAACGTCGTAGCGCTCGGCTTCTTCCTGCTCGTCGCGCTGATCGCCTCGAACCTCACCGCCCGCGTCCAGCGCCAGGCCAATGCCGCCCGCCAGCGCGCCCGCACCACCGAGGACCTCTATCTCTTCTCGAAAAAGCTCGCCGGCACCGGCACGCTCGACGACGTGCTGTGGGCCAGCGCCTTCCAGATCGCCTCGATGCTGCGCCTGCGCGTCGTCATCCTGATGCCGGATGAGGGAACGCTCGATGTCCGTGCCGGCTATCCGCCCGACGACACATTGGTCGATGCCGATATCGCCGCCGCGCGCTGGGCCTGGGAGCATGACCGCCCGGCCGGGCGCGGCGCCGACACCTTGCCCGGCGCGAAGCGGCTCTATCTGCCCCTGCGCACCGGCCGCACCGCCATCGGCGTGATCGGCCTCGACGACGACAAGGAGGGTCCGCTGCTGACGCCGGAGCAGCAGCGCCTGCTCGATGCGCTGGCCGACCAGGCTGCGGTGGCCATCGAGCGTATCCAGCTCGTCGCCGATGTCGACCGCGCCAGGCTCGCGGCCGAGGCCGACCGCCTGCGCTCGGCCCTGCTGACCTCGATCTCGCATGACCTCAAGACGCCGCTGGCCTCGATCATGGGCGCGGCTGGCACCTTGCGCGACTATCGCCAGGCCCTGCCGGAAGAGGATCGCACCGCGCTGCTCGCGACCGTGATCGACGAATCCGAGCGGCTCAACCGCTTCATCGCCAATCTCCTCGACATGACCCGGATCGAATCTGGCGCGATGGAGCCGAACGCCGCGCTCGTCGATGTCGCCGACGTGGTCGGCAGCGCCTTGCGCCGCGCCAGCAAGATCACCTCCGGCCACCCCATCGAGACCGCCCTGCCCGGCGACCTGCCGATGCTCAGGCTCGACCCCGTCCTGTTCGAGCAGGTGCTGTTCAACCTGCTCGACAACGCCGCGAAATATGCCCCCACCGGCAGCGCCATCGCCATCCGCGCCCGGCAGGACGGCCGCGAAGTGCTGGTGACGGTGACCGACGAGGGACCGGGCCTGCCGCCCGCCGATCTCGAACGCGTCTTCGACAGCTTCTACCGCGTCCGGAAGGGCGATCAGGTCCGCGCCGGAACCGGGCTCGGCCTCGCCATCTGCCGCGGCTTCGTCGAGGCCATGGGCGGCACGATCACGGCGGCCAACCGGACGGATCGCAGCGGCGCGGTCTTCACCATCCGCATGCCGGCTGACAGTCAGCCTAAGACATTGGAATCACAATCATGACGGCAACGGATATCAAGGTGCTGGTCGTGGACGACGAGCCGGCGATCCGCCGCCTGCTCCGCGTCGGCCTCTCGACCGAGGGCTATGCCATCCGCGAGGCCGCGACGGCGCGCGAGGCGATCGAACGCATCGCCGAGGAAATCCCCGATCTCGTCATTCTCGATCTCGGCCTGCCCGACCTGTCCGGGCAGGAGCTCCTGCAGAAATGGCGCGCCGAGGCGCTCACCCTCCCAGTCGTCATCCTGTCGAGCCGCACCGATGAGGCCGGTATCGTCGAGGCGCTGGAGAACGGCGCCGACGACTATGTCACCAAGCCTTTCGGCATGAAGGAACTGGCGGCCCGCCTGCGCGTCGCCTTGCGCCACAAGCTACAGCAGCAGGGCGAGAAGCCGATCTTCCAGACCGGCGAGCTCTCCGTCGATCTGGTCAAGCGCATCGTCCGGCTTGGCGAGCAGGAGGTGAAGCTTTCGCCCAAGGAATACGACATCCTGCGCATCCTCGTGCAGCATGCCGGCAAGGTGCTGACCCATCAGTTCCTGATGAAGCAGCTCTGGGGCGCCTCGGCCGATGTGCAGTACCTGCGCGTCTATGTCCGGCAGCTCCGCCAGAAGATCGAGCGCAGCCCCGACCAGCCGCAATACATCACCACCGAGACCGGCGTCGGCTACCGCCTGCGCGAAGCCGAATGAGCCCTGCCGCAAGGCACAAGACCGAACCATGACCCCAGCAGACATCATCCGCCCGCGCTCGATCGTCAGGCTCGCCGCCGCGAACAAGCCGGCTTTGTTCCGAGCGCTTGCGAAGAAGGCGGCCGAGCAGCTCGCCTTGCCGGAAGCCGCGATCCTCGACGCGCTCAACCGCCGCGAGGCGCTGGGCTCGACCGGGGTCGGCGGCGGGCTGGCGATGCCGCATGCGCCTGTCGAAGGCCTCGCCGAACCCTTCGGACTGCTGGCGCGCCTTGAAAAGCCCGTCGCCTATGAGGCGATCGACGGCGCGCCTGTCGATCTCGTCTGCCTGGTGCTGACGCCGGTGAATGGCGGCAAGGGCCGCATCGATGCGCTGGCCTGCATCGCGAAGCGCCTGCGCCCGGCCGAGATCCGCGACCGCATCCGCAAGGCCGCGGGCGGAGAGGACATCTACGCGCTGCTGCTCGACGAAAGCTGATCGGCCTTGGCCGGGATCGGCACCGGCACGGAGGGCAGGATCGTCGGCTTGCAACTGCCGCCGCGCGACAGCACAAACTCGTCGCGCGCAAACAGCTCTGCCAGCCAGTCGACGAAGACGCGCACCTTGTTGCTGAGGTGGCGGTTCGGCGGATAGACGATGTGCAGCGGCTTCGGCGCCGTGCACCAATCCATGAGCAGGGGCACGAGCCGTCCGTCGGCGATCGGCGCGCGGGCCATGAAGGTCGGCAACTGCATGATGCCGTGGCTGGCGAGCCCGGCGGCGAGATAGCCCATGCCGTCATTCAGCGCGATTGCATAGCGCCCGGAGACCTCGATCGTCTCGTCCCGGTTCTGGTAGACCAGCGGCAGCACCCGCCCGCCGAGGGCCGGCCGATAGGCGACGATCCGGTGCCCGTCCTCGATATCGCGCGGATGCAACGGCGTGCCGTGGCGCGCGAGATAATCCGGCGTCGCGCAGGTAATGAGCTGCATCTCGCCGATCCGCCTTGCGATCAGGCTCTGATCGACGATCTCGCCCGCTCGCACGGCACAATCGAGGTTCTCCCCGATCAGGTCCGCCGGCCGGTCGCTCAGGCCGAGATCGAGCTGGATATCGGGATAGCGGGCGTGGAACTCGTGCAGCGCCGGGATGATCACCGAGACCGCGAGCGAGGAGCTGCAATCCACCCTGAGCCGCCCGCTCGGCCGCGCCTGTGCCAGCGTCAGGCTCGCATCGAGCTCGGAGAGTTCGTCGAGCAGGCGCAGCGCCCGCTCGTAATAGGCCGCGCCGTCCATGGTCACGGTCACGCGCCGCGTCGTCCGGTTCAGCAGCTTGGCACGCAGATGCGCCTCAAGCTGCTGGATCAGCTTCGTGACGGTCGGCTTCGGCATGTCCAGGAGATCGGCGGCGCGCGTAAAGGTCCCGGTCTCGACGACCCGCACGAAGGCCCGCATCGCGGCAAGCTGGTCCATATGCCCTCGGATTGTTTCTGTACGTGAACAATGAATGAGCAGATAGCGTATTTATTCCGGAATGCCGATTCACTATCTCGTGCTGCAACGCAACAGCGAGGGTTCATCATGCCCGCGATCGCCGCGCAAAGATTGCAACCGGTCCTTTCCGTCTTCTGGCGCGAGGAAACCCTGAACGCCCGTGGAGAGAGTTTCACAGGCCGGCTCTATGTCCCCGCCGAGGTTCCGGACAATGCCGGGCTCGTGCTGCACCTGCATGGCGGCCATTTCAACAGCGGTTCGCCGGCCGAGGGGCAGGCCGTCGCCACGGCTTTGACCGAGGCCGGCGCGGTCGTGTTCTCGCTTTCCTATCCGCTCGCGCCGGTACAGCGCTTTCCCGAGACGCTGGAGCGCATCTATGCAGCGCTCGAGGCTCTTGCCAGGGGGCGCAATCGCTGGGCGACGCGCGGCGCGCCGCTCTACATCGCCGGCGAGGAAGCCGGCGGCAATCTCGCCGCGGCGCTGGCCATGATGGCGCGCGATCGCGGCGGCCCGGCGCTCGCCGGCCAGATCCTGTTCTCGCCGATGCTCGACGCTTGCCTCGGCACTGCCTCGCTGCGCGGCGCGCAGGCCGGCCCGGTCGGCTGCCGCTGGGCCGATGGCTGGGCCGATTATCTCGGCACGCCCGAGCGTGCCGCCCACCCTTACGCCGCTCCGCTCCAGGCGACGCGCTTCGCCGGCCTGCCGCCGGCCTTGCTGATCAGCGGGCAGGACGACCCGATGCGCGACGAAGCGGCGCAATACGCCGATCGTCTCGGCCGGGCCGGCATCGCCGTCCGCCATGTCGAGTTCAGTGCGCCGACGCGCTGGCCGCAGGCCTA
Source organism: Bosea sp. ANAM02 (assembly GCF_011764485.1). Taxonomy (NCBI): domain Bacteria; kingdom Pseudomonadati; phylum Pseudomonadota; class Alphaproteobacteria; order Hyphomicrobiales; family Alloboseaceae; genus Allobosea; species Allobosea sp. ANAM02. The sequence continues at coordinate 1,163,360 of NZ_AP022848.1, read as the reverse complement.
TGCGGATGCTGCCGAGGAAGGCTCCTGTCTCTGCAAGAGCTGCGGCGAGATCGCCGCCTTCTATGAACGGACAGCGCCCTCCTAGCGCTCGCCTCTTTCGAACATCCCAAGCATTTCCAAGGAAGGACCGACCCCATGATTCCGGGAACGAACCGTCGCGGCCTTTTGGCCGGCCTCACCGCCTCCGTCGCCTTGACCGCCGTCACAGTCTTCGCATTGTCCGGCACCCGCGCGCAGGGCGACACAGCACCTGCGGCTCCGCCTGCCGTCCCCGTCTCCGTCGCGACCGTCGAGGCGCGCGAGGTCGTGCCCTGGGCCGAGTTCTCCGGCCGGCTGGAGGCGATCGAGCGCGTCGAACTGCGCTCGCGTGTCGCCGGCGTGGTCGAGGCCGTGCATTTCCGCGAGGGCAGTCTCGTGAAGCAGGGCGACCTGCTGGTCAGCATCGACCAGGCGCCCTATCTCGCCGATCTCCAGCGGGCCGATGCGCAGGTGCAGGGCGCGAAGGCCCGGGTCGCGCTCGCCGAAAGCGAGAACGAGCGCGGCCAGCAATTGCTGGCGACCCGCAACCTCTCCCAGCGCGACGTCGATACCCGCGTCAACAACCTGCGGGAGGCGCAGGCCAATCTCCAGGCCGCCGAGGCCGCCCGACGCACGGCGCAGCTCAACCTCGACTACACCCAGATCCGCGCCCCGATCAGCGGCCGTATCGGCCGGCTCGACGTCACCATCGGCAACCTGATCGCGGCCGGCGGGCAGGTCCTGACCTCGCTGCTCTCGGTCGATCCGATCTATGCCGCCTTCAATGCCGACGAGCGCAGCGTGCTCGATGCGCTCGCCTCGCTGCCGCAAGGAACAGGGGTACAGGGCTCGCGGGTGCTGGAGCAGATCCCGGTCAGGATCAGCACCGCGACGGCGCAGGCCGCGCAGTTCACCGGCAAGCTGCATTTCGTCGATAACGGCATCGATGGCGCCAGCGGCACGGTCCGCGTCCGCGCCCGGCTCGACAATCCCGACGGCAAGCTGATGCCCGGCCAGTTCGTCCGGGTCCAGCTCGGGCAGGCCAGGGCCGAGCAGCAGCTCGTGATCAACGAGCGCGCCGTCGGCACCGACCAGAACAAGAAGTTCGTCTTCGTCGTCGGCGACGACGCCAAGGCGGCCTGGCGTGAGGTCTCGCTCGGCGCCACCCATGACGGCCTGCGCGTCGTCAATACCGGCCTGAAGCCCGGCGAGCGCATCATCGTCAACGGCCTCCAGCGCGTCCGCCCCGGCGCGACCGTCGCGCCCGAGCCGGTGCCGATGGCGCAGAAGAGCGAACTGAAGAAACCCGCGACCGAACTCGCGCAACGCTGACAAAGCCCCGCCGTCATTCCGGGGCGCCCCGCAGGGGCGAGCCCGGAATCCAGAACCGATGCCATGCTGGAGAAAAGCACTCCGGCCGGGCCGCATCCCGATCAAGCCCAGCGGTTCTGGATTCCGGGCTCTTCGCTTCGCGAAGCCCCGGAATTACGGCGTTTTTCGTCCAATGTCCTATCCGCTCCGAAGGGGCGCACCCATGAACCTCTCGAAATTCTTCATCGATCGGCCGATCTTCGCGGCGGTCCTTTCCGTGCTGATCTTCCTGGCAGGGCTGCTCTCGATCAGGGCCCTGCCGATCTCCGAATACCCGGAAGTCGTCCCCCCGACGGTCGTCGTGCGGGCGCAATATCCGGGCGCCAGCCCGCGCGTGATCGCCGAGACGGTGGCGACGCCGATCGAGGAGCAGATTAACGGCGTCGAGGGCATGCTCTACATGTCGAGCCAGGCGACGACCGACGGCGTCATGACGCTGAACGTCACCTTCCGCCTGGGCACCGACCCGGACAAGGCCCAGCAGCTCGTGCAGAACCGCGTCAGCCAGGCCGAGCCGCGCCTGCCCGAGGAGGTGCGCCGGCTCGGCGTCACCACGGTCAAGAGCTCGCCGGACCTGACGATGGTGGTGCACATCACCTCGCCGAACGGCCGCTATGACATGACCTATCTGCGCAACTACGCGGTGCTCAACGTCAAGGACCGGCTCGCCCGCATCGACGGCGTCGGCCAGGTCCAGCTCTTCGGCTCGGGCGACTACTCGATGCGCGTCTGGCTCGACCCGCAGAAGGTCGCCGAGCACGGCCTGTCGCCCGGCGACGTCGTGCGCGAGATCCGCGCCCAGAACGTCCAGGCCGCGGCCGGCGTCATCGGCGCCTCGCCGAATGCGCCGGGCCTCGACCTGCAGCTTTCGGTGAACGCCCAGGGCCGCCTTCAGAACGAGGAGCAGTTCGGCGAGATCATCGTCAAGACCGCGGCCGACGGCGCGGTCGTCCGGCTGAAGGACGTCTCCCGCATCGAACTCGGCGCCGCCGACTATGCGCTGCGCTCGCTGCTCAACGGCAAGTCGGCCGTCGCCGTGCCGGTCTTCCAGGCCCCGGGCTCGAACGCCATCGCGATCGCCGACCGCGTCCAGGAGACGATGCGCGAGATCAAGCAGAACATGCCCGAGGGCGTGGATTATTCGATCGTCTACGACACCACCCAGTTCGTGCGCGCCTCGATCAAGGCGGTCATCACCACGCTGCTCGAAGCCGTCGCGCTCGTCGTGCTCGTCGTCATCGTCTTCCTGCAGACCTGGCGCGCCTCCATCATCCCGCTCGTCGCCGTGCCGATCTCGATCGTCGGTACCTTCGCGGTGATGTATGTCATGGGCTTCTCGATCAATGCGCTCAGCCTGTTCGGGCTGGTGCTCGCCATCGGCATCGTCGTAGACGACGCGATCGTCGTGGTCGAGAATGTCGAGCGCAATATCGAGAACGGCCTCTCCCCGCGCGAAGCCACCTATAAGGCGATGCGCGAGGTCTCCGGCCCGATCATCGCGATCGCGCTGGTGCTGGTCGCGGTCTTCGTGCCGCTCGCCTTCATCTCAGGCCTGACCGGCCAGTTCTACCGCCAGTTCGCGCTGACCATCGCGATCTCGACGGTGATCTCGGCGATCAACTCGCTGACGCTCTCGCCGGCTCTCGCCGCGCTGCTGCTGAAGGGCCATCACGCTCCCAAGGACGGGCTGACCCGCTTCATGGACAGGCTGTTCGGCTGGTTCTTCCGCGCTTTCAACCGCTTCTTCACCCGCTCGTCCGAGGCTTATGGCGGCGGGGTGCGCCGGGTGATCTCGCATCGCGCGGTGATGCTGGCGGTCTATGTCGTGCTGCTCGGTGCGACCGGCGTGCTGTTCAAGGCGGTGCCCTCGGGTTTCGTGCCGGGCCAGGACAAGCAGTATCTCGTCGGCTTCGCCCAGTTGCCGGATGCCGCGACCCTCGACCGGACGGAGGATGTCATCCGCCGCATGGACGAGATCGCGCTGAAGCATCCGGGCGTCGAGAACGCCATCTCCTTCCCCGGCCTCTCGATCAACGGTTTCACCAACTCGTCGAATTCCGGCATCGTCTTCGTCGGCCTGAAGCCCTTCGACCAGCGCAAGGACCCGTCCTTGAGCGGCAACGCCATCGCCGCCGATCTCAACAAGCAGTTCGGCGGCATCAAGGAAGCCTTCATCGCGATGTTCCCGCCGCCGCCCGTGCAGGGGCTCGGTACGATCGGCGGCTTCAAGCTGCAGATCGAGGATCGCGCCGGGCTGGGCTACGCGGCGCTCGACGAGGCGACCAAGGCCTTCATGGCCAAGGCCGCGACCGCACCCGAGATCGCCGGCATGTTCTCGAGCTTCCAGGTCAACGTTCCGCAGCTCTACGCCGATATCGACCGCACCAAGGCCCGCCAGCTCGGGGTGCCTGTGACGGAGGTGTTCGACACGCTGCAGACCTATCTCGGCTCGACCTATGTCAACGACTTCAACCGCTTCGGCCGCACCTACACCGTGCGCGTCCAGGCCGATGCGCCCTTCCGCGCCCAGCCCGAGCATATCGGCCAGCTCAGGGTGCGCTCGAACAGCGGCGAGATGATCCCGCTCAGCGCCGTGCTCAACGTGCGCAGCGATTCCGGGCCGGAACGCGCCATGCGCTATAACGGCTTCCTCTCGGCCGACATCAATGCCGGCGCGGCTCCGGGCTTCTCCTCGGGACAGGCGCAGGAGGCGGTGGAGCGCATCGCGAAGGAGACCCTGCCCAAGGGCTTCGCCTTCGAATGGACCGAGCTGACCTATCAGGAGATCCTGGCCGGCAACTCGGCGGTGATCGTGTTCCCCGTCGCGATCCTGCTGGTCTTCCTGGTGCTGGCGGCCCAGTACGAGAGCATGACCCTGCCGGTCGCCATCCTGCTGATCATCCCGATGGGCCTGCTGGCGGCGCTGACTGGTGTCTGGCTGTCGGGCGGAGACAACAACGTCTTCACCCAGATCGGCCTCGTCGTCCTGGTCGGACTATCCGCCAAGAACGCCATCCTGATCGTCGAATTCGCGCGGGAGCTCGAGTTCGAGGGCAGGACGCCGGTCCAGGCCGCGATCGAGGCCAGCCGCCTGCGCCTGCGGCCGATCCTGATGACCTCGCTCGCCTTCGTCATGGGCGTGGTGCCGCTGGTGATCTCGACCGGGGCCGGCGCCGAGATGCGGCAGGCCATGGGCATCGCGGTCTTCGCCGGCATGATCGGCGTCACCGCCTTCGGCATCTTCCTGACGCCGGTCTTCTACGTGCTGATGCGCAAGCTCGCGGGCAACCGCCCGCTCGCCCGACACGATATCGAGCCGCCGGTCCTGCAGGCTGCCGAGTAGGCCTAAGCCAACGAGAAAACCGCCTCCGGCCACCCGGCCGGGAGCGGTTTTGCTTGGGAACCTATTTGGACATTCCCTGAGCCCTCATCCTGAGGAGCCATTCTCTTGGGAATGGCGTCTCGAAGGATGTTTCAGGAGGCTCCGGAGGCATCTGGAACATCCTTCGAGACGCCGCTGACGCGGCTCCTCAGGATGAGGGCTCACATGGGCAACTCGCCTCAGCGATAGCGCCGCTGCACGGTGAGATGGGCGATCATGGTGAGCAGGATCGTCGCCGTCATCAGGATGAACGAGATCGCGCCGCCGAAGGGCCAGTTGTTCTGCTGCGCGAACTGGCCATAGACCAGCGGCCCCATCATCTGGAATTTCGGCCCGCCCAGCAGCACCGGCGTGGCATAGGCGTTCATCGCCAGGATGAAGGTCAGGATCGTGCCGGCGAGGATACCGGGCAGCGCCAGCGGCCAGAGCACGCGGCGGAACATCGCCGCGGGGCCGGCGCCGAGGCTGAAGGCGGCTTCCTCGACATTGCGCGGGATGCCCTCGATCACGCTCTGCAGCGTCAGCACCATGAAGGGCAGGTTGACCGCGATGATGCCGATCAGCACGGCATTCTCGGTATACATGATCTCCAGCGGCTGATCGATCAGGCCAAGCCCCATCAGCGAGGCGTTGAACGCCCCCTTGCTGCCGAAGAGCGTCATCCAGCCGGCGGCGCGCACGGCATTGCCGACGAAGAGCGGCAGCACGACTGCGATGACCATCAGGTTCTTGAAGCGGCTTTGCGTGCGCGCCAGCACATAGGCCAGAGGGAAGCCCATGATCAGGCAGGCCAGCGTGCAGATCACCGCGACGCGGACCGTGCGGGCGAGCACGTTGAGATAATAGGCATCGGTGAAGAACTTGACGTAGTTCTCGATCACCAGCGCATCGACCATGAACTGGCCGGGAACGAACTTGTTGAGCGAATAGCGGAACAGGATCGTCAGCGGCCCGATCAACATCAGGGCGACGAAAAGCGTCGCCGGCACGACGAGCAGGCCGGCGAGCCTGGTCCGTGCGCCGGCGACGGCTTCGGGAGCGGAAACACTCATAACCAACTCCTGTCATTCCGGGGCATGCCGAAGGCATGAACCCGGAACCCGCGACCGGGCGAGCGATCGCGGTTGCCGAAAATGCAAGTCTCGCCCAGTCGTGGGTTCCGGGTTCGCTCCAGCGGAGCGCCCCGGAATGACAAAGGGGGCATCAGGCCTTGAAGACCTTGTCCCACCACTCCTTCATCGCCGCGTCGTTCTTGGCGAGGAAGGCGTAGTCGAGGTCCTTCAGCGTCTTCTCCTCTTCCGGCGTGAAGCCGATGCGCTTGTGCAGCGCCGGATCGATCGTGAGGCCGGAGACGGTGCCGTTATAGCCCATGTCGACGGCGAAGGCCTCCTGCGGCGCCTTGGCCAGCATCGCGTCCATATAGGCGTAGGCATTGTCCTTGTTCGGCGCGTTCTTCTGGATCACGAAGCCCGAGACATAGGTCGGGATACCCTCGACCGGCGAGACCGCCTCGCAGGGGATGCCGGCGTTCTGCCATTGGACGACGCGCGCCTTCCAGATCGCGCTGATTCCGACCTCCTCGTTCTTCATCGCCTGGGCGAAGGCCTCGTTGGTCGGGTAGACGCGCGCCCCGGCCTTCTTGACCGCGAGCAGGATCTCCTTGGCCTTCTCCATGTCGTTCATGTCCTTGCCGCCGGTGGCGGCCATGGAGGCGGCGATGAAGATCGATTGGTACTGGATGTCGATGAAGCCGATCTTCGAACCCCATTTCGGATCGAGCCAGTCCTTGAAGCCCTTCGGCGCCGGCGAGATGATCTTGGGATTGTAGATGACGACGTTGCCCGAATAGATATGCCCGATGCCATAGGGATATTTCATCGTCGGCAGCAGGTTCTTGGCATTCGGGATCTTGGAGTAGTCGAGCTGCTCCAGGACACCGGCCTCGTTCATCTCGTACATGTTCGCGGCCGAGAGGCCCTGGATGTCGACGGTACCGCGCGGCAGGCGGCGCTCGGCCACCATCTTGGCCCGGCGCGGCGCGTCGCCGGCCTGGTCCTGCACCACCTCGATGCCCTTCGCCTTGAGGATCGGGTCCTCGATATTCTTGGTCAGCAGCCTGGCATAGTCGCCACCCCAGGTGCCGATGACGACGCGCCCGCCGGCCTGGGCGAGAGCCGGCATACCGGTCGCCGTCACCAGCGCTGCCGCGCCTGCACCTTTCAGAAGATCACGCCTGTCGAATGAAGCCATGGTATTCCCCTCGTTTCTGGACGCCGGATGGAGCCGTCAGGCCCCTTGCGGATAGACGAGCCCGGCGCTTTCGGCCCAGCCTATCGTGATGCTCTCGCCGACATGCGGTTCGGCGGACCCGACCTTGTTCGGGATCTGCAGAAGCATGCGGTCCTGCTCGTTGAGCGCGACCTGAACGTCGAGCAGCGCGCCGAGATAGGAGGCATGCTCGACCCGCGCCGGAAAACGGTTGGGCAACCCGTCCGCCTCGCCTCCGATCGCGATCCGCTCCGGCCGGAGCGCCAGTGTCGCGGGACCGGGCGCGGCAGCGGCGTCGCAGGCGATGTCGAGCCCGCCGCCGGTGCGGAAACGCCCCTGGCCCGTGACCTGCCCCTCGATGAAGGCGCTGCGCCCGATGAAGCCGGCGACGAAACGATCGGCCGGCTTCTCGTAGAGCTCGCGCTGGGTGCCGATCTGGCGCACCTGTCCTTTTTCCATGACGACGAGGCGGTCCGCCATGGTCAGCGCCTCCTCCTGGTCATGGGTCACCATGATCGTGGTGAGGCCTAGCTTCTGCTGCAATTCGCGGATCTCGATCCGCACCTCCAGGCGCAGCTTGGCGTCGAGATTGGAGAGCGGCTCGTCAAGCAGCAGCACCTGCGGCTCCATCGCCAGCGCGCGGGCGAGCGCGACACGCTGCTGCTGGCCGCCGGAGAGCTGGCGCGGATAGCGCTCGTCGAAGCCGCCGAGCCTGACCAGCCTGAGCGCCTCGGCGACGCGCGTGCCGCGCTCGGCTTGCGGCACCTTGTGCATTTCCAGCCCGAAAGCGACGTTCTGCGCCACCGTCATATGCGGGAACAGGGCGTAGCTCTGGAAGACCAGCCCGCAATGGCGCTTCCAGGGCGGCAGGTTGGTGACGTCCTGCTCGCCGATCTTGATCGCCCCCGATGTCGGCGCGATGAAGCCGGCGATCATGCGCAGGGTCGTGGTCTTGCCGCAGCCGGAGGGGCCGAGCAGGACGAGAAACTCCCCGTTGGCAACCGTGATGTCGACATCGTCGACGACCGTCAGCGCGCCATAGGTCTTCTTCAGGTGCGAGAGAGAAAGCCGCGCCATCCGTTCACACCACCCGGCTCAGTTTGACATAGCGATCGGTCACGATCATCGCGGCGCCGATCAGGACGATCTGGATCAGGGAGGCCGCCGCCACCGTCGGATCGATCTTCCATTCGAGATATTGAAGGATCGCGATCGGCAGCGTCGTCCGTCCCGGCCCGACCAGGAACAGGCTCATCTCGAGATTGCCGAAGGAGGTCACGAAGCTGAACAGCGCCGCCGCGACGATGCCGGGCCGGATGCTCGGCAGCGTCACCCGCCAGAAGGTGGTGACCGGGCCGGCGCCCAGATTCTGCGCGGCCTCCTCGATCGAGCGGTCGAAGCCGGCGAGGCTCGCCGTCACCAGCCGCACCACCCAGGGGATGACGACGAGCGTGTGCGCCGCGATGAGCCCGCCGAGCGAGCCCATCACCGGCAATTGCGTGGCGATCTCGACCTCGATCTGGAAGACATAGGTCGCGGTGCCCAGCACGATGCCCGGCATCACCAGAGGCAAAAGCAGCAGCGTGCTGATGCCGCCTCCCAGCGGAATGCGGTGGCGCACCAGTGCGAGGCTCGCGGGCACACCGAGAAGCAATCCGATCAGCGTCGATGCGACGGCGACCTGTAGGCTCAGCGTGAAGCCGTCGATGAAGGATTTGTTGTTCGCCGCGCCCGCGAACCATTTCAGCGAATAGCCCTCCGGCGGGAAGGACGGAATCTCCTGCCGGAAAAAGGCGAGCCAGGTCACGAAGATCAGCGGAAGCAGGATGAAGCCGAGCGACAGCCCGGCTGCACCATTCAAGGCGTAGCGCCCGAATCGCTGCGAACCGGCGCTCACCCGATCGTTCCCCTATGGCAGGCGGTTCCCTGCCGCATGTCGTCCACTCTGGAAGCCAAGACCGTCCCCTCGTTCGAACGGCAGTTTGCGACGCCACTTACAAACATTGAAGCCTGCATTTCCGTCATCTGCTGGCTGGCGGCTGGGCAGCTCTCAGTGCAGCGTATTCTTGTGGAAGGCGCCGCCCTTCATGATCGCGGCGAGATGCTTGCCCTGCTCCTGGAACAGCGCGAGATCCTTGAGCGGGTCGCCGTCGACCAGGATCAGGTCGGCGAAGGCGCCGGTCTGAACCGTGCCGAGCTTGCCTTCCATGCGCAGAATCTGGGCGCCGACCGTCGTCGCCGAGCGGATGATCTCCAGCGGCGAGAGCACCTCGCGGCGCAGCAGGAACTCGCGCGACTGCTCGCTCTGCAACTGGCCGAGCAGGTCCGAGCCATAGGCGACCGGCACGCCGGCCCGCTTGCAGATCTCGAGGGAGCGCAGGCCGCCATCGATGACGAGATCGTTCTTGGCCAGCATGTCGCCGGTCATACCGAACTCGGCCGCCCGCTCCTTCATCGCGTAATAGGCGACGAGATTGGCGGTGAGGAACATGTTGTTCTCCGCCATCAGCTTGGCCGAGGCCTCGTCGATCAGGTTGCCGTGCTCGATCGCGCGCACACCGCATTGCGCCGCCCGCGTGATCGCCTCCGGCGTATAGGCGTGCGCGCAGACATAGCGGCCGAACGCCTTCGCCTCCTCGACCGCGGCCTTCACCTCGTCGACGCTGAACTGCATCGAATCGAGCGGGTCGTAGGGGCTGGCGACGCCGCCGGACATCATGATCTTGATATGGTCGGCGCCGAGCCGCATCTGCTCGCGCACCGACTTGCGCACCGAGGAGACGCCGTCGGACACGTTCATCGTATAGGCCATGGCGTTGCAGCAATGGCAGCGCGCGCCGAAATCGGTGCGCCGGCGCGGGTCGCTATGGCCGCCGGTGGGGCCGATGGCAGCGCCCGCGATGAACAGGCGGGGACCGGCGACGTCGCCCTTCTCGACCGCTTCCTTGATGCCCCAATCGGCGCCGCCGGTATCGCGCACGCTGGTGAAGCCGCGATTGAGCATGCCCTTCATCAGCCGGACCGCGCGCGCCGTCATCAGCGTCAGCGGCATGCTCTCCATCGTACGGATATAGACCTCGGACAGGAAGACATGGACATGGCTGTCGATCAGGCCGGGCATCAGGGTGCGGCCGCCGCAATCGATCACATCGGCCTTGGCGTGCTTGAGCGGCTTGTCGGACAGCTCGCGGATTTGGTCACCCTCGACGACGAGCTCGTAGCCTTGGCGCAACTCGCCGAAACCGGGTTCGAGCAAAGCGAAATTCTTGAAATGAAGCATCGTCATTCCCGCCTCCGAATAGGCCCGTCAGCAAGCACCAGGCTCACGACCAAGGCATGATATGCACGCAACATCCAACCTGTCGACCTCTTGTCGACCTGACGCAGGTCCCTTCGATCGACCTGCGGGCATCCGAGGATGGCGACCGGCCCATCGATGCATGCCGAGCAGAACGCGATATCTCCCGCCTGGCAAGCGGCTTCCGGAGATCAATTTACTCTCGCCGCGGAGCGAATATTCTGACGCCGTGTCGCTCTGGACGGCGCCATACGCGTCGACGGGGCAGCTCCCCTGGGGAAAAAACCGGTGAACGCTCGATGATCCGCCTGAATACCTCGCAAGGCCTTCATCTACGGTTCGCGCTGCTGGCCGCCCTGCTGATTCCCGCTACCGCGGAGGCGGCGCTCCGGCCTTGCCGGGACGTCTCCTTTTCACGCCCCACCGTGCAGGAGGCCCGGCAGGAAGCTCTGACCCCGACCCCGGCCAACGGAATGGGATGCGTCAGGGGCGTGTCCGTCGCTGCGGGTGATGGCGCCCGCCTCTGGCGCTGCGCCGCCAGCTTCGACGACGGCGTCGAGATTCCCGAGAACGCGCCGGAACATGCCTTCCTGCTGGAGCGAACAGGACGGAAGCTCATCGAGATGCCGGATTCCCTGATGGCCGGCCGGCTCGGGAGCTTCGACCTGATCACGGTCGATCTCGACGGCGACGGCACGCGCGAGCGCGTGCTCGCCGCCTGGAACACCCAGGGCAACGGCATCGGCATCAATAGCTGGACCATCCGCGTCTTCGCCAGCGACTGGACGCTGCTGAAGCAGTTCGACGAGGTGCTCGACTGGGGCGACGGCCATCTCGTCGCAGCCCCACAGGGCAGGCCGGGCTGCGACATCGCGATCACGGGCTTCGTCGAGAGCCGGAATCGGCAAGGGCGCGAGGGTGTCTCCTACGAGGCCCGCTTCGTTGCGCTGCGTGCGGGAAGGCTCGTGCCGGCGGATGACCGCCCGACCCTCCAGCGCCGCTACGACCGCACCTTCGAGCGGCAGCGGACGGCCTTGTTCGAGCGTGACGAGAATCGGAATGCGCCCGAACTGAAGGGCGACCTGCAGGCATGGCTGTCTCATCGCTCGACGATCCGCAAGAAGCCGGACGCGCCATAGCGCCTCCGCGGCAGGCGGCGTTGCGCCATCCGCCGATGGCGGCTTCACTGCGCGCTGAACGGAGATTCGCGCGCCATGCCGGGCCCACTGGACGGGATCAAGATCGTCGACCTGACCACGGTCATCGCCGGCCCCTATGCGACGCAGACGCTGGGCGACATGGGCGCCGATATCCTGAAGGTCGAGCCGCCGGGCGGCGACATCATGCGCGCGCCCGGCCCGGCCCGCTCGCCCGGCATGGGCGCGGCCTTCCTCAACTGCAACCGCAACAAGCGCAGCATCGCGCTCGACATGAGATCGGCGGAGGATCTCGCTCGCCTGCAGGAGTTGATCGCGGATGCCGATGTCTTCATCCACAACATGCGGATGGGGGCGGCCCGCCGCTACGGGCTCGATCCGGAGACGCTGCTCGCCCGGCACCCGCCCCTGATCTACTGCGCCATCGTCGGCTTCGGCCAGGATGGGCCCTACCGCGACCGCCCGGCCTATGACGACGTCATCCAGGCCGCCTCGGGCTGGGCCGCGCTGGCCGGGCGCAGCGGCGATGCTCCGGCCTATGCCCCCACCATCGTCGCCGACAAGACCACCGCCCTCTTCGCCGTCGGCGCGATCAATGCCGCGCTCTATCACAGGGCGGTTTCAGGAGAAGGTCAGGCGATCGAGGTTCCGATGTTCGAGGCGATGGTCTCGTTCCTCGCCGTCGAGCATCTCGGCGGGCTGAGCTTCGAGCCCACGCGCGGCGCCAGCGGCTATTCGCGCGTGCTGTCGCGGCATCGCCGGCCCTATCGGACGGCGGACGGCTTCATCGCGGCAATGCCCTATACGGCTGCGCATTGGCAGGCCCTCTTCCGCGCCGCCGGGCGCGAGGACTGGGCGACGGACGAGGCACTCGGTGACGGCGCGACGCGCGCAGCGATGATCGACACGCTCTACGAACGGCTGGCGGAGTGCCTTCTGCACCGCACCTCCGCCGCATGGCTGGCGATCCTCGACCAGATCGACGTGCCCTGCTCCGCCATCAACACGCTCGACGACCTGCTGGACGACCCGCATCTGAAGGCGACAGGCTTCTTCGAAACCGTCGAGCATCCCACGGAAGGGCGGCTGGTCACGACGAAGCCGCCGATCCGTTTCAGCGCGACGCCCTGCACCATAACGAAACTCGCGCCGGACCCGCCCCGCTCATAGAGGTAGAACCCCGTCCAGCGCTTGCTGTAACCGCAGCGGAATGCGAGAACGCCCGGCAGTGCCGACGATGGCCGGCCGTGCCGGAATGGAAGCACTGTTTCTCCATTCATCCGCTTGCAGGCCGGACGGCAAATCTGCTGTTGATTTCAGACCGATGAGACATCGTCCGCTCCTGACAGCCACGACCTGGCCCGCTCGAACGATCAGCGAAGTCTCACGGCCGGATTTCGGATCGTGAGGACCCGCTTGCGCATTCTCCTGCTCAATCCCAACACCATGCCGGAGATGACGGCACTGGTCGCGCGCGTCGTCCAGCCCCATCTGCCGGCAGGGGCCGAACTCGTTCCGGTCACCGGACGTTTCGGTGCGCAATACATCGCCAGCCGCAGCGCCGGAGTCATCGCCGCCCATGCCGCGCTCGAGGCCTTCGCCGAGCACGGCCAGGATTGCGACGGCGTCTATCTCGCCTGCTTCGGCGATCCCGGCCTGCTCGCCCTCAAGGAGATGGCCCGGATTCCGGTGATCGGCATGGCCGAGGCCAGCAGCCGCCAGGCGGCGGAGCAGACCGGGCGCTTCGCCATCGTCACCGGCGGCGAACGCTGGGGGCCGATCCTGCACGAATTCGTCAGCTCGATCGGATTGGGCGATCGTCTCGCCGCCGTGGAGACCGTCGCGCCCACCGGCGCCGACATCGCCCGCGATCCCGAAGGCTCGATCGCCATGCTCGCGGAAGCCTGCCGCCTCGTCGCGAAACGTGACGGCGCCGGCGCTGTCATTCTCGGCGGGGCCGGGCTCGCCGGTCTTGCCTCCCGCGTCCAGCCGCATGTCGAGGTGCCGGTGATCTGCTCGGCCGAGGCCGGCATCCGCATGCTGCTGGCCGAGCTCGACCAGCCGCGTCCGAAGCCGCGGCAAGGCGATCTCGCCCTGCCTGCTCCGGTCGCCAGCACGGGGCTCTCGGCAGGTCTCTCCCGGTTGCTGGCGCAGCCCTGAGCGCGCTGCTTCAGCCCTTGCCGGCGAGCGAAATGCCGTTCAGCCCGGCGATCCAGTCGGATAGCATCGGCACGTAATCCTCGCCCTTGCCGCTGGCAACGGCCGCCGCATAGCTGTTCTTCACGGCATTGCCGATCGGATTGGCGACGCCGGCATCGTTGGCCACGCTCTCCAGATAGCGCACGTCCTTGAGCGCGTTGCTCAGCGTGAACTTGTGGGCGTCGCGGTCGCGCTCCAGCACATAGGTCATGAAGGTCTGGTAGAAGCCGCAATCCATGCGGCTGCCGCGGATGACGCTGTCGAAGGTCCGGGGCGAGATCCCGATCTTCTGGCCGAGCGTCAACGCTTCCGCATAGATCGCGGCATAGCCGAGCGACAGGAAATTGTTGATCAGCTTCATCTTGTGGCCATCGCCGACCGGACCGAGATGCACGATCTTCTGCGCCCAGGCCTCGCAGGCGGGCTTGATCCGGGCGAACACCTCCGGCGACGCGCCGACCATGGCCGAGAGCTGGCCGAGCGCGGCCTGCGCCGGCGTGCCGCCGAGCGGCGCATCCGCCAGATGCAGGCCCTTCGCTGCGAGCTCCGCCGCGAGCTTCAGCGTCACCGTCGGATCCGAGGTCGAGCAATCGACGATCACGGTGCCGGGCTTCGCCCCGGCGACGATGCCGTCCTCGCCCTTCAGCACGGCCTCGACCTGGGGCGAGCCGGTCACGCACAGGAAAATGATCCCGGACCGCGACGCAAGCTCCTTCGCCGTCTTCGCCTCGGCCGCGCCGGCAGCGACCAGCTCCTCGACCGGCTTGCGGTTGCGGTGCCCCATCACCGTCAGCGGGAAGCCCTTGTCGACGAGGTTGCGGGCCATGCCCTGCCCCATCAGGCCGACTCCGATGAAGCCGATGGACTCTTTGGTTGCAGTCATCTTCAAATTCTCCCGCTGATATGGTTGAGATGGAAGCGGACGTCGGCGGAATGGCCGGACAGGAAGCCGGCCTTCGGGCCCGCGCTCAGTGTGGACGTGTCATGACCGCCAGCGACCCGCCCGGGCCCCGCCTGCCCAACAGCCCGCCGCCCGCCGGACGCAGCCGCGTCACGCTCCAGGTCATCGCCGAACGTCTCTCGGTATCGACCGCGACGGTATCGCTGGCGCTGCGCGGCTCGCAACTCGTGGCTGAAGCCACGCGCCACCGGGTGCGCGAGATCGCCCGCGAAATGGGCTACAGCTACAATCGCAGCGCCGCGTCGTTGCGCACCGACCGCACCAACATCATCGGCGTCGGCTTCCACGACATCACCAACCCCTATTTCGCCGAGCTCCTGGCGGCGATCGACGAAACCGCCGGCCGCTACGACCGCTCCATCCTGCTCGGCACCTATGCCGAGGACCTCGACCGGCAGCAGCGCGTGCTCGGCACGCTCGCCGAATACCGGCCCGACGGCATGGTCCTGTGCTCGGCCGGCGGCAGCACGGTGGAAAGCCTCGCTCCCCTGATCGATGCCGGCGTTCCGATCGTCCAGCTCTCGCGCGAGATCCCCGCGCTCGACCTCGATTTCGTCGGCGCCGACGACCGCCACGGCACCAATCTGGCGATGGAGCATCTGATCGGGCTCGGCCATCGCCGAATCGCCTTCCTCTGCGCCAACGAGAGCATCTCGACCGGCCGCAACCGCTATGCCGGCTATCGCGATGCGCTCGCCCGTCACGGCCTGCCCTTCGACCCGGCACTGGTCCATTTCGACTACGGCACCCGCGAGAACGGGTTGAAGGGCATCCAGAAAGTGCTCGACGCCCATGACCCGCCGACCGCCGCCGCCTGCATGAACGATCTCGCCGCCTTCGGCGCGATGCTCGGCCTGCGCCATCGCGGGCTGGAAGCCGGCCGGGACTTCTCGATCGTGGGCTGCGACGACGTCAAGGAGGCGGCGCAGTGGTTTCCGGCCCTGACCACCATCTTCAATTTCCAGAACGACATGGGCGCCAAATCGGCCGAGTTCCTGCTGAACCGCATCGCCGATCCCACGGCCCCGACACAGCGCCTGCTGCTGACGCCGGCCCTCCATATCCGCGGAACGACCTGCCCGCCGCCGCGACGCTGAACCCTCACCCACCGCGCCCTCATCCTGAGGAGCGCTTCGTGGGAGCGCGTCTCGAAGGATGATCCAGGTGGCTCCCGAGCCCATTGGAGCATCCTTTGAGACGCCGCTGCGCGGCTCCTCAGGATGAGGGCTGAAGGTTGCGAGCACCGAGTCAGTCCTGTTCAGGCATCGTTCGCGGGCTTGGCGTTGAGCGCTCGATAGGCCCGGACCACCTGCGAATCGTCGCGCCCGCCATGGCCGAGGCCCGAGGCCGACAGGAACATCTGGTGCGCGGCAGCCGCCAGCGGCAGCGCCGTCTTCGCCGCGCGCCCGGCATCGAGCACGATGCCCAGATCCTTGACGAAGATATCGACGGCGCTCGCCACGACCGGATCGGGCTCGTGCATACGCGGCCCGCGATCCCGGAGCATCCAGGACGAGGCGGCAGAGCCGCCCATGATCTCGAAGAGCAGACGCCCGTCGATCCCGGCCTTCTCGGCCAGCGACAGCGCCTCGGCCGCCACCGCGATATGCACGCCGCAGAGCAATTGATTGACGGTCTTCACCGTCGCGCCCTGCCCGGCCTTCTCGCCGACATGGAAGACCTTGTCGCCGAGCGCATCCAGCACCGGCTTCGCCCGCGCGAAGCTTTCCCGGGGCGCACCGACCATGATGGTGAGCGTCGCATTGCGCGCGCCGTTCACCCCGCCCGAGACCGGCGCATCGATGAAATGCCGCCCGGTCTTCGTGACCTCAGCCGCGATCGCCTCCGCCTCGCCGGGCGGGCAGGTCGCCATCAGGACGACCGTCGCGCCCGGCGCCAGAACATCGAGCGCCCCGGCCTCGAACAGGACCGAGCGCGCCTGCGCCGCATTGACGACCATCAGCACCAGCGCCTCGGCGCCCTCGGCCGCCTCCCTCGCGCTCGCGGCAGCGTGCCCGCCCGCGGCGACGAGCGCCTCACGCGCCGCCTCGCGCATGTCGAAGCCGGTGACGCGGAACTGCTTCTTCACGAGGTTCTCGGCCATCGGCGCGCCCATGGCGCCGAGCCCGACGAAGGCGATGGAGGTCGTCATGATAGCAATCCCCTGGTGGACTCCACCGTCATGCTCGCCCTTGTGGCGAGCATCCACGTCTTGAACACCGCCCTCGACCAATGAAGACGTGGATGGTCGGGACAAGCCCGACCATGACGGACAGCGTCCGCTTGCATATCGAAATCTGCGGCCATAGCGCGGCCTCTGACGCCGCGAAGAAGCCTACTCCTTCACCGCACCCGTCATGGACGCGACGTAGTAGTCGACGAAGAAGGAATAGAGGATCGCGACCGGGATCGAGCCGAGCAGCGCACCGGCCATCAGCGAACCCCAGTGATAGACGTCTCCTTCGACGAGCTGGGTCAAGACCGCGACCGGGACCGTCTTCTTCTCCGCCGACTGGATGAAGGCGAGCGCATAGATGAACTCGTTCCAGGACAGGGTGAAGGCGAAGATGCCGGCCGAGATCAGGCCCGGCATGGCAAGCGGCAGGGTGATCCGCCACAGCGTCTGCAGCCGCGTCGCCCCGTCGATCATCGCGCATTCCTCGAGCTCGTAGGGGATCGACTTGAAATAGCCGATCAGGAGCCAGGTGCAGAACGGGATCAGGAAGGTCGGATAGGTCAGGATCAGCGCCAGCGGCGAGTCGAACAGGCCGAACTGGAAGATCAGCGTCGCCAGCGGAATGAACAAGATCGAGGGCGGCACGAGATAGGCGAGATAGATCGCGAGACCCACATATTGCGAGCCCTTGAACTTCAGGCGCTGGATCGCATAGGCCGCGAGCACGCTGGAGAACAGCGACAGCGCAGTGGCCACCGCCGCGACCATCATCGTGGTCCAGAGCCATTGCGGGTAGTCGGTCTGGAAGAGCAGCTTGTTGATGTTCTCCAGCGTCGGCGACTTCACCCAGAACGGATTGTTGTTCTTGTAGTCGAGCAACTCGCCGTTCGGTTTGATCGCCGTGATCGCCATCCAGTAGAACGGGAACAGTAGCACCAGCACGAACACCGAGAGCGGCAGGTAGAGCGTGATGAAGCGCCGCGGGCCGGACGACCAGTCGATGACGCCGTCGCGCTCCTTGTCCGTCAGCTGCGGGCGCGTTTCGAGGGTCTGGTCAGTCATTGTCTTCCCCCTGCTGCCACTTGCGCCGGGACAGGCCGTAATAGCTGAACAGCGTCGCCATCACGAGGAACGGGATCATCGCGACCGCGATCGCCGCGCCTTCGCCGAGCTGGCCGCCCGGGATGCCGCGCTGGAACGCCAGCGTCGCCATCAGATGCGTGGCGTTGACGGGCCCGCCGCGGGTGATCGCGTAGACCAGCTGGAAATCGGTGAAGGTGAACAGCACCGAGAAGGTCAGCACCACCGCCAGGATCGGCATCAGCATCGGCAGCGTGACATGCCGGAAGCGCTGCCAGGAATTGGCGCCGTCGAGCATCGCCGCCTCGTAGAGCGAGGGCGAGATCGTCTGCAGGCCGGCCAGCAGGCTGATCGCGACGAAGGGGATTCCGCGCCAGATATTGGCGGCGATCAGCGACCAGCGCGCCGGCCAGGGCTGGCCGAGGAAGTCGATATAGCTGTCGCGCCAGCCGAGCACGTCGACCAGCACATAGGAGATGATCGAGAATTGCGGGTCGTAGATCCACCAGAAGGCGATGGCCGACAGCACGGTCGGCACGATCCAGGGGATCAGGATGATCGCCCGGAGCAGCGACTTGAACGGCAGGTGGTTGTTGAGCAGCAGCGCCAGCCACAGGCCGAGCGCGAATTTTCCGATGGTCGCGGCACCCGTGTAGAGCAGCGTGTTCCAGACCGAGGTCATGAACACGCGATCGTGCCAGAGCGACACGAAATTCTCGAAGCCGATGAAGATGCCGGGCCTGCCGATGCGCGTATCGGTGAAGGCGAGCCAGATCCCCAAGCCCAGCGGATAGCTGAGGAAGATCAGCAGAAAGGCGGCCGCCGGCAGCAGGCACAGAAAGATCAGGAACGGCTTGTTGTCGAACAGTCGCACCAGCCAGCTTTGCTGCAGGTTATAGACGGTTCGCGATTCGGCGGCAGCTACGGCCATGGCGCCCTCGCGTTCGGGTCGGCAATGGCACCGGGGCGAAAGGCGGAAAGCGGCCTTTCGGGAATATCCGATGCGATCTCGCGTCGGCCGCCGGACGAGCCGGCGGCCGCGTGTCTCCGGATCAGCGCAATCAGCGCGTCAGGTCCGGTAGTAGCGCTTGGCGCGGCGCTCCGCTTCCTTGGCCGCTTCTTCCGGCGTGGCCTGGCCGGCACAGACCGAAGCGACCATCTGGACGACGACATATTCGGCATTGACCGTGCCGGCGGCTTCGTTGATCGCGCCCTTGTAGCCGCTCCACAGCGCCCGGTCCCAGGTATCGCGATAGACCACGATCTTCGGATCGGCCTGCCAGACCTTGCTCTCGGCATAGCCCTTCAACGGCTGGGCCCAGTAGCCGTAGCAGCCGGTCAGCCACTTGTCGTACTGCTCCTTCTCCATCATGAAGCGGAGATATTCCTTCGCAGCGTTCGGGTATTTGGTGTGCTTGAACGCCATGGCGTTGATGATCAGCGCCGGCTCCGACGGGCGCCCGAGCGGGCCGACCGGCATGGTGGCATGGTTCAGGTCCTTGCCGATCGCCGCGGTCTTCTCGTCCTTCGAGTTCTTGATCGAGAAATAGAGCGAGACGCCGTTCTGGGTCAGGCCGACTTCGCCGGCGGACAGCGCCTTGTTGTTGCTGATGTCGAGCCAGGACAGCGTGCCCGGAATAAAGGTCTCGTAGAGCGCCTTGGCGTATTTCAGCGCCTCGATCGTCTCCTTGGAGTTGATCGCGACCTTGTTGTTCTCGTCGACCATGTAGCCGCCATGGGTCCAGACAAGCCAGTTGCAGAAGGCATTGCCGTCGCCGACCGCGTTGCCGAGCGCGAAGCCGGCAGGATGGCCGATCTCCTTGAGCTTGCGGCAGAGCTTGAGGAAGCCGTCGAGATCCTTCGGAAAGGTATCGAAGCCCGCTTCCTTGACCCAGGATTCGCGATAGACCGCCGGCGCGCCGGAGGCGCCCATCGGGATCGAGATCCACTGGTTGGTCTTGTCCTTCTTGCCGTATTTCTCGGCGATCGGGTACCAGCCGCCGTATTTCTTGCCGAGCTCTTCGGCGATCGGCGTGAGATCGATCAGCTTGTCCGAGAAGATATGCGGGTCATCGGCCCAGCCGACGACGATATCGGGACCGGCACCGGTATTGGCCGTGACCGCGGTCTGCGGACGCAGGTCCTCCCAGCCGGCATAGTCGACCTTGACCTGAACGCCGGTCGCCTTTGTGAAGGCTTCGGTGTTCTCGTTGAAGATGGCCTGGTCGGGATCGACGAACTTGGTCGGGCGCAGCACGCGCAGGCTCGCACCCTGCTCGATCTTGGCTTGAGCGATGGACGACGTGAAGGGCAGGGTCGCGCCGGCCGCGAGCCCGGCGCCGCCGATCAGCACGTTTCTTCTGGAAATGTTCATGTAAACCGTCTCCTCCGTTGGGGCGGCGGCGGCCTGCATGGGACCACCGTCCTGCATGATGATGGGCGTTGACAGCGATCATCCGTCGCCCCGTCTGCAGGGCGGCGAATTCCTTGGAACCGGAGCCGACCGGGTGCGGACAAGGCCGGTCGGAAAAGCCGGTTCAGAGCTCTGCCGAGACCAGGCGCAGCCCGACCGGGCGTACCCAACCGGCCCGGCCTGTCTCAGATACGCTTGCCGGTCGCGGCGTCGAACAGATGCGTCACGCTGGTATCGGGCGTGATGCCGATCGTCTCGCCGGGCCTGGCCGAGATGCGCTCGCGGAAGATGCAGGTCAGGTCCTGCCCGCCGCAGCGGACGACGACCTGCGTTTCCGAGCCCATCGGCTCGACCACAGCGACCTCGGCCTTCAGGCCGGTGGGATCGAGCCGGATATGCTCCGGCCGGATGCCCAGCACGGCCGCCTGCCCGTCCGAGCCGACCGGATGCTTGCCGATCGGCCAGATCGTGCCGCCCTCGGTTTCGAAGCCCGCGCCGGTGATCTTCCCCTTGAGGAGGTTCATGGAGGGCGAGCCGATGAAGGCGGCGACGAAGAGATTGGCGGGGTTGTCGTAGAGATCGAGCGGGGCGCCCATCTGCTCGACGATGCCGTCATGCATCACCACGATCTTGTCGGCCATGGTCATGGCCTCGATCTGGTCGTGCGTGACATAGACCGTCGTGGTCTTCAGGCGCTGGTGCAGTTCCTTGATCTCGGTGCGCATCTGCACGCGCAGCTTGGCGTCGAGATTGGAGAGCGGCTCGTCGAACAGGAAGACCTGCGGATCGCGCACGATCGCCCGGCCCATCGCGACGCGCTGGCGCTGGCCGCCCGAGAGCTGGCGCGGGTAGCGGTCGAGCAGCTTGGTCAGGCCCAGGATCTGCGCCGCCTTGCTGACGCGCTCGTCGATCTCGCTCTTCGGCGCCTTCCGCAGCTTCATCGAGAAGGCCATGTTGTCGGCCACCGTCATATGCGGATAGAGTGCATAGTTCTGGAACACCATGGCGATGTCGCGCTCCTTCGGAGGCACGTCGTTCACCACCCGCGGCCCGATCCGGATCTCGCCGCCCGAGATGTTCTCGAGCCCCGCGATCATCCGCAGCAGCGTCGACTTTCCGCAGCCGGACGGCCCCACCAGGATGACGAACTCGCCGTCGTTGATGTCGATATCCACACCGTGGATGACCTGCGTCGACCCGTAGGCCTTGCGCACATCGGCAATCTGGACTGAGGCCATGCCGTCCTTCCCTGCTTTCCGTTCCCTGGTCGCTCCGCCCGTCACGCAGGCGGCTCACGACCACAATCGGCTTCTTGTGACCGAATGATGAAAACGGATATCGCCTGGTGCGGCGATTGTCTCCGTTCCAATCTGCGATAAAGTCATACGATAGAAGCGGCCCTGTCAAGCGCCGCCACAACCGCCGGGATGCCGCAATTTCAGGCTGGCCGGAGGCGCCCGAGGGAGGGGCAGCAGCGATGCGGGTACGCGATTTCTCGCGGCCGACGACGCTCAATCCGGATCGGCTTTTCGGCCAGGTCGCCCAGAAGCTCGCCGTGGCGGTCATCACCGGCCGCATCCGGGCGGGCGAGGTCCTGCCGAACGAGGACGACCTGCGCTCCGAGATCTCGGTCTCCCGCACGGCCTATCGCGAGGCCGTCAAGATCCTGACCGCCAAGGGGCTGGTCGAAGCCCGCCCGAAAAGCGGCACCCGCGCCGCGCCGCGCGAACGCTGGAACCTGCTCGACCCCGACGTTCTGTCCTGGCATTTCGAGGCCGACCCGAACGAGAAATTCATCCGCGATCTCTTCGAGTTGCGCCGATTCGTCGAGCCCAGCGCCGCCCGCCTCGCGGCGCAGCGCCGCACCTCGGCCGATATCGCTCGGATCGAGGCGGCCTATCGCGGCATGGCCGACGGTGCACCCTATGCGGAATCCACCATCCGGGCCGATCTCGCCTTCCACGAGGCGATCTTCGCCGCCGCCCAGAACGCGGCCCTGCAATGCCTCTCCAGCGCCGTCATCGCCACGCTGCAATGGTCCTTGCTCCTGAAGACCGGCGACGAGACCGCCTATATCGAATCATTGCCCGATCACGAGCATGTCCTGCTCGCCATCATCGATCGCGACGGCGATCTCGCCTCGGCACGCATGGCCGGCCTCGTCATCGACAGCCTGAATACCACGCTCGCCTCGCTCGGCACGCATGTCGCCACGGATACTGGGAAAATCGCGAGAATAAAGCATACTAAATGACCACCCTGCCTTCATCGGCAGGACGTGATCGGATAGCGTATATGCGGTTGCGGGGCTATGCCGGCCCGGCAGACCGCGCCGATCATTTTAATCGATTCAGACGAGCCGAATCAACGACCTTCGCCACCACAGACGGACAGCCCGACAATGACAGCCTCGACCAAGCCCGAAATCGTCCAGACCGGCCCGCTGATGGCCTATGCCGCCGACCAGCTCAAGGCGCGCTTCACCGTCCATGAACTGTGGAAGGCGTCCGACCGCGCCGCCCTGCTGCGCGAGGTCGCCGGCCGCGTGCGCGGCGTCGCCGCCGGCGGCGGCCACAACCGGGTCGACGGCGCGCTGTTCGACGCCCTGCCCAAGCTCGAGGTGATCTCCAGCTTCGGCGTCGGCTACGATCATGTCGATGCGGCCGAGGCCGGCCGCCGCGGGCTCGTCGTCACCAACACGCCCGACGTCCTGACCGACGAGGTCGCCGATCTCGCGCTCGGCCTGCTGATCGCCACCGTCCGCCAGCTCCCGCAGGTCGACCGCTACCTGCGCGAAGGCAAGTGGCTGCAGGGCAACTACCCGCTCACCACCTCGCTGCGCGGGCGCAAGGTCGGCATCGTCGGCCTCGGCCGCATCGGCAAGGCGGTGGCGCAGCGCGTCGAGGCCTTCGGCCTGCCGGTCGTCTATCACGGGCGCTCGCGCCAGCCTGACGTGTCCTATCCCTACTATCCCTCGCTGGTCGACATGGCCACCGATGTCGACACGCTGATCTCGGTCGCGCCGGGCGGCGCCTCGACCCATCACATCATCAATGCCGAGGTCCTGAAGGCGCTTGGCCCCAACGGCATCCTGATCAATGTCGGCCGCGGTACCGTCGTCGACGAGCAGGCGCTGATCAAGGCGCTCAACGACAGGACCATCCTTTCCGCCGGGCTCGACGTCTTCGAGGACGAGCCGCGCGTGCCGGCTGAACTGATCGCCATCGAGCATGCGGTGCTGCTGCCCCATGTCGGCTCGGCCTCCGTCCATACCCGCGAGGCGATGGGCCAGCTTCTGGTCGACAACATGCTTTCCTGGTTCGATGGCAAGGGCCCGCTGACGCCCGTGTCGGAGACCCCATGGAAAAAGGCCTGATCCGCCGGCTGCTGCCGCTGCTGATTCTCGCCGCCGGCTCCCTGCCGGCGGCGGCTCAGACGGCGCCGCTGCCGCGCGGCGCCGACACCGCGCCCGACGCGATCCGCCGCTGGCTCGGCGCCTGGGAGTTGGAACTCGCCGGGGCCTCGCGCCGTTGCACGGTCACCCTGGGTGCGGAAGCGTCCGGCAATGCCCGTCAGCTCCGCTTTCCCGCGACCTGCCGCCGCGCGCTGCCGATCCTCGGCACGGCCACGTCCTGGACGCTGGCCGCGGGCGGGCAGCCGCAATTCCTCGACTCGAACGGCAGGCAGATCGTCGGTTTCCGGAAGGGCACGGCCGAGACCGGGCTCGAAGGCACGGGCAGCGACGGCAAGGCCTACAGGCTGGCCTCGCGAAACCATCCGCGTCTCGCGGCGCAACGCTCCCAGGATCCGGCCGCGACGGCCGCCCGGCGCATCACCGTCGTCGATCCCGCGACCGCGCCCGCCGCCAATACCTTGCCGGGCCGCTATGTCCTGATGCGCCAGCAGAACCGCGAGGCCTGCCGCCTCGTGCTCGCTCCCGCTGCGGCGGATGGCCGCCAACCTGCGGCTTTCGAAGGTTCGTGCCAGGATACCGGCCTGACGATCTTCGACCCCGTCGGCTGGCGCTATGCCGGTGGGCGCCTGACCCTCGTCGCGCGCCGTGGCCATGGTACCGACCTCGTCTTCGAGGACGGCCAGTGGCGCAAGGACCCCGCGGTCGGCGCGCCGCTCCTGATGCGCAAGCTCGCGCAATAACGCGCATGGCCGACTCAGCCGGCCATGCGGTTCACCTGGTTACTCCGCCGCGTCTGCCGGCTTCAGCACGCCCCTGCGGATCTGATCCTCCTCGATCGATTCGAACAGCGCGCGGAAATTGCCCTCGCCGAAGCCGTCATCGCCCTTGCGCTGGATGAACTCGAAGAAGATCGGTCCGACCACCGTGGCCGAGAAGATCTGCAGCAGCACCTTGCTCATCCGGCCCTGTTTCTCGCCGAGCGCGACCGCACCCTCGCCATCGATCAGGATGCCGTTCTCCTTGAGCCGCGCGACCGGCTCGCCATGGTTCGGCACGCGGGCATCGACCTTCTCGTAATAGGTCGCGGGCGGCGACGGCATGAAGGGCAGGCCGTTGCCACGCAGGGCCTCGACGCTGGCATAGATGTCGCGCGAGCCCATCGCGACATGCTGGATGCCCTCGCCCTTGTACTGGCGCAGGTATTCCTCGATCTGGCTCTTGTCGTCGAGCGACTCGTTGATCGGGATACGGATCTTGCCGCAAGGCGAAGTCAGCGCCCGCGAGATCAGGCCGGTCAGCTTACCCTCGATGTTGAAGAAGCGGATTTCACGGAAATTGAAGAGCTTGCCGTACCAGTCGGCCCAATGGTCCATCCGCCCGCGGATGACGTTATGGGTGAGATGGTCGAGATAGTAGAGCCCGGCCTGCTCAGGATGCGGGTCACGCTCGCCGATCCATTCGAAATCGACATCCCAGATCGAGCCCTTCTCGCCATAGCGATCGACGAAATAGAGCAGCGAGCCGCCGATGCCGCGCACGGCGGGGATCGCAAGCTCGCCCGGCCCGATCGCGCTCTCATAGGGTTCGGCGCCGAGCGATACCGCCCGCTCGAAGGCATGCTTGGCATCGACCACACGGAAGGCCATGGCGCAGGCGCAGGGGCCATGCTCGGCGGCGAAGGCCTGGGCGAAGGAATCAGGCTCCGCGTTGACGACGAAATTGACGTCGCCCTGCCGATAGAGCGTCACCTGCTTCGAACGGTGGCGGGCGACCTTGGTGAAGCCCATGGTCTCGAACAGGGCGCCGAGCTTCTCCGGCTCGGGGTGGGCATACTCGACGAACTCGAAGCCGTCGGTCCCCATCGGGTTGGCGGCCGAGATCGCGGGCGGGGCGGCGTCGTGCGGAAACGGACCCATGGGCATTCCTCCTGTCTGCTCTTGCCGGGATGACCCATGATCGCGCAAAGATCAGGCGATTTCCGTGCAAACTTGCACCTCGTGGAAGTTTCAATGCATCATTCGTGCATAGATCCCGTTTAAGGCGCATCACATGGCCACGCTTGACGCGCTCGACTGGCGCCTGCTCGACGCTCTGCAAAGCGACGCCTCCCTCACCAATGCGGCTCTGGCAGAAACGGTCGGCCTCTCAGCCAGCCAGGTCTCGCGCCGGCGCCAGCGACTGGAGCAGGAGGGCGTGATCCGTGGCTATCGAGCGGCTCTGGAGCCGTCAGCCGTCGGGCTCGGCGTCATCGTCTTCATCCACGTCGCGCTCGACACGCATACGCGCGACAATGCCCGCCGCTTCCGCGACCTCGTGCGCCTGACGCCGGCGATCCTCGAGGCCCATGCCCTGACCGGCGAGGCGGATTATCTGCTCAAGGTCGCAGTCGGTGACCTCAAGGCGCTCGCCCGGCTCGTCAACGAAGTCCTGATGCCGCATGAGAGCGTCGCCCGCGTCCGCTCCGAGATCGCGCTGGAAACGCTGAAAGAACCGGGGTTGCTGCCGCTGCCGATGACTTGAGGGCGGAAGCTGTGCAAAATCACGCCTTGGTCACGCCGTCTTCATACGGCTGATCGATCCCGACTGAGCGGCACGATGGCCGCCAACAGGAGAAGACGACATGTTCAATGCCAAATCCCTGCTCGACGCCCTGATCAGCGCCGGCAGCCAGGCGGGCTCTCAGGCCGGCCAGCAGGGCGGAATCGGCGGCATGCTCGGCGGGCTGGCCGATCAGGTCCAACGCTCGGGCGGGCTCGGCGGACTGGCAGGCCAGATCCTCGCCCAGGCTACGCAGGGATTGGGCGATGCAGCGCGCCAGACCGGCATGCAGCAGGGCGCCGGCGACGCGCTGGGCCGGGTCACCGGAGGCCGGACGCCGGACCAGCTCATCGAGCAGGCCAAGGGCATGTTCAACAGCAATCCGGCGCTCGCCACCGCCGTGCTCGGCGGCCTCGGCGCGCTCGTCTTCGGCACCTCGACCGGCCGCTCCGTTGCCGGCTCGGCAGCCAAACTGGGCGGCCTCGCCCTGATCGGGGGCCTCGCCTACAAGGCCTACCAGAACTATCAGGCCGGCAAGCCGCTGCTCAACGCCGCCCAGCAGGAGGTGCTGCCGGCACCAGCCGGCACCGGCTTCGAACCGCAGGCCGCGAGCGAGGCCACCGCCCTCGTCTTCATCCGCGCCATGATCGCGGCGGCCGCCGCCGACGGCCATATCGATGCGGAAGAGCAGAGCGCGATCCTCGGCGGCCTGAAGGAGGCCGGTCTCGATCAGGAAGCGCATGAATGGCTGGCGAAGGAGATGGCGAAGCCGGCTTCGATCGACGCCCTGGTCGAGGCGGCCGAGAGCCCCGAGCTCGCCGCCCAGATCTACACGGCGGCGCGTATCGCCATCAATCCGGACAACGCGGCCGAGAAGGATTTCCTGGCCGGGCTTGCCGGCTCGCTCGGTCTCGATGCCGAGCTGGTCGCCAATATCGACGCCGCTGCCAGCGCCGCCAAGGTCTGAGACGCGCCGGCTGCCCTCCACCCCGGCTTTCGCGGAACGCGGAAGCCGGGCGTTAAGCATGGCGTTGGAATCGCTGCCCGTTTCGACGTCACATGCACCCCCGCTTAGGACTTTTCGACCGATAACGCCCGCGCCGGTCGAGCCGGCTGTCGGGCTCCGCGTCGCGGAGGCCGGCTCACGTCATGGGGGAGACGGGTCGAACGATGTCTGTGACCGCGATGATCAGGGCGATGCGGCCGCATCACTGGCTCAAGAACGGCCTGGTCTTCGTCCCGATCCTGCTCAATCATGACGCTTTCGATCCGCACGCGCTCTGGCTCGGCCTGATCGCCTTCGTCGCCTTCAGCCTGATCGCCTCGGCGGTCTATCTCCTCAACGACATCAAGGATGTCGAGGCGGACCGGCGCCATCCGACCAAATGCAAGCGCCCGCTCGCCGCCGGCGAGATCACCGCGACGCAGGCCTATGCGGCCGTGCCGATCCTGCTCGTCGCGGCCTTCTCGCTGGTCTTGCTCGTGCCGCAGCCGCAACCCTTCCTGCTTGCCCTGCTCGCGTATCTCTTCCTGGCGCTGGCCTATCTGCTCTTCCTCAAGCGCAAGCTTCTGGTCGACGTGCTCGGGCTCGCCGCCATGCACACGCTGCGCATCCTCGCCGGCAATGCCGCGGCTGCCATACCCATCTCCTCCTGGCT
Source organism: Bosea sp. ANAM02 (assembly GCF_011764485.1). Classification (NCBI taxonomy): domain Bacteria; kingdom Pseudomonadati; phylum Pseudomonadota; class Alphaproteobacteria; order Hyphomicrobiales; family Alloboseaceae; genus Allobosea; species Allobosea sp. ANAM02. The sequence continues at coordinate 1,135,426 of NZ_AP022848.1, read as the reverse complement.
GCTCGCCTTCGCGATGTTCCTCTTCCTCAGCCTGGCGCTGGTGAAGCGCTATGCCGAACTGCGTCTCACCCAGGACCAGTCGGGCCTCAAGAAGGCGGGTCGCGGCTATCATGCCGAGGATATCGAAGCCCTGTCGCAGCTCGGCATGGCCTCGGGCTGCACCTGCGCACTGATCATGGCGCTCTATGTCGACAGCGCCAATGTGAAGCAGCTCTACAGCCAGCCCAAGCTGATCTGGCTGATCTGCCCGATCATCCTCTACCAGATGGCCCGGATCTGGTTCCTCGCCCGCCGCGGCCAGATGCCGGACGATCCGCTGGTCTTCATGATCCGCGACTGGCGCAGCCAGTTCATGGGGCTCGTCGTCGTCCTGATCATGGTCGCCGCGACCTTCCTGCCGTGACCGCGCCGCTCTCGGACTACCGGTCCTGGGGTGGGCTTGCGGCCCGCGGCAGCGCGATCGTCGACGGCCGTGACTGGCTCGATGCGCCACACCGCCCGCGCCGCCCGCTCCTCGCCTATGGCAACGGGCGCTCCTATGGCGATTCCTGCCTGAACGACGGCGGCACGCTGATCGATACGCGCGGCCTCGACGACATCCTCGCCTTCGATCGCGAGACCGGCCTGATCACCTGCGGCGCCGGCCTGATGCTAGACCGCCTGCTCGAGATCGCCGTCCCCGCCGGCTGGTTTCCGCCGGTCACGCCAGGCACGGCCTTCGTCACCATCGGTGGCGCGCTGGCCAACGACGTCCACGGCAAGAACCATCACAGTGCCGGCACCTTCGGCTGCCATATCCGCGCCTTCGAGCTCGTCCGCTCCGACGGTCAGCGCCTGCTCTGCGCGCCGGACCTGAACGGCGAACTCTTCGCCGCGACCATCGGCGGCTTCGGCCTGACCGGGCTGGTGACGCAGGTGACACTGCAGCTCATGCCGATCGCCTCGGCTGAGATGGCTCAGGAAGTGCTGCCCTTCGACAATCTCGACGGCTTCTTCGAGATCGCCACCGCCTCCGACGCCACGCATGACTATACGGTGGCCTGGATCGACTCGCTCGCCAGCGGGCGGAATCTCGGCCGTGGCGTCTTCTTTCGGGCGAACCATGCCCCTGCTTCCGACGAACCGCCGCCGCGCCAGGCACGCACCCTGCCCTTTCCGCTGAAGCCGCCCGTCCCGCTGATCAATCGCGTGACGCTTGGCGCCTTCAACTGGCTCTATCGCAACAGCCAGCCGCGGGACCGCCTCGAGCGCCGCGTGCCCTATCGTCCGTTCTTCTACCCGCTCGACCGCATCCATGACTGGAACCGCGCCTATGGCCCGCAGGGCCTGCGCCAGTTCCAATGCGCCATCCCGCCGGAGAACGCCGCCGCAACCGTCGCGGAGATGCTGCGGCAGACATTGGCTGCCGGGGAAGCCTCCTTCCTGACGGTGCTGAAGCTCTTCGGCGACAAGCCCTCGCCCGGCCTGATGTCCTTCCCGATGCCGGGCGCGACGCTGACGCTCGACTTTCCCAATCGCGGCGAGCGGACCGAACGATTGCTGGCGCGACTCGACGGGCTCGCGATCGCCGCCGGTGGGCGGGTCAATCCCTACAAGGACGCCCGCATGTCGCCCGAGACCTTCGCAGCCTCCTTCCCGCGCTGGCGCGACTTCGCGGCACATGTCGATCCCGGATTCTCATCCGGTTTCTGGCGGCGGGTCACCGCGCAATAGGGGGTTGCGACATCACAGCCCGGTGAGATGCATCCGGCAGCGGTTCCCTGGGGCGGCAGCCTGCTGCTAGCTGCGCTTCATGACTGCACCCGTGAACGATCCGCCGGCAACAGGCCGGACCATCGCCCTTTCTCCGACACGCCGCGAAGCTTTCGCGCTCACCCTGCTCTCTTCCTTGGCATCGGCACCGGCTGCCGCACGGCAACCGCCGCGCTTCGCCGGGCCAAGTTCGCAGTTCGTGCAGATCGATCCGCCGGAAGAGGCCGGCTCCCTCGTTCTCACCGATCTGGCCGGCAGGACTCGGCCGCTCTCGTCCTATCGCGGCAAGGCGGTCCTCCTGAATTTCTGGGCGAGCTGGTGCCCGCCCTGCCGGCGCGAACTGCCGATCCTGAGGCGACTCCAGGCCAGGGCGGCACGCGAGCCCTTCGTCGTCATCCCCGTCTCGCTCGACAAATCCGTGGCGACCGTCAGAGCCTATCTCGACAGGCTCGGCCTCGCCGACCTCGCGAGCTTCATCGATGCCGAGGGCGTCGTGGCCTCGGGCCCGAAATCGGTAAAGCCCACGCCTTTCCCGCTCTATGGCATGCCCATGACCTACCTGCTCGATCGCGAGACCCGCAGCGTCGGCTATCTCGTCGGCGAAGCCGATTGGACGAGCCCAGCGGGGCTGGAGCTGCTGCGCTTCTATGGGCGGGCGCCGGGCTGATAGCACCAGCGTTCCGGAGCAACGCGAACCGCCCCGAAAAATCCCGCATCGCCTTTGAACCTCTCCGCCGCTGCCCGCGACCAATGAGCATGAAGAGCGAAACCTTCGCTCTCACAGAGATTGGGAGACGAGCATGACGACGTTCCGCAAGACCGTGACCGCGACCCTCGCGGCCCTCACCCTGGCCACCACCTTCGCGGCTTCCGGCGCCGAGGCGCGGCCGCGCTGGCACCGGGGTTATGGCTGGGGCGCCGGAGCCGGTATCGTCGGTGCGCTGGCAGCGGGCGCCATCATCGCCGGCGCCACCCGCCCGGCCTATGGCTATGGCTACTACGCCGCCCCCGTCCGCTCCTGCGACCTGGTCGAGCGCTTCGACCGCTGGGGCAATGTCATCGGCTACCGCCGGGTGTGCGGCTACTACTGAGCTTTTCTGGAAGACCCCAGTTTCGAGACCCCTGACTCAAAAGGCCGGCACAAGCCGGCCTCTTTTTGTTGTCGGTGAGCGAACCGCTCAGCCCTTCGCCGCCGCGACCTTGCGCAGATAGCCGGTGACGATGCCGGTGACGCCGCCCGACAGCACAGCTTCGAAGGCCGCGATGAACTGGTCGCACTGCTCGCGGGTGACGATGAGCGGCGGCTCCAGCCGGATGACGTTGCGGTTGTACTCGGTGAAGGCGACGAGCACGTCATGCTCCTTCAGGAGCAGCGCGCCGACGAAGCCGCAGAGCGAGCCCTTCAGCTTGTCGTCGAGCAGCGCGACCATGTGCCTCAGCCCGAAGGGCATGGTCTCGCTGATATCCTGGAACTCGACGCCGATCATCAGGCCGCGTCCGCGGATTTCCTTGAGCAGGGTCGGGTACTTGGCGCGCAGACCGTTCAGCTTCTCGATCAGGTAATCGCCCTGGCGCTGGGCATTGCCCATCAGATCCTCGTCATATAGGACGTTGAGGGCCTCGATCGACGAGACGCAGGCCTCGCCCATGCCACCGAAGGTCGCCTGTGCATGGATCAGCGCGCTCTTCGGCTTGCCATAGGCCTTCATGTAGATCTCGCGCCGCGCGATCATCGCGCCCATCGCCGCCTTCGAGCCGCCGAGCGCCTTGGCGAGCGCGGTCACGTCAGGCACAACCCCGTCGCGCTCGAAGGCGAAGAACTGGCCGGTGCGGCCGAGACCGCACTGCACCTCGTCGGCGACCCAGAGCACGCCATGCTTGTCGCAGAGCGCGCGCAATTCGCGCCAGAAGCCCTCGGGCGCCTCGACGATGCCGCCGCCGCCCTGGATCGTCTCCATCACCACGATGCCGATCGACGGATCGCTCTCCAGCGCCTGCCGGACGGCGGCGATATCGCCGAACGGCACCTTGATCCGGTTCTCGACCAGCTTGAACTGCGACTGGTAGAGCGTCGAATCCGTGACCGAGAGCACGCCCTTGGTCTTGCCGTGGAAAGAGTTCGCGGCGTGCAGGATCCTGGACTTCTCCGGCCCCTGCGCCTGCTCGGCGACCTTCAGCGCCGCCTCCATCGCCTCCGAGCCGGTCGAGCCGAGGAAGACCATGTCGAGATCGCCCGGCGCGATGGTGGCGAGGTTCTTCGCCAGCGCCGAGGCATATTGCGACATGAAGGCCATGCAGATCTCATGGCGGTTCTCGTCCTGGAATTTCTGCCGGGCCGCGACGATGCGCGGATGGTTGTGGCCGAAGGCTACCGAGCAGAAGCCGCCGAAGAAATCGAGGATCCTGCGGCCGTCCCTGGTAATGTAATGCATGCCCTCCGCACGATCGACGAGGATCCTGTCGAAGCCGAGCAGCTTCAGGAAGTGAAGCTGGCCGGGGTTGATATGGGCTGCGAAGAGCTCCTTGACCTGCGCGGCGTCGAGCTGCTTGGCGGCCTCGACGCTGATGAGCTGCGGCCGGGCATTGGTCACGGCGACGTCCTCGTTCCTGAAAGCGGGCATGCTCATGCGGCGAGGCTCCTCTGCGCCTGTTTCAGGCCATCCTTGGCCTTGCGGTATTCGGTATAGGCGGCGAGCAGCATGTCCTCGTCGCGATATTGCGGCGCCCAGCCGAGCTCGCGCTTGGCCTTGGAGGTGTCGAGGATGCAGATTTCGTCGGCGATCTTGTACTGCTCGGGGTCCATGATCGGCAGGTTGATCGCGTCGAGCGTATCGAGCGTCAGCTTTACAAGAGAGGCCGGCGTCGGCAGCAGGATCGATTTCGAGCCGGCATGCTTGATCAGGTCGCCGAGCAGCTTCTTCACAGGCGGTGGATCGTCGGAGCCGAGATTGTAGGCCTCGTTCGGAAAGCCCGCCTTCCAGGCCGCGACGCAGGCGCTGGCGCAGTCGAAGACCGAGATGAACTGGTAGGGATTCTTGCCCGATCCGATCATCGGCACCGGCAGGTTCATGTCAATCAGCTTGAACAGCTTGACGAGGATGCCGAGACGGCCCGGCCCGATGATCAGGCGCGGCCGGAAGATCGGGATGCGGAAGCCCTTGGCGCGGTAATCTGCGGCAAGGCGCTCGGTCGCGAGCTTGCTCTCGCCGTATTCGCCGAGCGGATGGGCCGGATGCGTCTCGTCCTGAGGCACCGTCACCGAATGGCCGTAGATCATGTCGGTGGTGAAATGGACGAGCCGGTTGGCCCCATTCTTCTCCATCCAGGAGAGGATGTTCTGCGTGCCGTGATAGTTCACCGGCCAGAAGAATTCGTGCCGCTCGGCCCGCGTCACGATCGGCGAGAGCATCTTGGCCGAGAGATTGTAGACGAGGTCCTCGGGCGAAAGCGGGATCGAGTCCACGCTTTCGGCCTTGGTCACGTCGACCGTCAGGAACGGCACCTTGGCATAATGCGCGTGGCCGCTCTGGTGAATGTCCGCGACCAGCACCTCCTCGCCCATGGCGGAGAGATCGGCCGCCAGATGCGAGCCGACGAAGCCGTCGCCGCCGATGATGATGTGCTTCATCGCGTCACCTCCGGTCGACGGGCAAGCGGGGATGGCGATTGCGCACCGGCACGGGCACCGGCTGCGGCGCCACCGGCGGCTCGAACAGCGCGCCGAGGCGCAGAAACAGGCGTACGATCAGGTCCATGATCTCCCTCAGCTTTGTGCAATAAAGATCGTGCCCAGCACGATGAAGCCGATGCCGGCGATGCGCATCGCGCTCAGGTCTTCGTGGAAGACGAAATAGGCGTAAGCCGCGACCACGACATAGGCGAGGCTCAGGAACGGATAGGCGTAGCTGATCTGCACCTTGGACAGCACGATCAGGTGCGAGGCCATGCTGATCACGAAGGTGCACAGGCCCGCGAAGACGAAGGGATTGAACACGACGCGGAAGACGGTGGCGATCAGCCCGTCGCCGGAGACGTCGAGCGAACCGACTCCGGTCATGCCGCGCTTCAGCATCAGTTGCGCGGCAGCGTTCGTCAGCACCGTGAACAGAATCAGGGGAAGATAGGCATTCATCGTGGCGCTTGCCGGCTCCGCATGGCTTCGTAGCCACCGGGATGCAGCCGAAACTACTTCAAATGCCTTAGGGGCCGGCACCGACTTGCTTCTAGCGTTAAGCAGAACCTGCCACGATCAGTGAAAATGCCGACTGTCTTCCTGCCACGAACTGGCGTGCGAACGCCTAAACTAGGCGGCCCCTCATCGAACGGATACCGCGCATGCCCTTTCCCAATCGCGTCAGACCCGATGGCACGCTCTTCGCCGATCCGGCGCGCGGCACCTTCTACGGCAATCGCGGCGGCCGCTTTCACGACCCTGCGACGCATGAGGTCCCCACTCGTATCCAGGCGACGCGGCAATGGCTCTGCTGCGTCCTCTCCTTCAAGGGGCGCAAGCGCAAGGTCTGGGGCCGCGGCTATACCGAACTGTTCTTCTGCGACGAGGTGACGGCGCTCGCGGCCGGCCATCGCCCCTGCATGGAGTGCCGGCGCCAGGACGCGCTCGCCTACCGCGACGCGCTGGTGCGTGGCCTCGGCCTCCCGGAGACGCCGCTCTTTCCCGAGATCGACCGCATCCTCGACGCGGACCGTCGCGACGGCCGGAAGAAGCGGATGCACCGTTTGCCGGCCAAGCAATTGCCGGATGGCGCGATGCTGCTCGGCGATGACGGAAGGCGCTTTGTGGCGCTGCATGAAGCCTCCGCCCTGGTCTGGTCGCCCGGCGGCTATGTCGAGCGGCAGAGACGCCCGACGGGCACCGTGACGGTGCTTACACCGCCTGCCACCCTCGCGGCACTGGAGCACGGCTACCGTCCGCAATGGCACCCAGGCGTCGGAGCTTTCGGCGCAGCCTGAGATTCCGCGAACAGGAACCTTCTCCTGCGGACGAGCGTTGCCCTCGCATCATCGTTCCGAATTGGGGGCTGACAATGCGTTCGATCATTTTGTGGCTGGTGGGCGTTCCGATCCCGATCATCATCCTGCTGTGGTTCTTCATGAAGTAGCGTGCGGTTGCGTCGCGTGGAGAAGGCCGGGCCCTGCGCCCGGCCTTTTCGTTTCGCGACGCTTCCCGCCATGAACTGACAGGCGATCATGCTTTGACCGCATGCCCCCGCCATCGCAACCACGCAACCGCTCCCCTATATGCCGCCCATGTCAGACACGACCTCGCCGATCATCTCGGTCTACGGCCTCTCGAAGACCTACGCCTCAGGCTTCAGCGCACTGAAAACGGTCGATCTCGCGATCCGGCGCGGCGAGATCTTCGCCCTGCTCGGCCCCAACGGCGCTGGCAAGACCACGCTGATCAGCATCATCTGCGGGCTTGTCCGGCCCAGCGCCGGCACGGTCACGGCCGATGGCCACGACATCCTCACGGATTACCGCGCCGCTCGTTCGGCCATCGGCCTCGTGCCTCAGGAACTGACCACCGACGCCTTCGAGACGGTCTGGTCCACCGTGAATTTCAGCCGCGGCCTTTTCGGCAAGCCGCGTGATCCCGCCCTGATCGAACGCATCCTGAAGGATCTCTCGCTCTGGGAGAAAAAGGACAGCCAGATCCGCATGCTTTCGGGCGGCATGAAACGGCGCGTCATGATCGCCAAGGCGCTCTCGCACGAACCGCGCATCCTCTTCCTGGACGAGCCGACCGCAGGCGTCGATGTCGAGCTCCGGCAGGACATGTGGCGCATGGTGCGCCGGCTCCGCGACGAGGGCGTCACCATCATCCTGACCACCCACTATATCGAGGAAGCCGAGGAGATGGCCGACCGCGTCGGCGTCATCTCCAAGGGCGAGATCATACTGGTCGAGGAAAAGGCCGAGCTGATGCGCAAGCTCGGCAAGAAGCAGCTTTCGCTGCAGCTCCAGCAGCCGATCGCGGCCGTGCCGGAAGCGCTGGCGAGCTTCGACCTCAGGCTTTCCGCCACCGGCGACGAGATCGTCTACACTTACGACACCCAGGCCGAGCGCACCGGCATCACCACCTTGCTGCAAGGCCTCGCCGAAGCCGACATCCGCTTTCGCGACCTCAGCACTAGCCAGAGCTCGCTCGAGGACATCTTCGTCAGCCTGGTCAAGGAGCGCCGCTGATGACCGGCCTGAACCTGCACGCCATCGCCGCGATCTACCGCTTCGAGATGAACCGTACCTGGCGAACCCCGCTGCAGAGCATCGTCTCGCCCGTACTCTCGACCTCGCTCTATTTCATCGTCTTCGGCGGCGCGATCGGCTCGCGCATGCAATCGGTCGAGGGCGTGCCCTATGGCGCCTTCATCGTGCCCGGTCTGATCATGCTGTCGCTCCTGACGCAGAGCATCGCCAACGCCTCCTTCGCGATCTATTTCCCGAAATTCACCGGCACGATCTACGAACTGCTCTCCGCGCCCGTCGCCTGGTGGGAGGCGGTGATCGCCTATGTCGGCGCGGCTGCGACCAAGTCGATCCTGCTCGGCCTCATCATCCTGGCGACGGCCGCCTTCTTCGTGCCGCTGCGGATCGAGCACCCCGCGATGATGCTGCTCTTCCTCGTACTGACGGCGACGACCTTCAGCCTGTTCGGCTTCATCATCGGCATCTGGGCCGACGGCTTCGAGAAACTGCAGGTCATCCCGCTCCTGATCGTGACGCCGCTCGCCTTCCTGGGCGGCTCCTTCTACTCGATCTCGATGCTGCCGCCCTTCTGGCAGACGGTGACGCTGTTCAATCCCGTGGTCTATCTGATCAGCGGCTTCCGCTGGAGCTTCTACGGGCTCGCCGATGTCAGCCTGGGGGTGAGCCTCGGCATGACCTTGATCTTCCTCGCCGCCTGCATCGCGACCGTCGGCTGGATCTTCAAGACGGGCTACCGGCTCAAGAACTGAGCCGCGTTGCTCCATTCACCCGCCAACCGTCATGGTCGGGCTTGTCCCGACCATCCACGTCTTCCGTGCTCAAATTCGGTGTCCAAGATGTGGATGCTCGCCACAAGGGCGAGCATGACGACGCACAAGCCTTCGCGCCGATTGACTTCCGCCCCCCTTCCGTCTTCATGCGCGCCATGACCGATCTTTCGACCCTCGAAGCGTCCGCGGCCTCCGCCGCGCCGCATGCGCGCCGGCGCACTTTCGCCATCATCTCGCATCCGGACGCCGGCAAGACGACGCTGACCGAGAAGCTGCTCTATTTCGGCGGCGCCATTCAGCTCGCCGGTGAAGTGCGCGCCAAGCAGGGTCGCCGCCAGACCTCCTCTGACTGGATGAAGATCGAACGCCAGCGCGGCATCTCGGTCGTCACCTCGGTGATGACCTTCGAGTACGGCGGGCATGTCTTCAACCTGCTCGATACGCCAGGCCACGAGGACTTCTCGGAAGACACCTACCGCACGCTGACCGCGGTCGACGCCGCCGTCATGGTGATCGACGCCGCCAAGGGCATCGAGGACCGGACCAAGAAGCTGTTCGAGGTCTGCCGCCTCAGAGACATCCCGATCGTCACCTTCATCAACAAGGTCGATCGCGAGACGCGCGATCCCTTCGACCTGATCAACGAGATCGAGACGACGCTGGCGCTCGACGTCGCGCCGATGACCTGGCCGGTCGGCCGCGGCCGCGAATTCGTCGGCACCTACGACCTCAAGGCCAATACCTTCCGCCGCAACCAGAAGGGCGACGAGCGCGCCGAGGACCAGCAGGTCACCGGCTGGGACGATCCGCTCTTCGACGAGTTGCTGCCGCATGGCGCCGCCGAGACCTGGCGCGAGGAAGTCTTCCTCGCCGCCGAGGGCTTGAAGCCCTTCGATCTCCAGGCCTTCCGCGAGGGTCACCTGACCCCGCTCTATTTCGGCGCGGCCTTGCGCGACTACGGCGTGCGCGACCTGATCGATGCGCTGGGCCGCTATGCCCCGAGCCCGCGTGCCCAACTCGCCGACAAGCGTCCGATCGAGGCGGATGAGCCGAAGATGACCGGCTTCGTCTTCAAGATCCAGGCGAACATGGATCCGAACCATCGCGACCGCATCGCCTTCATGCGCATCTGTTCGGGCAAGCTGTCGCGCGGCATGAAGGCCAAGCTCGTCCGCACCGGCAAGCCGATGCCGCTCAACGCGCCGCAATTCTTCTTCGCCCGCGACCGCTCCATCGCCGAGGAGGCCTTCGCCGGCGACATCGTCGGCCTGCCCAATCACGGCACGCTGCGCATCGGCGACACGCTGACCGAGGGCGAGGACATCGTCTTCAAGGGCGTGCCGAGCTTCGCCCCGGAAATCCTGCGCCGCGTCAAGCTCAAGGATGCGATGAAGGCCAAGAAGCTGCGCGAGGCTCTGCAGCAGATGGCCGAGGAAGGCGTCGTCCAGCTCTTCCTGCCGCATGACGGCGCCCCTGCAATCGTCGGCGTCGTCGGCGCGCTCCAGCTCGACGTGCTCAAGGAGCGCATGGACGCGGAATATTCGCTGCCCGTCGATTTCGAGCCCTGCCAGTTCTCGATCGCCCGCTGGGTCTCCTCGGACGACAAGGCCGCGCTGCAGAAATTCGTCGGCCTCAAGCCCTCGGCCATGGCCGACGATCTCGACGGCGACCCGGTCTTCATGGCGTCCAGCCAGTTCACGCTGAAATACGATGCCGAGCGCGCGCCCGACATCACCTTCTCGGACGTGAAGGACTACCAGAAGGTCACGAAGACCTGAGGCCTTGGCTCAAGCGTCATGCTCGCCCTTGTGGCGAGCATCCACGCCTTGAATGCCGCGTTGCAGAAACGAAGACGTGGATGGTCGGGACAAGCCCGACCATGACGGGGCAGGAACGGCTCCTGTACAGCCACTCTGTTCACCCCTCCCCCGCAAATCCCAGCGGGATCGCCGAGGTCGATTTCAGCTCCTCCATCGCGAACATCGAGGTCACGTCGCTGAGATCGATGCGCGAGATCAGCTTCTTGTAGAGCGCGTCATAGGCGGCGATATCGGCGACATAGGCCTTGAGCAGATAGTCGATCTCGCCGCTCATCCGGTAGAAATCGACGATCTCGGGCAGGTCGTGCACCGCCTGGTGGAAGCGCTCCAGCCACTCCATCGAATGGCGCGCCGTCTTGACCGCGATGAAGACCGTGACGCCGGCCTTGAGCTTGTCGCGATCGAGCAGGGCGACGCGGCGCTTGATATAGCCGCCCTCCTCCAGCTTCTGCACCCGCCGCCAGCAGGGCGATGACGACAGCCCCACCGCCTCGGCGAGCTCGGCGAGCGGCAGGCTCGCATCCTCCTGCAGGCGCGCCAGGATGCGCAGGTCGAAAGCGTCGAGCTTGGCCATGACTCCCCATAAAAATCGGAATCAACTTCCTTCCCAGGGAATGAAGCGGAGAAAATATTCCACATATCATCCCATGGAAGGTATGAGATTCCAATCGGGGATGAAAATTCTCCAACTCCGCAAACCGCTGCCCGCGCTCGCACCCTATCATTTGCCAAGCGATCCAGAGGGGAATGGCATGCAGGGTTTTCTCAGCGAGGAGCGGCGCGGGGCGGTGCTGCGCAATCTGCGGACCGATGCCGGCACGCTGACGCGCGACTATCTGAGCGCCGCCCGCGAGGTGCTGCAGGAGCTCGTCGCCATGCCCGACCTGATCCAGCGCCTGCCGCTGGAGCGCAAGGCCGGCTGCTACAGCCGCAACCTGCTTGCCGGCGACGAGAATGTCAGCGTCTGGGCGATCGTCTGGGGCGAGGGCTCGGCGACCTCGATCCACGACCATCATTGTTCCTGCTGCTTCGGCGTCGTCTCCGGCACCGTCACCGAGACCTGGTATCGCGCCATCGACGCCAATCGCGCCGTCCAGACCGAGGAGCAGGAGCGCAAGCCGGGCTATGTCGCCTGCATGCTGCCCTCGGGTCCGAATATCCACCGCATGCGCAATTTCGGGCCGGGCGAGGCGATCTCGATCCATATCTACGGCTTCGACCACGAGGTCCACGCCTCCTCGATCGAGACCGAATACACCGCCGTCAGCGGCTGATCGCTCCACGTCGGGGAATTTATCCCCGGCCCCGCGGCAGCGGCGATGATGCCCTCCTTTGCGGAGGGCATTTTCATGTCGATGCGTGCCATCGGAACCTGGGTCGGTATCGACCACGCGGCCGAGCCGGGCCTGGCCGTCACCCGCGAGCGCCTGTTGCACCTCGCGCCCGCGGCCGATGCGGCGATCGTCGCCGGCATCGCCGGGCGCTTCGATGAATTGGCCGATGACCACGACGTCACGACGCCGCGGCGCATCTGCCATTTCCTGGCCCAGGCCGCGCACGAGACTGACGGCTTCCGCACGCTCGAGGAATATGGCGGCCCCGCCTATTTCGCCCGCTACGAGGGCCGCCGCGATCTCGGCAACACCCGGGCCGGCGACGGCGTGCGCTATCACGGGCGCGGCATCTTCCAGCTCACCGGCCGGGCGAATTACCGCCGCTTCGGCGAGCTCATCGGCATCGATCTGGAAGGCAAGCCCGAGCGGGCGAAGGAGCCCGAAACCTCGCTGCGCGTCGCCTTCGCCTATTGGACCGAGCGCACCATCAACCCGGCGGCCGATGCCGACGATGTCGAACGCGTGACGAAGCTCATCAATGGCGGCCGCAACGGGCTGGCGGAACGCAGGCGCTATCTGGAAAAGGCCAAGGCAATCTTGTTCTGAGCCGGCCTGCACTTCGCCAGGGTGAACGAAGCGGCGCCTCGTTGAAACCTGCTCCGAAAAGGTTCCATGACGAACGGGAATATTCGCTGCATGCCGCAAGCAGGCATCTCGCCTTGCGGGGCATGTCCCATCATCCCATCATCCAGGCATGACGACGCCTGCCGACATCCGCTCCGACCACCGTTCGCCGCTCTGGGCCGCGCTCGCCATCGCCATCCTGCCGGTGGTGGCCGCATCGATCGCCGGCAGCACTGTTACCGTCCCGCAGATCCCGACCTGGTATGCGGGGCTTATCAAGCCACCGTTCAATCCGCCGAACTGGATCTTCGCGCCGGTCTGGACCGCGCTCTATGCGCTGATGGCGCTCGGTGTCTTCCGCATCCTGCGCCTGCCTGTCGGGACGCCCGGCCGCCGCCGCGCACTGCTGGTCTACCACCTGCAGCTTCTGTTCAATATCGGCTGGTCCTTCGCCTTCTTCGGCGCCAACAGCCCGGTCGCCGGCCTTGCGGTCATCCTGCCGCTGATCGTCCTGATCGCGGCGACCATCGCGGCTTTCCGGCCGCTGGACCGGCTCGCGTCCAATCTGCTCTGGCCCTATCTCGCCTGGGTCGCCTTCGCGACGCTGCTCAACGCCTCGATCTGGTGGCTGAACCGCTAACCGATCGATCGCTCGATCACCTTCATCACGGTCGCCCTGAGATCGGCGATGGTGAAGGGCTTGGCCATCACCTCAGCGACGATCGATTCCAGGCTTTTCGCCCGCTCGCGCTGCTCGGCATAGCCGGTCATCAGCATGATCGTCAGGTCCGGGAACTGCTGCTTGGCTGCAAGCGCCAGCGCGATTCCGTCCATCAGGGGCATGCGGATATCGGTCAGCAGCAGGTCGAAGCGACCCTGCTCCGCCTCGAGGATATCGAGCGCCTCGGCGCCATCGGATGCGGTGAGGCAGCTATGTCCGTCGAGGCCAAGGCCGCGCGCGACCAGCACGCGCAGCGGCTCCTCGTCATCCACGACCAGAATGCGCGACATGAATGCTCCTCAGATGCCCGGCAGCCCGGCCTGATCATCGGTCTCGACCACGCCGACGAAGGGCAGCTGCCGATAGGAATGGGCGACGTCCATGCCGTAGCCGACGACGAAATAGTCCGGGCATTCGAAACCGACATAATCCGCCTGGATGTTCACGGCGCGCTTATGCGGCTTCTCCAGCAGCACGGCGGTCGAGACCGTCGCGGCTCCGCGCGCCGCCAGCAGATCCTTGGCGAAAGCAAGCGTACGGCCGGATTCGAGGATATCGTCGACCAGCAGCACGTCGCGCCCGCGCACCTCGCTCTGCACGTCGCGCAGGATCTCGACCTGGCCCGAGGAAACCGTGCCCGAGCGATAGCTCGACAGGTGGACGAATTCGACCTGGGGCGAAAGCCCGACGCGGTGCATCGCCCGGATCAGGTCGGCGACGAACATGAAAGAGCCCTTCAGGACGGCGACGACGAGCAGGTCCTTCGGATTGCTGGCCGCGACGGCCTCGGCCATTTCCTCGTTGCGCCGCGCGATCTCCGCTTCGTCATAGAGAACCCTGATGCGCCGTTCCGGCATGATGACTCCGTTTCGATCCAGGCAGCAACCGGCCTCGTGCCGCGCCGATGCGTCAGCGGGCCGATGCAGCCAATATTTGTGGACGCCGTCCGGCCCGGCACCGGATCGGTCGACAGACTCTCGTCCTAGCAGCCTCAGTGCTTGCTGGCGAGATTGGCAGCCGTCGCGACGGAGGTGAAGCGCACCCTGACCGTCTGCCCCTGCTCCGGCGGCGAGGCCAGCCGCGCCCGGAAGCGGATCAGTTCCGCCGGCTCCAGGCTCGCGCGCGGCGGCTCGGTCGTCCAGGTGTAGAGCGTCGCGCCTCCGGCATCCTTGACCGCGACCTCGATCAGCGGCACGGCGGCCTTGCTCTTGGTGATATTGGTGACGTTGCCCTCGACGACGAGGAAACGGTTCTGGCCGTCTGCGATGAGGCCGCTCTCGACCGCGCTCAGGCTGAGGCCGCGGACATTCACAGGCAGGCCGAGCTTGTCGAACAGGGCGGCCAGTTGCGGCGCCGCGCGGACCGCCGCCGCGCGCTGCCAGACGACGCCGGCCAGCAAGACGAGCCCTGCCAGGGCAATGGCCGCCGGCAGCCCGGCCCCGCCGCGGCGCAGGAATGCATGCGACGCTTTGTCCGGCCTGGCCGGGCGCTTGCCCCGGCGCTTCGGCACGGCGGCGACCGGCGCCTCGACGGGCGGCGGCTCCTCGGCGGTGCCTGGCCCAACCGATTCGGCGCCGTCCTGCCCGCCCGCTTCGGCGGCAAGCGCAGTGATCTCGGCATCGATCGCGGCGGCGCGCTCCAGCTCCTCGGCGAGCAGCGCCTGCGTCTCGGCCTCGCTCGGCGGCTCCGGGAAGGCGGCGGGCTCGACATGCCAGGACGTCTTGCAATTGGCGCATCGCACCTTGCGCCCTTCCGGCCCCAGTTTGGCCGCGTCGAGTTCATACTGGCTCGCGCAGGATGGGCAGACGATCAGCATGACTGCGAGCCAACTCCTTCGGTGCGATTGCCGCAAGCGCTTCGGCGCGTCGGCAGGCGCCCGCATCGCGGCAGCCGTTGCGGGCGGCTTCATTGGCGCAATTTATGGTTAACGCCCCGTGAAGATTCTCTGGCGCAGATTGGCCGCATCGCGATCTTTCCGCATGCCTCGGCTTGCGGTGTAAGGTCGGACGCGGATTCGGTTCAGCGAGGAAGACCGTTTGGTTCGGTTCGAGAATGTCGGCCTGCGATACGGCATGGGCCCGGAGGTGCTGAAGGATATCAACTTCAGCATCGAGCCGCGCTCGTTCCAGTATCTCACCGGCCCCTCCGGCGCCGGCAAGACGACGTTGATGCGCCTCATCCTGATGGCGCTGAAGCCGACGCGCGGGCTGGTCAACCTGTTCGGCCAGGACGTCTCGCGCCTCGATCCCGATACGCTGACCGCCTTCCGCCGCCGCATGGGCGTCGTCTTCCAGGATTTCCGCCTGCTCGACCATCTCACCGTCTACGAGAACGTCGCCCTGCCGCTGCGTGTCCTCGGCAAGGAGGAGGCGAGTTACCGTGCCGAGGTCGTCGAACTTCTGCGCTGGGTCGGGCTGGGCGAGCGCATGCATGCCGTCCCGCCCGTGCTCTCCGGCGGCGAGAAGCAGCGTGCCGCCATCGCCCGCGCGCTGATCAGCCGGCCCGAGCTTCTGCTCGCCGACGAACCCACGGGCAATGTCGATCCCGGCCTCGGCCGCCGCCTGCTGCGCCTGTTCATGGAATTGCAAGCGCTCGGCACGGCCGTCGTGATCGCGACCCACGACCTCAACCTGATGGATATCTACGACGCCCCGCGTCTCGTGCTCGCCGACGGACATCTGCATGTCGATGCCTGAGGCCGGCGACCGGGAACCCGCCCGGAAGGAGCGCGGCCTGCCCGCCAATCTCCGGCGCGACCAGCCGCTCGTGCCCGTCGACAACGTCGCCGGGCGCGCGCTGATGGCGGTGATCGCGATCCTGACCTTCCTCGCCTCGCTCAGCGCGGGCGCCGCCGTCCTCGCCGCGCGAGCCTCGGATCAATGGCGCGGCGCCATCTCCAACGAAATGACCATCCAGGTCCGCCCCGATTCGCATCGCAAGATCGACGACGACGTGGCGCGCGCCGTCATGCTGGCGAGCGGGCTGAAGGAGGTCGAGAGCGTCCGCGCCGTGCCCAAGGCCGAATCGGACAAGCTGCTCGAGCCTTGGCTCGGCACGGGGCTCGACCTCGTCGAACTGCCGGTGCCGCGCCTGATCGTGCTGAAGCTGAAGCCGGAAGCCGGCAGCGACCTTCGAAGCTTCGGTGCTGCGTTGCGCCGCGAGGTCCCGACCGCGTCGCTCGACGATCATCGGCTCTGGGTCAGGCGCCTCTCCGCCATGGCCGGCACCATCATCGCCTCGGGCTTCGCCATCGTCCTGCTCGTGCTGACGGCGGCGGCGCTCGCCGTCGCCTTCGCCACCCGCGGCGCCATGGCGGGCAGCCGCGACAGCGTCGAGGTGCTGCATTTCGTCGGGGCCGACGACGATTTCATCGCGCGCGAGTTCCAGAGCCGCTTCATCCGGCTCGGCCTCAGGGGCGGACTGTCCGGAGGCCTCGCGGCGATCGCCACGATCGCCATGCTCGGCTTCCTCGCCTCACGCTGGAGCGCGACACCCGAGGCCGAGCAGTTGCAGGCCCTGTTCGGCGCCTTCGAAATCGGCTGGACGGGCTATGGCGCCGTCATTCTCGTCGCGCTGGTCGTGGCCGTGATCGCAGGTCTCGTCTCCCGCTTCACCGTGCGCCGTCACCTGAGGATGCTGGCATGAGCCCTCTCGCGGCCGGGCGACGTCAACCAAACCTTAACGCTTGCGGCAAAGCCGGACGCCGGCCTGCCGCCGTTATGCCCGATTGGCGCGCTAGGACGGCAGCGTCATGGCCATGATCGGCAGCACAGACGACCATCTCACGATGGCGCGTTCCGATTCGGTGTCCCGGAGCGGCAAGCCCGCCCGTCCGCTTTCGTTGCGTCGCATCCTCGGGGTGGCGACCGCCGCCCTCGCCGGCATCGGGCTGCTGCTTCTGGGCACCGGCTATATCCGCTTCGTCGGCATGATCGATGCGCGCGAGCCGGCGAACACCCCGCGCACCGATGCGATCGTCGTCGTCACCGGTGGCGCTCAGCGTGTCGGCGATGCCATCGGCCTGCTCGGGGCCGAGCGTGGAGAGCGGCTCCTGATCAGCGGCGTCAACGAGAAGACCGGCCGCGAGGAACTCGCCAAGCTGAACCCCGCCGCGCGCAATCTGCTCGCCTGCTGCGTCGATCTCGACTATCGCGCCCGCAACACCATCGGCAACGCCATCGAAGCCCGGCGCTGGGTTCGCCGCCACGGCTTCCGCTCATTGCTCGTGGTGACCTCGAACTACCACATGCCGCGCACGCTCGCCGAGTTCGCCCATGCGATGCCGGGCGTCCAGCTCGTCGCCCACCCTGTCGTGACCGACCATATCGACACGGCCGGCTGGTGGAACCGCTGGTCGGTGATCAGGATCCTCGCGCCGGAATATGCGAAATATCTCGTCGCGCGCCTGCGCAGCCTCGTCGAAAGCGATCCCGAGACCTCGCGCCTCTCGGTGATCATCGGCGGCCGCAAGCCGATTTCGCCGAAACCCGCCGATTCGCTCGGCCCGGCCGCCGAGAAGCGCACGCGCCTTCTCGGCCAGCATCGCCACGAGGGTTGATGCAGAAACGACGCCACGGCGCTTGACCGGCGCGGCGTCTCGGGCTCATTGCGCAGCATGCTCGTCCTGCGCTCCCTCGCCTTCAATGTCCTGTTCTATGCCAATCTCGTCCTCTGGCTGATCTTCGCGGTCCTGCCTGCGCTCCTCCTGCCCAGGCAGGCGCTGCTGGCGGTCGCGGTCGCCTGGTCGCGCTCCTCGCTCTGGCTGATGCGCGTCGTCGCCGGCATCCGCTGCGAGATCACCGGCATCGAGAACATCCCGCAGGGCGGCCTGATGGTCGGCGCCAAGCATCAGTCCTTCCTGGAAACCTTCGCTCTGGTCACGATCTTCCGGAACCCGGTCTGCATCCTCAAGCGCGAGCTGACCT
The DNA here is from genome assembly GCF_011764485.1 of Bosea sp. ANAM02. Classification (NCBI taxonomy): domain Bacteria; kingdom Pseudomonadati; phylum Pseudomonadota; class Alphaproteobacteria; order Hyphomicrobiales; family Alloboseaceae; genus Allobosea; species Allobosea sp. ANAM02. Next base: position 1,117,252 of record NZ_AP022848.1, on the reverse strand, counting down.
GGATCCCTGTCTTCGGCTGGGCCCTGACCAAGCTGCGGATGATTCCGGTCAATCGCGGCGCCCGCGCCCGCGCCCTCTCCGACGTGACGCGGCGCGCCAAGATCGAGCTCGGCCAGAACGGCCGCCAGCTCCTGATCTTCCCGGAGGGCACCCGCCGCGCACCCGGCACCCCGCCGGCCTACAAGTTCGGCGTCGCCCATCTCTATGCCGAGCTCGGCGTGCCCTGCGTTCCCGTCGCCCTGAACACCGGCCTCTACTGGCCGCGCCGCAAGTTCCTGCGCCGCCCCGGAACGGTCCGCATCGAGATCCTGCCGGCGATCGAGCCGGGCCTCGACAAGGTCTCGTTCCAGCACCAGCTCCAGGAGCGGATAGAGACAGCGAGCGATCGGCTCCTGGCGCAGGGCCGCGCGGAACTCGCCGCGCGTGGGATGGACCCGCTCGCCGGCTCCTGACAGGCCCTGACAGCAGCGACCGCGCGGCGCGCGATTTCACCGGTGGCAGCGCTTGACTTATCCCCATATCGTTCACATTTTGTTCCTATCACAGGAGGAACGGATATGGCCGCTCTCGCCTATCGCTATACCCCCGATCTCTTCGACGAGGCGCCGGCCGCCCGCGAAATGCCGTTGCGCAGCACGGCCCCGCTCAGCGAACGCCGCTTCACCGCCTGGCGCGGCCGTTCCGGCCGGCGCTATGTCGCCTCGGTCTTCTCGGTCGACGACACGCATGCCCTGAGCTTCACCGATGCGGTGCTGCTCGCGATCTCCGCAGACCGGCGCGTCATCGCAGCCCGCGATTCCGGCCCCTTCGGCATCGAGGCCGCGCTCGGCCGCTGGCAGCGCGCGGTCATGGCCGCCGGCGCCAGCGAGATCCATGTCCATCTCCTGGCCGAGGACGGCATGAGCCGCCGCGCCGCCCTGCTCGACCTGATGCCGGAAGCGAACCCGGAAGGCTGATCAACCGGCCAGCGGCGGATGAGGCGCCCCGAGCCCTGGCGCCAGTTGCTGCGCGAGGTTCGCCAGCACGGGATCGAAGATGCCCATCTTGCGCAGATGCTCATGCGTCTGCAGCACATAATCCGGGTTCTCGCCGGACTGCCCCCTGCCCTCGCGGACAAGCTTGAGCAACTGCTCCGCTGGCAGCTTGCCGGCATATTGCAGATGCTTGCGGTCGGCGACGTAGACGAGTCCGCGCACCTGCCGGCCGTCCTCCAGCTTCAGCGCGACATGGCGCTCGAGATAGACCGCCGTCGCCTGCTCCCGAGCCCGCAGATAATCGACCGTCTCCTGCGCCTGCCCGGCTGCGACGCGGAAGGCGAGGCCGCGGCAGACCCCGCCGCGATCGAGCCCCAGCACCAGCCCCGGCCGCTCCGGCGTGCCGCGATGCACATGCGAGAATACGCAGAGCGAGCGGTGATAGCCGTGGAGGCGAGCCTGCACGCTTTCCGCGAAGGCGAAGCCCGGCCGCCAGATCAGCGAGCCGTAGCCGAAGACCCAGAGATCCGTCGCGCCGAATTCCGTCGTCATCCTCGTCCCATAATTTGGCCGCGCCGGCCTGCTTGCTTGAGCATCAGGCCGAAAAGCGGTACCCGCTTTTCGAGCAAATCCGGTGCCACCACAACGAGATAGACCGCTCGCGAAAGCAGTCCGGGCGATCTAACGATCCGCCCGCCTCCGCGCAAGGAATGCCTGCCGCATGACCGATCCCCTTCCGACGCGCCGCCGCAGCCGCTTCTGGCTCTACGGCCCCTTCATGCTGCTGGTCGTCCTCGCAGCCGGCTGGTCCGCCTTCTGGTTCTACGCCCGTGGCCGCATCGCGACCGAAATCGATGTCGCACTGGCCCGGGAGGTCGAGCGCGGCCGCACCTGGACCTGCACCGACCGCAGCATCGGCGGCTTCCCCTTCCGCATCGAACTGCGCTGCAGCGCGCTCACCCTGACCTCGACCCGCTGGGGCGATGCGGTGCGCGTCCAGACGGGCCCGGCCGTCGTGGTCGGGCAGGTCTATTCGCCCGGTCTCGTCATTCTCGAAGCGTCGAGCCCGGCAAAGGTCACCTTGCCCGAAGGCCGCGTGCTCGACCTGACCTGGAAGAATCTCGATGCCAGCTTTGCCTGGCGCAGCCCGGAACGTTTCGCCCTCGTCGCCAGCGAGCCCCGCGGCGTGCTGACAACGCCCGGCCTCGCCACCGAGACCTGGGGCGCCGCCAGCCTCGAAACCTACCTGCGCCGCAACCCGACGCGCCCCGCCACCGATCAGGCCGTCGACATCGCCATCTCCGCCAAGGGTACGATCCTGCCTCCGATCGATGCCCTGCTCGGGAATACGGAGACCGGCGAGATCGACCTCCAGGCGACGCTCACCCAGGCCGAGAACTTCCGCAAGGGCTTCAACCCCGACGCTCTCGAAGGCTGGCGCGCCGCCAATGGCGGCTTCGAGCTGACCAGCCTCATCTCGACCAAGGGCAAGGCCCGCGTCGACGGCAGCGGCCAGTTGGCGCTCGACCCGCTGCACCGCGTCGCCGGCGATCTCCAGCTCGCCGCGGCCGGCATCGAGCAGATCGGCGGCCTGCGCATCGGTAACCTGCTCGGCGGCCTCGGCGGCTTTCTGGGCGGACGCGGCAACAATGCCAGCACGGCTCCCGGTTTGACGACGCTGCCGCCGGTCTCGCTGCGCGAGGGCCGGGTCTTCATCGGCCCCTTCCGCCTGCCGCTCCAGCCGCTGCTGCCGCTGTACTAAGGCATCGGCCCTCAGCGAAGGCGGCGGGAAATAATACGCGGGGAACCCCTCTCCTGTAAGGAGAGGGGTAGGGGTGAGGTGTAGGCCCTTGGACCAGCTCGCTATGTCCTCACCGCAGCAGCGGTCAGGTCGCGGCTATAACGTCCAACGGCCTACCCCTCACCCTGCCCTCTCCCTCCGGGAGAGGGTTGCCCGCGCCTTTTCGTCATGGCCAGCGCATGAAAAAAGGGGCGCCTCACGGCGCCCCTTGAAATGGGTCGAAATCCGAAACCGTCAGGCGGCCGGGAGCGCCGCGCGTGGCGCCTCGATGCGGGTGATCGCCTTCTTCACGGCCTCCTGCACCTTCTCGAAGGCGCGAACCTCGATCTGACGGACGCGCTCGCGCGAGACGCCGAACTCCTCAGAGAGCTGTTCCAGCGTGATCGGGTCCTCGGCCAGGCGACGCGCCTCGAAGATGCGGCGCTCGCGCGGGTTCAGCACCTCCAGCGCCTCGCGCAGCGCCGAATGGCGGTTATCCGCCTCCTCGGAATCGGCGAGGCGGCGCTCCTGGCTTTCCGAATCGTCGACCAGCCAGTCCTGCCACTCACCTTCGCCATCTTCGCGCAGCGGCGTGTTGAGCGATGCGTCACCGCCGAGGCGGCGATTCATGTCGACCACGTCCTGCTCGTTGACGCCGAGCTTGGTCGCGATCTGCTTAACCTGGTCGGGGCGAAGATCGCCCTCGCCCAGCGCCGAGATCTTGCTCTTGGCCTTGCGCAGGTTGAAGAACAGCTTCTTCTGGTTGGCCGTGGTGCCCATCTTCACCAGCGACCACGAGCGCAGGATGTATTCCTGGATCGAGGCCTTGATCCACCACATCGCATAGGTGGCGAGGCGGAAGCCCTTCTCGGGCTCGAAGCGCTTCACCGCCTGCATCAGGCCGACATTGCCTTCCGACACCACCTCGCCGATCGGCAGGCCGTAGCCGCGATAGCCCATGGCGATCTTGGCGACGAGGCGCAGATGCGAGGTGACGAGCTTATGCGCCGCATCGCGGTCGCCATGCTCCCGCCAGCGCTTGGCCAGCATGTATTCCTCGCTCGGTTCCAGCATCGGGAACTTGCGGATTTCATCGAGATAACGTGACAGCCCGCCTTCGGCGGACAGGACGGGCAGCGAAGCACTCGCCATGCTCGTTCTCCTCATCGAGGCCCCCGCTTGGCGGCAGGCCCTCCGCGCGATCAACCTTCGCGCAGGCTTCGGACTCGGCAAAGCAGTCCAACGCGGGAACCTGGCATCGGTTCGGTTGGAATGCCCGCTTGCGGCGCCCCCTTGGCCATCCGCATCCGAACAACCCCAGTATATGCGAACTCACTCTGGCGGAAAGGTGGCAAAACCGCCCGGTTCGGTCACAGCCGCGCGAGCGCTGCTTGCAGATTCGCAAAGTCCTCGGGCGGCTCGGACTCGAACAGCATCTCTTCGCCGCTGGCCGGATGCTCGAATCCGAGGATCGCCGCGTGCAGGGCCTGGCGGCCCAACGTGGCCAGCGCGGCTTGGGCATCGGCGGGCAATCGCACCGCCTTGGTGGCGAAGCCGGAACCGTAGAGCTGGTCGCCCAGCAGAGGGTGGCCGATATGGCTCATATGCACGCGGATCTGGTGCGTGCGCCCGGTCTCCAGCCGGCACTCGATCAGGCTTGCCAGAGGCTCGGTTTCGTCCAGCCCCTTCAGCAGCGGCGGATAGCGTTCGAGCAGCTCGATATGGGTGATCGCCTCGCGCCCGCGCCCTTCCTTCACCACGGTCATCTTCTCGCGGTTGCGGGTCGAGCGCTCGATCGGCGCGTCGATCGTGCCCTCGCGCAGGCGCGGCACACCCCAGGCAATGGCGAGATAGGCGCGCTGGAGCGGCCCTGTGCGGCCATGGTCGGCGAACTGCCTGGCGAGCTTCTGATGTGCCCGGTCGTTCTTGGCGACGACGAGCAGACCGCTGGTATCCTTGTCGAGCCGATGCACGATGCCGGGTCGCCGGACGCCGCCGATGCCGGACAGGCTCTCGCCGCAATGGGCGATCAATGCATTGACCAGCGTGCCGTCCTCATGCCCCCCGGCCGGATGGACGACAAGCCCCGCCGGCTTGTCGATGACGATCAGGTGCTCGTCCTCGTAGACGACGTCGAGCGGGATATCCTGCCCCACAGGATCGGCCGGCTTCGCCGCCGGCATCACGAGCGCGATCGTGTCGCCCTCCACCACCTTGCGGCTGCCGTCGCTGAAGACGGCGCCGTTCAGGCTGACCCCGCCTTCCTTGATGACCTGTTGCAGCCGCGCCCGCGAAATCTCGCCGGCGAGGAGCGTAAGCGCCTTGTCGAGGCGCTGGCCGGCCTGCTCGGGGCCGACCGTCAGGGTGACGGCGGCGTTCGGGTCGAGAATGGATGTCATCGCGCCGCTATAAGGCGCATGGCCGCCGGCCGCACGCCTTTTCCGCAGCAAAGAACCAAACCTCGCCGTCATCCCGGACAAGCCGCGAAGCGGCAACGATCCGGGATCCATTCCGGAACCTCCATTGGAAGCGCTCCGGAATGGATCCCGGGTCTCCCTACGGTCGCCCGGGATGACCTGCGGAGCAACAAATAGCGAAGGAGCTCAGCCGAACAGTCTGAAACCGCCTTTCTTCGGTTCCGGAGGCGGTTCCTCCGGCCCCGGATCGTCAGGCGCATGCGAGACCGGAAAGATCACCGGCTTGGGCGACACCGCCTCGCGTGCGGCAGGCGCGGGCTTCGACTCCGCGGGTTTCACATCGGCAGGCTTGGCCTCGGCGGGCTTCTCGGGCTCGGCTGCGGCTTCCACCGGCTTCGGCTCGGCGGCCGGCTTCGACTCTGCGTCCGGAGTCGATGGCGCAGCAGCCACAGCCGGTTCCGGCTTGGGCTCCTCCTTCGGCGCGGCTGGCGGAGGCGCCGGGGGCGGCGGCGCAACCGCCTCCGGCTCGATCGTCGTGACGCTTTCGGCCTGCACCTCGATCAGCCTGGTCGAGTCGTCGAGATCGGCCAGCACGTCGTCGATGGCCTGCGCCTTGCTGCCGAGCGTCGCCGGCGGCACGGTCCAGACGAAGGCATCGAGCCGGCCGGTGATCGGCGATACCGGCATCCAATGATCCGAGACCAGCCCGTCCGCGACCCAGGCGGCGTCGCGCGGCGCCCGTGTCGCCCGCGCAAGCCACTCGCGCACGCGGCCGGCGGCGCCGTGCTCCGCATCCTCGAGCTCGGCCATCAGCAGGCAGGCGCGCACCGAAGCGCCGCCCGCAAGCAGCGGTTTCAACGCATCGCGGGCCTTCTGGAACTCCCGGGCCTGGATCGCGGCACCGGCCAGCGCCAGCACGCTTTCCGGATCGGAGGGACGCAGCTTCGTCAGCGTGACCGCCCGGTTGAGGCGATCGAGCGCGCTGTCGCCCGGTCGCGCATCGAGATAGGCGGCAGCGATATCTGGATGCGGCGCATCCCTCCAGGCTGCTTCCAGCAGCTTCGACGCCTTGCGGACATCGCCGCGCTCGGCAAGCATCCGGCCTGCAAGAGCGGCGGCCGGCGTCAGGGCCGGCGCGAGCTTGACCGCTTCGAGCGCAGCGGCGAGCGCCTTCTCGGGCTCATGCTCGCGCGCCTGCAACGCCTCGGCCGCCAGCAGTACGGCGCGCTGGCGCCGCGCCTCTGCCTTGTCGGCGAGCCTCAGCGCCGCGCGGCGCTCCACCGCCGTCCGGGCGGCCTGCCAGTCGCCGGCCTGCGTGTGGAAATCGAGCAGGGCGTCATTGGCCCATGCCAGGGAGGGCGAACGGCGCACGGCATCATCGGCAAAGGCGCGCGCCGCGGCGGCGTCGCCGCGTCGCTTGGCCTCGACGAAGAGCCCGCGCAGGCCGAGCACGCGCGTCTCTGATTTCTCCAGCATCGCCTTGAAGGCGGCCTCCGCCTGCGCCCGGTCGCCGCTCAACTGCGCGGTCTGCGCCTCCAGCAGCAGGGTCAGCGGCTCGCCCGGCACGAAGCGGCGCGCCTCGCCGGTATAGCGCCCGGCCGCGACGGGATCGCCCGCGCCGATCGCGACCATGCCGCGCGACACGGCCTCGAAGCCCCGTGCCCGCCGCCGCGCCCGCGAGGACAGGCTGAAGGCCGAGGGCAGGCCGAAGACGAAGCGAATGATCGCCCAGACCAGCAGGATGAGAAAGGCCAGCGCGACGACGCCGATCGCGGCCAGCGCGACGCTGGTCTCGATCCGATAGCCTTGCCAGAGCACGGAGACCTCGCCGGGCCGGTCGGCAAGCCAGACGGCACCGAAGGCGAGGCAGGCGAAGACGGCGAGGTAGACGAGAACGCGAACCATGGACTCCTCAACCCTCCGTCAGCCGGCCGCGCCGAGCGCCGCGACAGCATCCTGCGCGATTTTGGCGATCGCCGCATCCGCCGCGGCACGTTTCTGCAGATCGGCACCGAACTCCGCACTCGCACGGCGCGCCGGCTCGGGCAACTGGCCCCACAGGGCCGCGGCCTTGACGATGTCGCCGGCCGCGATGGCGCTCTCGAGCCGAAGCGGCAACGTCGCGGGATCGGTCGAGCCGCTGTCGCCGACCGGGCGGACCGTGACGACGCGGCTCGTCAAGGCGAGCAGCTTGTCGGTCCAGCTGTCGGACGCCGGCATGACCTCCCGCTGGAACATCGCGCCATGCTTGCGGAAGCCCACCTGCAAAGCCTCGCGCGTCGGTGCGCTACCGGCGGCGATCGCCGTCAGCGGCGCGACATCCGCCTGCGCCACGCCACTCTTCGTCAGTGCTGCGATATCGCCGGCGAAAGGCCGCCCGCCTGCCAGCGCGCGCTGGACCCGCTCGGCCAGCACGATGCGCGCCGCCGCCATCGCCTCGGGACTCGCGCCTGCCGCAGCCTTGGCCTGCGTCTCGACGCTGCCGAGCCGTCCCGCGATCTCATCGAGACGCTGGCCGACAGCCGTCGCCGCCGCCTCGGCCTTCTGTGCCTGGGCGCTGAATGCGCTGGTATCCGGCGCCTGCGCATTGCCGAGCGCAGCGAGCTTCGCCGTCACGGCCTGAAGCTCGGAACCCGCCTTCGCGGCGGCCTCCGAGGCGGAGGACGCCTTGCGGTCCGCTGCTGCCGCTCCCGCCTGCAAGCTCTCTATCCGGCTGCGCAATTCGGCGATCGCCTCGGTGCTTCCGGACGGAGCCGGCTTGGGCAGGACATAGGATACGAGCGCGCCTCCGATCACACCCCCGACGAGGGCAGCGGCCGCCACCGCCAGCCACGGCGTGCGCGCCGGCGCGTCGCGCTCGGCGTCCGGACGCATCGGCTCGACCGGCGGCGGCGAGAATTCCTGCGGCAATGCCTCGGTCGGCGCCACCGCTTCCGGCGAAGGCTTCGCCGCATCCGTGCCTTGTGCCGTTTCCGACGATACCGCCTTCAGGTCGACGGTCGGCGGCGTGCGCTGCAGGCTGCCGCGCGGCTCCGGCCGGGCCGGATCGCCAAGGCGCTCGCGCGCAGAGACCTGCTCCAGCGCCGCCAGCATTCCGGCTTCCTCCGGATGCTCCGCCACCAGAACGGTGCTGGCGCCGGCCGAGATCAGCGGCGAGGCGACATCGGCCGAGAGCGCGACATGGGTCAGTTCGAGCGCCTCGTCGGCCACGTTCGCCGCCTGCGCCAGCGCGATGAAGGTCCGCGCCCCGCGCGCCGAATAATGCAGCGCCGCGCCGCCTTCGCCATGCCGAAGCGCGGCTTGCGTATCCTCCGGCAGGACCGAGACCGGCTCAGCCGCATAGGCTATCCACAGCGTGACCTCGTAGCCGGCCTCGCGCAGCCGGTCCGGCACATCCTCCTTGCGGTCCCGCCCGACGATCATCAGCAATTTCGCCGGCGCCGGCAGCGTACGAATGATCAGCTCGATCAGATCGTTGCGGTCGCCATCGGCGCTGCGGGTATCGTCTAGCCCGGCCTCGCGCACCTTCGCGGCCGTTCGGCTGCCGACGGTGAAGACCGGCAGGTCACGCCAGGCCGCGGGTCCGTCGGCCAGCGCCGGCACGCCGTTGCCGCTGGTCAGCACGAGCGCGTCGAACGCGCCCTCGGGCGCTGCGTCCGTCAGGCGGACCACCTCGAAGAGCGGCGCGACCACCGGCTCGAAGCCGTGCTCGGCGATGGCGCGCGCCGTGCGCTCGGCATCGGGGCGGGGTCGAAAGACGAAGACGCGCATTCACAGCTCCTGACAAAACCGGCGGCGACCGCAGGACGATCCGCGAACCGTGCAGCAATTTGCGATCATGCCGCATTGAGGCGGAACAATGATCCTGCCCATGCCGTCTCCTTTTCCCGTTCCCGCCGTCATGACCACGACGCGCCTCTTGCGACGCGCCTCTTGGCCTTGCGCCCCCTCGCGCACTATACGAAGGAATTGCCGACACGGAACCGCCGGACGCGTTCCTTGATCCTGATCCCTCATTCCGCGAGACAAGTCGACCGATCATGCGTGTACTGGGGATAGAGACGACCTGCGACGAAACGGCAGCCGCGATCGTCTCCGTCGAGCGTTCCGGCGAAAGCAGGATTCTGTCGAACGAGGTCCTGAGCCAGATCGCCGCACATGCTGCCTATGGCGGCGTCGTGCCGGAGATCGCGGCGCGCGCCCATGTCGAGGCGATCGACCGCATCATCGCCCGCGCCTTCGCCCATGCCGACCTGAAGCCGGATGACATCGACGCCGTCGCCGCCGCCGCCGGCCCCGGTCTGGTCGGCGGTGTCATGGTCGGTCTCACCGCCGGCAAGGCGATCGCGCTCGCAACGGGTAAGCCCTTCATCGCGATCAACCATCTCGAGGCGCATGCGCTGACCGCCCGCCTCACCGACGACCTCGCCTTTCCCTATCTGCTGCTGCTCGTCTCCGGCGGCCATACCCAGTTGCTCGCTGTGCGTGGCGTCGGCGATTATCTCAAGCTCGGCGGCACCATCGACGACGCGGTCGGTGAGGCTTTCGACAAGATCGCCAAGATGCTGGCCCTGCCCTATCCCGGCGGTCCCTCGGTCGAGCGCGAGGCGGCCAAGGGCGATCCCGAGCGCTTCGATTTCCCGCGCCCGATGCAGGGCAGGCCGAGCCCGGATTTTTCGCTCTCCGGCCTGAAGACCGCCGTGCGCCTCGTCGCCGAGCGGATCGCCCCGCTCTCCGACAATGACGTCGCCGATCTCTGCGCCTCCTTCCAGGCAGCCGTGGTCGATGTGATGGTCGACCGCACCCGCGCGGGCCTGCGCGCCTGCCGCGAGGCCGGCCTCACCCCCTCGACGCTGGTCGTCGCCGGCGGCGTCGCCGCCAACCAGGCGATCCGCAGCGGGCTCAACCGTTTGGCCACCGAAGCCGGCCTGCCGATGGTCGCCCCGCCGCTGGCGCTCTGCGGCGACAACGGCGCGATGATCGCCTGGGCTGGCCTGGAGCGTCTGCGGCTCGGCCTGGTCGACGACATGAGCGCCGTCGCCCGCCCGCGCTGGCCGCTGGACGAACTCTCCGTCGCACCCTCGACCGCGGCATGAGCTCGCGTAGCGCCTATCGCAGCATCGGCGTCGTCGGCGCCGGCGCCTACGGCACGGCGCTGGCTCTCGCCGCGGCCCGTGCCGGGCGCGATGTTCGGCTCTGGGCCCGCGATGCCGCGACCATCGAAGCCGTCGAACAGACGCGACAGGCTCCGCGCCTCACAGGCATCAACCTGCCGGAAAGCATCCGCCCAACGAGTTCGCTGGCTGCCCTCGCCGACTGCGACGCCCTGATCGTCGCCGTGCCGACGCAGGCCCTGCGATCGGCCTGCGAAGCACTGGCAGAGGCCCTGCCGCCGCGCGTGCCGGTGGTCTCCGCCGCCAAGGGCATCGAGCAGGCGAGCGGCCGTTTCGCGACCGAGATCATCGGCGAGGCCTGGCCGGGCGCGACCGCTGCGATCCTGTCCGGTCCGAGTTTCGCCACCGATATCGGACGCGGGCTGCCGACGGCGGTGACGCTAGCGGCAGCTGACCCCAATCTGGCTCAGGCGCTGGCCGAGGCGCTGAGCTCGCCGGCCTTCCGCATCTACCACTCCGCCGACACGCGCGGCGTCGAGATCGGCGGCGCGGCCAAGAACGTGCTCGCCATCGCGGCCGGCATCGCGATCGGCCTGGGCTATGGCGAGAGCGCCCGCGCCGCGCTTGTGGCGCGCGGCTTCGCCGAACTGCGCCGCTTCGGCGAGGCCTATGGTGGCGATCCCGAGACGCTGATGGGCCTGTCCGGTCTTGGCGATGTCGTGCTGAGCTGCGCCTCGCTGCAATCGCGCAATTTTTCCTATGGCCTGGCGTTGGGCCAAGGCCGGAGCCCGGCCGAGGCCGCCGGCGGCAAACTGGCCGAGGGCGCTTTCACGGCCTCCGTCCTCGTCGAGATGGCGCGGGCGAAACAGGTCGAGACCCCGATCGCCGCGGCCGTGGCCGCGATCATCGCCGGCCATGTCGGCGTGCGCGATGCGGTCGCGGCCCTGCTGGCGCGGCCGATCCGGGCGGAGTGAGGGAGGAAGGCATGGCGGGAGACTGGTCCGACCTGACGAAGCGCGTCGCGCGCGGCATCGCCGAGGTCAGGAAGACGACGGGTTCCGAGCTCGTCGCCGAAAGCGGCCCGGTGCCGCTCGCCGGCCGCATCGCGAGCCCTGTGATCCAGCATCGCAAGCGCCGGATCGAGGGCACGCATCGCTTCGTGCTGGTTCTGCCCTTCGGCGAGGGCGAGGTCCGCGTCGAGCTCGACCCCAAGGATTACGCCGCGCTGACCCGCGAGATGGTGCGGTTCTGGAACGAACAGGGCGAGGCGGCCTCGCAGCCGCCGGTGCCGCTCAAGGAGGATGAGGCCTGATGGCTCACTGGCTGATCAAATCCGAACCATCGGTCTGGTCATGGGACGACCAGGTCAAGGCCGGCGCCAAAGGCACGCATTGGGACGGGGTGAAGAACCACACCGCCAAGCTCAACCTGATGGCGATGAAGCAGGGCGACCAGGTCTTCTTCTACCATTCCAACGAGGGGCTCGAGGTCGTCGGCATCGTCGAGGTCATCAAGGAAGCCTACAACTGGATTCCGGGCGAGCCCTGGGTCCTCGTCGACTTCAAGGCGGTGAAGCCCTTGCCGAAGCCGGTCACGCTCGTCGCGGTGAAGGCCGAGCCGAAGCTCGCCAAGATGTCGCTCGTCACCTCCTTCCGCCTCTCGGTCCAGCCCGTGACGGACGAGGAATGGGACATCGTCTGCAAGATGGGCGGGCTCTAGGGCGTTCAGCGCCCTACCACCGCCGTCATGCTCGGGCTTGACCCGAGCGTCTCGGAAACCCGCGCCTCCTTGTCATGAGATTCTCGGGTCAAGCCCGAGAATGACGCCTTGTCCTGGAATGACAGGCTCAGCGGCCATAATATTCCTCAAAGGGCGGATAATCCGCCAGCGCGTGCGGCCGATAGGGCAGCATCTCGTCGAGGATCGGCACGCCGACCGCCTGTAGCCGCGGCTCGACGGCATCAGCCATCCGGGCCGGCTGCGGCTGGAAATCGTGCAGCGCGAAGCCCTCCCGCGTGCCTTCGCTCCAGGGCAGCCAGGAGGTCTTGCGCTCGTCATGCTGGCGGCCGAGCGCGTCGGGTCGGAGTTCAGCGATCAGCCCCGGCTCGACGATGAGCGGATGGGCGATCGCCTGCGCCTCCGCGATCATCCAGCCGAGCGAGAGGTCGGAGAGCCCCATCTTCAAACCATAGCCGCCGCCGATATCGGTGTGGACGCCGGCAAACCAGACCTGTCGGATCTGCCCTGGCGGCGCCTCCCGCTCGTCCCAGAGCTCGGGCGCGAAGACCTGCCGGTTCTCGTCGATCGCCAGCACATGGCGGCCATGGGCGACCTGCCGGTTGAGGATCGCGTCATGGAACTTGTGGCGGCCGGGCAGGCTGCCGATACCCGGCAGGCCGAGCGCCCTGACCGTATCCCAGACGCCGACGAAGAAGGGCGGCGCCGGCTGCGTGCCGTGACGCCGGCGGAATGCCGCCGCGGCCTCGGACCGCGCCGTGGCGTCCTTGATCATGTAGACGTCGTTGACCGCGCTCGCGGCCAGCGCCCTGACCTCTTCCGCCTGGATCGCCTCGCTGAACCCATCCCAGCGCGTCACCTCCGCGAAACCGCCCGGCACGCCGCACAGCGCCAGAACCCCGCCGAGACTGCGCACGGTATAGGCGCCGCGGCTGAACCCGAACAGGAAGACCCGGTCGCCCGGCCTGTAGGCGCAGAGCAGCGCCGCATAGCAGTCGATGATGTTGTCGGTGATGCCGTAGCCGGTCGCCTGGGCGAGCAGGTCCTTGAAGCGCCGGAACGGCCCGCGAATCTCGCCCTCGTCGGGATTGGAGCCGAGGCCGGGATCGTAGAAGCAGACCTGGCCGGCTCCATCAGCCTCTCGCGTCGCCATGAACAGGCGATAGACATTGGTCCAGTTGATCGGGTTGGCGCCGCCGGCCTGTCCCGTCCCGTCCGAGAAGATGCCGATATTGCGCGCCATGACGCCTCCCAAGGCCCTATCCTACCATTGGATGAGGCGAACCGGGGATGTTTTGGCACTGCACCATGCCCGAAACGCCGGCCCCTGCCACGAAAGTGCGATGCACAATGGGTTGCCGCGCCGCGCGCGCATCCTATGATGCGTCGAAATCGAAGAAGCGACGCCCGCCGTGCCTATCCATGAGGCGGGCCAGCGCAACACAGACGGCCCAAGTCTGGGGAGACGCCAAATGTCCGAGACGATCTACGACGTGCCTGCCGGCTGGGCCGACAAGGCCTGGGCGAACGACGCCCGCTATCGGGAGATGTACGCGGCCTCGGTCGCCGATCCCGCGAAGTTCTGGGGCGAGCACGGCAAGCGGATCGACTGGTTCAAGCCCTATACCAAGGTCAAGAATACCAGCTACGAGCCGGGCAAGGTCTCGATCAGATGGTTCGAGGACGGCACCACCAACGTCGCCCATAACTGTGTCGACCGCCACCTCGCCACGCGTGCCGACCAGACCGCGATCATCTGGGAAGGCGACGACCCGTCCGAATCCAGGACGATCACCTATCGCCAGCTCCATGCCGAGGTCTGCAAGTTCGCGAACGTGCTTGAGGCCAACGGCGTCAAGAAGGGCGATCGCGTCACCATCTACCTGCCGATGATCCCCGAGGCGGCCTACGCCATGCTCGCCTGCGCGCGCATCGGCGCCGTCCATTCGGTGGTCTTCGGCGGCTTCTCGCCGGATTCGCTGGCGAGCCGCATCGAGGATTCCGATTCGAAGATCGTGATCACCGCCGATGAGGGCCTGCGTGGTGGCCGCGCCGTCCCCCTCAAGAAGAACGTCGACGCCGCCGACGACAAGGTCAAGGGCGGCATCGGCAAGGTCGTCGTGGTCAAGCGCACCGGCGGCAATGTCTCGATGAAGGACGGCCGCGACGTCTGGTATCACGAGGAGGCCGCCAAGGTTCCCGCCGATTGCCCGGCAGCCGAGATGAATGCGGAAGATCCCCTCTTCCTGCTCTACACCTCGGGCTCGACCGGCAAGCCGAAGGGCGTGCTGCACACCACCGCCGGCTATCTCGTCTATGCCGCGATCACCCACCAGTACGTCTTCGACTATCATGACGGCGACATCTACTGGTGCACGGCCGACGTGGGCTGGGTGACCGGCCACAGCTACATCCTCTACGGCCCGCTCGCGAACGGCGCGACCACGCTGATGTTCGAGGGCATCCCGACCTATCCGTCGATCTCCCGCTTCTGGGAGGTCATCGACAAGCACAAGGTCAACACCTTCTACACCGCGCCGACCGCGATCCGCTCGCTGATGGGCGCCGGCGAGGAGCCGGTGAAGAAGACCAGCCGCGCCTCGCTGCGCCTGCTCGGCTCGGTCGGCGAGCCGATCAATCCGGAAGCCTGGGAGTGGTATCACCGCGTCGTCGGCGATCGCCGTTGCCCGATCGTCGACACCTGGTGGCAGACCGAGACCGGCGGCATCCTGATCACGCCGCTGCCGGGCGCGACGAAGCTCAAGCCCGGCTCGGCGACGCGCCCCTTCTTCGGGGTGAAGCCCGAGATCGTCGATGCCGAGGGCAAGGTTCTGGAAGGCGCCTGCGAGGGCAACCTCGTCATCGCCGATAGCTGGCCGGGCCAGATGCGCACGGTCTATGGCGACCATCAGCGCTTCATGGATACCTATTTCGCCACCTACGCGAACAAGTATTTCACCGGCGACGGCTGCCGGCGCGATGCCGACGGCTATTACTGGATCACCGGCCGCGTCGACGACGTCATCAACGTCTCCGGCCACCGCATGGGCACGGCCGAGGTCGAATCGGCGCTGGTCGCGCATCCATCGGTGTCCGAGGCCGCGGTCGTCGGCTACCCCCACGACATCAAGGGCCAGGGCATCTATGCCTATGTCACGCTGATGGCCGGCGAGGAGCCGAGCGACACGCTGCGCAAGGATCTCGTCGCCTATGTCCGCAAGGAGATCGGCCCGATCGCCTCGCCGGACCTGATCCAGTTCGCGCCCGGCCTGCCCAAGACCCGCTCCGGCAAGATCATGCGCCGCATCCTGCGCAAGATCGCCGAGGACGAGTACGGCGCGCTCGGCGACACCTCGACGCTGGCCGATCCCGCGGTGGTCGACGACCTCGTCGCCAACCGCCAGAACAAGCGCAAGACGGGCTGACAGGCCCATCTCCGCAATGGCGCCGAACATGGCCTGCCCGCATTCGCGCGCAGGCCATTTTCATGCAATAGAGCCTGCCGTCGGGAACCGGAGCCGATATCGAGGGTTCGCAACGCCGCCGGCCTGCGCTAGACCATGCTCATGCCGCGTTCATCGCGTTTCCTGAAAATGACGCAAAGTTCGGCTGACCGAGATCGGAACCCGCGCCTGATGACGACGACGATCAAGACCGCATCGACTGCCGCCCTCGTCCGCGCGGCCGCCGTCCTGCCGCTGCTGGCCCTGACCGCTTGCGCCGGTTCGCAGCGCTTCAGCGGGCCGGTGATGAACCAGCCCTCCTACAGCCAGCCGCTGCCCTCCGCGCCGCCGGTGAGCTCGTCGCCGATCACCTCGGAGCCTTTGCCCCCGCCTGGTGGATATCCGGCTGCCCCCCCGCAAGCCGGCGGCTATCCCGCCGCCAGTGGTCCGCAGGGCAGCGGCGCCCTGCCCCCGCCGCAGGACCCGTTCTTCGATCCCAATGCCGGCGCCGCGCCGCAAGGCCAGGGCCTGCCCCCGACCGGCCAGCCGACTCAGGACCCGGGGCTACGCGGCAGCGGTAACCAGGTCGCGGGCCTCGGCTCGGCCCCGGCGGCGACGCCGCGTCCCACGGCCAGCCGCAACAGCGTCGTCGGCGGCTGGACGGCTCGCGAGGCGACCGGCGGCACCTGCCGGGTGCAATTGTCGAGCACGCCGACGCTCGATCTCTACCGCGCCTCCTCGTCCGGCTGCGCCAACAAGGACCTGCAGAAGATTTCGGCCTGGGATTTCCGCGACGGCGAGGTCTATCTCTACCAGCAGGGCGGCACGGTGGCCGCCCGGCTGCGCAGTTCCGGCGCGGGCGCGCTCGACGGCGCGGTGACCAAGTCCGGCGCCTCTCTGTCGATGAGCCGGTAGACCGCGAAGTTCGGTTCCGCCAGGACCGCGGCGTCGCTTCGGGGGCGAACGCCAGCGGGTCGATAAGCCTCCCGCCGTCATGCTCGAGCTTGACCCGAGCATCTCTTGCCGTTGAAGGGGGCTCCCGCACCTCACTGTCCAGAGATTCTCGGGTCAAGCCCGAGAATGACGCTTTGTCACGGTCGCGGGTTCCGGGCTCAGGCCTTCGGCCTGCCCCGGAAAGGGGGAGTGGGAGATGCGATCTCCGTCGTCCGCGAAAGGTGCTCAGGCCCCGAAGGTCCGGGCCAGCAATGAGCCCGGCCAGAAGCTCCTCTGGATCGACAGCGCCATCGTCGCGAAGCCCCTCGCATTGTCGAGCGCCTCGTCGAGGATCGTGAAGGGCGTCGGCCCGCCGGTCGCGATCACGCCCTCGATATCGGCATAGCCGCCGACGAGATCGGCCTCGAACTTCGCCGCGAGCCGGCGCATCGCCGCGTTTTCCGGCAGGCAGGTCAGATAGAGCGTGCGGATACCGCGATTGCGCGCCGCCGTGATCAGGCGGCCGAACAACTGCGCGCCGACGCCGCGGCGCCGCCAGGGCGTCTCGACGCTGAAGGCCGCCTCGCCGGTCAGCGCGACGATCTCGTCCAGGCCGCGCAATTCGGCTGCGCCGCGCACTACGCCGTCCACGACATAGGCATAGACCAGCCCGCCGACGCCGAAGGTCGTCCTGGCATAGTTCTCCAGGAACGCGTCGTTCACCGCCGCGCCGAAGCGCTGGTGGCGCGTGACGGGATCGAGCCTGAGCAGATGCTCTGTGAAAAGATCGCGCTCCGTCGGCCACAGCCGCCGGATCACGCCATCGCCGGCCTTCCTGCCGGATTGTCGCGAACGGACCAAATTGTCATCTCCTGAACAGCGCGACATGTCGCGCGAAACCGACCAGGAGGCGTTGTCTTCCCTAACTCGCTCATCACATCGTATGACGCCCGCACGATTGCAAGGGCACGACCTGCGGCATTTTCGCCGGACCAGCGATGAAACAGCCAGCAAAACCGGGGACAACATGCGCAGTGCGCATGACAGAAGCATCGGATGACGTTGGGAACGGCAGGGCGAAAAAACCACTATTGCGCCGTAAAATGACGTGCAATAATTTCGCACTGACCCCGATGACGGCGCGCCCGGCATGAGCTAAGTTGCGTGCTCCCGGTCACTCATATTTGAAGCTCCATGTTCGATCGTCGCAAGCCTCCGGCTGCCCAGCCTTTCGTCACCCACGAAAACATCGAAGCCAAGGTCAAGTGGTTCGACCCCGAGAAGGGGTTCGGTTTCGCATCGCCCTCCGATGGTTCGGGCGATGTCTTCCTGCATGTCTCGGCCATCGGCCCGCTGGACCAGCAGGACCTGCTGCCCGGCGCCACGATCGTCGCCGATCTCGGCGAAGGTCGCCGCGGCCTTCAGGTCGTCGCGGTTCATGAGATCGACGCCTCGACGGCGACGCAGACCGCGCCGGCTCCCCGCGCCTTCTCGCCACGTCCTCCGCGCGATGATTTCGGCGGCGGCTATGGCGATCGGGATCGTGGCGGCTTCGGCGGCGGCTACGGCGATCGTGATCGCGGCGGCTTCGGCGGCGGCGATCGCGGCCCGCGCGGCGGCGGTGGCTTCCAGGACCGCAACAGCGGCCCGGTCGAAGGCCCCTATGATGGCGCCGTGAAGTTCTTCAACTCGGATCGCGGCTTCGGCTTCATCGCCCCCGACAAGGGCGGCCCGGACGTGTTCCTGCACGTCTCGTCGCTCGGCCGCAGCGGCCTGCAGCCGCCGATGGACGGGCAGCGCGTGCGCTTCTCGATCCGCACCGGCCGCAAGGGCCCGGAAGCCGCGGACGTCAGCTTCATCTGAAGCGAACAGCTTCGCTGGAAACAACAAAGGCCCGCCAGATGGCGGGCCTTTTCTTTTTCGGAACGCACTGAGTTTTCTCGGAACCACGGCGTCATCCCGGACAAGCTGCGCAGCAGCGCCGATCCGGGATCCATCGTAGAGTTCGGGAGCCCTTCGATGGATCCCGGGGCAGGCCCGGGATGACGCTGAGGCGTCGTCGCAGAGACAACCCGACTTGGCAGCTCCTTGGGGAAGTGCCCGCCAAGTCAGAGCACGTCCAACCCTAGTCAATGGTCGTGATCGTCGCCTTCAAGGCCGCCGATATGCTTCTGAGTGTAGAGCTCGATGCCGACGCGCCCGATCAGATCGAGCTGCGTTTCGAGGAAGTCGATATGACCTTCCTCGTCCTTCATCAGGGCCTTGAACAGGTCTTCGGACGGGTAGTCGCCGACCTCGCGGCAATACTTCGCCGCCTCCTGATAGAGCGAACGGGCCTCGATCTCGGCCTTGAGATCGCACTCGATCACTTCCTTAACCGTCTCGCCGATGCGGAGTTGGTCGAGCGTCTGCAGATTCGGGAAGCCTTCGAGGAAAAGGATGCGGTCGACGAAACGGTCGGCATGGACCATCTCCTCGATCGATTCCTTTTTCCAGGTCTTGGCCATCTCCTTCAGGCCCCAGTTGTCCAGCATGCGGTAATGCAGCCAGTACTGGTTGATGGCGGTGAGCTCGGAGCGCAGCCCCTTGTTGAGATATTCGATGACCTTCTTGTCGCCCTTCATGGCGTGCCCTCCGCAATCCACATTAGAATGATCCTAATGTAGACACGCACCTTTCTGAAGTGAAGAGGTAAAAAAGCGGCCCTGGCACTTTTGATCGAAGCGCAAACGAAGCATCGGCTTCAGGCCGCGACGCTCTCGTCGTTCAGCGCGATCCCGTCGAGCATGATGCTGACCGAAACATGCACCGCGCACTCGACCTCGCGGCTGGCGCAGCTACCGCATTGCGTCGCGCAGACCGCGCGGGCCTCCGCCAGAAGCGCCCTGACCTCACGCGCACAACGTCCACAATCCGGGCTGCAGCCCAGGCAGTCATAAACCTCACCGGCCGTCCGGGGGCCGCTGCCATCGGCAGCGATGGTGCCCTTGATCTGGCCGCAGGACAGAACGTTGCAGGAGCAGACGATCACGCGTGGTGGCCCACCACCCGCGTGGTCTCGATCTCCTCGCCATCGGCGCTGCGCAGGCGGACGATGACCTCGACCGACGAGATCACCATGCCTTCCGGCGCATCCGGCAGACCGGCGACCTGGATCATCGAGCCCGGAATGTCGGTGACGGTCTCGTCGTCCTCATTATAGAAATGATGGTGCTCCGAGACGTTGGTGTCGAAGAAAGTCTTCGGACCAGAGACCGAGACCTGGCGCAGCAGGCCGGCTTCCGAGAACTGACGCAGGGTGTTGTAGACGGTCGCCAGCGAGAGCGGCTCGCGCGCCCGCAGCGCTTCCTCATAGAGCATCTCGGCGCTGACATGCCGGTCGCCCTTGGCGAAGAGCAGCCAGCCCAGAGCCATGCGTTGACGCGTGGGCCTGAGGCCCGCCGTCCGCAATCGCGCCTTCACGGCATTGATCGGGCAGCTCGTCGGGTTTTTCTGCGGCCACGGGATATGATCGCCCGCCACGGGCTTGTGATCGTGATCCTTGCTCGCCAGAACGCTCATTGTAACGCCTTCCACACGCCGAACCTCGGCAGCGTAGTTTAGAAATCCTCTAAACTACTGATATTATTGCCATTTTTGGCAAACCCCCACGCAGATGTCAATCTTCGCGGCTGCGGCATCGGGTAGCGTCCACAGCACGACCGCGTGAGCATGGCGCCGGTATTGCGCTCCAGTCGCATGGCACCGGCTCCACCGGATGCCGAGGGTGGAGGCGCCCTAGTGACCACCACCGCCCGCGCCTGCGACCGGTTTCGGCGGCTTGCGCAGGAACAGAGACAGCACGACCAGGCTTCCGAAGATCACGGTCAGGCCGAGGAAGACATCGCCGAAGGCCATCACCAGCGCCTGCTTGTGGACGCGCTGGTTGATGAGGGCGAGCGCCATCGTCTGCGCCGCATCGCCATGGTCGATGAAGCGTTGTGCCGTGTTGGCGAGCGCCTCTTCCGCCACTTGCCGCCCGGCGACGACCATTTCGTGCAACCGGGTGATGTGCAGGTCGGTGCGGGTGTTCAGCAGCGTGTTGATGATCGCGAGCCCGACCGCGCCGCCGAGATTGCGCGTGAGATTATAAAGGCCCGACGCATTCTTGAGCTGCTGCGGCGGCAGCGAGCCCAGCGCGACATTGTTGATCGGCACCATGCACAGCATCAGCGAGCAGCCGCGCAGGATCTGCGGAACCATCAGCTCGTAGAAATCCCAGTCCGACGTGATGAAGGAGGCCCACCAGGTGCCAACCGCGAAGCCGCCGAAGCCGATCATCATCATCACGCGCGGATCGAGCTTGGCCGAGAGCCGCCCCGCAATCGGCGCTGTGAAGAACATGCACAGGCCGGTCACGAACATCGTCTCGCCGATCATCAGCGCGTCATAGCCGCGGATGCGCCCGAGATAGACCGGATAGAGATAGGTCAGCCCGTAGAGGCCTATGCCCATGGTGAAGGAGAACAGCGAGCCGAAGGCGAAGTTGCGGTTCCTGAAGGCATAGAGATCGACCAGCGGATCGTCCCGCGTCAGCGCCCGCCAGAAGAACAGCACCGCGCCGACGATCATCACGACCGAGAAGAACACGATCTCGTGGCTCTGGAACCAGTCGAGCCGCGTCCCCTCCTCCAGCACGTATTCGAGGCTGCCGAGGAAGGCCGCCATGGCGCCGAGCCCCAGCCAGTCGAAGCGCTTGATCAGGCTGTGATCGGGCTTGTCGAAATCGATCAGCGTCCAGGCCGCGATGGTGACCCCGATGCCGGGCACGACATTGACGAGGAAAAGCCAGTGCCAGGAGAAGGCATGGCTGAGATAGCCGCCGACGGTCGGGCCGATGGTCGGCGCCAGCGTCGCGACGAGCCCGATCAGCGGCGAGATCACCGGCCGCTTCGAGGGCGGGAAGATGGTGAAGGCGGCCGCGAAGACGCCGGGAATCATGCCGCCGCCGATGAAGCCCTGCACCGCCCGCCACAGGATCATCTCGTTGATCGAGGTCGCCTGGGCGCAGAGCACGCTCGAGACGGTGAAGCCCGCCGCTGCGATCGAGAAGAACACGCGCGTCGACAACGCCCGGCTGAGATAGCCGGAGAGCGGGATCATGATGACTTCGGCGATCAGATAGGCGGTCTGAACCCAGGCCACCTCGTCGGACGAGGCCGACAGGCCGGCCTGGATCTCCGCCAGCGAGGCCGAGACGATCTGGATGTCGAGGATCGCCATGAACATGCCGAAGACCATCGCCATGAAGGCGAGGATGCGGCGAAGCGGGATGGCGTCCGATGCCAGCGGCGCTCCCGCCGGCGCATTCAGGGTCGCGGTGGCCATGGCGGCCTACCTTTCCTCGGGGCTGTCTTCCCGTGCGCGCTGCGGCACGAAGTGCTGCTGCGCAGACACGGGACCGTCATCAGAAAAAGGCGCCCTCACAACGGCGGGAGCCGGCAATAACGCGTCCTGCGGTCCCGCATTTGCGCAGCAGCACTTCGTGCCGCAGCGCGTGCGGGATGACCCGCTTCATCGATGGCACTTCACTAATTCCGCTTCATCAGCGCTCGCCGGCCGGCCGCGGGTCGATCGAGACCACGACCGACATGCCCGGCCGCAGCACATGCTTCGCCGTCGCATCCTTGTCGAGCATGATCCGCACAGGCACGCGCTGCACGATCTTGGTGAAGTTGCCGGTCGCGTTGTCGGGCGGCAGCAGCGTGAAGACCGAACCCGTGCCGCCGGCAATGCCGCTGACCGTGCCGTGGAAGACCTGCCCCGGCAGCGCATCGACGGTGATGCTCGCCTTGTCGCCGGTCTTCAGCGGCCCGACCTGCGTCTCCTTGAAATTGGCGTCGACATAGACCTGGTCGAGCGGAACGATCGACATCAGGCGCTTGCCCGCACCGACGAGATCGCCGATCTGGACATTGGTATTGGCGACGACGCCGTCGATCGGCGCCGCGATCTTCATGAAGGAGAGATCGCGCTCGGCTTTTTTCTCGGCGACCTTGAGCTCGTCGATCTGGCGGGCGGCCTCGATGCGCTGGGCCTCCAGCACCTTGATATTGGCCTGCGCCTGCACGACGCCCGCCTTGGCGCTCGCAAGCGACGCGATCGCCTGGTCGCGCGCCGCGGTCGCGGCATCGAGCGTCGCCTGCGAGCCATAGGATTTGGCGGCGAGACTGCTGGCGCGGTCGAAATCGGCGGCCGTGCGCGTCACCGCGGCTTCCGCCGAATTCTGCTGCGCCTGGGCCTGGGCTTGCGCGGCACGCGCCGCCTCGACCTGGCTGTCGATGCGCGCCAGCGTCGCCTGCGCCGTCGCGGTCTTGGCGCGGGCGCTGTCGAGCGCGATCCGCCAGTCGCCGTCGTCGAGCGTGACGAGCGGCTGCCCGGCCTTGACCTCGTGGTTCTGGCGCACCGAGACGGAGGCGACATTGGCGGAGAGCTTGGCCGAAACGGTCGCCATCTCGGCGCCGACATAGGCATCGTCGGTCGAGACGATGAAGCGGCCATTGCGCCACCAGTCGACGCCGTACCAGAGCCCGGCGCCGACGACGGCCGCGCCCACGACGAGCAGCGCACCGCGCTTCAGCGGGCTCTTTCCGGATCTGGCCTTGGCCTCGGCGGCTTCGGGCGGTGCATTCTTCGCCTGCGCATCGCGGGCGGTGGCGGGCTCGGCCGCGGGTTGGGCGGTTTCGGCCCTGGCATCGACCAGCTTCAGCCGGTCGCGACGATGTTCGATGGCGGTGTCAGCAGACATTTGAGCGTCCTGCATATCAATTCGAACCAACCGGTTCGATTGCGCTTGAAATAGCGCGAGGCTTGATGCATATCAAGTCAAATCGAACCGATTGGTTCGATTCTTTTTGCAGCATGCGCGGAGCAGGCCTCCGCCAGGGAATGATGACCAAAGCCACTGAAGCCATCGTCAAGAGCGGCGCGCGCAATCACCGTATTGCCGGAACCGATCCCGACAAGCGGCGGCAGATTCTCGACGGGGCGCATCAGGTCTTCACCGCGCGCGGCTTCGATGCCGCCAGCATGAGCGACATCGCCGCCGCCGCGAATGTCTCGAAGAGCACGCTCTATGTCTATTTCGAGGACAAGGAACATCTCTTCGTCGCCCTGATCGAGCGCGAGCGCGAGGCGCAGAAGCGGGGCGCCTTCGAGGCGCTCAACGAGGATTCCGACCCGGTCCGCGCGCTCGGCAATTTCGGCCAATGCCTAGCGCGCATGATCAATGCCGAGTTCGCCGTCAGCGCCCATCGCATCGTCATCGGCGTCGCCGAGCGGATGCCGGATCTCGGCCGCGGCTTCTACGAGAACGGGCCGATGCAGGGCTCCCGGCTGATCGCGGCCTATCTCGACCGCATGGTGGCCGAAGGCAAGCTCGCGATCGGGGACACCGAACTGGCCGCCGTCCAGTTCATCGATCTCTGCCAGTCGACGCTGACGCGACCGCGCCTGTTCAACGCCGTCCGCACACCCCCGAGCGAGGACGAGATCCGCCGCGTCGTCAGCGAGGCCATTGCGATGTTCATGGCGCGCTACGGCGTGAAGTCAACCGCCTGACGCGGGCTCCCGTCAGCCAGCGACCTGCCTGGCGCGGATGCGCTCGCGATGGGCGGTATAGAGGCCAGAGGCCGCGATGATCGCCGCGCCGACATAGGTCCAGACATCCGGGATCGCCGCGAAGACAAGATAGCCGAAGATCGAGGACCAGAGGAGTTGCGAATAGGCGAAGGGCGCCAGCAGCGAGGCATCCGCATAGCGGAACGCCTGGATCAGGAAGATATGCCCGATCGTCGAGATGCCGCCGATGAAGAGGCCGATCAGGATCGCCTTGAGATCGAGCGCCTGCCAACTGAACGGCACGGCCAGCGACAGCAGGATGAAGCCGATCGTGGCGGAATAGGCCAGCGTCACCACCGGAATCTCGGTGCGGCTCATCATCCGGGTGACGATCAGCGAGAACGCCCAGAAGAACGACGAGCCGAGAACGAAGAACGACGCGCCGTGAAAGCCCTCGCCGCCCGGGCGCACCACGACCAGCACGCCGATCAGCCCGACGGTGGTGGCGAGCCAGCGCCGCCAGCCGACGATCTCGCCGAGGATGGGAATCGAAAGCGCCGTCACGAAGAGCGGCGAGACGAAGGAGGTCGCGGTCGCATCCGCCATCGGCAGGTCGTGCAGCCCGGCCACGAACAGGATCGAGGAGACGGTCACGCCCAGGGCCCGCAGCACCTGCAGGCCGGGCCGGCGCGTGCTCATCCTGCGGAAACCGCCGGTCAAGCTGATGGTGACGAGCATGATCGCGGCGAAAGTGCCGTAGCGCATCCAGGTGATCTGGAGCGCCGGCAAGGTCGTCGCGAGATATTTGGAGGCGATGTCGCCGCTGCACATGAAGATCGACGAGAGCAGCAGCAGCGCGATGCCGCGCGCGGAATTGTCGATGCGCAGCGTCCTGCCGTCCTGCGGAGGAACGACCGGTGGTTCGGGAAGGGGGGCGTGGGGCAAGGACTTGGTTCGCGCGCGGGGACTGCTCAAGCCTTAGCCTGTTTGCCCGGCATAGCCACACGCAAAGACGGTCGCCCGCCCATGCGCGTGGGCGTTGCCGGCGGCCCTGCCCGGCTTTCGGACAGGGCTGGGAGCGCAGTCTGCTTCAGGCGGCCTGCTTGCGCGGCTGGATCAGCTTGCGGTTGACCAGGACCTCGGCGATCTGCACCGCGTTCAGCGCCGCGCCCTTGCGCAGGTTGTCCGAGACGCACCAGAAGGCGAGGCCGTTCTCGACGGTCGCATCCTCGCGGATGCGCGAGATATAGGTCGCGTCCTCGCCGGCCGCCTCGTGCGGGGTGATGTAGCCGCCGGGCTCGTGCTTGTCGATCACGAGGATGCCCGGAGCGGTGCGCAGCACCTCGCGCGCCTCGTCGGCGGTGATCGGCTTCTCGCACTCGATGTTCACGCTCTCGGAATGGCCGATGAAGACCGGCACGCGCACGCAGGTCGCGGTCAGCTTGATCTTCTTGTCGAGGATCTTCTTGGTCTCGACCACCATCTTCCACTCTTCCTTGGTAAAGCCGTCCTCCATGAAGACGTCGATATGCGGGATGAGGTTGAAGGAAATGCGCTTCGGGAACTTCTTGGTGGTGACCTCGCCGGCCGAGAACACGGCGCGGGTCTGGTTGAACAATTCGTCCATCCCTTCCTTGCCGGCGCCGGAAACCGACTGATAGGTCGAGACGACGACGCGCTTGATGCCGAACTTGTCGTGCAGTGGCTTCAGCGCCACGACGAGCTGCGCGGTCGAGCAGTTCGGGTTGGCGATGATGTTCATCTTGGTGAAGCCGGCAGCGGCGGCGGCGTTCACCTCGGGCACGATCAGCGGCACGTCGGGATGCATGCGGAAGGCCGAGGAATTGTCGATGACGACGCAGCCCTGCGCGCCGATCTTCGGCGACCAGGCCTTCGAGACATCGCCGCCCGCCGACATCAGGCAGATATCGGTATCGGAGAAATCGTAATGCTCCAGAGCCTTGCACTTCAGCGTCTTGTCGCCGAAGGAGACCTCGGTGCCGACAGAACGGGAAGAGGCAAGCGCCACGACCTCGCCGACGGGGAAGGCACGCTCGGCGAGAATGTCCAGCATCTCGCGGCCTACATTGCCGGTTGCTCCGACGACTGCGACCTTGAAGCTCATGATGTGATCCTTTGCGGATAAGGCGGTTCGGGTCTCCCTTTGGGGCCGCCCCGCACCGGTTTCGGGCGGGTTCGGCGATCTCTCCCCGCCGGGGGGAGATGGACCCGGAACCGAGGCGAAGCGTCAGCGCGACAGGCCGGTTTTCCCGGTCGTCGTTTTGGTCGTGAGTTTCGTCGTCGTCGGACGGACAGTCACAGAGCCAATCCCGAAGGGCTGAAAACTTCGCAAGGCGGCGCAACCTTGCACCACGCCCTGTCAGAACACCGGGAACGACGAAAAGTCAATCTCCTCCTCATAGCCACGGCCTCGGCCACCCATTAACCGTGATCGTTGACCTCCTGTTCACGCTTCCGGTCGATCGGCCGGCGCCGGTAACCCGGCGGCGACTCTCCGCGTCCAGCCTGCCCGCCTGACGATGGGTGGCGCGGCAGGCCTTGCGCCGCGCGGGAGTGACGGGTTGCGTGTGCGTTCCGATGAAATGATCGAGCGGTTGCGGCCGCTGCTGTTACAGTTGCGGCCTTGGCTGGCCCGCGCCGGCGCGCTGTGCCGCAGCGCATGGTCACGACTGGCCACCATCGATCTCGTCCCTCTCCTCATCACAGGCGCCGACCGCATCGAAGGCGCTTTCCGATCTGCCTGCCGTCTGGGTCGTCGCCTCATGCCGCGCGGCAATCTGGGTCTGCCCGGTGCCTTGGCCTGGCGCATCGCGGCCGCGCTCGGCGGCATCAGCCTGACGGCCGCGCTCGTCACGGCACTGTCCGGAAACGGCGAAGGCAGGCCCCGGCTCGCCAGTATCGCGTCCCCCGTAGCGGCAGCCACGACCCGGACCGACGCCCCCGGCCGCAAACCGCTTCTCGCGGCAACCGAAGCGGACTGGGTCGCGATCACCCGCCCGATCGCGATCTTCAATCTGGAGGCTCCAGAACTCGGCCGCGACGCTCCCGCGATCGAAGCCCGCCGCAGCCGGGACGGCAGCCAGCGCGAGGACCTGTTGAGCTTCGGCGCCTTCGCCGGCTCCGCCCCCCATCTCTCCCTGCGCCTGCGGACGGGCGACGGCCTCGCCGCCGGCTCCAGCTCCTTCACCGTCGCGCTGGTCCATGTGGCGGCGCTTCGCAGCCTCGCCGTCGAGCGCGGCAGCATGCCGGCCATGATCGAAACCCGTTTCGGCCCGCTCGAGACCGCCGACATTGTCCTCGGCGACGGCAGCGAAAGCCGCGCCTGCCTCGCCTTCCGCACGGTCGGCGCCGACGCGCCCTTCGCGATGAGCGGCTGGTGGTGCGCCGGCGCCAGACCCAGCGACCGCAGGCAACTGACCTGCCTGATCGACCGGCTCGACCTCGCCAATGCCGGGGCCGAACCCGCGTTGCGCGCCGCCTTCGCCCGCAGCGAGCTGCGGCGCCAGCCGGGCTGCGCCACGCCGCGCCTCGCGGCAACCGGCCGCAAGGTCTCCTGGCTCGACGCGGACGGCACCGTGCCGGCCCTGCGCATGAAAACCGCGACCGGTGAGCCGATGCCCGAGCCGCGACCGCGCCGCATGAGAAAGCCGCGTCGCGAGCGCTAACAAAGTTGTTAACGACGCGGTGCTAGTCTTTGCGCCGGTTTTGGGATGCTTACATCGAGTGGATCGGTCCACTCCCGGAGATTGCCGTCATGATGTCGTTCAAGCGCATTGCCGCCATCCTCGCCGTCGCTGCGACGGCCTCGACCGTCATGGCGAGCATCGCCGAGGCGCAGAATCGCCGCGGTCCCCTGCGCGTCACCGTCCAGAAACGCAGCTACCTCGACGCCGGCAACGTCGTGCCTGTCGGCTCGATGAACCGCTATGCCAGCCAGCACATGTCGGCCTCGCCGGTCTATGTGAACACCGGCGATCTCTACGGCGAAGGCACCCTGCCCGGCCGTATCGGCGCGGGCGCGAACCCGTTCGCGAACACCTTCGCGACGCCGCGCTTCTGAGCGGCGCTTTTCTGAAGCGCTCCTGTCATCCCGTGCGCGCTGCAGCCTGAAACGCTGCTGCGCAGACACGGGACCGTCTCCCGGAAAAGGCGCCTTCTCGTCGCGCGGTCCCGCATCTGCGCAGCAGCACTACATGCCGCAGCGCGTGCGGGATGACACTCTTCACAAAGCGCGCGCTACCCTCCTGCGCCCTGCTTATTCCGGCAGCGCCCTGAGATAGCGCACCGGCCGCCCCGGCGCCGCCGCGTTCGCCGCATGCACAATCGCATTCGCGTCGATGCCGAAATGACGGTAGAGATCCGCCACCGTGCCGGTCTGGCCGAAATGCTCGACGCCGAGCGCCTTCTGCCGATGGCCATGGACGCTGCCGAGCCAGGCGAGTGTTGCCGGATGCCCGTCCAGCACCGAGACGATGCCGCAATCGCGCGAGAGCTCGCCGAGCAGCCGCTCGACATGGCTCGTCGCGGCATGGTTGCCGCGTTGGCGCGCCCGCTCAGCCGCCTGCCAGCCGGCATTGAGCCGGTCCGCCGAGGTGATCGCGAGCAGGCCGACATCGCGCCGGTCCTCCGAGAGCAACCCGACCGCCTCGATCGCCTCCGGCGCCACCGCACCGGTATAGGCGATCACGACCGAGGCGTTCGGGCCGGGCTTCCTGAGCCAATAGGCACCGTCGATGATGGCGCGCTCCAGCTCGGGCGTCATCGTCCGGCTCGGCTGCTCGACCTGCCGGGTGGAGAGGCGCAAGTAAACCGAGCCGCCGGTCTCGTCGCGCAACCAGGTGCGCTCGTCGGGATCACCCTCGCCGTCGCGCTGCATGTAGTCGAAGGACCAGCGCATCATCACCGCGAGTTCGTCGACGAAGCCCGGCTCGAAGGAGCAGAGCCCGTCCTGGCTCATGCCGATCAAGGGCGTCGCGATCGACTGATGCGCGCCACCCTCCGGCGCCAATGTCACGCCCGACGGCGTCGCCACCACCATGAAGCGCGCATCCTGGTAGCAGGCATAGTTCAGCGCATCGAGCCCGCGCGAGATGAAGGGATCGTAGAGCGTCCCGATCGGGATCAGCCGCTCGCCGAAGATCGAATGCGACAGGCCGAGCGCCGAGAGGTTGATGAACAGGTTCATCTCGGCGATGCCGAGCTCGACATGCTGGCCCTTCGGCGAGAACTCCCATTTCTGCATCGAGGGAATGCGCTCGTCCTTGAAGGTGTCGGCCATCGACGCCTTGGCGAAGAGCCCGCGCCGGTTCACCCACGGCCCGAGATTGGTCGAGACGGTGACATCCGGCGCCGTCGTGACGATGCGATCGGCCAGCGGCCCGCCCGTCTTGGCGAGATCGTCGAGCACCTTGCCGAAGCCCATCTGCGTCGACATCGAGGGCTGGATGCCGGCCTCCAGCTTCGCCGGCACCGGCAGCTTGGCCGCCGAGAAGCGCCGGCGCCCTTCCGAGAAGAACGGAACCTTGTCGAGGAAGGCCCGCATCTCGCTCTCCGGCAGACCGATACCCTCGAACAGATCCCATTCATGGCCGGGACGGACGCCATTCGCCTTGCGGAAGCTGTCGAGCTGCTCCTTGGTCATCAGCCCGGCATGGTTGTCCTTGTGCCCGGCGATCGGCAGCCCGAAGCCCTTCACCGTATAGGCTAGGAAGCAGACCGGCCGGTCATGATCGATCGCCTCGAAGGCTTCGAGGATGGACGGCAGGTCGTGGCCGCCGAGGTTGCACATCAGCTTGGAAAGCTCGGCGTCGGAGCGCTTCTCGATCAGCGTGGTCACCGGCCCCTGGTCGCCGAGATCGTCCATCAGGCGCTTGCGCCAGGCCGCGCCGCCCTGGAAGGTCAGGGCCGAATAGAGCTGGTTCGGGCAGGAATCGATCCAGGCCTTCAGCCGCTCGCCGCCCTTCTCCTTGAAGGCCGCCTGCTGCAGCGAGCCGTATTTCAGCGTGACCACGTCCCAGCCGAAATTGCGGAACATCGTCTCGAACCGGTCGTAGAGCCCCTCGCGGATCACCGCATCGAGCGACTGGCGGTTATAGTCGATGATCCACCAGGTATTGCGCAGGCCGTGCTTCCAGCCCTCCATCAGGGCTTCGAAGATATTGCCCTCGTCGAGTTCGGCATCACCGATCAGCGAGACCATGCGGCCTTCCGGCCGATCCTTCGCCCAGCCATGCGCCTTCACATAGTCCTGCGTCAGCGAGGAGAACAGGGTCTGCGCAACACCGAGGCCGACCGAGCCGGTCGAGAAATCGACATCGTCGATATCCTTGGTCCGCGAAGGATAGCTCTGCGCGCCCTTGTAGCCGCGGAAGTTTTCGAGCTTCTCGCGCGTCTGCAGGCCCATCAGATAGTTGATGGCATGAAAGATCGGCGAGGCATGCGGCTTCACCGCCACCCGGTCCTGCGGCTTCAGGGCGGCCATGTAGAGCGCGGTCATGATCGTGGCGAGCGAGGCCGAGGAGGCCTGGTGCCCGCCCACCTTCATGCCGTCGTCGTTCTGGCGGATGTGGTTGGCGTTGTGGATCGTCCACGAAGCCAGCCAGAGGATCTTCTTCTCCAGCTCGGCGAGAAACGGCAGGCGCGGATCTGTTGTCATGAATTTGGCCCGAACTCCCAGTGCCGCCGATCATGCACGGAAGTACCGGCAGAACGAGCCAAATTTCTGTGTCGACGCGCGCCGTTTTGGCGGTTTCCGCCATGGCGCCGCTGCCAGGCGACGAAATCCACCAATCATCGTTGGAAGCGCGCGTGATGGGCGTCATCCCGTGCGCGCTGCGGCATGCAATGCCGCTGCGCAGACACGGAACTGCGCGACAAGAGGGTGCCCCTTCTGAAAGCGGTCCCGTGTCTGCGCCGCAGCGTTTCACGCTGCAGTGCGCACGGGATGACAGGCGGCTCCGAGGGCCCCCCGCTTGTGAGCCACCATCGCCCCATGCCAGAAACCGGCACGGAAACGGGCCTAAAGCCCGCGCAGGAGGAGCTTTTCCGATGAGCAACAGCAAGGATGTCTGGCGTCGGATCGACGACAAGGCCCAGGCCTATTTCGGGCTCTCCGACCGCATCTGGCACATGCCCGAGCTGAACTATCAGGAGGTCCGCTCGGCCGCCGAGCACGGCGCCATGCTGGAGAGCGAGGGCTTCCGCGTCACCACGGGCGTCGCGGGCATTCCGACCACGGTGATCGGTGAAGCCGGCGAAGGCGGCCCGGTCATCGCGATCATGGGCGAGTTCGACGCCCTGCCCGGCCTGAGCCAGGAGGCCGGCGTCTCTACCGAGACCCCAGTCGAGAAGGGCGGCAACGGCCATGGTTGCGGCCATAACATGCTGGGCTCCGCCTCACTGCTCGCCGCTGCTGCGGTGAAGGACTATCTCGCAGCCAACGGATTGAAGGGCCGCGTGCGCTACTATGGCTGCCCGGCGGAAGAAGGCGGCTCGGCCAAGGGCTTCATGGTCCGCGCCGGCGCCTTCGACGATGTCGATATCGCTTTGTGCTGGCATCCGGCCTCGTTCAACGGCGTCAACCGCGCCTTCTCGCTCGCCTGCGTCGAGATCGAGTTCACCTTCTCGGGCCGTGCTTCGCATGCCGCCGCGGCACCCCATCTCGGCCGCTCGGCGCTCGATGCGGTCGAATTGATGCATATCGGCGTCAACTACATGCGCGAGCACATGCCTTCGACGGCGCGCGTGCATTACGCGGTCATCAATGCCGGCGGCATCGCTCCCAATGTCGTGCAGGCCACGGCAACGACGCGCCAGCTCATCCGCGCCGCCACACTCGGTGAGATGTGGGAACTCGTCGCTCGCGTGAAGAAGATCGCCGAGGGCGCTGCCCTAATGAGCGAGACCACCGTCGCGATCAAGCAGCTCTCGGGCGACGCGAACCTCGTCGGTAACCGCCCGCTGGAAGAGGCGATGCAGGCTAATCTACTGGCGCTGGGCGGCCCCGGCTTCGATGCCGCCGACCATGCCTTCGCCGCCAGGTTCCAGCAGACACTGAGCCCGCAGGACATCGCCGCCGCCTATGGCCGCTTCGACCTGAAGCCGAAGGAGGGCGAGGCGCTGAGCGACGAGATCTATCCGCTCGGCGCAGGCAACGACACCTCGGTCGGCTCGACCGATGTCGGCACGGTCAGCTGGGTCGTCCCGACCGTGCAGTGCCGCACCGCCTGCTATGCGATCGGCACGCCCGGCCATTCCTGGCAGCTCGTTGCGCAAGGCCTCGCCCCGGCCGCCCACAAGGGCCTCGCGCTTGCGGCCAAGGCCATGGCCGGCGTCGCCATGGACGTGCTGAACGATCCTGCCCTGCTCAAGGCGGCCAAGGACGAGTTCGCGGCCTTCCGCGCGAAGAACCCCTTCGCCAACCCGATCACGGACGATGTCGAGCCGCCGCTCGACATGGCCGCGCATTGAACGAGCTAAGCTAAGTCACACGACACGCGTCATCCCGGACGAAGCGAAGCGGAGATCCGGGATCCATGCCTGAACCGTTCCGGAATGGATTCCGGGTCTTCCTTCGGTCGCCCGGGATGACTCGCGTGTTTCGCTTGGAAACTAAAAATCCTAGCCGCCCTGCGGCCCGGACAGCTCGACACGGATCGTCGGCCGGGTCGCCTTGAACTCGGCGACGGCAGCAGAAGTCAGGTCCGAGACCGAGTCGGAGGCGCTCGACATCAGGCGCAGGATGATCCGTCCCAATCGGTCGCGGGCCTCGGACTCCAGCTCGGTATCGAGCCTTTCGTCATGCCCGATCGCAGCCCAGGCCCTGGCCTGGACGGCTTCTGCGACGAGCAATTCCTGGGAGTTCAGGACACCGGGAAAGCGGAAATTCGAGCTAGGCATCGGCGATTCAAACATGGCTGGCCAACGGATATAGGACGGCCTCGGTTCCCGGCAAGGCGAAGAGAAAATCCGCAGCCGGCTGCGCTGCCGACTCACCTTCAAAATTCCGTGCGACGAGGGTACTACGAAGCCAGGCAAACAGGCCTAGTGAACAAGAATTCCAAATTGGACTTATTGTCCAAATTTGCCTTGACCCACTCCTTCCCCGCCTGCACAGATGGCCGGCACAGCCTTGCCGCCCCCGGCGGCGAGCGACAGGCCGCAAGGCGGGAGGCTCGCGTGAAGTTCGACATTTTCCAGATGGAGCGGAACCAGACGCTCTTCGAGAACGACGTCGAGATCAACCTGACCGAGAGCGGCGTCCATCCCTGGTCGATCGAGGACATCCTCGGCGAACAGGCCGCGCGCGATCTGCTGAAGCAGCCGCTCGGCTATGGCTGGACCGATGGCCGGCCGGGCTTACGCGCCAACATCGCCTCCTGGTATCCCGGCGCCAGCGCCGCGAACGTGCTCGTGACCAACGGCTCCTCCGAAGCGACGATGATCGCGCTGATGGCACTGTTCGAGCCCGGCGACGCGTTGGTCTTCGCCCTGCCGAACTTCATGCAGATCGATGGGCTCGGCCGCGCGCTCGGCTTCGACATCCGCCGGCTGGAACTTTCCGGCGATGCCGACTGGCAGATCGGCCCGGCCCACCTAGCCAAGCTCGCGGCCGGCGCCAAGGCGATCGCCGTGACCAACCCGGCCAACCCGACCGGCAGCGTGCTCTCGGCGGCAAGCCGCGCCGCCCTCATTGAAGCAGCCAAGCGCAACGATGCCTGGCTTATGGTCGACGAGATCTATCGCGGCGGCGAGATCGACGGGGCCGAAACCGAGACGCTCTGGGGCAGCTATCCCAAGGTCGTCGTCACCTCCAGCCTGTCGAAATCCTTCGCCTGCCCCGGCCTGCGTCTCGGCTGGATCGTCGTTCCCGCCGAGGTCGTGGCGTCGGCGGCCGAGCGGCAGGATTACACCACGATCGGCAGCGGCATCCTCAGCCAGATCCTCGCGGAAGAGGTGATGCGCCCCGAAACGCGCGGCCGCCTGCTTGCGCGTGGCCGGGATCTGCTGCGCAGCAATGCCGATCTCGTCGCGCAATGGATGGCGCAACATAACGACTGGTCGTGGCGGCGGCCTCAGGCCGGCGGCATGGCCTTCCTGCGCTATCCGCTCGCCATGCCCTCGGAGGTCTTCTCGCAGAAGCTGCGCGAGGAGGAGAGCGTCTTCGTCGTCGCCGGAAGCTGGTTCGGCATCGAGAACCATATCCGCGTCGGCATCGGCGTCCCGACCGAGGTGCTCAGAGATGGGCTGGTTCGGATGGATCGCTTTCTAGCGCGGCAGAGGGGTTGAAAACGGCCCTCTGCCCCCTCCGATGTCATCCCGGGCGACCGCAGGGAGACCCGGGATTCCATGCCGGAGCCTTTATCGGACAAGCTCAGGAATGAATCCCGGGTCTTCGCTTCGCTCCGGCCGGGATGACGCCGTGTTGGACAAGAAAGCGGTCAGCGCCCCACCCCGTCCAGCACCACCCGCGCGATCGCGATATCCTGCACCGCGATCCCCGTGAGATCGGCGATGGTGATGTCCTCGTTCGAGCGCCGTGCCGGCACATCCCCGGCCAGCACCGCCCCCAGCTCGACGCAATCGCCCGCGTCGATCAACCCGACCTTGGCGGCGGCGGCGAACTCGCCATGGTCGAGGCTCTGCTCCAGCGAATCCGCGATCCTGACATCGGCGAGTGCGACCAGCGCCGTTTCCAGCTCCTGCTTGCCCGGCGCATCGGCACCGAGCGCGGTGATATGCGTACCCGGCCTGATCCAGTCGTCGCGGATGATCGGTGCGGCGGCCGGCGTCACGGTGATAAGCGCATCCGATTGCGCGCAGAGCGCCTCCAGCTCATTAACCGGCTCGACGACTATCCCCTCTCCGTCGATATCGTGCCTTAGCGCCTCCAGCTTCTCGGGCGAACGCGCCCAAACCGCAAAGCGCGGCTCGCGCTCGCGCAGCAGATGTGCGGCGGCGCGGATCTGGAACCGCGCCTGCGTGCCAGCGCCCACGATCCCGATCCGGCGCGCATCGGCCCGCATCCCGGCCCGCGTCGCAATGGCGCCGGCGAGCGCCGTCCTGAGATCGGTGAGCCAGCCCTCGTCGCGCAGGATCGCGACGACCGCGCCGGTCTCGGCCGAGAGCGCGATCATCATCCCGCTGGTCGTCGGCAGGCCCTTGGCCGGGTTGTCGTAGAAGCCCGTCGCAATCTTCACGACGAAGATGGCGTCGCCGGCGATATGGCCGAACTTGACGTGGCAATCGCCATTATGCGCGGGGAAGCCGAGATAGCCGACCGGCGGCATCTGCGCCTGCCCGGCGGCAGCGGCCTTGAACCCCTCCTCCAGCGCGACGAAGGCCCGGTCGAGATCGACGGCGGCCTCGATCTCCGCACGCGACAGGTCAAGCATCCGGGTTCTCGTTGGCCTGGTTGAGGTAGTTGTAGACGGTCGCGCGGGCGAGCCCGAGGATGCGCGAGATATAGGCGGCGGCATTGCGCCCGCCGAAGGCGCCGTTCGCGGCGAGGTCCGCCACCAGCTCGCGCTTCTCGGCGCGGCTGAGGCTGGTCACCGCGAGTCCGCGGCTCTGCGTCCATTGCTGAACGAACTCGTTGATGCGCTCGTGCCAGTCTTCCTTGAACAGGGCCTGCGGCTTCTCGACGCCGGCTGGCACAGTGGCGAAGGCCGAGAGCGTCTGCATCAGCGCATGGAACTGCGAAACGTCGACATTGATGCAGAGCACGCCGATCGCCTTGGTCCCGGTCGAGAGCACGATGCTGATCGATTTCAGCCGCCGCCCGTCCCAGTTCACCTTCTCATAAGGGCCGATGATCGTCTCGTTCGGGTCGAAGCCGATCTCGTCGAGCAGGGACGGCTCGCCCAGCACGCGCTGCGAGAAATTGCCGGCGATATGCACGACGCTCTGCGAGCCGAGGTCGTGCAGTACGACCTCGGCATGCGGCCGGAACAGCAGCGCCACCGCATCGCAGACCGGCAGGTAGGGGGCGAGTTCCGGCGTCATGCCCGCTCCGTCACCGCGGCTGCGACTTGAGATAGTCGCTCAGACGCTCCAGCCCCGCCGAGAGATGATCGCCGGGCGCGCCGATGCCGATGCGGATATAGCCGTCCATCCCGTAGACATCGCCCGGCAGCAGCATGATGCCACGCTCCTCGCGCAGACGGTGCACCAGCTCGGTCGAGTTCATCGAGTGGCTGTATTTGATAAAGGCCATGCCCCCGGCCCTGGGCGGCACGAACGAGAAGAACTCCTCGTTCGCCTTCACCCAGTTCGTCAGCAGCGTGAGGTTTTCCCGCAGGATGGTCTTGCTGCGCTGCAGGATCTCGGCGCGTTTGGCCGGCTGCACGACGATGCGGGCGATGTGCTCGCTCAGCGCGCTCGTGGTGATCGAGGTGTAGTCCTTGTTCTGCCAGGCCGTGTAGATGTCCTTGGCCGGTCCGACCAGCCAGCCGATGCGCAGGCCGGGCAGCGCCATCGCCTTGGAGAGGCCGCTGGTGATGATCGCCTTCTCGTAGAGGTCTGCGAAGCTGGGCGGCTCGTCGGTTTCGAGCTCGGCGCCCTTGTAGACCTCGTCGGCATGGAGGTAGCAGCCCTGCTTCCGGGCGATCTCCACCAGCGCGTCCATCGTCTCGCGCGAGAGCAGGCTGCCCGTCGGATTGTTCGGGTTGCAGATCGTCATCAGCTTGGTCCGCGGCGTGATCGCCCGGCGGACCTCGTCGAGATCGGGCGTCCAACCCAGCTCCTCGCGCAGCTTCACTTCCTTGACGGTCGCGCCGATCGCCCGCGCCCAGCCCCAGATCTGCAGGTAGTTCGGCACGAACACGACGATCTCGTCGCCCGGCTCGATCAACGACATCACCATCAGGAAATTGGCTTCGGCCGAGCCGTTGGTGACGATCACCTCGTCCGAGGTCCGGTTGCGGTAGAGCTTGGCGATATCCTCACGTAATTCGACCGCACCATTGGTCCAGCCATAGCCGAGCTCGACCTCCATCAGCTTCGCGCGCTCATCCGCGCTGAGCAGTTCGTTCAGCGAATAGGGATGGACGCCGCTATCCGAGAGATTGAACTCGACGGTGTTCTCGTAGAGCGACTGGATCCGCTCCAGTGTGAATTCTTCGATCTTCATGCTGCCCATCCCGCGGCGACTGATCCGCCGCATATGTCTGCGAGTATGATGGGCATGATTTGGACGTCAAGGTCGATTTTGGAATTTACAGTCCAAGTACCGATTGCTATCCCTTGGCGATCACGTCACAGCCGCTCCCGGAGAGCCCATCATGTCCGACCAGAACCCCGGTGCCAACAAGATGTGGGGCGGCCGCTTCACCACCGCGCCGGCCGATGTGATGCGCAGGATCAATCCCTCGATCGGCTTCGACTACCGGCTTTATCGGCAGGACATCGCGGCGTCCAAGACCCATGCCGCCATGCTCGCCCGCCAGGGCATCATCGCCGGCGCCGACAACGAGCGCATCCAGGCCGGACTCGATCAGATCCGCGGCGAGATCGACCGCGGCGAGCTGCAGTTCAGCATCGATCTCGAGGACATCCACATGAACGTGGAGGCGCGCCTCAAGGAGATCATCGGCGAGCCGGCCGGGCGCCTGCACACGGCCCGCAGCCGCAACGATCAGGCCGTCACCGATGTCCGCCTCTGGATGCGCGACGCGATCGACGCTCTCGACGGCACCATCCGCGACTTGCAGCAGGCCCTGATCGAGCGCGCCAGCGAGCATGCCGGGACGATCATGCCAGGCTTCACCCATATGCAGGTCGCCCAGCCCGTCACCTTCGGCCACCATCTCATGGCCTATGTCGAGATGTTCGGCCGTGATCGCGAGCGTCTCGCCGGCGCGCGCCAGCGCACCAATGTCTCGCCCCTCGGCGCTGCCGCGCTCGCCGGCACCGCCTTCCCGATCGACCGTCAGTTCACAGCGGCCGAACTCGGCTTCGCCCGGCCGACCGAGAACTCGATGGATTCGGTCGGCGCGCGCGACCATATCTGCGAACTGCTGTTCTGCTGCTCGATGCTGGCCGTGCATCTCTCGCGCCTCAACGAGGAGATCTCGCTCTGGTGCAGCGACGGCTTCCGCTTCATTGCGCTGTCGGACGCCTTCACCACAGGCTCCTCGATCATGCCGCAGAAGCGCAACCCGGACGCGGCCGAGCTGGTGCGCGGCAAGACCGGCCGCGTCGTCGGTTCGCTCACCGCCATGCTGGTAATGGTCAAGGGCCTGCCGATGACCTTCATGAAGGACATGCAGGAGGACAAGGAGCCGATGTTCGACGCGCTGGAG
Source organism: Bosea sp. ANAM02 (assembly GCF_011764485.1). Lineage (NCBI taxonomy): Bacteria > Pseudomonadati > Pseudomonadota > Alphaproteobacteria > Hyphomicrobiales > Alloboseaceae > Allobosea > Allobosea sp. ANAM02. The sequence continues at coordinate 1,078,934 of NZ_AP022848.1, read as the reverse complement.
ACGGTCGAACTCTGCGTCGCCGCCACCACCGGCATGGTCCGCGACCTCACCGTGCGGCCCGAGGGCATGCGCGCCTTCCTCGAACGTGGCTTTCCGACCGCAACCGACCTCGCCGACTGGCTGGTGCGCGAGGCCGGCATCCCCTTCCGCGACGCCCATCACATCACAGCCCGCGTCGTCGCGCTGGCCGAGGCGAAGGGCTGCACCTTGCAGGCGCTCGACCTCGACGCCATGCGCTCGGTCGATCCGCGCATCGGCGCGGCGGTCTTCGAAGTGCTGGCCCCGGAGCACTCCGTCCGCAGCCGCCGCAGCTATGGTGGCACCGCGCCCGACACGGTGCGCGAGGCGATCGAGCGGGCGAAGCAGCGTTGGCTGTCCAACGAACCGATCCAAAGCTGAATTGTAATTCCGGGGCTTCGCGTAGCGAAGAACCCGGAATGACAAGCGCCCTCGCCCCACGCAACCCGGCAGCCGCTGTCCCGCAATCTTTGCGGGGTCCAACCGGCTGCCTTTCTGGCTATGGATGACGGCGCCGGTCGATTCGACCGGGCCTGAGCAAACGAGCGCGGAGCCACCGCAGCTCCGTCGCGGGGGAGAGATAATGGAACATGTCTGGTTGCGTGGGGTTGCCGAGCAGTTCGGCATCGCTGGCGGGCTGCGCCAGCTCGGCGGCGAATACGACCTCAACTTCCGCGGCCGGACCAGCGAGGGCGACGTCATCGTCAAGGCGATGCGCCCGCAGGGCGAACCCGCCCTCGTCGACCAGCAATGTGCCGCGATCAATCACGCGCTCGCCACCGATCCGACGCTGCCGCTGCCGCGTCTTCTCCCCGCCGAAGGCGGGCGCTTCTGGCAGGACGTGCCGGACGCCCAGGGCCAGCAGCGCATGGTCTGGGTCCAGCGGGCGTTTACCGGCATTCCGATGGGCGAAGCCGGGCCGCAGCCGCCCGCCGTCCTCACCGAGCTCGGCGCCCTGACCGCGCGTCTCGATCTCGCGCTCCGCGACTTCAAGGTCACCGCTGCTCCGGACGCCGCGAAATGGGACCTGACCGAAGCCGGCTGGATCAAGCCGCATCTCGACGTGCTGGAAGGCGCGCGCCGCACGCTCGTGGCCGGCATTGTCGCCGGCTTCGAGGCGCTCAAGCCCGCGCTCGACAGGCTGCCGCGTCAGACCATCCATAACGACCTCAACGACTTCAACATCCTCGTCGAGCCACGCCTCGGCGGGCCCGCCCGCATCAGCGGCCTGATCGATTTCGGCGACATGACCCATGGCCCGCGCGTCTGCGAGATCGCCATCGCCGCGGCTTACGCCATCCTCGACCACGAGGCGCCGGAAGCGGCGCTCGCCGCCTTCGTCGCCGGCTATCACGGCGTCTCGCCGCTCGGCGCCGAGGAGATCGGCCTGATCTGGCCGCTCGTCCGCATGCGCCTCGCCGTCAGCGTCGTGAACTCGACGATCGAAGCCAAGGGTCGCCCGAACGACCCCTATGTCACCATCTCGCAGGCCCCCGCCTGGCGCCTTCTCGAAAACCCCGCCATCGACGGCGAGTTGATGGGCGCGCGCCTGCGCAATGCCTGCGGCCTGCCGGTCACCGACGCTGCCGGCCGCATCGCGAGCTGGATCGCCGCGCAGCGCGGCAGCTTCGCGCCCGTGCTCGGCCGTGCGCTCGACGGTTTGCCTGTCGGCTCGCTCGGCATCGCCGAGGCGACGATCCCGCAGAACCCGTTCGAGCTGCGCGCCGACGAGGCCCGCAATCTCGGCGCCGGGCTCGGCATCACCTCGGAATGGTGGCTCGGCCAATATGGCGAGCCGCGGCTGGTCTACACCGACAAGGCTTTTCGCAAGGGCCGTTGGCTCGCCTCGAACCGCCGCACCATCCATATGGCCGTCGATGTCTTCGCGCCGGCGGGGGAGCCAGTCCGCGCCCCCTTGGCCGGCAAGGTCGCGCTGGCGGAGAACCGCAAGGGCCATCTCGATTATGGCGGCGTCGTCATCCTCGAGCACCGCACGCCCGCCGGCGACGTCTTCCATACGCTCTACGGCCATCTCGCGGCGGACGGCGCAACAAAGCTCAAGCCCGGCCGGGAGATCGCGGCGGGCGAGGCTTTCGCGAAGCTCGGCCCGGCCGAGGAGAATGGTGGCTGGGAGCCGCATCTGCATTTCCAGCTCGCGCTGACGCTGGACGGCATGGGCCATGACTGGCCGGGCGTCGCCGATCCCGACGATTGGGCGCTCTGGCAGGCGATCTGCCCGAACCCCGCAGCCCTCCTCAACCTGCCCGACGAGGTCGTCGCCTATCAGGCGATCGACGAGGCCGCGCTGCTGGCCGAGCGCAAGGCCCGTTTCGGCGCCAATCTCAAGCTCAGCTACAAGAAGCCGGTCACCTTCCTGCGCGGCTGGCGCCACCATCTCTTCGACGCGATGGGGCGGCCCTATCTCGACGCCTACAACAACGTGCCGCATGTCGGCCACGCCCATCCGCGCATCCGCAAGGTGGCGATGGACCAGCTCGCGCGGATGAACTCCAACACGCGCTATCTGCACCCGGCGCCGATGGGTCTGGCCGAGCGCCTGACCGCCAAGCTGCCCAAGGAATTGGAGGTCTGCTTCTTCGTCAATTCCGGCTCGGAGGCGAACGAACTGGCGCTGCGCCTCGCCCGTGCGGCGAGCGGCGGCTACGACATCGTCACGCCCGATCACGGCTATCACGGCAACACCACCGGCGCGATCGACATCTCCGCCTATAAGTTCAACAAGCCGAACATGGGCGGACGCAAGCCCTGGGTGCAGCTCGTCGACGTCGCCGACGACTATCGCGGCCGCTTCCGCCGCGACGACGCCGACCGGGCGCTGCACTACGCCCAGCAGGTCGACGGCGCGCTCGCAGCCATCGCGGAACGCGGCGGCAAGGTCGCCGGCTTCATCGCCGAGACCTTCCCGAGCGTCGGCGGCCAGATCATCCCGCCGCCCGGCTATCTCGCGGCGGTCTATGAGCGCATCCGCGCCGCCGGCGGCATCTGCATCGCCGACGAGGTCCAGACCGGGCTGGGGCGCCTCGGCGACTATTATTTCGGCTTCGAGCAGCAGAATGTGCAGCCGGATATCGTCGTGCTCGGCAAGCCGCTCGGCAACGGCCACCCCATCGGCGCCGTCATCACCACCCGCGCCATCGCCGAGCGCTTCGCGGAAGGCCCGGAATATTTCTCGACCTTCGGCGGCTCGAACCTCTCCTGCCGGATCGCCTCGGAAGTGCTCGACATCGTCGAGGAGGAGGGACTTTCGTCCAATGCCAAGGCGATGGGCGACAAGCTGCTCGCCGGCATGCGCGAACTCTCGAAGGATTATCCTAGCGTCGGCGACGTGCGTGGCATCGGCCTCTTCCTCGGGTTGGAGCTGGTCACGGATCGCGAGACGCTGGAGCCTGCGACCGATGCGGCGGCCCATGTGATGAACCGCCTGCGCGACATGCGCGTCCTCGTCGGACGCGAGGGACCGGCCGACAACATCCTCAAGATCCGCCCGCCGCTGACGGTCGGCACCGACGATGTCGAGATGATCCTCGACCGGCTCAGGATCTGCCTGCGCGAGGTCGAGGCGACGCGCTAGCCTCTCGCCCCATCGCCATGCCCCTGCCCGCTTCTGGCGTGGCCGGGGCGGTCATGGCATCCTTCCCGGCACTTGGAGGATGCGGCGATGGAGCTGAAATGGCTGGAGGACGTGCTGAGCCTGTCGAGCACGCTCAGCTTCTCGCGCGCCGCTCGTGAGCGCAACATCACGCAATCGGCCTTGAGCCGCCGGGTCAAGCAGCTCGAGGATTGGCTCGGCTCGCCGCTCTTCGACCGCAGCAGCTATCCGATCCGTCTCACCGAGGCGGGCCGGACCTTCCTGCCGCGTGCTCAGGAAATCCTGCGGCAGGTGCAGGGCGCGCGGCAGGAGCTGCGCCAGATGCACGAGATCGCCACGGAAACGCTGATCTTCTCGACGCTCAACACCCTGTCGCTGACCTATTTTCCCGGCCTCATCCGCCGTATGGAGGAGAGGCTCGGCCCGCTGAAGACGCGGTTCTGCGAACAGCGTTCCTCCTTCGACGGCAATGTCGCGCTGCTCGATCGGGGCGAATGCGACTTCCTGCTGACCTATGCCCATGAGGCCGTGCTGCCGGAGCTCGACCCCGAGCGTTTCACCCATCGCCGGCTCGGCGCCGAACGGGCGATCCCGGTCTCGATCCCCGACGGCAGCGGCGAGCCGCTCCATGCCTTCCGCAGCGGCGATGCGCCGGTGCGCCTGCTGAGCTATGGCAGCTCGACCTTCTTCGCGCGGCGCCTCGCCCAGCTCTTCGCCGAGCGGCCGACGCCGCTCGTCACCGTCTACGAGAACCCGATGTCCATCGGCCTCAAGGCCATGGTTCTGGCCGGACGCGGCGTCGCCTGGGTGCCGGAGAGCCTGATCGTCGAGGAATTGCGCAGCGGCCAGCTCGTGCCGGCGGCCGACACCTCGTGGTACATCACCGCCGAAATCCGGCTCTATCGGCCACGGCAGCAGGGCCGCCTCCCCGTCGAGCAGTTCTGGACGGCCCTCGGCGAGAGCGGCCTGCCGGCCAGACCGCAAGGCGCTGCCCGCGCGCCCGTGGCGGCGATCGCCTGACGCATCCTCAGCCCGGCTTGCGCGCTTCGAGAACGAGGCGCAGCAGGCGGCCGAAAGCGAAGCGGTTCACCTCCATGCCCTTGATGTCGGTGTCGACGCGGTGGACGATCACCAGGTCGAGCGAGGGGATGACGAGGCAATACTGCCCGCCCACGCCCTGCGCGCTGTAGCTGCCGGCCGGCAGCACGACGCCGGGAAAGCCCGCACCGGAGCGCTCGGTCCACCACATATAACCGTAGCCGCCGCGCGGCCCGGCATCGGAGAGCGGCAGCACGCTGGTCGCGACCCAGTTGGCCGGCACGACCTGCTCGTTCTGCCAGCGGCCCTGCCGCAGGAACATCAGGCCGAAGCGGGCGAGATCGCGCGTCGACATCCGGAACGGATAGGCGGGATGAAACGAGCAATCGTCCGGTTGCAGCCAGCCGTCGCGGCGCTCGTCGTCGAGGCGGAAATCCTCCAGACCGAGCGGGCGGCCGATCCGCGCCAGGAAATCGTCATGGATGCCGGCCCCCGTCAGCGCCGTGAAGATCGTCCCCAGCGCGTTGAAATCCCAGTTGTTGTACAGCCAGAAGGCACCGGGCGGCTGCGAATGGCGCGGCGGCTTGATCGACTTCATCCAGAGCGATTCATAGCCCGCCGGGTGGAAGATGCCCGAGCGCGCCGTCAGCAAATCGTAGATCGTCGCCGCCTTCTCGCGCTCACTCAGGCCTTCCTTGTCGTCGATGCCGAGATCGGCGAGCGTCCGCGACAGGTCGATCCGGCCCTCCTCCTCATGGATGCCAATGAGCGCGCTGAGGAAGCTCTTGCGGACGGAATGGCACTGATAGCGATGGGCGAGATCGCCGCGGCTCGCCACCACGCGCCCGCCCTGCACGATCATCAGCGTCGCGGTCGAGATCGTATCGGCATAGCGCCAGGCGCGGTCGAGCCCCTCGCGCGACCAACCGGCCGCCTCCGGCGCGACGCTCTCCCAGCCATGCGCCGGCCAATGCTCCGCCCCCGGGGCTGCGCCCATGATCCCTGCCTCATCCATCATCTGGTTCTCCGCAGCCCGTCCGCTCACGCGATCGGGCGATAGCCCACGCTCGCCTCGAGAAATTCGCGCGTATAGGGCTCCCGCGCGCGGCCGGCCCGGACGTCCGTCGCGCTCATCTCCTCGAGGATGCGGCCCTCGCTCATCATCGCGACCCGCTCGCACAGATGCGTCACGACCGCGAGATCGTGGCTGACCATCAGATAGGTCAGGTCGCGGTCGCGCCTGAGCTGCTTCAGCAGGTTGAGGATTTCCGCCTGCACGGAGACGTCGAGCGCCGAGGTCGGCTCGTCCAGCAGCAGCAGTTCCGGCTCGATGATGAGCGCACGCGCGATCGCGACGCGCTGGCGCTGCCCGCCCGAGAGCTCGTGCGGAAAGCGGTAGCGGAAGGAGGGCCCGAGACCGACGGCGGTGAGGATCTCGTCGATGCGCTCCTGCGTCCGGTCGAAGCCGTGGATCTTCAGCGGCTCGGCCAGCACGTTCTGCACCATCTTGCGCGGGTGCAGCGAAGCATAGGGGTCCTGGAACACCATCTGCACGCGGCGGAAGAACGCCTTGTCGCGCTTGTGCGGCACCTCACGGTCATGGAAGGCGACCCTGCCACCATACTCGCTGTTCAAGCCCGCGAGCGCGCGCAGCACGGTCGACTTGCCGCAGCCGGACTCACCGATCAGGCCGAAGGCCTCGCCGTGAAGAAGCGTGAAGGATACGTCGTCCACCGCCTTCAGCGCCGAGGCTCCGCGGCCGAAGACGACAGAAAGATGGTCGACCGTGAGGGCCGCCGGACGGTTCGCGGCCATGGCCGGATCGCTCGCATTCATGCCCGGCTCCCGCTCTGCAAGGTCGGCCCGTCCAGCCAGGACGGATCGCGGCTCGGCACCTGTAGCATGTCGGCCGGCCGGTCGAGCCGCGGCAGGCTGTCGAGCAAGGCGCGGGTATAGGGATGACGCGCATTGCGCAATTCGCGCGCCGGGATGTCCTCCATGATCCGCCCGGCATACATCACCAGCACGCGGTCGCAGAAATCCGCCACGAGATTGAGGTCGTGGCTGATGAAGATCAGCCCGGCGCCGCGCCGCGTCACCAGCTCGTCCAGAATGCTCAACACCTGCCGCCGGATGGTGACGTCGAGCGCCGAGGTCGGCTCGTCCGCGATGATCAGGTCCGGCTCCGGGATCAGCATCATCGCGATCATGATGCGCTGACCCATGCCCCCGGAGACTTCGTGCGGATAGAGCCTGAAGACGCGGGCGGGGTCGCGGATCTTCACCGCCTCCAGCATGGCGAGCGCTTTCACTTCCGCCTCCTTGCCGCCGACCTTGTGGTGCAGGCGATAGGCCTCGGTGATCTGCTCGCCGACCCGCATCAGCGGATTGAGCGAGAACTTGGGGTCCTGCAGGATCATCGAGATGCGGTTGCCCCGGATGGTCCGCATCTGGCGTTCGCTGGCGGCGAGCAGGTCGATCCCGTCGAAGGACAGCTTCTTGGCTTCAATCGTCGCCGCCTTCGGTGTCAGCTTCAGGATCGTGCGCCCGGTCAGCGACTTGCCGGAGCCGGATTCGCCGACGATACCGACCTTTTCGCGGCCGACGCTGAAGGAGATGCCGCGCACCGCCTGCACCGTGCGATGCGCGCCCTTGAAGGTGACGGAGAGGTCCTCGACCTCGAGCAGCGGCTTATCCATGGCGAGGGTCCAGGATGTCGCGCAGGCCGTCGCCGAACAGGTTGAAGGCCAGGCTGGTGATCAGGATGGCGAGGCCGGGAATGCCGGCGATCCAGCCATTGGTCAGGATGAACTCGCGGCCCGACGCCAGCATCGCGCCCCATTCCGGGCTCGGCGGCTGCGCGCCGAGACCCAGGAAGCCGAGGCCGGCCGCCGTCAGGATGATCGACGCCATGCTCAGCGTGATGCGCACCACGACGGAGGGAATGCACATCGGCACGACATGGCCGAGGATGATCCTGAGCGGCGACGCGCCCTGCAGGCGGACCGCCGCGATATAGTCGGACTTGCGGATCGACAGCGTCTCGGCCCGCGCCAGCCGCGCGATCGGCGGCCAGGCGGCAAGCGCGATCGCGATGATCGCATGATCGATGCTGGGCCCCAGCGCCGCGACGAAGGCGAGCGCCAGCACCAGGCTCGGGAAGGCCAGGAAGATGTCGACGATGCGCATCAGCACGGTATCGACCCAGCCGCCGAGATAGCCGGAGGTGGTGCCGACGATCAGCCCAAGCGGCGCTGCGATCACAGCCGTCAGCATGGCGATGTAGAGCGTGATCCGCGCGCCGAAGACCAGCCGGCTGAAGATGTCGCGGCCGAGCTCGTCGGTGCCGAACCAATGCGCAGCCGAAGGCCGTTGCAGCCGGTTCGTCAGATCCTGCGCGTAGATGTCATGCGTCGCGATCAAGGGGGCGAACAGCGCCGCCACGACGATCACGACGATGATGGCGAGGCCGAGCATGGCGGCAGGGTTGCCCCTGAGCCGCCACCATTTCAGCGACAATTGCTGCATCCGCGCCTGGAAGGGCGAGGACGGAACGGGCGCCGCGAGCCAGGCCCGGAAGCCCCGCCCGCCGGCCTGGTCGATGGGTTGTGGTGCCGTGGCCATGTCTCAGCGGGTCCGTGGGTCGAAGACCCGGTAGAGCAGATCGCACAACAGGTTGAGCGTGACGAAGATGACGCCGACCAAAAGCGTGCAGCCGACGACCGCGTTCATGTCGCCGGCGAGCAGCGCATTGGTCAGGTAGCGGCCGAAGCCCGGCCAGGCGAAGACGGTCTCGGTCAACACCGCACCTTCGAGCAGGAAGGCATAGGACAGCGCGACCACGGTCAGCACCTGCACGGCGATGTTGCGGAAGGCATGGCCCCAGACGGTGCGCGCCCAGGACAGGCCCTTCACGCGCGCCGTCACCACATATTCCTGCCCGAGCTGCTCCATCATGAAGCTGCGGGTCATCCGGCTGATATAGGCGAGCGAGCTGAAGGCCAGGATCGAGGCCGGCAGGATGATGTGCGACACGGCATTGGCGAACATCTCCCAGTTGCCGGCGAGCAGGCTGTCGATCAGCAGGAAGCCGGTGACGGGTTCGAGGTCGAACTCGTAGGTGAAGTCGATGCGGCCGGGCCCGCCGACCCAGCCCAAAGTGGCGTAGAACAGCACCAGCCCCATCAGGCCGAGCCAGAAATTCGGCGCGGAATAGCCGATCAGCCCGACGATCCGCACGACCTGGTCGAGCAGGGATCCGCGATACATCGCCGAGAGCACGCCGAACGGAATGCCGAGGCTGGTGCCGATCACGATCGCCACGCTTGCGAGCTCGATCGTCGCCGGGAAGACGCGGGCGATATCCCCCATCACCGGCTTGCCGGTGGTCAGCGCCATCCCGAAATCGAGATGCAGCACGCCCCAGATATAGCGGCCGAACTGGACATAGAGCGGCTGGTCGAGACCGAGCTGCTTGTACATCGCCTGATAGGCTTCCTGGGTCACGTTGTCGCCGAGCACGGCGACGACGGGATCGAGCGGCAGCAGGCGGCCGATGAAGAAGGTCAACGCCGCCAGCCCGAGGAGGGTGACGGCGAAGGAGGCGAGGGTCCGGCCGGAGGCCTTGACCCAGGACGGGAGGATAGCCCGTCCCGGATCGCTGCTCAGGCCCGGCGCCGCGGTCGCGGTTCGGGACATCGCGGCGGCCTTACTTGGCGGCGCGCTCGTAATAGGTCCGGAAGCCGTTCCACGTCCACGACTTCAGGTCCTTGCGCACGCCGGCGACGCTGTTCATCTGGAACATGAAGGCCATCGGACCCTTGGCCATCACTTCCTTCTGGATCGTGGCATAGAGCGCGTCGCGCTTGGCGGCGTCGGGCTCCAGCAGGGCCGCATCGATCTGCTTGTTCAGCTCGAGGTCCTGAAAGGCGGCACGCCAGCTCGGATATTGCGTCTGCTTGGCTTCCAGCCGGTTGTCGGGGTTGAAGACGAGACGCGAGGCGTTGCCATGGGCGTCCGGAACGCCGGTCTGCCAGGCGAGCATCGCCGACTGGTACTCGCGCCCGCGCACCTTGCTGAAGAGCTGGGCATTGGCCATGCGCTCCAGCGAGAGCTTGACGCCGACCTTGGCGGCGTTCTGCTGGACGCTCTGGGCGATCGGGTTGGCGTGCGGCAACGTGCCGAACAGCACGCTCGCCTCGAAGCCGTTGGGATAGCCGGCCTCCGTCAGGAGCTGCTTGGCCTTGTCGAGATCGAGCTTGAAGGGCTGCCCTTCCTTCTCGTCCAGCGCCCCGACGGCACCGAGTTGGGCGAAGCTGGCGCGCGGCACGCCGAGATGGGTCATGACCGTCTTGCCCAGGCCCTCGTAGTCGATCAGGTAGCGCATCGCGAGGCGCACCTTCTCCTTGGCGAACGGACCGTCCGCGACGTTGAAGCCCCAGTAGAAGAGCTGCGGGCGCAGGACCTTCTCGATCGCGATATCCTTCGAGCTCTCGAGGTCACGCAGGTCTTCCGGGGTCAGGTCGCGCGCCACGTCGACATCACCCTGGCTGAGCAGGAGGCGCTGTGTGCCGGGCTCGGCGACATGGCGGATCAGAACGCGCTTCAGCGCCGGCGCCTTGCCCCAGTAATTGTCGTTGGCCTCCAGCACGATCGACTCGCCGGCATTCCAGCGCGTCAGCTTGTAGGGGCCGACGCAGGCCGTGCGGGTCGCGAGATACTTGTTGCCGAGATCGCCGCCCTGCTCGTTCGCCAGCAGGGTCTTCTTGTCCATCACCATGGAGACGCGGTTGGCGGCGATCGCCTGCAGCACCAGCGTCGTCGGATAGGGCTTGTCCAGCTTGAAGGTGAGCGTGTCGGGACCGGCGACGATGTTCTTCTCGACATTGTCCTTGGTGAAGCCGTACTCGGTCAGCGTCGCGGCATTGCCGAAATTGAGCTTGACGACCCGGTGCATCGACCAGGCGACATCCTCGGCCGTCACCGGGTTGCCGGAGGGGAACTTCGCGCCCTTCTGCAGGTGGAAGGTGATCTCCTTGCGATCCGGCGACACGTCCCAGCGCGAGGCGAAGCTCGGCACGACCTTGCGCTCGTCGGCCGGGTCGAAATCGACCAGCGTGTCGCAGGTGTTCTGCAGGATCTCGTTGGTGACGACCTCGCCGACCTGGGCGGGATCGAAGGTGCTGATCGCGTCGATGTTCCAGGCCATCACCAGCGCGTTCTTCGGCGTGGCCGCGATGGCGGCGCCCGCTCCCGCGCAGAGCGCGGCGGCGGCTGCCGCCGACAGGAGCTTGCGTCCCGGAATGCGTCGCTTGGTCTCTTGATTTCGGTTGGCCATGATCTCTGTCCCGCTCTTTGGTTGTTGTTTGATTGAAAACATGTCGGCCGCCCGGAGCAACCTTGCAGGTTTCTCCGGGCGAATTCGTTCAGGCAGCCTCGGGCCGCGGCTTGATCGGCGGCTTCACATCGGGCGGGATCGGGCAGACATACGGCGTCCGCGTCGTCCGCTCCTGATGGTCCTTCTTGGCGCGCGCCAGCAGCGTCTCGTCGCTGATCGCGTCCACCGCCGTCGCCGCCATGATCTTGGCGGCATGGACCATGCCCTTATGCGCGGCGGGCGCCTTGCCCTGTGCCGTGATCTGCCAGGAATGGCCGGGCGTTCCGATCGCATGGGTTGCGACCCTGGCCTGGATGGTCGGCACCTTCCAGCTCACGTCGGCGACATCGGTCGAGCCGATCATCGGCACGCCGCGCGTGCCTTGCGGCACGACGAAATCGCAGAGCGGCGTATTCTCGCGCGGCGCGATGCCGGTCTTGCGGTAGTCGTTGAGGATGTCTGCCGGGCCGAGCGTCGCCTGGATCTTGGCCGCATAGGCCTTGTCTGCCTCGTCGAACGGCACCGGGCCGAGCCGGTCGATATTCCTGAACATGGCGTCTTCCAGCGGCGTGTTGCCGAGCATGTTGGAGACCGCGCTCATGATCGAGATCGAGACCGTGGTCTCGGTCATCAAGGCCGCGCCCTCGGCGATCTTCTTCACGCGCTCGTTGAGCTCCAGCATGCCGGCGAGGTCGCGCGCCCGGATGGCGTAGCGCACCTTGGCCGAGGCCTGCACGACATTGGGAGCGATGCCGCCGGTATCGAGATAAGCATAATGGATGCGGGCGTCGGACGGCGCATGCTCGCGCATGTAGTTGACGCCGACATTCATCAATTCCACCGCATCGAGCGCCGAGCGGCCGAGATGCGGCGCAGCCGCCGCATGCGAGGCGCGGCCGGTGAACTGGAAATCCATGCGGGTATTGGCCAGCGACAGGGCGTCGTCGACCTTGGTCATCGAGGCCGGATGCCAGGAGATCGCGACATCGACATCGTCGAACGCGCCGGCCCGCACCATGAAGGCCTTGGCCGCGCCACCCTCTTCGGCCGGGCAGCCGAAATAGCGCACGCGCCCCGGCCGGCCGGTCCTGGCGAGCCAGTCCTTCACCGCGGTCGCCGCCAGCAGCGCCGCCGAGCCCAGCATGTTATGGCCGCAGCCATGGCCGTGGCCGCCGGCCTCGACCGGCTTCGGCTCGGCGATATTGGCCTCCTGGCTGAGACCCGGCAGCGCGTCGTATTCGCCGAGGATGGCGATGACCGGGCCGCCCTCGCCCGCCTCGCCCATCACGGCCGTCGGGATGCCCGCGACATTCTCGGTGATGCGGAAGCCCTGCTCCTTCAGCATCGCGATATGCTCGCCGACCGAGCGGTACTCGGTATAGGCGATCTCGGGCATGCCCCAGACGCGGTCGCTCAGCGCCTCGAAAGGCTGCCGCTTGGCATCGACCAGCTCCCAGATGATCTCGGAGTTCTGCATGGCTTGCGTCCTTTCAGATGCCGGGGGCGCTCAAAGATGCTCTCGCAGGAATCGGGCCACGCCGCCGAAGACGGTGCGCCGGTTCTCGATCCGGGCGAAGCCATGGCCCTCATGCGGGATGCGCACATACTCGACCGGGCGGCCGAGGCCGCGCAGCACCGAATAGACCATCTCGCTCTCGCCCGGCGGCACGCGAGGATCGTCGAAGCCCTGCGCGATGAAGAGCGGCACGCGGATCTGGTCGAGCTTGTGGATCGGCGAGAAGCGGATCAGGTTCTCGCGATCGGTAACGGGATCGCCATATTCCACCGCGCGCAGGTAGCGCCGCCATGGCCCGGTCGTCTCCAGCAGCGTCAGGAAATTGGCGATGCCGTAGAACTCGATCCCGACCTTCCACAGCTCGGGCTGCTCGGTCAGCGCCGCCAGCACCATGAAGCCGCCATAGGAGCGGCCATAAACCGCGACGCGCTCGTCGTTCACGTCGGATTGCTCACGCAGCCACAGCCTGACCGCCTTGAGGTCGGCGACGCTGTCCATGCGCAGATGCTTGTCGTCGAGATGGTGGTAGCTGCGGCCATAGCCGGTCGAGCCGCGCACGTTGGGCGCGATCACCATGATGCCCTGGCTCAGGAAGAACTGCAGGTCGGCCCGGAAGATCGGGGTCCACTGCGCCTCCGGCCCGCCATGTACGACGACGACGGCCGGGTGGCCGCCTTCCGGCGCCTTGCCGCGCGGCCGGTAGACGAAGAACGGCACCTCCAGCCCGTCGAAGCTCTTGGTGCTCGCGACCGTCGGCTCGACGAAGGTGGATTGATCGAGCCCGGCCTTCGAGGCATCCGTCAGGCGCTTAACCTGCTTCGTCGCGATATCGAAGCGCCAGATGTCCGGCGACGAGGTCGAGCCGTCGAGCGGGAAGACCAGCCCCGAACCGTCCGGCAGCCAGGCGACCGATCCGACCGACCCTGCCGGAAATCCCTCGACCTCGAACTCGGCCCCGCCGGCGATCTCGCGCACGAAGATGCGGTTCCAGCCACGGTCATTCGCGACATAGGCGAGGCGGCTCTGGTCCGGCGCCAGCGCCACCGCCTCGATATCCTGCCCGTCGCGCTCGACGATCCAGTTCAGCGTGCCGTCGCTGGCCGACCGGAAGGCGACGCTGAGGAATTCGCGCCCCTGGTCGGTGATGGTGAAGAAGCCGCTGCCGTCCTTCTTCATCCGGTTCTGGGCATAGCGGGCACGGCCCTCATGCGGCAGCAGCGCCTCGCGCGCCCCGCTTGCGAGATCGAGCCGGAACAGGTCCTGGTCGTTCATCGCATGGGTGGCGTCGGCGACCAGCAGCGAACGGCCGTCCGGGAAGAAGGCCACCGCCTCGCGATAGCCGCTGCCCTCGAAGACGCGCCGCGCCGCGCGCGTCGCCATGTCCATCACATAGATGTCCATATGCTCGCGGTCGCGCGCGTTCGAGGCGAAGGCGATGCGCTGCCCGTCCGGCGCCCAGCAGCCCCAGACATGCACCACGGTCGGATCGTCGGTCAGTGGCTGCGGCACGCCGGAAGCGCCCGGCACCAGCCAGAGCTGATGCCGCTCGTCGCCGCCGCAATCCATCGTGAAGAGCAGGTCGCGGCTCTTCGGGTTGAAGGCGATCGAACCGACCGGCTCCGGCATGTCGGTCAGGCGCCAGGGCGCCCCGCCGGCTAGCGGCCGCAGCCAGATCTGATGCGTGCCGCTTTCGTCGCTGAGATAGGCGAGCAGCTCGCCATCCGGCGTGACGGCCGGGCTCTTGGCGCTGCGGATTTCGAGATAGGGCTCGATGCCCAGGCGGATCTGGCTGGCGGCTTCGTACATGGTCGTTCCTTCAGGCCGCAAGGGCCGGCATCGAATCGCGCAGGCGGTCGGTCGCATCGCGCAGCGCCAGCGACAGGGCCGGCGCGCTTGGCGTCGCTGCGTGGTTGGCCTCGGTGACGATGGTGAAGCGGGCTTCGGGCCAGGCCGTCTTCAGGCGCCAGGCCGTGCACATCGGCGTCACGATATCGTAGCGCCCCTGCACGATCTCGGCCGGCAGATGCCGGATGCGCGAGACGTCGCGCAGCAACTGGCCGGGCTGGAGGAAGGCGCCGTTGACGCAGTAATGCGTGAAGATGCGGGCGAGCGCGAGCGCGGCGTCCGGCTCGGTCAGGGCCGCGACATGCTCGGCATCGGGCAGGAAGGTCTGGGTTTTCCCCGAGAAGGTGCGCAAGGCGATCGCGGCCGCCAGTTGCTGCTCACGATCGGGCCCGGTGAGGCGGCGATAATAGGCGCTGAGCAGATCGCCCCGCTCCGCTTCCGGCACGAAAGCGGCGAAGGTCTCCCAATGGTCCGGGAAGATCGTGCGCGAGCCGTGGAACCACCAGTCGATCTCGGCGCGCTCGGCCATGAAGATGCCGTGCAGGCGGAAGCCGAGGCAGCGCTCCGGATGGGCCTGCCCATAGGCGAGGCCGAGGCAGCTCCCCCAGGAACCGCCGGTGACCAGCCAGCGCTCGATGCCGAGATGCGCGCGGATGCGTTCGAGATCGGCGATCAGCGCCTGCGTGGTATTGCCTGCGAGCTCCGCCAGGGGGCTGGAGCGCCCGGCCCCGCGCTGGTCGAAGGTCACGATCCGGAAGGCGGAGGGGTCGAAGGTCTTGCGCTGGGCCGGCTTGGTGCCGCCGCCCGGCCCGCCATGCAGGAAGACGACGGGAATGCCGTGGGGATTGCCGCTGAGGTCGACATGGAGCTCATGTCCGTCGCCGACCGGCAGGCGCAGGGACTGATAGGGCTCGACCGCCTCGTAGAGGGCGCTGTCATCGTCTGCCACGCCGGACTCCGCCGCACCGGAGCGTCCTGACGCTCCCTCGATAGCGGCAGGATGGCATGCCCGAAGCGCCGCTGGCTAATGCATTCGCGGCGCATTGTTATGACGACACGGAATACATTGCCGGCGCTGGGACGCTCGCCCGTCCCAGCGCCGACGGCCCTGAAATCCGTTTGGCCGTTCCGGATACATTTCGCGCAAGGACGCTTGGGCGGTTATCATATCTGGTCCCACGCGATTCCGGAGGATTGTTTGCAGAGCCCCGCACCTTCCGTGTCCCGTCTCGCCCTGCCCGGTTTCGCCGGCGCAGTGCTGCTTGGCCCCTGCCCCGGCCGACGCGGGGAGGTGCTCGACGATAGCGCCGCGCGGGCAGCGCTGGCGGAGGATCTGGCCCGGCTCGGACGCATGGGTGCCACCGGCCTGCTCAGCCTCGTCGAGGCCAGGGAATTTCCGGAGGGCTTCGCCGCCGCCATCCACGCTGCCGGCCTGGAATGGGTCCACCTCCCCATCCCCGATTATGGCGTGCCCGATGCCGCTTTCATGGCGGGCTGGCGCAAGCTCGATCTGGCCGACCGGCTTCGGGAAGGCGAGAGCTGGGCGATTCATTGCCGCGCCGGCCTCGGCCGCACCGGCACCATCGCAGCGCTGCTGCTCGTCGAGAACGGAGCGGGCGCGGCGGAGGCCATCGCACGGATCCGGCGCGAGCATGATGCCGCGGCCGTCGAGACTGCGGCGCAAGAAGGCTTTCTGAACCAGCAGGAACAGGCGGCAAAGTCGGCCGCCGCGAAGCGCGCGCCATCCCGGGCTTGAGAGCAAAGCCGCAGCTCTTCGAGGTCGGCGAGGTGCTCCCACGCCATGCCGTTTGCTCCGGCGGCAAACCTGCTAGGCTGGTCGGCGACCGCGAGTCGAATAGCTGACAGGACCAGAAGACGTGCCGATGCCGATCCGACAGACCTCCCTGGGCGAAACGCCGTCGTCGAGGCCGTGATGGAGGATCGCGTCAACGCCTTCGTGCCCGGCCCCCGCATCCGCATTCCCGGCCGGCCGGACGGCCCGCTCTCCGACCTGACTTTTGCGGTGAAGGACCTGTTCGATATCGCGGGCGCGCCGACCGGCGGCGGCAACCATGACTGGGCCAGGGCCAACCCCATCCCGGAGCGTCATGCCTGGGCCGTGCAGACCCTGCTCGATGCCGGTGCCGAGCTCGTCGGCAAGACCATCACCGACGAGGTCTCGCTCGGCATCCTCGGCGAGAACGCCTTCGACGGCACGCCGCTGAACACCGCCGCGCCCGATCGCGTGCCCGGCGGCTCCTCCTCCGGCTCGGCCGCCGCCGTCGCAGCCGGGCTCTGCGACACCGCGCTCGGCACCGATACCGGCGGCTCGATGCGCGTGCCCGGAAGCTTCTGCGGGCTCTACAGCATTCGGCCGACCCATGGCCGGCTTGACCTGACCGGGCTGATGCCGCAGGCGCCGAGTTCGGACACGGCCGGCTGGTTCACCCGCGACGCCGCGACCTTCGCCCGCATCGGCGAGGTGATGTTCGGCGAGGCGCCCGGCCCGCTGCCGACGAAGCTGCTCGTCGCCACCGATGCCTTCGGCTTCGCCGACCCCGAAGTCGCTGCCGTCTTGCAGCCGATGGTCGAACGCCTCGCCCGCGTTCTCGGCACCACGCCGCGCGACGGGATCATGGCGCCGCAGGGCCTGTCGGTCTGGGCGCGGGCGCAGCGCAGCCTGCAGCCGGTCGAGGCCTGGCAGACCTTCCGCCCCTGGATCGAGCGGGACAACCCGCGCATGGCCTTCACCGTCGCGGCCGGCCTGATCGCCGGCTCGCAGGTTCCGGTCGCCGAGCAGAACTGGGCCGCGCTGATGCGCGAGGAAGCCCGCGCAAGACTGCGCTATCTGCTGCCTTCTGGCACCATCCTGTGCCTGCCGACGACGCCGTTCCCCGCGCCCCTGCGTGGATTGCCGACGCCGGTGTTGAGGCCGATGCGCGACCGCATCACCTGCCTCTGCGCGCAGGGCGGTCTCGCCGGCCATCCGCAAGTCAACCTGCCCGGCGCACGCGTCGACGGCGCGCCTGTCGGCCTGTCCATCATCGGCGCGCGCGGCAGCGACGCCAGCCTCATCGCCGTCGCCGAGGCCATGGAGTCCGCATCGTCATGACCGACCTGACCCCGAACCTTCCCGAGATCGTCGCCGAGATCAGCACCCTGTTCGAGGCTTACGAGCAGGCGCTCATCGACAAGGATGTCGACGTCCTCGACGCCTCGTTCTGGAACAGCCCCTACACGATCCGCTATGCCCTGCACGAGAACGGCTACGGCTTCAACGAGATCCACGGCCATCGTGTCGCCCGCCCGCCGGGACCGGGGATCAAGGAGAAGCGGATCCGGCTGGAGATCCTGACGCTGGGCCGCGACATCGCCACTGTCAATCTTGAGTTCAAGGTGCGCGGGCGCGACGTCATCGGCCGGCAGAGCCAGAGCTGGGTGCGCTTTCCGGAACTCGGCTGGAAGGTCGTCTCCGCCCATGTCTCGACGATGGAGGGGCCGCGCCTCTGGTAGACGCGGCAATGCTCAACGTTTGCGGACGAATTCGGTGCGCAGCACGAGGCCTTTGATCGTGTCGTGGCGGCAGTCGATCTCCTCGACATTCTCGGTCAGGCGGATCGAGCGGATCACCGTGCCCTGCTTGAGGGTCTGGTTGGCGCCTTTCACCTTGAGGTCCTTGACCAGCACGACGGAATCGCCATCAGCGAGCACGTTGCCGGCGGCATCGCGCACCACCGGGGCGGCGTCTGCCGCCGCCTGCTTCAGCTCCGAGGCCGGGCGCCATTCCCCGGTCGCCTCGTCATAGATGTAATCGTCGTCCGACATGTCTTTCCCGTCTTGCGGCCGGAGTTTCGCGATCGGCCCCTCCGGCGGGGTTACACGATGCCCGGCGGCTTCGACAACTCCCCGGAATGCCGGTGGATATCCGATCGCCGCTGCCGCATGCCCGGATTGGGCTTGGCTTGCGACGGATGCGATACCGAGATCGAGAAGCCGGCTCGTACCGGTCAGAAAGAAGGAGACGCCTCGTGACAGAAACCCTCTTGATCCGGAACGTCCGACCGGCCGGCGGCGCCGCAACGGACGTGCTGGTCCGCGACGGGCGCATCGCGGCGATCGGTACCGCAACCGCGGGCGCCGGGACCGTCTTCGATGCCGGTGGCCGCCTGATGATCCCCGGCCTCGTCGAGGCCCATACCCATCTCGACAAGAGCTTCTGGGGCATGGGCTGGCACCGGCACACTGCCGGTCCCGCCCTGATCGACAAGATCGAGACCGAACGCCGCAACCGCCGCGAATTCGGCATCGATGCCGACCGCCAGTCCGGCCGGCTCGTGGCGCAGATGATCAGGCTCGGCACCACCCATATCCGCAGCCATGTCGACGTCGACACGGAAGTCGGCCTCGCCGGCATCGAAGGCGTCATGGCCATGCGCGAGCGGCTCAGGGACGTGATCGATGTCGAGATCGTCGCCTTCGCGCAATCCGGCATGTTGATCCGGCCCGGCACGCTCGAACTGCTCGACCAGGCGATGGCGATGGGCGCCGACGTCGTCGGCGGGCTCGATCCCTGCACGCTCGACCGCGACCCCAAGGGCCATCTCGACGCGATCTTCGGCCTTGCCGGCAAATACGACCGCCCGCTCGACATCCACCTGCATGAGCGCGGCGAGGTCGGCGCCTTCTCGATGGAGCTCATCATCGAGCGCACCCGCACGCTCGGCATGCAGGGCAAGGTCGCGATCAGCCACGCCTTCTGCCTGGGCATGCCCGATGCCGACCATGTCCGCCGCCTGATGGAGGACCTGGCCAGGGAACGCATCGCACTGGTCACGACCGCACCCGCCGCCTCGCCCGCCCCCTCGGTCATGGCCTGCGTCAAGGCCGGCGTCGTCATCGCCGGCGGCTCGGATGGCGTGCGCGACAGCTGGAATCCCTACGGCATGGGCGACATGCTGGAGCGCGCGACGCTGATCGGACTGCGCAACAATTTCCGCCGCGACGAGGAGATGGAACTTGCGCTCGACGCCTGCACCTATCAGGGCGCCAAGGTGATGGGCATCGAGAATTACGGCCTCGATATCGGCTGCATCGCCGATCTTGTGATCCTGCCCGGCGAGACCCTCTGCGAGGCGATCGTCGAGCGCCCAGCCGACCGCACCGTCGTCAAACGCGGCAGGATCGTCGCCCGCCATGGCGAATTGACCCGGCCGATCGCCTGACGAGCCCGGCGGACACCGCCCGACGCTATCCGCTCGTTATGCGCGAGCCAGCCGGGGCCGGGCCGTCAAGGTCGGTTGACGCAGCGACAGCATCCCGGAGATCATCGCGCCACGAACGCCACCAGCCCCACAAGGAAGCCGATGCGCCGTTTTCCGGGATACCGAACCATCACCCTCTCCGCGCTCGCCCTCGTCCTGGGCGGGTCCCTGGCACTGGCCGCCGAGCCCGTGCGCCTCATCACGGCCGAAGAAGCCCGCCTGCCCTCCGCCGATCCGGGCGCGGCGCAGGAGCGCAACCTGACGCGCGGCCCCGGCATCGATGCGGTCTCGCCGCCGCCGATCGGAGTGAGCGGAACCTTCCGGCTGGCCGTCAGGTTCAAGCCGCGCAACAGCGTCGCGATCGACCCCGAGAGCGTGCGCATCACCTATCGGCGCCAGCCTGAAGTCGACCTGACCGCGCGCCTCAAGCCCTTCGTCACGGCGTCGGGCATCGAGGCTCCGGCCGTGATCGTGCCGCCCGGTAAGCATGTCATCGTCATCGAAGCGACCGACAAGGAAGGCCGCATCGGGCGCAGCCAGATGACGCTGACCGTCGCTGAGACAAAGTAGGCTAGAAACGGATTCACCGATCAGGTTGAATCAATCTGATCGGTGAATCCGTCTCTAACTTACTGATGGAGAACGCGTGGTCCGAACAGACTGCGATGCAGTCTGTTCTGCGCGTGCTCTAGCGCGCGGCCTTCTTCGGCAGCAGGGCGACCGCCGGTGCCGCGCCATAGGCCGCCGGCACCTGCCGTCCTTCGGTCTTCTCGGAGACGCGCGTCGCCGTCTCCTGTACGACCGCGTCCAGCGTCTTGCCGGGCGACGACAGCGTCTCCAGCAGGGCGCGCACGAACGGACTGTCCAGGCCGTCGCCATCGGAGGCGGTCTTGCCCGGCTGCGTCGAGTGCAGCACGACATTGTTGGGCGCCGGCTGCGGCACGGCCGCAAGCCCGCCATGAATGCGCGCCGGCAGGGCCGCTAGTTGTCGCCCGCCCGCCCCGCGCGAGGCCGCCACCGCCTGCGCCTCCGCGAAGGGATCGTCACGACAGGCATCGACGATGACGAGCGCGCCGCGCCGCGCCTTCGCAGCCGCGGCCGTCAGATCGCCGAGCGCGAGCGCGTCGCTGCGAAGAACCTTGTCGCTGTCGAGCGTCGCATCGGTCGGCACGAGATAATTGGTCCCGCCGGTCTCGACGCCATGCCCGGCATAGAACACCAGCACGACATCGGCCTGCGCCGCCTGCTCGGCGATGAGAGCCGGAATTCGGCGCAGGTCGGCCTTCGCGACGTTCTCGGCGATCTCGATCGCATCGAAGCCCATGTCGGCGAGCGCATTCGCCATCACCGCCGCGTCGCGCCGTGCATTGGGCAGGCTCGAAAGCTCGGAATAATCGCTCGATCCGATCACGAAGGCGATGCGCTTCAGCCCGTCCGGCGAGGGTTTCGCCGGAGCGACGCCGGAATCGAAACCGTTGCGGAACGGCCCCGTGCCGCGGAAGGCCGGCTGCGAGAGCTGTTTGAGGCGCCACGATGCGAGGATGCGCTCCAGCAGCCGGGGCGTCGCGCGCGTTGCCGCCAGGATGCGCTTGTAGATCGCCTCAGCCTTCGCCTTCTCGCCCTTGACCTCCGCGACCCGCGCCAGGCCGAGCGCCGCCGACCAGTTCTTCGGCGCAAGCTTTTCGGCCTCGCGATAGAGCTTCTCGGCCGTTTCGGCATCCTTCAGCTTGTCGAGGGCGAGCGCCCCAGCCTGCACGAAAAGATCGGCGCTGGCCAAGGCCGCATCCGCCTTCGGCATGTCGTCGGTCTCGTGCGAAGCCGCGACGATGTCATCATAGGCTGCGCGCAGATCGCCCGCGCGCAATTCGAGCTCGGATTTGCGCATCAGCGCCAGCCGACGGAACGGCGGCCCGAGCGCCGCCGCGCCCTCCAGATCGGTCCGCGCCCGCTGCAGATAGCCGAGGCGCCGCAGCAGGTCGCCGCGCGCCGACAAAGCCGTTCCCGCTTTCGGATCGAGCTCGAGGGCCCGGTCGAGATCGATCATCGCGGCATTCACGTCGCCATTGCGCTCGTGCTCCAGCGCGCGCTGCACGAAGGGCGTGGCATCCTCGGGCGCAGCTTGCATGGCTTCCGCGACATCCGCCCGTGCCTCCGAGCTGCGCCCGATCGTCTGGTTGATCGTCGCGCGCAGCGTCAGCGCATCGCCCTTCATCGGGCCGTCCAGGCCGATCGCCGTTTCCACATCCACGAGCGCCGGCTGGACCTGCACCAGCGTCGGCGGCGCATAGGCGACCGAACCGTCCGCCTTTCCGCTCGCCGCCATGCCCTTCTGCACGACCAGCAGGAAACGCATCAATCCGCGATAGAACGATGCCTTCTGCTGGCCCGCCGACGAGGGGGCGCCCGCCAGCACACGGCTGCAGGCCGCTTCCGCTGCTGCCAGTTGCGCGGGTGGCAGCATCGTCGTCTTCACGCGCTCGTCGGCGCAGGCCATGAGATCGGCCGGCACCTGCGGCCACACCGCGCCAGGCACGGTCGCCAGCATCAACGACAGGGCGGCGGGCACGAAACGACGTTGAGACAACGGGTATCTCCGGATTGACGCTCGGACGGAACTAACGATCAACATAGCGGCTGGATGAGAGGAGCGCCTCAGCCAGACTGATGAGGCGGCACGGCGATCACCAGAGACCGATGCAGGATCGGCCACGCGATGTCAGCCGTCGACCCCCGGCATGCGGGGGTCGAGCCCTGCGCTGCCGATCCCTTCGAGCATTGCGACGCCGGAAAGTACTCTTCACCTTCGCGAGGACAATAGCGGAAAGTTCTGCCCTGACTGCAGAGCAAGGTGGAATTCTCTGCGATCGGCGCGCGTTGGACTGTCCGGAATGCCGGCGTCATCGGGGCGACCCGCCCCGGAGTTTATCGGAGCGGCTTGCGCCATATCAACGACACGGAAGCGCCGCGGCTTATCGTGAGCTGTGAGATGGAGGCGCCCACGTGATCTATACGCTGATCATCAACAGCCTGCTGCGGCTATCCGCTTTCCTGCGCTGGACGCGGACGATCTAAAGCATCGAAGGCAAGCGCCCTACAGCAATCCGATCGATCATCGCCTCCGGTCTGACGCGCGATGGTCTAAGCGACGTCGTGGCAATGCGCGCCGGCGCGAAACTCGACATATTTCCGGCGAGTCTCCGCGGTGTTCGACAGGCCGCTCTCCTGCAGCCAGGCCAGGAATTCAGCCGGCTTGATCGTGACGATCTCCAGCGCCCGCCCGCGCGCAAGCCAGACATTCATCACGGCCACCGCATTCTGGTGCCAGACCTCGTAGTCGGACGGCATCTGATCGCGGTCGTGAGCCAGCTCCCAGAGCTGGGTGAAGTCATCGCGCTCATACCACGGCATTGCAACCGTGTACGCCTCGACCGTGGGTTTCACCTGAACGCCGATCATCCGCGCGCGGCGCGGAAACTGAGAACGCTAACCGCCCGATCGGGGGTAGTCGGCCTGCAGAAGAGTAGGCGCCGGAAAGGACCGGAAGTCAATGACGAGGGGCCGAGGGCTCGTCTCTCGTCGAGCCATCTGCATCGTCCGAAACACACCGAATCATGGGAGAATCCCGTGCGCCTGACGGAACTTCGTGACAACGCGCCGTCTCCAAACGCCCTCCGGCATGCCCCCTGTCGCGCCGTCCCCAAGACGCTCCGCGAAAATCCGCCACGGCTCGTTCTCGCGCTGAGGCTGGCTGCTTCAGGCTCGTGCACCGGAGCATCCCGCATCTCCTGCTTACTGCCGGACTGCCTCGACCTCCGCCGCGCTCGGCAGATCGGCGCCCCGGCGCGTCACCGTGATCGACGCGGCCGCCACGGCATAGGCAAGCAGGTCGGCAAGCGCCTCGCGGTCGAGCGCGGCGATCGCCTCCGGCTCGAGTCGACCGGTCCGGGCGAGGCGTGCGAGCAGCGCCGCATGGAAAGTGTCGCCGGCACCCACCGTGTCCTGCACCGCGACCTTGCGGCTCGGCACGCAAACCTGGCCGGCAGCCGCGAAGGCGATCGCGCCCTGCCCACCTTGCGTGACGACGACCAGCCGGGCTCCCAGATCGAGCCAGTGGGAAGCAGCTTCCGCGGGCGTTAGCTGGCCGTCCCAGGCGATCCGGATATCCTCGTCGCTGGCCTTGACGATGGTCGCCGCGCGATAGAACCGTTCGGCCGCCCGATGCCAGCCCGACAATTCGCCGATTGCGGTCGGGCGCAGATTGGGGTCGACGCTGATGACGCGCCGGCCACGCTCCCGCTCGGCCAGCGCCGCGAAGGCCGACCCGACGGGTTCCACCGCCATCGTGTAGGAGCCGAAGGTCAACGCCCGGATCGAGTCCGGCAGCATCGTCGGCAGGTCGGCGATAGTCAGCGAACGATCGGCCGCGCCTTCGCCATGGAAGGCGTAGCCGGGATGGCCGTCCCGGCCGGTCGTCACGACCGAGATGGTGGTGAGACGATCGGTCCGGACGAGATAGCGATCATCGACCCCCTCGCGAACCAGGAGATCGGCGAGCAGGTTGCCGAAACCGTCGCGCGAGACGCCCCCGAGGAAACCTGCCGCGACGCCAAGCCGCGCCAGGCCGATCGCGACATTGAAGGGCGAGCCGCCGGCCACGATCCGCGCCGGCATCTCGCCACCCGTACCGGCCTCGGCGAACAGATCGACCAGGGCTTCGCCGCAGACCAGGATCATCGGGATGGACCTTCGCAGGTTCGTCTTATCCGCGCACGCCTCTCCGCAGGATCGCGGGCAAGCTCCGCGAATCTATCGGACGAATGGCATCGCTCCAAATTCAAGCCGGCTAATCGATCGACGGAAGCCGCTATGGATCCGACGTCCCACTCAGCACGACCGGCAGATAGCCGATGGGATCAGCCGGAGTGCAGTCGGTTACGACAAGGACGCGGCGGGCGTGGTGCGCAACATCGAAAAAGCGGCTTTCCGGCCCGGCGCGATCCGGCCATGACTGCAGGAGAGACCAAGAAAGGCAGCCGGCGCCGCGGTCGCCATCGTCAAAGCCTGGTCCAGCGAGGCGCCGCCATGGAGATGTGCATTCAGGATCGCGGCGCTCATGTCGAGATGGGCTCCGGCCAGCCGGCCTTCGCCATTGACCAGGCGCCCTTCGCTGACATGGATCGTCTCGCCGAACAGCTCGAAGGCGTCGCGCGGCGCGCCGATCGTCGCCATGGCATCGGTGACGAGCATCATCTTCTGCGGCCCGATAGCGCGAAAGGCGGCCTGGAAGGAGGGCCAGGCGACATGATGGCCGTCGGCGATGATGCCGGCGGCGAGGCCGGGATCGGACATCGCCGCGCCAACCACGCCGGGCTCGCGCGAGCCGAGCTGCGACATGGCGTTGAACAGATGCGTGACGCCGGAGAGCCCTTCGGCGCGGGCCCGCGCCATCTCCGCGGCGGTGGCGTTGCTGTGGCCGGCGCAGACCCTGACGCCGCGATCGACCAGGGCGCGGATGAAGCCCTCCGGCACGCGCTCCGGTGCGAGCGTCACCAGCGTCACGCCGGCGGAGCCGAGCGATGCGAGCAGGTCGATATCCGAGGACTCGGGCCGCAGCAGGTTGGCGAGCGGGTGGGCGCCGTTGCGCTCGGGATTGATGAAGGGGCCTTCGAGATGCACGCCGAGCACGCCGGGCACGCCCTGCGCGATCGCCTCCCGCACCGCGGCGATCGCGCGGGCGATATCGGCGCGGCTGGCGCTGATCAGGGTCGGCAGCAGGAAGCGCGTGCCGAAGCTTGCATGGGCGGCCGCGATCGTGGCGATGCCCTCGGCCGAGAGGCTGTCGTTCAGCATGACGCCGCCGCCGCCATTGACTTGGACATCGATGAAGCCCGGTGCCAGCACGGCATCCTCGGGCAGGTCCTCGGTCGCGCAATCGGGCGTAGCATCGCCGCAAAGCACCGCAGTGACTATGTCGTCCTCGGCGACGACGATCCTGTCGTCCAGGATCCGCATGCCGTCGAACAGGCGCCGCGCGCGCCAGGCTTGCCGGGCGGCCGCCATCACAGCGTCTCCGTGACCTTGCGCAGGCCGGGCGGGCTGTCGACATCGCGGCCGAGCCGGGCGGCTTCGGCCTCGAGCGCGCGATAGACCGGCACCAGCAGCGCGATCGCGTCGAGCGCCGGATCGCCCGGGCCTAATCCCGGCAGGCTCGGCTTCGTGCCGGAGCCCGAGAAGACCGGGCTGCCCTGACGAGTCAGCGTCGCCAGAGCGTCTTCGATGCTGTCGGACACCTCGCCGCCGGCATTGAGCCCGAGGATCGGATGCTCGCTGCGGATCGCCGCCTTGGGACCGTGCAGGACCTCGGCAGCGCTATAGGCGAGCGCCGGCACGCCCAGCACCTCAGCAGCCTTGAGCGCCGCCTCGCGGGCGGAGCCCAGGCTGAGCCCGCGCCCGATCACGAAGCCGGCGGGAGCGCCGGACAGGCGACGCGCCCAGGGCGACCAGTCGAGGGCGAGCGCCTGCGCCAGCCGTTCCGGCGCGGTTTTCGCCACGGCGGCGAGCGCCTTGTCCTGCTCGAGGGCGCCGACCAGCAGCAGGCCGGCCAGCATGGTGTTGATCACCGTCTTGGTTGCGGCCACCGCGAGCTCCGGCCCGGCGGCGATCGGGATGACATGGCGGCAGGCCCGCGCTGCGGGCGAACCCGCATCGTTGACGATGGCGATGGTCTGCGCGCCGGCCGCCGTCGCCTGCTCGGCGGCGGCGACCAGATCGGGGCTGCGGCCGGATTGCGAGATCAGGATGTAGAGCGCCTCACCGAGGCGAGGGCTCGCACCGTAGCGCGTCACCACCGAGGGGGCTGCGGGCGCGGCGCTCAGGCCGAGGCGTGTTTCGATGAGATAGCGCAGATAGGTGCCGGCGTGGCCGGAGCTGCCGCGGCCGCTGACCACCGCATGGCTGACGCGGCCCATGTCGATCGCTGCCGCAACCTGCGCGATCGCGACCCGCCCCTCGTCCAGCAGGCGGGCGGCGGCTTGCGGGATTTCCGCGACCTCGCGCGACATGCGCGTGCCCGGAGCGTCTGAACGGGTCATGATTGCGGCCCCATGGCTTCACCCTTCAGGGTCGCGACGAAATCGTAGCGATCGCCGCGATAGGCGGAGACCGTGAACTCGACCGGCTTTCCGTTGGCGAGAAAGGCGCGCCGCTCGATCCGGAGCAGGGCGCTGCCGGCCGGCACGCCGAGATGCCGGGCCTCCTCGGCCGTGGCGAGGCCGGCATGGATACGCTGCACGCCATGGGCGGGCACCGCGCCACGCTGCGCGAGAGCGGCATAGAGCGACATCTCGACGAGGTCCGGAGACGGCAGGATGCTGGCGGGCACGACCGCGCACTCGATCGCCAGCGGCTCGCCATCGGCGGTCCTGACGCGGGTCAGGCGTACGACGCTGTCGCCCGGCCCGAGCCCGAGCGCCATCGATTCCTGCGGCTTCGGCCGCGCGAGCTCGCGCGAGAGCCAGATCGAACCGGGCCGGCCGCCGCGATTCTCGATATCGGTCGAGAAGCTCGCCAGCACCGAGAGCGGCTGCTCGATGCGCGAGGCGACGAAGGTGCCCGAACCATGGCGGCGCGACAGGGTGCCGCTGCGAATCAACTCGTCGATGGCGTTTCGCACGGTGACGCGGGCATAGCCGGTGAGCTGCGCCAGATCGCGTTCGGAGGGAACCGCGTCGCCCGGCTGGAAAACGTCGCTCTCGATCAATCGGGCCAGCGCGCCGGCGAGCCTGAGATAGCGCGGCGTCGGGTCGTCGCCGGCCAATGCCTGCAGGATCGCCTGCTGCTTGGTCGTCATCGCTTCGGGCGCGGTCCCGGAGGCGGCCTCGCGCGGACGCCGCGAACCACGTCCGGGCGCGGCCTCGTTCATGACGCCGCCTTGGGCGTGGCTTGCGAAGCCGGCCCGGCGCCGAGATCGACGAGCGCGAGGCGCAGATTGCCGCGATGGCGGGCAAGCAGCGTTTCGGCGAGCGCGGCATCGGCGCCGCTCGCCAGCAATGCAGCGCGCTTGACGTCGCCGCGGGCGCGGTCGAGATGCCGGGCCGCAGCCTCCATGCCGCAGCCGGTGATCATGTCGACCATCTCGGCCGCGCGATGCCGGAGCTTGGCATTGGTCGCCCGCATATGGACCATCAGCCCGCGATAGACGCGGCCCAGCCGGATCATCAGCAGCGTCGAGAACAGGTTGAGCACGATCTTCTGCGCTGTTCCCGCCTTCATCCGGGTCGAGCCGGCGACGACCTCTTCGCCGGTCTCGATGAGGATGCCGAGATCGGCGGTGCGCAGCAGCGCCGAGCCGCGGTTGTTGGCGACGCCGAGCGTCAGCGCGCCGCGCGCCTTGGCCTCGCCGATCGCCGCGAGCGTGTAGGGCGTGCGGCCGCTGGCGGCGAGGCCGATGACGACGTCGTTCGGACCGATCCCGGCCCGGCGCATCGCCTCGGTGCCGTCATCGACCGAATCCTCGGCATTCTCGACCGCATGGAGGATCGCCTCGTCGCCGCCGGCGATGGCGAAGCCGAGGCGCTCTTCCGGCCAGTCGAAGGTCGGCGTCAATTCGGCCCCGTCCTGGACGCCGATGCGTCCGGAGGTACCGGCGCCGGCATAGATCAGCCGCCCGCCGGCCTCCAGCCGCGGCACGGCGGCTGCGACGGCCTCCGCGATCGCCGGCAGTGAGGTCGCGATCGCCGCGACCGCCGCGAGCTGGCCTTCGTAGAGCGCCTTCAGGATATCGAGATCGCCCCAGGCATCAAGATCCTGAAAGCGTGCGCTGACATCTTCCGTCGCCATGAACTGCCTCTTGTGACCAGACCAAATTAAGTCCACTTTGGCCCAGTAGCAAGCCGGAAGCGGACAGGGAAGCCATGTCGCAGCCAGAACCGCAGATTTCCTTGTCCCTTCGCGCCGCCCGCCTCACGGCCGCCGTCCCGCCCTTCCTGCTCGGCCTCGTCGGCATCGCCCTGCTCACAGTGATGGACGGCGTCGTGAAGGAGCTGTCGCCGCGCTACAGCGCGCTGCACCTGACCTTCCTTCGCTTCGCGGTGACGGCGGCGATGGGCGCCCTGCTCTTCCTCGCCCTGCGCGCGCCGCTGCCGGATCGAGGCGTGATCACCGGCAACCTGCTGCGCGGCGTCCTGGTCGCGCTTTCGACACTCGGCTTCTTCTACGGGCTCGGGATCCTGCCGCTGGCCGAGGTCTTCATCATCTCCTTCATCGCGCCGCTTCTGGTCGCGCTGATCGCCATTCCGCTGCTGGGCGAACGGCCGAAGCCCATGGTCTATTTCGCCCTCGCGATCGGCTTCGCCGGCGTCATGATCACGGCGGGCGGCTTCAGTCTGGCGACGATCGCGCCGGAGCGGGCGCTCGGCATCGCCGCCGTGCTCGGCTGCGCCCTCGCCTATGCCCTCTCCATCGTGCTCCTGCGCCAGCGCGCCAAGCGCGGCGATCCGCCCCTGACGATCGCGCTGTTCCAGTCGGCGATCCCGGCCGCCATCCTCGCCCTGCCGTCGGCCTTGTTCTGGGCGCCGATCGCATCGGCCGATTGGCCGGCCTTCATCCTGATCGGTGCGCTGGGCCTTGCCGGCCATGTCGCGCTGGCGCTGGCCTTTGCGCGGGGCGAAGCGAGCCGCCTCGTCGCAGTCGAATATACCGGGCTGATCTGGGCGATCCTGATCGGCCTCGTCTTCTTCACGGAATTGCCGACGCCGCAGGCCACGATCGGCGCGGTGCTGATCATCGGCGCCTGCTGGCTGCTCAGGCGCTAAGATTTTGCCCTGGACCGGAGGAGTGCAGCGACGAAGCAATGACGCTTTTGACGGAAGGGCCGTTGCTGAAGACGAGGTCGGCAGAACCTCTGCCGTCATTCCGGGGCAGGCCGCAGGCCTGAGCCCGGAACCCAGAACCGATGCCGCTCATCGCTTGATTTGCCGCCTAACCGCGCCCTCTTCGGAAACGCCATCGGCTCTGGGTTCCGGGCTCTTCGCTGCGCGAAGCCCCGGAATGACGGCGTGGTGCCGCGAAAAATCAGCAGGCTCTATCCCGGCAGGTTCAACCGCCCGCCCGTCAACGGCTGCGGCACCCCTGTCGTGCCGGGCAGGCTGAGCGGCAGACCCTTCACCGAGCGGATCGCGAGATAGCCGAAGGTCTGAGCCTCGATGACATCGCCGGCCCAGCCCGCCGCTTCGACCGGCTCGACCGGCACGCCGAGGCGCTCATGCAGGCGGCGCATGAAATGTCCGTTGAGACGCCCGCCGCCGGTGACGAGCCAGCGCCGCGGCGCCTTCGGCACATGCCGGAGCGCATCGACCACGCTCTCGACCGTGAAGGCTGCGAGCGTCGCCGCTCCATCGGCATCGGAGAGTGCTTCGACCACCTGGGCGCGGCGGTGGAAATCGTTGCGGTCCAGCGACTTGGGCGCCGGCCGGTCGAAATAGGGATTGACCATGAAGTCGGCGACGAGGTCCTCGCGCACCTTGCCGCTCGCAGCCAGTGTGCCGTCGGCATCATAGGTCCTGCCGAGGCGGCGCAGGACGAAATCGTCGAGAATGGCGCTGGCCGGGCCGGTGTCGAAGGCGATCACCTCCTCGCCGTCGATATAGGTGACATTGCCGACGCCGCCCAGGTTGAGCACCATCAACGGCTGCTCCAGCCCCTGGGCCAGCGCCCGATGATAGAGCGGCGCGAAGGGCGCCCCCTCGCCGCCGGCCTCGACATCGGCATGGCGGAAGCCGTCGACGGTCGGGATGCCGAGCGCCTGCGCCACCGCCGGCCCGTCGATCAACTGGCGAGTGAAGCGGATTTCGGGGCGGTGATAGACGGTCTGGCCGTGGAGACCGACGAGATCGACGCTCTCCGGCTTAATGCCCTGCTCGGCCATGAAGCGCCGGACCGCGTCGAGATGGGCCGCGGTCACCGCGGCTTCGAGCTCGACCAGCGGCTCGGTCAGCGCGCGCTCGGCCTCGGCGACCAGCGCCTGCAACTGGCGGCGGGTCTCGGGCGGATAGGGATAGCCGGCGCCGGCGCCGAAGCTGAGCCGATCGCGCCCATCACTTTCGACGATCGAGACATCGATCGCGTCCATCGAGGTGCCGCTGATCACGCCGATCGCGGTCAATACGGGCTTGTCGAGGTCACGCATCGTCATTTCGCCCCTGTAACCCCGGAGTCGCTGCTTCGAGGCTTGCACCGGCTCTAGGCGATCGGTTAAGCCTTGTCCAGATTGGTCCGCAAGTGGTCCATATGCGATCGGGTTCATACGAGCGTCGGAACAGGCGCCGTCCATCAACATCAGGAGGGGTTGTCATGCTTCGTGTCGTGAAACAGGGTTCCGGGCTGCGTCGCGCCCTGCGTTGCAGCGTCGCTGCGACGGCCTTCGCGCTGCTCGCGAGCGCGGCTTCCGCCCAGACGCTGGAGGTCGCCGTCGAGGCGTCACCGGCCGGGCTCGATCCCCATATCGTCACCGCCTTCGCCTCGTCCCAGATCGTGCTCGGCCCGATCTACGAGGGCCTCACCGCGCTCGACAAGGATCTCAACATCGTCCCGGGCCTCGCCCAGTCCTGGACCGCCTCGGCCGACGGCAGGACCGTGACCTTCAAGCTGCGCCCCGGTGTCACCTTCCATGACGGCAAGCCGATGGAAGCCGAGGATGCGGCTTCGTCGCTGCGCCGCGTGCTGTCGAAGGATGTCGGCTCGCCGCTCGCCAGCCGCCTCTCCGCGATGGAGAGCGCGACTGCTGTCGATGCGACGACGCTCGAGCTGAAGCTCAAGGAGCCCTCCGCGCCGCTGCTTGCCTCGCTCACCGGCATCGCCATCGTGCCGCGCGGCCTCGAAGGCAACAAAGATGCGCTCCAGCGCGCCCCCATGGGTACTGGCCCGTTCAAGTTCGAGGAATGGCAGCCGAACGGCTTCATCCGCCTCGCCAAGCATGCCGGCTACTGGAACGTCGCCGGGGTCAAGCTCGCCGGCGTGAAGTTCAACTTCGTGCCGGAAGCGGCAACCCGTCAGGTCGGCATCGGCAACGGCCAGTTCGCGCTGCTGCCGCATATCGATGCGGCGACCGCCCTCCAGCTCAAGGGCAAGCCGAATATCGCGGTGCAGGAGACGACCGAGCTCGCCTACACGCTGATCGGCATGAACACGTCGAAGCCGCCTTTCGACAATGCGAAGGTGCGTGAGGCGCTGAACTACGCGCTGAACCGCAAGGAGATCATCGACGCCGCCTTGTTCGGCAACGGCACGCCGGCGGCTCCGCTCCCGGCCGTGTTGAAGGACTGGGCCGTCGATGTGAAGGATCTGCCCTGCTACGCCTATGACCCGGCCAAGGCCCAGGCCTTGCTCAAGGAAGCCGGTCTCGCGACCCCGGTCACGGTCAGCATGACCGTGCTGCCGCGGCAGGACATCCGCGACATCGCGCAGGTGGTGCAGCAGCAGCTCGGCAAGGCCGGCTTCAAGGTCGAGCTGAAGAACCCGGAGCTCGGCCAGTTCGTGCAGGACTGGCGCAACTCGAACTTCGACCTCTTCGCCTCGACCAATGCCGGCAGCATCGAGCCCGACGATTATTTCTACCGCGCCTTCCGCACCGGCGGCTCGACCAACGTGTTCAAGTACAGCAATCCCGCACTCGACGCGCTGCTCGACAAGGGCCGCTCGACGCTGGACAAGCCCACACGCCAGGCCGCCTATCGGGACGCGCAGAAGATCCTGGGCTGCACGGGACCGGCGGCGCATATCGCCTATCCCACGCTGTTCAGCGCGGTGCGCAGCAACCTGCAGGGCTACGACATCTACGCCAACCGCTCGCTGGTCTCGCTCGGCCGCGCCAGCCTGCGTTGACCTGACAAAGGCCGAGGCATGCTCCGTCACCTGCTGCAGCGCAGCCTCGACCTCGTGATCGTGCTGTTCGGGATCTCCGTGATCGTCTTCCTGATGATCCGGCTGATCCCGGGCGACGCGGTGGCGATCATGCTCGGCGCCAATACCGAGGTGACGCCCGAGCGCATCGCCGCGATGCGCGGCGCGCTCGGTCTCGACCGGCCCTTGCTGGAGCAATACTGGGTCTGGCTGAGCCATGCCGTCCGGGGCGATTTCGGCACCTCGATCTGGACCGGCCGACCGGTGATGCAGGAGATTGCCGCCCAGATCTGGCCGACGCTCCAGCTCACCCTGTTCTCGCTCGTGCTCGGCGCCGGGCTCGCGATCCCGCTCGGCTGCCTGATGGCGCATTGGCGCGGCGGACGCGCGGATCTCGTTCTGCGCGTCGGTGCCATCGCCGGACTCACCATCCCCTCCTTCTGGCTCGGCATCGTCATGCTGATCACGGTTGCGACGCTGGCGCCGAGCTTCGCCTCGCTCGGCTATGTGCCGTTCAGCGAGGACCCGCTCGGCAATCTCCAGCGCCTGCTGCTGCCGGCGATCGCGCTGGCGCTGCCGATCCTGGCGAACCTCTCGCGGCTGGTGCGCACGGCCATGCTCGATGCGCTCGGCCAGGACTATATCCGCACCGCCCGCGCCAAGGGGCTGGGCGAACGAGCCGTGCTCTACCGGCATGCCCTGCGCAACGCGCTGATCCCCTTCGTGACCAGCGTCGGCATCATGACCGGCTATCTGCTCGGCGGCGCCATCGTGGTCGAGCAGGTCTTCTCGATCCCCGGCCTTGGCCGCCTGATCCTCGGCGCCATCGCAGAGCGCAACTATCCGCTCGTCCAGGCCACGATCCTCGTCGTCACCGTCGGCTTCGTGCTGGTCAACGCTCTGGTCGATTTTGCCTATGCGCTGATCGACCCCCGGCTGAGGGCGGCCTGATGAGCCAGAGCCGCCGCATCGCCATTGTCGCCGGCATCTTCGTCGTCCTGCAGATCGTGCTCGCGCTCGGCGCGCCGCTGATCGCGCCCTATGACCCGCTGGCGCAGGACATCGTCGCCAGGATGAAGGGACCGAGCGTCGCGCATTGGCTCGGCACCGACCATCTCGGCCGCGATATCCTCTCCCGCATCCTCTACGGCTATCGCACGGCGCTGATCGCCTGCGGCATCGCGGTCGGGCTCGCGCTCGTGATCGGCGGCAGCCTCGGCCTGCTCGCCGCCTTCTATCGCGGCTGGTGGGACCGCATCATCATGCGGGCGATGGATATCCTCTTCGCCTTCCCGGTGATGCTGCTGGCGATCGGCATCATCGCCATGCTCGGCCCGCGCACGGAAAGCGCCGCGATCGCCATCGCCGTGGTCTATGTGCCGATCTTCGCGCGCCTGATCCGGGGGCCGGCCATGGTGCTGGTCGAGAGCGATTTCGTCGCCGGCATCCGCTCGATCGGCGCCACCGATCTCAGGATCATGCTGCGCCATATCCTGCCCAATCTCGCCTCGGTCATCCTGGTGCAGAGCTCGCTCCTGCTCTCGGCCGCGATCCTGGTCGAGGCCTCGCTCTCCTTTCTCGGGCTCGGCACCCAGCCGCCGACGCCCTCGCTAGGGCTGATGCTGGCGGAGGGGCGCAATTTCGTGCTGCTTTCGCCCTGGAACGCGATCTTCGCCGGGCTCGGCATCCTCCTGCTCTCGCTCGGCTTCAACCTGCTGGGCGACGCCCTGCGCGACGAGCTCGATCCTCGGCTCCGGGGCCAGTCGTGATCGTCCGCAAGGCGGTCGCGGCCGATATCGCACCTGCCGCGACGCTGATGGCGGAGGCTTATGCCACGCATTTCCGCCCGATCATCGGTGATGCCGCGCTCGGCTTCGACAAGGCGCATTTCGAAGCGCGCTTCGCCCGGGAGTTGGCCGACCTGACAGTTCTCGACACTGATGGCATGCGCGGCGTCCTGCTGGTCAAGAATGGGCACGTCGCCATGCTCTTCGCGGCCGAAACCGGTCAGGGCCATGGCGCCGCGCTGCTTGCCCATGCCGAGGCGAACGGCGCCCGCTCGCTCGAAGTCTTCGCCGCCAACGAAGGCGCACGGCGCTTCTATGAGCGGGCCGGCTGGCAGGTCGCGGACGACTACGAACGGGAATTCGCCGGCGCGCTGCACCGCTTCCTGCGTTATGAGAAGCCGACGATGCCCCACCAGAACACCAGCCCTCATCCTGAGGAGGCCCGCTGATGGACAAACTCCTGATCCGCGGCGGCCGGAGGCTGTCCGGCACGGTCGAGATCCGCGGCGCGAAGAACGCGGCGCTGCCGGCCTTCGCCGCGGCGCTCCTCTCGGACAAGCCATTGACGCTCCGCAACCTGCCCGACGTGGTCGACGTCAAGACGATGCAGGCCCTGCTCGAAGGCTATGGCGTCACCTTCTCCGGCCGGGCCGCCGATGCGCTGACGCTCGATGCCGCCAAGGCCGGACCGCGCGAGACGAGCTACGACACCGTCCGCAAGATGCGCGCGACCATCCTCGTGCTCGGGCCGCTGGCGGCACGCTTCGGCGAGGCGCGCGTCTCGCTGCCGGGCGGCTGTGCCATCGGTGCCCGGCCGGTCGATCTGCATATCAAGGCGCTTGAAGCGCTCGGCGCCGAGATCGACGTGGCCGGCGGTTATATCGAGGCCAGGGCGCCACGGGGCCTGACCGGCGCGCGCATCGTCTTCCCCTTCTCCTCGGTCGGCGCGACCGAAACCGCACTTCTGGCGGCCAGCCTCGCCAGGGGCGAAACCGAGATCGTCAACGCCGCCAAGGAACCGGAAGTGCTCGATCTCGCCCGCTGCCTCAACGCGATGGGCGTCAGGATCGAGGGCATCGGCAGCCACCGCCTGTTGGTGCAGGGCGCGCAGAGCCTCTCGCCCGCGACCCATGAAATCGTCGCCGACCGGATCGAGGCCGGCACCTATGCGGTCGCTGCCGCGATCACCGGCGGAGAGCTGGAGCTGGTCGGCGCGCGGCTCGAGCATCTCGCGGCGGTCGGCGAGGCCTTGGAGGCGGCCGGTGTCCGGCTGTGGCCGAGCGATCGCGGCCTGATGGTGACGCGCCCCGGCCGGCTCACCGGCATCGACATCATGACCCAGGCCTATCCCGGCTTCTCGACCGATCTGCAGGCGCAGTTCATGGCGCTGATGAGCGTGGCGGACGGCACCTCGCTGATCCGCGAGACGGTGTTCGAGAACCGCTTCATGCATGTGCCGGAACTGGTCCGGCTCGGTGCCGACATCACCTTGAAGGGCACCAGCGCGACCGTGCGCGGCGTCGCCCGCCTAAAGGCCGCGCCGGTCATGGCGACGGATCTGCGCGCCTCGGTCAGCCTCGTGCTCGCCGGCCTCGTCGCCGAGGGCGAGACCGTCGTCAGCCGCATCTATCATCTCGACCGTGGTTATGAGGCGCTCGACCGCAAGCTCACGCGCTGCGGCGCCGATATCGAGCGGGTCCCGGCATGAGCCCGCCGGCCGATCTCTATCTCGGCGTGGATGGCGGCGGCACCGGCTGCCGCTGCCGTCTCGAAACGGCTTCAGGTGAGGTGTTGGGCTCCGGCATCGCCGGGCCGGCTTCGCTTAGGCTCGGTCTCGAAACCTCGCTCGCCGCCGTGATGCAGGCGGCACGCGGCGCCATCGCCGAGGCCGGCCTCACCGAGGCCGGTTTCGCGCGCGTCCGCGCCGGCATCTGCCTCGCCGGCATCGGGCGCAAGGGCATGCAGGAGGCGCTTGCCGCCTGGGAGGCACCCTTCGCGGAAACGATCTTCGAGAGCGACGGCCTGGCCGCCTGCCTCGGCGCACATGCCGGCGAGGATGGCGGCATCGTCATCATCGGCACCGGCTCGATCGGGCTCGCCCGGGTGAACGGCGAGGAGCTGCGGATCGGCGGCTACGGCTTTCCGATCGGAGACGAAGGCAGCGGCGCCGATCTCGGCCTCGCCGCCATCCGCGTTTCGCTGCGCGCCCATGACGGGCGCGAGCCGGCGACGCGTTTCACGCAGGATGTGCTGGCGCGCTTCGAGGCCGACCCCTTCGAGGTCATCGCCTGGATGGACAAGGCCCATGCCACCGATTACGCGACGCTGGCGCCGCTGGTGCTGCGCCATGCCGATCTCGGCGATTCCCATGCCCGCATGATCATGCAGAACGCCGCAGCGATGATCGACGCGATGGTGCGCACCCTGTTCGAGCGCAGCGTGCCGCGCGTGGCCCTGATCGGCGGCCTGTCCTCGGCGATGGAAGCCTGGCTCGCGCCGGATGTTAGGCGGCGGCTGTCGCATGTGAAGAGCGACGCGATCGCCGGGGCGCTCTCGCTGGTCCGGCCGCGGGTCTAAGATCCGACGCCGGCTTGTTCGGGAACGATGTCGCGCCAACCGTGCCGCAACGCCCGGCTCGCCATATCGAAAGTGAAATAGCAGCCGCCTCCGGCGATGGGCTGGCCATGCTTGCGCGAAATCAGCTCGCCGCGGAGATCGCTGAGCAGCAGCGTGCCGACACCGCCATGCGCGAAGATCACGAGGTCGCCCGCTCCACGTCGCGCTGCGATGCAGGCTGCCACGCCTGCCTTGATCCGCGCCTGTGCATCCCGCGCCGTCTCCCAGCCGAGGATGCTGATATCCGGCTCAGCGAAGAACTGGTCGACGATCTCCCAGAAGCGTGGCGGCGCGACATAGCCTGTAGCCGAGCGATCGTTCTCACGCAGGTCATCGCGCGTCGTGAAGGGCAGGCTGCAGGCACGTTGCAGGGCCTCGGCGCAATCCATAGCCTTGCGTTCGTCGCTGGTGAAGACATCGGTCACACCGGCCAGTTCCGGTCGTTGACAGAAGGTCTCGATGCGCGCCCGGCCGACGGACGATAAACCCCAGTCCGGCACCGGGACCTGCGGATCGACGACGACTTCAGGATGGGTCACGAAAAAGACGTCCGCCATGCTGTTCCTAGAACCGCTTCTCATTTGCGTGGGCCAACTCGCAGGCCAGGCGGGCCGCGCAACCGGGCACATCGACCTGCATCTCATCCTGCGCGACCGGCGGCGCCACGAGCACCTGGAAGCGCTGCGCAATCAGCGGAGACAGCGTCGCGGCGCGGCCGCAGAGGACAACCGGTTTGGCGCCGATATGCGCCCTCAGAGCCAGAGCGAGCCGCGCCAATTCCTCGCCGGCTTGCGTGAAGATGTCGATGGCCGTCGCATCACCCGCTTCCGCACCCGCCGCTACGGCTCGCGCCAACAGCCCGAGACTGCCACGGTCACCGCCATAGACATAGGTCCGCACGGCATCCCATGATGCTCCGCCAAGCGCCTGCGCGAGCGCATGGCCGAGCGTGCTGTCCCAGCCGGAGCCGGGAGCCTCGTCCTCGCGGCGCAGCAATCGGCGCAAGGCTTCGGCCGCAATCCAGGCGGCGGAGCCGCCATCGTCGATCAGCACGCCGCGCCCGCCGGCGCGGATGATCTCACCCTCGGCGTTCAGATGGTATCCGATCGCCCCTGTACCGGAATAGACGATGATGCCCTCGCCCGGCGCGAAGCGGGCGCGGTAACCCAGCCACATGTCGTCGACGACGAGGATGCCGTCCTCGGAGCAGCCGAAGGCCGTGGCCAGGATTCCGGAAAAGACAGCCGTGACGGCGCTTTCAGGCCCGAGGCCGGTGATGCCCGCGACGATGGCCTCTGGTCTGCCGATGCCGGCAATCTCCGACGCCAATCGCGCGAAGATACCGGCGACCCGCTCATGCTCGGCCAGCGTGAAAACATGGCCGGTCATCGGCTCCATCTCGCCGCGCGCCACAATCGCGCCCGAAGAAGCCGACAGGCACCAGCTCGAGCCGGTCCCGCCCGTCTCGATGCCGAGGCCGAGACCGTCCTCAGGCGCCGGCATGGCGGGCGAAGCGGCGGGTGATCTCGCGGGGATTGGTGATCGTCGTGCCGATGACGACGGCATGCGCCCCGGCGGCGAAAGCGGTCTCCAGTTGCTCCGGCTGCTCGAAGCGCCCTTCGGCTACGACCGGCACCGAAAGAGCCCTGGCCAGGGCCTCGATCAGGGCAAGGTCGGGGCCGAGCGCTTTCCGCGCTTCCGTCTCGGGCGTGTAGCCGGAGAGCGTCGTCGCGACGTAGCTCGCGCCGAATGCGGCGGCGCGCACGCCATCCTCCAGCGTCGCGCAATCCGCGAAGACCGGCTTGCCCAGCTCGTCGCGGATGCGGGCGATCAGGCGGTCCAGCGGCTCGCCGTCGCGGGGCCTGTCGGTCGCGTCGATGGCGATGATGTCGGCGCCGGCCGCAGCGATCGCCTCGGCGCTGGCGAAGTCCGGCGTGATGTAGACCGGAAACCGGTCGTCCCAGCGCTTGAGGATGCCGATGATCGGCAAGGCGCTGACAGCGCGGATCGCGGCGATGTCGGCCGGGCCGTTGGCACGCAAGGCCAGCGCCCCACCTTGCTCCGCCGCAAGCGCCATCGCCGCCATGAAGACCGGCCCGTGCAGGGGATTGTCGGCCCGCGCCTGGCAGGAAACGGCAAGGCTGCGATGGGGGATCAGGGGCTCTGCCGTCACTTCACCGCTCCGGCGGTCATGCCGCGGATGAACTGGCGCGACATCAGGATATAGACGATGGTCAGCGGCAGGGCCGCGATGGTGAGGCCGGCGAAGAGCATGCCCCAATCGGTGGTGTATTCGCCCATGAACACCGAGAGGCCCTGCGGCAGGGTCTTGCGGGCGTCGGTCTGGATGAAGACCAGCGGGAAGAAGAAATCGTTCCAGGTCGGCACTGCATTCTGGATCGCGGCGATCACCATCGGCGGCACCGAAAGCGGCAGCATGATCGAGAGCATGATGCGAGGTTCCGAGGCGCCGTCGATGCGTGCGGCTTCCTCCAGTTCGACCGGCAAGGTGCGCAGGAATCCGGTCATGATGAAGATCGTCGAGGGCAGGCCCATCGCCGTGTAGATCAGGATCAGGCCGAGCCTTGTGTCGAGCAATCCGAAATCGCGCATCTGCAGGAAGAGCGGGATGACCGCGAGCTTCAGCGGCAGCATCAGCCCGGCCAGGAAGAACATGAAGATCGCCGAATTGCCGGGGAATGAGTAGCGCGCCAGCGCATAGGCGCCCATGGTGCCGAAGAGCAGCGTCAGCAGGATCGAGGTTCCGGTGATGACGACCGAATTGACGAAATAGCTCGGCAAGCTGGTCTCGCCCCAGATGCGCTTGAAGTTCTCGACATAGGCGAAATCCGGCACGGCGAAGGGCGCGTCGAAAATCTCCGGCGTCGTCTTGAAGGCCGAGAAGACCATGATGACGATCGGGTAGAGCATCAGCACGGAATTGCCGATCAGGAATGCGGCGGCGATCAGGCTGCCGGCGCTGCTGCGCGGAAAGAGCGGGTCATTGCTGGCGGCACGGAACATCACAGCGCGACCTCCCGCCGGCGCAGATACTGGGTGATGATCGTCGCGAACACCGCGATGAACAGGAACATCAGCACGGCCAGCGCATTGCCATGCCCGAAATCCTGGATGCCCGCCGTCTGATTGCCGAAGGCGGTGCGGTAGAAATACAGGCCGAGAACGTCGGTCGAGCCATAGGGCGAGCCGTCGAGCCCTGCCATGATGTAGGGCAGCTCGAACCAGTTGAACGCGCCGATGAAGAGCAGCGTCAGCGTGATCGTGGTCGAGGGCGTCACCAGCGGCCAGACCACGCGGGTCAGTATCTGCCAGCCAGTGCAGCCGTCGAGCTTGGCGGCTTCGAGGATCTCGCGCGGGATGCGCTGCATGCCGGCGAGATAGACCAGCGCCGGAAAGCCGATCCAGTGCCAGGCATTGGCGAGCACCAACGCCGGCAGCGCCGTCGTCTCCTGGCCGAGCCAGGGCTGGCGCAGGCCGCCGAGCCCGGCCATGTCGAGCAACTGGTTCACCAGCCCGAAATTCGGGTCGAGGAAGAGTTTCCACAGGAAGCCGACCAGCACGGTCGAAAGGATCACCGGCATGAAGATCGCGATGCGGTGGAAGCGGAAGCCGAAGGGCTCGCGATAGATGAACCAGGCGAGCAGGAAGCCGACGCTGTTCTGCACCACGAACAGCGCGAAGAAGACGAAGAGATTGTGGCGGAAGGCACGCCAGGTCAGCGCCGCGAAATGCTCGCCGAACAGGACATCGGCGAAATTCTTCAAGCCGATGAAATCGCCCTGCGCCATGCCGTCCCAGCGATAGAAGGCGGCGCTCAGGGCCGAAAGCAGCGGCCAGACCACGAAAGTCAGCATGATCGCGAGCGGGGGCAGAATCAGGAAGGCGATCCAGGCCGCTCGCCTGCGCTTCTCGCGGTTTCGGTAATCCGTCTGCATCGGCTCTGGCCCTCGGGATGCGCCGGGGAGGCAAGCGGCGGCTGCACGGGGCCAGCGTTCACGGCCGCAAATCGACCGTGAACCTCAGACTGGCGTCGCAGCGTCGCGTCTATTTCTTGAAGGGCGCGTAATAGGTTGCGATGCCCTTGGTGACCTCGGCGCCGACCTCGGCCGGCGTGGCCTTGCCGGCGAGCATCTTCTGCACGCCCGCCTGCAGCAGCACCGAGCCGGTCGGCTCCTGATAGCGGAAATTGACCAGCATGATGTAGGACATCGCGCTCTGGTTCAGCGTCGCGACCTCCTTGAGCAGCGGGTTCTCGAAGACGACGCCCTTGATCGGCGAGATGTTCTGCAACTCGTTCGAGAAGGCCGTGCCGAATTCCGGCGTGCCGAGGAAGCGCAGGAACTTCAGCGCCGCGTCCCGCTTCTTGGACGCCGCATTGATTGCATAGCCGCCGTCATAGAAGAGCGCGACCAGGCGCTCGTCGCCGGCCTTGGCGACAGGCGAAGCGAAGAGGCCGAGCTTCAGCTTGGGATTCTGGCGCAGGAAGTTCGCGATCTCGAAGGACCCTCCGGCGAACATCGCGGCCCGGCCCGCGGCGAAGAACTGCTGGGAGGCCGCATAGTCGACGCCCGAGAAATTCGGCGCGAAATATTCCTTGATCTCGTTGAGCCTGGCGAGCGCACCGACGAAGCGGGCGTCGGTGAAATCGGCCTTGCCGGCGAGCACGTCCTGCTCGAACTGCCGCCCGATCAGCGAGGAGAGCAACGCGCCGACGATCGTCTCGTTCTGCCAGGCCGTCGCCGTGCCGTTGCCGAACGGGTTGATGCCCTTTTCCTTCAACGTCTTTGAGACGGCGACGAGCTCGTCCCAGGTGTTCGGCGGCGTGACGCCCGCCTTCTCGAACAGCTCCTTGTTGTAGATGATCAGCATGGTCTGCGAGGCGAAGGGCACGGCATAGAGCTTGCCGTCGGCCCGCATCGTCTCGGCGGCGATCGCCGAATCCGGGAAATTCGCGAATTCCGGCACCATCGTCTTGTCGAGCGGAACGAGATAGTCGGGCTTGCCGACGCCCAGCGTGCCATAGGCGCGGACCTGCACGACATCCGGGCCGGTGCCGCCGGCGAGCGCCGTTGAAAGGACGGTGTTGTAGTTCGCCGCCTCGAAGGCCTCGAACTTCACGTTGATATCGGGATGGTGCTTGCGGAAGGCGGCGATCAGCTTGGCATAGGCGGCCTTGTCCTCCTGGCGCCAGCTCCACATGGTAATGTCTTCCGCCTGCGCCTGCCCCGGTGCGGCGAAAGCCGTCGCGGCGGCGAA
The DNA here is from genome assembly GCF_011764485.1 of Bosea sp. ANAM02. Lineage (NCBI taxonomy): Bacteria > Pseudomonadati > Pseudomonadota > Alphaproteobacteria > Hyphomicrobiales > Alloboseaceae > Allobosea > Allobosea sp. ANAM02. The sequence continues at coordinate 1,036,693 of NZ_AP022848.1, read as the reverse complement.
CAGCGTCAGCGCCAGCTTTCCGAGTGTCCGCCTGACGATGGATTTGGTCTGAAGCCCGGCCAGCATTGTCATTCTCCCTGGTTGTTCTCGTCGTCTTGTGACGGCTTTTCGACAGGATCGTCGCGCGAAGCCGGCGTCACCAGCAACGCGGTGGCATCGTCATGGATCTTCACGCGTCTGAAGCGCTCCGCCAGCGGGTCCGCGCTTTCGAGCCGGCGCAATTCGGCAACGGCAGCCGTGACGCCTCGGCGCTCGACCGCATCCATCAGCCCGGCCTCGTCGCAATGCGCGACCACATCGACGAGGCGCATGAAGCCGTCGGAAGCGAGCAGGACGGTCGCCTCCGGCGAGACCTCGGCCGAGAACAGGCGCAGGCCCGCCGTCCAGCTCAGGCCGGGATTGACGGCCCAATAGCCGCCCTCCCGGTTGAGCGAGCGCCGGTTGCGCAGGATCTGCGCCAGCGCCTTCGGCGAGATCACCTCGCCGGGAAGATGTCCGTCCGCAGTCGCCGCCGCGATGGTCCGGGCCTCGAACGGGCCGCTCGACGGATCGGTCCAGCGTTCGAGCCGGCCGCCGTCCCGCATCATGATCGAGACGTCGCCGATCATGGCTCCCTCGATGCGGCAGGCATCCCTTTCGCGCCGCAGGCGGATAAGGCCGAGCACGGCGGAAGGCCCCTCACCTGGCTCGCGCTCCGGATATCCGTCGCCCAGCGCCGCATAGTCCTGTTGCAATTGCCGTTCGAGCTCTTCGGCCCAGGCCGAAAAGTCCAAGGTTTCCGGCGCGTTCGCGCGCAGGATCGCGTCGATCCGCCGGACGAGCCAGGCGCCTTCCGATTCGATGGTCGTGCGGGCTGCACCGGAGAAGAACGCCGAACCGTCGATGATCCAGGCACAGGAACCGGCCGCTCCCGAGATGTCCTCGTTATAGGCGGCGCTGCCCTTTTCGCTGGCTTGCGAGATCACGCGCCAGCCCGGCCCGGCTTCACTGGCAGCCGGCGCGAAGTGGTCGACAGACGCTGATACAAGCCCCTCGCCTTGCACCGTTCCGGACGCTCCCATCTGCCGCGCTGGCATCAGACGCGGTCGTAATATAGACCAATATAGAACCAGTTTGTCCGGCACAAGCCGGAATCTGATGCGGCCGCACCCGAGGACGACCGCCGGATACCGCTGGACTGTTTGGGACGAGAACGCTGACCGGCGGCCCAGTGGCATCTTCGATGCGGGACGATCTAGCCGCCATGCTTCCGCGTGAACGAGCCGCGCGCCAGCTGCCTGAGCGCGCGGTGCTCGAACAAGGCGTAGATCGCGAGATAGACGGTCCCGCCGAGACAGCAGGTGACGGTCAATCCGACGAGCCCTTCTGGCCTCGGCAGCGCTGCGAGAACGGCAGCCATCGCCAGGCAGGCCGTCCCCGTCGCGAAGATGGCACGCGCCGTCAGCAAGGGGCCATGCTGCCGCGCGACCAGGACGACGGCCAATGCCGTCGCCAGGATGGCGGCGACCAGGCATCCGATCAGGGCGCCGGCGATGCCGTAGAGCAATGCGCCGGCGCCGCAAAGCAGCATCGTGGTCACGGCCTCGAGCCCGTCCAGCGCCGTCATCAGGCGCGACCGGTCGGTCAGCTGCAGGATTTCGTCGAGATAGTGATTGCGGAAGGCCCGCACGCCCCCTGCCAGCATCGCCACGGGCAGGATCGCCGCCGTCATCTCCTGATAGGCCGGCGCGGTCAGGAGGCGGGCGGCCGGCCCGGCGACAAAAGCGAGCCCGACCGTCGCGGGCGCCAGCACGGCGAGCAGGATCGGTCCCGCGACCAGCAACTGGCTCACGCCCGCGGCGATGCCTTCGGTCCGGGCGCGGCTGGCCGCCATCGGGAACAAAGCCGTCGTCGCCAGCACGGAGAGCTGGGTGGCGATGCGCTGGCCGATGCCCCAGCCGACATGGATCAGGCCGACCGCCGCCGCGCCGAACACCAGATCGGTGACGAAGCGCATGCTCTGCATCGAGCCCCAGGCAAGGCCGGCGCCCAGCGCCGTGAAGACGCCGTAGCGGAAGCCTCTCCGCAACGTGGCATGGTCGATACCGCCACGGACCTGGCGATAATCGAGCTTCAGCGCCATGGGCAGGGCGACGAGACAATGGCCGAGCGCCATGGCGAGGAAGGCCACCGTCAGGCCGGGCCCGAACAGGGCGAAGCCGGCCAGGCTCAAGCCGAGGCTCAGGCAGGGGGCCGCCATCTGCGCGAAGGCATGCAGCCCGATCTGCTGCTGCGCCCGAGCACGGACGCTCGCATGCACGACGGTTCCGCGCATGACGCCGGCGAGCGCCGCGCTGCCGATAAGGCCGGGCTCCGCCGGGCCATCCCCCAGCACGATGGTGAAGCCCGCGACGAGCAGTGCCTGAGCGATCCCGGCCAGGGCGATCACGCCGATCTCGGTGCGATCCTGCCGCGCCCGCAAGGCCGGATCGGTCTCGTCGAGATAGCGCAGCCCATATTGCGACCACCAGGACAGCGTCGCGATCTGCGCGAGATCCTGCAGCGCCACCACCAATGCGTAGACGCCGAGCTCGACCGGCGCCAGCCAATGGGTCAGCACCACGATGGTGGCGAGCTGGATCAGCGGGCCGAGCGTCCCGGCCGGCATGTAGAGCAGCGTCTTGCGAAGGAGCATCACCGGGTGACTGCCTGCCGTCCCGCCTAGGAGACGCCGAACAGGACGAGTTCGGAATAGGCGTAGTCGAGCCGGTCTCGGTCGACCACGCCACGCCAGAAGCGCTGCCGTCCGGGTCGGAAGAAGGCGCCCCGCGGGCAATCCTCGCGATACGCGTCGATCGACAGGAACAGGATGCCGCGGCCGGCGAGAAAGCGCATCACTGCCGGCAGGTTGCGGATCACGGCCTTGCGGCTGCCGGCGAAGATCAACTGAGCGAAGCGCACCCCCTTGCGCCGGATCGGGCGGAAGAGCAGCGGGCAGGTGCTCGTTTCCTCGCAAAGCACGCCGGCGATCAGCCCGTCCCGCTCATGCCATTCCAGCATCGCGGCCTCAGCCGGGCCGAGCACTGCGGTCGCCTGAGCGAGGCGCAGCACGCTGGAGCCGCGCCGGGCCGGCAGCGCGGCCCAGGGCAGGACGCCGGCGAGAATCATGCCATTGCTCCAGGGCGACAGGCCGACAGCGGCATTCATCCGGTAGATCGACTCGGAGGCGGTGAGATCGGTGACGAGCCCATCGCTCTCCTCGACGATGGCGCGCAGCATCGGAACGGCGCGCCAGCGATGCGCCGGCTGGATGTACCAGCTCGACAGGTTGACCACGGGATAGAGCGTCCCGTCGGGTCGGCTGCGCGTGCTGCGCAAGGCCAGCATAATGCCGACGACCTGGCCGCCCGCCTCCAGGCAATAGCCGAAATCACCGCCCTGCAGTGCGACCTGCCGCTCCAACCCCCGCTCCCAGAAGGCGCGGCTGGTCGCCGGAAAGCCCTCCATCAGCAGCGTCACGGCCTCGTCGCGCCGGGACGACCCGATCGGGCGCAGGAAGCGCGGGCGCGCAGCGGCTGTCGCTCCAGCCTCGGGCAAGACCTCCGGGAGGGCGTCGGCGCTCGTGTCCCGCATCAGGCGGGCTGCTGACGCGCCAGCGCCTCGAGCCGAGCGAGCGTGTCGATCCCGGTGATGTCGAAATTGGCATCGGCCAGATCGAGCCCGTAATCGCGTTCGAGCAGCGCCAGGATTTCGGCAGCGGCAAGGGAATCGAGCCGCCCGCTCAGGAACAGCGACTCGCTCTCGCAGATCGGGCCGGCATGTCCGGCCTCGGCGAGCAATGCGACGACGGTTCGGCGCAGGTCTTGCGGATCGACGTTCACATATCCTCCTTTCGTCAGGAAACAGGGTCGGCCGGGCGGATGACCTCGGCCTCGACGGAAACGGACCGGGCATCCTGATCGAGCCGGTGCGCCAGCGCGCCACGGTCGATCTTGCCGTTGATGTTGCGGGGCAGGTCCGGTCCGGTGACGATCCGGCCGGGGACGAGATAGCGCGGCAGCTTCCGCACGAGATCCCGCCTGATCGCCTCGACATCGCCATGGCCGCCGCTGACGAAGGCGACGAGCCCTTCGGCCGAGCCATGGGCGACCGGCCAGGCCACGGTCGCGACGAGGTCGGTGCCCGCGGCCCGGCGCAGATGCGTGTCGATCTCCTCCAGCTCGACCCGGTTGCCCTTGAGCTTCACCTGATTGTCGATCCGGCCGAGATGATGGAAGACCCCATGCGCGTCCATGCGCCCGAGATCGCCGGTCAAATACCAGCGCTCGCCGCGGATCATGCGGAAGCGATCGGCCGTCAGCTCCGGCAGGCCGAAATAGCCGATGCCGAGCTGCGGACCCGCGAGCGCGATCTCGCCGGCTTCGCCCGCCGCGACCGGCTGCTGCCGCGGATCGAGAATGGCCACCTTCATGGTGGGATAGGGCCGGCCGATCGCGAGGATATCGCGCCCTTCGGTCACGACCGGCGGCTCCGTCAAGGGCTGGCGCAGGCCGATCACCGTCGCCTCGGTCGGCCCGTAGATGTTCTCGACGACGCCGTTGGGCGTGGCCGCCGCCCAGGCCTGCGCCGCCGAGACCGGCAGCGGCTCGCCGCAGAAGATCGAGAGCCTGAGGCTCGGGAAGATGCCCGGCTTCAGCGCCCCGCTCTGCCGCATCAGCGCGATCACCGTCGGCACCGACATCCAGGCCGTAAGCTCATGGCCGCGGATGAAGCGCGCCGGAGCCAGCATTTCGAGCTGCGACATCACATGCAGCGAGGCGCAGGCCCGCAGGCAGAGAAACAGATTATGGACCGAGAGATCGAAGGTGACGTCGCAGGCCTCGCCGATCCGGTCGGCGGGGCCATAGCGCGTCCATGGCTCGCTCTGATCGAGATAATGAGCCAGCGAACCGGCCGAGATCATCACGCCCTTCGGCAGCCCGGTCGTGCCGGAGGTGAAGATGATGTAGCCGGCGTCGCCGGGCGCGACGGGCACCGGCTCGTCGAGTGGCGGAACCGTAAAGCTGCCGCGCGGAAGCACGGATTGATCGGGCCGGGCCGGCGCGAGCGTGCGCCCGGCCGGGATCACGACCAGATCGGGAGCGTTGGCGAGAACCTCCGGCGTCAGGAGGCCGGTGCCGTTCTCGTCGGCGATGAGGGCATCGAGCTGCAACTGGCCGAACAGGGCGATCAGGCGCGCGGCCGGCCATTTGAGATTGAGCGGGACATAGGCGCTGCCAGCCCAGCAGGCAGCGAGAATGCCGATATAGGCCTCGCTGCTGCGCGTGCCGAGAATGCCGATGCGCCGCGACCGACGATGCCCCGCGAGCAATCCCGCAAGCTCCGTCACCTGTCGCGCAAGCGCGCCATAGGTCAGCGCAATCCCGCCAGCCTGGAGAGCCAATGCGTCAGGACATTCCCTCGCCTGTCGCGCCAACCCACGCGCCAGATTGAAGCAATCCCCCACTCCTTCCCCTCCAGCCGAAATCGAAAGTGACTAAAAACCTCGCTATCTTGATGCCATTCAGGCGGTAGCGCAATCCAACCAAGGAATGCCTGTGGGAACAGCGTTAAGTCGCGTCGCTTTATTCTTCAAAACGGAATAATAAATCGAACTAATATAAACTTCTCGGCCGATATTCACTCGAAACCGACGACTTGCTTGCAGACGCATCGACCTGATCAATCCCGGATGTGTCGAACCTTACTCTGCGCCGTCCGGGCATTTTTCGACAGCCGGGTTCCGGGGGGCAAGCCAGGATCGTCACTGCGAGACAGCTTCACTTCGCGAGAGTGAACCCTCATTTCGGAAAAGCCGCAGAACGACACCGATCCGGGATCTGATCCGCCCCGTCGAGAGGTCCGGCTTGATTGTTAATGTACGGTTGGCCTGGGCGCCAGCGCGGGCGGCGTAGCAGGCCCGGGTTGCGCAGCCGCCCGCGCGGTCATGGAGGGATGAGAACCTCCGGCGCGGGAGGCTTGTAACCGAGCGAGCCGTGTGGGCGCACGGTGTTGAAGTGCCGCCGCCCACTTTCGACGGCGATCTTCGCCTCGGCGAGGGTGTAGAAGATCTCGCCATCGAGAAACTCGTCCCGGAGCCGGGCGTTGAACGACTCGATGAAGCCGTTCTCCCAGGGGCTGCCGGGTGCGATGTAGGCGGTCTCGCGCCAACCGCGCTGATCCAACCCTGCACGGCCTTGGCGACGAACTTGGGGCCTTTGTCTGAACGAATATGCTCCGGCACACCGCGCAGGATGAAGAGGTCCGAGAGCACGTCGATGACATCGATCGCCTTCAGCCTTCGGTCGATGCGGATCGCCAAGCCGGAGCCTGAGAAGAGCTTACCAATCTCGTCGGCCGCGAAATCGAGATAGCTTGCTGGATCGATGGCGAGGTCGGCCGCCACCCAGGACGTTGAAGGCCCGCTTTCGGACGATGCGATGACATCGGCGTCCGCCGCCTGAGCTTGGCCTTACCCGGCTCGGATACCATTGCGTTCCTGGCAATCCAATTCGCAGAGGCATAACAAGCCAAGGATCGGATGCAAATAAGCCGTTGATCGGCTCGACACGGGAACTTTCGCTTGAGACGAACGGTTTTTCATCCGCACTTCCCGCTCTGATGCGAGACTGACGACATGGCGCCGCGCGCGATTTGGAAAGGCGTCCTCAAGGTCGCCGAAGTCATCTGCCCGGTGGCACTTTACACTGCCGCCTCAACCGGCGAGCGCATCTCCTTCCACACTCTGAATCGCAAGACCGGCAACCGAGTGCATCGCCAGTTCATCGATGAGGTCACAGGGAAGCCGGTCGAGAAGGATGATCAGGTCAAGGGCTACGATCGCGGCGATGGCGACTACATCGTGATCGAGCCGGATGAAATCGCCGAGGCAACCCCAGAAAGCGACAAGGTCCTCGACGTCGCGACCTTCCTGCCCTGCGACGAGATCGACGACCTGTTCTTCGACCGACCCTATTACGTGACGCCGAGCACGCCGATCGCGACCGAGGCCTACACCCTGATTCGCGACGTCATGGCGAGCCGGGAGAGCGCGGCCCTGGCGCGCACCGTTATCTTCCGGCGGATGCGCTCGATTCTGATCCGGCCACATGATGCCGGAATGATCGCGACGACTCTCAATTTCGATTACGAGGTCCGTCCGGCGGAAAGCGCCTTCGACGACATCCCGAAGTTAAAGATCGAAGGCGAGATGCTGGAACTCGCCGAGCATATCATCCGCACCAAAGCTGGCCGCTTCGACCCCAAGGCTTTCGACGACCGCTACGAGACTGCGCTGGCGGAACTGGTCAAGGCGAAGATCGAAGGACGCAAGATCAAGCCGGTGAAGCGGCCGGAGCCGGCGAAGGTGGTCAATCTTCTCGATGCTCTCAGACAGAGCGCCAAGAGCGGTCAAGGCGATGGCAAATCGGCTGACAAACCCGCCAAGAAGCGAAAATCCGCCCGCAAGACGGCCGCAGAGACCGAGCCACAGCGCAAGGCGAGCTGATCATTTCCGCGGTTCCAGGCTGCGCTTGAGGGCATCCATGATGCTGATGACATTGCCCTCGTTGGCGGCATGTTTGGTTTTCCGGGCCGGCTTGCGGCCTTTCTGCTTGGCCTTGATGAGATCGAGCAGTTCGTCCTGGACAGGATCCTGCGCAAGCTCCGGCGACCAGTCCTTCGTGCGCGAGGTGATCAGCTTCTCCATGAGCGCGCGCATGTCGGGCTCGGGTTTCGCCTTCTTGATATCAGCGAAATAATCCTTCTCGTCGCGGACTTCGTCGCCATAGCGCAAGGTCCATAACACAATGCCCCTGTCGCGCGGCTCCAACAGGACGGCACGCTCACGCCGGTAGAGGACAACGCGAGAGATACCGACCGTCCTGGTCGCCTTCATCGCCTCGCGGATAACCGAGAAGGCTTCGTCGCCGATCTTGCCGTCCGGCACGAGGTAATGCGGCGTGTCGTACCAGATCCAGCCAACGGAGGAGCGCGGCGCGAACAGCTCGATATCGATTGTGCGCGTGCTCTCCAGCGCGACGGCGTCGAGCTCGTCATCCTCGAGCATGACGTAGTCGTCATCCCCCTTGGGATAGCCTTTGACCTCGTCGGCATCGGCGACCGGCTTGCCGGTGACGGCGTCGACGAAGCGGCTTTGGATGCGGTGCCCTGTCTTGCGGTTGAGCGTGTGAAAGCGGACTTTCTGGCTCTCGGAGCGCGCCGGCATCATCGCGACCGGACAGGTCACGAGCGACAGTTTGAGATAGCCTTTCCAAAATGTATGCTGGGCCATGGACGGTTCTCCGATCGGACGCGAAACGCATCGGCTGCCGATCCGTTCCGACACAGCGGGGCGTCAATCAGGAGCGGCCGAGCTTTTTGATCGCATCCGCCAAAGGCCGCTCGGCTTCCTCATAATCCGCCCAGGCCTTGTTTCCCCCTAGCAGCTTCGGAACCGTGCGGATGGTGTAGCGGGCGGGATCGAGCCCAGATTTCACCTGCGGCCAGGTCAGCGGCATCGAGGCGTGCGCTCCCGGTCGGGCGCGGGGCGACAAGGGCGCAACAGCCGTCGCCATGCGGTCGTTGCGGAGATAGTCGAGGAATATGCGCCCTTTGCGAAGGCGCTTGGCCATGTTGACGACATAGCGTTCCGGCTCGTCCGCGGCGATATCCGCACAGAGACGGCGCGCGAAGTCCTTAGCTGCCGGCCAGTCCGGGCCGCCGCGGCGAGGCTTCGCCAGCGGGGTCACGACATGCAGTCCCTTGCCGCCGGTGGTCTTGCAGAAGCTGACGAGGCCCAGAGCATCAAGCCGCTCCTTCATCGTCTTGGCTGCCGCGATCACGGCGTCGAAAGGAACGGCCGGTCCCGGATCGAGGTCGAAGACCAACCGCCCCGGAACCTCCGGCTCGCCCGGCCGGCAATTCCAGGGATGTAGCTCGATTCCGCCGATCTGGGCGGTTGCGATCAGCGCCTCGATCCGGTCGATCTGGAGATAGGATTTCCTGTCACCGGAAATCTTCACCAGCTCGAACAGGCTGGAAGTGCCGAGGCCGGCATGGCGCTGGAAGAAGACCTCGCCCTCGATCCCGTCGGGTGCCCGCAATAGCGAACAGGGCCGGCCCTGGATATGCGGTAGCAGCCAGGGCCCGACGGCTTCGAAATAGCGGGCGACGTCGAGCTTCGTGACGGGCTTGCCATCCTCGGCATCGGGCCAGAGCGGCTTGTCGGGCTTGGACAGGGGCACGCCCAGGATATCGATCCGTCCGCCACGTCCCGGCGCGGGCTTGGGCGGTTCTGCTTTCTCCGGTGGCGCAGGCAAATCGGTCTCGACCTCCGCCGCCGGCTTGTCCTCCCGCAAGCCTTTGAAGGCGGCCTGCCGAACCATGCCGTCGCCGGTCCAGCCCGCAAATTCGATCTCGGCGACGAGGACGGGCTCGACCCAATGCACCCCCGAAGCTCGCCGGGGCGCGCCCTTGCCGGTGAACGGGGAGGTCTTGGCCTCGCGTTCTTTCAGGTGCGGCAGCAGCTTCTCGACCGTGGCCGCGCCATAGCCCGTGCCGACCCGGCCGATATAGATGAAATGCGGACCGCGATGGACGCCGACGAGCAGCGAGCGGAATTTACCGGCCGTGGTCGCCCAGCCGCCGATGACGACCTCATGGCCGGCGCGGCATTTGGCTTTCGTCCAGCTATCGTTGCGACCCGAAGTGTAGGGCGCATCGCCTCGCTTTGAGACGATGCCCTCCAGAGACAAGCGGCACGCGGATTTCAACACGGCATCGCCGCCGGTCTCGAAATGCTCGACATAGCGCAGCGTAGCGCCATCGGCCGCGTCGTCCAGCAGTGCCTCCAGCCTTGGCTTGCGGGCGAGAAGAGGTCTCTCGCGCCAGTCCTCACCGTCGAGGAACAGCAAATCGAAGGCGAAGAAGACGAGGTTTTCGGTCTGCTCCTCGGATAGCGCCGCCTGCAAAGCGGCGAAATCCGGCGCGCCATGATCGTCGAGCGCGACGATCTCGCCGTCGATGACGCAGTCCGGCAGGCCCTTGAACGCCTTGGCCACGGCCCCGAACCTCCTCGTCCAGTCGAGCCCCTTGCGAGTCTTCAATGTGACCTTGCCGGCAGCAACACGCGCCTGGATGCGATAGCCGTCGAATTTGATCTCATGGACCCAGCCGCTGCCCGCCGGCGGCCGCTCGACGCTCCGGCAGAGCTGAGGCGCGATGAAATTCGGCAGGTCGGCAGCTGTAGCGCGGCGCGCTTTCGGGGCTCGACCTGCAGCCTTGGGTTGTGCCGGCTTACCTGCGCGCGCCTGCGCCGCCAGACCCTGCTTGCTATCCCAGACGGCATCGGCATCGACGGCTTGCCCGGCCATCAGAAAAGGCTTGGGCGATCGGCCGCGCCCGGCCGCGATCGCCTTCATCGTCCGACCCGAGGCCACCGAGGCATCGGCTTTCAGGACCGCATCGCCATCGGAATCCACCGCATGGTCGTCGCGATGCTTGATCAGGAGCCAGTTAGTGCGCTTGCCGCCGTCGCGGTCATGCTTCATGCGCACCAAGACGAAGCTGCCCTGCAACCGCTTGCCATCGAGCGTGAACTTGAGGTCGCCCTTTTCGAGTTGTCGCTGCGGACTGAGCTTGCCCTCCGCCTCCCAGTAGCCACGATCCCAGAGCTGGACGGTGCCACCGCCATATTGCCCCTTCGGGATCGTCCCCTCGAAATCGCCATAGGCCAGCGGGTGATCTTCGACCTCGACGGCGAGGCGCTTGTCGCCGGGGTCGAGCGACGGCCCCCTGGTCACGGCCCAGGATTTGAAGACGCCATCCAGCTCCAGGCGCAGGTCGTAATGCAGCCGCGTTGCGTCATGCTTCTGGATGACGAAGCGCAGCCGGTTTGAAGGAGCCACCGCGATCGCGTCGCTCGGCTCCTTGGTCTTCCTGAAATCGCGCTTGGCGCGATAGGCTTGCAGCTTTTCGGCCAAAGGCCTGCCCTCGTCTTTTCCGTGGACCTCAGATGATCGGCCGGCCGCCGGTCACGGCGACGGTCGCGCCCGAGACATAGCTAGAAAGCGGATCAGCCAGCATGACATAGGCCGTCGCGAGTTCGGCTGGCTGGCCGGGACGCTGCATCGGGACCTGCTTGCCGAATTGGCTGACGCTCTCCGGCGGCAAGGTCGACGGAATGAGCGGCGTCCAGATCGGCCCGGGGGCGACCGCATTGGCGCGGATAGCCGAACCAACATTCAGGCCACCCTCTATCCTGGAGGTTTCCCGAAGCCGCCTCCCTGCGACGGTTCCGACGCTGACTTCGCCGCAATGCGCCCCACGATCAGATCGACGAGTTGCCTGACGCTGCGGCAGGCTTCCATCTCGTCATCCGGAACCATGTCGCAATCGAACTCGCGCTCGACCGCATTCCCGATCAAGGTGAGGTCGTCCAGCGACAGCCCGAGATCAGCTTCCAGCGACGCTCCGGGATCGAGCCGTTGGGGATGAACGAGACCTTCGGTCGCAATGATCTCGACGAGGCGTTTGACGAGAACCGCTTCGTCCGCGTTGAGATCGCCCATCTCAGCCTCGGCTAGTGCAACGCGTCGGCATTGGATTGCTCCCACACCAGGATGGCTTCGACCAAAGCGGCAAGCTCCATCGCTTCGGCGGTGCCTTCCGGGTAATCGGACAACTGGCACGCCCGCGCCGCCGCCACGTATTGCTCACGATCTTCGATTGCGACTGGGCGACCGCGCCGGGCGCTCCGCTTGCCTCCTGCGATAATCGGCTCGATCGTCATGACGGGACCTCCTCAGTGCACCCCGGCGCAACCGGCTTCGAGGCGGCATGGTTCCGCCATCCTCGCGGCAAGCGTCGGCTTCGCAATATTCAGCTCGCTGGCGGCTTCCCGCCATTCCGGACCGCGCGCTCGGCCTCAGGCGTGAGTTGAACTCCGGTGCCCTCGCGCCGGGCGAGCCGCTGGGTTGCCTCCATCGTCTCACCGATGTCACTCATGGGTCGCACCGGTTAAGTCCGGAATGGCCCAATTCGTTCCCATCCGAAGGACAGGCAGCGTTTGAGCTATTTCAGAGGTTTCCGGATCCCGACAGGTGGGAACGCCGGACTATTCCGCATGTTCCCTGGTCCCCGTGCATTCCGGGCGTGTCAGGCCAAGCCTTGATGTGGCCACCGCATTACGAGATCGTGCCCATGCGGATTCCAGCCTGGGACTTTCCTTTGTCAGCTCTTTCTCGCGAGACCTCTGTTCATTACGAGCCCGACGAGCAGGTCGAGCGCATCAAGGCGGAGGTGGTGCGCAAGCTCTCCTATTCGCTCGGGAAAAGCCCGGCGGTCGCGCAGCCCCATGACTGGCTGACGGCGGCGATCCTCGCGGCTCGCGATCACGTCATCGATGTCTGGCAGAAGTCGACCCGGGAGAGCTATGCCACCGGCAGGAAGCGCGTCTATTACCTCTCCCTGGAGTTTTTGATCGGGCGCTCGCTCGCCGACACGCTGAACAATCTCGGCCTTACCGGTTCCATGGCGCAGGCACTGCGCGAGCTCGATGTCGACTTGGCCGGGATCGAGAATCTCGAGCCTGACGCCGCCCTCGGCAACGGCGGCCTGGGCCGCCTCGCCGCCTGCTACATGGAAGCCATGGCCTCGACCGGCGTGCCGGCTCTCGGCTACGGCATCCGCTACGATCACGGTCTGTTCAAGCAGCGCATCGACGGCGGCCGTCAGATCGAAGTGCCGGAGGATTGGCTGTCCTTCCGCAATCCCTGGGAGTTCGAACGACGCGAGAGCGCCTACAAGATCGGCTTTGGCGGCACCGTGGCTGCGGGCGGGAAGCCCGGGCAGGTGTTTTGGGCACCGGAGGAGACCATCTTCGCTGTCGCCTATGATACGCCCGTCGTCGGCTGGCAGGGGCGCGCCGCCAACACCTTGCGGCTCTGGCGCGCAAGGGCGATGCATCCCCTATCGCTGGATGCCTTCAATCAGGGCGATCTAGTCGGGGCTGTCGCCGAGCGCAACCGCGCCGAAGCGATATCGAAGGTGCTCTATCCCAACGACTCGACCCCGGTCGGGCAGGAATTGCGCCTGCGGCAGGAGTTCTTCTTCACCTCCGCCTCGCTTCAGGATCTTGTCCGGCGCCACCATCGCCAGTTCGGCACGCTGAACAACCTCGCCGAGAAGGCCGCGATCCAACTCAACGACACCCATCCCTCGCTTGCGGTCGCAGAGCTCATGCGGTTGCTGATCGACGAGCATGAGGTCGAATGGGAGCGAGCCTGGGAGATCACGACGGCAACGATCTCCTACACCAATCACACGCTCCTGCCGGAAGCGCTGGAAACCTGGCCGGTCGCGCTGATGGAGCGGCTCCTGCCGCGCCATATGCAGATCATCTTCGGCATCAATGCCCGCTTCCTCGACGGCGTCCGCCGCGACGCGCCCGATGCCGACCTCTCCGCGCTTTCACTGATCGACGAATATCACGGGCGACGGGTCCGGATGGCGCATCTCGCCTTCGTCGGCTCGCACAAGGTCAATGGCGTCTCCGCCCTGCATTCGAACCTGATGAAGGAGACGGTGTTCGCGCCACTGCACCATGTCTTCCCGGACCGGATCACGAACGTCACCAACGGCATCACGCCGCGCCGCTGGCTTTTCAACGCCAATCCCGGCCTGACGAACCTCCTCAAGGAAACCTGCGGGGACAAGGTCGCGGACGATATCGGGCTGATTCGCCAGTTCGGAAAACACGCCGACGACGCCGCGGTGCACGACCGGCTGGCCGCGATCCGGCGCGAGAACAAGCTCAGGCTCGCGACGATCATCCGGCAGGATTGCGGCGTCACCGTCGACCCCGCCGCGCTCTTCGACGTGCAGATCAAGCGCATCCACGAATACAAGCGCCAGCTGCTCAACATCCTTGAGACGATCGCGCTCTACGACGCCATTCGGTCCGAGCCCTATCGCGACTGGGCCCCGCGCGTGAAAATCTTCGCCGGCAAGGCCGCCTCGAATTACGCCACCGCCAAATCTGTCATCAATCTCATCAATGACGTCGCCGCGGTTGTGAACAACGACATCACGACGCGAGACCGGCTCAAGGTGGTGTTCCTGCCGAACTACAATGTCAGCCTCGCCGAGACCATCATACCGGCCGCCGACCTGTCGGAGCAGATCTCGACGGCCGGCATGGAGGCGTCCGGCACCGGCAATATGAAATTCGCGCTGAATGGAGCCATCACCATCGGCACGCTCGACGGCGCCAATATCGAGATCGGCGAGCGTGTCGGGGCAGACAACATCGCGATCTTCGGCATGACGGCAGAAGAGGTCGAGGCGGCGCGACGCGATCCTCGCCCGAGCGCCGACATCATCCATGCCTCGGCTCATCTCGAAGGCGTGCTCGATGCGGTCGCCGGCGGCGCCTACTCCCCCCGCGATCGCGACCGCTATGCCGGGCTCGTGGAAGGTATCCTCGCCAATGACTGGTTCATGGTGCTCAACGATTTCGAGAGCTACCGCCTCACCCAGCGGCGGATCGATAGCCTGTGGGCGGATCAGGCGCGGCGGTGGCGCATGTCGGTGAACAATACGGCGCATTGCGCCTGGTTCAGCGCCGACCGCGCCATCCGCGAATATGCGCAGCGTATCTGGAATCTGCCCGCCGCGGCACCGGGAGAAGGTTGAGACGTTGGCTCCGATGCAGCGGATCATTCCCTGCGCGCGCCCGCTAATCATCGGTGCGTCCCTTGTGGAGGACGGAGTCCGCTTCGCAGTCTTCTCGCGCCACGGCACCCGCGTCTTCGCCTGCATTTTCGACGAGGCCGGCGAGACGGAGCTGGCATCGCTGCCGCTGCCCTGCCGTGATGGCGACATCCATTACGGCTTGCTGGAGGGTGCCGGCGCGGGGATGCGCTACGGCCTGCGCGTCGAGGGGCCATGGCAGCCCGAGCGAGGCCATCGGTTCGACCCGACGAAGCTGCTCGTCGACCCCTATGCGACGCTGATCGATCGCCCCTTCCGCTGGGATCCAGCGCTCGCCCGCCATGGCGCGGAAACAGCAGCGCTCGTGCCGCGCTGCATCGTGCAGCCCCTCCCCGTCCCCGGCGAGGTCCGGGCTTCCGAACCGACGCCGCCGACCTTCCTCTACGAGCTCGGCGTCCGATCCTTCAGCATGCGCCACCCGGCCGTCCCGCCGCCTTTGCGGGGAACACTTGTCGCCCTGCGTGAACCATCCGTCATCGCCCATCTGCAGAAGCTCGGCGTCAGCCATGTCGAGCTGATGCCGGTCGCCGCCTGGATGGACGAGCGCCACTTGCCGCCGCTCGGGCTCGCCAATGCCTGGGGCTACAATCCCGTTAACTTCTTCGCGCTCGACCCACGGCTCGCGCCCGGCGGGCCGGTCGATCTTGCAGCACTCTGCGCCACCTATGCCAAGGCCGGCATCGGCGTGATCCTCGATATCGTGCTGAACCACACAGCCGAAAGCGATGAATTCGGCGGCACAGTCAGCCTGCGCGGCCTCGACAATGCCGTCTATTACCGCCATGCCGCCGACGATCCCGCCCGCCTCGTCAACGATACCGGCTGCGGCCACACGCTCGCGCTCGATCGCGCTCCGGTGCTGCGTCTGGCGATGGACGCGATGCGGCACTGGCTGCGCCTCGGCATCGCCGGGTTCCGCTTCGATCTCGGCACGGTGATGGGTCGGACCGAGGCGGGGTTTACGCAGGATGCACCGCTTTTCGGCACCATCCTGCAGGATCCGGAGCTCTCGCGAGCCATCCTGATCGCGGAGCCCTGGGATATCGGCCCCGGCGGATATCGCCTCGGCGAATTCCCCGCTCCTTTCGCCGAGTGGAACGGGCGTTATCGCGACGATGTCCGCCGCTTCTGGCGCGGCGATGCCGGGGGGACCGGCGCGCTGGCGACGCGGCTGGCCGGCTCGTCGGACCTCTTCGCCAACAAACATCGCAGCCCGCAAGCCAGCATCAATTTCATCGCCGCCCATGACGGCTTCACGCTGCGCGACCTCGTCTCCTACGAACGCAAGCACAACGAGGCCAATGGCGAGGGGAACCGCGACGGCGACGATGACAGCCATAGCTGGAACTGCGGCATCGAAGGCCCGACGCGCGACGCATCGATCGAAGCCGCGCGCGGTCGCGACGTCCGAGCGCTACTCGCGACGCTCTTCCTGTCACGCGGTATTCCGATGTTGACGGCGGGCGACGAGTTCGGGCGGAGCCAGCACGGCAACAACAATGCCTACGCACAGGACAATCCGACCTCTTGGCTGGACTGGGAGCGGGCAGACGATGAACTGACCGCCCTGGTCGCCGCGCTCGCCGCACTGCGCCGCCGGCACCCGCTTCTAGCCGCCGATATCTTTCTAACCGGCACGGGAGAGCCGCCGGATGCGCGCTGGCTGAAAGCCGACGCGACAGCGATCGCCGATCAGGACTGGGCCGGTCTCGATGCCTTCTGCTTGCTGCTGCACGGCGCAACCGAGAGCCTGCTGATCGCGCTCAACCGTAGTATGCATGCGGCCGCGATCACGCTTCCCGCCGGCCGATGGGAGCAGATATTCACCTCCGACGGCCGAATGGAGGGTATGCTGCCCGCCCGCAGCGTTGCGCTGTGGCGGAAGGTCTGATCACATCAGCACGATCAAGGACCGCGGCGAAAGTGAGATTTCCTGGTCCGCCTTCAGTCCCTTGCGGCCCTCGTCCGAATTCGGGCCGGTCTCCGTATCCAGCACGACCGACCACGAACCGGACTTCACCCGCGGCGGTATCTTGAACACGACCTCGCCGTCAAAGGCGTTGAACAGGATCAGGGCCTCGTCGCCGCCGGCCTCGACATCCGGCATATGCATCAGCAGGCCGATCGCGAGCACGCCGGGATCGTCCCAGTGCTCTTCCTGCTGGTCGCCTCCAGACGGGTTGACCCAGCGCAGCAGGCAGCCGTCGCGGAAGGACGCCCGCCTGAAAATCGGGTGCTCGTTGCGCAAGGCGATGACGCGCCGGACGAAGCCGGCGAGCGCCTCGTCGCGCCGCGTGATCTCGTCCCAGCGCATCCAGGCAGTCTCGTTGTCCTGGGCGTAGACATTGTTGTTGCCGCGGTTGGAATGACCGTGCTCGTCGCCG
The DNA here is from genome assembly GCF_011764485.1 of Bosea sp. ANAM02. Lineage (NCBI taxonomy): Bacteria > Pseudomonadati > Pseudomonadota > Alphaproteobacteria > Hyphomicrobiales > Alloboseaceae > Allobosea > Allobosea sp. ANAM02. Next base: position 1,019,519 of record NZ_AP022848.1, on the reverse strand, counting down.
GCAAGCAGCATCGGCGTGCCATGGGACAAGAGCAGCGTCGCCAGCAGATTGCGCTTCTGACGCTGACGCACCGCAAGGATGCCTTCGTCCTCGGTCGGCCCCTCGGCGCCGTGGTTGAAGGACAGGTTATGGCCGTGGCCATCCTTGTTATCCTCGCCGTTCGCCTCGTTGTGCTTGTCGTTGTAGGAGACGAGGTCCGCCAGGGTGAAGCCGTCATGGGCGGTGATGAAGTTCACGCTGGCCCAGGGCCGACGGCCACGTTGGTCGTAGACATCCCCTGATCCGGTGATGCGCGCCGCGAGGTCGCGGATGATCCCCTCCTCACCCTTCCAATAGGCACGGATCGTATCGCGGTACTTGTCGTTCCACTCGGCCCAGCCTGGCGGGAAGCCGCCGACCTGATAGCCGCCCGGACCGATGTCCCAGGGCTCGCCCACAAGCTTGACCTTGCGCAGGACGGGGTCCTGCCCCATCGCGTCGAAGAAGCCGCCACGCGGATCGAAACCGTGCGGCTCGCGCCCGAGGATAGTACCGAGATCGAAGCGGAAGCCATCCACCTCCATCACCTCGACCCAGTAGCGCAGCGAATCCATCACCATCTGCAGCACGCGCGGATGTGATGTGTTCACGGTATTCCCGGTGCCGGTGTCGTTGATGTAATAGCGCGGCTCGCCCGACATCGTCCGGTAATAGGAGAAGTTGTCGATCCCCTTGAACGACAGTGTCGGGCCAAGCTCGTTGCCCTCGGCCGTGTGGTTGTAGACGACGTCCAGGACGACCTCGAGCCCGGCGTCATGGAAGCGGCGGACCATGTCCCGGAAGGAGGAGAGGCCCGCCCTGCCGAGATAACGTTGCATCGGCGCGAAAAAGCCGATTGTGTTGTAGCCCCAATAGTTGGAGAGGCCCTTGGCGACGAGGTGATGATCGTCGAGATAGGCATGCACTGGCAGGAGCTCGACGGTGCTGACTCCAAGGCTCTTGATGTAGTCGATCACGGCCGGCTCGGCGAGGCCGTCGAAGGTGCCGCGGCGGGCTTCGGGCACAGCTGGGTGCAGCTGCGTGAAGCCGCGCACATGCGTTTCGTAGAAGATGGCCCGGTCCCAGCCGGTACCGGGCGCGCCGGGACGTTGCGGATCGGCTTGCCAGTCCACAACAACGCATTTCGGCATATAGGAGGCGCTGTCGAGTTCGCTGAAGCTGAGATCGCGGTCTTCTCCAGCACCAATCTCATAGCCGTAATGCGCATCGTTCCAGTCGACCGCTCCTGAAAACTCCCGCGCATACGGATCCAGCAGAAGCTTGTTCGGGTTGAAGCGATGCCCCTCCTCCGGGGCGAAACGGCCATGGACGCGATAGCCGTAGCGCTGCCCCGGCCCCGCGCCCGGCAGGTAGCCGTGGAATATCTCGTCCGTGTATTCCGGCAAAGTGATGCGCGCAGTTTCGTTCGCTCCGCTCTCGTCGAACAAACACAACTCGACGCGCTCGGCATGGGCCGAGAACAGAGCGAAGTTGGTTCCCTCGCCATCGAACACGGCGCCGAGTTCGGAAGCCCGGCCGGCCTTGATCTCAAAACCCGCCATGTCTTGCTCCCGTCATGTCACAGCACCTTCGTGCCCAGCGTTTAGAAAGGGTTATCGCCGCTACGAGGCTGTCTCGCTTCCGTCGCGATGGCAGCAACGTGCTGCAGCAACAGCAGTTCCGGATCGCTGGCCCCGATCTTGCCTGAAATATTTCGCTGCGAGGCAGGAACTCGGGGATCGGCGGACCTGTTGTGCTTGGCGGGATGCCGAGGGCGTGACGATGACAGATGTTTTGAAGCTGGCCGAAATCGCAGGCGCCCCCGCTACGTCAGGCCACGCTTTGCATTATGCCCCCGCCGTCAAGGACGACATCGCCGACCAGCCATCACCGATCGCCGCGACCACAAAACTGCTGTTCGTGACGTCCGAGATGGGCGACTTCATCAAGGCCGGCGGCCTTGGCGAGGTCTCGACGGCGCTGCCCCGCCAACTCCGGAAGTTCTGCGAGGTACGCGTCCTGCTGCCCGGCTTTCGCCAGGTCCGCAAGGCCAAACCCGCCATGGACGTCGTCCGGCAGATGCCGCGCGTCGCCAGCCTGCCGCCATGGTCGCTCGGCCGTTTCACCATGAGCGACGGCCTGATCGTATACACCGTACTTTGCGACGAGCTCTATGATCGCGAGGGCTCGCCCTATGGGCCCTTCGGCGGAGGCGATTTCGGTGACAACGATATCCGCTTCGGGCGGCTCTCGCTCGCGGCCGCAGAGATCGCCGCCGGCGAGGCTGACCCTAACTGGAAGCCGGACGTCGTCCATGTCAACGACTGGCCGTCTGCTCTTGCGCCCGGCTACATGCGCTGGAAGGGGCTGGAGACGCCCTCGATCCTGACGATCCACAATCTTGCTTATCAGGGCCTGTATCATCCGCAGCGCATGCGGCTGCTGGGCATTCCCGATCAGGCTTTCAACATCAACGGCTCGGAATTCCACGGCAAGATCTCGTTCCTGAAGAGCGGCATCTTCTATGGCTCGCATGTCACCACCGTGAGCGAGACCTATGCCAACGAGATCACCACGTCCGAGCACGGCTGCGGCCTCGATGGCCTCCTCAAGACGCGGATGGGGGAAGGCAGGTTGACCGGCATCGTCAACGGCATCGACGATAGCTGGAATGCCTTGATCGAAGGCGGCCCCTCCGGAGACCAGATCATCCGGCAATGGAAGCGGCGCAACGCCGCCGACATTCGCCGGACATTTGACCTGCCGGACTCGCGCGGCCCGCTCTTCTCGATCGTATCCCGTCTGGTCCATCAGAAGGGCATCGATCTGTCGCTGGAGGCTGCCGAGACGATTGTGGAGCAGGGCGGCCAGCTCGTTGTGACGGGGCGCGGCGAGCCGCGCATCGAGGAAGCCGTAGAGAAGCTCGCGCGCCGATATCCCCGCGCCGTTGCGGCGCGGATCGGCTTCGACGACGGCGAAGCCCGCCGTCTGTTCGCGGCCAGCGATTTCCTGCTGATGCCATCGCGCTTCGAGCCATGCGGGCTCAGCCAGATGTATGCGCAACGCTCCGGCGCGCTGCCGATCGCCTACCGGACCGGCGGGCTGGTCGATACGATCGAAGACGGATTGTCGGGCTTCCTGTTCTCCAGTCTCACAGGCGCCGGCTTGACCGGGGCCGTCGCCCGCGCGCTCGAAGCCTTCCGCTCGAAGCGCGCGTTCCGGCAGATGCGGGACCATGCCATGGCCAAGCGCTTCGACTGGCGCCGGCCCAGCTTCCGCTATGCGGATGTCTATGCACGCGCGCTCGCCGCCTGATCATGGTGAACAGGCCGAACAAGACGCACGCAGCATCTTCGGCAGGACAGCACTCAGGACAGCACTCAGCTCTTGGCCTTCGGGGCGGATTTCCGCGCGCCCGCATTCCCGGTCGCCGCCTTCTTGACCGGAATCGTCGCCTTCGGCTTGTCGTCCACGGTCGCCGAAACCTCGCCCTTGGCAGGCTTCGCTGCCTTGCCGGTTTCACCGGTGCTGGCCGTGACCCGCTCCTCGGCGAGGCGCCAGTGCTCGGCATCGCGGCCCTCGGGTTTACCCTCGGCTTCCCAGATCGCATAGGCGGTATCGCGGACGATCTGTTCCCGGCTCATCATCTATCTCCTGGCAATGCGGCTGAGGCGCGCTGGATGAACTGCATGCCGGACGGTTGGTTCCGGCAGATGGTTTTGCAGGGTCGCGATCGCGCGGAAGCGGAACGCGGACCCCCTCTGTTGCGTTGCATCATGGCCGCTTCCGCAGCTCGGGCGAAACGCCTCCAGTTCCCGGAATAGCCTACTTATGCGCCAGTCTGCATCTTCTCTGCCCGCCTTGGCCCAGCATGATTTGGTGTTGCTGGAGGAAGGGCGCCATCCCGACCCCTTCGCCGTTCTCGGCCGCCATGACTTCGCCGGTGGCAGCTTCGTGCGCGCCTTCCTGCCTGGCTGCAACTATGCCGAACTCGTCACCGGAGAGGGTGAGGAGCGCAACGCGGTGCCGATGATCACGCAAGGTGACGGCGTCTTCCAGGCGCCTGCGCCGGCCGATATCCCCTACCGCCTCCGCATCTCCTGGCCGGATGGCATCGTCGAGGCGGCTGACCCCTATGCCTTCGGCCTGTCGCTGTCCGAGGACGACATCTATCTCTTCGCCGAGGGGCGGCATTTCGACCTCGCGACGCGGCTCGGCGCCAATCCGCGCAGTTTCGATGGCATTGACGGCGTGCTTTTCGCCGTCTGGGCGCCCAATGCCTCCCAGGTGGCCGTTGTCGGCGATTTCAACGGCTGGGACGTCCGCCGCCATCCTATGCGCCGCCGGCTCGGACCGGGGATCTGGGAACTGTTCATTCCCGGCATCGGCCCGGGCGCCGTTTACAAATACGCGATCACCGGGTCGAACGGCAAAAAGCTCCCTTGGAAGGCCGACCCGCTTGGCCGCCGGCAGGAGGAACCGCCGCGCACCGGCTCGATCGTCGCCGCCGCGCCCGATTTCGAATGGGACGACGCCGGATGGCTGAAGAGACGCGAGCGGGCCAATCCGATGGCGGAGCCGCTGGCCATCTACGAGGTTCATGTCGGCTCATGGCTCAGAACGGAATGGGGCAGGATGGGCAGTTGGGACGAGGCCTGCGACAGGCTGATCCCCTATCTCGAATACATGGGCTTCAGCCATGTCGAGCTCCTGCCGATCACCGAGCATCCCTTCGGCGGCTCATGGGGCTATCAGCCACTCGGCCTCTTCGCTCCGACCGCAAGGCTCGGACCGCCCGAAGCCTTCGCCCGCTTCGTCGACCGCTGCCATGCCGCCGGCATCGGCGTGATCCTGGACTGGGTGCCGGCCCATTTCCCTTCGGACGAGCACGGCCTCGCCTGCTTCGACGGAACGGCTCTCTACGAGCATGAGGACCCTCGCCAAGGCTTCCATCGCGACTGGAACACGCTGATCTACAATGTCGGCCGGCGCGAGGTCCGCGGCTTCTTGATCGCATCGGCGCTGTGGTGGCTGGAGACTTTCCATCTCGATGGCCTGCGCGTCGATGCGGTCGCTTCCATGCTTTATCGAGACTACAGCCGCGAGCCTGGAGAATGGGTGCCGAACCATCTCGGCGGTCGCGAGAACCTAGAGGCGATCTCCTTCTTCCAGGAACTCAACACTTTGGTCGGCGCACGCGGGCGCGGCGCCATCACGATCGCAGAGGAATCGACGGCCTGGCCCGGCGTCACCGCGCCGGTCCATCACGGCGGACTCGGCTTCCATTTAAAATGGAACATGGGCTGGATGCACGACACCCTGCGCTATTTCGGGCGGGACCCGATCCATCGCGGCTATCACGGCGACGACGTCACCTTCGGATTGATCTACGCCTTCTCCGAGAACTTCGTCTTGCCGATCTCGCATGACGAAGTGGTCCACGGCAAAGGCTCGCTCATCTCCCGGATGCCCGGCGACGACTGGCAGCGTTTCGCCAACCTGCGGCTGTGCCTCTCCTTGATGTGGACCCATCCGGGCAAGAAGCTGCTCTTCATGGGCTGCGAATTCGGCCAGGAGGAAGAATGGAATGTCGATGCGCCCTTTCCCTGGCCTGCCGACGACGACGTTCGCCGACGCGGCACAATGCAGCTCGTGCGCGATCTCAATGCCGTCTATCGCGGACACCCCGCGCTTCACCGCCTCGACCATCAGGCAGAAGGTTTCGGCTGGGTGATCGCGGATGACCGGGCCAACGCCGTCTTCGCCTTCACGCGCTCGGCCGGCGACGGCAGGCCCCCCCTGCTGGTGATCGCGAATATGACGCCGGTGCCGCGCCACGACTATCGCATCGGCGTCGCAGCCGCGGGGCTTTGGGCCGAACGCCTCAACAGCGATGCGGAAATCTACGGAGGTTCCGGGCTCGGCAATGGCGGGCAGGCTGCTACGACGCCCCTCGCCTCCCACGGGCAGGCGCAATCGCTCTCGCTGACCCTTCCGCCGCTCGCGCTTCTGGTCCTCGAGCACGCGGGAGCGGGCGAATGACCGATGACATCCTGCGCCAGCTCGCTGCCCGCGCCGGCATCGCACCCGAATGGACCGATCAGACCGGCGCCTTGCGACAGGTCTCGCCGGACAGCCTACGCGCGATCCTGCTCGCGCTAGGCCTGCCCACCGACACCGCCGGAGCTCTGCGCAATTCGCTCGACGCCGTCGAGGCGCTTCCGCTATCGGGCTCCGCGCGTTTCCTAACCGCCCGCGTGGGGCATCCGATTGACCTGCCCGCGACCGGCAATGACGCCGGCGAATTCGAAGCCGAACTGGAGAACGGCACTCGCCGCATTCTCAAGGCAGAACGAGCGGGCGATCGCCTTGTTCTGCCGGCCTTTGACGAGCCCGGCTATCACACCCTCCATATCGGCGAAGAGGCGATCACGCTCGCGGTTGCCCCAGCACACTGCGTCAGGTTTTCCGATCTGTCCGGAGGTCGGCCGGGCTGGGGTCTGGCTGCGCAGATTTATTCGCTGCGCAGCGCCGATGACGGCGGCATCGGCAATTTCGCCGGCGTGGCTGCATTGGGCCGCGCCGCAGCGCGGCTCGGGGCCGACATCCTGGCGATCAGCCCGGTCCACGCGCTTTATGGCGCGCGCCCCGCCCAGTTCAGCCCTTACTCGCCTTCGACCCGGCTCTTTTACAACCCGCTGCACGCCAACCCCGCCGTGGCATTTTCGGACGCGATGCTTCGGAATATTGCTGCCCAGGCTGGCCTCGCCGAGGAGATGGAGCGGCTGGGAAGGCTCAGCCAGATCGACTGGCTGGCCGCGACACCGCTCCGGCAACGCTTCCTGCGTGTGCTCTTCGATCAGCTGGCCAAGGTCGAAGAGAGCCAAGCCGCCTTCGAACGCTATGCGGCGGAAGCGTCGCCCCTGCTGCGCTCCCACGCGATCTTCGAAGTCCTGCACGCGGCCGAGCTCGCGCGCGATCCCACCTTGCGCTCCTGGCGGGAATGGCAGCCCGGCTATCGCGATCCGGACAATCCGCAGGTGGCTGCTTTCTCCGAAGCGCATGCCGAGGACGTCCGCTACCAGCTCTTCCTGCAGTGGCTGACAAGCCTGTCCTATGGTGACGCGCAGCGCGTCTGCCGGGAGGCCGGCATGACCGTCGGCCTCATCGCTGATCTCGCCATAGGCATGGATGGTGCCGGCAGCCACGCCTGGAGCCGCCAGGATGAAATCCTGCACGGGCTGAGCATCGGAGCGCCGCCGGACTACTACGCCGCCGATGGCCAGAACTGGGCGCTGACCACCTTCTCGCCGCGCGGTCTCGCGGCCAGCGGCTATGCGCCCTTCATCGAGACCTTGCGGGCAAGCCTGCGTCATGTCGGCGGGATCCGGATCGACCACGTCATGGGGATGAGCCGGCTCTGGCTGATCCCGGAAGGCGCTGGCGCGCTCGACGGCGCCTATGTCAGCTTTCCCTCCGAGATGCTGTTCCGCCTGATCGCGCTCGAATCCTGGCGCCATCGCGCCATCGTCATCGGCGAAGATCTCGGCACCCTGCCCTATGGCTTCCGCGACTACCTGCGCGAGCAGGGCGTGGCGGGACTGCGCGTCCTGCGCTTCGAACGGACCCAGCATGGCTATGTCGGGCCATGGGATTGGGATCGCGATGCGGTGGCTCTGACCAGCACCCATGACCTCGTGCCGACTGCCGGCTGGTGGTCGGGTTCCGATCTCGACGCTCCGGGCCAGTCAGGCCAAGCCGAGAATGTCAGGGCCTGGGATCGTGGCGTGCTCTGGGGCGCATTCAGGGATGCCGGGCTGGCGGAAGGCGAGCGGCCGCCGCCGGAGGATACCGCCCCTGTCGTCGATGCAGCGATCCGCTATGTCGCGGCGACGCCCTGCACACTGAAAATCGTGCCGATCGAGGACGCCCTCGGCCTGCGCGTACAGCCCAATGTCCCCGGCACGACTGTCGAGAAGCCGAACTGGCGCCACCGTCTGGAAGGCAATGCCGCCAGGGTGCTCGATGGCGAGGGTCTCCGCGACCGATTGGCGCCGCTGGGAGACAACCGCTCAAATTGATCATTCAGGCGTGAGACGGCCTGACGACACCTGGCAGCCGCCGAGACAGATCCAGCGTTTCCGTAACGCAGCGGTAATGCTCGATAGCATCGCGCAAGGCAGCGCTCTCGATCCCGTCGGCGGAGCCGGGCGTGCAAGCCCCCAGCATCTTGAGGCGGGATTGCGCGCGCAGCATGTCGATCGGAGAACGGATGGGAGCAACTTGCATGGTTCACCTCCGGCGGCTGAACGCACCTCGATATGCCGGGTTCCGCGGAGCGGCTGCGATGTTCCGACGCACCCTTTTCTGAGCGCTAGGCGTGATCGCCAGGCTGCGAAACCCAATGCCTCGAAAGCGCGTTGGACTGGCGGCGGCTGCTCGGATCGGCCGGCGGAAACGGGGGTATCGTGACGCAGGCCTGTTGTGTGCTGGCGACCTATCGGCTGCAGTTCCACAAAGACTTTCCCTTCGCGCACGGCGCGGCGCTGGCCGGATACCTGCGTAGGCTTGGGATCAGCCATGTGTATGCTTCGCCGATCCTGGCCGCCCGCGCCGGCTCGCTGCATGGCTACGACGTCATCAGCTACGACGAGATCAACCCCGAGCTCGGTGGGATGGACGGGTTCCTGGCTATGGCCGAGGCGCTTCGCGCCGAAGGGATCGGCATCGTCCTCGACATCGTGCCGAACCATGTCGCCGTCGGCGGCGACGACAATGCGATGTGGCTCGACCTGCTCAAGAACGGGCGCGGCAGCCGCTATGCAGACTGGTTCGACATCGATTTCGATGATGCCGATCCGCTGCTCGAAGGACGGATCCATGCGCCTTTCCTCGGAGAGCCCCTCGAGGAGGCACTTGCCGCTGGCAAGATCGTGCTGGTGGAGGATCCCGAGCGGAGTGGTTTCGCCCTGCGCTATGGCGAGCATCTCTTTCCGATCCGGCCGGAGGATGACGCCGAGCTGCGCGATGCCTTCCCCGAGACGCTGCGCGCCCCTGAAGCCCTACGTGCTCTGATCGAACGACAGCATTTTCATCTGGACTACTGGCGCAATGCCGGCGACCGGCTCAACTGGCGCCGCTTCTTCGATATCACCCAGCTTGCCGGCATGCGGATGGAGCGACCGGACGCGTTCGAGGCGGCCCATCGCCTTGCCTTCTCGCTTTACGAAGGGGGCTGGATCGACGGCCTGCGTATCGATCATGTCGACGGCTTGGCCGATCCTGCCGGCTATTGCACGGCTCTGCGAGCCCGTCTCTCGGCGCTGGCACCGCGACGCCCGGACTGGGCTGCACCCGGCGCAGCCTGGATCGCAGTCGAGAAAATCCTGGCATCCGGCGAGGCCCTTCCATCGGACTGGCAGACCGATGGAACGACGGGCTACGACTTCATGGATCAGGCCAGCGCGGTTCTCCATGCAGCGGATGAAGAGAACAGGCTCGGCCGGTTCTGGTCAGAGCTCAGCGGCCGGCCCGCGAACTTCGACGACGAGGAAATCGCGGCACGCCGCGAGATGCTGGACCATGCTTTCGACGGGCAGCTCGAGGCGATCACGGGCCGCCTGATGATATTCTCCCAGGCTGCAGGCCGCGAAGCTGATATCCCCCGCGGAGCGATGAAGCGGGCCGTCGCGGCCATCACCTGCCACATGCGTTGCTATCGAACCTATCTGACCGGCGGCTGCGCCCCGGAAGATCCCGGTTCCGGCTTCACCGAGGCTGTGGCCGCCGCACGCGCGCAGCCACAGGCCGAGTTGCTCGCGATCGATTTCGTCGTCGCCGTTCTGACCGGAACGGAGACGGCACAAGAACCGCATGCCCGGCGAGCGGTGATCCGACGCTTTAACCAGCTGACCTCGCCGCTTGCCGCCCGCAGCGTCGAGGATACGGCTTTCTATCGCTATGGACGCCTGCTCTCCCGCAACGATGTTGGCTTCGATGCAGCGCGTTTCACCTTACCCATCGCGGAATTCCATCGGGCGATGGCCGAGCGGGCGCGTCTCCAGCCTGACGCCATGCTCACCCTGTCGACGCATGATCACAAGCGCGGCGCCGACGTCCGCGCCCGCCTCGCGACGATCAGCCGGGACCCGCAGTCCTGGATGGAGGAGGTGCAAGGCTGGTTTGCAATCAACGCGACGGTCCGACCGGACGGCTTGGACCGGGGTGACGAATACATGCTCTACCAGATGCTCATCGGCACGTGGCCGGCGAATGGGATCGCCGATGGCTACGCCGACCGTATCAGCGGGTGGTGGCGCAAGGCATTGCGCGAGGCAAAGCTCCGCACCGGCTGGGCCGCGCCCAATCAGGCCTATGAACAGCTCGCCGAGGATTTCCTGCGTGCCCTCCTCGACGCGCGCGGCAACAGGGGCTTCCACGATGCGCTCGAGTCATATCTTGCGCAGATCGGACCGGCCGGTGCTTTCAACAGTCTGGCGCAGACTGTGCTCCAGTGCACCGCTCCCGGCATCCCGGATATCTATCAGGGCGGCGAGTTCTGGGACCTGAGCATGGTGGATCCGGACAACCGACGCCCTGTGGATTTTGCAGCGCGCGAGACAGCACTGCTGCAAGGCATCGATGAAGATCGCCTCCGCGCCGCCTGGAAAGACGGACGGATCAAGCAATTTCTTCTGCAGCGGCTCCTGACGGTGCGGCGGCGCCATCCCGCATTGTTCAAGTGCAGCGGGTATCACCCTCTTTCCGTGAGAGGGCCACGGGCCGGCGACGCGATCGCATTCTGCCGCGAAACAGAGGAAGCGGTGCTCGCGGTCGTCTTGCCGATCGGCTGCGCAGCAGCGGATGTCGATGACGCGCTGTCTCTGCGCCAAGAGATGTGGGGCGATACTGGCGTCACATTGCCGGCAATGGCCTCGGACTGGGAGCCGCTACTCGGGCCACCGGCTTCGGAGAGACAGGTGAAGCTCGCAGATCGGGGGCTCGGCTGCCGCGTGCTGCTGGGCCACCGCTGATCAGGAACGCCCTACGAGAGGAAGGCGCGGAACGACCTGGGTCCGAGGCGCAGCACGCCCGCTTCATTTTCCACCTCGCCCAGGGAGAAGATCGCCGCGCCGTCGGCCGCACCGCACGGCACGGCACATGAGCAAAAATTCGCTAGAACCGTCAAAATTCCTTCGCCAAGGGCCCAGGACGCCCGAACGGCGGCCGGGCCTAGTACTGCTGCGCCCAGGCTGCGGCAGTCGTCGAGATGAGGGGCGATCCGGTCGCGCCTGAGCATGATGAGCTGCCGGTAAAAGGCGTTCCATTCGACGCTATCATCGTCGGCGATGGGCTTGCTGGCAGCGAAGGTTGCCGCGGAATTGGGATCGAAAAGCGGTCGCTCCCCTTCTGGATCGAGATGAGCGAATTCGCGCCTGCGACCTTCCCTGACAGCTTGGGCGAGCTCGTCGTGATGATCGGTGAAATACAGGAAGGGAGCGCGGCTGCCCTCCTCCTCGCCCATAAAGATCAGCGGAATCTGTGGGGTCAGCAGCAGCAGCGCGACGGCGACCCTGACCGCGGCCGGATCGGCCAAGGTCAGCAGGCGTTCGCCGAAGAGGCGGTTGCCGATCTGGTCATGGTTCTGCAGGCAGATGACGAAGCGCGTGGGCGTCAGATGTGCGCTCGGTCGCCCGCGCGGCTCGCCGCTGAAGGACGGGACCTCGCCCTGGAACGCGAAGCCCTCCGCCAGCACGCGCGCGAGATGCCGGGCCGGCTCGGCGGCGAAGCTGCCGTAGTAGGTGGTGGCCTCGCCCGTCAGCAGGACATGGACAGCGTGATGGAAATCGTCGTTCCACTGCGCGTCGAAATGCGAAAGCAGCCGGGAGTCGTTGGCGTCGTTCTCGACAATGAGCTGGATATCGCGCTCCGCCGGAATGGCATTGCGGACCTCCCGTTCGAACTCCATGAGGAAATCGAGCGAGGGAATGGCATGGACGGCGTCTAGCCGCAGCCCATCGAACCGGTACTCGTCCAGCCATTGAATCGCGCAGGCGATGAAATAAGCGCGGACCTCCGGGCGATCGAAGTCGATCGCCGCACCCCAGGGCGTATGGCTGCCGGGGCGGAAGAATTGCGGCGCATAAGCGTGCAGATAGCAGCCATCCGGGCCGAAATGATTGAAAACCACGTCGAGATGAACAGCGAGGCCGAGTTCATGCGCCTGATCGACCAGTCGCTTCAATTCACTGGGAGATCCGTACGCGGCGGCCGGCGCGAAAGGCAGAACGCCGTCATAACCCCATGAGCGCTCGCCTGGGAAATCGGCGATGGGCATCAGCTCGACGGCCGTGACGCCCAATTCGGCGAGACGCGGCAATTCCGCGGCTATCCCTGCGAAGCCGCCGGCAAGGCCGGGATGGATTTCGTATAGTACAGTCTCACGCCAAGGCCTGCCGCACCAGCCGCCGCAGCGCCAGGAATAAGCCGAGTCAGTAAGGACGCTCCAGCCATGCACCCCGCCCTCCTGCCGGCGCGAGGCGGGGTCCGGGAAGGTCAGCCCGTCCGGAGAGCGATAGCGGTAACGGGTTCCGAACGGCAGATCGGCGCGGTACTCGAACCAGCCACCGCCGGTCTCAGCCATCGGAAAGCTATCCAGTACTCCGTCAATGTCGATCGAAACCGCCGCGAGCGCAGGCGCCCATAATCTGAACGTCGCAGCCGAGCCAGTCCTCCAGGCGCCGAAGCGAAAGGTCCGTGTCATCGACACGCATCGCGTCGGGGACGCTGGTATCTGCACGCCATGCCTATTTCCTGCCGTCGCCATCTGTTGTGCCGGATCGCAAACCGGCAACGCACCTCCGAAGTTCCGGCTTTTTCTCGTAATTTGTACGCATTGGAACAATCGGCGCTGCACAAGGGGAACGCCCGCGGCGCCTTTCCGTTTTGTGGGAATACGCAACCCCAAAACGGGAGATGACTGTGGGTTGGTTTTCAAAGGACATCGCAACGATGGACGACCTATTCGTCCACACGCTTCAGGACATCTATTATGCGGAGAACCAGATCAGGAAGTCGCTTCCCGACATGATCACGAAGGCGACAAACTCCGAGCTGAAAAGCGGGTTTGAAACGCATCTTCGTCAGACCGAGGGGCATATCGACCGGCTGAAACAGGTCTTTCGCCTGCACGGCGCGGAGGAAAAGGGGGTCACCTGCCCCGCGATCGACGGCATTCTCGAAGAAGCCAGCGATATTGCCGGAGACGTGGCCGACAAGCAGGTGCTGGATGCCGCACTGATCGCCGCCGCACAGGCCGTCGAGCATTATGAGATCACGCGCTACGGCACCCTCGTCGCCTGGGCCAAGCAACTCGGCCGCGAGGATTGCGCCTCCCTTCTCCAGCAGACGCTCGACGAGGAGGACGCCACCGACAAGAAGCTGTCGAAGCTCGCCCTCAGCGGCGTCAATCGAAAAGCGGCCTGAACGAGCCGAGAACAACCCGCCACTGTACGGCTCCGTACAGTGGCGGAACGCTCATGCCATTCGATCGTTTTGCGCTGATGGTGGAGCATCATGACTTTTTTTCTAAGAAAGCTCAGTTTCGGCATCGAGCTCTCGCCGGAAGAGCGTGCCGTGCTGGTGGGGCTTTGCACGCCCGCTCGGCGGGTCGAGCTGCGGACTGATCTCGAAGACGAGGGGAGCCCACGCGGCGGCCTTATTCTGGTTCTGAGCGGCTGGGCCTGCCGCTATCGCGTTCTGGCAAATGGCAATCGCCAAATTACGGCCCTCCTGCTTCCGGGCGATTTTTCCCAGCCTTTTGGCATTACGCCGCAGAGATGGTCCTGCTCGCTGAGGCTCTGACGCCAGCTACGGTCTGCGAGCTTTCGCCGCGAGCGCTGCGCTCTCTTGCCCTGACTTACCCAGCCATCGAGGATGCCCTTTGGCTCGACCTTTATCTTGAGCGTGACCTCGCCAGCGAACTTATCGTCAGTCTCGGCCGGCGCAGTGCAAGCGAACGCCTCGCCTGCATGCTGTGCGAGATTTACTCCAGATTGAAAGCCGTCGGGTTGGTCGATGAACGGAGTTTCGACCTGCCGGCCACACAAGCCGATCGGGCGGACCTGCTGGGATTATCGGCTGTCCACATCAATAGATCGCTCATGGATTTACGCCGGCGCCGGCTCATCGCTTGGCATGGCCGTCGCTTCGAAATCCTGCGCCTGCGCGAACTGCTCGATCTTACCCAGTTCGAACCGGTACATTCTGCTTCCTTGTTGTCCGGGACACCGGAGCTGGCTCATGGATAATCGGGGTGCTACAAGAAGAAATTCAGCGGTTGCGTGTCGACAAAGGACGTCTCCGTCGCCTTCTGGATGCTGCGAATGCGCCGGCTGAGCTACGCCAGAGCATCGCTCTTGCGGTTCATGAACTCGCGCTCAATGCCATCGAACACGGCCTCCTGGGGCTGGATGATGGGAGGCTTCGCGTCCAATGGCATTTCGAAGACAAATTGCAGCACCATGTGCTTGTGCTGGAATGGCAGGAAAGCGGCGCTGAATCATGTCTATCGTCGGAAGCAGGTTTCGGAACACAGACTTTTACAGCAATGCTGTTTCACGAAGTCGGGGCGCAGACCTTGCTATTCCGTCATGAGCGCGGCACATCCTGCACGATTCGAATTCGATGGAACGAGGGACTGGGCTCGGTTCTCGACGAACAGATCGTGCCGTTGTTCCGTTGATCGCCGCAGCCGGCGATGCGGCGCGTAACGCTCCGCTCATCCAAAGCGTATTTCGGCCTCCTAACGGCATTGTGCCAATGGCCTTCAAGCACCAGCCTGGCGCTGTAGATCGCCTTGCCGCTGGCATTGCGCACGGACACAGCGAAAGTCCTGTGATCTCCATTCGGCAGCTCGTCCCTCGCCATGTCTGGCAGGGCATCAAGCGCGGCCCTTCGGGCTGTCTCTGCGTCGGGAAACTCCTGACCATCGTTGTCGATGAGCGGTCGCTGCCCGTCGGATGTGTCGATGAAGTAGCGTGGCATGATGCGGGTCCTGATCCGGCAAGCCCCCTCAAAACGGCCACGCTTGCAGCCAGTTCCATCACGCCGCTACAGTCTGGGTAACATGGCCTTTTGCATCACAGGTCAATGACATCGCCAACATCCCGCGAAAATTCGCACTGCTCTAACCTGGGTAAAGGCGGATGTCGTCAGCGGCTGGTACAACAAGCTTCAGTCCGCGATCGCGAATGTAACTCCGGCCAGCGTCCTGGCTGAGCAGCACCGCAAGATGGCCACACGCCAGCGAAGATACAACGGACGAGGCAAAGACGCCGGGAAGCGGCGCGCTGTCACCTCCCCGGCCGCATCATGATATCGAGATGGGCACGGGCTGAGGCACACATTCTTAGATTAAACAGTTTCCTTAGCCCTGCTTGTCGAGGTCGACAATCGTGATCGTTCCGCTCGGCTTGCGTTCTTGCGCCGCCGTCTGCTGTCCTCCCCCGACTTCCGGATGATGCTTTTCGGCCGCGAAGCCTTCGGGGTCATCCGCTTCATAGGGCGCATGAGGTCCCGTCGGGTGCGTCGAGCGTGGGCTAGGACCTGCGCGATTCTTGTCTTCTTCACCCGGCTGCCCAGGCCTGCGCGCGGTATTGTAGGCGGCCGGCGCATCCGTAGCTTTGTTGGGAACCTTGTTCATTGATTTATCCTCCTGTGAGGTAAATGTTCTGCATCGGGAAGCTCGAGCCGCGCACTACTGGCGAGGGGCAGGCAGCTTTTGAAGATCAGTCGGGCTTTTCGGCGCGTCCTGCGGATCGACATGCCCGGACCGCTGCTCGCGCAGTGTTTCTGCATGGTAGAGATTGAAGCCTACGAAGATCACGACGATTATCGCGGCAATGACGGCAACGATCATCAAAGCGGCTCTTCCGGGCTTGCGTGGCGGCGGCGGTACACGATTTGCGGTCATGAGGGTCCGACTTCGGCATAATCGGTGATATTGATCGAACGCGAGCCGGCCCGGCACGTTCCCTCGATCGAGAATCCGCTGATCTCGAAGAAGGCCGTTTCCCTCTTTGATCGTCCGGCCAAGCGCGGGAACCGGGCTCGTCTTGGTGGTGTTCTAGAAGCGGCCGCCTGTGGAGGCCGGCCGCTAATCCGGGGGATTCCACCTTGCCCGCACCGTCTCGTCGCGCAATGCTCGCCCTGCTGTCCGGCGCCTGCATGTTCGGGAACAGTTCGGTACGGGCCCAGGTGCCCGCTGGATCCAAGAAAGGCTTCGGCTACGACGACGTCGTCCAGCGTGCGACGGCGCTGGCGAAGCAACCCTTCGATGCCGAAAGCGCGAAAATCCCGGCCGAGCTCTCGAGCCTGACCTATGACAGCTATCGTGAAATCCGGTTTCGTCGCGACAAGGCCTTCTGGCGCGAGGGCGGCTCGGATTTCCGCCTGCTGCCCTTCCATCTCGGCTTTCTGCACAACAAGCCGGTTCAGGTTTACATCATCAACCACGGCAATGCGATCCCGATCCCGTTCACGACCGGCCTGTTCGAATACGGCAAGGTGCCCGTCCCCAAGGGTCTGTCGCCGGCGCTGGGCTTCGCGGGTTTCGCTGTGACCACCAACCTGAACGATCCGAAGGTGCAGGACGAGGTCATCTCCTTCCTCGGCGCGAGCTATTTCCGGTTGATCGGCCGCGAGCACCGCTACGGGCTTTCGGCGCGCTCGCTGGCGCTCGATGTCGGCGGCCAGGGGGCGGAGGAATTCCCGTTCATGCGGGCGCTCTGGGTGGAAGAGCCATCGCGCGACACGACCGAGCTCGTCATCTACGCCCTGCTCGACTCTCCCTCGGTCGCCGGAGCCTTCCGCTATGTCGTCCGCCCGGGCCGGGACACGCATATGGATGTCACGGCGACCATCATCCCGCGCCGGGAGATTAAGCGGATCGGCATCGCGCCACTGACCTCGATGTTCCAGGCTGGCGAGGGTGATCTCGGACAGCGGACTGATTTCCGCCCCGAGATCCACGATTCGGACGGGCTGATCCTGCAATCCGGCAGCGGAGAATGGATCTGGCGCCCCATTCGCAATCCCAAGGCACTGCGCATATCGAGCTTCGGCGACAAGAACCCGCGCGGCTTCGGACTGATGCAGCGCGACCGCGACTTCGGCAGCTATCAGGACCTGGAAGCGCGCTACGATGCGCGGCCCGGCTACTGGGTCCAGCCTCAGGGCGACTGGGGCGAAGGCCGGGTCGACCTCATCGAAATCCCGACGAATAACGAAGCCTTCGACAACATCGTCGCCTGCTGGACGCCCGGCAAGCCGCTGCCCGTTGGAGAAGCCGCCGCATTCAGCTACCGCATCTCGGCACTGTCAACGACCTGGCACCTGCACCCCTATGCGCAGGTGCAGCAGAGCTTCAACGGCTCCGATATCGAGGACGGCGTCTCCCAAGGGCAAGGCACGAAACGCTTCATCGTCGATTTCGCCGGCGGCGACCTCGCTTATTACCAGAGCGAGCCCGACCGCCTGGAGCTCGTCGCGACGACGACGGCCGGCACGATCACCACGAAAATCCTGACGTTCAATGCGCCATTGAAAGGCGTGCGTGCCATCGTCGACGCGACGCTGCCGGACGGACAGTCGGCGGAGCTTCGCTTGTTCCTGAGGACGCGCAATCGCACCCTGAGCGAGACCTGGACGGCGACCTGGTCGGTTCCGGCCGGCGACTCCGCCAAGCCACAGCCTGCGAAGACCGAACCGGCACGCAACTGATGCCTCTGCCTTTCGAACCGACATGCTCATGACGCTCCGACGGCATCCTCTCGTCATCGCGATCATCTCGGCCATTCTGGGTGTCGTGGGCTGTCTCGTCGTCGGCAACCTGCTGCCGGAGCCGCAGGAGCTGAAGCAGCCGCTTCCACATCACCTCGCCTCGTCGGATCGTCAGCTCAGGACGTCGATGGGCGCCCTCTTCGGCTCGAACTATGTGCCCGGCAACAAGGTCGAGACGCTGGTCAACGGGATCAGAATCTTCCCCGCGATGCTGACAGCCATTCGCGAGGCGCGGCAGACGATCAGCTTCGAGACCTATATCTACTGGCGCGGCGCCATTGCCGAGGAGTTTGCCGATGCCCTCTCGGCAAAGGCACGGGATGGATTGAGCGTGAAGGTGCTGCTCGACTGGGTCGGCAGCCTGCCGATGGACGAGCAGCTCATCCAGCGGATGCAAGACGCCGGCGTCGAGGTCGTCCGGTTTCGCCCCGTCACCTGGTATACGCTCGACCGCGTCAACAACCGCACCCATCGGAAGCTGCTGGTCGTCGATGGGCGCGTGGGTTTCACCGGCGGCGTCGGCATCGCCGATGAATGGAACGGCGATGCGCGCACGCCGAACGAATGGCGCGACACTCACTACCGCATCGAAGGGCCGGCCGTGGCGGAATTCCAGGCCGCCTTTGCCGAGCACTGGATCGAGGCGACCGGGGAGCTGCTCCTGGGCGACCGCTTCTTTCCGGAGATCGCCCCGGCAGGCGACCAGGCCGCGCAGGTCGTCGTCAGCTCGACCCACCAGCGCAACACCATGCATCTCATGCTGATGACGGCGCTTGCCGCCGCGCAGAAGAGCATCCGCATCGCGACGCCCTATTTCGTTCCCGACGACCTGACGCGCCAGCAGCTTCTCGAAGCCCGCAAGCGCGGCGTCGAGATCGAGATCATAGTGCCGGGGCCCCGCACGGATGCACGCGTCGTCAGGAAGGCGTCGCGACATCTTTGGGGCGACCTGCTCCGGGCCGGCGTGAAGATCAGCGAGTATCAGCCGACCTTCTTTCACTGCAAGCTCGTCATCGTCGACGATGTCTGGGCCTCCGTCGGCTCGACGAATATCGACGACCGCGCCCTCAGGCTGAACGACGAAGCCAACATCAACCTGTTCGACCGCGAATTCGCCCGAACCCAGACGGCATGGTTCGACAAGGATGCCGCAGCATCCCGCCCCTATACCTTATCGGACTGGCAAAGCCGTTCACCCAGCGAGAAATTCTCGGACTGGCTCTCCAGCCTCGCTCGATCGCAGATCTGACGTCGCGTCCAAGCCCCTTCGTTGAATGGTGCTCGCAAGGCACAACCAGGCAATCGAACACATCGCCGTGCCAGTGGCGGGCAGCTCGACCGACCGATCCATGCCGAAATCAGAATCGGGAGCTTTCATAACGCTGCGGCTCATATAGCATTTGATGCAGCGCGAGCCGGCACGATCTCATATCTGCGAGACGTCATCCGACGTGGCAGGAAACGAATGGACAAGCAGCACTATCTTGAACGGCTCGTTCTCAAGCTGGAAACCCATGTCCCCCTGCCCCCGGCCGAGCGGGAAAAGCTGCTGCAACTGCCGCTCACCTTAAAGCGTCTGGAAGCCAATCACGACATTGTCCGCGAAGGAGAACTTACGCAGCAGTGTTGCCTCGTCGCCGAAGGGCTGGTCTGTCGCTACAAGATCGTTGGCGATGGTGCGCGGCAGATATTGTCGCTCCACCTTCCCGGCGACATTCCGGATATACACTCTCTCCTGATCGAGCGCATGGATCATTGCCTGGGAACGCTGACGCCGGCGGTTGTCGGTCTCGTCTCGCACGAAGCGGTTAGGTCGCTTACGCGGGCTTCCTACCGCATATCGGAAGCGTTCTGGCGCGAAACGCTTATCGAAGCCGCGATCTATCGTGAGTGGATGGTCGGTATCGGGCGCCGCGCGGCGCCGAGCCGGATCGCCCATCTGCTCTGCGAGTTCATTACCAAGATGACGGCGATCGGCTTGTCCGACGGCGTGATCTGCAATTTGCCTTTGACGCAACCTGAGATCGCCGATGCGCTTGGCCTTTCAACGGTTCACATGAACAAGAAGCTCCGGGAAATCCGAGAGGCCAGACTTGTTCGGATCAGGGCCAATCGACTGACGGTTCTGGACTGGAAAGGCCTTTGCAGTTTGGCTGAGTTCGATCCGGATTATTTGCATCTCCAACCCGGCGCCACCCAAATCAATGACGGTTGAGGAACAGGTTTGCCTTGGCTGCATTAGGCAGGCATGCCCAGCTATTTCTTTCACACGCGCGATGGACAGAAGCTCGAAATCGACGAGGAGGGTACGGATTTACCCGACGACAAAAGCGCGCGAAATGCCGCGAAGGAACTGCTGGCGGCCCTGAATCGCGACAAGCTTCCCAATGGTGACCATATGGCCCTTTCGGTCACCGTGTAGAATGCCCAGGGCGTGAATAGCTACATTGCGAACTTGCGCCTCGATGGCGCCTCCACCGACATTCTGCCCGATCCAAAGATCAGCAAGCAGGAGGGCGGATAAAGCGAGCAAACATCGGCTTCCGTGCTGAGGAAATCGATCGCACTACAGACTGCGGCCATGCACAGGGACGGACGGTGCGCAATATCATTGCTATTGCTCCAAGAGCAGCAGGCAGATTCTTTAAGAACACATAACGAGCAATGACCTACCGTGGCTTTTTCGCCGACCATCCTCGCGGCCTTTCGTTGCGCGGCCGCACCACCCTTCGTGAATTCTACCCCGCGCAGCCACACAACGTGCTGCGCCTCGAATGCAAGCATGACATCTCGAAAAACAGCTTAAACATCCGCAACCTCTTTTTCGGCAGGCTTGCGTGACGTTCTGCGATTTCGACCCGGCCGAGAGGTCGAGCTGCGCGCAGCCCCTTCTGAGTCAGCCTTCGGCGAAATATCCCTTGCGCGCGAAGCCCGCGCTTCCAGATTGAGCCGATACAAGCTGTATCCGACCGCCCCAGCGAGGATCACCGGCATGGGCAGTCTGATTGCCAGTAGCGTCAATGGAACGGCAAATCTCTCGGGGATTTCGCCTCGCTCGACGTTTCGAGCGATCCAGGCCCCAGCCAAACTGGAGAATGCAGCCCGGATCATTTCGTTTCCTCTGTCGCACCCGGCGTGATCGGAACCTGCTCGGCAACAGGATCGCTTGCCGGAAAGGTATCCTTCAGCGCCCTCTCCAGCTTCTGATCAGGGGTCAGTTCTCGCTCCTCCCTGCGCTGAGTTTTCTGTTCCTGGCGCAGACTCTCAACTGCAGGGTTGCGCTCATTATTCTCCATGGCTGCCTCCTCGGCCGTTTGACGGGGTGGAGACTGAACGCTGCGACCCCGCCCTCGTTCCGTGGCAGCTCGCCGATCGCCAAATCACCTTTCCGAAACCGATGCCCACAACCTCATCTCCCGATCGACAAGCAGCCAGGTGTCGTCATGGCACCCGCTGCTTTCCGCGATCGGCCCATAGCCACGGGCCAGCTGACGAGGGAACGCCCCTTGGCACATCGGAGTTCAGGAGGCTTCTTGCTTCTTTGGAGGTGCTGCCATGTCCCGGGTGACGGTGACCGCCTTGCATTTCGAACCGCGGGGCTTCGTTCCGAATAATCTCAGGTTGCCGGTCCTAATCTACGAAAAGGCGTTCGATCCTGCGGCGATCGGTGACCTCGCCACGTTCATGGAAAAGCGCTTTCAAGACAACGGATGGCCGCCACAGTGGCGAGATGGGATTTACGATTTCGAACACTATCACGCGGAGGGTCATGAGGTTCTCGGTGTAGCAACCGGATCGGCCGAACTGGTTCTTGGCGGAGACGGCGGCCGTGAGATCAGGGTGGAAGCTGGCGACATCCTGGTGCTGCCCGCGGGGACGGGGCATCGGCGGCTCAAGCAGAGCGAAGATTTCCTCGTGGTCGGCGCATACCCGCCTGGCCAGGCTGGAGATATCGTTCGTGAGGAGGCGTCGACTGCGATGAAACAGAGGATCGCCCTCTTGAGCTATCCACCCAAGGATCCGGTTCTGGGGGATGAGGGTCCGATGCTCCGCCTCTGGGCGAACACCAGCATCACTTGATGTGCGCAAATGACGGTCTGACGTGCATCGCATGACCTGGCGGGACGTGACTGATCGAGGCATCTCGATCAAGCAGCAGAAGACCGGTGCCGAGCTACTCGTCCCGGTTCATTCGGAACTGCAAAGCGTCCTCGACAAGGCTCGCGAGGCCCGAACCGACCTGGTGCTGCTCACGACATACTTCGGCGAGATGTTCACCGTGGACGGTTTCTCGCAGCGAATGCGCGACGCAATCACCGATGCGAGCTTGCCGACCTCCTGCCAGCCACACGGCCTACGAAAAGCCGCCGGCCGGCGCCTGGCAGAGGCAGGGTGCAGCGCGCACGAGATCATGTCGATCCTCGGCCACCGCTCTTTGGCGGAGGCTGAACGCTACACGAAAGAGGCCGATCAGAAGCGCCTCGCAGCGGCTGCCATCAGCCGCCTTGAAGGGCAGACGGGGACAAAGGCCCCCAACCCAAACGAGCGAATTTCCCCAAACCGGCGAAGACGCCGAAAATAAGGGATAAAAAACAATGGCTTATGGAAAGAGCCTCGGCGGCGTGGCGCTCCCTAGGGGACTGCGAATAGTGGCCAAAATCAGTGTCTTACAAAAAGGTTCGCCACTCGATAGGCCCCGTTTGTTCTCAAGGGTCGCCAAGCCGTCAGAGCACGCCAACGATCCTCAGAAGGATCACGATGGTGACGATCCATGCTGCGGCTAATATCGCCGCTCGCCACTGCTCAGCCATCACGCGACGCCAGAGCGGCAAATCCGCTCGCCGCGCTCGCTCCTCAGCATTATCGCGCCCGATCTGCTCCCAATGCCCCATCAGAACAAATCGCCTTGCGTTGGAGATTCCTTATTCGGCTCCGGCTTCTGCTCTCCCGACTCGACCGGATCGGCCAGGGTCGGATCATCATCCGGAGCGCGGTTGCTATTCACCCGCGTCGAGACGATCCACTCCCGCAGCTCCGGCGGCGGATGCTCGAGCAATTCCCGCCCGCCGCTACCATCCAGCCATGCATCAAAGTTCTTCGGGTTGAGCATCGCCGGCATGCGATCATGCAGCTTCGACATCCAGCGATCGGCGGCGCGGGTGATGATCGTGCAGGAGATGACCTCTTCGCCGGTCGCCGGATTGGTCCAGCGCTCCCATAGGCCTGCGAAGGCGAGCAGCCCGCCATCGGCGGCGCTAATCCGGTGAGGGGTGCGCTCGCCCTTCGGACCGGTCCATTCATAGAAGGAGCTGGCCGGGATGATGCAGCGCCGCTTCACATAGGCCGAGCGGAACATCCGACTATCGGCCACGCCCTCGACCCGGGCGTTGAAGGTCGAGCCGACCTTGTTCGCCGCATCCTTCCACCAGGCCGGAATAAAACCCCATCGGGCCTTGCGCAGCTCACGGCCGGTCTCGGTCAGGACGATGATGTCCACTTCGGTCGTCGGGGTGATGTTGTAGCGAGCCCGCAGATTCGGGCGATCGGCCGGAACCGTCAAAGGCTGGCTGAAGGCGACGATCTCATCCCAGCTATAGGCCTGCGAAAAACGACCACACATGATGCCAAAGCCTCGCCTTCGACGCGCCTGCGCTGCTGCGCTGGCAAGCGCTCGCCCAGGAGCATGTCCGCCTTGTCGCCCTCGATCAAGCTTGGGCCAACCCGCTCTCGCCAGTTCGCCCTATTGCTACTGCCCTAGCGCCTTGCACACGGCGAGGTTGAAACAGTAGACGTTGGAGGAGCAAGAAAACTGACGGGGGGATAATGACCAAGCACGCCATTCAAGACTTTGCGAGACAAAGAAGCATTCCATACTTGGTGCATTTCACCCGCACTGCAAATCTGGCGTCCATTATTAGGAATGGCATCTACCCGGTCAGCAGAGTCGGTGAAATCGGGGTCAAGCCAGTGATTAATGACGAGTGGCGCCTTGATGGTCACTTGGGCGGCATTTCGGTTTCTATCGGACACCCTAACTATCGGATGTTTTTCAAGCTCCGCAAAGATAACCCTGACATCGACTGGGTGGTGTTATGCATCAAGCCTTCTGTTCTTTGGACCAAGGATTGCGCATTCTGCCGCCATAACGCGGCTGACGCCCGGATCAGCAGCCAACCTCTCTGCGATCTGAAAACACCGGCCGCATTTGCGGGAATCTATGACGAGGTCGAAGGTCTCGAGACCAGAGCTGATCAACGGCTCAAGTCACATGACCCGACTGACGCCCAAGCCGAGATCCTAGTATTCGACGCGATCGAACCAAATCTGATCGTGGGAGCCGCGTTCGAGACGGCCGCCGTGCTGGAACCCTTCAAGGGCATTCTTGGTGATCGACAGGTTATCGTGCCAGGCACGGGCCGAGGGCCATTCTCCAGTCGGAAGTTTGTGCGCTAGAGTGGAGCATGGCTGAAAGACCCGTCTTCATACCCTCGTTCGAAGGACCCTGGCTGGTGCGGACCAAGTCCGTACCTTTCCATTGGTTTCCGGGCATGGCTGTGTCGCAGAAACAGAAATCTGTAGACGCTCTGCACGCAGCAGCGCAGCGCATGCTGCACGTCGAGCGCATTCTTGAAGTGTCTACGAAGTCACGGACCGAACTCGGCACATGCCTTAGCGCATTCAATCTGACATTTACGACGCAAAAACATCAGATAACCTATTCGGTAGAGTCAGCTTTCCAAGCTAGCAAGGTCTTTGAATTCGGCGGGCCTTATAAGGACATCTTGGAAATGGACTCAAGATCTGCGAAGCGCGATGATCGCCTTCGCTCGTCTGGTCGGCTCATCAGATTTAAGCTCTTTAAGACCGAATGGGATTTAGAACCGAAAACAGCCTTCTACGATTGGATCTATTTAAATGCTCTCGCAAAGCATAAAGATTTGCAGGATGAGATCGTCAATTACTCGGCGTTCACCGATATCGAATTTAACCCTGAACGTTCGATAAACTGTCAGGCCTATTCCGCTGCCCTTTTTGTCGCGCTCTACAAGCGAGGGATGCTGCAAGACGCTCTAAGCTCGAAGGAGCGTTATTTGTCGATACTGAAGAACAGGCAAACCAGCGACGCCCACGCGGAAGCTGACGATCAAAAGTCTCTCAAAATTGACTAGCAGCTCTGCGGCATGCAGCTAATCATCGCTACCAACCCGCTTCCGCCGTTCGAACTCGGCCGGCGCAGCAGGCAGCTTCTCGCTCAGACCGCCTTCGATTAGCTGCAACCCTTGCATGCCTGGCGGCAGATCCGGTGGGTCGGGTCGACGCAGGTCCATGCAGTAGCCGCCGCACTTCATCCCGTATTTCTGCGGCCGCCTCGTCGGGTTCCACGGCGCCCAGGCGCACTCCTTCATGAATTCGACGACAAGCCGCCCCATGGTGACGTAAGGCCCGTGCTTTGCCGCGAGCACCGCAAGCCGCGCGTCACCGCCACGCCGGCAGAAGTGGCAGCGCATCCTCACCACCACCCACGGAAAATCGCGAAGCATCGTGGCCTCGGTCGGCAGCCCCGGGAGCTCCTGACGTGACATGACTTTAGTCCTCAGCTATGAGAACAAAATCAGAACATCAACGGTGAGTGTCAAGCCATGGCGCAGATCGAGACCTATGTGATCCAACCCTTTCACATCCACCGGAAGCGGCTCGCTCCAAGCCAGGGCGTGCCTGCGAAGACGCAGCAGCAGGCGGTCATAGACGGCCGGCGCATCGCCAGCAGCAAGGCCGGCGCAGCCGTGCTGAAGATCCTTGCCGACGACGAGACGGGCGAGCCGTCCTCGATCGAGGTGATCGAACGCTATGGCGATATCCCCGATGAATTCGAGGAAAGCATCCGGGCGCTCTGACGCCCTGAGAACGCAAAAAGCCCGGCCCCACCGAAGCGGGGCCGGGCGTCTCGAGCCAAGGCTCTCATCGAAAGGTCAGCGCTCGCGGAGCGAGACGGCCACTGCATCGATTTCCCGATGCAGTGCAGGCAGATCTCCGATGTTGAGGATGGTCCGATCCGGCTCGACGTCGAGCCGCTCGGAGGCATGCGCACCGCCACTCGAGGATCCGGCACCTGGCCGTTCGATCCTGACGATAATGCCGCCACGATCACGAATTGCCTTGGCCTCATTGGCGAAGCGGACATCGTCAGCGACGATCAGGCGGATCGGGTCGAAGCCGCCATGATAGCTGAAGGTCGGCTGCACACGCTCAACCGCTGCCCGCCAGGCCTCGATCCAGAACTCCGGACCGACAAGATCCCGGCCCCATTCCGTGCCGAGCCATTGCATGGCCTGACGAGGAGTGCGCCCGCACAGCAGCGGCGTCGGCTCTTCCTTCAAGGAGCCATCGAGCTGCTCGGCCGACAGGCCCAGGGCCGCCATCATCGCCTTCAACGGTCCGGCGAAGCGAACCCGGTTGAAGCGCCAGCGCTTGATCAGCCGCTCGGCAGCAGTCGACTTGCCCGCCCCGGCCGGGCCGCAGAAACCGATCGTCCTGATCCTGAAGCCGGTCAAGCAGCCGCCGGTGCAGTTATACTCATGGTTCTCATAGCCGTGCTGGCAATGCGGACAGTCACGATCAGGGATCAGACCCCGTCGCGGCAGTGCGGCCGGCCACTCAGCAACCGTCATGCCGCCCTCCTGAAGCTGACCCATTCCTCCCCCTGCCCCGCACCCGGTTCGTCGACGCGGATCTCCCAGCGCGAGGTAATGCCGCGGCGCGGATGCACGAACCACAGCGGCTGGCTCGGCGGCGTAGGCGGGGCGCGCAGGGCCGAGCGGGCATATTCGTCCCAGCCCTTCAGGGTGTTCGAGACGATGACGCGCGGCAGCCAGATCATCTGATGCCAGTGGCCGATGACCAGGACGTCATAGTCCTGCCCCAGTGCGGCAGCCTGCTTACCCACTTTGGTTTCACCGCGGGCGATGGGACCGAGCGATCCGATGATGCCGTCGCCACCCTTCACGCCCAGCATGTCGCCATGCATGGCAAGGTATCGCTGACCGAAGACGCGATAATGCACCTCGTTGGTGTCAGGGATGTCGAAGACGAGCCGCCGGTCGCCCTCGAAGGCGCGCGCCACCAGCTGATAGATCAGCCAGTCGTAGTTCTTGAAGATGTAGCGCTTGAACTCCGGCTTCTGCGTCGCCCTGCCGTGATTGCCCGAGGTACAGGGCACATAAACCTGACCGAAGGCATCGGCGATCTGGCGCAGACCCCAGATGAGCAGGTCGACGCAGCGCAGAACGCTCGGCAGCACCTCCTCCGCGTCCGTTTTGGCGAGCTCGGGATGCAGCCCGCCCGAAACGAAATCGCCGAGCAGGTTGACGACGATCCCAGGATATTCGCCGGGGCCGTGTCTCCTCGCGAGCGAGATGGTCGATGCCACCAGCCGGCGCACCCGCGCCTCGGCGATATCCGGGTTATATTCGTTCTTGCCTGCCGTTTCGGACAGGGACACGACCTCGGGAATATGCCAGTCAGACCAGACGGTGACCGGCACCTCCGGCGTACCGCTTCCCCGCTTCATGCCCGGCTCGATCGTCCAGCGTGGCGGTGCGGATTGAGCGGCCGCGATGCGGCCGAGCAGCAGCCGAACGGCCTCTGTGTCGAGGTCCTCGCGCTGCTGCGCCTTCAGCTGCTTGCGCAGGCTCGTCACCTCGTCCTGCAGTCCGGTCAGCTTCCGCTGGAGGGCGTTGTCGGGCTCCGACGCCTTGCCCTTGTGCCCATTGCGGCTGCCGACCTGACGGTCCGGCGGCGCGATGCCGTTCGGAGCCAGCCCGTAGAGTCGGAAGGCCTGCTCCAGCCGGTTCCGCACTGTCGTCGCGGCGAGATCGAGCGCCTTCGCGGCCTCCACGAGGGCCGAGCGGCCGTCCTGGCCGCGCGACAGTGGATAGAGGGCGCCGGCAGCCACGGCCGCTTCGATCGCGCTGACCGCAGCGCGAGCCTCCGCCCGGCCGAGCGGCTTGTTCAGATGCTTCGATGCCATGATCAACCCGCCCTGCCGCGGCCGCTGGCCCGCGCGTCCAGTACTTTGTCGAGACGATCGGCCAGGCGATTGATCGCCTCGGAGATCCGCGTCTCGACCTTCGCCAGCATCTCGTCACTGACGAAGCGCTGCACGGCCTCGATCTTGAAGGCGGCGAGCTCTCGGCCGAACGCCTCGCAACGCTCGTCGAGACGAGCAATACGCTTGTCGTGCTGGGCCGCTTGGAAGCGGACCACGGCATAGCTAGATACGATCGCGCAGATAGCCGTGGCCACCGAGATCGCAACCGGCACAGTCAATCCGTCGGAGAAGTTCACGCGCGCCTCCTCCCGAAGCCGATGGAGGGGGCAATCTCCTTCAGCGTATGACCGCCGTTGAAGACCGCGAGCCAAGCCAGGGTGACTGATCCCCAGTTGCCGATCAGGTCGGCAAGCGGGATCAGCGGCTTCAGCCCGATCAAGGCACCAAACAAGGCCGAGAGCAGGATCACGGCCCAGCCGCCGATGATGAGGGCTTGCCACGCGCCGCGCCAGAATTGCCAGGCGCCGAAGCCCTTCTCGATCTCGGCGCGCTGCGCCTCGGTCGCGCGATCGGCCTCGCTCTGCCAGAGCTTGATCAGATCCGGCGCGGCGGCCTCGATCTGCGCGACGATCGCGGGCGCCTCGGGCTTCTCGGCCACGGCCTGCTCGACGGCATCCGGCGTGGCCGGCGTGCCGAGCTTACCGGCAAGCTCCTCGATGACCTTGCCGGCGACACCGCCGACGACGGTTCCGGCCGGACCACCGATAGCGGTTCCAATGATGCCGCCAAGCTGCGGCGCGCCCAGCTTGAACAACTGGCCCGCGAGCGAGCCGAGAGTGGTCGCGATATCCATGGTCAGCCTCCGAACGAACTCTTGAGCCCGGCCCAGAAGCGGGCGAGCCATCCGGCCCCCGCAGCCGGGACGGCCGTCGGGGGCGGCGGGACGGTGATAGGAGCCTGCGCGGACGTGACGGGCTGCGCGGCATTAAGCGCGACGGCGAGCGCGGCACGGACATCGATCCGCTTCGCGCTCGCCCAATCCGGCGTCATCTTGGCGGTGACGCGCGTATATTCAGTGATACGCCCGTCATTCGACCACTTACCGACGAAGAAGAGGTCGCATTCCTTCTGACGACGTTCGACGATCTCCGCGGGCTTGTTCCAGGACATGAAGGCCTTCTTGGCGGCTGCGATATCTCCGGCGAGCCAGAGCTTCGGCCAGGTGGCCGACTTGATGGCCCCGGTGTTCCAGTGGAACGACAGGGCCGCGGCGAACTGCGCCTCGGTCAGCGGCTTCCTGGCGAAAACCTCGCGCACGTCCGGCGCGTACCGTGTCTCCAGAAGCCACGCATAGATTGCGAGGCAGCGCTCCATCGGCTGCGGGTTGCCGATATAGCGATCGACGTTGTGGCCGCTGGCGTTGGTGACGCCGATCGACCACGTCAGCACGTTCTTCGAATCTCGATACGTCTGGCGCACGAGCCCTTCATGCGACGCTGTTTCCAGCGCCACCTTGGCGGTGACTTCCATGGATAGGCTCCGAAATCAGGAGGTCGGGAGGTCGGCGCAGCTCACTGGCAGCGGCGATTGATGTCGTGCTGCACCAGGGCGCAGCGCACGAGCGCGACCTCCCCGGCGCAGCCGCCGAGGAGCGCGACCAGAACGGCCGCGAGCATGATGCGGATCATGGGAACCTCAGATCGCGAGGATAAGGGCGCCCCAGAGCGCGCCGGTCCCGAGCTCGGCAAGCCAGATCGGATTGTCGGGCTTCAAGCGCCAGGCCAGTTCGTAGGCCAACACGGAAAGCCCCGCGAAGGTCAGCCCGAGCAACGCACCCCAGATCCCGAAGACCAGAAGGACGGGCACGGCCAGCAGCATCCTCGCGAAGAAACGCAGATGGTCCGATCGCCCGCCGGGCAAGCGCCCAAGGTCGTAGATCGCGCCCCACGCGGGCACGCCCCAGACCAGATAGGCCAGGGCGACGGCGCCGGCCGCGAGCGGAGGCTGGATGAGCAGCGCGACCAGACCGAGCAGGGGCGCGACGTACCAGAGCGGCCGGCCGGGAAGCCAGGGAGGCATCCAGCGATCATCGCCGCGTGCCCGGTTGAGACCGGCACAGAAGACAAGCGTCATCGCCGCCGCGAAAGCGTCGTTCATGGAGAAGCTCCTGAAATGAGAAAGCCCGCACAAAGGCGAGCTGGATGTGGATCAGCGAGGGTAAAGGGGTTAGCGCTGGTCGAGCCTGAGCCCGCCGGCGCTCCATCCGGCTGGGGCGCCGGTTTTGACGTTGTCCGGGGCGTTCGCCGGAGGCGGCGATGCGGGAGCATCGTCCGAGGAAGAAGCTCCGGATCCGGAGCTCTTGCTCTTGCCCTTGCCTGACTTTCCGTCCCACAGCTTGGCCGAGGGCTTCGAGCGGAAGCCCTGAGCCTTGCTGAAGCTATGCGTCACGCCATCGATCAGCCACGGAACGCCGTCGAGGCCTGGCCGGATGTCGCGGCAGATGAGCGGGGCGCCGGCGACGACACCTGTATCGCCGGGCATCTCGACCGAGAACGAGCCCTCACCGCGCTTCAGCTGCTTTGCCTTCGCCTGCGCCGCCTTGTCGGCCTCGGCCGCATCGGCATAGGGCTCGGGCAGGCGATAGACGCTGTCGCTGGCGCCTCCGGCTTCAACTTCCACCTCGATGCGCTTGGCCTTGTCGCGATCCTGATAATAGGCCGTGACCTTTCCATAGGCCTGGCGATCGTTGAACTCGTATTCCAGCGTGCCCTCGATGACGCGGTCGGGCGTCACCACGATTTCGCCCATGCTGGCGCCTGACAGCGAAAGGCCGGATCCGCGCTCGGCGAAGATCACGATACCGTTCTTGACGGCGAACAGGGCATTGTGCCGCTTTGCCAGGCGCTCAAGGAAGTGGAGAGGCGTCTCGTCCTGCTGCGCAACCCACTTATAACGGTGCTGACCGATCGTTTCGGAAATCCGCGCCGCCAAACCGGCATCGCCGGCAACTTCTTCGACGATCTCGCGGAGCTGCTTGTCGTCCCAGTGCTTCTCGCCTCGTGTCTTCAGCTTGCCCTTGCGCAGGTCGGCCGCCTTGCCACCGATCGAAACAGAATAGGGTAGGCACGCCCCCTTGACCGTATCGACGATATAGCGCCCGACCTCCCGAGCGCCGGTCTCGCGATAGCCAAGCTTGGCGACGACGACCGCGCCCTTGCGCGGTAACTCAAGGAAATCAGGCGGGCCGTCCAGCAGCTTGGCGTCGAAACGATCGCTGTCGATCCCTTCCTTATCCTCGCAGCTGAATTCCATCAGCCGCTCGTAAAAGGCGCCGGCGACGGGTTTGCCGTCGACCGTCAGCTCGATGATCGGATGCATGGTTCAGTCCCAGAGGCTGACGAGCTTGCGCGCGGTGCGCTGCGCCACCGGCATGTCGGGCAGCCTGATGCGGGTGCCGAGCGGCAGGATCGGCCCGAGGGCGGACAGGCCGGGATTGGCAGCCAGCACCATTTCGGTCACCTCCGCCGTGCGGCGATAGAAATCCCAGCAGACGAGGTCGACCGTCTGCCCCTGGCGGGTGAGATATGTCGTCATGGCATCACCCCAGCAGCGAGAGAAGGCTGCCGACGACGCCAGAGGCTTCGACCTCGCCCTCGTATCGCTTGAGCTTGATCTGATAGGCGTTGCGGCGCGCGACCCCGGCCCGGTCGATGAAAGACCGATCCTCCTCGACGCCCTGGATCGTGTGATAGCCGTAGACCATGCCGGCCGCGGCATCGCCCCCGACGAACATCAGCGGCTCGCCCGCTTCCGCCGCCGAGATCACGCCGTCCAGGCTGTCCTGCCCGCCAAACTCGAAGGGGAACAGCACACCCTTGATCGTCACCTCGTCGCTGGTCGGCCCGAGCCATTGCTGGGCGTTCAGCCGTTGTGCGACCTCGATATCGCTCCAGCTCGTATTCACGGACCGGGAAAGCCCGTCATAATGGAAGCCGATTGCCTCGAAGGCGAACGGCCCTAGCGCCATGGAGACGGGATTGGTCATGAAGCTTGCACTCTCTATCGGCTGTCTGATGACGTTCGCCACGTCGGTGGTCGCCGCCACTCCGGGCGAACGCCAGGCTGCCAGAGCCCTTTACGATCTCACCGCGAGTTCGGCCCGGGCGCTGGAGAACGCCCCGTTCGACCGCCCGGCCAGTCAGAAGTTGAAAGCCGCGCTGGAGCAGAAGGTCGAGGCATTCAGCTTCGACATGGACGGCAATGACAAGGACGCGCTGTTCAACTGCGAGTATGCCGCCAAGCAGCTCGTGGTGATCCTTGCCGACGCCATCCTGGCACAGAGGCCGGCCGCTCCCGCTCGGGCGAAGCTGATGCAGGAGCGAGCCACGGACTGGGCGACCGAGATGCAGGGCTGCCGACGCTTTCTGAAGGCGCCGGCGGTCAAGGTCGACATGCAAGCCCTCACCCGACGGATTGCTGGCAACTAGTTCGCTGCATCCGAGAAGGCGCCCTCCAGAGCCCGCTTCGTCTGTGCGCCAACCTGCTTGCCGACTGCTGCCCCGATATCGGCGGCGCTCGCATTCGTCGTCGCATGGACAGTCACGCTGACCGAAACGGGCACGTTCGGCGCAGGTGGCGGATTGGTGATCCGCACATCCTGCGTTCCCTTCGGTTGCAGGATACCCTGAAGATCGCTGGTCTTCAGCTGGCCGGTCTGAGCGGGTGCCGCCTCCGGCTTTTTGTCGCCGGAGCCGAACCATCTCTCGAAATGCCCGATCAGACGCTGCACTGTCGGGACCATGCCGGGGTCGGGCCTGTTCGACGTATCGAGGCCGAGACGCTTGTCGACCTGGTCGAAACCGGCATCCATCGCGGTGCGGCCGATATACTCGACCGCTCCGGCGAAGAGACCGTTCTTTAAGACACCGCCCAGACGCGTCATCAGGCTCGCCTGCGGCGCTTCCGACAACATCGCGGAAACGCGCTTCTGCAGATCCTGAATGCCCCACGGTCCGATCGGCCGCGGCGTCTTCACGCTCTCGATGCCGCCAAGCTTCGAGCCGCCGACCGCCGGCACCGAGCCATTGCCGCCGCCGGGACGCGGCGCCGATGAGGCTGGCGAAGCAGCCGGAGAGGCCGGGCGAGGCGCTGGGGCCGAA
Source organism: Bosea sp. ANAM02 (assembly GCF_011764485.1). Taxonomy (NCBI): domain Bacteria; kingdom Pseudomonadati; phylum Pseudomonadota; class Alphaproteobacteria; order Hyphomicrobiales; family Alloboseaceae; genus Allobosea; species Allobosea sp. ANAM02. Next base: position 986,453 of record NZ_AP022848.1, on the reverse strand, counting down.
GCGCCTTCCGCTGCCCCGCCGGGCCGCAGTGCGTTGATCAGCGAACCCGTCTTCTTGCCGAGCGACCAGAGCATCTTCATCCCGGTCAAGGCTAGGATCGCCGAAGATAGCCCTCGGATTGCCTTGGCGAAAAGGCCGATGCCAACTGCCGCGGCGCCGAGCTTCAGTGCCCAGACCGTGAGCGACGAGAGGTCGAGACCTGTCAGCTGCTGGAAACCGGAGACGAAGCCGCCGATCGCCGCCGCGAACTCGCGCAGGGCTGAGCCCATCTGGCGGAACTTCTCGAAACTCTGGCCCATGGCGTCGACATCGGCCGAGAAGGTCTCGGTTTTCCCGAAGATCAGATCTCCCAGCTTGCCGAAGGCTTGCGCCATACCGCCTTCGCTGCCCGGCCCCATGATACCCGTGACGAGGCCGCGGATGGAGGCGCTGAGCTTGTCGAGGATCGAGACCCGGCCATCCATCGAGTTGAGGATGCTGGAGAGCTGCTCCATCCCCGCCGTGAGCGGACCGAGGAGCCGCCGTCCGGAAGCGATCCGGAGATCCTCGAAGGCGCCGGACAGGCGCTGAACCTGCGCCTCATAGGTCTTCATCCGGCGGCCGAAGTCCTGATCAACCACACCGTTGGCCTTGAAGGCCCCATCGCGGATGCGCTTGTACTCCTCCAGGTTCTGGATCAGCGGGCGCAGGAACTTCTGGACCTGCTCATCCTGGTAGAGGTCGCCAAGCTTGGCGAGGTCGCCTTTCAGGACCTTGTTGGCCTTCTCCGCCAGCATCACGAAGATGTCGCCGCCGGCCTTCTGGGTCTTCTTGACCTCACCGCGGATGTCGACGTTGAAGGCCTTCCACTTCTTCACCGCGTCCTGAGCCTGGATCTTCTGCATCAAGTTGGCGGTGTTGGTTGCAGCCTCCGATCCGGTTGATGCGCCCTTCCGAGCGATCTGCAGCGCCGCTGTCAGCTTCGCGACCGCGTCGACGCCAGCCATGCCCAATGCCTGGGCCGAAGCGGTCAGCGCAGGAAACTCGGCCGCCATATCCTTGATCTCGAAGGCACCTTCCTTGCCGGAATAGGCCATCGAATCGAGGATCTTGGGAACGTCTTTCGCCGCAACCTTCAGGTTGTCGATCGAGGAGAACACCGCCTTGGCGAGATCGGTCACCTCGGCATTGTAGGCCGTCGCCGTCCGGCCGATGCCCGGAAGCGCTTCCATGGTCTTGTCGACGTCGAGGCCGAAGCCGAGCAACGTGTCGACGCCCTTGGCCATGTCGTTGGCGCCGCGGCCGACGTCCTTCGCCAGCTTTCGCACGCGCTCGCCGAGGCCGGCCATGCTGGTGTCGGAGAGATCGGCCTTCTGCGCGATATCGAGCAGGCTGGTCTCGAAGTTGGCGGCCGGCGTCACCATGCCGGAAACCGTCCGCTGCAGAGCGTAGGCAGCCGCCGTCGCGGCGAGCAGCTTGACATGCAGTGCCGAGAAGCTGCGGGTCGCGCGGTCGCCGACAGAAGCAAGCCCGCCGCCAGCCCCCGCCCCAACGGAGCGGAGCCGGTTCATCAGGCCGAGAATGCCCCGGGCCGGCCCAGAGGCGCGGTCCGTAAGCCGGATCAACAGATCGGAGCGGAGCTGCGCCATCGGGTCAGGCCACCATGACTACGGGACGGGGCAGGCGCAGCAGCTCGACATACCGGCCGAACCAATGCAGCGCCTCGCGAGGCTTCATCCGCAGAACCTGCGGCAGGGGCGTGCTACCGACATGCGAGATGACGGCGGCTATGTTGCTCCAGTCGTCGGCTTCTTCTCGTTTCCCATGAGATGCCCGACCTTGTCGGTGATCACGGCAAGATCGCGCGCCTTGAGCTTGCGGATGGCCTGGATCGGCACGCCCGCCATCCCGGCGAGAATGGCCGCGGTCTTCTGCATCTCGCCGGAGACGGCATCCGCGGCGCAGAGATCGCCCAGCTCGGCCTCGCGGAAGGTGAGCTCGGGATAGGAATTGCCGCCATGCTCGATCGGCACGATGAGCGGCACGGTGATGGGGTCGAATTCGTTCGACATGGTCTGTCTCCAATTGGGAAGTATCGCTGCTCGTCAGAGCAGCATGGACGCGCGCATGCCGGCGTATTGCGAGACGCCGCCGACCTTGATGTCGAAGTCGTCGACCTCGAGCAGGTTCTCGCCGTCGATCTCGAGCTTGTAATAGTGGACGGCCACCGCGTAGTCGTTCTCCGAACGCTCGCCAGGTTGCCAAGTGCCGCCATTCGCCGTCTTGATGAAGCCGCGGATGGTCATGACGGCGGAATGATCGACACCGTCCTCGTCGACCAGGGCGCCGGTCACCATAAAGGGCGTCTCCACGCCCGGGCGGAGGCCGAAGAGCTTGATCACCTGCGGATCGAGCCCCGGCATCTTGAAGGAGAACTCGGTCTTCTCCAGACCCATCTTGACTTCGCGCGGCTTGATCATGCCGCTGTTGCGCATCTCCTCCAGCTTGTCGGTCGGAACCGGCACGGTGATGTCACCGATCTGGCCGAGCTTGCTTTCGCGATCGGCCCAGAGCGTGCAGTTGCGCAGGATGAACTTCGGAAGATTGGACATTCAGAACTCCGAATGGATGCAGGCCCGCCGGCGCGGGCCGGCGGGGGCGCGTCTGAGCGCGAAGGGAGGGGTCAGGCGGCGAGGCTGAGCGGGCCGTTGTCGATCGCCCCGCGCACGCTATCCAGCAGCAGCTGGTAGTAGACGATGTTGCGATGGGTCGTGATGTGGATCTGTTCCATCAGACCGACCGGCTCGAACTCGACGTTCAGGAAGACCTTTCCCTGCGCATTGAGCGAGGGAACGTTCAGATCGGAGAGCCAGACGCGGCCGCCGAGGATGTCCTCGTTGATGGTGAAGACCCGCAGCGCAGCGTTGCCATCCTCGATCATCATCTTAAGGTTGCCGCGCGTGAACTTGCGGTCCACGTAGAGGAAATAGAGATCCTCCAGCCCCTCGTTGATCATGTCGGCCGTGGCGCGGACGCTGTCGAACTGCCAGAGAATGTTCTCGGCCGCGAGGCGCGAGCCCCAGGTCCGCAAGCCGCCGCGCTCGTTGATGATCGTGTTGACCTGATTTTCGTTCAGGTAGTTCGAATCGAGCGGGTAATTGATCGTCCGCGCAACGCCATCGAGCGTGCGGATCATCTTGTTCGAGACCGAGCCCGAGACGCCCTCTGCGGAGGCCACGACCCGGGAGCGAACGCCGGCGAAGACCGGCGCGGAGGGGACGATCACAGGCACGTCGTCGACGTTCTTGATCCCCTTCGGATCGATGATGAGGATGCGATCCGAGTTGATCGTCTTGCGGAAGCGCACCGCATCGGAGTTCGTGGTGTTCGGCCCATGGATATAGGCCCGCGCCCGGGCACCGTCGGCGTGGCAGATCGAGCGCAGCGCCGAGACATAAGCATTCCCGACATCGCCGAGATTGGCGATAGCGGTCGGAAGCACCTTGTCCACTTCGGCGCCGCCGCCGGTGAAAGCGATGGCCGGAGCAACCGTCATGCCCTTGCCGGCCGACACCACGCGCACGCTGACGACCGTGCCCGCCTGCGCACCGGTCCCCATCACGGCCTCGAGGACCGGCAGGATCTTGCCGGCAGCCGCCCCGCCACCCGACGCGGTCACGACAGGCGCCTCGGTCAGGTTCGAGCCGCCGCCCGTGACGGACACCGAAACGACGCCATCGGCGATCCATGTGCCGGTTTCGCCATCAGTCACGATGACGCGCGGCTGGTAGCCGATGAGACCCTTGACCCGGTGGAAGGCATAGAGGCCGGTCCGCTCGACCGGATCGCCGATCAGGTTCGCCATCAACGTCGCCGGCGTGTCGGAATATTCGACACGGTTGACGACGACATAGGAGCCGCCCTCCTCGAGGATCGTGCGCAGGTCGCGCAGGAGCGATCCCTCTTTGCCTAGCCCCACACCCTGGCTGAGCGACGTCACCAGCGTCGGCGTATTGAGCGGAAATGCCGCAGGATCGGCCGCGTCAGCGTGACCGTTCAGAAAGGTGACGCCGTTGTTCTTGAGCCGCAGGACGCTCGGCGTATCCGGGCTCTCCTCGAGCTTGACGCCGTGGAAATAGGACAGATCAGCCATTCGGGTGTTCTCCAAAGAAAAACCCCGCCACAAAGGACGGGGCGGGGTTCGGCTTGTCGGGACGAAAGGAAGCTAAAGGTCGAGGAGGCCTGAAAGAGGCTGCCTAGGCGAAGGCCTCGTCGATCTGGTCACGGGTCGTGACCGCACCGGAGCCGATTGCGCTGACCACCTGACCGTAGGTCGCGAAGCAGGCATCGACATGGGCGAGCACGGCGTCCGAGATCGCGATAATGAGCGCGGCGGTCAGAACCGTGCCGGTGTCCTCGGGATCTGGTCCGAACCAGGTCGTTTCGAAGTCTGGATCGGTTGCGGCTTTCTGGCGCGCGCCCGACAACATGAGCTTGCTGCGATCGTCGGTCGCGACCGCAACGCCGTTGAACAGAATGCCGGCTGTTTCCATTTGCCAGCGCAAGTCGCGCGCATGCTGGATCAGCTCGGCCTGCGTCGGCGCGATCGGCGCCGGCGCGATAAAGCCGCCGGCCTCCGTCCAGCTCCAGCCCGGCTCCGCCTCGGACGACACGGCGAGGAGCGCCCCAACCGGCGCCTCGTAGACGCCCTCGTATTCGAGCTCCTCGACCTCTTCGTCGCCGCTCACGACGCAGATCGCTATGCCACGCGCCGACGCTCGGTCGAGATCGATCGTGTAGCTGTCGGGGAGATCGACGATCTTCGTGACGATGCCGCCGGTGATTTCGCAGACACGCATGACCGCTCCTCAGTACAGGATCCAGAGTTCGCCGCGGGCGCCCGCGCCCGCCACATTGCCGCTGGCTCCGCCGCCGCCGCCGCCACCAGGGATGACGCCGCCGTTGCCTGCGCCGGTGCCGGCATTGCCGCCGACGCCGCCGTTGGGCGCAACGCCGCCCTTGCCGGCGTAAAAGAGTGTGCCGGAACCGGAGTAACCTTGTAGACCGCCGGCGGAAGGCGAACCGTTGCGCGAGACATCGACGGCACCGCCGGAGACCGCTCCTCCCAAGGCCGAGTTGGTAACGGCGCCGCCGCCAGCGTTGACGCCACCAGCGCCGCCGCCGGCCGTGCGCGTCTGACCATTCGCCGTGACCGTGGTGCCAGCGCCGGATGCGCCATTGTTGCCTGCGAAACCGGCAGCACCGCCGCCGCCGATGGTTCCGGTGATGGTGTTTCCGGGCACAACATCGACAGTCCACTCAAACTGGGCGCCGCCGCCGCCGCCGGCCGGGCCTGACGGATTGTTGCCGAAGCCACCACCACCCCCGTCGCCCCAGCCGATCAGCTGCACGGTGGTGATGCCCGCCGGCACCGTCCAGGAGAACGCACCAGGGGTGGAAATCACGACGCGCGTCTTCTTCAAGCGGGCCTTCTGCAGGCCAGCCGCCGTGATCGCCTTCGTCGTGTTAAGACCTGCCACGGCCTCGGCGGCGGAGGCTAGCGCGAGCACGCCCGTCTGCGTTTCCGAACCGTCGCGGATCAGGGGCCGCCACGCTCCCCAGGCGCCCCCGGTACGAATGCGCATCAGCCACCCATAGGTGCTGGTAGCCGCCTCGGAGTACGGGATGGCAACCTGGGTCAGGGTGCCCACCGCGTTGTAACGGATCGTCCAGCAGTGGAAGTAGTACGCACCCCCAGGGCCGCCGGCTTCGGTTCCGAGAAGAAGGCAGGGATGGATACCCCAGGTCTCGCCGGCCTCATCCCAGCCGCCGGCTGGGATCGAGGCGGTACTGGCTGCACCGCGCAGCCGGCGCGCCAGCGAATAGGCCGAGACAGTCCGGCTGAGATCGCCGGTGGTGACCTCGGCCTCGCTGGCTATCTTTGCCGGGCCGACCGCGGTTTCGGTCGCGATCGCGCTGGCCCAGCCAGCCGCGGTCCGCTTCAGGTAGCGATTGGCGCTGTCCTCGGCAACGGAGTTGTCGCAGACCTGATGCCCGGTCGGCACGGCGGTAACGACCCAGACCCCGACCCACTGGGCGAGCTTGTAAGCCTGCCCGACCCAGGCGCCGGTCGGCGCCCCGTTGATGACATAGGTGGCGCCAGTCGCCGGCGCCGCCGGCGGATCGTTCAGCACTCCATCGACCGTCACCCAGAACGGTCGCACCTGGCGGCCGATGTTCACCTGCGCCTGCGGGTCGATCACCACGGTGATCGCGCTCGGATTGGCGACGGCGAGCTTCAGCCGATAGGTCACGGCCGAGGCCTGGCCGGAGGATGGCGGCGGCTTATAACCGTTGCCGCAACGGGCAAGGCCGATCAGCGTTCCGGCGGCGCTGAACAGGCCGACCTCGGCGACGTTGAAGCCATGCGACGGGCGGCCCGTGCCGTCATTGGTATCGGCAGGAATCGTCGCGTCGACGACGATGGCGCCATCCACCACTGCGACGCTGGCAATCGCCGCCCGGTACTTCTCGCGAACCAGCGCGACCTGCGCTTCGTTCGGATTGTAGGGCACGCCGTTGGCGTCACCCCAGGCGACCTGGGTGAGGACGAGATCGGCACCGCCGCCGAGATCGGCGATGATGGCGGCCCGGCCGGCGGTGGTGGTGAGCAGTCCGGTGGTCATGGCAGGGCCTCGACGGTGATCAGTTCTTCCAGGAACAGGCCGGCGGCGAGCACCGGCGTGAATTCGAAGGTCTCGCCGCTGAGGGCGTAGGGCTCGACGGTCACGAGCTCCTCGGTCAGCAGCCCCGCTCCCATGACGACGCTGCCGATCGCGAGCTCGCCAGCGCCGAACACGATCGGTCGCGATTTCGGTTTGGCGGACATCACCAGCGGGCGAACGGCCTTCAGGATCCGCGGCACATCGTCGATCGTGGTCTCAACGAAGACGCGCGACGTGCCGCGGCGGCCGAGCGGCAGCTGGTCGCCCCACTCGGTGAGTTCGAAGGGCCTATCGGCGAGCGACAATGCCGAGGTCACCGCATGCACCGTGCCCTTGATCCGGTGATAGTCGGGGCTATCGGCGATCGCCTGGCGTTTCACCGGCTCGGCCCAGCCATCATCCCAAGCATCGACGCTGACTGCCCAGGCGAGCCAGGGCAGCAACGCGGCCGGGCAGCGCCAGGCGTCCCATAGTGTCTCGATGACGGCGGGGTCGATCGCGTCGAGTTCGGCCGAGAGTGCTGCGATCTCGCGCTCGAATACATCCGCATTGCTCGGGAGCAGATCAATCATGACCAGCTCTCCGCCACGACCTCATGGGTGACAGTGACGGTGCCGAGCCTCGGCGCCTTGAACAGATGGGCCGTAACAGCATCCGCCAGGGGCACGAAGCCTGGCGCGCCGACGTCGGCGAGCGCTGCTTCTGTATAGCCGGCAGGGGGCGGATTGACGTCGCCCACCGGGGCGGTGAGCGAGACCTCGACGACATTGGCATCCGTACCGAGCGCCGCAGCCGCAATGGTGCCTTGCCGCAACCGGCGCCCGATCAGCCAGACTGGCCCCTCGATATCGTCACCGATCCAGCGAAGCCGACCGGAGCAATATTGACGGATCCGCCTCTCGGCCTGGGCCTTGACGATATCAGCCGAGGCGCCCTGGCGGATCTTCAGGTTGGCGACGACGTTGAAAGGCAAGTCCGTCGCGAGCTCGACCGTGACCAGGTCGCCGAGCGGCCGCAACCGGACGCGGCTCAAGGCTTCCTTAACAGTCGCGACCAGCGCGGTCTTCTCCGGCCCCGACAACCCGTCCCGCGGCAGTATGACGACACGAATGCGGGGCGCCAGGCAAACGCCCTCGTCCTCGGAGTAGGCCGCAACGTCGAGCACGTCTCCGGAAGCGGAGAGCGCCCAGAACAGATAGGCGCCGACCGGCCCGGCCGTAGACCATGACTCAGGCGCCAAGGCCAGACGCTGACGGTAGGTCTCGTCATCCTCCATCACGGCCGGCGTCGCGCCAACCGCCGGCACGATCTCGCGGCGCGGCGTCCTGTAATAGGTCACGCCGATATGATCGAGCGCGCGGCCAAGTGCGCCGGCGAGCGTGAGCGCCCGAATGCGGTCGTTGATCCGTCCGCGCAGCAGGGTTTCACGATAGGAGCCGACCTCCAGGACGACGGAAGACGGATCCGATTCGAGCAGCAGCGTATCGACCGGCGGGAGGGAGGGATCGGCCAGCCGGCGCAGCTCCCAGCGTTCGGTGAACGTCGCACGGTCGCGGGCGAGGTAGCTCTCGAAATCGAGAGCCTCGACGACATCCGAGATCGGATAGAGCGACAGATCGACCGGGGTGAAGCGCGTCATGTCGACCTCGGGATGACAACCCGCGTCGAGGCATCCTCGGCGATCGAATAATCGCCGAGATGCCCGCGTGGGTAATAGGTTCCATGGAGCGCGAGCCCGACTCTGCCGTCAGGCCCCGCCTCGACGATCGCGCAGCGGGTCAGCCGGAACCTCGGCTCCCAACGTACGATCGAGATGGCCACGGCGGCATAGAGCGCCAGGACGCGCCGCGGGGTCATCTTCGCATCGATCAGATCGAACAGCGGTGAGCCGAAATCCCGCCGCATGACGCGCGACCCCAGCGGCGTCGACAGGATGACGCCGATCGACTGCTGAACATGCGCCCAGCCCGAGAGCGGCTTCATCGTGCGGCGCTCAAGACCGTTCCCGTCAGGCATCAGGCGCAAGTCCACTTCGATTGGCTGGCGACGAGCGAGGCGCCGCAGGTGGTTGTGTCGCCCTCGCGTGCGATCGGCGCCCCCTCGCAGACGTGCTTGCCCGAGCCCGTCGCGATCGACTGGGGGCCATGGATCGGGCAGACGAAGGCATCACCGCGCCGCGCGATCCGGATGCCGACGCATTTCCATCGCGACGCTGCCGAAACGACGGCGCCACCGTGGCTCGACGTATCGCCGAGCCTGATGATCGGCGGGCTCATGCGAGCTCGCCGCTATCGGCCTCGTAAGTGATCGACTGCGCCTTGTAGACGATCGTCGGAGCGTCGAGCGTCACCTTGTCCCCCGCGATGAACAGCCGGACCTGGCCACGCGTGATGACCATCTCCGGACCGTCATGCGGCCGCGGATTGGCATTGGAGGGTACGGACATGTCGATCTCCGCATCGGTCAGGTCCCCCGTCTCCGAAACGACCTTGACCTGCTGCCCGACGGAAGGAGCGATATGCGTCTTCGTCTCGCCGGCCGCGATCTCGCCCCAAGGGATCCAGGGGCTGAGGTACTTCCTGCCGTCCCGCTCCGAGATCTCGACGCGGGCCAGGCCCTTGGCGTTGTCAATTTCGGCGACGGTGCCGGTCCGCTTGCGATTGCGGTCGCGGCGCTTCTGATCAGCGAGCTGATCGGCAATCCAGCGGATCTGCCCAGGCAGATCGTCCGGAATGTTGCTCATCAGCCGCCTCCCCCTTCAGCGAGCACGACGCCGGCGAGCGCAACATCATCGTCACCCAGACCTTCGGCCGGCGTGATCAGCATCGCAGTCGCCTCATCGCCCGACAGGGCCATCTGCGACTGGTCGATGCGCCAGGACGGCTCCGGAGGGTCGCCGACAATGGCTCGCCGGATCGGCACCGCGAGCTTCCTGAAGTCGGGATCGGCATCCTGCTCGATCTTTGCCAGCAGGTCCGCCCAAACCCCTGCCGGCGCCTTTCCGAACGGCGGATCGGCGAGCGGATGCACCTCGATCTCCATCTGCCTGCCAGCGAAGCGAAGCAGCTTGTCGGCAGACGCTCCACGACGCTTCCGGACGCGCCCGACCTTTGTCACGAACCGGCGCCAGAGGTCGGACCATTCATTGGTCGGATCGGCGAGCGCGATGGCGATCTGCCGCGCGATCAGGTTGAGCGTCATCTCCATCAGCGCATCGGTCGGAACAAGCGCGTCGACCAGCTCATCCTCGCCGCTGTCGAGGCGATAACGCATCTTGCTGGTCACGCCGATCTCGATCGCCAGCGAGAAGGACCCGTTCCCGGTCAGGATATCGCGACCGACGCCCTGGCTCTCGCCGTCATCAGTATAGACGGCGATGAAAGGGCGCTTGTGCTCGGCCGCCGCGACGTCGATGGCGGAGACCTCGCTATCGCTGACAGCGCCACCGGCCAGTGTCCGGCCGGACAGCGCCTTCACCGTGACGAGACGGATGGCAATCTCGGACAAGCTCATTGGACCGCGAGCCTCAACACGATGCGATTGCGCCGGGGCGGATCGACGCGGGCGATCTCATAGACCTGCCCGCCGCGCTGCATGGCGACCAGCAGGTCACCCTTGCGCAGGTTGCGCGCCGCGGGATGAGCGTCGGGGTCGATCTGCAGTTCGGCTTCGCCGATCGGAATGCGAGCGAGCCACATGCCGGTGTTGCCGCCGGCGAGATCGGACTGGCCGCCCTCACCGATGAGGAGCACACCCTGAAGGTCGAACGCCGCGCGATCAGGATCGGGCGACGCTCCACCATATTGCGACACGCGCTGCGGGCGCGCGGTGATCAGGTCCGCCAGCTCTCGATCGACGCTGGCGCGGACCCGCGCCAGGCGATCGGGCCAGAGCGCCATGATCAGGTCAGCGTCAGCTTGCGGAGCACGCCCGGGCGGGTGCAGAGCGAGATGGCGTTCATCTGCACCTGCAGATGTCGCCCCTTTCCGTCCTGCCGCGCCCACTGCTTGGCGTAGAACGGCAGGCCGACGGTGTTGACCGTCTCCTCGTAGTCCGCCGGCGCGAAGCGGGTGATGAAGAGGTCGGGAACGCCCTTGACCACAACGCGCGCCTCGGCATGGCCGATATAGGGCGAGCCGAGATCGGTGGTCGCCTTGGCGCCGGTGCGGTAGCGCTCCCAGGTCGCGCCGCCGAACTCGAAGACGTCCGGCACATCCTGCCGCAGCACCTGCGCACCTTGGAACACGAAGGTGTCGCGCACGCTCTTGTGCTGCCAGAGCGACTTGTGAAAGTCACGGCCGGTGAAGACGTGGATGCCGTCGTAGGGCTCGTCGAGGTCGTCCTCGATGCCATAGATGACGTCCTGCCAGAGCGATCCGACCAGGGTGGCGTCGACGTCGAGATCCAGCGACTTCGGCGCCGGCTCGGCGATGCCGAAGCGGGTATAGAGGTTGTGCAGCACGGTGCCGGACTTCGCCGTAACGATGCCCTTGATCGCGCCGACGCGCTGATGCTCGAGCGTCATGGTCAGGTCGGCGGCATGGCGCTGGGCCTTGCTCTCGACACGCTCCACGACCGTCTCCAGCCGGTCCTCGCTGCCGAAGGCGCGCACATTCTGCACCTCGTCGGCCTTCACGCTGTCGTCGCGCTGGTAATGGTCCACCTCGAAGGGCAGGCGCGAGCGGCTTTCATCGCCTGTGGTCTCGCCGGCACCGCCGCGCGGCGAGGGCTCGACCAGGGCGAGCTTGCCATCGCGCTCCTCGATCGAGACGACGGTCGTGGTGACGCCGTCCTCGCTGAAGATGCCGCTGGCAGAGACCTGCCCCGGGCGGTACGGCTCGCGGTTGACGGCGGCCGTCAGGCTTTCGAGGGAGAAGCCCTCGTTGTCCCAGATATTGATCGCGGGCATGAGGCTCTCCTTAGCGAGCGAGGATGTTGACGGCGGCGAGCTCGGCGATCGCGGCCTTTTTCTTGGCGTCGTTGTCGAAGTCGGCGCCCCAGACCAGCATCGAGCTCTTCACCTCGGCGAGGCGAGCAACGACCACGGCCTTCGCGTCGGCCGCGGTGGCATCGACCCCGTAGGCGAGGACAGCAAGCGCGAGATCGGCGCCGGTCGCGGGATCTTCCGCCGCAGCAGTGACGGGCTTGAACTTGCCGGAGGCCGTCACCTTGCCGAGCACAGCACCGGGCTTCAGCACGCCCGCCCCTGAGAGGATCGTCACGGTGTCACGGGAGATCGAGCCGACCTCCGACAGGACGAAGGAAAGGTCGCGTGGACCCATCGTCTTGGTATCGAACGCCATCGGTCAGGCTCCCTTCTGAGCGGTGCGGCGCGCCGCGTAGATCGAATTGGCGGAGACGCCGGCTCGCGCCTTCGGCTGGGCCGCACCGGGCTGGGCGAGACCGGAAGCCCGGGCGCGCTCGGCGTCATAGTTGTCGACGGTCTCCGCGGCCGAGGCCTTGGGCGCCGCGGCGAGGGTCGCCTTGGCGGCTTCGACGGTCGATCCGGTCAGGTAGAGATGCTCGGCGAGCGTCTCGCGGTCCTTCGTCTCGTCGAGCGCCAGGATGGCCGCGCGACGGTCGCGATCCGCCCGCACCGCCTCGGCGGCGGCATCGGCGCGGATCTTGTCGAGATCGGCGGGCTTGTCGTCCGCCTTGGGGGTGGCGCTCATGGGTTTCTCCCTCGTCTGAGCGGTGGGGGCGGCGGACGCCGCCAGGAGCTTGTTAACGGTCCAGCCATGGGCATCGGCCAGGGCGAGAACCGGAACGGGGGCGTTGGCGTAGCTGCGATAGGCGAAGGCGGAGGGCTCCGACCGCTCCGCAGCAGCCGCGCTGCCGACCTCATCGGCGAACCCCGCTTCGACGGCCTCCTCCGCCGTGAACCAGGTCTCGGCCTTCATCAGGGCGCGCATGTCGGCGGCAGGCTTGCCGGTACGATCAGCGTAGATCGAGGCCATGGAGCCGCTGATCGCGTCGAGCTCGCCCAGGCGCTTCTGGAGTTCTCCGGCATCGCCGAACGCGATGGTCGAGGCATCGTGGATCATCATGACCGCGCCGAGCGCCATGCTGACGCTGTCGCCGGCCATCGCAATGATCGAGGCCGCAGAGGCCGCAATGCCCTCGACGACGATATCGACCTTGCCCTTATGCGCGGCGAAGGCCGCGTGGATCGCCGTCCCCTCGGTGGCGATGCCGCCGCCGGAGTTCAGCCGCACCGTAATGTCGCTATCCCGCCCGAGCCGGGCGAGCGCACCGGAAACGTCCGACGCCGAAAAGCCGTCTTCGAACCAATAGGCTCCGACCGTGCCCGTCAGGACGAGCTCGTTGCCATCGACCAGAACTGCCATGGGTGAACCTCAATAGGGGCGGAAGCCCGCCCGTTTTGCGAAGCGGCGCCGCGCCGGAGCGCGGCCCTCTTGGAGATCGCAAGCGGTTTCGAGCCGCGTGATCTCGCGGTCGAGCGCCGCAAGGTCAGCCCGGTGGTACCGGACCTCCTCGACGTCGAAGCGGATCTGGCTCTCGCTGCGGCCGGTGATTATGAGCGTGCGCAGCTCGCGAAGCCTCGCAGCCTCCGCGCACGGATCGACGGGCTGGCTCATGCAGCAGTGACCTCGCCTGGCCGAGCGGCAGCAGACTGGCCGCCGCCGCGCACACGTTCGAAGGGATCGGGCAGATCTGCCGCTATCAGCGCTTTGCGCTCTTCGGAGCGCTTGGCGATGACGTCGTTAGAATCGAGCCCGAGCTCGCCGCACTCGAACTCGAGCGTGGTCGTGCCGTTCTGCAGGCGCTCGCTGGCAGCACGAGCCGACTTCTCGTCGTCGGCCGTCGGCTTGGCCGGCCCCTGCCATTCCGCCCAGCAGATCGCGTCGCGATGTCGCTGGAACGCGGCATAGCCTCCGCGAAGCGGAATGCGGCCGGTCGCGATCTCCTCGTCGAGCCAACTCTCGTAGCCCGACTGCGCCAGAGGGGCGGCGATGCGCTCGCGACGGCGCAGGTTGAGCGGCCAGATCGAGGCTGTGCCCATGCGCGTGCTTGAATAGGTCGCACCGGTATAGTCGAGCGAATAGCTCTCCGCCGTGATGCCGAGGCTACGCGCCATCTCTCGCCGGAGATCGGCAGAGAATGGCAGATAGACACCACCCGGGGTCGAAGCCGTGTGCAGTTCCAGCTTCTCACCGGGAGCGAGGTGGCTGACCTGCCCCGTCCCGTCGAGCGCGATCCGGCTCTTCTTGGCCTGATCGAGAGCGTTCTCGAAATACCCGATGAAGTCAGCTTTTAGGCCCTTTTCATCGTCGTCGAGGGCCTCGATTGCGCTGAACGCCTCGTTGCTCGGCTCCGGCGAAGTTAGCGTCGCGGCGAATACCGTCTGCAGGATCGCCGTCGCGAGCGTCACGTCCTGCAGCTGCTCGCTATGCGCATGGGTGCGCATTGCAGCAGCGATCGGCGAGATGCCGCGGACATCGCTGCCATCCCATGGGTCGAAGCAATGGACGATCAGCTGCCGACCCTGCGCATCACGAACACGATGATCTCGCTTCACGTTGATGCCGGCATCGCGATGTTGAAGACGATAGGACAGAGGCCGACCGTTCTCATCATGGCGAACGCCTTGGAAGAGACCTTCGACCTCGTTCGTGTCGGATACCAGGCGGGTCGGCGTGACGAGGAGCAGCTTGGTGCCCGTGCCGATGCCATAGCGCCGCCGCTCGGCACGGCCCATGAACTCGATAAGGCCGATCGCCTCGCCATAGGCGACATGGTGCCGGAGGGCGATATCGAGCAGCTGCGGCAGGACGAACTTGCCGCGGAAATCGACCTCGGCAGGGTTCCAGGCGTAGCGGCGCCACCGAGACTCGGCCATGCGGGCGAAGGCATTCGTCTCCTCCGCGCTATAGCCCAGCGCCGAGAGATCCGGCTTCGCGCGCAGCTTCAGTTCGTTGCCGACCGTGTCGGCGATGATCTGATCGACGGCGCCCTTCAGCCGGCCCGAATTCTGGATGAAATCGACGGCGAGCGCGGCGATACGATGCCATGCCCGCCGGGTTTCATCCCGGCTCTCGACCAGCGAGGCCTGGCGCATCGAGAGCACACCCGAGGAACCGTCCCGCAGCCAGCGGGCCGTCGCACGCTCGCGCGCCGGGGCGGATGACGCCGGGGCGCTCCCCGCTTTGACCCTGACGCGCGGCTTGTTCATGTGCGATTGGCCCATTTCTGCTTGCGCGCCTCCCGCTCGGTTGCGGGCAAGCGCGTGCGTTTCAGTGCGAGCGGGCCGGTATCGGCCGCGCCGAAGAGATCGACCTCGTCCGGATCGCCGCCATGCAGCTCGAGGATAAGATCGTTCCAGCGGTCGGCGTTTAGCCGGCGCTTGTGCTCAAGGTGCCAGGCCAGCGCGAAGGCATAGACCGTTGCGTCGAACCAGTCGTTCTTGCGATTGACCAGCTTGCGCCACTCCCGGCCGGCGCGCGGCGAGACGAGGCGCTTCTTCTTGGCATTGCCCCCAACCGGCTCGTCGGGATCGACCAGACGCTCCGCTGTCAGCTCCTGGGCGAACTCCGCATCGCAGAGATCGGCCGTCAGATGCAGCGTGTTACGCGGCCAGACGCCGGAGGCGTCCGGGCCTTGCAGTAGGTTGGCGAGCCCGGCGACGACTTCCGTCTTCACGTCATAGAGGCCAACCGGATAGAGCATTACCTTCGCGACGACGCGTTTGTGCGCGTCCTTGATGTCGCGCTTAACCGGCGTTCCGAGCCAGGGGCGACCTTGCTCATGGCGGCCGTCAAGCGCGAAGCAGTTCGGCCGCCCGGAGCAGAAGCGGTAGACCCGATCGGTGGCGAAGCCGGAATCGACCCCCGATAGGTCGATGCCCTTCATCCTACCTGACGGCGTTGGATATTGCCGGCCGAGAGCATCGGCGAGCGCGATCCACGGCTCGTCGCTCTGATCCGGAGCACCC
This sequence comes from Bosea sp. ANAM02, assembly GCF_011764485.1. Classification (NCBI taxonomy): domain Bacteria; kingdom Pseudomonadati; phylum Pseudomonadota; class Alphaproteobacteria; order Hyphomicrobiales; family Alloboseaceae; genus Allobosea; species Allobosea sp. ANAM02. The sequence goes on along the minus strand of NZ_AP022848.1, from coordinate 970,796 downwards.
TCGAAGATCTGTCGATCGACAAGCCAGCGCTGCCCCCGCGGGCCGACCGCGTACACGGTCCATTTGATGCCATAGCCCTGAACGTCGGCCGCCGAGACCAGCAGCGCAGTGCCGAGCGGAACGCTGCCGCGCGGATAGGTCGAGAGCTGAACCGCTTCCGTCAGCTTCTCCCATTCGACCGCGACGCCGCCGGGGTCGTAGGGAACGGCAAGATCCTGCTGGCAATAGACGCGCATCTTGGTCGCGTCGCCTTCAGCCTCCTCGCCGCGCTTCCAGATCGCGCCGAACTTCTCGCGCGGCGCATAGGCCGCCCAGAGGTGATAGCTCGGCTGCCACTCCCGGCAGCGGCCCTCGCACGGATCACACCGCCAGCGCGGCATATCCTCCGCCCGGATCGCGGTCGGGACGGGATCCTCTCCCTCCCGAACGCGGGTGGCGATCCACTCGCCACTGGAGAGCATCTCGGCCTTGTGGCCATCGACGATCGGACCATCGCAGGACTGGCAACGCAGATGCGCCGGCAGCCGCTGTTCTTCGTCCGGCCCCCGCATCATCTCGGGCGTGAGTACCTGGCGAACGCGGCAGTGCGGGCACGGCACATAGAAATAGCGCCGGTCGCCGTCTTCGAAGTCCTCGGAGATGGCGCAATCGCCGGCAATGCCCGGGGTCGAGCCCTGCCATTCCTTGGCAAGGTCGCCATACATCTTCTGCCGAGCACGAGCTTGGTCACGCGGCGAGCCGCGGCCATCGACATCGGCCAGGTATCCCGTCACCTCGTCCATGGCGAGGTACTTGATCGAGACCATCTGCAGGCCCTTGGAGGAGCCTGCGTTGACGATCTGGCAGAAGCCGCCCGGGAAGCGCTTGAAGGCCGTGGTCGACCCCTGCTCGTCGCGGCTCGAAACCGGCGCCACCCGATGCTTGATCCGCTTGGTGGCGTCGATCGTCGGCTGCAGCTTCACCCGGTTGAACTTCGTCGCCTCCTCGAGGGTCGGCAGAACGATCATCATCGAGCCAGGCGACTGGTCGACGATGTAGCAGAACCAGTTCTCGATCGCGGTCGATTTGCCGAGCTGCGCCGCCCAGCGCGCTGTCACGCGACGGGCGGGATGATCGGGATGCAGACAATCCTGCGGCTCGCGCAGGTACGGAACGCGCTCGGTCTTGAACTCTCCCGGCCAGGGAGACCCGGACTCTGGTGACACGATGCGATGACGATCTGCCCATTCCGAGATGCTCAGATTGTCGACGGGCTTGCTCGCCGCCGCGAGGCCAGCGAACAGCACGGCCTCGCCGTCCAGCAAGGACGGGAAGGCCGACCGGAGATCCTCGGTCACGGCTCGCCGACAGCACTCGGCTCGGCGATCTCTTCCTCGGCGATCAAGCCCGCCTTCGGCCGCTTCATCGCATCGATCCGCTTCATGATCTCGCGGTTAAAGATGTCCGTACCGACGCGGGCGAACGACTTGAGCGCCACGCGAACCATGCGTTCATCCCAGCCATACTTAAGCGACAGGCTGGCCGCCTCGCCCTCGTAGGCGCGGTCGAAAGCGGCCTGCATCAGGGCGATGGCATCCCGGCCGGCTCGATCGACCTCGGACACAAGCGTCGTTTTCGACAGACGCTCAGCGAGATCCATCTCGCGGATTGCAGCATCGGCCTGAGCCTTGCGGGCCGCGCCATCCGACTGCGATCCGGCGAAGCGGGTCGCGGCCGGAGCAGCAAGTCGCCCAGGGGCGGCGGGGCGAACCTCCGCCGGCATCGCCCGGATGCGAATATTCTCGGAGCGATGCGCCGCCAGCGCTTCGAACTCGACGAGATTGGCCTTGCCGTCCGGCCGCTTCGGAAGCGCTTCCGCGTGCTGCTTCAAATATCGGGACAAGGTCGACCGGTCGACCCGGTCACCGGAGCCGGTCAGCCGAGCAGCTGCCTCCGTGATCGAGATCCAGTCGCCATCCATCGTGCATGTCCCGTGCTGCACGCGTGCATGAACGTGCATCGCGTGTACCGGTTGCGGACCGGCCTACTGCTCAAAAGCCGGGGGCATTCTCCCCGTCCGCAGGGGCAGAGGTAGAATACGGTCCCTTGACCAGGGGGGTGTGGCGGCGGCGCCACAGGGGTGGCCCGGCGCCATCCGGCCCCGTCAGGTCACCACCCCGCGGGTGATGACGCGGATCTCGTGCTCGACCCGAGCCCCAAGCCCTTCGGTCGCAGCTTCGAACGCAGCCTTCGACCTACCCTTCAACAATTGCTCGGGCAGGATGACACCGGACTGCGCCATGGTGAAAGGACGGCCCCACACCGACGTGCCGGTGTCCGGCTCGAAGACGTTGCCGTTCATCCCAAGCGCAACGCGGTTCGGGAACAGTCCGCCTTTGATAAAATGATGGGCGAAGATGCGCCGCTGGTTGAGCGGGGCGGCGGAGACACCCCGCCTCGTTTCCCTCGCCTTGAAATACTTCAGCGCGATGTCGCCACCACGAACGCGCTTGAAGAACTCCAGCGTGGCCGGCGTCGCCTTCATCGGGTTCGCGAGAGCCTTGCGCGTCACACGCACCGGCAAGCCGGTCTGCTGCGCCAGCGCTCGGCCCGTCTGCGTGATGGCAGTGGAGCCGGTCCGGTTGATGGCGCGAGCATAGGCCTTGCGCGCCCTGCCCTCACCGATGGCCGCCATGGCTTCCGCCAGCGAACGGACACCGGATCCCTGGAGAGAAACGACGATGCTCATCGCGCCACCCTCCCGAAAAGCGAAACGCCGCCCGGATGAACCAAGCGGCGTTTTCGAACCTGATAATGCATGACCAAGCTACGTCAACAGGCTGCCGCACGTCAAGCGGTCAGCGGAACGATTTCTTCCTCCCATGGCCGAGCAGGCGCCGCGGGCGGCAGCACCCGATGCGCAGTCAGCGTCCCCGGCTCGGACAGCACCTCCGCGAGATAGGCCAGAGAAGCGTGCCAGACCTCGTATTCAGCACGATCTATCGCCGCCTGCGCCGGATCAGGCTCCAGCACGGTCTTGCGATAGGCGCCGGCATAGGGCCGGCCGGAGCGCTTGTTATAGCCATCGACCTCGATCCAGTGGACCTTGCCGCGGATCGTCTGCGACACCTTGCGGAACCATGCCGGCTTACCCTGGACCGTGACGAAGCGCGCCTTCGGCGCCTCGGCTTCCCAGTGCGGAGCACCGCCGAGGATCGCGTGGCGACGCAGCAGCTCGGCAGGTTTTCCGCGCAGGCGCCAGATGCCGGCATCGTTCTGAGATGCAAGGCGAGGCATGGCGCGGCGCAGCGCCTCGTCCTGCTCCTCCTCCGAAAGTTCGAGGCCTGCCAGCGGCGCCCAGCCCTCGGGAACATCGAGATCGAGCGAGGCAAGCTCACCAACGGCGCGATGCACCGCGAAGGCGTCCTCGTGCGGCTCCCGCCCGTACCAGGCAAGGACGGGCACCACGCCATAGCTGTTCACCCGGCCATCGCTGACAGTCTCGCAGAGCAAAACGCCTTGCTGCGCGACAGCGTCCCAGCTGCTGCCCATCACGGCCGTCCCGATCTCCACGGTTGCCGTTTCCGCTTTCGGCAGCTCCTCGCAATAAGCCCACCGCAACAGAGCCTCGATCGTGATCGTCTTCATGGCCGCAGCCTCGAAACAGCGTGAAATGGAGAGTTGTGGACGGTTGATGGATAGTTCTGAGCAACTATCCATAGGAAATAGCTGATATAAATCAGCATCTTGATCATGATGATGGACAGTCTGGAGGGTTTCAGCGGCCTAGACACATATGAAAATGCCTCGCCCCCCGAACCTCTTTGGCATTGCCTATACGCGCGCATAACCCTCCAGACTGTCCACGGCGCATGCCATGTCATTGAAGCGAAAGCGAAAATCGAGATGGAGAGTTGCCGCTGACTGTTCATGGACCGTCCACAACCCTCCACGAAAATGGACGGTTGCAGGGTCATCACCGGTCGGAACCGGCGTCATCGGGGTTGCGGGGCACCGCCGATCGAGGTGGGATATCATGCAACTCGATGCCGAGATAGATGATGCCTGCCGCGTCGTCCTTTTTCTGGAAGCGCTGCCCCATCACGCGGCCGAAGGCCGTCATCGTCTTCGGCTTGCGATTGTTCGCGTCGGACCAGGCCGCATAGCACTCATAGGCGTGCTTCGCCCGCACCGGCTCGGCGTCGTCCTTCGCCCGTACGCATTTCTCGATGAACACCGAGATCGGGTCCATCTCGTCGCGATAATCCTTGGTGGCGTCGACCATCGCGGCGGGAAGCTTGAGCCCCTCCCGGTCATACGCCTCCATGCCTTCGATCAGCCAGTTGAGGATGCCGGGGCCTTCCTCGCAGAGCTCGCAGACGATCTCCTCGAAGTCGCGCCGCTTTTCCTCCGGCACCGTTACCTTCCACGGCACCACGGCCATGCGCCGCCAGATGCCGTTGTCCGAGCCAAGAATGGTTGGATAGCCGTTGCCGGACATGTGTGCCTTGAACTGCGGCTGGAAGGCGAAATACCCTTTGAACAGCGAGCGCACGTCCATCTTCTCGCCGCCTGTCAGCCGCTTCACCAGCGCCTCCCGCAGCGGCTCGCCCTGCGGCAACTCGGTGATCCGAAGGAAGCGGACGCCCGGCAGGCGCGCCAGATCGGGCGAGGCCGAGCCGGCGGCTCCCTGCTGCTGGCCGGTGATCGATTCTGCCGGCAAGCCTTCTCCAAGCGCGCCGAAAATGCGGGCCAGCACCTCGAGGAACACCGATTTGCCGTTGGCGCCGAGGCCGTAATGAAACGCCATCAGCTGGATCGGCAGACCGGTCAGGCCGAGCCCTGAATATTTCTGCACGGCCCAGGCGACGCCGGGAACGAGCGCCTCCGGCAGCATCTCGGCAACGAAGGCACGCCATTTCTCCGCCTTCGCCTTCGGATCGTAATTGACCGGCATCATGCGGGTGACACGATCCTCGCGCCGCCAGCCTTCGGGCGTGAAGACGTGGCGGCCACGGAAGCGCGGCTCCTCGCTCTGCCAGGCGTCCGGAGCCGGTGGCGTATCGTCGACCTCGCGGATGAAGCGCAGCGTGCCGTTCGCGACGTATGACAGCCGCTGGTCGGCGTTCCACTCGTCCGTCTTGACGGCGCAGTGTGGCGCCGCGCAGCTCAGCATGGCGGCCAGCCGCGCCGAGTTTTTTGACGTGACGCCGAAGGCGCGCCGCTTTGCCTGGCGCTTCTCCAGCGCGGCGTTGGCGGCATCCTTGGCTTTGACGTTCTCCTCGGTCGGATTGTCCAGCGCCTTGCGGATCGCGGCATTTTCCTGCGGCGTGTGACGCAGGAACTCGGCCTCGAGGCCGATCAGGCCGCCGATGGATTGAGCCTTGGCCAGCGCCTGGAATGCCCCATCCTGCGCGTCCCAGTATCGTTCGCTCCACACGGCCCACGTCGCCTTTTCGGAACCGACCTCCAACATCCGCGCGAGGTCCTGGCCGCGATGGCGCAACAGGCGCTTGCCATTGTCCGTGTCGGAATGGTCCAGCGTCGCGCACCACTCCACATCCGCTAGCGAGGCGTCGAGCGGCATGTCGGACGGGCCGTCGCCATCCTCAATTTCCTCCGGCGCCGGCGGGGTTGCGGGGCGTTCGGCCTGCTGCATCAGCGCGCGAAGACGCTCGGCCGAGCGGTTGTCGTCTTCTCCCGGCCCCGTCATGCCGCCCTCCCCGGGCCGAGTTCTGCTGGCGAGAAAGCCGGCACGGGCGCATCGAGCCCGTTACTGATGGTGTGCTTGATCTTTGGCTCGGTCGGCGGCACCCCAGCCGGCAAATTGGCGAAAAGCATGCTTTCCGCCTCGGCGCGGCCGAGGAACCCGCCGCGCACGATCCGGCCGAGCCAGACCGCGGCGTCATAGACACCGCGATTGCGACTGCCCGGCGCCGCCGTACGCGCCATGTCAAGCGCTCGGCCGATGGCCGCATCGACAGCGGCCTTGACGCGTCGATCCGCAATCTCGGTGCTGCTTCCGCGCCGCTGCTGCGACCTCGCCGCCGCCCGCCGCGACTGTCGCTCAGCCTCGGTCAGGAATTCGCCGGTGATGACGCCGCGAAGGCGTCGGGGCAACGGCGGCAGGATCTCGCCGCGCGGGATCGCCCAGGAATAGGCCTTGCCGTCGACCATGACCGAGGGCGGGGCGATGACATAGCCGCCCTCGCCGCGCACATCGATATGCGCCAGTTCGGGGCCTACCTCTCCAGCCTTCAGGAAACGGCGGAAGACGTCTGTCGGGCTGCCGATCGTCGGCTTGAAGATGCCGCCGACACGCTGGAGGTTGCGCTCCATCTCGGCGAATTCCGCCTCGGTCGGCCAGGCGAAATAGAGATGCAGCCCGCCCGATTGCGTGAAGGCGAAGGCCGGCTCGACGATTTCTCCCGTCTCGGGATCCTCATAGCGCAGCCGGCCGCAGAACCTCGTCAGCGCGGCGAGCATCGCCTCGACGGGAACATCTTTCGGATCGAGGTCGATGACGACGCATTGCGTCCGCAGCCCGGTCGGAAAGCCGATCAGTGCGCGCGGCCAACGCCGCCACCAGCCGCGGATAACACCAGGGTCGGCCGAGGCGAGCCAGTGCCCGCCGTCCTTCTCCCCCGGCGCGCTTGCCTTGGGTAGGTGCGGCGCCTTGGAAAAAGGATCCGGCTTCTGCGCGGGGTTCGCGGGGAAAACTGGCCAGCCGCGTAAAGCGAGATCCAGCGCGTGATCGAGCACAGTCATTCGGGCCGCCAATGGCTGGGGCCGAGCCCGTTCTTATCGCACCAGGTGAAAGAGCCGTCGGGAGCTTCCCAGATGCCGGGTTCAGTCGACACCATCGGGTTCGATGCGGCAGCGTTCCATCGCATTAGGAAGCTGCCGACGTCCTCGTGCATGACCCAAACGAGGCTGCCGTCGCGCGGAACGCTGACGATGTCGCGGTAATCATTCGCCATCGGACTATTCCGCCGCGATGAGGAATTCTTGCTGGCGAGCCGCCGCCGGCAGCCCGGGCCAGGTCGGAACCGGGGCGCGTCGGCGATGCCTCACATCCGGCATCAGCAGCGCCTCGACGCAGTTCGCATGGGCGAGGGCTTCGGCGGGAGGCGGCGAGACGCTGTTGCCGATCTTGTGGCGCTGCGCCGTCTCAGTCAGGCGACCGGCGGCGGTGATGTCATAGGAATCGGGCATGCCCTGCGCCCGCGCCAGTTCGCGCGGCACCAGCATGCGCATGCCGATGTCCCAGACGATGAAGTCGCCGATGGTGACAAATTCGCCGGGTCCATCCCAAACGCCATGATCGCGTAGGAAGGCAGCGACCATACGGGCACGTTCCGCCATCTCGGGCGAGAGCGGCGGCAGGGCGATATAGCCCTCAACATGGGCGAAGCGATCGCGCGTGGTCACTGTGGCGAGCGGAACGTCGCTGGGCCGCTCGTTCTCGCCGAGGCTGTAATAGCCACTAACGAAAGGCGTGATCAGCCCATGCGTGGCCTGTCGCGTGGCAGTCGAGAGCGGCTCGTCAGGAGAACGCGCGTCGGAGCGGCCGCGCATCTCGCTGAGATAGGGAGTGACGACGGCATGATGGTTGCCGCTGGCCAAGATCGTCTTCAGCGGCTTTTCCGGATCGCCTTCACCGCCGGCGGTATTCGAGCTGTAGTGATGCGAGAGATATGCCAACTTGCCCATCACCGGCGCCTGAGTGCAGGCCTTTCCGACGATCGTCGACATCGGCTTTTCGGGATCGTGCCCGATCATGTCGGTGTTGTGCTGCGCCAGATAGCAGGCGGCGAGGCTGCCGCCGTTTCCCTTGGGCACCACGACGGGCGCCGGCACCTCGACGCTACGCGAGCGCGGCTCCTGCCCCGGTCGCTCGCCATAGCGCGGGACCAGGAAGCCGGTCACCACCTGGTTCTGATCCTTGGCGTTGGCGCAGATCGTATGGTGCGGCCCATCAGCCGGGCGGTTTCCGCCGCCCTGCTGGGCGTAAGACAGGAAGGGCGTCACGACAACCGTGCCCGCCTTCGTGGTATTGGTGTGATAGGGCTTATCGACCGGCCGCTCGCCGGATTGCCCCATGCGTCCACCGACGCCGGCGAGATAGGGCACCGTTACGGCGAAGCGGTTTTCCGTCGTGACAGTCCGCAATGGCTCGGCTGTCTCGTTGCTGCGGTTCAGGCCGCCAGCGCCCTCCCCGTAATACGAGACGACGAACGGTTCCGGTCGATCGAGAACGTGGCGCTTGAAGCCGCGCGCGATGCGAGCCATCGTCTTGTCGGCAAGCGGTCGCACCACCTGGATCTTCTTCGCCTTCGCTTCAGCGCGGGTCAGGAAAATCGAGGGGCACGGCAAGGACCAGTCGATGATCTCGGCCGCGGTGCGATAGGGCTTCAGTTCTCCGGCAAGGACGCGCGGATCGGTCGGCTTCGCATGCGTCGGCTTCGGCCACAGAATCGGCTTGCGATCGCGACGCGCGACCAGGAAGAGGCGCTTGCGGATCGTCGGGGCGCCATAGTCGCAGGCGCGCAGCTCTCGCCATTCCACGGCATAGCCGAGGCGCTCCAGGTGCCGCACCCAGCGGGCGAACTCGGCCCCCTTGTGATAGGGGCAGGGCTTGCCGTCCTCGCCGAGCGGCCCCCACTGCGCGAATTCCTCGACATTCTCCAGCAGGATGATCTGCGGCGCGACGGTTTCGGCCCAGACGAGCACGACGTCAGCGAGACCGCGCACGGACTTCGAGACTGGCGCGCCGCCCTTGGCCTTCGAATGGTGCCGGCAGTCCGGCGAGGCCCAGAGCACGAAGACGGGCTGGCCCTTCGTCACGGCATAGGGATCGACCTTCCAGATATTCTCCTTCAGGTGCACGGTCTGCGGATGGTTTGCCGCGTGCATCAGCAGAGCATCGTCATCGTGGTTGATAGCGAAGTCCGGCGAGCGGCCGAGCGACCATTCCAGCCCGAGCGAGGCCCCGCCGCCGCCGGCGAAGCTGTCGATGATCAGTCCGCCCATGAAGGTCACTCCGCCGCTTCGAGCGCCGGAGCGTCAGATCGCTCGGCGTCCATGAGGTCGAACAGGGAGGGGATCGCGACGCGCTCCTCCGCGGCGGCGCAGTGGAAGGCGCCGTCCATGAAATAGCCGGGGTTGAGCTCGACGCCGACGCCGAAGCGGCCTTGCAGGATCGCGCGATAGGGCACCGTCATCAGCCCGCCGAACGGGTCGAAGACGGTCTCTCCCGGCATCGACATCTGCGCGATGACGCGGTCGACGATGTCGAACTGCAGCGGGCAGAGATGCATCTCCTTGCCCTTGGCCTGCTGCACGCCGTTCAGCGTGCGCATCCGCGTCACATCGCTCCAGACAGCCTGGTCCGGCGAATGCGGCGGCAGCAGCATGAAGGTCGGCGGAAGGCGCCCGCGCGTCTCCAGCGCCTCGGCGATGGCGACGTGGTACTCGAAATCGTAGACGCTGGAGAGGTTGAACCGCTTCCACATCTTGTAGATCGTTGAGGCCGGGACGTTGTGCAGGTCCTCGGCCTTGAGCGCACGATCCCCGGCCGAGCGCAGATAGCCATGCGCGTCGATCTGCCAGCGGGCGCGGCTGTAGCCGTCGGGATTGATCCAGGTCTTGGAGGCGTCCGCGAGGTCGACCTCGTCCTCCTCCGAAAAGTCATCCGGAACAGCCTCGCCGTCTTGCCCGAACCATTTCTTCGATTTCACCACCCGCAGATCGGCATAGGAGACCGAGCGATCGGTCTGCGGCTTGCGGAAGATCAGCAGATATTCCGGCAGGCCGGCGCCCATCTTCGAGCCGTCCTTGCACTGTTCCGACCAGCCCAGCCGATAGGTCTGGTTGTTCTCGCGCACCACGTCGGTGGTGATCGTCTTCATGCCGAGGAAGGCGAAGCCGTGCCGGCGGAAGTGCTGGATCGCGTCGCAATGGAAGGTCGAGACGGTCTGGAAGCCCAGCCCGGTGAGGCCGCCCGGAATGATCCGGTCCTTGACGTGGATGACGCAGTTGCGACCGGGCTGGAGCGCGCGCAGCAGCGAGGGCGTCAGGAAGTCCATCTGCGCCCAGAAATGCGGGTCGCTGTCGGTATGGCCGAAGTCGTTATAGCTCGGCGTGTACTCGTACTGCGTCGAGAACGGAATCGACGTGACGATCAGCCCGACCGAGTTTTCCGCCAGGGCCGCGCTTTCCAGCACCGTGTCGTTGTTGACGATGCGGTGGTTGGCGCCGCGGATCTCGACGCGCTCGACGCCGATCGAGCGGGAGAGCGAGGTGGCGAGCGCCTGCTCGTTCAATCCGTATTCGCGGATGATCTGGCTCATCTGATCGACCATGTGCTTGTGCTGCTCCCACTTGGTCAGAAGCGTGCGCAGCACCGCCTGCTCGCCTTCGGACGCGATGATGTGGATTTCGACCGGCCGCTCCTGCTGGAAGCGCTGGATGCGGTGAATGGCCTGGATGAAATCGTTGAACTTGAAGCCGATGCCGAGGAACACGGCCCGGTGGCAGTGCCTCTGGAAGTTGCAACCGGAGCCGGCAATGACGGGCTTGGCGGCGAGATACTGGAAAGCGCCATCGGAGAAGCCGATGATCGTCTGCTCGCGCTGGTCGAGGTCCTGGGTTCCGTAGACCGAGAGCACGCCCGGCACGGCGGCCTCAATCGCCCGCCGCTCGTCCTCCAGGTCATGCCAGATCAGGAAGCGTTCCGCCGGCGCCGCCGAGAGGATTTCGGAGAGCTTGGCGATGCGCCGCGGCAGGCTTGCCCGCTTCTCGCGGCTGGCGCCGACGACGCCGAGGGCGTCCTTCGCGATCAGGATGCCCTGGCCGTCACGCTCGGTCTCGCGGGTCGCGAGGTCGCTCGCAACGCTATGCTGATGGACCGTCAGCGGTGGCAGGTCATAGCCGGCATCGTCGCAGCCGAGATCGCTCGGCCGCTGCACGAACAGCGCCCAGCTCGATACCCACAGCCAGAACTCGCGCTCCTTGTGCGGATGGATGGTGAGGCTGTCCGCCTTTTCCGAGTTGCGCTTGAAGAACCGGGTCTTCGCCTCGCCGACATCCATCACCTCGAGGAATGCGGAATAGGCCAGCAGCTCGATGTATTCGTTCGGGCTCGGCGTCGCCGTCGCCACCAGCTTGAAGCGGATGCCGTCGAACAGGCGCATGAACTCGCGGAAGGTCTTCGAGCCGCCGAAGCCGCGTAGACACGAGGCCTCGTCGAGCGACGCGGCACCGAACGCGCGAGGGTCGAGCTTACCGTCGCGCACGGTCTCGTAATTGGTCAGGTAGATGCCGCGCTCGCCGGCCTCCGTCACGCTGCGGATGAAGCTGAGCGAGGGCACGCGGTCGGGGCGGCCCTTGATCCAGAGCGCGTGCGCCGCCTTCGTCTCGGCCGAGATCTTCTCGTGCTCCGCCGTCGCCAGCGTCCGGGCATCGCGCATGAACTCCTGCCGCACCCCAAGCGGGATCACGATCAGCGCGCTTTCGCCCAGCTTCTCGACAAGAAGCCGGCAGAACTCGATTTGCATGAAGGTCTTGCCGAGCCCGAAGGCGGCGAACAGACCGGCTCGGCCGAGGCGCAGCGCCCAACGCACCATGATGCGCTGATGCGGCAGCAGGATCGGGTTGATCTCGTGATCGGCGACCTCGATGCCGCCAGCGACGGCGATGCAGGCCTTGGCTTTGAGGAAGGCGAGATAAGCTTCGCTCATGCCGGCACCGTCTGGTTCGGACGGCGCGGATCGGCGGAGGCAAAGTCCCCCTGAAGCAGCACGCGCAGGCGCTTCGCCGCCTGGGTCAGCGCCTCGGCGCGACGGCGCGAGGCATCAAGGCAAGAGACCGCGACGGCGCCGAGCTCGGGCTCAAAGCGCGTCGTCTCCAGCACATGAATGCCGGCAGCTTCTTGCTGCGCCGCGCCTTCAAGCTCCGCGATGATGGCGGCGAGATGCATCAACTTCTCCCTTCGCGAAAAGCGCCTGCTCGGCGGCGGACCAGAGGGCGGCAGGCGCCAATCGCCCCTCGACGATCGCCTGCGCAGTCGAGCGCTTGATCCGCAGGACGCTGGCGATGACGGATGCCGGAAAGCCCAGGCGGGCCACGCCGCGAGCTGCGGCCTTGCGGTGGCGCCCGACGCGCTCGATGCGGAAGGGGCGCTTCATCAGACGACGCCGAGGCTGACCGGATTGTCCGGATGGGCGTGGAAAAGGTCGGCGAGGGCGTGCATGCCCTGCCGCACATGGGGCGGCAGCACGCGCTTCTCCGCAGCACGCCGCAGCAAGGTCTCGGCTCGGTCATGCCGGCCGCGGCTGCGCAGACGATGCGCCTGCTCGGTGATGGCCGCGAGCAGGCCGCGAAGTTCCGGCGATACGGGCTGCAGGTCTCCGATCGGCAGCATCGCTCAGACCCCGGCCTTGAGCGCGAGAAGCTTGGCGATCTCCGCCATGTCCTGCTGATGCTTGAGGATCTTGGAAAGCAGCTCTTTCGCTTCGCCCGGCGTGATCTTGTCGTCTTCCATCGCCTCGGCGGCCTTGGCGACGAAGCGAGCATGACTGCCGGTCGAGCGCAGCACGCCGGCCATCAGGTCCGTCACCTGCGTGCCGTCGCGATCCTCGACGGGCCGAACCTCGTGGCCGGTCAGCGACGCCAGCATGCGCGAGACGATCGGTTTGCCGATGCGGCTCTCTAGCTGAAACACGACATCGAGCGGCGGCAGGTCGCGATAATTGTCGCCGCACCACCGGCTGATCGCGCCGCGAGAGAAGCCCGTCATGCGCTCGACACGCTCGGGACCGGTCTCGCCAGGGGCGGCGCAGGCGAGCACGAGCGCCCTGACCGCAGTTTTCATCATGGTGACGAGGCCGTCGGAGTGGCCTTCTTCGGGCAAAGCGGGAGCGCTCACGAAAAATGCTCCTATGCATTTTCGTAGGGAAAACGGGAGAGATGAGGGACAGTCCGACGGGTCAGGTCACGGCGGAGGAACACCATGGACGAGCAGGAAGAACAGGCGCGGCGAGCACGGCAGGACGCGGCGAAGAGCCGCCTGCGGCACGCGCTGCTGAACCTGTCGAATGCGATGAAGGGCCGTCATGGAGAGACGCCCTCGGACGTAACGAGGAAATCTGCGGCAGAGAGAGCGACGCCCAAGCGTTCGGCCGCCGCCAGAAGCTTCACATGATGCGATTGGGGCACGCGGCCGCCGGTGCCGCCCGCTGATTTCGGGCGCTTCCAGTTGCTGACGCGAACGCGGTGGACGCCGACGATCTCGGCGACCCGAGCGACGCCACCCAGGCGATCGATAATGGAGGAGGCAGGTTCCATGATCTGCAATGTACCGATAAACGATACAATTGCAAGCGCGGATGTACCGATGGCAGATCGCGACATCGCGACGCTGGGAATCTATCGTCCCGACATGCTGAAGGATCGCCTGAAGGACTGGCTTGTCGCCTCGCTTGAGCTCCGCAAGATGAGCCAGGCAGAGCTCGCGCGCAGGCTGACCGAAGCGCTCTCGCGCTCGATCCCACGCTCAGCCGTCAACAAGATGGTCCTCGGCAGCCGCGAGATCAGCGGCCAGGAAATGCTCGCCATCGCGGACATCCTCGACGTGCCGTCCCCGCTCCCGGGACCAGCGAACGACGAGCCCGAACTCACGCGCACGAAGGAAGGCCTGACAGCGATCGCCAACGCCGGCATCGTCGAGGCGGGCGCCTTTCGCGCCGCGCCGGACTTCACCGATATCGAGGAGGATCCGACCTTCGACCTGCCCGACCCCAAGTTCCCCTGGGCGCGGCAGGTCTCATTCACTGTCGCCGGCGACAGCATGAACAAGCTGCAGCCGCGACCGATCCTTCCTGGCGACAAGGTCATTTGCGTCGACTTCGGCGACCTGAATGGTCGAGTGCCGCTGCGCGATGGCATGACGGTCGTGGTCGAACGCACCAGGGACGGCGGGCATCTGCGCGAATGGTCGATCAAGCAGCTTGAGTTGTATGAAGACCGGATGGAGTTCCATCCGCGATCCAGCAATCCGAAGCACAAGCCCATCATCGTCCCGGTCGACTACCAGGCCGATGACGGCGAAACCTTCCAGATCCTGGCACTCGTCAGGCGGATTTCGAACGAAATCCCGCTCTAGGAGAAGCCGCGCCGCGGCAGGATCTTCGGCACCAGGTTCTCCGCGCTTCCGTGCTTGATGCGATATGGCGATGCGAGAACATCCCGCGCCTCGCAGACCTCGCGCGGCGAAGCCTTGCTAACGGCACAAAATGGCATCAGGAGCCACTCTTCGTCTGACATGACATGCTCGAGCACACCGAGCAGGAAGTCGCGCGAACCGGCAGCCTGACGGATCCGGTCCGCCCTGATACCCGTCCGATCGATGAACCCACCGATCCTGTCGATATCGGCGCTGATCCAGCCGAGCGCTGTGATGGCGAGCCGCTCAGCAGCGTCGACCTGGCCGGCGGAAACGACACGAACCACTACCCTCTCAGTCATCGACGCTACTCCACACGATTGATGCCAATGATGGTCCCGATCGCGCTCTCGCAGATCTCGCAGGTGAACACCTGACGCTGCAGGAAGGCGCTATCGACCAGCTCTTCGACGTCGCAAGGCGCATCGTCGACATCCGGAACATCGAGCCTCACGCTGCTCGGGCGGCGGCAGTTCTCGCATTTCAGGAAAATCTTGAAGCTTGCTGCCAGGCTCATTGCGGTCATGACGATCCTCTCCTCGGACCGCGACAATCTGACTCACGAATGAGAACAGAGCAAGAACGATTTGTTAGTATCTGATTCGGTTCCGGAGACATCGCAATTTGTTCTGTCCCGATTTTAAATCCGAACCCTGTTGACAGTGTAGCGTTTATCGGTACGATGCCGCCATTCAACCGATGGAGGCAACCATGCATTCGCCGACGGTCGACCACCGCACCCCGACCCATGACGGGTTCATCTGGCCCCAGCCCCGCAACCGCATGGTCGATGCCGGCGCGGTGCGCCAGCGCATGGCCGAGGATATCAGCCGCCTGGTCAAGGACCGGGGCGAAGATGCCGTCATCGATACGGACGATCTGATCCGGCTCGGCTGGCGTCCTGAACATGTCCGCGCCTATGCGGCTGCTGCCTTTTCCACCCTGCCGAGCTCGAAGCGGCCCCGCAGGCGCGGTCGCGCGGTCAGCCCTCGCGAGATGGCCGCTTCCATCGCCTGTCTCGCCGTCCCCATCGCGCTGATCGCGCGCCAGATGCTGGGCCTCTGACCATGGCCGGCGTCTGGCTCCTCGCAACCTATCTGGCGGTATCCGCCCTCAGCCGAACCGAAAGGAGGCGCGGATGATCCCGACCGTCGCACATCTCCGCAACGACGCAGAAGCGGCCGTAAAGGGCGCCGCTTGGCTCGCACGCCGGGCCGAGCTGCTGCTCGCCAACATCCGCGATGGCCGCAACGTGACGGTAGGGGCGGACGCTCTCGCCGCCGCGGTCGAGGCCAAGCAGCTCAGCCGAGCATTCGAGGAGCTCGCCACCGAGGCAGGCATCGGATGCGTCGCCATCGCGGAGGCGCTGAAATGAAGGCCGAAGCTGCGCCGCATCTCGGCATGATCCTGCTGGTCTGGCTGATCATGCTCGGCTTGATCACTCTTGCCTGCGCGCCCGTGATCTACGCGCTGGCGGCGATCTGGAGCGCCTCGCCATGGTGAGCATCTCCCCCGTCATCCTCGCGAATGATCCGCTCCCGGCAGAGACGATCCACGAGGCAGACACGCTCTGCCACCGTGCCGGCGACATGCTGATGCGGGCCAGCGCCCTGTCGGGTGCCATGCGCCGCAACATGCCGCTCGACGGCCTGGAAGCCACCATCATGCAGATCGCGGACGAGGCGCGCTGCACCCTAGAAGCAACGGTTCGGCTCGGCGAAACCCTTGCCAGGCTCAAGGCGAGGGCCGCGCGATGATCTGGTCCCAGACTGCCTCCGGCCGCCCCCTCGACCTGCTGGCTCCCATCCCGCCGGATGGCCTCGACCTGCGGCGCGACATCGCGACGCCGTTGGGCATGACCGGCCGCTACGCGAACCAGATGCCGAGCGGCATCATCTATCCGGTCGCGCAGCACTGCTGCATCGGCGCCGATACGATCTACGCTGCGAGCCATGATCCGGCGGCAGCGCTCGCCTTCCTGTTGCATGACGGCCACGAAGCCATCATCGGCGACTGGGCTACGCCGATCATGGTGGCCATGCAGGCAGCCGCTGATCGGCTCGCGCCGGGATCGGGCGTCTCAATCAAGGCGATCAAGCGTGAGCTCTGCGCGCCGATCGACGCTTGGCTGCATCGGCTCGCGGGGCTGCCTTGGCCGTTGCCGGTGGAGATCGCCCGTACGGTCGCGCTGACCGATGTTCGGCTGATGCTGGCGGAGCGCGACCACCTCCTCGCTCGGCCGCCCCGGCCGTGGGGCGTCGAAAGCTACGGGACGCTGAAGCTCAAGCATCGCATCGTCCCGCTCTCCCCGGCACGCGCCACCGAGCAATGGCTCACCCGCTTCGACCGCTGGAGCGAGGCCGTTCTCGCCCGCCCCGCGCCGAAGCCGAAGTCCGACCTGCCCCCGAGCACGCGCCGCGCCGGCGGGCGGCTCCCTCGCCAGCCTATGGAGGCCTGAGCCAAATGAAGAAGATCCGCGACGCGCAGACCATTGTCGGCGTGCTGGAAGGTGGCGAGTTCGCCGCCGATCTCGGCAACGCCATCACGGACTCTCTGGCCAAGCTCAAGGAGATGGCCGGCAACCGCCCGAAGGCCAAGGTCAAGGGCAAGGTCAAGGTCGCGTTCCACCTCACCGTCGAGCAGGGCACCGTCACGATCGAAACGGACATCGTGCCCGAGCTGCCGAAGAAGCCGCGCGGCTCGTCCTTCTACTGGGTCACCGACGACGGCTCTCTCTCGCCCGAGCATCCCCAGCAGACCGACATGTTCGCCGGCCCGCGCGGCGTTTCCGCCAGCGCCTGATCCCCTCCCGCAAGCAAAGGAAAGCCAGCCATGGCCAAGGTTACCGAACTCGAACCCGCCACCCTCGAAGCCTATCACGAGGGCGCCCTGCCCAATTCCGACAAGGGCATCGCCGCCGTTGTCGAACTCACCAAGAAGAGCCAGCGGCCCGAGATTGTGGAAGTCTCGCTGCCTGATCTCGGCCCCGGCGTCCCGAAGGCGGTTCCGGTCATCATCGATCCGCAGAACCGCTCAGTGTCGGCCGCGACGCAGATCGTAGAAGCCTTCCGGACCAAGCCGGCAGCCAAGCGCGGCATCGCGACGGCCCTGACACTGCAGTCCTTCATCGACCTAACCGACCGTCACAAGACGGATCACACGGCGGTTTTCGCCAATACGGACTGGAAAGGCCCGGCCTTCACCGCGGTCGTTGACTACCACGATAAGGCGAGCGGCGGCGCCGCTGATAATCTCAAGCACCGCATCCATTATGCCTTTCCCCTGTCGGAGGAATGGAAGGTCTGGATCAAGGGCAATGGCGAGGAGATGGAACAGCGCGAATTCGCGGCGTTCCTCGAGGATCGAATCGCCGATCTGACGGCGCCGAACGATCATGAGCGCATCAATCTCGAGCGCGACTTCGCCACGACGATCGCGACCCCGGCCCAACTGATCCAGCTCTCGCGCGGCCTTCAGGTCAACGTCGAAAGCATCGTCAAGAATGTCGTCAACCTGGCGACGGGCGAGGCTTCGATCCAGTTCGATGAGCAGCATATCGACGGCAACGGCCAGCCACTCAAGGTCCAGGGCCTTTTCATGCTGTCGATCGCGCCCTTCTTCATGGGGGAGAAGATCACGATCCCAGCGCGCCTGCGCTACCGCAAATCGGGCCAAAAGATCCTCTGGCGTTATCAGCTCTATCGGCCGGACCTGCACGTCACCGAGCGCGTGCGCGACGACCTGATCACGGTCGCCGCTCAGACCGCCCTCCCAACCTTCGAAGGTTCTCCCGAGGCCTGATCTCCCGGCCTCACCTGGCGGGGCTTCGGCCCCGCCTCTTTCCTCACCGCGAGAGCGACCTATGAAGATCACCATCCCGCGCGATGTGCTCGCGCCCGCCTTGGCTTCGCTCTCCCGCGTCGTCGAGCGCCGCAACACCATCCCCGTCCTGTCAAACATCCTGCTGCGTGCCGACGGCGGCAAGCTCGCGCTCTGCGCCACGGATCTCGACATCAAGGTCGAGACCAGCGTGCCGTGCGAGGTTGCGGAGGCCGGCGCCATCACCCTGCCGGCGCACACGCTCAGCGATATCGTGCGCAAGCTCCCGGCCGAAGCCGCAATCACGCTCGACGGTGGCGAAAAAGGCATGGCCCTGAAATCCGGCCCGTCGCGCTTTACGCTGCAGACCCTGCCGGAATCGGACTTCCCCGATATCGCCGATGGCGAATTCACCTGCAGCTTCGCCCTGCCGGCGAAGACGCTGGCCCAGATCGTCGAGGTGACCAGCTTCGCCATCTCGACGGAGGAGACCCGCTATTACCTGAACGGTATCCACATGCACGCGATGGCGGTCGAGGGCGCCACCGTGCTGCGCGCCGTCGCCACCGATGGCCACAAGCTTTCGCGCCTGCAACTCCCTGCCCCCGCCGGTGCCGAGGCCATGCCCGCCGTCATCGTGCCGCGCAAGACCGTGGCCGAGCTGGCGAAGATCGCGAAGGAGGCCGAGGGCGATCTGACGATCGAGCTGTCGCCGACCAAGATCCGCGTCACCGCCGGCGCCACCACCCTGACCTCGAAGCTGATCGACGGGACCTTCCCGGACTATCAGCGCGTCATCCCGTCCGGCAACGACAAGGTCGCGACGCTGGCGGCCGAGGCCTTCAAGCAGGCGATCGACCGCGTCGCCACCATCTCCAGCGAGCGCGGCCGCGCCGTGAAGCTGGGGCTGACGCCGGGCAGCCTGACGCTCTCGGTCACCAACCCCGACAGCGGCTCGGCCACCGAGGAGCTGACGCCGGACTATGACGGCACGGCGATCGAGATCGGCTTCAACGCCCGCTACCTGCTCGACATCCTTGGAGTGTTGGGCGGCGACAGCCTCCAGCTCAAGCTCTCCGAGCCCGGCGCCCCCGCCATCCTCCAGCGGCGCGAAGGCGACAGCCTCCTCGTCGTGCTCATGCCGATGCGCGTCTAGCGCGCTGCTCGCTCACGCTCACAGCGGAAAGAAGAGGTTCACATGGCCCTGCCGAAGCCAATCTCAATCGCGACAGCCGAGCGCATCTGTAAGGCGCATGCGGCCGACCAGGTCATCATCTATGCACGAACCGTCGGCGAAGGCTGCGGCGAGCACGTCACCACTTATGGCAAGGACAAGGTGCATTGTGCCGCTGCCGCAAGGATCGGCGACGCGATCGGTCGGCAGGTCGTCAAGCCGGTCGAGGAACTGCTCTCGCGCGCTGTGAAAGCCGAACAGGAGCTTTCCGCTCACAAGGCCGTCCACAATATCGGACTGCCGCAGGAAGGTTACCGCGAACTCGTTTGGCGCGAGGCGCATGAGTTCTACGAAGCCGGCGGCTTTGACCTAGTCGCGCACTTGGAGCGTCAGCGCGCTTTCAGCCACAAGACCTTCGGTCCGGGGGCGCGCACCAAGGGCGTGATCGACCACATCCGTAAGGAACTGGCCGAGATCGAGGCCCAGCCCGACGATATCGAGGAATGGGTCGACGTGATCATCTTGGCCTTCGACGGCGCTTGGCGCGCCGGTTGGGAGCCCGCGAAGATCGTCGAGGCCATCACCACCAAGCAGAAGAAAAACGAGGCCCGGAAGTGGCCCGACTGGCGCACCGCTGATCCCGAGAAGGCGATCGAGCATTTGCGCCACCCGATCGATCAGCCGGACAGAAACGAGGGCCGCTCTGACGTGGTGGTGCCAGACGACATCGCCCGCATCCTCGTCGACGCGCTGGGCGTCGACCGTGAGAAGGTTACCGCCGACGCTCGCCTCTCGGACGATCTCGGCGCGGACAGCCTCGACGCGATCGAGATCCTCACCAACATCGAGATGGAACGCGACATCTCCATCAGCGACACCGAGGCCGAAGCGATCGTGACCGTCGGCGACCTCGCCAGCATCGTTCAGATGAAGGCAGCATAGCCATGGCTGACGCGACTAAGATCGAATGGACGGACGCGACCTGGAACCCGATCACGGGCTGCAGCGTCGTCTCGCCCGGCTGCACCAACTGCTATGCGATGAAGCTGGCGGGCACGCGCCTACAGCATCATCCCAGCCGCGCAGGCCTGACGCGCGAGACGAAGGCCGGTCCGGTGTGGAACGGCACGGTCCGCTTCAACGAGGAATGGCTGACCCAGCCGCTGCGCTGGAAGCGCCCGCGCATGGTCTTCGTCTGCGCCCATGGCGATCTCTTCCATGAGGACGTGCCGGACGCATGGATCGACCGCGTCTTCGCCGTCATGGCGCTGGCGCCGCAGCACACCTTCCAGGTCCTGACGAAGCGCGCCGAGCGGATGCGCCGCTACTGCTCCGATCGCAACACACCGCAGCGGGTCCATGAGATCGTCTGCGATATGGCGCTGATGATGCGCCTCGACGTGACCCTGATTGCACCCGGCATGCTCGAGACTCTCGCGCCTTCTGGGCCGCACGTTCATCTCGGCCGTTGGCCGCTGACGAATGTCTGGAAGGGCGTCTCAGCCGAGGATCAGGATCGCGCAATCGACCGCGTGCCGCACTTGCTGCTGATGCCCGCCGCGGTCCGCTTCGTCTCGGCCGAGCCACTCCTCGACCTGATCGACTTTCACCACCTGCCCTATGGCGATGGCGAGATGAACGCGCTGAAGCCCGCACCATGGATCGATGAGATCGAGCGCTGGCGCGGCACGTCGGCGGACTGGGAAGCCGAATTTCTCGACTGGTTCGATCTGTACGAGATGCCGACGGGCGGCCACATGCATCCCGTGCTCGACTGGGTCATCGTCGGGGGCGAAAATGGCCCCCGCGAGATGCTGGCCGGATGGGCGCAGCAGATCCGCGACCAGTGCGCCGCTGCCGGAACGGCATTCTTCTTCAAGCAGTGGGGCAGCCATATCCCGGCCGGCCAGACGATGGCGAACGGCAAGGTCTGGGCGCCAGGCTGCGGCACGCGCCTGCGCGCCACCAAAGCGATCGCCGGCCGCCTGCTCGACGGTGTCGAGCACAACGCCATGCCGAGGGCGGCGTGATGGCGAAACTCAAGACATTACGCCGGCGCCAAGCAGAGGCTCGACTGTCACTCGACAAGAAGGCGCGCCGCCATCGCGGCGGCGTGGCCGAGGCCCGCGCCGACTTCGTCAAGGCAACCGCAGCGCTGCTGCGCGCCGAACTGAACCGCCGCATCGCCGCCCCGCTCCTGCGCGCCCAGGCGGTGCAGCGCGAGACCGGCGACCTCTTCAGCCAGATTCGAGCCTGACATGGGCAGCAGCATGGATTTCGAACGGCCATGGGAGCGCGCAGAGCGCGACCAGATCGCCAACAAGGCAGGCATCAAGAGGCTGAAGGAGGCGATGAAGGCGAAGCTTGCAGCCGCCCGACTGAAAGGCCGAGGCGGCTGGCAGGATAAAGACGATTGCTCGCAGGAGCATCTCAGCAAGTTGCTTCGTGAGCACGTCGAGAAGGGCGACCCGGTCGACGTGGCCAACTTCTGCATGATGCTACATGCGCGGGGCGAGACAATCCTCCCCGTCGCCCGCACCGATGGCGAGGCTTGAGCCATGGCCGGCAGCGTCAACAAGGTCATTCTCGTCGGCAATCTCGGGCGCGATCCCGAGATCCGCCGCCTCGGCAGCGGCGAGCCCGTCGCCAGCCTGCGCCTCGCCACCTCGGAGACCTGGCGCGACAAGCAATCGGGCGAGCGCAAGGAACGCACCGAGTGGCACAGCATCGTCATCTTCAATGAGGCGCTGGCCAAGGTCGCGGAGCAGTTTCTGAAGAAAGGCTCGAAGGTATACCTCGAGGGCCAGCTTCAGACACGGAAGTGGACTGACCAGCAGGGCGTCGAGAAATACACCACCGAGGTCGTGCTCCAGCGCTTTCGCGGCGAGCTCACGCTCCTCGACAAGGCGGAGCGCGATCCACCGAGCCCAGACGACTACGGTACGATGCGCAATCGCGACAGCGGCCAGGGCTACGGATCGGCCAGGTCCGGCGATTCCTCGAGCAAGTCAGCGCAGGGCGGCAGCAGCCACCTGGATGATGATATTCCGTTCTAGGAGGAAACCATGGCGAAGCCCGCTGCCGCACCGAACACGTCACCGCGCTGCAAGCCGGACCCGAAGCCGACCCTCGATGATTATCGTACCTGGTACCATCAGGAGAGGCAGCGCGCAGCCGACCTTCGGATCGAACTCGACAAGGCCAAGGCCACGATCGACGCACAGGCCACCGTGCTCAGCCACAAGCTCAAATATCCCTACGTCACCCACGCCGACATTCCTTTCTGACCATGCCGAGAGCAACCGGAAAAACCGACGGAATTGCTTGGGCTCCTCGCGGCCTTTGCCGCGAGGAGGCGGCCTACTACATCGGCGTCGGCCCGACGAAGTTCGACCAGCTCGTCGCCGACCGGCGCATGCCACAACCGAAGCGGATCGACGGGCGTGTCCTTTGGGACCGCGTCATGCTCGACATGGCCTTCAGTGAGCTCGGCGAAGTGAGGGAAAACAAGATCGATGCCGTCTTGCGGAGAGCGGCCTCCGCCCGCTAGCGTCATCGCCATGCGCGACGAATATCCGAATGCGGGTCGATATAAGGACCGCCATGGCCGCTGGCGATGGCGGTTTCGCCGCGCTGGCAAAACGATCTCCCTGCCGCACGAGCCGGGGCATCCCGAATTCGAGGAAGCCTATGACGCCGCCATCGAGGGGCGCGAGCCGCGCTCGGCCGAGGTGGTCATGCTTCCGCATGCCTCTGTTCCGCGGTCGTTGAAAGCAGCGTGGCGCATGGTCCCGACATCCCTCCCCGAATGGGGAAGGCTCGATCCGGAAACCCGCGCCCGCCAATCCAAGATCGCCGACAAGTTCCTCAACGCGGAAATCGTCGAGGGAGAGGGCGTCTGCTGGGCCGACATGCCCGTCGAGGATCTGCGGCGCCGACACGTGAAGATGATCATCGCCGGCATGAGCGACACGCCGCACGCGGCCCGCCATCTGCTGACGGTGCTGCGTCGCATGATCCTGGTTGCACTCGACGAGGAATGGATCGAGAGCGACCCGACCTACAAGATCAAGCATCGGCCCGGATATGTCGGCTGGAAGGCATGGCCCGAATCGATGCGGGCGAAATTTGAGAAACGCTGGCCGATCGGGACCACGCCGCGGCTGGCGTATGCGCTCGCGCTCTGGCTCGGTAATCGGCGGGGCGACATTGCCGACCTGACGCCCGATACGATTGACGGTGAGAAGGTTCGCCTGACACAGGGGAAGACCGGCCGAGACCTGGTGCTTGAGATCACGCCTATGCTGCGCGAAGTGCTCGACGGCGCAGACTTATCTGGCCCGACCATCCTCAAAACCGCCTATGGCGAACCGTTTTCGAAGAAGTCCCTGACAGGCCGCATGCGAGACTGGACCAAATCAGCCGGCATGCCCGCTGGATACACGCTTCACGGCCTGCGCAAGACGCTCGGGAAAATGCTGGCAGAGAGCGGCGCGACCACGCGGCAGATTATGGACACGCTCGGTCACACAGACATCAAGCACGCCGAGCTATATTCGAAAGAGGCCGAACAGGAGCGGCTGGCCCAAGCTGGCATGCGGAAGGTTACGCGGATGGTGACGCCACGAAACAAGGCGCGGTGACCTCGAAAAGACGCAAAACAAATCGTCTTCTTGCGCTGCATTTGCTACAACAAAGCCTCAACCAATCAAGGTAAAGCCTGAAATGACTACTCCAAACGCAAAGATTTCAATTCCATCGATTTACGATATCGGCAATGGAACCTATAAGGCCGAAGTCGAGATCAAAATCGACGGGCTTGACGATATTCTCATCGACATCGAGGTGCAGGCTAAGGGCTATGGCCAAGTTGAGAAGGCCGTCCACAACAGGCTCGGCGCTATCGGAAACGCCATCGCCATCGCTGGTCAGAACTTCTCGGCAGGTCCTGTCTGATGGCTCAATTCGCCGCCTGGCTAACCGGGTGGCGAACCACCTTGGCGAACCGCCTAATAAGTTATTGAAATCATTAGGCTTTGGCGCTCCCTAGGGGACTCGAACCCCTGTTTTCGCCGTGAGAGGGCGACGTCCTAGACCGCTAGACGAAGGGAGCAGCGCTGGCCGAGGGCGCCTATGTAGTCGGACAACCGCTGGCCTGCAACAGCTTTTTGCAGCGCCGCGACATAAAGATATCCGGTCGGCGCAAATGCCTGCGGAAGAACATGCGATCATTCGACAAATCCCCTAAGGTGCCCATTCGGCACACCCCGCGGGTTGTTGAAAACGTCCTCGATATCCGGTGAGCCGCGCCGCGTGAGCGGCACGTGTGGGTCGCATCCGCAGATGAACGCTCTTGGAAAGCGCGGATTTCCCGGCAGCCAGCCCCGCACTTGCTCTCCGCGGCATGAAGCCCGATGCTGCTGCGATCCCGGCCGGCTCGCACCCGGCCGCTTGCGCGATCGGATAGCGGCGCACCATGGCGGAGTGGCGTATCGACAGGCCGGACGACGATGCGCCCGGTTCGAGGCACGTCTCGCCGATGGCCGGCACGACGGGAATGCCGCGATGGGCAACGGCCTTCCTGCACGGCACTGCGACACGCACCCGCTCGTCCCTTCGAACCGGCCTGCGCGGCTTGATCGGCATCGTCTACCCGCCGACCTGCATTGCCTGCCAGGCTGCGACAGGCGAGGCGCAGGCGCTGTGCCCGGCCTGCTGGCGCGGCATCGGCTTCATCGAGCGCCCGTATTGCGAGCGCCTCGGGACACCCTTTGCCGTCGATCTCGGCGCCGGTCTGCTCTCGCCAGCGGCGATCGCCGATCCGCCGGTCTTCGCCCGGGCGCGCGCCGTCTGCCGCTTCGACGGCACGGCGCGGGACCTGGTCCATCGTCTGAAATACGGCGACCGCGTCGAGCTTTCGCTGACGCTCGGCCGGATGATGGTGCAGGCCGGGCGCGAGCTCGCAGCCGATGCCGACCTCGTCATGCCGGTCCCCTTGCATCGAACCCGGCTCTGGCGCCGGCGCTTCAACCAGGCTGCGGCATTGGCCCGCATCGTCTCCCGCGAGACCGGGCTGCCGCTCGCCACCAAAGCTCTGACCCGGATCAGGCGGACGCGCCAGCAGGTCGGGCTGACGCGCGCCCAGCGCGCCGAGAACCTGCAAGGCGCGTTTCACGTATCCGCGGCGATGCGCAGCCTGGTCGAGGGCCGGCGCATCCTGCTGGTCGACGACGTGCTGACCACGGGTGCCACGGTCAATGCCGCCTCGCGCGCCCTGCTGCGGGCGGGCGCGAGCGCCGTCGACGTGCTGACCTTCGCCCGGGTCGTGACGGATGGCCGGGAAGTCACTACATGAGGGCCATCGCAACAAGAGACACGTCCTCATGCCACCGGTCACGATCTACACCACTCCCTGGTGCCCCTACTGCAACGCCGCCAAGGCGCTGCTGACGCGCAAGGGCGTCGCCTTCACCGAGATCGATGTCGACGGCAAGCCGGAGCTGCGTCAGGCGATGACCGCACGCGCCGGCGGGCGCACCTCGGTTCCGCAGATCTTCATCGGCGAGCGGCATGTCGGCGGCTCCGACGATATCCATGCGCTCGACGCCCGCGGCGAGCTCGACAAGCTCCTGGCCGCCTGACGCCCCTCGGCAGATCCGTTTGCCTTGGCGACCTTGCGCCACCATTGATGACGTCATGATCCGTTACGCCCTCACCTGCGACAGCGCGCATGAATTCGAAAGCTGGTTCGCCTCCTCGGCCGGCTTCGAGGATCAGGCGAAACGCGGCTTCGTCACCTGTCCCGTCTGCAACAGCGCGAAGGTCGAGCGCGCGGTCATGGCGCCCAATGTCGCCCGCACCGATCTCGGCCCGAAGGCGCCGCAGCCGGTGGTGAAAGCTTCCGCCCCGGCGGCCCCCGCCCCTGCGCCGGTCGCCCTGATGAGCGAGAAGGAAAAGGCCTTCCGCGAGATGGTGACTGCGCTGCACCGTCAGGTCAGCGAGAATGCCGAGCATGTCGGCAAGCGCTTCGCCGACGAGGCGCTGAAGATCCATCACGGCGAGGCGGAAGAGCGCGCGATCTATGGCGAGGCGACGCCGGACGATGCCAGGATGCTGCATGAAGAAGGCGTCGACTTCCTGCCGCTGCCGCGCCTGCCGGGCTCCGGGAACTGACACCCGCTTTCGTCCGTTGTGATCACGGAACCGCGCTCGCATCGACTTTCGCCAGAGCCGGGATGACGGTTTTGATAGCTTGCGTGAGGCTGCTCGGGCGAAAATTTTCGGCGCGGCTCCTTGGCGGTTTCCGTGTTGAAACAAGGCGCTATCAGCCGGACGCCTTCCTGGGGGAGGCACGGCGAGGCCGTTTGCGCCGTTTACCCCCTTCCGCCTCGAACGAACTTCCTGTTAAGGAATTCGCGGTTCCTTGCCGGCAATCCCGGTTTGCCGCCGTCGGCGATCACGGATCCGGAACTCTGGAGGTTGCCGCATGAAGCGGACCGCGATCGCTGCGCATGGTCTTCGTTCCGGTGAGTCATCCCGGCATGGCAGCAAGGCGATCCCGCTTCTGATCGCGCTCGCGGCGCCGGCCCTCGGCGCCTGCAGCCTGTCCCCGGTCGAGACGGCCGCGACCTCCGCTGCTGCCGCTCCCGCCGTGAAGGAACCCGCCAAGGCCCGCAGGCATGCGGTCGCCCTGGCCAAGGCCGATCCGCGCGAGAAGGAATGCCTCGTCCGCGCGATGTATTTCGAATCGAACCGCTCGAGCGAATCCGGCCTGCTCGGCGTGGGCACGGTCGTGATGAACCGGGTCGAATCGGCGAAATATCCCGAGACGATCTGCGGCGTGGTCGGAGCGCCACGCCAGTTCGCCGCCGGCGTGCTGACCCGCCCGATGACGGACCATGTCCTGCCGAAGGTCGAAGCCATCGCCGAGGACATCCTCAACGGCCGCCGCAACGAGTCTGTCGGCGCGGCCAAGCATTTCCACATGGCCGGCCTGCGCTTCGGCTACAAGAACATGCATTACGTGACCGTGGCCGGCGGCAACGCCTTCTACGTCAAGGGCGAACGTCCCGAGCGCCGCCGTATCGAGGAGCCGACGATCCAGCTCGCCTCGGCCTCCACCACCGCCATCCCGCTCACGACGGCGTCCTCGTCGGCAACTACGGCGACCTCCTTCGCCTCGGCCCCGCTCGCCTTCGCACCCGAGGCGCCCGCGCCGAAGCTGCCCGCGCTCGAAAGCCCGATCGTGACAATGGTCAAGAACGCGCCGCTGCCGCCGGGCCGCCCTCTCGATCTCGACCTGCCCAGGGCGCCCTTGCGTGCCTTCGTCGCCCCGCCCAGGGACGACCGACGCGTGGCATTGCTGCGGACGTCCGATATCCGCGGCAGCCTGTCCTCGCGATAATCGCGGGTTCCCGACAACACAACCTCCGCAGCCCTCATCCTGAGGAGCAGCCGCAAGCTGCGTCTCGGAGGATGGTTCGGGAGGCTCCGGAGATATCTGGACTATCCTTCGAGACGCCGTTTCGCCGCTCCTCAGGATGAGGGCTGAAAAACGCGTCAGCCTAACGTCGCAGGGGACAGCGCCAAAGCTCTGGCGTTATCTTCGCCGCAGTGCAACATTCAGATTGCTCTGCAAGACGGGGGGACGCCATGACCGCGACGGAACGAGGCGGCCGGGAAACGGCCCAGCGCGACAAGCCGTGGATCTTCCGGACCTATGCCGGCCATTCCGACGCGGCCGAATCCAACAGGCTCTATCGGACCAATCTCGCCAAGGGCCAGACCGGACTCTCCGTCGCCTTCGACCTGCCGACCCAGACCGGCTACGACCCGGATCATGTGCTGGCCCGCGGCGAGGTCGGCAAGGTCGGCGTGCCGATCTCCCATCTCGGCGACATGCGGGCATTGTTCGACCAGATCCCGCTGGCGCAGATGAACACTTCGATGACGATCAACGCGACGGCGGCCTGGCTGCTCTCGCTCTACATCGCCGTCGCCGACGAGCAGGGCGCCGACCGCAAGCTGCTGCAGGGCACGACGCAGAACGACCTCGTCAAGGAATACCTGTCGCGCGGCACCTATGTCTTCCCGCCGCGCCCCTCGATGCAGCTCACCACCGACATCGTCGTGTTCACGGCCAGCGAACTGCCGAAATGGAACCCGACCAACGTCTGCTCCTACCATCTGCAGGAGGCGGGCGCCTCGCCGGTGCAGGAACTCTCCTTCGCGCTGGCGACGGCCATCGCCCTGCTCGATTCGATCCGCGCTCGCCCTGAGGTCTCGGCGGAAGAGTTCCCCGGCACGGTCGGGCGCATCTCCTTCTTCGTGAATGCCGGCATGCGCTTCGTCACCGAGCTCTGCAAGATGCGGGCTTTCGTCGAGCTCTGGGACGAGATCACCTTAGGCAGGTATGGCATTGCCGACGAACAAATGCGGCGGTTCCGCTATGGCGTGCAGGTCAATTCGCTGGGGCTGACCGAGCCGCAGCCGGAGAACAACGTCTATCGCATCCTGATCGAGATGCTGGCGGTGACGCTGTCGAAGAAGGCCCGCGCGCGGGCCGTGCAGCTCCCGGCCTGGAACGAGGCGCTGGGACTTCCCCGCCCCTTCGACCAGCAATGGTCGCTGCGCATGCAGCAGGTGCTGGCCTATGAGACCGACCTGCTCGAATTCGGCGACATCTTCGACGGCTCGACCGTGGTCGACGCCAAGGTGCACGAGCTCAAGGCTGCCGCGCTGGAGGAACTCGCCAAGATCGACGACATGGGCGGCGCGCTCGCCGCCGTCGAAAGCGGCTATATGAAACAGGCGCTGGTCGAGAACGGCGCGCGCCGCATCGAGGCGATCGAGCGCGGCGAGCAGGTCGTCGTCGGCGTCAACAAATTCACCAATAGCGAGCCCTCCCCGCTCTCGGCCGGCGACGGCGCTGTCGTCACCGTGCCGGATTCGGTCGAGACCGAGGCCATCGCCCGGCTCAAGGCCTGGCGCTCGGCCCGCGACGGAAAGGCGGCCGAGGCGGCGCTGGCCGAGCTTGCCGCCAGCGCCCGCGAGAACCGCAACGTCATGCCGGCTTCGATCGCCTGCGCCAAAGCCGGCGTCACGACCGGCGAATGGGCGCAGACCCTGCGCGAGATCTTCGGCGAGTACCGTGCGCCCACCGGCGTCGACACGACCAGGCTCGGCGATGCCACCGGTCTCGCCACGGCGAAGGCCGCCGTCGAGAAGGCCACCGAGCGTCTCGGCCGCGCCCCGCGCTTCCTCGTCGGCAAGCCGGGCCTCGACGGCCATTCCAACGGCGCCGAGCAGATCGCCGTGCGCGCCCGCGATGCCGGAATGAGCGTCAGCTACGGTGGCATCCGCCAGACGCCGGAGGAAATCGTCAGCGAGGCCCGGGAGCAGCAGGCCGATATCATCGGGCTCTCGATCCTGTCGGGCTCGCATCTGCCGCTGGTGCGCGACGTCACCGCGCGCCTGCGCGTCGCCGGCATGGACGTGCCCGTGGTGGTCGGCGGCATCATCCCGCCCGACGACGAGAACGCCTTGCGCAACATGGGCGTGGCACGGGTCTATACGCCGAAGGATTTCGCGCTGGACGGCATCATCGCCGATGTCGCGGGGCTGGCGGCGAAGGGGTAACTGTCTTCCCGCACGCGCTGCGGCACGTTAGTGCCGCTGCGCAGATGCGGGACCGTCACCCGGAAAAGGCGCCTTCTCGTCGCACGGTCCCGTGCCTGCGTCACAGCACTGCGTGCCGCAACGCACACGGGATGACAGCGCTACACCATCCCCACGCTCTTCAACTGTTGATAGGCCTTCAGGATCTCCTGGAGCGTGCCCTCGCGCGAGCGGTCGCCGCCATTGGCGTCGGGGTGGAAGCGCTTCACCAGTTCCTTGTAACGCGCCTTGATCGCGGCGGAATCAGCCGTATCGTCCAGGCCGAGCGTGTCCAGCGCCTTGCGCGCCACGATGCCGACGCGTGATTCCGGCTGGGCCGCCTGCTGCTTGTTGCGGGCGCCGAACAGGTTGAAGGCGTCGTGCATGTCGGCGCCTGATTCGCCGTTCGCCTTGCGCCCGCGCTGCGACATCCGCGCCGCCTTGGAATTGACGCCGAGCTTCCAGGTCGGCCGATGGCCGATCTCTTCCTGCTTCTGGTAGGCGGCGAGCGCCTCGTCATCCATGCCGGCGAAATAGTTGTAGGTCGCGTTATAGGCCTTCACATGCTCCATGCAGAACAGGAAGAACTGGCCCTCGCGGCCGCGCCCCTTCGGCGCGCGGAACTCGCCCGCGCGGGCGCAGCCCGGATGGTCGCAGCGCGGCGCATCGCTCTCCAGCGGCGCCTCCGCTTCGGACGCTCCGATCCTGATGCTGTCGAAAAGGCGTGAGTTGATGTTCATCGTCGACGGGTTATGAGACGCAGGAGCTAGGGCCGGCAAGTGCGATGCAGCACATCGCCGGACCGACGAACAATCATGGCAACGGTGGCGCGATCATGACCTCGATCAGTGAAAGAATCACGCAAAAGCTGACAGCGGCCTTTGCGCCACAGGCGCTGAAGGTCATCGATGAATCGCACCAGCATCAGGGCCATGGCGGCTGGCGCGAGGGCGGCGAGACTCACTTCCGCGTCAATATCGTGTCGGAAGCCTTTTCCGGCAAGTCCCGGCTCGAGCGCCACCGCCTCGTCAACACCGCGCTGGCGCAGGAGCTGGCGGACCGGGTGCATGCCCTGGCGATCGCGGCGAAGGCTCCGGGCGAGGGTTGAGTTAAGCTGCTGCGGAGGCGATGGGTTTCGGTTCCGACGGCGCGGCGATGTAGATGGCCAGCGCCGCGGCAAGCATGGCGCCCATGAAGACGAACAGCCAGCCGAAGGTCGCCGGCGCATCGGAGCCCTGCCCGCCTAGAGCATTCACCAGGCGCCCCGACAGCCACTGCATCACCCCTGCGCCGCCCATGAAGACGAAGTTCATGAAGGTGACGCCGCGACCGATCTCCTGAGCGGACATGAAGGCGCGCGCATGCGCCATCACCACGGCATAGGTGACGCCGAACAGGCCGATGACGAGGAGCAGCCCCACCGCGAGACGGGATGACGCCTCCCCCCACAGCGCCAACGCGAAGCAGGCCAGGATCACGGCCAGGGCACAGGCGATGACCGTCGGCTTGGCACCGATCCGCCGATAGAGCGGCAGCACCAGCAGCGCTCCTGCAGCAATGATGCCTCCCATGGCCATCGCCGCGTAGCTCGTCGCGGCAAGGTCGAAACCGTGCACGCTCTGAAGATAGGGCGCGATCCACAGGCCGCGAATAGAAATCGTGACGCCATAGCTTACGAAGGTGAACGGGAAGATCAGCCAGAGCGGCCGCTTCGATACGATCTGCCGGATTCCGCCCAGGAGCGAGACATGCTGTTGGGTCGCGCCGGGCAGCGGCGGAGGGTCCTTCAGCAGCAGCAGCACCAGCAGTGCCGTCAGAGCCACGATACCGGACAGGCCGAACACGGTCGCGCGCCAGCCATAGGCCGCCAGGAAATAGGCGAGCGGCGCACCGCTGAGCGGATCGCCGATGGAGCCGAGCCCGATCAGAAAGGACGACATCGTGGCGAAGTGCTGGGGTGAATAGAGCCGCGCAGCCAAGTAGAAACCGGACATCAGGATCGGCGCGCAACCGATGCCAATCAGTGCGAGTGCGGTCAGGGCGGAGAGATAGCCTCGCGACAGGCCGAAGATGATCGTCCCGGCGAGAGCGATCAAAAGGAAACCGGCCAGCGTCCGCCGTGGCCCGATCCGATCGAGCGCATAACCCACCGGGAATTGCGAGAGTGCGAATGCGATCAGCCAGGCCGCCTGCAAACTGCCGAGCTGCCCCTGGTCGAGACCGAGATCCCGGGTGAGATCACCCGAGATCACGGCCAGAAAGGCGCGGAAGAACTGGCTCAGGATATAGGCCAGCAGCAGAACGAAGAAGCTCGTCAAGACAACCCGCCTTCACCTGGCAGGCTGGACGACGCGCCGGTCTCCCACAACCGCTCCGCCCGAAGAGCCCGTTTCACTTGATCCGTTCGAGCACGGAAACGTAGTTGGCGACGGCCGCCCCGCCCATGTTGAAGATACCGCCGAGGCGCGGGCTCTCGAGCTGCATGCCCTCCGGCGCCTCGCCGGCGAGCTGCATGGCCGAGAGCACATGCATGGACACGCCGGTGGCGCCGATCGGATGGCCCTTGGCCTTGAGGCCGCCGGAGACATTCACCGGCAGCTTGCCGTCCTTCAGCGTCCAGCCTTCCTTGATGGCGCGGGCGCCGTCGCCTTCCTTGGTCAGGCCCATCGCCTCGTATTCGATCAGTTCGGCGACGGTGAAGCAGTCATGCGTCTCGACGAAGGAGAGGTCGTCGAGCGTCACGCCGGCCTTGGCCAGCGCCTGCTTCCAGGCGAGCGCGCCGCCCTCGAACTTCAGGATGTCGCGCTTCGACATCGGCAGGAAATCCTGGACATGGGCCATTCCGCGGAAACCGACGGCGCGGCGCATCCTGAGCGCGGTCTCCTCGTCGGCCAGCACCAGCGCGGCGGCGCCGTCGGAGACCAGCGAGCAGTCGGTGCGCTTCAGCGGCCCGGCGACATAGGGGTTCTTCTCGCTCTCCTCGCGGCAGAACGCATAGCCGAGATCCTTGCGCATCTGCGCATAGGGATTGTCGACGCCGTTCTTGTGGTTCTTGGCCGCGATCATCGCGAGCGCGTCGGACTGGTCGCCATGGCGCTGGAAATAGGCGGCCGCGATCTTGCCGAAGACACCGGCGAAGCCGCCCTGCACCTCGCTGTCCTCCGGAAGGTAGGAAGCCTTGAGCAGGTTCTTGCCGATCTCGGGGCCGGGCGTCTTGGTCATCTGCTCGACGCCGACGATGAGCACGACCTTGGCATCGCCGGCCTTGATCGCGCGCACGCCCTGATGGACGGCAGCCGAGCCGGTGGCGCAGGCGTTCTCGACGCGTGTCGTCGGCTTGAAGCGCAGCGCCGGATCGGCCTGGAGCACCAGCGAGGCCGTGAAGTCCTGCGCCGAGAAGCCGGCGTTGTAGTGGCCGAGCACGATCTCGTCGACCTCGTCGGCGGTGATCCCGGCATCGACGAGGGCTTCGACCGCGACCCGCACGATCAGGCTTTCGACGGTCTCGGCATCCTGCTTGCCGAACGGTGTATGGGCCCAGCCGACGATCGCAGCGCTCATGGCGAAATCTCCCTTACTGTGCAGCTACACGTTATCTTGGCAGCCTTGCGCCGCCCGGCAAGCCGGTATCCGCGCATGATGGCCGTGCACGGATCGGCTGGCAGGCCTTTCCCAGCACTAGCCGGCCGGCCCGGTCACTGCAACGCCAGCGAGAGCAGCAACCCGACCCCGCCGACGATCATCGCCATGCCCAGCATCTCGCGCCGGCTCGTGCCCTCGGCGAACAGTTTGCGCGAGGCGATCTGCGCCAGAGGCACCTCGATCAGCGCCAGCGTGCGGACATTCGCCGCCGTCGTCAGCGAGAAGCCGATGAACCAGAATTGCGAGGCCGCCGCGCCGAGAAAGCCGGCCGAGAGCGAACGGCGCCAGCTCTTCAGGCTGAGCACCAGCGCCCCCCGGTCGGCGACGAGCATGTAGACGACCAGCACCAGCGTCTGGAGCCCGAGGCCGAGCACCAGGATGGTCGAGGCACGGATCAGGAACTCGCCCTCCGGCAGCGCCTGGATGCCGCCGCGGAAACCGATCGCCGAGAGCGCGAAGAAGGCGCCGGAGACGATGCCGAGCACGGCCGGCCGCAGGCCCGCGCGGGTCAGTTTCTCGCCGGGCTTCCACGACACCACGATGACGCCGGCCGTCGCGATCGCGATCGCCAGGAACTTCATCGGCGTCAGCGCGTCGCCGAGCAGGAGGGCGCCGAACAGCGCGACCTGTACCGGCTCGGTCTTGGTATAGGCGGTGGTCACCGCGAAGGAGCGCTCACGCATCGCCGCCAGCATCAGCGCGGTCGCGGCGATCTGCGTCAGCGCGCCCCAGAGCGTGTAGCCGAGCGAGGCCATGCCGATCGCAGGCGGCAGGCGCTGAAGGCCGAGGCAGGCGAGCGCCAGGAACAGCATCGCAAAGGGCAGGCCGAACAGGAAACGCACCTGCGTCGCGCCGACCACGCCGATGATGTCGGTGAGCGAGCGTTGCGCCAGGTTGCGCGCGGTCTGCAGCAGCGAGGCGGCGATGGTCGCCGGTATCCAGAGAAGGCCGAAAGCCACGCGACAAGCCTTGGAAAAGCGAGGGAACCCCTCGCTTGTGGACCTTACGCCGCAGCTAGGCAAATCGCTCCGCAAGGGGTAGGTATGCATCCACGGACGGGCGAATGTGGCGGCCGTCTCGAAATTGCCGCATGCGTCGCGTTGAACCCCTGCGCCATCCGCAAGATGCTACCCGCCCGCTTCGAGCAAGACAGGTTCAGACCCGCCCGATGATCGCTTCCCGCCTCGCAGCCGCCGCTTTCGTCCTTGGCGCCGTTCTGACCGGATCGGCCTCGGCTGGGACGAGCCTCGTCGTCGACGCCTCCAGCGGAGCCGTGCTGTCGAGCGAGAACGGAAGCCAGGCCTGGCGCCCGGCCTCCACCACCAAGATGATGACGCTCTATCTCGCGCTGAAAGCGGTGCGGGAAGGGCGCCTCGGGCTGGAGACGGCGATCCCGGTCTCGAAGCTCGCCGCGAGCCAGCCGCGCGTGAAGGTCTATGCCAAGCCGGGCTCCGAGATCACGCTCGACAACGCCTTGCGCATCATGATGGTGAAATCGGCCAACGACATCGCCTATGTCGTGGCCGAGGGTGTCGGCGGCGACGTCCCGACCTTCGTCGCCATGATGAATGCGGAGGCGCAGCGCCTCGGCATGCGCGACACCCGCTTCGTCAATCCCAATGGCTGGGACCACCCGGACCAGCAGACCAGCGCCCGCGATCTCGCTGTGCTTGCCATGGCGCTGATGCACGACTTCTCGCGCTATTCCGATTACTGGGGCACCTCGGCCGTGCAGCTCGGCAAGCAGGTGATGCACAACACAAACGGGCTGGTCGGCCGCTATTCCGGCATCGGCGGCATGAAGACCGGCTTCACCTGCGCCTCCGGCTTCAACGTCGTCGCGACCGCCAGCCGCGGCGGACGCACGCTCATCGCCATCGTCCTCGGCTCGCTTTCCGGCACCGACCGCACGGTCAGGGCTGCCCAGCTCCTCGACGAAGGCTTCGCCGCCTGGGGCGGCACCGGCTACAGCGTCGCCTCGATGCCGCCGAGCGGCGCCCGCGCGCCCAATATCTGCGACGATGTTCGCAATCGTGGCGGCGGCACCGCCCTTGCCGACGATGCCGACGTTTCCGGCCCGATCGCGGCAGGCGTCTCCACCGGGGACGCCAACGCTCCCGATGGCGGGCGCTTCGCGATCTTCAATGCCCAGTCGGCCCCGCAATCGTCCGGCTCGGTCGCGACCCGCTCGCCGCGCGGCCGTATCGTGCTCGGCCCCCGCGCCGAAACCGTCCCGGTTCAGGTCTCCTTCGGCCGCAGCCCCGGCTCGGCTTCCGCTCCGCTGGCGGCCAACGTCACTGCGCAGCCCAGTTCGCGCATTGCCCGCGGCACGCCGACCATCGAGCCGGAAGCACCCGTCGCTGCCGGCCTCGTCGTGCCGCCGACCCGCCGCACGGCCTCCAGCAATGGCGCGATTCCGCGCGGCACCACCGCCTTCGCGCCGGCGAGCACCCCGCTCCAGCCCGCGACGGATGCCTTCGAGGGAGGCCCCCTGCGCCTCCAGGGCTCGGTGCAGCCCGGCGCGGCCAATGCCGCGAGCCTGCGCCCCGGCGCAGCCGCAGGCATCAAGCCGGCGGCGCGCAATGCCCGCCCCGGCAAGGCGCAGGCCGCCAAGAGCCAGCCCGCGAAGGCCCAGCCGCTCAAGATTCCGCCGGCCCGCGCCAAGCCGGCCAAGGCCAAGCCCTCTCAGGCTGCCGTGAAGCCCCAGGCGGCGAAACCCGCAGCGGGCGCCAAGGCCAAGCCCGCCAACGACGCCTGAGACCTGATTGGACCTGGGCAGCCCTGACCGGGACCGAAGCAGCGAACGCCAGGGGCTCATGCTGGCGCTCATTTCGGCCGCTGCTTTCGGCACCAACATCGTCAGCGCCCAGATCGCCGGCCAGGCGGGCCTCAGCGGCCCGCTCCTCGTCTTCTACCGCGTCCTGCTGATGCTGGCCCTTGCCGGCGGCGCCGCTTTCGTTTGGCGCGCCTCGCTCGCCCTGAAGCGCAGCGAGCGGCAGCCCGTGCTGCTCTTCGGCCTGGCGACGGCGCTGGTCGGCATCGCCTATCTCTCCTCGGTCGCCTTCGTCCCGGTCTCGGTCGCGGCGGTGGTCTTCTATACCTTCCCCGTCCTGATCGTGCTGGCCGAGCCGATCTTCACACCGGCCCCCTTCCGGGCCGACAGGCTGGCGGTCGCACTCGCCGCCTTTCTCGGCATCGCGCTCGTCGTCGGGCCGGACCGGCACGGGCTCGACCCACGCGGGCTCGCGCTCGCCATGCTGGCGAGCGTCAGTGCCGCCGCGCAGTTCTTCGCCGCCGCGCGCTGCAAGGAAACGCCGACCCTGCCCAAGCTGTTCTGGTCACATGTCGTCATCCTGCCGGTGGCGACGCTGGTGCTGCTCGTCACCGGCGGCTTCCTGCCGCCACAGACCTTCCTGCTTGCGCCGATCGCGGTCGCCATCACCTATGGCGGCTATATCGTCGGCTTCCTCTTCCAGATTCTCGCTCTCGCCCGCGTCTCGCCCGGCCCTGCCGGCCTCGCCTTCTGCGCCGAGCCCGTCTTCGCCGTGCTGATCGCCGCCTTCGTCCTCGCCGAGCGACTGGGCTCCCTGCAATATGCCGGCTGCGCCCTTGTCATCGCCGCCATCGCCACTAATGTAATATTAGAACAAACGAGGCGGAGCGTGATGCCTGCCTAGGTCATCCCGTGCCCTTCGGGCACGGAGAAGATGACCGATCCCATTGATAGGACATCGGATTGATCCGATGTCCTAGAGGCTCAACGACCCATGACCGGCGACCCTGCCCGCCCCCTCCCCGTCCCGCTCACGCTGCTCACCGGCTTCCTCGGCGCCGGCAAGACCACCTTGCTGAACCGCCTGCTGAAGGACCCGGCGCTCACCGGCACGCTCGTACTCGTCAACGAGTTCGGCGAGATCGGCCTCGACCACCTGATGATCGAGGGGGTCGAGGAGAACATGATCCTCCTCGAATCCGGCTGCCTCTGCTGCACCATCCGCGACGACCTCATCGTCACGCTGGAGGATCTGCTGCGTGGCCGCGACAATGGCCGCATCGCGCCCTTTTCGCGCCTGGTGATCGAAACCACCGGCCTCGCCGATCCCGCCCCGATCCTCAACGTCCTGATCAACCACCCCTATCTCGCCATGCGCTTCCGGCTCGACGGCGTCGTCACGCTGGTCGACGCCGTCAACGGCATGGCGACGCTCGACGCCCATGAGGAGGCCCGCCGGCAGGTCGTCGCCGCCGACCGGCTCGTCCTGACCAAGGCCGAGCTGGCCACACCGGACGCCGTCGCCTCCCTGCGGCAGCGCCTCGACGGCCTCAATCCCGGCATCGCCATCCTGCCGCCGGACGCGCCCGCCAACGACCTGATCGGCGCCGGCCTTTACGATCTCGCGAAGCAGCCCCACGCCCTGCGGCACTGGCTGGCCGAGGACGCGCTGCCCGGGCACCACCACCATGATCACGACCATCACCACCACCATCACGGGCACGACCACGCCCATGGTCATGACCCGCATGACGTCAACCGCCATGACGCCTCGATCCGCGCCTTCGTCCTGACCGCCGACCAGCCGGTCGCCCGCACCACCTTCGACCTGTTCTGGACCCTGCTGCGCTCGATCCACGGCCCGCGCCTGCTGCGCCTGAAGGGGCTGGTGGACATCGCCGGAGAGCCCGGCCGGCCGCTCCTCGTCCACGCCGTCCAGCAGATCCTGCATCCGCCGCTCCAGCTCGACGCCTGGCCGGATGCGGACCATCGCTCCCGCCTCGTCCTGATCGTCAGGGATATCGAGGAGGACACGGTCCGCAAGCTCTGGTCGGCCTTCCTCGGACAGGCCGCCGCGCAGCCGCAGACCGCCTGAGAGCCTGCCTGAGATATCCCGCGAGCCCTCATCCTGAGGAGCGATCCGCAAGGATCGCGTCTCGAAGGATGCTTCAAGAGGCTCCCGGGGTATCTGGAACATCCTTCGAGACGCCGCTTGCGCGGCTCCTGAGGATGAGGGCTCAACTTCCGGATGCGTCCCCCGGCCCGTTTCTTGAACCCGATCCTGCAAGCCGCAAGGCGCGCCCGCGCGCCTTGCCATTCCGGCACAGCCATGCGCCGGAACGATCCAGGAAGGGTACGGGCAGATGGGCACGATCAGAGCTCTGGCGGCGACCGACGGCAGCACGGCGACGGCCCTGCCGAACCTGCCTCCGCCCCATCCCGACGCGGCGATCTACAGCGAATTGCGGGCGCTCGGCGCCTGCGAGGCCATCCGGGACGAATGGGCCGATCTCGCCGGCCGCGCGCTCGAAGCCAATCCCTGCCTCGAGCCGGGCTTCGCGCTCGCCGCCGCGCAGCATCTCGTCTCCTTCCGCGATACTGAGGTCATGCTGCTCTGGCAGGGCAATCCGGGCTCGGAACGCCGCCGCCTCGTCGGTCTCGTCCCCTGCCGGACGCGCCGGCATCTCCTGGCAGCCGATACGCTCGAAGGCTTCGCCGATCCGCGCCTGCTCAACGGTACGCCGCTGATCGACGGTACCTTCGCCGCCCCTGCCCTCGCCGCCTTCCTGCGCGGCTGGCGCGGTCGCAGCCATGCCGTCGCAACGTTCGCCCTGCCTGGCATCGACCCCGCCGGCGCCTTCGCCGCGACGCTCGCGCGCGTCGCGGAGCGCCATGGCGTGGCGATCGGCTGGCAGCCCCTCGTCGGGCGCAGGCTCGAACTGCCGCCCACCACCCGCATCGCCTCCTCCGACGAAACCCTGCGGGACAGGGGCCGCCTCATCCTCGCCGAGGCCACGAACCAGGCCGACCGGCGCGACGCCGTCGAGATCCTGCTCGCGATCGAGGCCTCCGGCTCGCGCGGCCGAGCCGGCAGGGCGACACTGCAGAACACCCGCGAGGTCGGCTTCCTGCGCAGCATGAGCCGCGAGCTCGGCCGGCAGAGACTCTGCCGCATCGCCGTGCTGGTGCTGGACGAGAGGCCGATCGCCGCCGCGCTCACGCTCGGCAAGGGCGCGTCCTGCTGGCTTTATCACGGCGTCGGCGACGAGACCTATGCCGAGCTGGAGCCCTTGCCGATGCTGCTTGCGATGATGCGCAAGGCGCAGCCCGCGCGGCAGATCCTCCTGCCCGGTGGCCTGCCGCTCTTCGGCGCCCGCGACGAGGCCTTCGGCACGATCGCCCTGACCCGGCATCCACGACAACGCCCGCGCCGGCCGGCCGACCTCGCCATCCGAATGCGCGAGCGCATGGCCCGCGCGCTGTTCAGGCCTCGGCCCGCAGCAGTCGACGGATGATCTTGCCGGTCGTCGTCAGCGGCAGCTCATCGCGGAAGGCGATCTCGCGCGGATATTCATGGGCGGAGAGCCGCGCCCGCACGAAGCTCTGCAGCTCCGAGACCAGGGCCTTCGAGCCGCCATGACCCGGTTTCAGCACCACGAAGGCCTTGACGATCTCGGTGCGCAGCGGGTCGGGCTTGCCGACGGCAGCCGCCAGCGCCACGGCCGGATGGCGCAGCAGGCAATCCTCGATCTCGCCGGGTCCGATGCGATAACCCGAGGAGGTGATGACGTCGTCGTCGCGGCCGATGAAGCGGACATAGCCCTCCTCGTCCGCGACGCCTTCGTCGCCGGTCGTCATCCAGTCGCCCACGAACTTGGCCGCCGTCGCCTCCGGATTGCGCCAGTATTCCAGGAACATCACCGGGTCGGGCCGACGCACCGCGATCTGCCCCTCCTCGCCGGTCGCGCAGGCCGTGCCGTCCGGCCGGATGATCGCGACCTCATGGCCGGGCACCGCCTTGCCGATGGTGCCGGGGCGGCTGACGCCGATCGCCGCGCTCGATGCCAGCACAAGATTGCATTCGGTCTGGCCATAGGCCTCGTTGATCGTGAGGCCGAGCGCCTCGCGCCCCCATTCCAAGGTCTCGGCGCCGAGCGCCTCGCCGGCCGCAGCGACCGTGCGTAGGTTGAGATTCCAGCGCCCCTGCGGGCTGCCGGCGCCGCGCATCATCCTGAGCGCCGTCGGCGGCACGAAGGCGTTGCGGATGCCGAGATCCTGGATCAGCCGATAGGCCTCCTCAGGCTCGAAGCGCGTCACCGGCCGCGCCACCACCGCGACGCCGAAATGCAGCGCCGGCAGCAGCATGTTGAGCAGCCCGCCGGCCCAGGCCCAGTCGGCCGGCGTCCAGGCGAGATCGCCCGGCCGCGGCATGA
The DNA here is from genome assembly GCF_011764485.1 of Bosea sp. ANAM02. Taxonomy (NCBI): domain Bacteria; kingdom Pseudomonadati; phylum Pseudomonadota; class Alphaproteobacteria; order Hyphomicrobiales; family Alloboseaceae; genus Allobosea; species Allobosea sp. ANAM02. The sequence goes on along the minus strand of NZ_AP022848.1, from coordinate 930,096 downwards.
ATTCATGCGGCATCTGCACGCCCGGCAGATGGCCAGGCAGGACGCGATGGCCATGCAGTGCGCCCTTCGGATTGCCCGTCGTCCCCGAGGTGTAGATCATCAGCGCGGGATCGTCGGGCGTGGTCTCGACCGGGGTGAAATCGGGGCTGCCTTCGGCCAGCAGCGCATCCCAGCCTTCGACCGTGCCATCGGCACCGTCGGTCGAGATGCGCAAGGCAAGCTCCGGCAGCGGTTGCGTGATCTGGCCAAGCTTCGCCAGCCCGCCGGCATTGGTCACCACGACCTTCGCGCCTGAGTCGGTCAGCCGATAGGCCAGCGCATCGACGCCGAACAGGGCGGCCAATGGCACGGCGATGGCGCCGAGCTTGTAGGCGGCGAGATGCGCGGTCAGCACCGCCCGCCCCTGCGGCAGCAGGATCGCAATACGGTCGCCCCGGCCGACACCGCGTGCGCGCAGGGCGTTCGCGAGGCGGTTGGAATGCTCGCGCAGCCAGCCGAAGCTGACCGGGCTCACCTGCCAGTCCGTGGAGACCTCGATGATCGCCGGACGGTCGGGCGCGGTAGCAGCCCAGCGGTCGCAGACGTCTACGGCGATGTTGTAGCGATCGGGAATACGCCAGCGGAAGCTCTCGCGCAGCGCGGCGTAATCGGGCAGGTCTGGCAGGATCAAAATGGATGTCCGGTGGGAGGCGCGGCACGATAGGCAGGCCGTTCCCCCCTGTCACCCACGTCTTGCGTATCATCTCCCAGCGTAACGATGCGCTCAGAACATGCGTTCGGATGCCGGCGGCAGATAAGCGTCGGTAAAGGCGTCGCCCGCCCGCCCCTTGTCGCGGAACGCGCTCGCCTGGGCGAGCTGGCCCAGCGCCTGCGCCCAGCGCTCGCGGTCGATACCACCCAGCCCGTGAGCCCGGACATAGGGCGTCAGCACATTGCGCTCGATCACGGCAGCAAGCTTGTCGCGCTCAACCTCGATCTGGGCGCTTTCGTTGCGGCGCAGCACGAACTGCGCCCCGGCGCCCGGATTGACGGCGACATCGCGGATGCCGCGCATCACGGCGCGCACGAGCCCGCGCACCGCATCCGGCTTGCTCGCGATCAGCTTGCCGGAGACGATCACCGCGCTGCCGTAGAGCAGGAGGCCATGCTCGGCCATGTCCATCAGCACGATATCGTCGGCCGGCACGCCGCGCGCCCGCAAGGAGACGGCGGTCGAAGCGCCGAAGGCGAAGAGCGCATCGATCTCGCCCGAGGCCAGCATCGGCTCGCGCACCGGCAGGCCGATGGTCTCGATCCGGATCTTGCTGTCGTCGATCTTGTTGAGGCTCTTGAAGAGCGGCCATTGCGCGAAGCTGGCATCGATGCTGGCCGTGCCGAGCTTGCGGCCTTCGAGGCTCGTCGGCGCGGTGGTGATCCCCCGGCTCTTGCGGCCGATCAGGGCATAGCCCGGCCGGTCATGGACGATCATCACCGCCTTGAGATCGGCATTCGGGTTCTCGTCGCGGAACCGGATCAGCGCATTGATATCGCCGAAGCCGGCATCCTGCGCACCCGATGCCAGCCGCTGGAGCATGGCGCGCGCGCCATTGCCCGGCTCGATCACGACATCGAGCCCCTCGGCGCCGAAATAACCCTTGTCCTGTGCCGCCAGGAACGGCGCCGCCAGCGCATCGAAGCGCCGATCCAGCGCGAAGCGGATCGCCGTGCTGCCCTGAGCGCGAGCGGCATGGATCCCCGTGAAGCCGGCAACCGCCATCCCCATCATCGCGAGCTGACCGAACCGGCGCCGGCTCAGCATCGAGGAACGGGAGGGCGAAGCGATCGGCATGACGGGCCTCCGGGTGTCTGGACGGCTGGAGCACGGCATATCCGTGCCTCCGCTCTTCCTGACATCATAAGATGTTGAAATGCCGTCAACATGACGGAAGTTCCATTGCGATTTCCGACCGCGGCCGATCCTTGCCTCTTCGGATCAGGCAAAGGCCGGCATCATTCTGGCAACGGAGCGGCTCAACTCCCTCCTGCAAACGAAGGAGGGGCCCAAAGGCCCCTCCTCACATGGTATCTGCCTCGGACAGAGCGCCTCAGGCAGCGCGATACCGGGCCAGCCAATGCGCATAGGGCGGCGGCAGGGTCGCCCAGGCCGGATTCGCGACGCCGAGCGCCTGCGCCGCCGCATAGGGCCAGTGCGGCTCGGCGAGCAGCGGCCGGCCCAGCGTAACCAGGTCGACCTTGCCCTCGCGCACCAACGCATCGGCCTGCTCGGGCTTGCTGATATACCAGCTCGTCGAGGCTGGCAGTCCGGTCTCGCGGCGCACGCGCTCGGCGACCGGCGCCAGGAAGGCCGGCCCCCACGGAATCTTCGCTTCATTGGTCGAGAAGCCGACGCTGACATCGATGAAATCGAGCCCCTCGTCCTTCAACCGCTTCACCAGTTCGATCGCCTCGGCGAGCGTCTCCTCGTCGCGCCCGTCATATTCGATCACGCCGAGCCGGGCCGAGAGCGGGCGGTTCTCTGGCCAGACCTTGCGCACGGCGGCCAGGGTCTCGATCAGGAAGCGGCTGCGGTTCTCGAAGCTGCCGCCATAGGCGTCGTCGCGCTTGTTGGCATGCGGTGAGAGGAAGTTCTGCGCGAGATAGCCATGGGCGAAATGCAGCTTCAGCCACTCGATCCCGATATCGCGGGCACGCTCCGCCGCGGCGACGAAATCGTTGCGCACGCGCTCGATATCGGCCGTGGTCATCGCGCGCGGCACGCGCGGCAGCCCGCCGCCATGCGCGACCGCAGACGGCGCGATCGTCTCCCAGCCGCGCGCGTCATTGGCCGGAATATGGTCGTCGCCTTCCCAGGGCAGGTTGGCACTGGCCTTGCGCCCGGCATGGCCGATCTGGATGCCGGTGACCGCGCCGGCCTTGCGCATCTCGGCGATGATCGGCGCCAGCGCCTCAGCCTGCCCGTCATTCCAGAGCCCGAGGCAACCGGGCGTGATCCGGCCTTCCGGCGAGACGCCGGTCGCCTCGATCACCACGAGGCCGGTGCCGCCGCGCGCCAGCCCGGCGAGATGCGCCCGGTGCCATTCATTGGCGACGCCGTCCTGCGCCATGTACTGGCACATCGGCGAGGCGACGATGCGGTTGCGAAGGGTGACGTCCTTCAGGCTGAAGGGATCGAACAGGCCAGGCATGATGCGGCTCCGCGCAGTGAGTTTCTATGTTTCGATAGTTCGATATTTTTCGAATTTTGGCAAGTTCAAAACCCTGTGATAGAGTCCTGATCATGCGTCATGCCCGCCTGCCCGCCTCCGAAGACATCGCACTTGAAGACGTCTTCCATGCCTTGAGCGACCCTTTCCGGCTGGAGGTCGTCCGTCGGCTTGCGGTCGAGGGCGAGCAGAGCTGCCAGGCGCTGGAAGGCGACCGGCCGAAATCGAGCGTCTCGCATCATTTCCGCGTGCTGCGCGAAGCCGGCCTGATCCGCACCCGCAACGAGGGCGTGACCCGGATGAACGCGCTGCGCCGCGACGATATCGAGCAGCGCTTCCCCGGGCTGCTCGCCTGCGTCGTGCCCAAGCCGAACGACTGAACCGCTACCCGTTCCGCTTCGCGCAACGTCGCCCTATGCTCGCGCCATGAGCCTCCCCTACCGTCCCAATGTCGGCATCGCCCTGTTCAATGCGCAGGGCTTCGTCTTTGCTGGCCGCTCGCATAGCGCCGGTCCCGAGATCGTCCTGCCCGGCTTCGAATGGCAGATGCCGCAAGGCGGCATCGACCCGGACGAGGACATCGTCGTCGCCGCCCGCCGCGAGCTGGAAGAGGAGACCGGCGTCACGCAGGCCGCATTGCTCGCCGTGACCGAGGAATGGTGGAGCTACGATTTCCCGCCGTATGACGGCCCCTGGCACAAGCTCGCCGCCTTCCGCGGCCAGCGCCAGCGTTGGGTCGCCTTCCGCTTCAGTGGCGACGAACGCGCGATGGATATCGGCAAGCCCAATGGCGACGAGCCGCCGGAGTTCAGCGAATGGCGCTGGCGCCCCCTTGCGGACATGCCGGGCCTGATCGTGCCGTTCAAGCGCCCGGTCTACGAGAAGGTGGTGCAGGCCTTCGCCGCTTTCGCTTCCCCCATCATCGGAGAAGGACGATCGAGATGAGCCTCGTCGAGCTCGACCATTGCGTGATCCATGTCTCGGACTGGGAACGCTCCAACGCCTTCTACCACGACGTCATCGGCGCCGAGATTATCGCGATCGGCAACGGCTTCGCCTATCGCATCGGGCGAGCGCAACTGAACTGCCACGGGCCGGGCGTCGACGGGACGCCGGTCGCGCGCCTACCGGTCCCGCCGGGCGGCAGCGATCTCTGCTTCGTCTGGCCGGGGCCGATCGCCGAAGCGATCAGCCATCTCGAACGGCGAAAGGTGGCGATCGAGCTAGGGCCGGTGCAGCGCTTCGGCCGGGGTGGCCACGGCACCAGCCTTTATTTCCGCGATCCCGACGGATCGCTGCTGGAATTCATCAGCTACGCATGAAAAAGGGCCGCTCGCGCGGCCCTTTCGCATTCCAAAGCTGAACGGCTGATCACGCCGCCTTGCGCTGCTCGAAGACGTGCTTGAATTCGCGCAACTGCACCAGCGTGTCGTGCAGGCGCTTCTTCTCGTCGTCATTATGCGAGCCGGCGAGACGGGTCTCGGCGGTCAGGATTTCGGCGTCGAGCACGGCGGTGTCGACATCCTCGATGAAGCGGCCCTGCTCGGCCAGGATCGTCGTCGATGCCTGGTTGACCTCGACGAGGCCGCCATTGACGAAGAATTCCTTGCCGTTCTGATCCGTCGTCTGGACGAAGACGATGCCGGCCTTCAGCGTCGCGACGAGCGGCGCATGGCCCGCGAGCACGGTCATCTCGCCCTCGACCGAGGGGACGATGACGCTGATGACGTCGCCCGAGAACAGGATGCGCTCCGGCGAGACGAGTTCGAACTTGAAGGTGGCCATCGTTTCATTCTCCCCGGCTCGTCATGGCCGGGCTTGACCCGGCCATCTCGGAAACCAGCGGTTTCTGGTCATGAGATCCCCGGGCAAGCCCGGGGATGACGCGTTCGGTCGCTTACGCGGCCTCGGCGGCCAGGCGCTGCGCCTTCTCGACGGCTTCCTCGATCGAGCCGACCATGTAGAAGGCCGCTTCCGGCAGGTGGTCGTACTTGCCCTCGACCAAACCCTTGAAGCCCTTGATCGTGTCTTCGAGCGAGACGAGCTTGCCGGGCGAGCCGGTGAAGACTTCCGCGACGTGGAACGGCTGCGACAGGAAGCGCTCGATCTTGCGGGCGCGGGCGACCGTCATCTTGTCGTCTTCCGAGAGCTCGTCCATGCCCAGGATCGCGATGATGTCCTGCAGCGCCTTGTAGCGCTGGAGGACCTGCTGGACCTGGCGGGCGACGCCGTAGTGCTCCTCGCCGACGATGTCGGCCGAGAGCATGCGCGAGGTCGAGTCGAGCGGGTCGACAGCCGGGTAGATGCCCTTTTCCGCGATCGAGCGCGAGAGCACGGTCGTGGCGTCAAGGTGAGCGAACGAGGTCGCCGGCGCCGGGTCAGTCAGGTCGTCCGCCGGCACGTAGATCGCCTGCACCGAGGTGATCGAGCCCTTGGTCGTGGTGGTGATGCGCTCCTGCAGGTTGCCCATGTCGGTGGCGAGCGTCGGCTGATAGCCCACCGCCGAGGGAATGCGGCCGAGCAGCGCCGACACTTCCGAGCCCGCCTGCGTGAAGCGGAAGATGTTGTCGACGAAGAACAGCACGTCCTGGCCCTGGTCGCGGAAGTTCTCGGCGACGGTCAGGCCCGAGAGGGCGACGCGCATGCGGGCGCCCGGGGGCTCGTTCATCTGGCCGTAGACGAGGGCGCACTTGGAACCGGCGGTCGAACCGTTGTTCTCCTTCGGGTCCTTGTTGACGTTCGACTCGATCATCTCGTGATAGAGGTCGTTGCCTTCACGGGTACGCTCGCCGACGCCGGCGAACACCGAGTAGCCGCCATGGGCCTTCGCGACGTTGTTGATCAGTTCCATGATCAGCACGGTCTTGCCGACGCCGGCGCCGCCGAACAGGCCGATCTTGCCGCCCTTGGCGTAAGGAGCCAGCAGGTCGACGACCTTGATGCCGGTGACGAGGATCTGCGCCTCGGTCGACTGTTCCGAATAGGCCGGGGCCGGCTGGTGGATGCCGCGGGTGGCGGTGGTCAGGATCGGACCGGCTTCGTCGACCGGCTCGCCGATGACGTTCATGATGCGGCCGAGGCATTCCTCGCCGACCGGAACGGCGATCGGGGCGCCCGTGTCGGTGACCGACTGGCCGCGGACCAGACCTTCGGTCGAGTCCATCGCGATGGTGCGGACGGTGTTCTCGCCGAGATGCTGGGCGACCTCGAGGACGAGGCGGTTGCCGAGATTGTCGGTCTCGAGCGCGTTCAGGATCTCCGGCAGGGCGCCGTCGAACTGCACGTCGACGACGGCGCCGATGACCTGGGCAACGCGGCCGGTGCCGGTGTTGGCGGGCTTCTCGGCGGTCTTCGCCTTGGTGGTCTTGGTAGCGGCTTTGGCCATGGTGGAACCTCGGGACTAGCGCATTCGGATATGACGGCTGCCGGCGGCTCGCGCCACCGACGAAGTATAGGCGGTTAGAGCGCTTCCGCGCCGGAGATGATCTCGATCAGTTCCTTCGTGATCATCGCCTGGCGCGAGCGGTTGTAGAGCTGCGTCTGCTTCTTGATCATCTCGCCGGCGTTACGCGTGGCGGAATCCATCGCCGACATGCGCGCGCCCTGTTCGGACGCGGCGTTCTCCAGCAGACCGCGCAGGATCTGGACGGTCAGATTGCGCGGCAGCAGCGCTTCCAGGATCTCGCCCTCGTCCGGCTCGTAATCGTAGACGGCGTCGCTCTGCTTCGTCCCTTCCGGGATTTCGGCCGGGATGATGCGCTGCGCCGTCGGGATCTGGGCGATCACCGAGCGGAACTTCGAGAAGAACAGCGTCGCGACGTCGAACTCGCCATTGGCGAAGCGGGCCAGCACGTTCTGGGCGATCGCCTCGGCATTGACGAAGCCGACCTGCTTGAACTCGCGCAGATCGATGAACTCGATGATCTCGGCCGCGAACTGGCGGCGCAGGATGTCGTAGCCCTTCTTGCCGACGCAGATGATCTTGACCGTCTTGCCCTCGGCCTTCAGCGCATTCGCCTTGTCGCGGGCGAGGCGCGCGATCGACGAGTTGAAGGCGCCGCACAGGCCGCGCTCGGCGGTCAGCACCAGCAGCAGATGCACCTTGTCCGAGCCCGTGCCGGCGATCAGGCGCGGCGCGCTCGAACCGGACACGCCGGAAGCGAGGTTCGACAGCACCGTCTCCATGCGCTCGGCATAGGGGCGCGCGGCCTCGGCGGCCGACTGCGCCCGGCGCAGCTTGGCAGCCGCGACCATCTGCATGGCCTTGGTGATCTTCTGCGTCGCCTTCACCGAGGCGATGCGGTTTCTAAGGTCCTTCAAAGAAGGCATGTGGCGCTCTCACCCCGTCATGGTCGACCTTGTGTCGACCATCTACGTCTTGAACCTCGGTCTCATCTCCCACGCTCGCCGCCTTCGCGGCGAAGACGTGGATGGCCGGGACAAGCCCGACCATGACGCCTGCAGATCAGGCGAAGGACTTCGCGAAGCCCGCGACGATGTCCTTGAGCTTGGCGGCGTTGGCGTCCGACAGGTCCTTGGTCGAGCCGATCTCGTTCAGCATATCGGCATGCTTCGAGCGGACCAGCGAGAGCAGACCGTCCTCGAAGGCGCGGACCTTGGTGACCGGCAGCGCGTCGAGATAGCCGTTCACGCCGGCATAGATCACGACGACCTGCTCTTCCATCTTCAGCGGCGAGAACTGCGGCTGCTTCAGGAGTTCGGTCAGGCGGGCGCCGCGGTTGAGCAGGCGCTGCGTGACCGCGTCGAGGTCCGAGCCGAACTGGGCGAAGGCGGCCATCTCGCGATACTGGGCGAGCTCGCCCTTGATCTTGCCGGCGACCTTCTTGGTGGCCTTGGTCTGCGCCGAGGAGCCGACGCGCGACACCGAGAGGCCGACGTTCACGGCCGGGCGGATGCCCTGGTAGAACAGGTCCGTCTCCAGGAAGATCTGACCGTCGGTGATCGAGATCACGTTGGTCGGGATGTAGGCGGACACGTCGTTCGCCTGGGTCTCGATGACCGGCAGCGCCGTCAGCGAACCGAGGCCGGCGGCCTCGCCCATCTTCGCCGCGCGCTCGAGCAGGCGGGAATGGAGATAGAACACGTCGCCCGGATAGGCTTCGCGGCCCGGCGGGCGGCGCAGCAGCAGCGACATCTGGCGATAGGCGACGGCCTGCTTGGACAGATCGTCATAGATGATGACGGCATGCATGCCGTTGTCGCGGAAGAACTCGCCCATGGCGCAACCGGCGAAGGGCGCCAGGAACTGCATCGGGGCTGCGTCCGAAGCGGTGGCCGCGACGACGATCGAGTACTCCAGAGCGCCGCGCTCTTCGAGGACCTTCACGAACTGGGCGACGGTCGAACGCTTCTGGCCGACGGCGACGTAGACGCAGTAGAGCTTCTGGCTCTCGGGAGCGTCGGCGCCGTTCAGCGACTTCTGGTTCAGGATCGTGTCGAGCGCGACGGCGGTCTTGCCGGTCTGACGGTCGCCGATGATGAGCTCGCGCTGGCCGCGGCCGATCGGGATCAGGGCGTCGATGGCCTTGAGGCCGGTCGCCATCGGCTCGTGCACCGACTTGCGCGGGATGATGCCGGGGGCCTTGACGTCGACGCGGGCGCGCTTGGCGGCCTTGATCGGGCCCTTGCCGTCGATCGGGTTGCCGAGAGCGTCGACGACGCGGCCGAGCAGCTCCTTGCCGACGGGGACGTCGACGATGGCGCCGGTGCGCTTGACGGTCTGGCCTTCCTTGATGTCGCGGTCGGAACCGAAGATCACGACGCCGACATTGTCGCTCTCGAGATTGAGCGCCATGCCGCGCACACCGGTCTCGAACTCGACCATCTCACCGGCCTGGACCTTGTCGAGGCCGTAGACGCGGGCGATGCCGTCACCGACGGAGAGAACCTGGCCGACTTCGGTGACCGAAGCTTCCGACCCGAAATTCGAGATCTGGGCCTTCAGGATGGCGGAGATTTCAGCGGGGCGGATGTCCATCAGCCGACCTCTTTCATGGCAAGACGAATTGAGTTGAGTTTGGTTTTCAGCGAGGCGTCGACCATGCGGGAGCCCATCTTGACGATGAGCCCGCCGATCAGGGCCGGATCGATCTTGATCGAGACGTCGACATCCTTGCCGGCGACGCCCTTCAGCGCCGCGCGGATCTCGTCGACGCGCTTGGCTGTGGGCTCTTCGGCGACCGTCACCTCGGCGGAGACGATGCCCTTGGCCTCGGCGACCAGGCGCTTGTAGCCGGCGATCATGCCCGGCAGCGCGAAGAGACGGCGCTTGCTGGCAACGAGGCCGATGAAATTGGCGGCGATACCGGTGATGCCGGCCTTGGCGAGCACGGCCTTGATTGCCGCGACCTGCTCTTCGGCAGTAAAGGCCGGGCTCTCGATCAGGCGGGTCAGGTCCTCGCTCTCGGCGAGCAGGCCGTTGAAGCTATCCAGAGCGGCCGCGACGGTGTCGATCGCACCCGCCTCCTCCGCCAGCTCGAACAGAGCGGTGGCATAGCGCTGAGCTACGCCCGACACCAATGTCCCCTGCGATCCGCCTTCAGCCACGCTTCCCGTCTCTCGTTTCAAGGAACCACACCGGCGACCTTCTGAGGCGAAGGTGGAGTGCATGGTTCCGGCGCTGCGAGTATCATAGGCGCGAAGCCGGCAAGACGACTTCGCGACCGAAATGTGGCGGTGCACTAGCATGTGGTTCCGGGCCGCGCAATCGCTGATTGCCCTTCATAAGCGGCGATTTTGCCGCGCCTTTCAGCCGTTCAAAGGAAGCTTTGCGGATCGACATCGACCGCGACCCTGACCGAGCCCTTGGGCCGGGGCGCCCGTTTCAGCCAGGCGCGCAGGTAATCCTGCAGATTGATCTCGCGTGCCGTCTTGACGATCAGGCGCATGCGATGGCGCCCGCGCAGCACCGCAAGCGGCGCCTCCGCCGGCCCCAGCACCATGATTCCGTCGCCGGCTTCCGCGCAGCGCGCCAACGCCCTGGCATGGCTCTCGGCCTCCGCCTGGCTGTTGGCCGAGACGATCAGCGCCGCGAGGCGCCCGAAGGGCGGCAGGCCCGCCGCCTCCCGCGAGGCCTCCTCTGCGGCATAAAACCGCTCCGGATCGCCCGAGATCAGGGCTTTCAGCACGGGATGCTCGGGGTCATGCGTCTGAAGCAGGGCGCGACCGGGCTTCTCGCCCCGCCCTGCACGGCCCGTGACCTGCCGCAGCGCCTGAAAAGTCCGCTCCGCCGCGCGCGGATCGCCGGATGTCAGGCCGAGATCGGCGTCGATCACGCCGACCAGCGTCATGCCCGGGAAATTATGGCCCTTGGCGACGAGCTGCGTGCCGATGACGATGTCGAATTCGCCCTCGGCCACGGCCATGAGCTCCGTCTTCAGCCTTTCCGTGCCGCCTGGAAAATCGCTGGAGAGCACGATCGAACGCGCCTGTGGAAAAAGCGTCGCGACCTCCTCGGCCAGCCGCTCGACGCCCGGCCCGCAGGCGATCAGGCTCTCCGGCTGGTGACAGGCCGGGCATTCATGCGGCCGGCGCTCGACATGGCCGCAATGATGGCAGACCAGCGCCCGCCGGAAGCGATGATCGACCAGCCAGGCCGAGCAGTTCGGGCACTGGAAGCGATGGCCGCAATCGCGGCACAGCGTCAGCGGGGCATAGCCGCGCCGGTTGAGGAAGAGCAGCGACTGCTCCCTGGCCTCCAGATTGGCCTCGACCGCCTTGATCAGCGCGCCCGAGAGCCAGCGTCCCCGCTCCGGCTTGTCGCGGCGCAGGTCGACGAGGCCGAGCTGGGGCAATTCGCGCCCGCCGAAGCGCTCGGGCAGCTTGAGATGGGCATAGCGCCCGCGCTCGGCATTGACCCTGGTCTCCAGCGAGGGGGTCGCCGATGCCAGAACCACCGGCGCGTTCTCGATCCGGCCCCGCACCACCGCCATGTCGCGGGCATGATAGGAGACGCCGTCCTCCTGCTTATAGGCGCTTTCATGCTCCTCATCGACGACGATGAGGCCGAGATCGCTATAGGGCAGGAACAAGGCCGAGCGGGCGCCCGCCACCACCTTGGCCTCGCCGGAAGCGATCGCCGCCTGCAAACGCTCGCGCCTGCGGCCGGTCACGGCCGAGTGCCAGAGGCCGGGCCTGACGCCGAAACGCGCCTCGAACCGATCGATGAACTGCGCCGTCAGCGCGATCTCCGGCATCAGGATCAGGCTCTGCCGCCCCAACCGGATCGCCTCGGCGACCGCCTCGAAATAGACCTCCGTTTTGCCCGAGCCGGTGACGCCTTCGAGCAGCGAGACGCCGAAGGCCTTCGCCTGCACGGATGCAACCAGCGCCTGCGCAACCTCGCCCTGTCCTTCCGAGAGTTCCGGCACGGCATGGTCGGGATCGGGCATAGCCGCGATCGCCTCGCGCGGTAGGGGCTCGACGATAAAGGTGCCGGCATCGACGAGAGAATCGATCACCGCCGCGCTGACCGAGGCCGCTTCCGCCAGTGCGGATTTGCCGATCAGCAAACCGCCCTCGGCTGCCGCGATGGCCCGCGCCCGTGCCGGCGTCATCCGTCCCGGCGGCGGGCCGGCCAGCCTGACGCCGAGCTTCGGCCGCTCCGGCGTATCGTCCGGCTGGCGGCGCAGGGCCAGCGCCAATACGGAGCCTTTCGGCGCGAGCGTATACCAGGCGACCCAGTCGACGAGCTTGCGCAGCGCCGGATCGAGCGGCGGCATGTCGTATTTGCCGGTCACCTTCTTGAGATTGCCGCCGCGCCCGGACCCGGCATCCCAGACGACGCCGACGGTCTCGCGCGGCCCGAGCGGCACCTGCACGACATCGCCGGGCTCGAGCACGAGCCCGGCCGGCACGGCATAGCTATAGGCCTGGTCGAGCCCGAGCGGGATCAGCACGTCGACCGTGCCGCCCTGCCCCGTCTCTTCGGTATCGTCGATCAGATCGAACTGCGCCATCGCCACAAATATTGCCGTGTCATCCCGGATCGGCGCCGCTGACGCGGCTTGTCCGGATGACGGCGTGTTTCCTGCGCCAGTGTCTAGCACCGATTCGCGACCTGTTAAGGCGGGAGCGCTACACCTGCCGTCATGGTCGGGCTTGACCCGACCATCTCAGGACGAGCTGGCGCGGGACGAGATGCTCGGGTCAAGCCCGAGCATGACGGCTGAGGCGATCCTGCGCATGACCGATTTCGACTCCTTCCGGCGCGACTGGCTCTCCCACCTCGCAGCCGAACGGCGCCTGTCCCCGAAGACGCTGGAGGCCTATGCCCGCGATCTCGGCCAGTTCCACGCCTTCCTGACCGGGCATCTCGGCGGCGCGCCCTCCCTGTCCGACATCGCCGCGCTGAAGCCCGTCGACCTGCGCGCCTTCCTCGGCCAGCGCCGCCGCGACGATGTCGGCAACCGCACCCTGATGCGCCAGCTCGCGGCGCTGCGTTCCTTCGCCCGCTTCGGCGAGCGCCAGGGCAAGCTCAGCGCCGCCGCCTTCGCCGCGACGCGTGGCCCCCGCCTCGGCAAGTCGCTGCCGCGCCCGCTCGAACCCAGCGCCGCCCGAGCCGTCACCCAAGCCGATACCCGCGCCGGCGAGGAACGCGAACAGTGGATTCTCGCTCGCGACGCCGCCGTGTTCGGCCTGCTCTATGGCAGCGGGTTGCGCATCTCGGAGGCGCTCTCGCTCGCCCGCGCCCAGGCGCCGCTTCAGGCCGGCGATACGCTGACCGTCATCGGCAAAGGGAGCAAGACGCGGATGGTGCCGGTACTGCCCGTGGTGATCGCGGCCATCGCCGAATATCTCAAGCTCTGCCCCTGGCGGCTCCAGCCGGAGGGGCCGCTCTTCGTCGGCGCCAAGGGCGGCCCGCTCTCGCCGCGCATCATCCAGCTCGCGGTCGAGGGCTTGCGCGGCGCGCTCGGACTGCCTTCCTCGGCCACGCCGCATTCCCTGCGCCATTCCTTCGCGACGCATCTGCTGGGGCGGGGCGGCGACCTGCGCGCCATCCAGGAGCTGCTCGGCCATGCCTCGCTCTCGACGACGCAAATCTATACCCGCATCGATTCGGCGCGCCTGATGGCGGCTTATGACGCCGCCCATCCCCGCGCCGGGCGCTGACCCTGTTGGAGCGCCCTTTACCGGGCCCGCCGCAAGCGCGGGTCGACCGCATCGCGCAGGCCGTCGCCGAGCAGGTTGAAGCCGAGCACAGTCAAGGCGATGGCGGCGCCCGGGAAGATCGCGAGCCAGGGCTGCGCCGCCATGAAGGTCTGCGCCTCGTTCAGCATCCGCCCCCAGGAGGGGTTCGGCGGCTGCGTGCCCAATCCGAGATAGGACAGCCCGGCCTCGGCCAGCACCGCGAGCGCGAACTGGATCGTCGCCTGCACCACGAGGATGCCGGCGATGTTCGGCAGGACATGGCGCAACGTGATCTGCCGGTTGTTGAGCCCGGCCGCCCGCGCCGCCTGGATGAAGTCCTGCGCCCAGACCTGCAGGGCCGCGCCGCGTGCCAGCCGTGCGAAATAGGGCAGGTTCAGCACGGCGATCGCGACGATCGCGTTGAGCATGCCCGGTCCCGCGATCGCGGTCATCATGATCGCGGTCAGCACGGCCGGAAAGGCATGGGTGAAATCGGCCGTGCGCATGATGATGTGATCGAGATAGCCGTCGCGCCGGACCGAAGCCGTGAGCCCCAGCGCCGTGCCCGCGACCATGCCGATGCCGACCGCGCCCAGCCCCACCGCAAGCGAATTGCGCGCACCGACCATGATCATCGAGAAGACGTCGCGACCGAACTGGTCGGTGCCGAACCAGTTCACGGCGGAGGGTCCCTTGAGCCGGTTCAGGATCATCATCTGCGTCGGCTGGTACGGCGTCCAGACATAGGAGATCAGCGCCGCCGCGACGACGAGCGCAGCCAGCACCGCGCCGATCACGAAGGACGGCGCCAGCCACCAGTGCCGCTTGCCGCCCGGCGCCTTGTCCAAAACCGCGCTCATGACTGCCTCAGGCGCGGATCGATCAGCCCGTAGAGCAGCTCGACCGCGAAATTGATCAGGATCGCGAGACCCGCGAACAGCATGACGAGGTCCTTGACCACGATCAGGTCATGCTGGGCGATGGCCTGGAAGACCAGCCGCCCCAGCCCCGGCAGGGCGAAGACGTTCTCGATGATGATGGCGCCGGCGATCAGCACCGAGAACTGAAGCCCGAGAATGGTGACCACCGGGATCAGCGCATTGCGCAGCGCATGCCGACGCATCGTCGTGCCCTCGCTCAGACCCTTGGCGCGGGCGGTACGGACGAAATCCTCCTGCAGCGTGTCGAGCATCGAGGAGCGCGTCACCCGCGCGATGATCGCCGCCTGCGGCAGGGCGAGCGCCAGCGCCGGCATCAGCAGGGCCTTCAGCGCGGTTCCGAAGCCTGACTGCCAGCCTGGAAAGCCGCCGGCCGGCAGCCAGCCGAGCCCGACCGCGAACACGAGCACGAGCAGCAGGCCGAACCAGAAATTCGGGATGGCGAGCCCGGCCTGCGCGAAGGCCATCACGCCGGCATCGGCCAGCCGGCCATGGCGCGAGGCCGCGAGCATGCCGAGCGGTATGCCGATCGCCATCGCCAGCGCGATCGCCATCAGCGCGAGCGGCAGCGTCACCGCCGTGCGCTCGGCGATGAGCTGCAGGACCGGCACGCGATAGGTGTAGCTCTGGCCGAGATCGCCGGTGACGAGCCCGCCCAGCCAGAGGAAGAAACGCAGCACCGCCGGCTTGTCGAGCCCCATCTCGGCGCGCAAGGCCGCCAGCGCCTCGGGCGCGGCGTTGAGGCCGAGCGTCACCGCCGCCGGGTCGCCAGGCAGGATTTCGAGCACGACGAAAATCACCAGCGCTGCCGCGAGCAGGGTCAGCCCCAGCGCGACGAGCCGGCGCAGTATGTAGCCGATCACGACCTGTACCTCTCCGCACGGTCATCCCGGACAAGCGGCGCAGCCGCGCCGATCCGGGATCCATGCCGGAGCATGCCCGGCAAAGGCTCAGGCATGGATCCCGGGTCTCCCTCCGGTCGCCCGGGATGACCCGGCCGGATCCATGACGATGGGATCACCGCCAGCGCAATTCCGCCAGCGGCGTCACCGGCAGCGGCCAGTCGGTCCACATGCCCTCCAGCGCCGCGTTCGCCACCGTGATCTTGGGCAGGATGAAGAGGAAGCCGTTGACCGCGTCGCGCGCCAGCTTCTCCTGCGCCTGCTTGTAGAGCGCGTTGCGCTCCGCTTCCGGCAGGGTCACCGCGATCTTGGCGATCAACTCCTTGAACGACGGGTCCTTGTACTGGAAGTAATACGTGTCGCGCGCGTAGATATCGATGTCGAGCGGCTCGGTATGGGCGATGATGCTGAGGTCGTAGTCCTTGTTGCGGAAGACGCGCTCCAGCCATTGCGGGAATTCGAGCGGTTCGATCGCCGCGTTGATGCCGACCTGCGCGAGCAGCGCCGCGACGATCTCGCCGGAGCGGCGGGCATAGGAAGGCGGCGGCAGCTTCAGCGTGCAGTTGAAGCCGTTCGGGAAGCCGGCCTCCTTGAGCAGCGCCTTCGCCTTGGCGGGATCGTAGGGATAGGTGCCGGTCAGGTCGACATAGGCCGGATGCAGCGGCGAGAAATGGCTGCCGATCAGGGTGACGTCGAAGCCGTAGACGCCGAGCGCGATGGCCTTGCGGTCGAGCGCGTACGCAATCGCCTGCCGGACCTTCAGATTGTCGAAGGGTGGCTTGGCGTTGTTGGTGGCGAGCACCGTCTCGCCCTCGGTGCCGCCGATCGTGACCTTGAGCTTCGCATCGGCCTTGAGCTGCGGCACCGCCTCCGGCGCCGAGAGATTGGTATGGGCGTCGACATCGCCGGCCCGCAGCGCCGCGACCTGTGCCTGCGGATCGGACATGAAGCGGAAGGTTGCCTTGGCCAGCGCCGGCTTCTCGCCCCAGTAGCCGTCGTTGCGGGCGAGTTCGAGCCGGTCGCCGCGGTTCCAGCGCACGAACTTGAACGGGCCGGTGCCGACCGGGTTGGTCTTGTTGTTGGCCGCCGTGGCCGGTGCCACGATCACAGCGTCGCCCCAGGCGAGGCCGAAGAGGAAATTCGCCGTCGGCTGCTTCAGCTTGATCACCACGGTCGCCGGGTCCGGCGTCGCGATCTCGGCGATCGGCGCGAAGAGCTGGCGCTGGGCGTTGGTCGAATCGGGTGCGACCGCGCGCTCGAACGAGAATTTCACCTGCTCGGAGGTGAAGGGCGTGTCGTCGTGGAACTTGGCGCCCTGCCGCAGCTTGAAGCGATAGGTCACGTTGTCGTCGGCGATCTGCCAGCTTTCGGCGAGGCAGGGCTGGATTTTGCCGGTCCGGTCGATCTTGACCAGACCCTCGAAGATGTTCTGCAGCGTCACCTCGCGAATCGCCTGCGCGGCGCCGGAGGTCGGGTCCAGCGTCGGCGGCTCCAGCGTCTGCGCGATGGTCACGCTGTCTTTCGCCTGGGCCAGCGCGACGACGGGAAGCTGCGCCGCCAGCGCTGCCAGTCCCGCCCCTGCCAGGAGTTCACGCCGCGTCGTCATGTCCATCGCTCCGGTGCCGTTGCGGCGCGAAGATGACGCGGGAAACAGGCCGAACGCAAGCCCGCTTCCAACGCAATCCGCGTTGGGCATGCAAGAGCATCTGGCGCACTAGTATACCAGACAATTGACCCCCGCCCTTGCCGGCTCTAGAGATCGGTGCGACCGATGGAGATGCCTATGTTGCTGCACGACGATCGCCTCTTCCCCGCCGATCCGGTGACCCGCGGCATCGCGCGCCGGCTCTTCGCCACGGTTCGCGACCTGCCGATCATCTCGCCGCATGGCCATACCGATCCGCGCTGGTATGCCGAGGACAACGCCTTTCCCGATCCGGCGACCCTTTTCGTCAAGCCGGACCATTATATCTTCCGCATGCTCTATTCGCAGGGCGTCCGGCTGGAGCAGCTTGGCATCGCGCGCAAGGATGGCGGTGAGGTCGAGACCGATCCGCGCAGGATCTGGAAGCTCTTCGCCGAACACTGGCACCTGTTCCGGGGCACGCCGACGCGACTCTGGTTCGAGCACGCGACCTCGAACGTCTTCGGCATCAACGAGCGCCTGACGCCTGAGAATGCCGACAGGATCTACGACAGGATCGCCGCCAAGCTGGAAGAGCCGGAGCTTCGGCCCCGCGCCCTGTTCAAGCGCTTCAACATCGAGGCGATCAGCACGACCGAGGGCGCGCTCGACGATCTGCGCTGGCACGACATGATCAGCAATTCCGGCTGGGGCGGCAAGGTCGTTACGGCCTACCGGCCCGACAGCGTCGTCGACCCGGAATTCGAGAGCTTTTCGGACAATCTCGAAAAATTCGGCGAGCTGACGGGCGAGGATATCGGAAGCTGGACCGGCTATCTCGCCGCCCACCGCAAGCGGCGCGCCTATTTCAAGGAGCGCGGCGCCACCTCCTCCGACCATGGCCATGCCACGGCCCGCACCGCCAATCTCTCGGGCGCGGAGGCCGAGAAGCTCTATGCGAAGATCCTGAAGGGCAAGGTCTCGGCCAAGGACGCCGACCTGTTCCGCGGCCAGATGCTGACCGAGATGGCCAGGATGAGCCTCGATGACGGGCTCGTGCTCCAGATCCACCCCGGCTCCTGGCGCAACCACAACCCGGTCCTGTTCGAGCATTTCGGCCGCGACATGGGCTGCGACATCCCGACCCAGACCAATTATGTCGAGGCGCTGAAGCCGCTGCTCGACGCCGTCGGCAATGAGCGCAACCTCACCGTCATCGCCTTCACGCTGGACGAGACCGTCTATTCGCGCGAGCTCGCTCCGCTCGCCGGCCATTATCCGGCGCTGCGGCTCGGGCCGGGCTGGTGGTTCCTCGATGCGCCCGAAGCGATGCTGCGCTTCCGCGAACTCACGACCGAGACGGCCGGCTTCTACAACACCGTCGGCTTCAACGACGATACCCGCGCTTATCTCTCGATCCCCGCCCGGCATGACGTCGCGCGCCGCGTCGACTGCGCCTATCTCGCCAAGCTCGTCGCCGAGCACCGGCTGGAGGAGGACGAGGCGGCCGAGGTCGCCCATGATCTCGCCTATCGCCTCGCCAAGGAGGCCTACAAGCTGTGACCCGCCTCTCCGCTTCCACCCTCGCCGGATTGCCGTCGTCGATCCGCCGCCCGGCCTATGACCGCTCGGCCCTCAAGCCCGGCATCGTTCATCTCGGCCTCGGTGCCTTCGCCCGCGGCCACCTCGCCGAATATACCGAGGACGCGCTGGAGAAGCGCTTCGGCGCCTGGGGCATTGTCGGTGCCAGCCTCCAGCGCCCCGACCAGCGCGACCGGCTGAAGCCGCAGGGCGGGCTCTACACCCTGCTCAAGCTCGCCCCGACCGGGCCGGAACTGCGCGTGATCGGGTCGGTGCTCGACGTGCTCGTCGCGCCCGAAAGCCCCTCAGCCCTGATCGCCCGGCTGGCCGCCCCCGAGACCCGCATCGTCTCGCTCACCGTCACCGAGAAGGGCTATTGCCACGATCCGGCGACCGGCAGGCTCAAGGCCGACCATCCGGACATCGTCCATGACCTCGCCAATCCCAACACGCCGCGCTCGGCCGTCGGCATCCTCGTCGCCGGCCTGAAGGCGCGCCGCGATGCGGGCCTTGGCCCCTTCACCGCGCTCTGCTGCGACAACCTCCCCTCCAACGGCCATGTCCTGCGCGGCCTCGTCCGCGACTTCGCGGCGCTGATCGACGACAAGCTCGCCGCCTGGATCGAGGCCAATAGCGCCTTCCCGGCGACGATGGTCGACCGCATCGTGCCGGCCACGACGGATGCGGATATCGCCGAAGTCGCCCGGCTGACCGGCGCAGAGGATGCCGCTCCCGTCATCGGCGAGCCCTTCCGGCAATGGGCGATCGAGGATGCGTTTGCAGATGGAAGGCCCGACTGGCACGACGTCGGTGCCCAGATGGTCTCGGAGGTCGCGCCCTTCGAGTTCATGAAGCTGCGCATGCTCAACGGCGCGCATTCATCGCTTGCCTATCTCGGCTATCTCGCCGGCCATGAGACGGTGGCCGAGGCCAGCGGCGATCCCGTCTTCGCCCGCTTGCTCGAAGGTCTCTGGGCCGAGATCATGCCGACCGTGCCGGCTCCGCAAGGCGTCGTGTTGGCGGATTACGCCAAGGCGCTGCTCGCCCGCTTCCAGAACCCGGCGATCCGCCACCGCACCTGGCAGATCGCCATGGACGGGTCGCAGAAACTGCCGCAGCGCCTGCTCGGCACGATCCGCGAGCGATTGAAGGCGGGCGCTCCGATCGACCATCTCGCGCTCGGCGTCGCAGCCTGGATGCGCTACGTCACCGGCACCGACGAGAAGGGCGCCGCCATCGACGTCCGCGATCCGCTTGTCGCCGAATTGAAGCGCCGCACGGAAGCCGCCGGACGTGATGCGAAAGCACTCGTCGAAGCCCTCACCGGCATCGAGGCAATCTTCGGGGCAGACCTCCCGGGCGACCAGCGGTTCACGAAGCCGGTGACCGCTCACCTCGCCTCGCTCCTCGACAAGGGCGCGAAGGCGACGGCGGCAAGTCTCGGCTAAGCCTCCGGCGTCATGCTCGCCCTTGTGGCGAGCATCCACGTCTTGAACTCGACCTTCGACCAGCGAAGACGTGGATGGTCGGGACAAGCCCGACCATGACGTCGAGCCTGCCAGCCTGCGGGCGCAAAGCCCCCTTGATCCACGCTCGCATCCCACGCCACATAGGCGCGATGCTTCGCGCGCTCACTCTTGCGACCTCGCTCCTCACCGCCGCCACGGTCCTGGCGCAGGAGCCGCCGCGCATCGCCATTCCCAATCTCTGGGACCCGCGCATCCGGATCGACCGGCCGGAGCCCGGCCCGCCGCGCGTCGTGCGCTTCCTTGCCGATGACGATTACCCCCCATTCCACTTCGCTGGCACGGACGGCGCGCTGACCGGCTTCTCCGTGGAGCTCGCCCGCGCCGTCTGCGAGAAACTGGCCTGGACCTGCACGATCCAGCCGCGCCGCTTCGACACGCTGGCCGATTCCCTCGCCGAAGGCCGTGGCGACGTGCTCGCCGCCGCCCTGAACCTGACACCGGCCCTGCGCGAGCGTTTCGCCGCGAGCCATCTCTATTTCCGTGCACCGGCGCGCTTCATCACCACGCGCGGCAATGCCCGCGCAGCGCTCGACGGCAACGCGCTTCAGGGACGCCGCGTCGCGGTCGTCTCCGGCACCGCGCATCAGGCCTTTCTGGAACAGCTCATGCCCTTCGCGCAGCGCCGTGAAAGCGCTGATCTCAACGCGGCGATCGCGGCGCTCCGCAGCGGCGAGGCGGAATATGTCTTCGGCGACGGCGTCGCCCTGTCGCTGGCGATCGCCGGCAGCGGCGGCGAGTTCGCCTTCTCGGGCGGCCCCTATCTGGAAAGCCGCTATTTCGGCGAGGGCGTCGCCTTCCTGCTGCGCAAGGACGACCCCGGCCTGAAGCGCGCCATCGATTACGCGCTGCAGGGCCTCTGGGACGACGGGACCTATGCCCGTCTCTACCTGCGCTTCTTCCCGATCAGCCCGTATTAGGGCGGAAACTCGCCGTCATTCAGGGCGCGTTGCTCGCCAGCGCCTGCTTCGCCACCGCCGCGAGCCAGCCGGAAGCTGCCGGCAGGATCGCGTCGTTGAAATTGTAGCGGTCGTTGTGCAGGTCGCCGCCGTTCACCGAGGGGCCGTTGCCCATCCAGATGTAACAGCCGGGGCGCTTCTCCAGGAAATAGGCGAAATCCTCGCCGGTGGTGCTAGCCTTCACGTCGCGCCGGACGGGCAGCCCCGCAGCCTCGCCGGCTGCGGCGGCCATGTCTTCTTCCGCAGGCGTATTGATCGTGGCGACGCCGCGCATCGTCTCGACCTCGGCCGTCATCTCGAAGGTCGCGGCGATGTTCTGCGCGATGCCGTCAAGTCGCGCCAGCAAACGGTCGCGTACCGCCGGAACGAAGGTGCGGAACGTGCCTTCGATGAAGACATTGGTCGGGATCTGGTTGGAAGCGAGGCCGCCATGAACCTGGCCGATCGAGACCACCGCCGATTCCATCGGGTCGACATTGCGCGAGACGATGGTCTGCAGCGCGACGATGAGATGCCCCATCGCCACGATCGGGTCGTGGGTCTGCTCGGGCAGCGCCGCATGGCCGGCCTTGCCGGTCAGCGTGATCCTGAAGCGCCCGGGCTCGGACATCACCGGCCCGCGATGCACCGCGACGGTGCCGGCTTCCAGCCCCGGCCAGTTATGCAGCGCGAAGACGCGCTCCATCGGGAAGCGTTCCAGCACACCGTCTTCGAGCATCGCCAGGGCGCCGCCCGCGCCCTCCTCCGCCGGCTGGAAGACGAACTGCACCGTGCCGCTCCAGCTTTCATCGGCCTTGAGAAGCGCCGCGGCGCCGAGCAGCGAGGTGGTGTGCCCGTCATGGCCGCAGGCATGCATCACGTTCGGCGTCTTCGACTTGTAGGGGAGATCGTTCGCCTCCTGGATCGGCAGCGCGTCCATGTCGGCGCGCAGGCCGACGGTGCGCTCGGAGGAGCCGCGCGTCAGCGTCGCGACCACGCCGTGACCGCCGACATTGGCGACGAAGGGCACGCCGAGCTCGGTCAGCTTCTCCTGCACGAAGGCGCTGGTCAGCTTCTCGTGGCGCCCGAGTTCCGGATGGGCGTGGAGATGTCGTCGCCAGGCGGTCAGCTTGTCGAGCAGGTCGCGGTCCAAGGCGGCATCCTTTCAAGGCGTGGGCAGATACGAAAGAGTCCAGACTATCCCGCAGGGCAGACACGGCAACCATCGAAAACGAATACCGGGCAAGCGCTTCAGCCAGCCGTCATTCTCGGGCGAAGCGAAGCTGAGACCCGAGAATCTCTTACAGGGCAGGGCACCATCAACGCACCTTTTCCGGCCCGAGATGCTCGAGCCGAGCCCGAGCATGACGAGCCTGCCAGCACGCGCGCATTGACGGGGCCCTTCGCAATCTGCGAAAGCCCGCAAACAACAATTTGCGCACTGCAAATTCGTCGCCCACCAGACGCGGAGAGGATACCCGCCCAAATGCCCGCCTTCGACGCAGCCCTCGTTGACGCCGCCCAGCGTTCGGCCGCCTGGCCGTTCGAGGAGGCGCGCAAGCTCGTGGCCCGCATCGAGAAAACGGCTAAGAAATCGGTGATCTTCGAAACCGGCTACGGCCCCTCGGGCCTGCCGCATATCGGCACCTTCGGCGAGGTCGCGCGCACCTCGATGGTTCGCCATGCCTTCCAGGTGCTGACCGGCAACACGATCCCGACCCGGCTCGTCGCCTTTTCCGACGACATGGACGGCCTGCGCAAGGTGCCGGACAACGTGCCGAACAAGGAGCTGCTCGCCGCCAATCTCGGCAAGCCGCTGACCGAGGTGCCGGACCCGTTCGGCACGCATGACTCGTTCGGCCGCCACAACAATGCGCGGCTCTGCGCCTTCCTCGACAGCTTCGGCTTCGATTACGAGTTCAAGTCCTCGACCGACTCGTATCGCGCCGGCGAGTTCGACGCGACGCTGCTCAAGATGCTCGCGCGCTACGACGCCATGATGAAGATCATGCTGCCGACGCTGCGCGAGGAGCGGGCCGCGACCTATTCGCCCTTCCTGCCGATCCACCCGAAGACACGCGTCGTCATGCAGGTGCCGATCGACGAGGTCGATGTCGAGGCCGGCACCATCGCCTGGACCGATCCGGACACGAAGGAGCGCTTCGTCTCGCCGGTCACCGGCGGCCATGTGAAGCTGCAGTGGAAGCCGGACTGGGCAATGCGCTGGGTCGCGCTCGGCGTCGACTACGAGATGGCCGGCAAGGACCTGATCGACTCGGTCAAGGTCTCCTCGCAGATCGCGCGCGCGCTCGACGGCACCCCGCCGGAGGGCTTCAACTACGAGCTCTTCCTTGACGAGCAGGGCCAGAAGATCTCGAAGTCGAAGGGCAACGGCCTGACGATCGAGGACTGGCTGACCTATGGCCCGCCGGAGAGCCTGGCGCTCTACATGTTCCAGCGCCCGCGCGAGGCCAAGAAACTGCATTTCGACGTAATCCCGCGCGCCATCGACGAATATCTCCAGTTCCTCGGCGGCTACGAGAAGCAGGACTGGAAGAACCGGCTCGGCAACCCGGTCTGGCATATCCATGCCGGCAATCCCCCGGCGCCGGAGGTCATCGCCTCGGGCGAGGGCGACAACGCGGTCAGGACGCAGGTCACCTTCGGCCTGCTGATGAACCTCGTCGCCGTCGCGAATTCCGAGGACAAGGCCGTGCTCTGGGGCTTCCTTCAGCGCTATGCGCCGGGCATGTCGCCGGAAACCCATCCGCGCCTCGATGCGCTGGTCGGCTACGCGATCGCCTATTTCCGCGATTTCGTGAAGCCGGCGAAGAGTTACCGCTTGGCCGACGAGGTCGAGCGCGACGCCTTCGCCAAGCTCGACGCCGCGCTCGCCGCCCTGCCGGCCGATCCGACGCCCGAGATGGTCCAGGATACGGCGCTCGACGTCGCCCGCGCCATCCCGCGCTACCAGAACCTCACCGCCAAGAACGCGACGCCGGAGCGGCCGGGCGTGTCCGGCGACTGGTGGAAGGCGATCTACCAGGTGATGTTCGGCGAGGATCAGGGCCCGCGCTTCGGCTCCTTCGCGGCGATCTATGGCCTGCCCAACACCCGCGCCCTGATCGCCAAGGCGCTCGCCGGCGATCTGGTTCGGGAACACGCCGCCTTCCTCGCGGCGCGCAAAGCCGACTGACGAGCCGACGGAGCCTGCCATGACCATTCCCGACGACGCGCTCGCGGCGCTGGCGGAGGTGGTCGGCTCCAGCGGCCTGCGCAGCGGCGAGGCGATCCCAGCCCGCAACCGCAAGGACGCTTCCAAGACCGAGGAGGGCCTGCCGGCCCTCCTCGTCATGCCCAGGACGACCCGGGAGGTCGCCGCGGTGCTGGCGATCTGCTCGCGGCATGCTCTCCCCGTCGTCGTCCAGGGCGGCATGACCGGCCTCGCCGGCGGCGCGGCGCCGCAGGCCGGCGAGATCGCGCTCTCGCTCGAGAAGATGACCGGCGTCGATGAGATCGACCCGGTGACGCGGACCATGACCGTGCTCGCCGGCACGCCGCTCGCCGTCGTGCAGGAGAAGGCTGCGGCCGCCGGCTTCCTCTATGGCGTCGACCTCGGCGCGCGCGGGACCTGCACCATCGGCGGCAATGTCGCGACCAATGCCGGCGGCGTGCAGGTGCTGCGCTACGGCATGACCCGCCGCAACGTGCTCGGCCTCGAAGCGGTGATGGCCGACGGCCGCATCGTCAGCCATCTCAGGAAGGTGGTGAAGAACAATGCCGGTTATGACTGGACACAGCTCTTCATCGGCAGCGAGGGCACGCTCGGCGTCGTCACCCGCGTGCTGCTCGCCCTGCAGCCGGCGGTGACCGGCACGCAGACCGCGCTCTGCGCCGCCGGCAGCGTCGCCCAGGCGCTCGCGGCGCTCAACCGTCTCGAAGGCAGGCTCGGCGGCGGCCTGCTCGCCTTCGAGGCGATGTGGTCGGAATACATGAAGGCCGCGACCGAACAGGGCGGCCTGCCCGCTCCCTTTGCCGAGCAACCGGAAGTCGTACTCGTCATCGAGGCCGCGATGGGGCCGGGCAGAACGGGCGAGGAAATCTTCGCCGAAGCCCTCGCCGAGCTGGCGGAGGAAGGCCTGCTGGACGATGCCCTGATCGCGCAATCCGGCCGCGACCGGCAGCGCTTCTGGGCCTATCGCGAGGCGAATTACGAGTTCTATCGCGACCTGTCGCCCGGCGTTCATTTCGATGTCAGCATTCCCCTTGGTACTATGGCGGACGCGGTCGCGCTGCTGCGCCAGCGGGTCAAGGCGCGCAGTGCCACGGCTTTCCCGATCGTCTTCGGCCATCTCGCCGACAGCAACCTGCATCTCTCGCTCCACGACGAGACGGGCGATCTCTCCGGCTTCGCCGAGATCGTCTACGAGCTGGTCCGCGAGAAGCAGGGCAGCATCTCGGCCGAGCACGGCGTCGGCGTGCTGAAGCGGCCCTATCTCGGCATGAGCCGCTCGGAAGCCGAGCTCGCGCTGATGGCGACGCTGAAGCGCACGCTCGACCCCGGCAACATCCTCAATCGCGGGCGCATCTTGCCGGCCTGAGCTATGGCGTCGTGCCGTCGGCTCTGCCAGACTCATCGGCCATGACGGAGCATGGAGGCGCGGAGCATGATCGACGAGATGACGCCTGACCAAGACATCGAACGCGCCATCCGCACGCGTCGCGCCATCCGCGCCTTCCTGCCCGATCCGGTCGAGCCCGCCCTCGTCCGCCGCTTGATCGATCTCGCCGCGCAGGCCCCTTCCGGCACCAATATGCAGCCCTGGAAGCTCCGGGTGATCGGTCCTCAGTCGCGGGCGCGGCTGGAGACGGCGCTGCTCGCTGCGCTCGATGCCGGCGGGCGCCCCGGCGTCGAGGAATACCGCTATTACCCCGCGCAGTTCCGCGAGCCTTATCTGGCGCGCCGCCGCAAGGTGGGCTGGGACCTCTACAGCCTGCTCGGCGTCGTCAGGGGCGACACCGAGGGCATGAAGCGCCAGACCGCCGCGAACCTGCGCTTCTTCGACGCACCGGTCGCGCTGATGCTGACCATCGACCGCGATCTGGAGATCGGCTCCTGGCTCGATCTCGGCATGTTCATCCAGACCCTGCTGATCGCCGCGCAAGGCCATGGGCTCGATTCCTGCCCGCAGGCGATCTTCGCGCAGTTCCACCCGATCGTGCGGCGCGAACTCGCGATCCCCGAGGACGAGGTCGTAGTCTGCGGCATCGCCATCGGCAAGGCCGATCCCGACGCCCCGGCCAACCGCCTCGTGCCCGAGCGCGAGCCCGTCGAGGGCTTCACGACCTGGCTGGCCTAGCCCGTCGTCATGGTCGGGCTTGTCCCGACCATCCACGTCTTCCCTTATCGAGAACCGAGTTCAAGACGTCGATGCTCGCCACAAGGGCGAGCATGACGCGTTATGAACCATGCCCGCCATCGGGCAGGGGCTTGCCGACACTCTTCCGGAAGAGCCTCACCGCCGGCCCGACCAGCCAGTGCATCGCGACGATGGCGAGGCCGCCGACGATCACGCCGAACACGGCTGCGAGCGCAGCCCCGGCGAGCCATTGGCCGGCACCGGCCAGCGCTGCCGGCAAGGCTCGCCCTGCCGCGACCGCGAGATCGTGGACGCCATGGCCGAGGCCGCTGAGGCCGTATTCTTCCAGTCCGTGGATGATGATGCCGCCGCCGACCCAGAGCATCGCGGCCGTGCCGACCACACCGAGCAGGCTTAGGAAATGCGGCATCGCGACGACGAGACCGCGTCCGAGGGGCTGCGTCAGCCAGGACAGGGCACGGTCCAGCGCTCCCGCCTCGCCCGCCTCCAGCCGCCGCAAGCCGAGCAGGCTCGTCGCCGGCCGCTGGTTGGCGGCGAGCGCCATGCCGGCATCGTCCGCCTTCACGATCAGCGCGACGACGCCGTAGACCGCGACGGTGATGCCGATACCGACGATCG
The DNA here is from genome assembly GCF_011764485.1 of Bosea sp. ANAM02. Lineage (NCBI taxonomy): Bacteria > Pseudomonadati > Pseudomonadota > Alphaproteobacteria > Hyphomicrobiales > Alloboseaceae > Allobosea > Allobosea sp. ANAM02. The sequence goes on along the minus strand of NZ_AP022848.1, from coordinate 903,236 downwards.
CAAGAACCACCGCCTTCATCCAGAACGACTGGTCGGCGACGCCGGCCAGCGTGATCGCCATGATCTCGGCCGAGAGGATGAAATCGGTCTTCACCGCGCCGGCGATCTTCTGCTGTTCGAGCGCCGCCGGATCGCCGATCGCCTCGCCGGCCTTGCCCTCGCCATGAGCGCCATGCGGCACAACCAGCTCCAGGAGCTTCTCGGCACCCTCGAAACAGAGGAAGACGCCGCCTGCCATCAGGAGCGGGGTGATCGCCCAGGGCGCGACCAGCGCCAGCACGAGCGCGCCCGGCAGCAGAATGAGCAGCTTGTTGCGCAGCGAGCCCAGCGCGATCCGCCAGATGATCGGCAATTCGCGCGCCGCCGCGAAGCCCACGGCATAGCGCGGCGTCACCGCGGCATCGTCGATGACAACGCCCGCAGCCTTGGCCCCGGCCTTGCCGGCCTGCGCGACGACATCGTCGACGGAGGACGCCGCGATCTTGGCGATGCCGGCGACGTCGTCCAGCAGCGCAAACAGCCCCGAAGCCAAGCGGCTCTCCTCGGAAGGTTATCGGATCGGGCGAGGATAGAGCGGCTTTCGCCTGCCGTCATTCCCGGGCGAAGCGAAGCGCAGACCCGAGAATCTCAGGCTGAGAAAGGCGCCAGTACCACTTCCGGCAAGAGATGCTCGGGTCGAGCCCGAGCATGACGAACCTACCGCATCACCCCTTCAGGCTGACGAACCCCTTGCCCTCGGCCGCGAGGCGCCGGAGCAGCGGCGCCGGCTCCAGCGCTTTGTCACCGATCTCGGCGGCCTGTGCCTCCAGCCGCTTCACGATGACGTCGAGCCCGACGCTGTCGGCCCAGAACATCGGCCCGCCGCGCCAGGCCGGCCAGTTATAGCCGTTGATCCAGACGATATCGATGTCGCCCGGCCGCGCCGCGATGCCCTCCTCCAGGATGCGCGCGCCCTCGTTCACCATCGGGTCGAGCAGGCGGGCCAGTATCTCCTCCGGCGTGAAGGCACGCCGCGTCACGCCCTGCTCGGCCGAGATGCGAGCGATCAGCGCCTCGACCTCGGGGCAGCGCTGCCCGGCGCGCGCGCCTTGCGGATAGATGTAATAGCCGCGCCCCGTCTTCTGGCCGAACCAGCCGGCCTCGCAGATCGCATCGGCCACGGCGGCCTTGAGGCCGCGCGCCTTGCGCGAGCGCCAGCCGATATCGTTGCCGGCGAGATCGGCCATGGCGAAGGGACCCATCTTGAAGCCGAAGCCGACCAGCGCGGCATCGACCTCATGCGGCAGGGCGCCCGCGACGAGCAGGCGCTCGGCGGCGCGGGTGCGCTGCTCCAGCATGCGGTTGCCGACGAAGCCGAAGCCGTTGCCGACGACGACCGGCACCTTGCCGAGCTTGCGCCCCAGCGCGACGGCCGTCGCGATCGCATCGTCCGCCGAACCCTTCGGCCGAACGATCTCCAGCAGTTTCATGACATTGGCCGGGCTGAAGAAATGCATGCCGATCACGTCCTGCGGGCGCTTCGTCGCCGCCGCGATCGTGGGCACGTCGAGATAGGAGGTGTTGCTGGCAAGGATCGCGCCGGGCTTCGCCACCTTGTCGAGCTCGCCGAAGATCTGCTGCTTGACGCCCATCTCCTCGAAGGCGGCCTCGACGACGATATCGGCGCCGGCCGCAGCCGCGAGACCGACCGCCGGCTTGATCAGCTTCATGCGTCCGGCCTTCGCCTCCGGCGTCAGCGATCCCCGCGATACCGAGATGTCGTAGATCGCGCCGATGCGGTTGACGCCATTGTCGAGCGCAGCCTGGGCCGTCTCGATCAGCGTTACCGGGATACCGGCATTGGCGAAGCACATGGCGATGCCGCCGCCCATCGTGCCGGCGCCGATCACGGCGGCGCTGGCGATCTCGCGCGGTTTCACTTCAGGCCCGATGCCCGGCACCTTCGCGACCTCGCGCTCGGCGAAGAAGACATGGCGCAGCGCCTTCGAACGCTCGTCGACGAGCAGCGACAGGAAGAGCCTGCGCTCCACCGCTACGCCTTCTGCGAAAGGCAGGGTGAAGCTCGCGCGCACGGCCTCGACCAAGGCCGGCACGTTCGGCATGCCCTCGGCCTTCTTCACCGCATCCTTGGCCAGAGCCTCGAACGCGCCCCGGTCGGTCTCGGTCAGTTCGCCGGTGGCGGCGCTCGTCACCGGGCGGCGCCCCTCCGCCGCCAGCGCCTCGGCCAGACGGCTGGCAGCCGCGACGAGATCGCTGGAAACGACCTCGTCGAGCAGCCCGTATTCGAGCGCCTTGCCGGCCGAGATCGGCTCGCCCGAAAGCATCATCGGGAAGGCCTTGGCCGCCCCGATCAGGCGCGGCAGGCGCTGCGTGCCGCCGGCACCGGGAATGAGCCCGAGCTTGATCTCGGGCAGGCCGAGTTTCGCAGCCGGCAGCGCGACGCGGCCATGACACGCGAGCGCGACTTCCAGCCCGCCGCCCAGCGCCACGCCCTGGATTGCCGCGACGACCGGCTTCGCCGAGGCCTCGATCGCGTCGAGCACATCCGGCAGGCTCGGCGGGGCCGGCGGCTTGCCGAACTCACTGATATCGGCGCCGGCAATGAAGGCCTTGCCGGCGGAAGCGATGACGATCGCGGTGACGGCAGCATCGGCATTGGCGTGCTCGATGGCGCTCGCCAGCCCTGCGCGCACCGCGGCGCCGAGCGCATTCACCGGCGGGTTGTCGATAGTGGCGATCGCGACCTTGCCGCGAACCTCAAGCTGAACCTTCGTCATCGACGTCTCCGCAATCCCTGTCCCGCGCGCCTCGACCCGCACGCGAAGGCAGCGAAGGCGTCTCGCCGCGCAGGGGAGGATCGCGCCCGCGTGATGTCAAGCGCCGGGCGGCGACGAAAGGCGCATCCGGCCTCGCTTGACCCCCGGCAAAGGCCCATGCGATCCCGGCTCGGCAATCAGGGAGCGGACCGATGAGCGAAGTGCTGAGCGAAACCGTCGCGGCCGGCGTGGTGCAGGTCACCATGAACCGGCCCGACCGCAAGAATGCGCTCGACCGCGCGAGCTATGCCGGGCTGATCGCCGCGATCGCAGCCGCCGAGGCCGATGCCTCCGTCCGCGCGATCCTGCTGACCGGCGCCGGCGGCACCTTCACCAGCGGCAACGACATCAAGGATTTCGCCATGGCCGCCGCGGCGGGCGAAGGCCCGCGCGTCGCCATCGATTTCCTGGAGGCGATCTCGACGGCGAAGAAGCCGATCGTCGCGGCGGTCGAGGGCTTCGCCGTCGGCATCGGCACGACGATGCTGCTGCACTGCGACCTCGCCTTCGCCGCCCGCTCGGCAACCTTCCGCCTGCCCTTCGCGACGCTGGGCCTCTGCCCCGAGGGCGGATCGAGCTATCTCTTGCCGCTGGTCGCCGGCTCGAAGAAAGCGGCCGAACTGCTGATGCTGGGCGAGGCCTTCGATTCCGAGACCGCAGCCGCAGCCGGCATCGTCAACGCCGTCACCGAGGACGGCACGGCACTGGAGGCCGGGCTCGCCAAGGCCAAGGCGCTGGCCGCGCTGCCGCCGGAATCGCTCGCCCTGACCAAGATGCTGCTGAAGCGCGGCGCGGCGCAGGCCGTGGCCGAGACCATCGCGACCGAAGCCCGCCATTTCGGCGAGCGCCTGAAATCGCCGGAAGCCATGGCCGCCTTCATGGCCTTCCTGAAGAAATAAGAAGCCGGCGCGCCCTTCAGGGCGGCGCCGTTTCTCCCGCCGGGACGGCGCTGCCGCGCCGCCCGAGGGGCAGCATCCGCCAGATCATGAAGCCCCAGATCACCAGCGTGCTGACCCCGAGTACGCCGGCGATCGGCCGCTCGAAGAAGACCAGGAACGATCCGTCCGACTTGATCATCGATGTCATGAAGTTCTGCTCGAGCATCTCGCCGAGGACGAGGCCGAGGATCAGCGGCGCCACCGGCACGCCATGCTCCTCCAGCAGCCAGCCGAAAATGCCCATCACCACCATGAGCACGACGCCGTAGAGCGAATTGGTCATGGCGAAGGAGCCGACCATGCAGAAGATCAGGATGACCGGCAGCAGGATGTTGCGCGGCACCCGCAGGATCTGCTTCGCCGACTTGATCGCCACCCAGCCGAGCGGGAACATCAGGATATTGGCGAGAATGAAGATGATGAAGACGGCATAGATCAGCTCCGGCGTCTGCAGGAACACGCTGGGGCCCGGGTTCATCCCCTTCATGTAGAGCACGCCGATGACGATGGCGGTGATCGAGTCGCCGGGGATCCCGAAGACGAGCGCCGGAATCCACGCCCCGCCGAGCGCGGAATTGTTGGCGGAGGTCGAATCGACGATGCCTTCGATATGGCCCGTCCCGTATTTCTCCGGCTCCTTCGACAGCTTCTTCGACAGGGCATAGGAGACCCAGGCCGCGATATCCGCCCCGGCGCCGGGCAGGGCGCCGATCACGGTGCCGAGGATCGAGCCACGGAAGAAGTTCTTCCAGTATTTCCGCCAGACCGCGCCGACACCGGCCAGCATGTTGCCGACCTGCTGCTGAACCATCGTCGCGCTGCCCTTCATCGAGACGGCGCCGCGCAGCAGCTCGGACACGGCGAACATGCCGATCAGCGTCGGGATGAAATTGATGCCGGAGAGCAGGTCGATATTGCCGAAGGTGAAGCGCGGCTGCCCGGCGGCGGGGTCGATGCCGATACAGCCGATCGCGAGCCCGACGAAAAGCGACAGGAGCCCCTTCACAGGATCGCCCGTGCCGATGAAGACCGCGCAGGTCAGGCCCAGGCATGCCAGCCAGAAATACTCGAAGGACGAGAAATTGATCGCCACCTCGGCGAGGATCGGCGCGAGCAGGATCAGGACGATCACGCCGAAGATGCCACCGAGCACCGAGAAGACCAGGTTCACACCCATGCACAGGTCGAGCTGGCCCTTCTTGGTCATCTCGTAGCTCTCGTCCGCATAGGCGGCCGAGGCCGGCGTCCCGGGCATGCGCAGCATCGCGGCGGGGATGTCGCCGGCGAAGATCGCCATCGCCGTGGCCGTCACGATCGCGCCGAGCGCGGGCACCGGCGCCATGAAGAAGGTGACGGGAACCAGCAGCGCCGTCGCCATCGTCGCGGTCAGGCCCGGCATGGCGCCGACGAACATCCCGAACATCGCGGAGGCGACGATGACGCCCAGGACCTGGATGTCGAAGACGAGGCCGAAAGCGGTCGAAATCGCGTGCATGACCGTCTCCTCAGAGCACGCTGTCGAGGATGCCGCGCGGCAGGGGCACGAGCATCATGCTGCTGAAGAACCAGTGGACGAGCGCGGTCATCGCCACCGCGACGACGACGGCCGTCACCGGGCGGACGCCGAACCAGAGGAACAGCACGATCTGGATCAGGAAGGCGCAGGGAATGAAGCCGAGCGCGTCGGAGGCGAGAAGATAGAACAGCATCGCCGCCAGCATCAGACCGAAGGAGGCGATGTTGCGCGGCTGCCGGACCCAGTCCGCCAGGACCAGCCACGGCACGGGCGTGGCCAGGCGCCGCTCGCGCAGGATCAGCAGCAGCGAGCACAGGATGATCCCCGTGCCGAGGATGCGCGGGAACAGGCTGGGACCGTAGTTTTGCCCCGGGAAGGCCGGGAATGAGAACGTCAGAGCGATCATGATCGCGGCCAGCACGATGAACGTGGCGCCGACGATAGTGTCGTTGAAGCGCATCGGATCGACCTTGTCGGGGCGGCCTTGCCGCCAGGCGGAACACGGACCTCACGGACGCGACGACGGGCGGAGCTGCCGCCCGTCGTGCATCGGCTGTCTGCCTCAGCCCGCCTTCTTGGCGAGGCCCGCGGCGGTCATGGCCGTGCCCATGGCCTTGTCGCCATCGGCCATGAACTTGGTGAAGCCGGCCTGGTCGGCGAAGGTCATTCCGAAGCCACGCGAATTCATGAAATCCTGGAATTCCTTGGAATCGTAGGCTTTCTTGAGCTCGGCGATGAGCGTCTTCTGCACGGCGTCCGGCAGCCCCTTTGGCCCGGCGATGCCGCGCCAGGCGCCGACCGAGTAGTTCACGCCCAATGTCTCGTTCAGCGTCGGCACATCCTTGAACTGCGGATTGCGGGCCTTCGCCATGATCGCCAGCGAGCGTGCCTTGCCGGCATCGAGCATGGCGCGGGCCTCCGGGACGGAGCAGGTGACGATGTCGATGCCACCGGCGGCGAGATCCTGCATCGCCGGCGCTGCACCGTTCGACGGAGCCCAGGCGACATGGTCCGGCTTCAGCCCCATCGACATCAGCCAGCCGATCAGCGCGAGATGCCAGATGCCGCCCTGGCCGGTGCCCGAGGCCTTGAACTTGCCGGGAGGAGCCGCCTTGATCGCCTCGGCCAGCGCCTTGATGTCCTTGTAAGGGCTCGACGCGCCGACCTGGACGCCCGGCGGATCCTCGTTCATCAGGGCGAGCGGAGTGTAGCTGGTCGGCGACAATTCCGTCAGCCCCTGATGATGCATCATGGTGATCTCGACCGTGATCATGCCGATCGTGTAGCCATCGGGCGCCGCGGTCGCGATCGCCGAATGGCCGACCACGCCCGATCCGCCGGTACGGTTCACCACGTTGACGGGCTGGCCAAGGCTCTTCTCCAGCATTGCCGCGACGATTCGCGCCGTCGCATCGGTGCCGCCGCCGGCGCCCCAGGGGCAGACCAGCGTGATGGGACGGGCCGGCCACTTGGCCTGGGCAATCGCCGGAGCGGCGATGAGGCCGGCGGCGCCCGCCGCGGCCGCGCCCTTGATCAGGCCGCGCCTGTCGATCGTATTGCTCATGATTTCAAGCTCCTCCGCTAAATCGATTTAGTGTGCGGGCGCTCCTCGTTCGCGACGGGGCTCCCTTGATCCGACGGGCGTCATCTGAGCCGATCGCGCGGCCAGTGACAACCTCTCATTTCGGTCGAGGCTACAGTCCGCAGGTGATGGGCTGGACCGCACCGGAAACACGCTCGACCACCGCGCCTGTGCTGAGCTCTGCCCCAGCGGCAGCAGCCGGCAGCGTGACGCCGGCTCGGCCCAGCAATGACTGGATTGAAGCGGCGTCGGCAAAGGCGTAGCTGCGTTGCGGCGCGATGCCGGCGATCAGGATCTTGTCGGAAGGATTGTCGGTGACGATGCCGACGAGCCGCCCCTGCCGGTCGAAAGCCGGCGCACCCGCCTGGCCCGGCTGGAGCGGCGCGTTGAGCGCCGGCTTGCCGCCGGCCTGCACGCCCTGGCCGGGCAGTGCGACGGCTGTCCGCTTGCCGGCATCGTTGCCGTAGGCGACCAGCACCAGAGCTTCGGATGCGCCCGTCGCCGCGCTGCGCAGGCCCGGCGGTTTCGCCGCGCCCGTCCCGTCCAGGTCGAGCAGCACGAGCCCGCTCGCGTCGTCCTTCAGGCGCAGCTTCGCGTTGCGGTTCCCGACACGCAAGCTGCGGCAGCCATCGACTGCCGCCGAAGCGCTCAGGGACACCCGCTCGGTCAGCGCCAGCGCCACGCCGTAACGTTCGTTGCTGCGTGCGGCCGGCGCCAGAAGCGACGACAGTCCCGGAGACGTGCCTGCGACCGCCGCAGGCTGGGCCGGAACCGCCCCGGTCGGGAAGGGCTCGAAGCTCGCCGCGATCGCGATGACCAGCTTGTCCACGGTCGACGCCAGCGCCTTGTCGTAGCCGATCGAGAACCCGCGCAAGCCCTGCGGTCCGGCCGACAGCCGGCGGTAGAACCGTCCGCCCGGCGTCTCGCCCGTGACGACGAAGAAATCCGGCCGCAGCAGCTTGTAGGTGATCTTGCGCGGACTGTGCGGGTTGACCGCGATCGCCTTCTCGAACAGTGCCGCCAGATCCTCGCCGGGCGGCGACGCGGAGGTATCGAGCGTCACCTTCTCGTCGGCGCTCTGCCAGCGGCTGCCGCCGGATGAGGTCACGTCGCGCTTTGGCAGGAATTTCATGGGAATGCCGATCTGCACCCCGGTCTTGTCGTCGGCGATGACCTTGAACCCGGCCGTATCGCGCGCCGCCTGCGCCACCCTCGCGAGGGCTGCCCGTTCCGCCGGCGCAAGCAGGCCGTCCGCCGTGCCGCCCCTGCCCTTGAAGGCATTGATGGCGCGGAAGGTGAGCGGGCCATAGCTGCCGGACACCGCGCCGTTGAACTGGCCGGCCCAGATCAGGTCGTTCTGGATCGCCTTGCGCTCGGCCTCGGGCAGAGCCTCGAAGCCGGCTTGCGCCGCGGCCATCTGCGGGTTGGGGCGCTGCGCCTGTGCGGACGCGAACGCCGGCGCCAGCAGCGCGAGCGTGAATGCAACGCTGCGGAGCCAGGTGATTCGCTGGATTGGGAGAGTGGCACGCGGCATGGGTCTCGTCCTCGAAGGCGGGCGAAGCGGCTGCATTGAGCGTCAGAACGCGCCGCGCCGCAACCGGCAGATGACATTCGCGCGCGGGTCATCCCGGGCGCAGCGGCGCGAAGAGCCGGGATGACCCGCGCGTGAGGATCGGGATGGGTAGATCGGCACGAAACCCGACACGACCTGCATTCACATGACTTGAACGCGCGCGGCGCGGTGGTAGCCTGACGGCTTCCGTCTCACGCCGTCATCGGCCTGAAGCCATGCCCGCTGATACCAGGCTGGCCGATCGACGAAGAGGATCGACGATGACCCTGCTTTCCCGTCTCGCGCTCGCCCTCTCGCTCACGCTGGCGGCAGCCCCCGCCTTCGCCCAGAAAGCCTATATCCGCAATGACCTGCTGGCCGACGGGCAGCGACTGGAAGAACGCCTGAAGCGCGAGGTCGCCGTCGGCAACCGCTCGGCGGCGGACGCTATCCGGGCCGGCGAGATCGCGCTCGGCCGCGGCGATGCCCGCTCCGCCCTGCCCCAGGCCAATGCTGCGATCGTCGCCGATTCCACTAACGCCGCCGGCTGGCGCCTGATGGCGCGTGCCGCCAACGCGATCGAGCCGCGCGATTATCGCGAGCGCTGGGAACTGCGCGAGCGCGCGGTCGCCGCCGCCTATCTCGCCTATCAGCGCTCGACCAGCCGCAATGACGAGGCGGCTTCGCTCGGCGTACTCGCCCGCACCTTCGAGAAGAACGAATTGTGGCGCCCGGCGCTGACCACCTATCGGCTCAGCCTCGACCTCGCCGCCAATGCAGCCCTGCAAAGCTCCTATGAGAGCCTGCGCGAGAAGCGCGGCTTCCGCCTGCTCTCCAACAAGACCGATTCCGACGCCGCCTCCCCGCGCGCCTGCTTCGAATTCTCGGAAGCCCTGGCCCGCGGACGGGTCGATTTCGCGCCTTATGTCGCGATCTCCGGAGGAAAGGGCGATTTCGCCGTCAGCGCCGAGGATCGCCAGATATGCGTCGACGGCCTCAAGCACGGCGAGCGCTATGCCATCGTCATCCGCCAGGGCGTGCCCTCGGCCATTCCCGACGAGACCCTGCTGAAATCGGCCGATTACGAGATCTATGTCCGCGACCGCACGCCTTCGGTGCGCTTCACCGGCAAGAACTACGTGCTGCCGCGCACCGGCCAGCAGGGCATCCCGGTCGTCTCGGTCAATTCCGGCAAGCTCGATCTAGAAGTCATGCGGATCGGCGATCGCAACCTGATCAACTCCGTCCATTCCGAGGATTTCCTCAGCCAGATCGGCTCCTATTCCGCCCGGCAGATCTCCAGCGACAAGGGCCAGACCGTCTGGACCGGCACGATGGACGTGAAGTCCGAGCTGAACCAGGACGTGATCACCGCCTTCCCGGTGACAGAAGCCGTCGGCAGCCTGAAGCCCGGCGTCTATGTGATGTTCGCCAAGCCCTCGGGCGGACCCGCCGCGGCCGCGCCCAGCGACGACGGCGATTCCTATGATGACGGTTCGACGCGGGCGACGCAGTGGTTCGTCGTCTCCGATCTCGGCCTGACTTCCTTCACCGGCCCGGACGGCGTGCATGTGCTCGCCCGCTCGCTGGCCGACGCCAGGCCCATCGCCAATGCGGAGCTCCGGCTGATCGCCCGCAACAACGAAGTGCTCGGCACGGCGAAGACTGATGCCAACGGCTATGCCCGTTTCGATGCCGGATTGGGCAAGGGCCAGGGCGGCAATGCGCCCGGCCTCGTCACCGCCTCGCTCGCCGAGGATTACGGTTTCCTCGACTTGAAGCAGACCGCCTTCGACCTTTCCGATCGCGGCGTGAAGGGCCGTGTCGCCCCCGCCGGGCTCGACGCCTATCTCTATACCGAGCGCGGCGTCTATCGCTCCGGCGAGACGGTCTATCTCACCACGCTCCTGCGCGACGCCAAGGGCGCGGCCGTCACCGGCCTGCCGCTGACCATCGTCGTCAAGCGCCCCGACGGCGTCGAGTACCGCCGCCGTCAGGTCGAGGATCAGGGCGCGGGCGGCCGCGCCCATTCGATCCAGCTCGTCTCGGGCTCGGCGACCGGCACCTGGCGCGTCCTCGCCTATTCCGATCCGAAGGGCCAGGCGATCGGCGAGACCTCCTTCCTCGTCGAGGACTATGTGCCCGAGCGGCTGGAGCTGACGCTGACGCCGAAGGCGCCGCTGCTGCAGGCCGGCGAGCCGGCCGAGCTCGACGTCGCCGCCCGCTATCTCTACGGCGCGCCGGGCTCCGAGCTCGATGTCACCGGCTCGATGACGATCCGCTCCGCCGAGGCCAGCGCCATCCCCGGTTTCAAGGACTATCAGGTCGGCCTCACCGACGAGGCTTTCGAGCCGGTCCAGAGCGAGTTCGAGGAGAGCACCACGACCGACGCCTCCGGCAAGGCGACGATCTCCAACCCCGTGCAACAGCCCGACACCAACCGCCCGCTCGAAGTCGAGATGACCGTGCGCGTCGGCGAGCCCGGCGGGCGCGCCATCGCGCGCTCCGTCACCCTGCCGATCGTGCCGAAGGGTGCCGCCATCGGCGTGAAGAAGCTTTTCAGGGACGGCGATCTCGGCAACGGGCAGACCGCCAATTTCGACGTCATCATGGCGACCGGCGACGGCAAGCGCCTTGCCCGGCCGGGCGTGAAATGGGTGTTGTCGAAGGTCCGCCGCAACTATCAGTGGTTCTTCCAGGACGGCCGCTGGAACTATGAGGGCGTCAAGACCACTCGCCGCGTCGCCGATGGCGAGGTCGCGGTGGCGGAAGCAACCGGCGCGAAGATCGCCGCAGCCGTCGAATGGGGCAATTACCGCCTCGACGTGACCTCCGACGGCAACGAGGCTGCGGAGACCTCCGTCTCCTTCAGCGTCGGCTATGAGAGCGACAAGACCGCCGATACGCCTGATGTGCTCGACGTCGCACTCGACAAGGCATCCTACGCCGATGGCGAGAGCCTGCAGGTCCGCCTCTCGCCGCGCTTCGCCGGCAAGGCGACGCTCGCCATCGTCACCGACAAGGTCGCGGATATCCGCACCGTCGACATCACCGAGGGCGGCACCTCGGCCAGCATTCCCGTGAAGGCCGAATGGGGCGCCAGCGCCTATCTCGTCGTGCTCGCGCACCGGCCCATGGATGCCGCCGCCAAGCGCCTGCCCGGCCGCGCCATCGGCCTGTCCTGGTTCCAGATCGGCAAGGAGACGCGCACGCTGGCGCTCGATCTCGGCGCGCCGAAGCTCGTTCGCCCGCTCACGACGCTGTCGCTGCCGGTCAAGGTCACCGGCATAAGGGCCGGCGAGGAGGCTTATGTCACGCTCGCTGCCGTCGATATCGGCATCCTCAATCTCACCCGCTACGAGAGCCCGGACCCGAGCCAATTCTTCTTCGGCCAGCGCCAGCTCGGCCATGACCTGCGCGATCTCTATGGGCTCCTGATCGACGGCATGCAGGGCACGCGCGGCGCGATCCGCACCGGCGGCGACGCGGCACCCCAGATGGATGGCGAGAAGCCGACGCAGGAGCCGCTTGCCCGCTATTCCGGCGTGGTCAAGGTCGGGCCGGACGGCACGGCGAAGATCGATTTCGACCTGCCGGCCTTCAACGGCTCGGTCCGCGTCATGGGCGTCGCCTGGTCGGCCGGCCGCACCGGCCAGGCCAGCGCCGACGTGATCGTCCGCGACCAGATCGTCGCGCAGGCGACGCTGCCGCGCTTCCTCGCCATTGGTGATCAGTCGCGCTTCCATCTCCAGGTCGACAATGTCGAGGGCCCCGCCGGCGCCTATACCGTCGATCTCGACGTGAAGGGCCCGGTTCTGGTCGCCGCCGACGCCACCCACCGCACCATGCAGATGGGTGCCGGCGCCAAGACGCAGATGACGATCCCCGTCACCGCCGCCGGCCTCGGCCGCGCCGAATTCGACGTGCGCGTCTCAGGCCCGAACGGGCTCAGTACGGTGCAGAACCTTGCCGTGCGCGTGCAGCCCTCGGCCGCCACGATCGCGCGCCGCATCGTCCGCGCCATTCCCGGCAATGGCGGCGCGATCACCGTCTCCTCCGACCTGCTGGCCGATCTCGTGCCGAATTCCGGCCAAGTCTCGGTGACGGTATCGCCCTTCGGCTCGCTCGACGTGCCCGCTTTGCTCAAGGCGCTCGACCGCTATCCCTATGGCTGCACCGAGCAGACCGTCTCCCGCGCACTGCCGCTGCTCGCGGTCAACCAGCTCGCCTCGCTGGAGCAACTCGCGCTCGACGACAAGGCCGACGAGCGGGTCGTCAACGCGATCGAGCGCGTGCTGGCGCGTCAGGGCGGCAACGGCTCCTTCGGGCTCTGGGGCGTCGGCGGCGACGATCTCTGGCTCGACGCCTTCGTCACAGACTTCCTGACACGGGCCCGCGAGAAGCAGTTCGCCGTGCCGCAGATCGCCTTCAACCTCGCACTGGACCGCCTGCGCAATCAGGTCGTCAACACCAGCGAGATCAACAAGGAAGAGGCCGCCGGCATCGCCTATGCGCTCTATGTGCTCGCCCGCAACGGCCGGCCGGTGATGGGCGATCTGCGCTATCTCGCCGACAACAAGCTCGGCGACTTCGCGACGCCGCTCGCCCGCGCCCAGATCGGCGCGGCGCTCTCGGCGCTGGGCGATCGCGGCCGCGGCCGCGCCGCCTTCGGCAGCGCGCTGGGCCTGCTCCAGCAGGCGAGCGATGACGGCCTGTCGCGGCCCGATTACGGCTCCCGCCTGCGCGACGGGGCCGGCGTGCTCGCCCTGATCGCCGAGGCCAATGGCGAGCGCGCCGATATCGGCCGCGCCGTCTCGATCCTCGACGCCACCCGCAGCAGCGCCCGCTACAACTACACCTCGACGCAGGAGCAGATGTGGATGGTGCTGGCGGCGCAGGCCATGGCCAAGGATGCCGAGGGCATGACGCTGACGGTGGACGGCGCCCCCCGGAAGGGCGCGCTCTACCGCACGCTCTCCGCCGAGGCGCTGGAGGCCAGGCCGCTGACCATCGCCAATCCGAATGCCGGCAATGCGCAAGCCGTCATCACCGTCGCGGGCATCCCCACCGCGCCGGAGCCTGCGCTCAATCAGGGCTTCGGGCTGGAGCGCGTCATCTACACGATGAAGGGGGAGAAGGCCGATCCGGCGCGCCTGCGCCAGAACGAGCGCTATGTCGTCGCGCTGACGGTGACGGAAGCGGCGCCGCGCTATGGCCGCCTGCTGCTGGTCGATCCGGTCCCGGCCGGGCTTGAGATCGAGAACGCCAACCTGACGGAAGGCGCCTCGGTCGCGGGGCTCGACTGGCTGAAGCAGGAGGTCTACCCGGTCCACACCGAGTCGCGCGACGACCGCTATGTCGCCGCGTTCGAGCGTTCGGGCTCGAAGAACGACAAGCTCTCCTACACCGTCGCCTATATCGCTCGCGCCGTCTCGCCCGGCCGCTATGTCTCCCCCGCCGCCGTGATCGAGGACATGTACCGGCCGGACCGCTTCGGTCGCACCGGCTTCGGCGCGGTGGAGATCACCTCGGCGCGGTAAGGCATTGCCGCCATGGCGCAGGATGAAAGATCAATCACAACGGAGCCCCCTCTCCCCTTGCGGGAGAGGGTTGGGGTGAGGGGTCGCGCTGCGCTTGATCGTTGGCGGTCCTTTAAGACGCAGGTTTCGATCATCGTCGCGCGACCCCTCATCCGTCTCGGCTTCGCCGAGCCACCTTCTCCCGCAAGGGGAGAAGGGAAGCGGCGGCCACGCTTTGGCAAACTAAGAATCGCTGCCGGCGTCCTTGGCCTCTCGTTTTTTGCAGCCGGTGCCGCCCTCATCCTTTACGCCCGCTCCCTCCCCCCGCTCGACCTCGCGGCCGCCTCCGACCGCTCGACCGTGGTGCTTGACCGCGAGGGCAAGCTGCTGCGCCCCTTCCTGACCAACGATGGACGCTGGAAGCTCCCCGTCACCAGCGAGGATGTCGATCCGCGCTATCTCGCCATGCTCAAGGCCTTCGAGGACAAGCGTTTCGACCAACATCACGGCATCGACCCGCTCGGCATGATGCGTGCAGCCGGCCAGATGCTCATGAACGGCCGCGTCGTCTCCGGCGGCTCGACCCTGACCATGCAGGTTGCGCGCCTGCTCGAACCGCGCGAGGAGCGCACGCTCGCAGCCAAGCTCCGGCAGGCTGTCCGCGCCGTCGAGCTGGAGCAACGCTTCGACAAGGCCGGCATTCTCGACCTCTACCTGACGCTCGCCCCCTTCGGCGGCAATCTCGAAGGCGTGCGCGCGGCCAGTCTCGCCTATTTCGGCAAGGAGCCGAAGCGGCTCTCGACCGCAGAGGCCGCGCTGCTCGTCGCCCTCCCGCAATCGCCCGAGACGCGCCGGCCGGACCGCTTCGCCGAAGCCGCCCGCAAGGCGCGCGAGCGCGTGCTCGAACGGGTCGAGCAGGCGGGCCTGGCCACATCAGACGAGGTCGCCGCCGCCCGCAACGAGCCGGTCCCGACCGCGCGCCGCCCCTTCCCGAACCTCAGCCCTCATATCGCCGAGCAGGCGGTGGCTGAAGCCCCGGCCGAGCGCATCCAGAAGCTCTCGCTCGACGCGCGCCTGCAGGCCGCGCTCGAAGGGCTCGCCCGCGAGCGCAGCCTCGGCCTTCCTCCCCAGGTCTCGATCGCGATCCTCGCCGTCGACAACGAGACCGGCGAGATCCGAGCCTCGGTCGGCGGCGTCGATTATTTCGCGGCGGAGAGGGCCGGAGCGCTCGACCTGACGCGGGCGCTGCGCTCGCCGGGCTCGGCGCTGAAGCCCTTCATCTACGCGCTCGCCTTCGATAACGGCATCGCCCATCCCGAGACGATGCTGGAGGACCGGCCGGCGCGCTACGGCATCTATATTCCCGAGAATTTCGACATGACGTTCCAGGGCATGGTCAGCGCCCGCAAGGCGCTCCAGCTTTCGCTCAACGTGCCCGCCGTCGAACTGCTCTCGGCGCTCGGCCCGCAGCGCTTCCTCTCGCGCCTGCGCGATGTCGGCGTCGCCATCGCCCTGCCCAGGGACAGCGGCGCGCCCGGCCTCGCCGTCGGGCTCGGTGGCCTCGGCATCACCTTGCAGGACCTGACGCGGGCCTATGTCGGGCTGGCGCGTGGCGGCGAAATGCTGCCGCTGCGCTTCCGGGCGGTGATGTTCCCTTCCCTCAGCCCTCATCCTGAGGAGCCGCGAAGCGGCGTCTCGAAGGATGCTCCAGCGCACTCTGGAACATCCTTCGAGACGCGCTCTGCGAGCGCTCCTCAGGATGAGGGCTCGCGTGAGGGAGGTCGCCTCGTAGATCCCGTCGCAGCCTGGTACGTCGCCGATACCTTGCTGGGCGCGCCGCCGCCGCTCAATGCCGTGCCCGGCCGCATCGCCTACAAGACAGGCACGTCCTACGGCTATCGCGACGCCTGGGCCGTCGGCTTCGACCGCAAGCATACGATCGGCGTTTGGGTCGGTCGCGCCGACAATGGCGCGGTGCCAGGCCTCGTCGGGCGCGCGGTCGCGGCGCCGATCCTGTTCGACGCCTTCGCCCGGCTCGGCATCGATCCGCGCCCCTTCCCGCAGCCGGCGGACGCGATCGTCGCCAGCACCGGCCATCTGCCGCCGCCGCTGCGCCATCTCCGGCAGGACGTGCCCAAGACCGTGACGGCGATGACGACGCCTGCCCTCAAGCTCGCCTTCCCGCCGGACGGCGCACGCATCGACCTCGCCGCCTCGGCGCTCGGTGGCGCCGGCCGGCTCAATCTCAAGGCGGCCGGCGGCTCGCCGCCCTATACCTGGCTGGTCGACGGCACGCCGGTGACCGAGCCGCAGCGCCGCCGCGAGACGCAATGGCAGCCGCCCGGCAAAGGCTTCATGCGGATATCCGTGATCGATGCGACCGGGGCGAGCGAGAGCGTTTCGGTCAGGCTGCAATAGCGCCCCACAGCGTCATCCCGCACGCGCTGCGGCATGGAATGCCGCTGCGCAGATGCGGGACCGCGTGACGAGAAGGCGCCTTTTCCTGAGGACGGTCCCGTGTCTGCGCCGCAGCACTGACGTGCCGCAGCGCGCACGGGATGACGGCGGGTAGTCGCTATTCCGCCGGTACCGGATGCGCCCCATGCGCTTCGTCATGCGGAGCGTGGCGCGAGCCATGGACCGTGCGGGCGAGGTAGCTATACGCGACCGGCACCACGTAGAGCGTCAGCAGCGTGCCGAAGGTCATGCCGCCAACGATGACCCAGCCGATCTGCGAGCGGCTCTCCGCTCCGGCGCCATGCGCGATGGCGAGCGGCACGGCGCCGAGCACCATGGCGCCTGTCGTCATCAGGATCGGTCGCAGGCGCAGCTCAGCCGCCTCGACGAGGGCGTCGATCATCTCGCGGCCCTCGTCGCGGAGCTGGTTGGTGAATTCCAGGATCAGGATGCCGTGCTTGGTGATCAGGCCGACCAGCGTGATCAGGCCGATCTGGCTGTACACGTTCATCGTCCCGCCCGTGAAATAGAGCGCGGCGAGCGCGCCGGTCAGCGAGAGCGGCACCGAGACCATGATCACGACCGGATCGACGAAGCTCTCGAACTGCGCCGCCAGCACGAGATAGATGAAGCCCAGCGCCAGCAGGAAGACGATGAAGATGCTCGCGCCCGACTGCTTGAACTCGCGGCTCTGGCCGGAATAGTCGACCTGCACGGTATTGGGCAGCACGCGCGCCGCGCCGTCCTCCAGCACCTTGAGCGCGTCGCCGAGCGAATAGCCCGGCGCCGGAATTGCCGTGACCGTCGCCGAGCGCAACTGGTTGAAGCGTACGAGTTCCTTCGGCGCGACCGTTTCCTCGACCTTGACCAGGCTTGAAAGCTGCACAACGGCGCCGCCGCGCCCCATCAGATAGATCGACTGCAGCGCCTGCGGCGTGTTGCGCTCGGTGCCCTCGACCTGCAGCACGACGTCGTATTGCTTGCTGTTCATGTTGAAGCGCGTGACCTGACGGCCGCCGAGCAGCGTCTCCATGGTCCGGCCGATGATGTCCACGTTAACGCCGAGATCGGCGGCGCGCTGCCGGTCGATCGAGACCTTGATCTGCGGCTTGTCGAGGATGAGGTTGGTCTCGACATTGGTCAGCACAGGCGATCCGGACACCTCGGCAATGAGCTGATCGACATAGGATTTGATCTGCGTATAGGGCTCCGACGAGCGCAGCACGAACTCGACCGGCTTGCTGTTGGCGTTGCCCTGCCCAAGCGAGGGCGGGTTGGTCGCGAACAGGCGGATGCCCGGGATCTGCGACAGCCCGCGGTTGATCTCGGCCACGAGGTTCTGCTGCTTGCGCTGCCGTTCTTCCCAGGGCTTGAGCCGGGCAAAGGCGATCGCTCGCGTGACGTCGGGGAAACCGACGATGACGAGATAGGTGTCGACCTCGGGAATCTTCTTGAAATACTCCTCGACCTGCCGGGCATAGGCGGCGGTGAACGAGATCGTCGCGCCCTCCGGCGCGACACCGATGGCGTTGATGGTGCCGCGATCCTCGACCGGCGACAGCTCCGCCCGCAGATGGGTGAAGAAGTAGTAGCCGCTGCCGGCGACGCCGAGGGCGAGCAGCACGACCAGCGGACGGACCGAGAGCGCCGCACGCAGCGAGGCCTTGTAGCCGCGCGACAGCGCGTTGAACCCGCCTTCCAGCAGGTTGTAGAGCCAGTTGTGCTTCTCGTGATGCCGCAGCAGCTTGGCGCACATCATCGGCGTCAGCGTCAGCGCGACGAAGCCGGAGACCAGCACCGCGCCGGCCAGCGTCAGTGCGAACTCGATGAAGAGCTTGCCGGTGCGCCCGGTCGAGAAGGCCATAGGCGCATAGACCGCGACGAGCGTCAGCGTCATCGCCACGACCGCGAAGGCGATCTCGTTGATGCCGCGGATCGCTGCCGGGGTCGGCTGCATGCCGTCCTCGATATGACGGTGCACGTTCTCCAGCACGACGATGGCGTCGTCGACGACGAGGCCGATGGCGAGCACCATCGAGAGCAGCGTCAGCGTGTTCACGGTGAAGCCGAACGCGTACATCAGCGCGAAGGAGCCGATCAGCGAGACCGGGATCGTCACCAGCGGGATCAGGGTCGCACGCACCGAGCGCAGGAAGACGAAGATGATCAGCACGACCAGCACGATCGCCTCGAGGATCGTCTGGTAGACCGCCTTGATCGAGCGATCGATGAAGACCGAGGTGTCGTAGGACTTGGCGATCGACATGCCCTGCGGCAGATCGTCGATGATGCCGGGCAGCGCTTCCTCGATACCGGCCGAGACGTCGAGAGGGTTCGCGGTCGCCTGCTTGACGATGCCGATCGTGACCGAGGGCGTGCCCTTGAACCAGGCGGCGTTGCGCTCCTCGCGCGCGGCGAGCTCGACCTTGGCGATGTCCTTGACCTTGACCGGGAAGCCGCTGGCGTCCTTGACCACGATCTCGCGGAACTCAGCCGGCGTGGTCATGCTGGTCTGCGAAAGCACCGTGAACTCGCGGTCGTTGCTCTCGATGCGGCCCGACGGGATTTCGATGTTCTGCGCCCGGACGGCAGCCTCCACCTGCTGCACGGTGACGTCGTAGGCCGACATCCGAGCGCGATCGAGCCAGATGCGCATCGCATATTGACGTTGGCCGAGGATGCGGACCTCCGCCACGCCGGTGACGTTCTGGACGCGGTCGGAAATGAAGCGGTCGGCGAAGTCGGTCAGCTCGAGCGGTCCGTGCCGCGAACTGGTCAGCGAGAGGTAGAGGATCGGCTGCGAGTCGGCCTCGACCTTGGCGATGACCGGCTCGTCGATCTCGTCCGGCATGCGGCTGCGCACGCGGCTGACGCGGTCGCGCACGTCGGAGGCCGCAACGTCGGGATCGACGTCCGGGCGGAAGCGCACCTGGATGAAGCTGCGCTCCTGGCGGCTGGTCGAGGACAGGATCTCGATGCCCTCGATGCCGGCGATCGAGTTCTCCAGGATCTGCGTGACCTGCGTCTCGATGATCTCGGCCGAGGCGCCGCGATAATCGGTTCGGACCGAGACGATCGGCTCGTCGATATTGGGATACTCGCGGATGGTCAGGCGGCCATACGAGACGATGCCGATCAGCATTACCAGCAGACTCAGCACCGTCGAGAGAACGGGCCGGCGGACGAAGAGTTCGAAGAGGCTCATGGGGCGGTCCTAGAGCTGGCTCGTCTGGACGACCTTGTCCTTGATCGCGATGGTCGCGCCATCGCGCAGCCGCATCTGGCCGGCGGTGATGATCTGCATGTCGGGCTTCAGTCCGCTGACGATCTCGACCTTGCCGGGCAGACGTTTGCCCAGCTCGACGGTGACGCGCTTCGCCTTACCCTTGTCGACGATATAGACCATCTTGCCGACGGCGTCGGGCACCACGGCCATCTCCGGCACCAGGATCGCGTTCTCGCGCTGGTCGACGGTGATGGCGAGTCGGGCGAAGAGGCCGGGCTTCAGGGCGAGATCGGCATTGGGGATGTTGGCGCGCAGGCGGATCGCCCGGCCGTTCACGTCGACGACCGGGTCGATGGCGTAGATATGCCCCTGGAAATTGCGGTCCGGCACGGCGTCGACCCGCATCTGCACGGGTTGTCCGGTCTTGAGGCGGCTGAGATAGATTTCGGGCACGCGGAAATCGATCTTGATCGGATCGATCTTGGTCAGCGTGATCATCTGCTTGCCGACCGAGACATAGTCGCCGACGCCGACCGAGCGCAGGCCGACGACGCCGTTGAACGGCGCCAGGATGGTCGACTGCGCGAGCTTGGCCTTGGCGAGCTGGACGCGGGCCTCGCTGGAGGCGAGCTTCGCCGCCGATTCCTCGAGCGCGACCTGCGTTCCCGAGCCGCGCGAGACCAGCCCCCTGAGCCGCTCGTTGGTATCGCGGGCGAGACCAAGATCGGCCATCGCCTGCTTGAGCTCGGCATCGAGGATCGCTGTATCGAGCTTGACCAGTTCCTGCCCGGCCTTGACGCGCTCGCCTTCCTTGAAGCCGAGGAAGACGACGCGGCCCGCGATCTCGGGGGCGATCACCACCGATTCATCGGCTGCGAGCGTGCCGAGCGCCTCGACCTCCTCGCTGACGGTGCCGATCTCGATGGATGCAACTTCGACCGGCACGGCGCGCGGCCCCGAGACCGCGCTCGCCTGGGCCTGCTGAGTGCCGGCGCGCTGATTGCGGTAGGCATAATAGCCGCCGCCGGCGATGGCGGCGACGAGAACGAAAAGAACGAACCGCTTCATCAGGCTGGAGGCTCCGTTGCCGCCCATTGGTCTTAAATGGAACGAAAGGCGTTGCTAAGATGCCGGCGCGCCACAGCGGCACAAAAACAGCGGTTTCTGCGCCGATGCCGTCTCGATCCGGCCTCATAGTCATCAATGCAAGATGCTTGCCGTCGAAAGACCCGCCGCCACGGGCATCTCCGCCTCACACAAACATCCACACCTGATCCTGCCGGTAAGCCGCGGAACCGCCAAGCCCATTCTGGAGACCTCACGAAACGTTGACCGGCTGGCGGCGTGATGAATCCGGCAGCCCAGGGCCGTCATGCGGCTGTCATCCGCGCTCGTTAGGCCTCGCCGCGATCGAGACGCCAGCCCGTCCAACCTTGGCCAGGGGAGCGTGCTCATGCCCCGTATCGTGCCCGAGAAATCATTCATGCTGCGCATCGAAGGCCTGACCAAGCGCTTTGGCGACAGGAACGCGGTCGACTCCGTGACCCTGACCGTTCCGAAGGGAGAGATGGTCGGCGTCATCGGCCCCTCCGGCGCCGGCAAGTCGACGCTGCTGCGCATGCTGAATCGCCTGACCGAGCCGAGCACCGGCCGGATCGTCTGCGCGGAGCAGGACGTGACCGGGTTGAAGGGCGCTTCGCTGCGTCGCTGGCGCCGCGATACGGCGATGATCTTCCAGCAGTTCAATCTCGTCGGGCGCCTCGACGTACTGACCAATGTCCTGCTCGGCCGGCTGAACCACCGCTCGGCGGCCCTGACGCTGGTGAAGAGCTTCTCCGAGGACGACAAGATCCGCGCCATCGCTGCGCTCGAGCGCCTCGACATGGGCCATCTGCTGGCGCAGCGCGCCGAGACGCTCTCCGGCGGCCAGCAGCAGCGCGTCGCCATAGCCCGTGCTCTCGTTCAGGAACCGCGCATCATCCTCGCCGACGAGCCGATCGCCTCGCTCGACCCGCGCAATACCCAGGTCGTCATGGACGCGCTGTTCCGCATCAATCGCGAGGACGGCATCACCGTGATGTGCAACCTGCACGACCTCGATATCGCCGCGAAATACTGCGACCGCCTGATCGGCATGTCCGCCGGCAAGGTCGTGTTCGACGACGTGCCCCAGGCCCTGACCCGCGAGATCGCGGCCGAGCTCTACGGCATCGAGGCCAAGGATGCCGGCGCCGAGGCGCTGGACGCGCTCGACGCCATCGCTGCCTCCGAAGCGAAGCGCGCGCGCCAGAAGATCGCCTGATTTCCAGAGATCGCCGGACCGGCCCCTTGGGGCTGTCGCCGCGAGAAGACCGCCCCACTTACGACTGCAACCAGGAGCACATCGATGCTGACCCGTCGTCATACCCTCTCGCTCGCCGTCGCCGGCCTCGCGCTCGCCGCGGCGCCTGCTTTCGCGCAGGACTGGAAGGCGAAATATCCCGAGCTCGTCTTCGCGATCATCCCCTCCGAGAACGCTTCCGGCGTCGTCGAGCGCTACACCCCCTTCGTGAACTATCTGGCGAAGGAACTCGGCACCAAGGTGACGCTGCGCATCGCCAACGACTATGCCGCGATCATCGAGGGCCAGCGCGCCGGCAACATCCATATCGGCATGTACGGCCCGGCCTCCTTCGCCCGCGCCCGCATGACCGGCGCCAAGGTCGATGCCTTCGCCATCGAGACCAATCTCGACGGCACCAAGGGCTACCACTCGGTCTTCTACGTGAAGAAGGACTCGCCCTATAAGAAGGTCGAGGACCTCAAGGGCAGGAATCTCGGCCTCGTCGACCCGAACTCGACCTCCGGCAACAACGTTCCGCGCTTCGTGCTCAACGGCATGAAGATCGAGCCGGAAACCTTCTTCTCGAAGGTCGTCTACACAGGCAGCCACGAGAACGCGATCATCGCGCTCCAGCAAGGCACGGTGGACATGGCCGCCAACTGGTGGAACGACGAGCAGGAATCGAACCTGCAGCGCATGGCCCGCAAGGGCATGGCCAAGGCCGAGGACTTCCGGATCATCTACAAGTCCGACCAGATCGTGAACTCGCCGATGGCTTATCTCACCGACCTGCCGGAGGAACTGAAGGCCAAGATCCGTGACGCGGTGCTGAACCTCGCCACCAAGGACAAGGCCGCCTTCGACAAGATCTATGAGGGCAAGCAGGGCCCGCTCGTCGCCGTCGACAACAAGGCCTACGACCCGATCATCGAGCTGAACAAGTTCGTCGACGACCTCCGCAAGAAGAAGTCGTCGTAAGCAGCACGCCTGCTCTCGCCGTCATGGTCGGGCTTGTCCCGGCCATCCACGTCTCCGCTTTGCTGATCGAATGCGGTTTCAAGACGTGGATGCTCGCCACAAGGGCGAGCATGACGGCCGCGGCGCCACCCGCGCCTTCTCCGGCAACGGACGCAAACTCCATGACCCTCGCGATCGACAGCAACGACCCGGCCATCCGGGCCCGTGCCGAGGCCTATCGGCAGGCTTCATCCGCCAAGCGCCGGCAGGCCCTGGTCGGCATCGCCGTATTCATCGCCTGCGTGCTTTTGTCGGCGCGCGGTGCCGAGGTCGATCTCGCCAAGTTCTTCGAGAACATCCACCGTTTCCCGAAATACATCTACGAGACGCTGCCGACGCTGCGCCTCTCCAGCATCGGTGCCGACCTGTCCGAATGGTACTGGGGCCTGAAGGGCTGGCTGAAGCTGCTCTGGCAGACCGTGCTCATCGCCTATGTCGGCACGATCCTCGGTGCCGCCGGCGCCTTCCTGTTCTGCTTCGCCGCGGCCGCCAATCTCGGCCGCGCCACCTGGCTGCGCTTCGCGGTGCGCCGCTATCTCGAATTCTGCCGCACCGTGCCCGAGATCGTCTTCGCGCTGATCTTCGTCATCGCCTTCGGCCTCGGCCCACTGCCGGGCGTGCTCGCCATCGCGATCCACACCATGGGCGCGCTCGGCAAGCTCTTCTCCGAAGTGGTCGAGAATATCGACCTGAAACCGGTCGACGGCGTCACCGCCGCCGGCGGTAGCTGGTGGCAGATCGTGCGCTTCGCGGTCGTGCCTCAGGTGCTCTCCAATTTCGCGAGCTATACGCTGCTGCGTTTCGAGATCAATGTCCGCGGCGCCTCGATCATGGGCTTCGTCGGCGCCGGCGGCATCGGGCAGGACCTGATCGAGGCCATCCGCAAATTCTACTTTACCGATGTCAGCGCCATCCTGCTGCTGATCATCGTCACGGTGATGCTGATCGACTACGCCACCGAGCGGCTGCGCCACGCCCTTCTCAGCCTGGAGCATGGCCGATGAGCCTCGCCCTCTCGACGGCCGAGCGCGCCGACATCCTGCGCCGCCACGAGGCCGCGATCCGCGGCTCGCTCAGCACGAAGCTCGCGACGATCGGCAGCATCGCCGCGCTTGCCGGCTTCTTCCTCTACGGGCTGACGACGCTCGAAACCTCGCTCTGGAAGATCATTGCCGGGCTTGGCAGCCTCGGCAGCTTCATCGTGCTGATGCTGCCGCCAGATCCCGGCTCCTGGGCGCGTGCCGTCATCTTCGTGAAGGCTCTGTTCGAGACCATCGCCATCGCCTTCCTCGGCACCGTGCTCGCCGCCATCCTCGCCCTGCCGCTCGGCTTCATCGCGGCGCGCAACGTCGTCGCCAACCGCGTCGTGCATTTCCTCGCCCGCCGCTCGCTCGACACGGTGCGCGGCGTCGACGCCCTGATCTGGGCGCTGATCTGGGTCAATGTTGTGGGCCTCGGCCCCTTCGCCGGTATGCTCGCGATCATGACCAGCGATCTCGGCGCTTTCGGCAAGCTCTATTCGGAAGCAATCGAGGCGGCCGACCGCAAGCCGGTCGAGGGCGTCTCCTCGGTCGGCGGCGGCAAGGCGCATGAAATCCGCTTCGGCCTGCTGCCGCAGGTCCTGCCGGTGATCGCGAGCCAGGTGCTCTACTACATCGAGTCGAACACGCGATCCTCGACCATCATTGGCATCGTCGGCGCCGGCGGCATCGGCCTCTATCTCGCCGAGACGATCCGCACGCTGGAATGGCAGCAGGTTTCCTTCCTGATCCTGCTCATCCTCGCCGCCGTCTCGGCCATCGACTTCCTGTCGGGCAAGCTGCGCTTCGCGATCATCGGCCGGCGGGCGAGCTAAGGGCGGAGCCTGCCTCGCAAAATCAAAGCGTCTTGCAGTCCGTCATGCTCGCCCTTGTGGCGAGCATCCACATCTTGAACACGCCCCTCGATCAGTGGAGACGTGGATGGTCGGGACAAGCCCGGCCATGACGAAGAGCGGCCCCCGTCCTTCAATCCCCGAACGGCTCGATCACCATCTCCATCCGCTCGGCGGCGAAGACGCTGCTCACGAGATGCACCGGCCTCAGGTCCGGCAAGGCGTCGACCGCCGTCGAGATCATCACGGCCGAATCCGGCGCGATCTCCAGTAGTTCCGCCTCGCGCATATCGGCGAGCCGCGCCGTCAGGCGCGTCGACAGGCGCACGTAATCGGCGATGCCATAGACCTTGAAGGCGGCCGTGATCGAACCGGCGGCCTCGCGATAGGCCTTGTCGAAATCCGGGAAGCGCTCGACCGCAAGCCAATGCGTGCCGGTGCCCATCGGCACGCCGTCGGCGAGGCTCACGCCCTGCACCTGCCAGAGCGGCGTCCCGGTCTTCAGCTTGAGCGCCGTGCAGGCGAAAGCCTCGCCCACCACCACCTCGGCCGAAAGCATTCGGCTGCTCCCGGTAATGCCGAGCTTGCCCATATTGGTGCGCATGCTGACGCGCCGGCCGATCGGATAGGGCAGGCGCGGCGATGTCACCTGCGTGCCACGTCCGCGCGAGACCGTCACCAGACCCTGCTCGGCCAAGTGGCGGAAAGCCTGCCGCACGGTGTGGCGGTGCACGCCGTAGCGCTCGGCCAGCGCGACCGAGGCCGGCAGCGTGTCGCCGAGCTTGTACTCGCCGCGTCCGATCGCCTCCGCCAGTTCGTCGGCGATGCGCCGCCAGGCCGTTCCCCCGTCACGCTCCGCAAGCGCGGTGTCCGTCATCGAATTGTCGCTCAAAAAGTATAGACCTTTGCCATCAACTCCCCTAGCATAGTCTAGACATTCGGAACTGACCAGCGAGCCCGCGCCGATGACGCAGAAAACCCCGAGGCAAAGCTGGATGGCGACGCTGGCGCGCGCCTCCCGCAGCGAGATCGAAACTCTGCTCGGCGATCCGCCGGCCCACGACCTGTTGAAGGCGCCGGAGACCGGCACCGTGATGGTCGAGGGTCGCGCCGGTGGCGCCGGCCGCCGCTTCAATCTCGGCGAAGCGACTGTGACGCGCTGCGTCGTGCGCCTCTCCAACGGGCGGATGGGCTTCTCCTATGCGCTCGGCCGTGACGGCCGGAAGGCAAGGCTCGCCGCCCTGCTCGACGCCCGTCTCCAGGACGAAGCCGAAGGCAGCGGATTGCATCAGGGCGTCGCGACCCTCGCCGCGCAGCAGGTGGCTGCCCGCGACCTCGCCTCGCGCAAGGCCGCCGCGACCAAGGTCGATTTCTTCACGCTGGTCCGGGGTTCGTGATGTCGGCTGAAACCATGATCGCTCCCGGCTTCTCCGATCCGGTCTTCCAGTCGCAGGCCGCCTTCCGCGCCCTGCTCGCCGCCCTCTCCGAGCCTGGCACGCTGCAGCAGGTCGCAGGCGAGATCACGCCGCCGGAAGGTCTGGCGTCGGCAACCGCGACAGCCCTGCTGACGCTCGCCGATTACGAGACGCCGGTCTGGCTTCCGGAAGCCCTGCGCAACGGCCCGGCCGGCGCCTGGCTGCGTTTCCATTGCGCCGCCGCATTCGTCGACGATCCCGCTGAGGCCGCCTTCGCGGTCATCGATGGTGAGGCAGACGAGCCCAAGCTTTCCGCCTTCAATCTCGGCACCGACCAGTTCCCGGATCGCTCGACCACGGTGGTCGTACAGGTCGCGGCACTGGAGAACGGCCCCGCCCTCACTCTGGCCGGACCCGGCATCCTCGGCTCACGCAACATCGCGCCGCTGGGCCTGCGCCCCGGCTTCATCGATGAGTTGCGCGAGAACGGCGCGCTCTACCCGCTCGGCGTCGATGTCCTGCTCGCGCATGGCGAGGGTTTGATCGGCCTGCCGCGCTCGACGCAGGTTGAGGAGGCTCGCTGATGTATGTCGCAGTCAAAGGTGGCGAGGCCGCCATCCTCGCCACGCATGATCTCGTCGCCGAGGCACGCCGCGGCGATCCCAACGTGCCGGAAATCTCGGTCGCCCAGATCCGCGAGCAGCAGGCTTTGGCCTGTGCCCGCGTGATGAACGAGGGTTCCCTCTATGACCAGGACCTCGCCGCGCTCGCGCTGAAGCAGGCGCAGGGCGACGTGATCGAGGCCGCCTTCCTGATGCGGGCCTATCGCACGACGCTGCCGCGCTTCGGCTCCTCCGAGCCGCTCGACACCGCCGCGATGGCGATCCGCCGCCGCGTCTCGGCGACCTATAAGGATCTGCCCGGCGGGCAGGTGCTTGGCCCGACCTATGATTACACGCATCGGCTCTTCGACTTCGCCCTGATGGACTCTCCCGCCGAGATGGCTGGGCTTGATCCCGCCGTCTCGGGACGAGACGACACCGGAGCCTCCGCGTCCGGAGATGCTCGGGTCAAGCCCGAGCATGACGGCCTGAAGGCCCCGCTCGACGCCACCATGCCGCGCGTGCCCGACATCCTCGGCGCCGAAGGCCTGATGGAAGCCGAGGAGCCGCCGGAGGGTGACCCGCGCCCCTTCGACCTGACCCGCGATCCCGTCTCCTTCCCGGCCGATCGCGACGTGCGCCTGCAGTCGATGGCGCGCGGCGACGAGGGCTTCCTGCTCGGCCTCGGCTATTCCGTGCAGCGCGGCTTCGGCGGCACGCATCCCTTCGTCGGCGAGGTCCGCGTCGGCGAGGTTTCAGTCGAATTCGTGCCCGAGGAACTCGGCTTCGCGGTCGATCTCGGCTACGTCACCCTGACCGAATGCCAGATGGTCAACCAGTTCCAGGGCTCGAAGGAGGTGCCGCCGCAATTCACCCGCGGCTACGGACTCGTCTTCGGCCATAGCGAGCGCAAGGCGATGTCGATGTCGCTGGTCGACCGCGCCCTGAAGGCGCGCGATTTCGGCGAGGCCGCCAACTACCCCGCGCAGCAGGACGAATTCGTCCTCTACCACGCCGACAATGTCGAGGCGGCCGGCTTCGTCGAGCATCTCAAGCTGCCGCACTATGTCGATTTCCAGGGCGAGTTGGAGCTGATCCGTCGCATCCGTCGCGAACGCGAGGAGCGGCTGGCTCAGGAGCCGAATACGATGCCGGAGGCTGCGGAATGACCATCCATCAGATGCCGGCAGACGATACCAGGCCGGCCTATAACTACGCCTATCTCGACGAGCAGACCAAGCGCATGATCCGCCGCGCCCTGCTCAAGGCGGTGGCGGTGCCCGGCTATCAGGTGCCCTTCGGCTCGCGCGAGATGCCGTTGGCCCGAGGCTGGGGCACCGGCGGCATCCAGATCACCGCCGCGATCATCGGCCCGGCCGATACGCTCAAGGTGATCGACCAGGGCGCCGACGACACCACGAACGCCGTCTCGATCCGCAGGTTCTTCGAGCGCACGGCCGATGTCCGCACCTGCGAGGCGACCGACGAGGCGACGATCATCCAGACCCGCCACCGCATCCCGGAAGCGCCGCTCAAAAGCGGCCAGGTCATGGTCTACCAAGTGCCGATGCCGGAACCCTTACGCCGCCTGGAGCCGCGCGAGGCCGAGACGCGCAAAATGCACGCCTGGGCCGAATACGGGCTGATGCAGGTCAAGCTCTACGAGGACATCGCCCGCTATGGCGAGATCACCAAGACCTATGACTACCCGGTCATGGTCAACGACCGCTACGTGATGGCGCCCTCGCCCATCCCGAAATTCGACAATCCGAAGATGCACATGTCGCCCGCGCTCCAGTTGTTCGGCGCCGGCCGCGAGAAGCGTATCTACGCGCTGCCGCCCCATACGAGCGTGCGCAGCCTCGATTTCGAGGATCACCCCTTCCGCATCCAGAGCTGGACGCAGCCCTGCGGTTTGTGCGGCGCGGGCGACAGCTATCTCGACGAGGTCGTGATCGACGACCAGGGTGGGCGCATGTTCGTCTGTTCCGACAGCTATTATTGCGAGACCCGCCGGGCGGAAGGCCATCGCGGCACGATGCTGGGCGACGCGGCCGCGAGCGGCCTGATCGAGGCGAAGCCATGACGCATCGCCTTGCCACCCACCCTTCCCGTCATGGTCGGGCTTGTCCCGACCATCCACGTCTTCGTCGACCGAACGTCATGTTCAAGACGTGGATGCTCGCCACAAGGGCGAGCATGACGGCAGAGCCCTCCACCCCGGAGACGCGCCCATGACCCTCCACACCGCCTTCCCTGCAGTCGATCTCGAACCCGCCCCCCTGCTCTCCGTCGACGGCGTCAGCCGCTTTTATGGCGAGCGCATCGGCTGCGCCGATGTCTCCTTCGACCTCTGGCCGGGCGAGGTGCTCGGCATCGTCGGCGAATCCGGCTCCGGCAAATCGACCCTGCTGCGCTGCCTCGCCGGCATCGACAAGCCCGACGCGGGCGAGGTGCTGTTCAGGGGCGGCACGGAGCCGCTCGACATCTACTCGGTCTCCGAGCAGGAGCGCCGCCGCCTGATGCGGACCGCCTGGGGCATCGTCCACCAGAACCCGCGCGACGGGCTGCGCATGGATGTCACCGCCGGCGGCAATGTCGGCGAGCGGCTGATGGATCGCGGCGACCGGCATTACGGCCAGATCCGCGAGCGCGCGCTCGACTGGCTCCAGCGCGTCGAGATCGCCGGCACCCGCATCGACGACCGGCCGCGCCAATTCTCCGGCGGCATGCAGCAGCGCCTGCAGATCGCCCGCGTGCTGGTCTCGGAACCGCGCCTCGTCTTCATGGACGAGCCGACCGGCGGCCTCGATGTCTCCGTGCAGGCCCGCCTTCTCGACCTGCTGCGCGTGCTGGTGCGCGATCTCGGCCTGGCCGCGATCATCGTCACCCACGACCTCGCCGTGGCGCGCCTCCTGACCGACCGGCTGATGGTGATGAAGGACGGTCGCGTCGTCGAGCAGGGCCTGACCGACCAGGTCCTCGACGATCCTCACCACGCCTATACGCAGCTTCTCACCTCGGCGGTGCTGAGTGTGTGAGGGATGCAGAGCGTCATTCTCGGGCGAAGCGCAGCGCAGACCCGAGAATCTCGTGCAGGAAGAGGCGCCTCTCCTGCCTGAGATGCTCGGGTCAAGCCCGAGCATGACGAGCCCTTCAACCGTCACATCCTCGTCACCTCGCCGGCACAAGGCACTGACCCCATGACCACGATGATTCAGGTCGAGAACGTCGCCAAGACCTTCACCCTGCACAATCAGGGCGGAGCGCGTCTGCCCGTCTTCGACAACGTCAATTTCCATGTCGAGGCCGGCGAGGCGCTGGTGCTGGCAGGCGCGTCCGGCGCAGGCAAATCAAGCCTGCTGCGCATCCTCTACGGCAACTACAGGCCGACCGCCGGCGCGATTCGCATCACCCATGCCGGCCGGCCGGTCGATATCGTCGCCGCCGTACCCCGCACCGTGCTCGATATCCGCCGCCGCACGCTCGGCTTCGTCTCGCAGTTCCTGCGCGTGATCCCGCGCGTCTCGACGCTCGATATCGTCCGCGACCCGCTGCTCGCCCGCGGCGCCACGCCGGAAACCGCGACCGAAAAGGCCAAGGCGATGCTCGCCCGGCTCAATCTGCCGGAGCGGCTCTGGACCCTCGCGCCCGCCACCTTCTCCGGCGGCGAGCAGCAGCGCGTCAACATCGCCCGCTCTTTCGTCGACCCTTCCGCGATCATGCTGATCGACGAGCCGACCGCCTCGCTCGACGCCGCCAATCGAGACGTCGTCGTCGAACTCATCGCCGAGGCGCGCGCCGCCGGCTCCGCCATCGTCGGCATCTTCCACGACGAGGCGGTTCGCGAACGCGTCGCGACGCGCTATCTCGACATCACCGCTTTCCGGAAGGCCTGACGATGCAGACCGTTCTCACCAATGCCAAGCTGATCCTCGAGAACGAGGTCGTCACCGGCACCATCGCCTTCGATGGAACCGGCATCACGGCTGTCGACCAGGGCAAATCCTCCCTGCCCGGCGCCATCGATGCCGGCGGCGACTATGTCGCGCCCGGCCTCGTCGAGATGCACACCGACAACATGGAAAAGCATTTCATGCCGCGCCCGAAGGTCTTCTGGCCGAACGGGCTCGCGGCGGCGCTCGTCCACGACGCGCAGATGGCGGCAGCCGGCGTCACCACCGTCTATGACGCGGTCTGCGCCGGTACGCCCTTCTCGGCCAAGGACTATCGCAAGGACATCTTCGCCGACGTGATGAAGGCCTTGGCTCTGGGCAAGCGCGAGAACGTCTTCCGCATCGACCACCGCATCCATATGCGCTGCGAGCTGACGAGCCCGGGCCTGCTCGAAGACATCGCCCCCTATCAGGACGACGAACTTGTTCAGCTCGTCTCGCTGATGGACCACACCCCCGGCCAGCGCCAGTGGCGCGATCTCCAGCACCTCAAGACCTACGCCGTCGGCAACGGCAAGACGGTCGCGGAATTCGAGGCTGACGTCGAGGTGCGCCAGCGCGAAGGCGCTGCCAATGTCGCCAGGAACTGGCAGGCTGTGGTCGACATCTTCCGGTCGCGCGGCATTCCGCTCGCGACCCACGACGACACGATTCCCGAGCATGTCGAGGAAGGCGTCGCATCGGGTGCGGTGATCTCGGAATTCCCGACCACGGTCGAGGCCGCCGCCGCCGCCAAGCAGGCCGGCCTCGCCACGGTCGCCGGCGCACCGAACGTCGTGCGCGGCGGCTCGCATTCCGGCGGCGTTTCGGTTTCCGAGCTCGCCGAGAAGGGCCTGCTCGACGGCCTCTCGTCGGATTACGTCCCGGCGAGCCTGCTGCAGGCCGTGGTCAAGCTCAATGCCGACCATGGCATCGCGCTGCCCGAGGCGATGGGCATGGTCACCTGGAAGGTCGCCGACATCCTCGGCCTCCGGGATCGCGGCCATCTCAAGACCGGCCTGCGCGCCGATCTCGTCCGCTTCAAGGTGCTGGGCGCGACGCCGGTTCTCGCCGCTGTCTGGTCTCAGGGCGAGCGCGCATTTTGAGCAAGCCGCGCTACGCCATCTATTACGCCCCCGCCGCCGACAGCGCCCTCTGGCGCTTCGGCAGCGCGACGCTGGGCTATGATGCGTTGACGGGCGAGGACTTGGCCTTCGCGGTCCCTCCCGGATGCGATCCGGCTCTATGGCCTGCTTTCACCGAGGAGCCGCGGCGCTACGGTTTCCACGCCACGCTGAAGGCACCTTTCGAGCTCGCCGACGGCCGCAACGAGGAGCAGTTGCGCGCCTTCGCCCGCAACCACGCCGCCGGGCTCGACGCCGTCGAGCTGGCGGGCCTGAGCGTCACGGCGCTCGGTTCTTTCGTTGCGTTGACGCCATCCGAGCCGAGCGCGGCCCTTCAGCGCTTCGCCTTCGCAACGGTGCAGGCCTTTGAGCTGTTCCGCGCGCCGCTTTCCGAAGCGG
Source organism: Bosea sp. ANAM02 (assembly GCF_011764485.1). Lineage (NCBI taxonomy): Bacteria > Pseudomonadati > Pseudomonadota > Alphaproteobacteria > Hyphomicrobiales > Alloboseaceae > Allobosea > Allobosea sp. ANAM02. Next base: position 870,942 of record NZ_AP022848.1, on the reverse strand, counting down.
ACAAGGCCAGGCGCCTGAAAAGCCCACTGACGCCAGCCCAGCACGCCTATCTCGAAGCCTATGGCTATCCCTATGTCGGCGACGCCTTCCGCTTCCACATGACGCTGACCGGGTCACTGCCGGGCGAGCAGGCGGCCGCGGCGAAGCAGGCGCTTGAGGTTGCCTATGCGGCCGCTGTCCCCGCCGGACCGGTCAGGATCGATCGCTTCGCACTGTTCAGGCAGGATGATCGCGCCGGCCGCTTCCACCTGCTCGATTCCTATTCGTTCGGCTAGGCATGCGGTCTTCCGACGGAACTCCACCGTCATTCCGGGCCGGGCCAAAAGCCCGAGCCCGGAACCCAGAACCGATTCCCCGGACAAGACGAACTCCGAACCACCTGCGCCCTCTCGAGCAACCAACTCGGTTCTGGGTTCCGGGCTCAAGCGCTTTGCGCTTGCCCCGGAATGACGGCGTGGTTCGATGGCTGAATCGGCTACCGTCCCAGCCCGCGCAGGACGGCCAGAAGCTCGGCGCAAGCCTCGGCGACGCTGCGATCGTTCAGGATGGTGACGACCTCGGCGCGCTCGGCCGTCAGCGGCGCCTCGCGCTTCAGTCGAGCCGCGATATCGGCCTCGGTCTCGCGCCCGCGCGCCGCCAGCCGCCGCGCCAGCACCGCGACCGGCGCGGTGATGTTGAGCACGACGACGCGCTCCACGAGCCGCTCCGCCGCCACGATGGCGCGCCGCGAGACATTGACGATCACCACGGCGCCCGCACCGATGCCGGAAAGTTCGGCCGCCGGAATACCATAGCTCAGCCCATGCGCCTGCCAGCTCAGGGCAAGGCCCCCATTCGCCTCGATCGCGCGGAAGCCGACCTCGTCGCAGGATTCATGATCCTCGGCGCCGGCCATCGCCGGTCGTGTGATCAGGCGGCGGGCAAAACGATAGCGCGGATCGGTCCCGAGTTCGTCGCGCGCGGCCTCCATCAGCGTGTCCTTTCCCGCCCCGGAAGGACCGACCACCAGAACGAGCACACCCGCCGCAGCGGCGGGGATAGCGATATCGGAAGAGGATGAGGACATGGCCGCGAAGAAGCTTGGACTCGAACCGCTGATCGACCCGACCGCCCAGGTGAGGCAGGCGACGCTCGGCCGCTACACCGCGATCGGCGCGCGAACCAGCTTCGTCGAGTCGACGATGGGGGACTACTCCTATGTCGTGAACGACGCGAATGTCATTTACACGACAATCGGCAAGTTCTGCTCGATCGCGGCGATGACCCGGATCAACCCCGGCAACCATCCGATGCACCGGGCCAGCCAGTCTCATTTCACCTATCGCGCAGCGGCCTATTTCGATGATGCCGAGGATGACGAGGCCTTCTTCGACTGGCGCCGCGCCCATGCGGTGGCGATCGGCCACGATGTCTGGATCGGCCATGGCGCGATCGTGCTCGCCGGGCGCTCGATCGGCACGGGCGCTGTGGTCGCCGGCGGCGCTGTTGTCACCAAGGACGTTGCGCCCTATACGATCGTCGCCGGCAATCCCGCCCGGCCAGTGCGACGCCGATTCGCTGAAAATATCGCGGAAAGATTGCAGAATCTCGCCTGGTGGGACTGGGATCACACCAGGCTGCGGGCCGCGCTCGACGATTTCCGCCACCTCTCGGTCGAAGATTTTCTCGGTCGGCACGAGGGTGGGTGAAGGCGACCTACCTCTTTGTAATTACTTTATTTTAGCTAAAAAGATCATTCATGGGTAACCGCCTCCAAGGATAACACACATCACCATTGTAGAAATTGACCCAGATCAAGACACACTCTCATAGGTTGTTAACCTTGCTGGGCCATGGTCGATCTCCGGCGGGAACGGTTTCCGCCCGAGGCTGGGGACCTCCTATGTCGGCACTGGATCATCTCGCCAAACGGCTCGCCTTCATGCAGCTCGGCCCGGAGGCGCAAGGACGCATCCGCGATGTCGGCGACGCCTTGGGCGCGTCCGTTCCGGGCGCGCTCGACGCTTTCTACGCGCAGTTGCGCGCCTTCCCGGAGACGAAGGCGTTCTTCAGCAATGAGCAGCATATCGAGGGCGCCAAGCAGCGCCAGGCCAGGCACTGGGGCGGCATCGCCACCGGCCGATTCGACGAGCACTACATCGGTGCCGTCACCCAGGTGGGCAAGGTCCATGCCCGCATCGGCCTGGAGCCGCGCTGGTATATCGGCGGCTATGCGCTGATCATCGAGAAGCTGCTCGCCGGCGTGCTGGAGGCGCGCTGGCCGAAGAACGCGCTGGGCAAGCGCATGCCCGGCTGCGCCGAGCGCTCCGCCGAGGTCGCAGCCATCGTCAAGGCGGCGATGCTCGACATGGACTATGCGATCACGGTCTATCTGGAAGCCTCCGAGGACGCGCGATTGAAGGTCGAGGCCGAGGCCCGCGCCCTCGAACAGGCCAAGGCGTCCGAGCGCGAGCAGGCCATCGCCTGCGTCAGCGAGAGCATGGCGGCACTCGCCGAGGGCGACCTGACCTACCGCATGAGCGCCGAGATTCCGGCCGAATATTCCGAGATCCGCGACCATTTCAACGGCGCGATGGCACGCCTCCAGGAGATGGTCGGCACGATCAAGGCGACCTCGGCCGCGATCGCCTCCTCTTCGCAGGAGATCAGCACCGGCGCGCAGGATCTCTCGATGCGCACCGAGCAGCAGGCCTCCGCGCTGGAGGAGAGCGCGGCGACGACCGAGCAGCTTGCGGCCTCCGTCAAGACCTCGACCCAGGCCTCGCGCGAATCCGTCACGCTGGCCGACGAAGCCCGCAATGTCGCGCGCACCGGCGGCGATATCGTCCGCGAAGCCGTCGAGGCGATGGCGCGGATCGAGGGCGGCTCGAAGCGCATCTCGGAGATCACCGACGTGATCGACGGCATCGCCTTCCAGACCAACCTGCTGGCGCTCAACGCCGCCGTCGAGGCGGCGCGGGCCGGCGATGCCGGGCGCGGCTTCGCCGTCGTCGCCGCCGAGGTCCGGGCGCTGGCCCAGCGTTCGGCCGGCGCCGCCAAGGACATCACCGGCCTGATCTCGTCCTCGGACGCGGAGGTCGCCGAAGGCGTCAAGCTCGTCCGCCAGGCCGGCGAGACGCTCGACCGCATCGTCGCCGCCTCGGCCAAGGTCTCCAGCACGGTCGAAGAGATCGCCTCTGCCTCCAGCGAGCAGGCCAACGGCATCGACGAAATGAGCCAGACCGTCAGCCATATGGACGAGATCACCCAGCAGAACGCCGCGCTGGCCGAGGAGAGCGCCGCCTCGGCACGCGTCCTGCTCGACCAGATCGGCCAGCTCAACCGGCTGGTCGCGGCCTTCCGGACCGAGCAGGGCGGCGCGCTCGGCAGCGCCGGCGCGACCAGGCGGCGCGCGGCCTGAGCCTTTCCTTCTCCCCTTGCGGGAGAAGGTGGCCCGAAGGGCCGGATGAGGGGTCGCGCAGGTCTAAGAAAATTGGCGGCCGACTGACGATCAGCCTCGCGAGACCCCTCACCCCCACCCTCTCCCGCGAGGGGAGAGGGGGCAGTCCTCGGCTCACGCGCCTACCCGGCGAGTCGCCAGACCGAGCTGCGCTTGATCTCGGCATCCTCCAGCGCGCGCGTCACCGGCACCTCATAGGTCGCGACCGCCTCGAGCTTGCCGCGCGGCAGGTAGCTGCGGCCGGGATCGCCGATCAGCACCGTCGCGCCACGCGCCGACAGCCCTGACAGCCAGTCGATGACGCGCCCGGCCATATCGCGCTCATAGCAGACATCGCCGGCGCAGATGACGTCCCAACCCTCGTCGCGGCCAATCAGGTCCTCGCAGCGCGGCACCACGGTAACGCCGTTCGCTGCCGCGTTGATGCCGATCGCCGCCGCCGCGAAGGCGTCGATATCGCAGGCCTCGACCGGCCCGGCGCCGATCTTCGCCGCCGCGATGGCGACGAGCCCAGAGCCCGAGGCGAAATCCAGCACCCGCCGCCCGGCCACGATCTGCGCATGATCGAGCAGATAGCGCGCCAGCGCCTGTCCGCCGGCCCAGGCGAAAGCCCAGAACGGCGGCGGCAGGCCGATCACGGCAAGCTCATCCTCGGTCTTCTGCCAGAGCTCCGTCGCCTCCTCGGCAACATGCAGCGCGATCTCCGGCGCATACGGCACCGGCAGCAGCCTCGTATGGGCGCGGATGAAGGCTTCGCGGTCGAGCGCGGCCTCGCCGCTCATGCGGCGGTCCCCGGCTCGGTGCGGCCGAGCAGGCTGAGATAGAGCGCTTTCACGCCGTTCATCACGTCGCGCTCGGTATGCCCGTCGAGCAGGCGGGTGCGGGCATTCTCGCCCATGCGCTCGGCGAGGCGCGGAGCGCCGGCGAGGGCGACGAGCGCCCGGGCGAGCGCCGCGGCATCGTCGGCCGGTACGACCATGCCGTCCTGCCCGTCGCGGACGAAGCTGCGGCAACCCGGCACATCCGTGGTCAGGATCGCCCGGCCGCAGGACGCCGCCTCCAGGATCGTCCGCGGCAGGCCCTCGCCGCCGCGCGAGGGCAGGATGCAGAGATGATGCGCCTTCCAGACGCCCTCGATATCGCGCGTCGGCCCGGCCCAGGAGATGCCCGGCCGCGCCGCCCATTCCTTCAGCGTCGCCTCGGGGATCGCCTTGGGATTGGACGGATCGGGCGCGCCATGGATGGTGAGCGTGACCTTGGCGCCCTCGGCCCGCGCCAGCCGAACCGCCTCGACCGCGAGATCGACGCCCTTGGACCAGAGCATGCGGGCGACCAGCGCGACCCTGAGCGGCGGCGACGGCGGCATCGGCGAGGGCATCAGGATCAGCGGGTCGACGCCGGCCCCGCCGACGATCGCGACCTTGCCCGCATCCTGCGGATCGAGCCCCAGCGTCACCGGATCGTCTGGGTTCTCGAACAGGAACCGCACCTGCGGCCCGTCGATCGCGCCGCGCAGCCAGGTGATCGCCGCGAAGCGCGCCGCCGCCGCTAGCACCCCCTGTTTGGCACCGAGGAAACCAAGTCCGGTCAGCGCGTAGACCCGCCGCTCCACGCCCGCGAGCTTGCCGGCGAGCCCGGCGAGCGCGATCGGCTTCAGCGCGATGCAATGCAGGATGTCCGGCTTCTCGGCCGCGATCAGGCGCTTCAGCGCCGCGATCTGCTTGAACAGAGCCCGCGGATCGAGGCTGCGCCGCTCCGCCTCCAGCCCGATCAGCCGGGCGCCGGTCGACTCGATCACGCGCCGGTGGTTGCGCTCGCGCGCGATCACCGCGACGTCGAAGCCGAGCTCGCGCGCAGCCCGCGCCATCGGAAGGAAATGCGAGGCGAAGAACCAGTCCTCGGTGGCGACGAAAAGAAGTTTCGGGCGCGGCATCGCGCCATCAGGCCGATGCGAGGACGAAGGTCAAGCCTGCTTGCGCCTCAGGGGCGCGCTGTGGCGACCGGGAGCACGCGTGCGAGCGCCTTCGGCGGATCGATCCGGCCCGCACCATAGACCGGGTCGCGCCCCCGCGAACCCAGGTCGGTCGCGCTCTCGGCGAGCACGCGGCGGGCGCTGTCGGTATCGAGTTCCGGCTGCTTTTCGAGCAGGAGCGCGACCAGCGCCGAGACATGGGCGGCGGCGATCGAGGTACCCGACGTGAAGGCGTAGCGCCCACCCGGTTCCGCCGTCAGCACGTCGACACCCGGTGCCGCGATCGCGACATAGGAGCCGCGATTGGCGTCGCCGAAGACCTTGTCCTCGGCATCGGTCGCCGTCACCGCGATCACGCTCGGATCGGCACCCGGATAGAGCGGCGCGGACCGGGCGCCGCCATTGCCGGCAGCGGCGACCGTTATCACGCCGCGCTCCTTCGCGCCGGCCAGCGCCTTCGACAGCAGGCGGTCCTGCGGGCCGGCGAAGCTCAGATTGACCACCTTGGCGCGCTGCTGGACGATCCATTCGAGCGCGGTCAGGATCTGGAACGACTTGCCGTTGGCCGAGGTCGCCTGCGGGCCGCCGAAGGCGCGGGCGACGATGAGGCGGGCCGCCGGCGCGATCCCCTGCAATTCGCCATGGGCGACGATCGCCGTTGCCATCGAGGTGCCGTGCGCATGCGGCGTCGCCAGCCCGTCGATCGCGTCGAGATAGCCGAGGACCGAGCCCCGGATCTCGGGATGCTCCATGTCGACGCCGGAATCGATCAGGCCGACCCGGATGTTCCGCCCCAACGCGAGCTTGCGCGCCTCGCCCAGTCGCAATTTGTCGACCACGTATTGCGGCGGCAGGACGCGCCGTACTGCGGCGTTGCCGCGCGCCGCCGTCGCAGGATCGGCGAGGCGCAGGCCTGGGGTGGGGGCCGGGGTGCCCGCATCGGAAGAGGCGGTCGTCGCGCTTGCCGGCGCGTCGACACCGGACAACGAATCCTGCTGCAATTCGAACAGGAAGTTCGGCTGCGCTCCGGCGATATTGGTATCGTCGCCCATCTCGGTCAGAACGGCGCGCAGATCGCGCCCCGCCTCGAGCTTCGCCCGGATGATCGTGACGCCGGCAAGATCGAAGCGCTGACGTGCGATCAACGTCGCACCGTAGCGGCGCAGCACGGTCTCCGCCTCGACATTGGGCGCGAGCTCGAACAGCACCTCGTCGGGCACGAAACGATTCTCGTTGAGCGCAGGAACGATGCTGCGCTGCGTCCGCGGCTGCAGCCAGGAGCCCGGCGGCACACGCATCGAGCGGTTGATGCCTCCGGCCGATGGCTGTTGCGGGCTCGCAGTCGGCGCGATGCGTTTGCCGTCGCCGGTTCCGGACTGCGCGAATGCTAGTCCCGAAACGAGCGCAAGCGCGCAGGCGAGAAGGCCGGCGCGAGCGAGGCGCCGGACCGGAGCTTTCCGGCGGGCAAACCGGGACGGCAGCATGACCTGACCCTCCTGCGACGACGATATCATGCCATGGAGCCCGGCAACCGCGCCAGCCGGATCACGGCGCCGGCGCGACGAAGCTGACGATGGCGCTCTCGCCCTTCATCCGCGTCGCGATCGCATCGACCTGCGCGGAGGAGAGCGAGGCATCGCCGACGCGGACCTTGAAAAAGCCGTTGGCGCGCGGCCCGTCGACCACCGACGCGTCGAAGCGCTTGAAGAAGGAGGCGATCTCGCCGGCCCGTGCCTCCGGCGAGAAACTCAGCAGCACATAGCTTTCGGACGGCCGGGTGCCCGGCGCGGAAGCGGTCTGGAAGCCCGGGCCGCCGTCGCGCAGCGCAAGACCGGTGATCGCCACGCCCTGCAGAGCGATGAGCGCGATGGCTGCAGCGCTGGCATAGGCGAGGCGGCGCGGCGGCTGGGCGACCAGAAGCCCGCCGAGCCAGCCGAGAAAGCCGCGGCTGTTCTCCTGGGCGCGTGCTAGAAGAGGCACCGGGCGGGCTTCGGCCTCGATTCCGGCCATCAACTTGTCGAGCGCGTTATGGGAGGGAGCGCCGAGGCTCTCGTTGAGCAACACGGTCTCGGCCATGTCGTCGCGGATCAGATCGAGGCGGGCGGCAAGCTCGGCATCACCGGCGAGAGCCGCTTCGACGCGGCGCTTGTCGGCATCCGAGATCCGGCCGTTGGCGTAGAAGGGCAGCAGCTCCTCGAGCTCGCGGCGCTTCGGATCGCTGGCGATGCTGTCGTTCATCACGCCACTCCCTGGGCGGCCGAGCCGCACCTGATCAAAACGGAAGCATTTTCAAGCGAAGTGGATACCGGTTCGCGTGAAGAAAATGCGATACTAGAAAGCGTTACGATTTCACGGCCAGCCGCGGTCGATGCCGGCTGCCTTGAGCATCTCGCCCAGCTTCTTGCGGGCGTGGAAGAGCCGGGTCTTGACGGTGTTCTCGGGGATACCGACGATCCGCGCGACCTCCTCCACGGAAGTCTCGTGATAGTAGACGAGGTCGATGACCTCGCGATGCTCGGCCGAGAGTCTTCCAAGGCAGGCGCGGATGGCGAGACCCTTGTCCTGCTTCTGCAGCACGATCTCGGGACCGTCGGCATCGTCCTCGAGGCTTTCGGCATAATCCTCGTCCAGCTCGGCATCGCGGCGCTTGCGCATGAGCGACCAGGCCTTGTTCCGGGCGATGGCGAGCAGCCAGGTCGAGACCGAGGCGCGCGCCTCGAAACGATCCGCCTGTCGCCACAGATCCATGAACACGTCACTGATCACATCCTCGGCAAGCGTCTCGTCGCGGACGAGCCGCAGCACGAAACGGTAGACCCGCACCTGATGCCGCGAAAACAGCACCTTCATCGCGAGCCGGTCACCAGAGGCGATCCGTTTGACGAGATCCTCGTCCGATTCCGTATGCATTGCCCCTCGAAGGCCAGGCATCCCGGCTCGCATCCGGTTGTCGCGGCGAGCGGGGAAAAGGTTCAACCCGGCGCGCACATTAATCCGCGCATCCGGATTTGCCGATAGGCCGATGAGGGACGGATAGGAGTTTTTTGCCCGAAAAGCAGCCATCGGCCGGGGCAGGCGCTGCGAACGCGGTTAAGCGGATATGAAAAGGGGCGCTCGCGGCGCCCCAAATCGCATTCAAGGATATGCGGGAATTCCTGGCGTCAGCGGCGCTTGCCGGCCGTGCGCATCTGCATGTACTGCACGGCTTCCAGCAGAACCTTGCGCGGACGCTCGGCGTCACGCTTGGCCTGCTCGGCCTTGCGGGCGGCTTCGCGGGCGATCTCTTCCTGGCGCTTCTCTTCGGCGATGCGCTCACGCTCGATCGCTTCCAGACGCTCCTTCTCGGCCCGGATCTTCGCCTTTTCGGCTTCGCGCTCGGCGCGCGCCGCGGCGATGGCTTCCCGCTCCTCGCGTCGCTGCACCATCACCGGGTCGTCGGCCTTCGGCCGGGCCTTGAAACGCTCGAGCAGCGCCTTCTTGGCATTGGCGGAATTGGACTGGCGGTCGGTGAAGCTGCGGTCGTTCGGGTTCTTCAAGGGTGATCTTCTCTCGGGTTGTTACGGGCGTTCATCGGCCCGCGCGGGCGAGATAATCCAGATCCGGCCGGATTGGTATCGAAATCGACGCGCGGCAGCCCCGCTTCCAGCGCTTATCGGGCGGCAGATCCTGCATGCTGCACGCCAAAAACGCATGAGAATGGCAGGATCGGCACCCGATCTAGCGGGCGGGCCGGACCATGCATATGGGCGGCAGAGCCTGTCCTGTCAATGAAAAGAGCCCTTTGTGCCCGCATGGCGACCATGAAAGCCGCTCTATGCTTTACAAGTGCGGGATTTTCCCCAACAGGCAGGGCGACTGCCGCAACAACGCCGTGCTCCCGTGAAGACGCCCCAGCTCTCCGATTTCCGCCGCATCGTCGTCAAGGTCGGCTCCAGCCTGCTGGTCGACCGCAGCCGCGGCCGCCTGCGCCATGCCTGGCTCGCGGCGCTGGCCGAGGACCTGGCCGAGCTGCACCAGCGCGGGGCCGATGTCCTCGTCGTCTCCTCCGGTGCGATCGCGCTCGGGCGCACCGTGCTCGGCCTGCCCTCCGGTCCCCTGCGTCTGGAGGAAAGCCAGGCCGCTGCCGCCGTCGGCCAGATCGCGCTCGCACGCAACTGGGCCGAGGCCTTGGGCGCCCACGGCCTCACCGCCGGGCAGGTGCTGCTGACGCTGGCCGATACCGAGCAGCGCCGCCGCTATCTCAACGCGCGCGCGACGCTCGGCCGCCTGCTCGACCTGCGTGCCATCCCCGTCATCAACGAGAACGACACCGTCGCCACCACCGAAATTCGCTATGGCGACAATGACCGGCTCGCCGCCCGGGTCGCGACCATGGCCGGCGCCGATCTGCTGGTGCTGTTCTCCGATATCGACGGGCTCTACACCGCCCCGCCCGCCAGGGACCCGAGTGCTCGCCATATTCCCGTGGTCGAACGCATCACACCGGAGATCGACGCCATGGCCGGCGGCGCCGCTTCCGAGCTCTCGCGCGGCGGCATGCGCACCAAGATCGAGGCCGGCAAGATCGCGGCCGCCGGCGGCACCCATATGCTGATCGCCGATGGCCGCGCCAAGAACCCGCTCGCGAGCGTCGCTGGTGGCGGGCGCTGCACCTGGTTCCTGACGGCCTCGACGCCGGCCACCGCCCGCAAGACCTGGATCGCCGGCTCGCTGGAGCCGCGCGGCACGCTGCATCTCGATGCCGGCGCGGCCCGCGCCCTGCGCGGCGGCGCGAGCCTGCTGCCGGTCGGCGTCACCCGGATCGAGGGCGAGTTCGCGCGCGGCGACGCCGTGCTCATCCGCGATCCCGACGGCCAGCTTATTGGCCGCGGCCTCGTCTCCTATGACGCAGGCGAGGCAGCGCTGGTCCTCGGCAAGGCTTCGCGCGATATCGAGACTGTTCTGGGCCATCCCGGCCGCGCCGAGATGATCCACCGTGACGACATGGCGCTCGGGCTGGGTTAGGGTGCCATCGGTTTTCCAGAAGAACGCGCGGTCATCCCGGGCGACCGAAGGAAGACCCGGGATCCATGCCGGAACGGTTCCGGCATGGATCCCGGATCGGCGCAGCTTCGCTGCTTGTCCGGGATGACACGCGTTTGCCGGCAATCGGATAAGCTTGAATCGACGGATATGAGTTCAGGTTGGGTGACATGACCGGCGACAGCGCATTGCGCATCATCGCGAAAAACGAGGCCGCCGATATCGGCGCCGTCATGCAGGATGTCGGCAGCCGCGCCCGCGCCGCCGCACGCAAGGTCGCATTGAGCCCGGCCGAGCAGCGCAATGCCGCCCTCCTCGCGATGGCGGACGCGTTGCGCGCCCGCAGCGCCAAAATCCTTGCCGCCAATGCGCAGGATCTCACCGAGGGCAAGGCGGCAGGCCTCAGCGGCTCCTTCATCGATCGCCTCGCCCTCGACGAGACCCGCCTCGCAGCGATTGCCGACGCCGTCGCCGAGGTCGCCGAGCTGCCCGATCCGCTGGGCCGCGTGCTGGCGGAATGGACCCGTCCGAACGGCCTGCGCTTCGAACGTGTCGCGACCCCGCTCGGCGTCATCGCCGTGATCTTCGAGAGCCGCCCCAATGTCACCGCCGATGCCGGCGCCCTCTGCCTCAAGAGCGGCAATGCCGCGATCCTGCGCGCCGGCTCCGATTCCTTCCGCTCCTCGACCGAGATCGCCGCCGCCATGCGCGAGGGCCTGGAAGCAGCCGGCCTGCCCGGCGACGCGATCCAGCTCGTGCCGACCCGCGACCGCGCCGCCGTCGGCGACATCCTCTCGGGGCTCGGCGGCAATATCGACGTGGTCGTGCCGCGCGGGGGCAAGAGCCTCGTCGCCCGCGTCCAGAGCGAGGCGCGCGTGCCGGTCTTCGCCCATCTCGACGGCAACTGCCATGTCTATGTCGACGCCAGGGCCGATCTCGCCATGGCTCGCGACATCCTGCTCAACGCCAAGCTCCGCCGCACCGGCGTCTGCGGTGCCGCCGAGACGCTGCTGGTCGACGAGGCCTGTGCCGCGAGCCATCTCGCTCCGCTGGTCGGCGCCCTGCTCGACGCCGGCTGCGCCGTGCGCGGCGACGAAGCGGCCCGCGCCGTCGATGCCCGCGTCACCGCCGCCAGCGAAGAGGACTGGGCGACCGAATATCTCGACCGGATCATCGCGGTCAGGACCGTGCCCGGCCTCGATGCCGCGATCGACCATATCGAGCGCTACGGCTCGCATCACACCGATGCGATCGTCACCGCCGACGAGGCCGCCGCTGCCCGCTTCCTCGCCGAGGTCGATTCGGCCATCGTCATCCACAACGCCTCGACCCAGTTCGCCGATGGCGGCGAGTTCGGCTTCGGCGCCGAGATCGGCATCGCCACCGGCCGGATGCATGCCCGCGGGCCCGTCGGCGTCGAGCAACTCTGCTCCTTCAAATACCGCGTCCATGGCGCGGGCCAGACCCGGCCCTGAGGCTGACAGTCCTTGATGGTAGGGTTTTCAGCTTTGCACGGAACCTCTTGCGTCATTCCGGGGCAGCCCGCAGGGCTGAGCCCGGAACCCAGAACCGATGGCGGACCTAGCGTGAGCGGCACGGCATCCCTCAGCGACCTGCGGTTCTGGGTTCCGGGCTCGGCGCTGACGCGCCGCCCCGGAATGACCTTGTGGTTCCGAAGCACGCCGTTAGACCGGCCGACGCGATGACGAGCGAACTTCCGCGCCTGCCGTCCCGGCTGCCTCCCTTCGCGCCCGGCCTGCGGGTCGGCCTTTTCGGCGGCAGCTTCAACCCGGCCCATGACGGCCACCGGCTCGCGAGCCTGACCGCTTTGCGCCGGCTGCAGCTCGACCGCATCTGGTGGCTGGTCACGCCCGGCAATCCGCTCAAGGACAACGCGAAGCTGCCTTCGCTCGCCGAACGCCTCCGTCAGGCCGAAGGCGTCGCCAGTCATGCCCGCATCGACGTCACCGGCGTCGAGGCGATGCTGCGCACCCGCTACACCGCCGACACGTTGCGCGCGCTCAAGCGGCGCTGCCCGGGCGTGAATTTCGTCTGGATCATGGGCTCGGACAATCTCGCCGGCTTCCATCGCTGGGCCGAGTGGCGCGCCATCGCCCGAATGATGCCGATCGCGATCATCGACCGGCCGGGCTCGACCCATAGCGCGATGGCCTCGCCCGCCGCCAACTGGCTGTCGCGCTGGCGCCTGCCCGAAAGCCAGGCCGCGAGCCTGCCCCGCATGAAGCCTCCCGCCTGGGTCTTCCTGCACGGCAAGCGCTCGACATTATCCTCCACGATGCTGCGCAAACAGGCCGGCCGCGATTGAACTCCCGCGCCTTCCGGCTTATTTTGGACCCATCGCGCCGAACGCGCATCAGGATCGAGAGGATACGTCACTGACCCGTCAAACCCTTGGTGAAGCCGAGCCGAAGCCGCTTCCCCAGGCTGCCGTCGCGGAGAATCCCTCTGCCGACAGCATCGCCCTCGCCCAGCGTGTCCTCGAGGACATGAAGGCCGAGGACATCACGGTGATCGACCTCGTGGGCAAGACCTCGCTGGCGGATGCGATGATCATCGCGTCGGGCAACGTCAACCGCCATGTCGCCGCGATCGCCGAAGCCCTGATCGAAGCCATCAAGAATTCCGGAAAGCCTTCGCCGCAGGTCGAGGGCATGCCCGCTTGCGACTGGGTGCTGCTCGATACCGGCGACATCATCATCCATGTCTTCCGGCCGGAAGTGCGTCAGTTCTACAATCTCGAGAAGATGTGGGGCACCGACCGGCCGAACGAACGCCTCGATAGCTGACGCTCGTTTCCGATGCGGCTCGCGGTCATCGCCGTCGGCCGGCTCAAGGACGGGCCGGAACGCGAACTCTGCGAGCGCTATCGTGAGCGCGGCGTCGCACTCGGACGCAGCATCGGCCTCGGCGGCCCCGACATCGTCGAGATCGCCGAGGGCCGAGGCCGGCGCCCCGAGGAGCGCAAGCGCGAGGAGGCTCAGGCCATCCTCGCGAAGGCCCAGCCGGGCTTGCTGATCGCGCTGGACGAGCGCGGCCGCCAGCTCGGCAGCGAGGCCTTCGCCACCCGTCTCGCCACGGCCCGCGATTCCGGCACCGGCCATGCCAGCCTGATTATCGGCGGCGCCGACGGTCTGAGCGAAGAGATTCGCGACAGGGCCGATATCACGCTCGCCTTCGGTGCCCTGACCATCCCGCACCAGATCGTGCGGGCGCTCGTGCTCGAACAGCTCTATCGCGCGATGACGATCATCTCCGGCCACCCTTATCATCGCGTATGAGCTCGCTGATTCGCCCCGGACTGCGCGGCCTGTGCCTGGCCGCACTGCTGGCGACGTCGTCCGGCGTGATTGCCCAGACGGCTCAGCCCGACCCGGAAGCGCTCCAGCGCGAGGCGATGCAGAAGCTCGTCGAGAAGCAGGCGCGCGAAAGCGAACTCAAGGCGATCGAGCAGCGCCTGGCCGGAAACACCGAAGCCCGCGCCGCGCTGGAAAAGGAAATTGCTGGAATCCGAGCCGATCGCGCCGCCCTCAACAAGGCCCTGCTCGATACCACCGCGCGAACCCAGGCCGCCGAGGAGCGCCTGGGCGCGCTGGAGAACCGGCTGTCCCTGCTGCAATCCAGCGAGGCCGCGATTCGCCGCTCGCTCGACGGCCGGCGCAACCTGATCGCCGAGGTGCTGGCGGCACTGCAGCGCATCGGCCGGCGCCCGCCGCCCGCCGTGCTGGTCCGCCCGGAGGATATCCTGGAAGCGGTGCGCGCCTCGATGCTGCTCGGCGCCGTCGTGCCGGATTTGAGGCAGGAGGTCGAGATTCTCGGCACCGATCTCGCAGAGCTCGTCCGCCTGCGCCAGGGCATCGCGACCGAAAAGGAGAAGATCGGCGGAGAGATGGAGCAGATCGCGGGCGAGCGCCAGCGTCTGGCCTCCCTGATAGAGGGACGGCGCGAGCGCGAGGCCAGCGCCGCCCGGGATGTCGAACAGCAGGCTGCGCTCGGCAAGGAGCTCGCCGGCCAGGCTCGCTCGATACGGGACTTCGTCGAGAGGATCGAGAAGGAGATCTCGGTCACCAACAAGGCAGCCGATGCCGCCCGCCAGGCGATCGAGCAGGAGACCCGCGAGCAGCGCGAGCGCATGACGGCACTGGCCTTCAAGGATCCGGCGCGGCTTGCCCCCAAGCTCGCCTTCGCCGAGGCCAGGGGCCTGCTGTCGCTGCCCGTCACGGGATCACGATTGCGTGGTTTCGGCGATCCGGACGGCGCCGGCGGCACGATTCGCGGGATATCCTTGGAAACCCGCGCGAACGCCCTAGTTTCGGCACCTTCTGACGCTTGGGTTGTCTATGCGGGACCGTTCCGTTCGTTCGGGCAACTCTTGATCCTGAACGCCGGCGGGGGATACTACATCCTGCTGGCCGGCATGCAGCGGATCGATGTCGCGCTCAATCAGTTCGTGCTGGCGGGGGAACCGGTTGCGACGATGGGCGAAACATCGGAAGCTGCCGCGACGACCGTAGGGGTGGGAACCGGGCAGCCGGTTCTGTATATCGAATTCAGGAAAGACGGCGTCTCGATCGATCCGACGCCGTGGTGGACGAAATCGCAAGGCGAAAAGGTTCGCGGATGATGCGCAAGGTTTCCCTCGTTCTCGCCGGCGCCATCATGGGCGCGGGCCTGACCGGACTGGCCACCCAGACCAGGCTGCTCTCCTCGACCAGCGCGGTGGCGGCCTCGGCCGAGGTCTATCGCAGCCTGAACCTGTTCGGTGACATCTTCGAGAAGATCCGCACCGATTATGTCGACAAGCCCGACGAGCAGAAGCTGATCGAGGCCGCCATCAACGGCATGGTCTCCTCGCTCGATCCGCATTCCTCCTATCTCGATGCCAAGTCCTTCCGCGACATGGACACCGACATGCGCGGCCAGTTCGGCGGGCTCGGCATCGAGGTGACGATGGAGGACGGCGTCCTCAAGGTCGCCAAGCCGATCAGGGACACGCCCGCCTCCAAGGCCGGCATCCTCGCCAACGACATCATCCGCCAGATCGACGGCGCCGAGGTGAAGGGACTGTCCCTGACCCAGGCCGTCGAGAAGATGCGCGGGCTGATCAACACCCAGGTCACGCTCAAGATCGACCGTCCCGGCAAGACCGAGCCGCTCGAATTCACCCTGACCCGCTCGACCATCGTCGTCCCGGCCGTCGAGGAGCGGGTCGAGAACGATGTCGGCTATATCCGCATCGGCACCTTCTCCGAGCAGACCTATGACGGCCTGCGCAAGGCGATCGAGAAGACGACGAGCGAGATCGGCGCCGACAAGATCAAGGGCTACATCATCGACCTCCGCAACAACCGCGGCGGCCGCCTCGACCAGTCCGTGCTGGTTTCGGACGCCTTCCTCGACCGCGGCAAGATCGTCTCGACGCGCGGCCGCAATGCCGAGGAAACCCAGGTCTTCAACGCCAAGTCGGGCGACCTGACCAAGGGCAAGCCGGTCGTCGTGCTGATCAACGGCTCCTCGGCCTCGGCCGCCGAGATCGTCGCCGGCGCCCTGCAGGACCACAAGCGCGCCACCGTGATGGGCACGCGCTCCTTCGGCAAGGGTTCGGTGCAGACCGTGATCCCGCTCGGTTCGAATGGCGGCCTGCGCCTCACCACGGCGCGCTACTACACCCCCTCGGGTAACTCGATCCAGGCCAAGGGCATCACCCCGGATATCGAGGTCCAGCAGGACATTCCGAAGGAGATCAAGGACAAGCTCGTCGAGAACAAGGGCGAAGCCGCGCTCAAGGGCCATCTCAAGGCCGGCGAGGGCGAGGAGCAGTCCGGTTCCAGCTCCTATGTCCCCGCCGATGCGGCCAAGGACACCCAGCTCATCGCGGCGCTGAATCAGCTCCGCGGCGTCAAGACGGGTGCTGCGGCCTCCACGGAGAAGCCGGCTGCGCCCGCCACCCCCGAGGCGCCCAAGCAGCCGAACTGAGGCTGCGGGCTCGACGCCGGGCTCCTTAGGCGCCAAGACTAGCGCGCGGGCTGCTGATTCGGGCCCGCGTCGCAACCTCGAGGACGGCCTCTCCCGGCCGATAAGCCGCTGACGGAGCTCAATCGACCGCTCGGCCAGGATCGCCCCGCGGCCTCTGGCCGGCCCTGGGGTCGTTGGCTTGCGACGGCCGCGGCCGGCGGCGTCGGCTTGGCGATCCTCGCTCTTGTGCTCACGGTCGCACTGCGTCGCGATCCCGATGGCGGCGAGCCCATGGCCGTCGCAGCCATCGAGAAGCGCGCCGCGCCCGCCGCCTCCGCTGCCGCCACGCCTGATCCGGCAACCGCGCCGCCGCGCGGACCGACCAGCGCCGCCCAGCTCGAGAACAGCGCAGGCGTAACCGTGGTGCGCGCGGGCGAGGAAGCACCCGAGGCGATCGTCATCACCATTCCCGATACCGCCCGCACGATCACGCTCGCGACCGCCCCGGACAACCGGCTGGTCGAGCGCTCGCGCTACGGCCTGTTGCCGAAATCCGGTCCCGACGGCGCAACCCCGGCCAAGGTTTATGCCCGCCCGCTTGGCCCGGAGCCCATGGCGAAACCGGCCGGCCGCGTCGCGCTGCTCGTCGGCGGCCTCGGCATCAGCCAGAGCGGCACGGCCGATGCGATCGCGAAACTGCCCCCGCCGGTCTCGCTCGCCTTCGCTCCCTATGGCACCGAGCTCGAACGCACCGTTCAGCGTGCCCGTGGCGAAGGCCACGAGGTCTTCCTGCAACTGCCAATGGAGCCCTTCGACTATCCCGACAATGATCCGGGCCCGCATACGCTGCTGACCGGCCCGAAGGCTCCGGACAATATCGACAAGCTGCACTGGGCGCTCGGCCGCTTCACCGGCTATGTCGGCATCGTCAACTTTCTCGGTGGCCGCTTCACCTCGGACGAGAGTGCGCTTTCACCCGTTCTGCGCGAGCTTGCCGGCCGCGGCCTGATGGTCGTCGACGACGGCTCCTCCGCGCGCAGCCTGCTGGCCGGCTCCGCCGACCGCGCCCGCATCCCGGCGCTGAAGATCGACCGCGTCATCGACGGCGTCACCCGCGCCGACGCGATCGACAAGGAGCTGGCCGCGCTGGAGACCATCGCCCGTGAACAGGGTATCGTGGTCGCGGCCGCCAGCGCCCTGCCCGTTTCGATCGAGCGCATCAACCGCTGGGCGCAATCGCTGGAAGCCAAGAAGATCATGATCGTCCCGGTGAGCGCCGCCCGCGGCTTCCGCTCGCCCAAGAGTACCGGCTCGATCGGCGCAGGATCGATCAGATCCACCGGATCGCAGCGATGACCGACAGGCCGCCCGAAGGTTATCGCCCCTGCGTCGGCCTCGTCCTGTTCAACAGGGCGGGTCTCGTCTTCGTCGGCCGGCGCGCCGACAAGACCAAGCGCGAGCATGTTGCGCCCGGCCATGCCTGGCAGATGCCACAGGGCGGCATCGACGAGGGCGAGACGCCGCTGGAAGCCGCCCGCCGCGAGCTCGCCGAGGAAACCAACGTCACCTCGGTCGTGCTTCTGGGCGAGGCACCGGGCTGGCTCTCCTATGACCTGCCCGTCGATATCGGCAAGGAAGCCTGGAAGGGCCGCTGGCGTGGCCAGGCCCAGAAATGGTTCGCCTTCCGCTTCGTCGGCGCGGAGGACGAGATCGACATCCTGACCCCGTCCGGCGGCCACAAGGCCGAATTCGACGCCTGGCGCTGGGCGCGTCTCGACGAGACGCCGGACCTGATCATCCCCTTCAAGCAGGACGTCTACCGGCAGGTCGTCAGGCATTTCGCGCCCTTCGCGCGCGAGCCCGGCGAGACGGACTGAGCCCGACTGAGCCCGCTTCAGCCCATCGTGTAGACGACGCGGCCGATCCAGTAGCACTGGTAGAGGACGTGCACGCTAGCAAGCCCGATATGCACCCAACGTCGCGCCGAAACATAGGCGATCAGGCAGAGCGCCAGCCCGATCGGCACCTGCACGAGATAGTCGCCGCTGAGCTGCGTCCAATGCTCGCTGCCCTTGATCAGGGTATCGACCATGTCGAGCACGAAGGCCGCCGCCAGCAGGCCGAAGAACCAGCGCCGGCGCCGGATGAAGAAATCCTCGTAGCCGGCATATTCCGCGATATTGTCCGGGAACAGCAGCGCCGAGAGCAGGTAGAGCACGACGGCATAGCCGATCAGGAAGAGGTAGACGCCGAAGCTCCAGGCCGGAATGCGCGACAGCCCGAACTCCCACCACCAGAACAGCACGAGCTCCAGCAGGATCGAGCCGACCCAGAGCATGTGCAGCAGCGAGACGCGGTGGCGGCCGGGATGCTGGATGAAGCCGGCGAGGCCGGCCAGCATCCGCGTGATGCCGAGGCCGACGACCATGCCCAGCACGATGCGGATATGGGTGAAGAGTTCGTGCGGCGAAACGGTCTCCATGCTCCGTGCTTAAAACATCGACCGCGTCGCTGACCACTGATTTCAGGAGAGTTGCGCGACGGCTGCGCTTGTTCGGCGACAGGAATGGCCAGCAGGCCGCTGCCATCGCTTTCGGCGCCAAGCTTGCCAGTCGCGCATGCGAACGCTAAAGCGCAGCTCACGAGGTAACGTCCTCGATCCCGCCACGGGATACAGAATGTCCGGGAACGGCCCGGCCCTTTTCCTTTTGGGCCGGCTGATGACGACACCCTCGACCAGCACGATTACCGCAGCGCCGCTCGTTCGGTGGTTCATCTCCTCGGCGACGATGACGGTTCCACAGGCCGCAGGACCGGTCGCCTTCGCGCTGGTCGCCCTGGCGCTGACCGGCGACACCAGCGCGGGCGCGGCCATGATCCTGTCGATGACGCTCGCCCAGGTGATCGGCGCCATCCCGATCACGCGCTCGGGCCGAGGCTTCCCGCCCACGACCTTCCTGCGGTTTCTGGTGGTGTTCAGGACGATCGCGCTCGGAGCCCTCGCCCTGCTCGCACATCATGAAACGCCCATCATCTGGCTTGTCGCGACGTCGGCACTGGCAGGGTTGGTGAACGGCGCGGCGGCCGGATATCTGCGGACGATCCTCAACGAGCTTGCGCCGGCGTCGAAGCTTCCGCGCGCGCTCGGCATCGCATCGACGCTGAACGAGACCACCTTCGTTCTGGCACCGGTGGCGGCTTCCGGTCTGGGCACCATCTCGCCCGTCGTCGCTATCCTGGCCATCGCGATCCTCGGTGCGGTCCCCGCGCTCCTGCTTCCGAACATACGACCCGGAGCCGCTCCCGACGACGTCCATGCCCCGGACGCGTCGATCATCAGCCCGTCGATCCTGCTCTGGCTCATGTGCGCGGCGGCAGGCGGAGCGACGGTGGCCGCGCTGGAGATCGGCGCCGTCGCGCTGGCCCTGCATTTCGGCTACGCGCCGACGCTGGCGATCCTGTTCACCGTCCCGCTTTGCGTGGCTTCGGTCGCGGGCGGCATCTGGGTCAGCATCCGGAACCGCATGGCGAGCCGCCGGACCGTCCTGATCCAGTTGGCGGTCATGACGTCCGGGGCGATCCTGGCGGCGCTTCAGGTGTCGATGCTGGTGACCGTTCTCGGCGCCCTCCTGATCGGCGCGGTCCTCGCGCCGCTGGGCACCTATTATTCGCTCGTCCTCGACACGCTCGCGCCGCCGAAAAGGCGTGCGGAGGTCTTCGCCTTGCTGCGGACGGCGAACGCGGTCGGCGTGATCGTGGTGAGCGCGGTGATGACGGCGGTTTCCATCTCGACATCGCTGATCGTGGTCAGTTGCATGATGGCAACCGTCGTGATCGTCGTCGCCGTCCTGTCGCGCCGATCCTGAGGCAGCGATCTCGCGCCTGTGCCGAATAGGCGGCACACGGACATCGCCAGGACATTGACTGCGATCCATCGTCGTGGACATGGCGTCCCGGAAGGGAGCGGGCTCAACACCCTAAGAAATCAGTAAAATCTAGGCTTTTTGGCCACCAACACGGCGACGTGTGTAACACCTAGGTGTTGCAAGTTCACGAGCTTTTTTGCCTTGCAGGTGAGGCAGCCTAGGGCTTCCGCCAAGAGCGTCTTCTAACCGCGCGTAGCCGCACAGGGACGCGAGCGTGATCGCGTGAGCGAGCACGGGCGCGTGCATGTGCAGGCACGTGGCCGCACATGGGCGCGTGCACGGTCGCGCATGCGAACGAGCACGGGGCCAGCTGCCGGAGACTACATGGGGTCAGCTTCCCATTCCCTCGACCACTGCCTTCCATTCCGCTGCTCGGTCGCGCCTGTTCACGCCGCGCGCCACCGTTCGAGTGTTCGGCGTCGCAGGCTACTGAGGTTGGCGGTTGACGAAGACTTCGTCCAAGCCTTACTTACGGTCTACAAACTTTAGACAAGTAGACTGTCTTCGTACGGCAATATTTGCACCCGGTTGCAACGGATAGATATTGACTGCCCTCCAGTTCGACCGTAGGTTTTACTCAGATGGAAACCTTGTCATGCTCAATACCACCCGCATTTCGGTTCGCGCCCCGGTGGAGCTGGTGAAGAGCGTGGACCACCTCGTTTTCGCCCGTCGCATCCCGAAGGCGCCCGGCCGTTCCGCCACCCGGTCGGCTGTCATCGTCGATCTCCTCAAGCGCGGGCTGGCTCTCGTGAACGGCGGCGCCCCCGAACAGAAGGACACGCACTGATGATCCCCACCGGCTTCCTGAACCTCACGCCCCACGACACCGGGACGGACCGCTCCGCCCGGCGCCGCGCCGCTGCCACCACCGCGCTCTTTGGGGGCGCGGCTAGTCAGAGCGGCCAGAAGTTCGACTTCTCCAAGTCCGGCGCCCCGGCCATGCCGACCAGCGGAACCGGCTCCCTCGCAGACCTGTATCAGCCGGCCTTTCGTAGCGAGATCGCCCTGCGGGACAAGCGCGCCGCCCGGATGGATCGCCTGCCGGCCGCCGTTCGGAAGCTGGCCTCCGATCAGGGAGTGACAGACCTTCCCGTGTTGGAGGTCGTCGCGGTCATCTGCCGCGCTTGCACGACGATGGGCGGCAACCCGGCGCAGTGCTTCGCCAGCGATATCGGCAAGGCCATCGGCGTCACGACGCAGCGGGCCGAGGAAATCCTCCGTGAGGCCGCCCAGCGCGGCTTCATCGAGCCCCGCGCCGGCAATTACTGGCGTTGCAAGCTCTGACCAGATCGGCGGGGTTCCCCCTCTGTTGCCCCGCCGCTAGCCCGTCTTGACGGATCGGGCGCCCCTAGGGGGTCGAGTATCTCACGGGCTCGGCCCCCGGTCTTTCTTCCCGATAGGAGCCACTACCATGGCTATCTGTGACCCTGACCCGGAGGCACGCGCAAAGGCTATCCGCGCCGACCTTGCCCCTATCGCCGACAAGTTGCGCCAGATCGGCGCCACCATCGCATTCATGGAGCACCCCGACCCCATCACGCATGGCGTCACCATGTCGGTGACCACGCGAGGCCGGCTCTACGATGCTGTCACGGCCGAACTGGAACGGTTCGCTGCACGCAGCGGAGGCAAGGTCTATAGGGCAGACCCGGCCGACATCGCCGCTGGTGATCCCGATGGGGAATGCCTCGCGATCCTCTCGCACATCGTTGTCCGGCGCCGCGCCGCCGCCTAGCCATGTGTATTGTGTGCAGGTCGCCGCAACGGCTCGCGGCGGAAGCCCGTCTCAGGGCTGGGACCAGCCTTCGCGCTATCGAGGCCGAGTTCCCGGCGCTGAACCGGAACTCGCTTAGCCGGCATAACCGCATGCATATGACGGACGCACCGGCTGGGACACCCGCTACAACGGGTTGCGCGGCCATTTCAAAAGACCCACCCCAGAACGCCCCTGCCGTCCGGCACCGCACACGCCCCCAAACCGATGCCGAGAGCCGCTTGCGGACCGTCATGCTGATGCTTGACGATGGCTACACCTACTCCGAGATCGCCCGGCACCTGAATATCCACCCCAGCACGGCCCGTGAGGTCATAGTCCGTGCCGAACGACATGCAGTAGAGCGGGTCCGCGCCCAAACCGTGGATAAGCTGGTCGCCCAGCGCGATATCGCACGCCAAGCCCGCGCCCGGAACCTCGCCCGCCTTCAAGAGCAGGCAGAGGCACGGAACGACGTGCACACTCAGCTCGACATAGCGAAGATCAGGCTGACCGAAGAGCGCCTACAAATGGATTGGATGGACAAGCTGGGGGCCTTTGATCATTTCCGCATCAAGACCCACGAGGAACACCAGCGAAGCGAAGGTCACTCGCCCGATGACCTGATCGGCATGGCGAAGCAGCTCTTCGGGGCACTCGCTGCCGATGATCCCGTAGCAGCTCTGGAAGCTATGGCTGACGAGGCGTGACGGCCCCGCCGGTTACCGTCTCCTGATCCCGCCCAGCCCAACCTGCCCGCCGGGCCACAACGTTGCGTGACGCGCTTTCGCTGCTCAGAGTGACAGTGACACGGATGACGGATCAGGGCCTGACGATCTTCGCGATCTTCGCCACCGTCGCTCGGCTGCATCCGGTAGCCGCCTGCACCTTCGACCACGACATGCCGGCTTTGAGCATCGATGCGATGCCATCATTACGCTTGGTATCGGCCGGTCGGCCTTTATAGCGGCCCTCGGCCTTAGCCTTAGCTTGTCCCTGCGCCTGCCGGCGGCGGCGGTCCTCATAGTCCTTCCGGGCGACGGCCGCGAGCATGTCCAGCATCATCGCGTTGATGGCGTCGAACATGCGCACGGTGAACTCGACGGCCTTCGGGTCGGCCATGGCCCAGCTCGTCGGCAGGTCCAGCGCGACGACGCGAACATGGCGAGCGGCCAGCTCGGCCTTCAGCTTGGACCAGTCATCCGCGTTCAAGCGGGATAGGCGGTCCACCTGCTCGATGAGGAGGATGTCGCCGGGCCTGCTGTCGGCCAGCAAGCGGAACAGCTCCGGGCGCTTGAACGACGCGCCGCTCTCGTTCTCG
This sequence comes from Bosea sp. ANAM02, assembly GCF_011764485.1. Lineage (NCBI taxonomy): Bacteria > Pseudomonadati > Pseudomonadota > Alphaproteobacteria > Hyphomicrobiales > Alloboseaceae > Allobosea > Allobosea sp. ANAM02. Next base: position 847,533 of record NZ_AP022848.1, on the reverse strand, counting down.
ACATAGGTGGCGGCGATGGCGAGGCCACGCTCTGCGGCGAAGGCTTCGACTTGTTCGCGTGCTCGGGTGGCATCCTGCTCGAAGGTGGAGGCTCGGAGATAGGCCCGGACAAACATGTCTGTCTCATTGGTTCACTTAGAATGGTATCCATATTGATGGTTTAATTTGGATTGTCAAACATATTTTATGAACCAGGCAATTGCTGGATCACGAAAGGCATACCCAAATGAAACCAAGTCTCTCCCCCTTCCCGTACTCGTCCATCTCACACAGACCGAGTAGGACAGTTGGTCTCATCGCTTGACCTCGCATCGTCGCGCCGGTGGATGGGTGCAGCACGGGCGGTGTGAAGCGGAGTAGGCGATCGCTATAAAGCCGCGACGCAACATGCGTGCTAGGATGGCGCACGGTGGGCGCGAGCACAGGAAAACCATGGCATGCGCGGCGAGCATCCTGGCAACGGGCGGGCAAGCGAAAGTAGACGGCATCAGATTTCGGAGCCATCGACTGGGACCGCAGGTTCGCGCGCAGCCCTCGCCGTTATTGTGCTGCTGTTGAGCCTTGCTACACCCGTGGCTGCTGGTCCGCTTGAGGACGCTGCCAACGCATACAAGAAGGGCGACTACGCCACTGTTGTGCGGCTTTTGCGGCCGCTCGCCGACCAAGGTCACGCTCCCGCCCAAGTCCGTCTCGGCTACGCATACAGCAAGGGCGAGGGCGTGCCGCGGAGTCACGCTGAGGCAGTGAGGTGGTATCGTCTCGCGGCCGACCAAGGCAACGCCGACGCGCAGAATAATCTCGGTGTCATGTACCGAAAGGGCGAAGGCGTGCCGCAGAGCCTCTCTGAGGCGGTGAGGTGGATTCGCCTAGCCGCTGACCAAGGCGACGCCAGCGCACAGATCAATCTCGCCCTCTCGTACCGCAACGGCGAGGGCGTGCCTCAGAGCCACGTCGAAGCGGTGAAGTGGTTTCGCCTCGCCGCTGACCAAGGCCACGCCAACGCGCAGCGCCTTCTCGGCGTAATCTATCGCAATGGAGAGGGCGTGCCGCAGAACCACAGCGAGGCGGTGAAGTGGGTTCGCCTCGCCGCTGACCAAGGTAACCCCCCCGCGCAAGGCATTCTGGGTCTCGCCTACCACAATGGTGAGGGCGTACCGCAGGATTTCGTACGCGCACATATGTGGTTCAACTTATCGGCCGCACAGGGCGATAAAGATGCTGCGAAATTCAGAGACCGCATTTCAAAGCGCATGACGCCCGCGCAAATCGCGGAAGCCCAGAAGCTGGCGGGTGAGTGGCAACCTAAGAGGCCCTGATAGCCAAAACATCAGCCACAGACTTCCCGTCGCGCGAACCAGTAGCGGCGCCCCATCACCGCGTCAGCGTGAGACAACCCCAACGAACATTTGGCCTTGTGGCAAAGCAAGCGGAATCCTGCGAGAGGTGGCTACGTGGGCGGTGCATGTTCGGACTATTTGCCAAAGGCACGACCCCTCGGTCTGTTTGGTAGCCTAAGTGCCAATGTGACAATGCGAAACCAGCGCGCGGAGCTGCTCCGGCACCGTCGAAAGTTGCCTGAGATCGAGAGTGCCGACGAGAAGCTCATCATTGCTGCCGATGATCCGATGGCGGCCGCGTAAACCCGGCGTCTCTCCGAGCCTCGCGTGGTGAGGGTAGAGTAAGAGCAGCCGCGCACATCGGTACAGCCGACCATAGGCCATCATCTGATAGACATCGGATTGGGAAACCCCTTGCTTCGGATCCTCGAAGACCGGCGCGAGGCGCTTCCACTTTGTGTCGATCACGAGAGTGGTTGAGATATCTCGTTTGACCAAGATATCGGGCTTTGTGCGAAACCTTCGGGCGCCGCTTACTGAATCCTCAAGGCAATGTAGCAGGCCGCCCTGCGCCACCACGCGCTGCCCGCTGCCTATCATCACGCGGGCCAGCAATCGTGCGACGTACTCTTCGAACAGCTCGTTCATCGGGAATAGCAGGGAGAACCCAGCCGCTGTTCCTGTCGAGGTGCGCTGGAAGCGTCCTTCGAGCAGTAGCCGCGCGAGCGCCAGAAGGTCGCGCCAGCGGGCGTTAGTGCGGTCGAGGATCACGGCATCGAAGCGCAAGGCCTCGACCGGGACCTGCGTGATGTCAGCGTATGCGAAGGCGAGCTCCCGGAGGATACGACGAGTCTCGGTGCCGCGAGCGAGTGTCAGGAGGCGAAGCACTGTTGCTCTCATAATTTGGTTCAGCGCGATATCGGCGGAAAGCGCGTCAAACCGGCACGCGAGGGTCTGGGGGCTAGCGGCAAGCCGAGTGAACTGTCGCGTAGCGTCGAGGCGGCCGCGCAAGACGGACAGGTCCTCTTCTTTGCCGACATAGCGCCTCGGCATGCCCCTGCGCACCGCCTCGGTTAACATCTGGGCGAACAGGCGGATGAGGATCTCTATGAGATCATCCCGCTGCCAGTCGAGTGAGGCCAGCGTCCCCGCGGACACTTCTAGGTCGTGGGTCACGGCGAGCATATGCACGAGCTGGCGGCGAATGCCTCCATTGTCGAGGTTGTCGATCTTCGGCAGGATCTCAAGCGCGCAGCCCTCGGCCGCAAGTATGCCGACCGCCTGGACGGCCCTTAGTTCCTTGCGGCCGAGGCTGATGATCCCGCTTCCGTCGGCGCCCCCGAGCGGCAGCGCCCGAGCGACTGCAGCCAGCCGCATTGCTGCTGCCTCGTCGATCTGCCCGTCACCGGGGCCATAGGTCATCCGGCCCCATTCGGACACTGTTCTGCGGATCACGCAGGGGCCTGATAAGCGTTAGGGGCGAACGCCGCCCGGACGGACCAGCGCGAGCGTTCCTCGGCCCCCTCCTCTGCGAGACCGGAGGGCGGCTTGAGCGCGGTTCGCTCTAGGAAGAGCTCGCCCGCCGGATCGCCAAGCGCGAGGGCCACCTTGCTCCAATCCTCGTAGAAGTATTCGGCGAGCAGAGGGATAACCCGGTGGCGCATCACCTCGTCAACGTCGGCTCGGCTCGCGCAGTGGATGAAGTAGGCATGGCCGATTTGATGCTCCCGGTCAAAGAGGTACTCGATGCGAGCGTTGATCCCATAGAGCAGCGCCACCAGGTCAATGCCACACCGCTCGCTCCCTTCAGCGAGAAGCTCTGGCTCGGGCATGAGCTCCTCGAAGCTAAAGCGGCGGCGCAGGGCCGTGTCGAGGAGCGCGATCGATCGGTCTGCGGTGTTCATGGTGCCGACGATGTGGAGGTTGTCGGGCACCCCGAAGCTATCGCCGGACGCTGGGAGGCGGACGGTGATCTCCCCCGGGCGCCCCAGCCGCTTGTCCGGCTCGATGAGAGTGATTAGCTCGCCAAAGACCTTCGAAATGTTAGCCCGATTGATCTCGTCGATCACCAGCACGAATTGGTCGGGCGGCGCCGGTGTGTCCGGGCCAGGACCGCCCGGCAGTAGACGTGCAAGGGCCTCTCGCTTCAGGTGGTCGTCGGCTAGAAGGTAGCAAGAGGCCTGCGAGAACTGCTTGCCGTAAATCTCCTCCACCGGCAGCGGCTCGCTGAGGACTAGGAGCCATCGCACGTCCCGCCGATGCGCGTAGCCGCTGACGTCTGCTGGATCGTAGCGGTAGGGACCGGTCACCTCGCCGATGGCCCGGAACCGCAAGTTTCCCTCCGAGACGATTATGAGGTCGCCCACCCGCATTGAGCGGAAGCGCCAGATTTGGGCGATGTTGCCCGCATTGCCCGAGGTGCCCGGCTCGATCTGGTTCCAGCGATCGAACACCGCTTGGTAGTTCTCGTATTTTGGATCCGACCAGTCCTCGGAACCGCCCCAACCTAGAATCGCGTAACCGCCCGAGATTGCGGCCTCGTAGATATGGTCCTCGCTTCCGGCCCGGCCGAGCGACATTTTGTAGACGCGCCGCCCGTTGAGGTCGAAGGGGGCCGAGGGCGAGCCCTTCTTGCGCGCCTGCTCCGCCAGGGTTGCGATCTCCCGAAAAATGCCGCGCCGTGGCTCCAGCCGGAAACCCGTTGCGTCTTCGCCCGCACCGGTTAGCGGCCTTAGGCCCTCCACAAAATCTTCGTAGGAGTAGGACTGGTGAAAGGTGACGAAGCGGATCTGCCCCGCCTCAGAGAGCCCACGATAGCGGGCCATTGTCGCCTCGCGCGTATCCGGGACCGCTCCGTCGCACAGCCGCACGGCCTCTGCGGCGGTCCTGTAAGTCTTTCCGGTTCCGGGAGGGCCGTAGAGGATCAGGTTGGTGGGGTCTGGCATTGAGAGCAGCACGGGAGTTTCGGACTGGGTTGCGGCCGGGCGGCTCCCGCCCTCGATTGGAAGGTCGAGCGCGTCGGCGATGTCCGGACGGAGCCGGTACGCGACAAGCCTTCCGGGAAACTTCATGTAGCTGGTCCCATTGACGCCGACCTCCCGGATCCGCACGGCGCGACCGTCGATAAGGAGCGCGCGCGCCACCTCGACGATGTCCTGCTCCTCAATCGCGTCGTCGGTCTCGTTGGAGGCGCCCTCCGGCTTGATCCGGTAGGCTTCGGTTCCTGAAGCACGGCTTTTCATCCGAACCGGCCTGAAATTCTTGCCATTCCCGTCGAAGAGAGCAACCGGATCCTCGTCGGCATCGACCAGTTCGCCCTTACTGAAGGCGGCGTACCGACGAAGCCAGTAAAGGTGGCCATGGAGTCTCGGCACTGGATTAGTCGCATCGGGCATGAGTATGCGGAACCGCTCGCCACCAGCGCGGGCGTCATCACGTACGCTTTCAAGGGCCAGACGGGCTTGCTCAAGGCCGTCGGCAGTAAACGCTGCATCAAGATCGCTGGAGGACACACCCAGCTCAGCCAAATGCCGCTCGATACGGAAAACCGTGTTGAGACCTGTGTTGACGGCATTCGGCGAATGCTTTGGCTCCAGCCAGGATCGAAACTCTTCGCGCCTCAACGTGATTCGCCCCCGAAAATTACGTTCTTACCCGTCTACTACCGAGGCTCAGGGCCATAGGCTAATTTTTCAAGCTCTTTGCTCGCTTCGCCTCTCGATCCATAGGTGCCGATTAGTATGGGCCGGCATCTTGGCTATGGGGCGTATGGGCAGCAGCCATCAGGCGGCGGCGCTCCAAGCGTATTGCGATAGCCGACTGCCCGCCTGCCGATCACGTTAATCGATCAGTTGCAATCCCGTCTCAGCTTCGCGTTGAGACTGCATTGGCAGACCAAAGCCAGGCTCCCCTTCCTGACAAATCACCGATACACGTGTCAGAAGCTGATTCACTGATGCTCTGTCAGAGGCTGTGGAGCGATGCTCTAACTATGAACATATTCGAACGCGCCTTGGAGCAGTCGCTCGTAACTAGATTGCAGGATCTGAAATATGAGTATCGCGCGGACATCCGTGACCGCACTTCGCTGGAGCAGAATTTTCGGCAGAAGTTCGAAGCGCTGAACCGCGTTCGCCTTACGGACACCGAGTTCGCCCGGCTTCTAGACGAAATTGTCACGCCCGACGTTTTCACAGCCTCACGCACGCTGCGCGAGCGCAATAGCTTCATTCGTGATGACGGTACGCCACTCAACTACACGCTCGTCAACATCAGGGATTGGTGCAAAAATTCCTTCGAGTTGGTCAATCAGCTCCGTATCAACACCGACAACAGCCACCATCGCTATGACGTCATTCTCCTGATCAATGGGGTACCGGTCGTTCAGATCGAACTGAAAACTCTCGGCATAAGCCCCCGGCGTGCCATGGAGCAGATCGTCGAATACAAAAATGATCCTGGGAATGGCTACACCAAGACCATCCTATGCTTTCTACAAATTTTCATCGTTAGCAATCGAGATCGAACATTCTATTTTGCGAACAACAACGCGCGGCATTTCGCATTCAATGCTGAAGAGCGCTTTCTGCCGGTCTACGAATTTGCCGATCTAGGCAACAAGAAGGTTGTTCACCTCGACAGTTTTGCAGAGACCTTCCTCGCCAAGTGCACTCTTGGCCAGACGATCAGCCGATACATGGTTCTAGTCGCAAGCGAGCAGAAACTTCTGATGATGCGGCCGTATCAGGTCTACGCGGTGAAGGCGATTGTCGACTCGATCGCCCAGGACTGCGGCAACGGCTACATCTGGCACACGACTGGCAGCGGCAAGACGCTTACCTCCTTCAAGGCGTCAACGCTGCTGAAGGACAATCCTGACATCGAGAAGTGCCTTTTCGTCGTGGACCGCAAGGATCTGGATCGGCAGACGCGCGAGGAGTTCAACAAATTTCAGGAAGGCTGCGTCGAGGAAAACACCAACACCGCCTCCCTAGTGCGACGCCTCCTTTCGGACGACTACGCCGACAAGGTCATTGTCTGCACGATCCAGAAGCTGGGGCTCGCGCTGGACGAAAACAGCAAGCGCAACAAGCAGCAGAAGAAAGACGGTAAGAAGAGCTTCAAGGAACAGCTGGAACCCCTGCGCGACAAGCGCATCGCCTTCATCTTCGACGAATGCCACCGGTCCCAGTTCGGCGAGAACCACAAGGCAATCAAGCAGTTCTTCCCGCGCGCCCAACTCTTCGGCTTCACCGGAACGCCCATCTTCGATCAGAACGCTGCACAGCAAAAGATCGAAGACAGCCAGGCCAGCATGAAGACGACGGAGGACCTCTTCCAGCAGCGACTTCACACCTACACGATCACCCATGCCATCGAAGACGGAAACGTCCTTCGTTTCCACGTCGATTACTTCAAGCCGCAGGGCAAGACCCTGCCCAGGCCGGGCGAGCCGCTGGCCAAGCGGGCGGTCATCGAGGCGATCCTGGCCAAGCACGACGCGGCAACTGGTCAGCGCCGGTTCAATGCCTTGCTCGCCACCTCGTCGATTAGTGACGCAATCGAGTATCACACCCTCTTCAAGACCATGCAGGCCGAGAAGCAGGTCGCCGATCCCAACTTCCTGCCGTTGAACGTCGTGTGCGTCTTCTCCCCGCCGGCCGACGGCGATCCTGACGTGAAGCAGATTCAGGAAGACTTGCCGCAGGAGAAGGAAGACAACGCCGTCGATCCGGAGAAAAAGAAAGAAGCCCTGAAGGCTATCCTCGTGGACTACAACGCCGATTATGGCACTAACCACAAGATCGGCGAATTCGACCTGTATTATCAGGACGTACAGAAACGTATCAAAGACCAGCAGTGGCCCGAAGCTGATCTACGGAAAGCCTACCCGAATGTGCCACACCACAAAATCGACATCACCATCGTCGTTGACATGCTGCTCACTGGCTTTGATTCCAAGTTCCTGAACACGCTTTACGTCGACAAGAACCTTAAGCATCACGGACTGATCCAGGCCTTCTCGCGCACCAATCGGGTGCTGAACGCCACCAAGCCCTACGGCAATATTCTTGACTTCCGGCAGCAGCAGGGCGCGGTCGATGCCGCCATCGCCCTATTCTCCGGCGAAGCCGCCGCCGAGAAGGCCCGTGAGATCTGGCTGGTGGACAAGGCCCCCGTGGTCATCCAGAAACTGGAAATTGCCGTCCAAAAGCTCGACACATTCATGAAGTCGCAGGGCCTCGACTGCGCCCCGTATGCCGTGTCGAACCTCAAGGGCGACGCGGCCCGCGCGACCTTCATCGAGCATTTCAAGGAGGTCCAGCGGCTCAAAACCCAGCTCGATCAGTACACCGATCTGACGGACGAGAACCGCACCGACATCGAACAGGTCTTGCCGCGCGATAACCTGCTTGGGTTTCGCGGCGCCTATCTGGAAACCGCCCAACGCTTGCGGGCGCAACAGGGCAAGGGCGGAGATCAGGGCGACGGAAAGCCCAGCCAGGATGCCGACCAGCTTGATTTCGAGTTCGTTCTCTTCGCATCGGCCGTCATCGACTACGACTACATCATGGGCCTGATCGCTCGCTATTCGGAAAGCGCGCCCGGCAAGCAGAAGATGAGCCGCGCAGAGCTGATCGGCCTGATCCAGTCCGATGCCAAGTTCATGGACGAGCGCGAGGACATCGCCGCCTATATCAACACCCTGAAGGCGGGCGAGGGTTTAAGCGAAAAGGCGATCCGCGATGGCTATAGCCGCTTCAAGACAGAGAAGAACGCGGCGGAATTGGCGGGCATCGCGGGCAAGCACGGGCTGGCCACCGAAGCGCTGCAAGGCTTTGTCGATACCATCCTGCAACGCATGATCTTTGACGGCGAGGCGCTTACCGACCTGATGGAACCTCTAGGCCTGAACTGGAAGACGCGGCGGGTCAAGGAACTGGACCTGATGGCCGACCTGATGCCGTTGCTGCTCAAGCGGGCCGCTGGGCGCGAAATTTCGGGGCTGAGCGCTTATGAGCAGTAAGGGGAAATCATCAGCCGAGGCGGGCGGACGGGCGGGATTGGTGCCAAAGCTGCGGTTTCCGGAGTTTCAGGCAGCTCAGGGGTGGGAATACAAGCGTTTGGCCTCATTCTTGAGAGACAGCAGTGGGCGAGCTCCATCAACCACCACACTGCCTGTCTTCAGCTCAACTAGAGAAGGGCTACGGCGCCAGGACGCATACTTCGATGGTAGGGTCCTTCAGAACAACAACGACTATGGCGTGGTGCCACCCGGTTGCTTCGTTTATCGTCACATGAGCGACGATGCACCTTCAAGTTTAACATCAATGATACAGGCGGCGAAGTTGCTGTAAGCAAAGAGTATCCTGTCTTTGAAACGGTCGGGCTCAATTCAAAATTTCTACTCGAATTATTGAACGAGGGTGACGAATTCAAGCATTTCGCTTTTTCGCAGAAGGCGGGCGGTACGCGGACCAGACTGTATTTCAGTAAGCTCTGCGAGTGGCGCACCCATCTTCCAACCCTCGCTGAGCAGCAAAAGATCGCCGAATGCCTGGATTCTGCGGACGCGCTGGCTGCCGCGCAGGGACGGAAGGTGGAGACGCTGACGGCTCAAAAGAAGGGCCTGATGCAGCAGCTTTTTCCCAAAGAGGGCGAAACCAAGCCCCGTCTCCGCTTCCCCGAGTTCGAGGGGGCGGGTGAGTGGGAGGTTCGGACGATTGGAGAGATGTTTAGCCTAATTAACGGATGCGCCTTCAAGCCTGAGGATTGGCAAACGAGCGGGACTCCAATCATCCGCATCCAGAATCTGAACGACCCGTCCGCTGAGTTCAACTACTCCCAAGAGCCAGTGCCAGAACGAAACCGCGTCGAACCAGGAGATTTACTATTTGCTTGGTCTGGAACGCTGGGTTCGTCTTTCGGTGCCCGTATTTGGAATGGCCCATCTGGCGTCTTGAATCAGCATATTTACAAGGTGCTGATGGATGAGCAGCAGGTCATATTACAGTTCGCGTTACTGGTCCTTACGAGGGTTGAAGAAGAAATCGCAAGACGGACGCATGGGTTCAAATCTTCGTTCGTCCACGTAAAAAAGTCGGATCTTGTTAAAATTGAGATGCTACTGCCATCGCCCCGCGAACAACAGCGCATCGGCGACTGCCTCAGCTCATTTGACGACCTGATCGCCGCCGAGGTCCGAAAGCTCGACACCCTCAAGACCCACAAGAAGGGCCTGATGCAGCAGCTTTTCCCCCAGGTTGGGGAAGCTGGCGCATGAGCACCTACAAGAACCTGAAAAGCCTGGTGGCCCGGCTTCGTGACGATCTGAACAATCCCACAGGACCCGCCTCTCTGCTATTGATCTACGCTTACAACCGAACCGGTAAGACCCGTCTGTCGATGGAGTTCAAGGACGCGGGGAAGCGCAAGAACAAGAGGTGTCAAATCGCGTTGAAGGGCAGCCCCCTTATCGCATTGAAGGCTAGCCCCCCTGCAAGCCTGGTCGGACGTGCCGGGATCGCCCCGGCTGAGCTGGTCAGGGTTGCTGGGCCGGGGCGATTTCGGCGTCCAGCTCGCGAAGGTCTCGGGAGCGTTCAGGCGCGGTTCTTGAAGCGCCAACTCTCGTTGCCGGTCTCAATGATGTCGCAGTGATGCGTGAGCCGATCCAACATCGCAGTCGTCATCTTGGCGTCGGTGAAAATCTGGGGCCAGTCGGCGAAGGCGAGATTGGTGGTGATGATGATCGAGGTGTTCTCGTAGAGCTTGCTGATCAGGTGGAAGAGCAACTGCGCGCCGGCCTGACTGAAGGGCAGATAGCCGAGCTCGTCGATGACGACGAGATCCTGGCGCAGCAGGGCTTCGACGATGCGTCCGCTCTTGCCGGCGGCCTTCTCCTGTTCGAGCTGATTGACCAGGTCGACGAGGTTGAAGAAGCGGCCGCGGGCGCGCGCCCGGATGACGGCGGCGGCGATCGCGATGGCGAGATGGGTCTTTCCCGTTCCGGTGCCGCCGATCAGGATGAGATTGCGCCTGGCGTCGATGAACTCGCCGGTGGCGAGCTCGCGGATGTGTCCCTCGTCCACCGGCGTGTCGTCGAAGATGAAGGCATCGAGATCCTTCAGAACCGGGAATCTGGCGCCGCTGATGCGATAGTTGATTGAACGCGACTGGCGATGGGTCAGCTCCGCGCGGATCAGGCTCGCCAGCAGGGGATAGATCTCCTCGCGGCGGTTCAGGCCTTTGCCGGCGATCTCGTCGAAGCTGGCGCGCATGCCGTAGAGCTTGAGGCTGGTCATCGCCTCGATCAGTTGGTGGCGTTCCATGGCGAGGCTTCCCTTCTCTTGCGCAGGTTGTCGTATCGGGCGCAGTCGGCGACCGGCTCGGTCTTGAGCCTGAGGGCGTTGGGTGTGGTGATGCTGGCTGGAACAGGCGGCTGGCGACGGCGCGCCAGGATCGCGATGACGACGTCGCCGCTGGCGATGCCGGCCGCGAGCGCCTCGGTGCAGGCCTCCGCCACAGCGGCAATGCCGTCCTCGGGGACGCGGCCGAGGATCTTCACAAACTGACGGTCACCATCGACATGACGCCGCAGCTTCTCACGCACCACGGTGAGCGGCGCCGGCAAATCCCAGTCCTTGAACGGCGCGCCATTGCGTAGAGCACCCGGCTTGCGCATCAGCACCGGCAGATAGTGCCAGGGATCATAGACGACCTGATCGCGCTTGAAGCTGCGGGGATGGTCGGCGACCGTCTCGCCATCGAGCAACACAACGATCCGGTCGGCATAGGCGCGCACTAGCACGGCGCGGCCGGCGGCTCGGGCATCGACGCTGTACTTGTTGCGATCATGCGTGATCAGGCAGGTCGTGGTCGCCCGCATCGGCTTCTCGACGAAGCCGGCGAAGGGGCCCAGATACGGCATCAGCCGCGCCTTCTCCTCCTCGAAGACCTCAATGACAGACCGATCGCGGAACTCGGGATGCTTGGCCCGCCGAGCGTAGGCGACACATTGGTCGGCGAGCCAGGCGTTCAACTCGTCGAGCGTCTTCACCTTCGGTCGCGGGCGGAACAGCAAATCGCGGATCGTGCCGACCTGGTTCTCGACCTGGCCCTTCTCCCAGCCGGCCGCCGGCGTGCAGGCCACCGGCTCGACGAGGTGATGCGAGCAGAGCTGAAGGAAGCGCCGGTTGTACTCCCGGGCGCGGCCGACGAAGACGGTCTCCACCGCGGTCTTCATGTTGTCGTAGATGCCGCGCCGACAGACCCCGCCATAGAAGGCGAAGGCCTTGTCATGCGCGTCGAAGACCATCTCCTGCGTCTCGCGGAAATAGGCGCGCACGATCGGCATCCGGCTATAGGCCAGTCGCATCTGGGCGACCTTCACCACCACGGGCAGCCCGTGGAGTTCGATCGCCTCGTGGCTCCAGTCAAACTGATAGGCCTCGCCGGGATCGAAGCGCAGCGGAATGAAGGCCTGCGCCGGCAGCCGGGCGCGATCGGCACGCCAGGCCTTCACGAACCGATGGACGCTGTCATGGGCTCCGTCGTAGCCGCGCCCGCGCAGCTCCTCGAACAGCCGGATCGTTGAGCGTCGCTCGCGCCGCGGCAGCCGGTCTTCGGCCTCGAGGATCGCCGTCAGCGTATCGACCCAGGCTCCAAGCTTCCGCCGCGGCTGGACCTCGCGCTTGTAGATGAACTCGGTCGCGCCGGAGCGGAGCACTTTGCGAACCGTGTCGCGCGCGAGGCCGAGTTCCCGCGCGATCCGCTTGATCCCCTTGCCGTTCTGGAAATGCTCGAACCGGATCCGACCGATCGTCTCCACACCCGTCATCCCCGGACCCTTCCGAAAAGACGGAAGGATCAGCCGCAGCCGATAACAGGGGGGCTAACCTTCAAAGCGATAACCGCCCCTCACGGGGCCAACATTGCAGGCGATCTCACACGCAAGATCGAGAACGACGCCAAGATTGACCACGACGAGCGCCGGAGCCGTCTGGAAGAGCTTGGCGACGAGCCGCGCCGGCCGCTTGCCCCGGTCCTCACCAGCGGCGACGTTACGCCTGATGGCTTGACGAAGAATTGGGGCTGGATGCACGGCGCCCTTGGCGTATTCAGCGCGGAGGGCGGGCAGTTCACGGCCGGGCACGGCATGAACGATGACAACCGACTGCGCACGGCGGCGATGCTCTCCGGCCTATGGGATGGGAACGGTGCGGTCCGCATCCGTGCCGGTGATGGCGTCACCACCCTGTCCGGCCGACGCTTGAGCGCGCACCTGATGGTGCAGCCAGACGCTGCCGCCGGCTTTCTCTCGGATCGGACCCTCCGCGATCAGGGATTGCTCTCGCGTGTGCTGCTGGCCTCTCCCGTCTCCCTCGCCGGGCAGCGGATCTATCGCAAGGCCAGCCTGGAAGACGAGCGAGCCATCGGTGACTACGGAAAGCAAGTCTTGCGGCTGCTGGAGCGTGCGCCGCGCAACCTGGGGGCGCCCAACGAACTGGATCCGATGCCGCTCTCGATGACGAGCGAGGCGGAGGCTGAGTGGGTCCAGTTTTTCAACCACGTCGAGCGAGAGTGTGGCGCACACGGCGATCTGAAGATCATTCGGGATGTCGCGGCGAAGGCGGCCGAGAATGCTGCTCGGATCGCCGGGGTTATCAGCGCCATCGAAAACCCGAACCTTCAGGAGATCAAGCTGGAGGGAATGCGCTGCGGTATCGCCCTGGCTGACTGGTATGTCAGGGAGGCTCTTCGCCTGGCGCACGCCTCAAGGCTCGACCCTAAGCTGCTGCGGGCTCAGACCTTGCTCGACTGGCTGAAGGGCCGAGAGCGGCCCGAGATCGGCTTTCGCGACATCCTCCAGTTCGGGCCTTCAGCCACCAGGACGAAGGCGGCGGCGGACGATGCGTCGGCGCTGCTTCAGGCGCACGGCTGGCTCCGAGAGATCAACGCCCGGCCCAAGCGTTTTCTGCTTCTCGATGATGGAGGAGAGTGATGGCGTATCGCCCATTCTATGATCTCGTATCCGAGGACACCCCTGCTACGTTTGCTAATCCTGCTACGGTTCAGGTTCAGGCCGCCCCAACCGTAGCAGGATTAGCAACTGTAGCAGGGGTGTCAGCGGAAACAGAGAAGCTGGAGACGCTATCAGCCGAAGACGAGCGGGCCGCCTACGAGGAACGGGCAGGCATCCTCGAATACGACTGCGGGCTTCCGAGGGCTGAGGCTGAACATCTTGCCGGCCTTCAAACGGGATATATTTTGCCCCAGCGCTGCTGGGGTGAAATGCCCGGAAATTTGGCTGATTATGCCGAGAGATTGGATGCACGCTCGTGCGAGCCTGACACGTCGTCAACTTCGCGAGCCTCACCCATATGCTTCACCGAAAAACCTACCGTCGAGAGAAGTTCTCTGCCGAGGCGCACGAGCGATTTCGCGATTTGAAGCTGCTAAGAGAGATCGATCTCTCCAGGCAGGGCGGCTTCAAAGGACGTTATCGCATCTACAAGGCGCGATGGGTGGCGGAAGCGCCCAACATGATCAGCCTGCGCAAGCTGTATTGCTGGCTGTTCGATAAGCAGAATTTGGTCGGGTCATTCAAGATTTACGAGTTTGACGCCGACCTTATGGATGACGACCAGTTTTGCTATCTGATGGATGCAGAGAGCAATTCTGTCATGGAGCTAGCCGAGAACCTGACCTTTTTCTGGCCCGAGATCTTCGACTCCATCTTTGTTCACGGCAAGCTGGTCTACGCCGACTATCTAGCCGTCGATCCGAAGCACGCACGTCATGGCGAGTGGGCAGCCATCATGCGGCGCATCATCGAGATCGAATTCCCAGACCGAGCGCTGCTGGCGCTGAAGGCATTTCCCATCGATTATGACACGATCGATCATACTCGAGGTTTAGAAATTAGGCAGCGAGCTCTGATGAGGCTTTACCGCAGGGCGATGGGCGTGCGTCCGTTCCCAGGGCAGGCCGGCGAGATGGGTTGGATGTATGCTATCGGGCCAAGATTCATCGAAGATATTCCGATTGCCACCCCATAACGAGCGTCGATGGCCAATGGGTATGGTCGTGATGACCACACCTTGCGTCCATGGCGTCGAGGTATTGCCATGATGGCAACGCCTTTACTGCAAGGGATTCGTATCATGCGAACGCCTTTGCTCGCGTCGGTGCTTGCGGCCAACCTAGTTTCCTCAGCCGCTTCGCAAACCTATGAGTTCCGAGCCGGCCAAGCCGCGGCCATCGATGGCGATACGCTTCGGATCGGTGCGCAACGCATCCGCCTCTCTGCCATGGACGCGCCCGAGCTGAGCCAGGTCTGCCGATCGGACGCAGGCAAGGCGACGCTATGCGGACGGGATTCGCGGGATGCGTTGGCGAGGCTGATCCGCCAAGGTGTCCGCTGCGCGGTCGAAACCCATGGCCGCTATGGACGCGAGGTCGCCACCTGCACGAATGCCGCCGGCCTCGATGTCGGGCGGGAGATGATCCGGCTGGGCTGGGCCGTACCGTACTGGCGATATGGGGGCGCTCGCTACTCCAAGGCCTATGACGAGGCCTTGGCGGCCGATGTCGGGATGCACGGCGGGACGTTCATCGATCCCGAACAATGGCGACGCGGGGAGCGCTGGTAGGGAACCTATCTGTCACCCGATCGTTGACAGTGTGTCACCTGATAGATTACACATAGGCCATGCTAAGGTCGTTCAAGCACAAAGGGCTCGCGGAGCTGTGGGAGACCGGCAAGACCGGCAAGGTGGATGCCAAGCTGCAATCTCGCATCCTGCGTCGCATGGACGCTCTGGACGCCGCCGCCCGACCCGAGGACGTGAACCTGCCGGGCTTTGACTTCCACGCCCTAAAGGGCTTCGACCCGACTCGCTACACGATGCACGTCAACGGGCCATGGTGCATCACCTTCGCTTTCGAGGCGGGGGACGCCGTGGCCATCGATCTGGAGAACTATCACTGACGGTCTAAGCCTACCCGCTTTGATGACTTTGACGCTTTGATGATTGGAGATGCTATGACCGACCTTGTGGCTGCCACCCGGCGCGACCGCGCTCCCACGCATCCGGGAGAGATGCTGCGCGAGGACATCATCCCCGCCACCGGCAAGGGCAAGGCCGAGATTGCCCGCCTCCTCGGCATCTCGCGCCAGCACCTCTATGCCATCATGAACGAGGTCAAGCCGATCTCGCCGGACGTGGCTGTCCGCCTGGGCAAGCTCTTCGGCAACGGCCCGGACCTATGGGTTCGGATGCAGGCAGCCTTCGACACTTGGCACGCCGCGCGATCGGTGGACGTGTCCGCCATCCCGACGCTGGAGCCGGCGAACGAGAACGGGGCGAAGGGATACCACCTAGCCCGAGCGTGAGGCGTGTTGAAATGTGTTCCTCACGCTCCGGTATCCGCCGCTAAGAACCGGACGATCTTGCCCCGGTTTCTGCATGAACGCCTCGTCGCCCCAGGCGAGAGCTATACCGTCCCTGAGTGGGGCGACCTCGGCAGCGCTCAACAGTCGCAGCTCGCATGTCGGTACTGGACCGGGCGCGGCATCTCCCTGCGCGTCTTCTGGTACTCGGCCAACGGCATCATGGCCGCGACCAATGCCCCTTTCTCGACGCCGGCCGGTAACGGCCTTGCCACTGCATTCGCTCTGTATTTGCAGAGGCGGGCGTCTGTTTCCGACCTGTATTTTCAGGCCGAGGGCGGCGTTCCCCATCTGAGGTTTTCTGAGGCCCGGCCGGGACTGAAACCGACTGTAATTTTCAACCGCAGGAGATCGTCCTCCAATGGAGGAAACGTCTCGCTCCTCGCGCGCGTGCGCGTACTGGTCGCAAAACTCGCGCGCGCGCACGCGCATACTTGCGACAAAACCCTGCTGATACCCCGCTGACCGGAGCATGCTGCCCTCGCGCGCGCACGCGCGTACTGGGCACGAAACTCCGCAGGCTCCACTAAATCGCTCTATTTTAGAGGCTCGGCCTCGCGTGCGCGCGCGTAGTGCTTACCGAACGCCCTGACATCGCTGCGCTATCGGAGTTTAACCCCCTCGCGTGCGCGCGCGTATCGTTGCGCTACTCCACCATTCCGGCAGTCTCGCGCATCTGGGAGATCAGCGCCGAGAGCATCCGCCGGTTGGCGATGGCCGCCGCAGTGTATCGACCATGCTTCAGGGCGTTCCGGTTACCCTTGGGCGCGCCGGGATTGACGCCGCCGTGCAGCCGGCATCTTCCGTTCGGCATGGCCGGCGATTGGCAGGACATTCCCGAGCGGGTCCGCGCACAGCATCGGGGGCTCAAGTGCATCGCCATCCGGCTTTCCATGGGATTGATCCTCGACTTCCGAATGCACCCCACCCCCTAGGGTGTTCTCGCCTAGAACACCCTGCTGCGTCGGCTGGGCGCCGTTGAACTGCCCGAACGCGGCCTGTCCGCCCTGGTAGACATGGACGTGCTCGACGGTGACTTTCTGCTGCGTGGCCTTGCCCCGATGCCGGCTCATCGCCTCCATGAGCGTCGCCATCGTCCGCGAGAGCTTGTTCGCCTGGTTCAGGTTCTGGTCACGAGCGACCATCGGCTGAGCCGGAATCATCGCCCGGCGGTAGCACTCCATCGCGGCGTTGTGCGCGGCGAACATCTGCGTCGCCATCATCGCCTCCAGCTCGTCCTTGAGATGCGACCGCATCAGGAAGGCATAGGCGGCGTTCAGCCGTTCTCCCGTCTTCTCGGGCGGAAGCTCGCCAGGGTTGCCGCACCACAATGACCCCACGGCCTGATCGGAGATCAGCGCGTTCCAGTCATCCGAGGTCGAGCCGCCGAGCCGGCTGTATTTCCCGCTCCAATCGGGCTGAACCACCGCGCTCCGCTTCGTCATCTTTCCCTCGGGCTTGGGCGGCGTCTTCGAGACTGACTTGGCCATGATTTGAATTCCGATGATTGTTTTTCAGAGAGACGCGGACGAACTGGTGAAGGCATGTCCCCTTGCGAGCACCGACCAGAGGGGGCAATTTATGGACACGAATCGCGGGGCGTTCGGATGGTCCAAGACATCGAGCCTGATCTGGAGGCCAAGACCGAGCGTCGCTACGAGCGCAAGAAAATCGCGCTGTTCCTTGCGACCTGTCTGATTCCGCTGGCGCTGCATGGGATCGGCTACGGCATCCTTGCTCCGTATGCCTTCGCCTTCCTGCTGGTCGTCACGTACGCGCATATCGTTGACCACGAGATCGACGCCGCCGTGAAACGGGTTCGCGGATATTGAAGCGGTCTCTTGCGGTCGCGGTCGCGGCCATCCTGTTTTCGTGCGGGCCTCAACCATGGGCGTCATTTCTGGTCGTCGC
Source organism: Bosea sp. ANAM02 (assembly GCF_011764485.1). Taxonomy (NCBI): domain Bacteria; kingdom Pseudomonadati; phylum Pseudomonadota; class Alphaproteobacteria; order Hyphomicrobiales; family Alloboseaceae; genus Allobosea; species Allobosea sp. ANAM02. Next base: position 829,833 of record NZ_AP022848.1, on the reverse strand, counting down.
CTGCGGCTGCTGGCAGATATGGCGTCGCACCCCGCGCCCCGCCCGATATATTCAATGGCCCCGTATTTGACGCGAGGCCGCTGATTTGGCCGGCTTCGTCCGCGACACTGCCGAGGAAGCGCATCACCGTGGGGCTCTTGGTCGCCATCTTGCTCAATGTCTTGAGCTGGGCGGCATCGCCGCTCGCCAGCATCTCCCCGATCCTTTTCGACAAGCCTTCGTTGATCTTGGCGTTGCCCTTTTGGAGGGCCTGTCGCGCCGCGAGGCCAGCGAGCACGCCGATACCAAGCCCCGACATCGTACCGTGCTGATACCCGCCATAGATGCCGCCGGTTGTGCCGGCCAAGCCAAGCTCGACGAGTTGGCGGGTCGTGTTTGAGTTACCGAGCGCCATCTGAAGCTTGAGCATCGCAGTCTCGACGCTCAGCACCGCTTCAAGCTGCGTAGCCTGTGCCTTGCCCAGCGCAATCTCGACACGCTCCCGAGCTGCTGGCGAGCCGAAGATGGCCTTCACGATGTCGCGCCCGTCGCCGGTTTCCCGAATCTTGGCGATGAGGTCAGACCGGAACCCCTCTGCGAATAGCTCGCGCTCCTGCGGCTTCATCCTGCCCACCGCCTTGCGGGCCTCGTCGTTCGCCATGCGGCTGGTGACGAACTTCTGCCCGGCTTCTAGCGCGTCCTCGGCCTGGAACGCCCGGAAGGCGCCTGAGCGGGCTTCACGAAACAGAGGCGCCGAGGCGTCGAGCTGATCGAGGAGCTGGCGCCGCAGGTTGGTGTAATCCCCGGCTAGATCCTTGTTGCCGGCGCGAGCGGCTTCACCCGCCTTGCCGCGCAGTTCGCGCGAGACGTAATCCCAGAACTGGAGATTCGGCCTTGCGATCGATCCATCAGCGCGGCGCGCCAGCGTGAGGTTGCCGGCCGCGTCGGTCGTGAAGGGATTGCGGATTGGCGGCATGCCGTCCGCGACCGTCTTGTTCGCGCCCGTCTTGATGACGGAGCGGATGGCGTCCTGCACCGCAGGGGCTTGCGCCAGCGCCGCAAGGTTTTCGTCCCATAGGCCGGCGCCGCCCTGCATGTAGGCGCGGGCATAGGCTGGGCGATTTGCAGCCCGAGCTGCCGCCTGTAGCTCCTCCAGCGTCTTGCCGGCCGAGGACGGGCCGAAGCTACGGAGCAAGTCCACAATGCGGTCACCCTGTCCCGCGAAACGATCTCCCGTGGCTTCTGTCAGTGCTGCGCGACCTTCCGGCGACGTGTTCGCAGCCGATCGAGCGAGAGCCCGCGTCGTCTCCCCACCGACATCACCGAGGACGGCCGGGGCGCCAGTCCGTTGCATCTCTGCCAGTCGAGCCGCCGGGTCCGTGACGCCATCGCGCTCCATCGCGCGCATGATACGGCGCCCGGCTTCAGTCTCGGGGGTCGCTGCCGCCCGGAACGGAGCTGCTACCTTACCCACAAGCTTGCCCGTCGCGCTGGCGAAGGCCTCGGCTCCCCGAACGAAGGCAGGAGCGACGGCACCGACGCCGGCACCGAGCGCGCCTTGAAGGCCGGCCGAGGTCGCCTTGTCCTGCAAGCCCCCATCGCTCTCGACCGCGCCGCTGATCGCCCCATAGAGGCCACCCGTCGCCGCCGAATTGACAGCCGCTGCTCCTCGGGCTCCTTCCCGCATCACTGAGACGCCGGGCATCAGAGCCGCCGTCGCTCCAAATCCTGCAACTTGTCCCGCCAAGCGTGAGCCGGGGTTCAGTGCCTCGTCGGCCGCGTCCATCGCACGCTCGCGGGCGAGATTGTCCGCATAGCGCTCTCCGAAGGTCTCACCTTTGCCGGAGCCGAAGGCAGCATCGCCCGCCGCCGCCAGCTTGTTCATGCCAGGCACCCAACCTGCGGTTCCTCGCGCCCAGGCATCGAGCCGGCCCATTGGGCTCGTCTGGTCCTGCTGGAGGCGCTTGCGGACAGCATCGGCCAGATACTCGCTATCCCTAGCCTGAAGATCGTCTCCCTCGCGCTGGGCGCGGGTCGCGAACCCTGACGGAGACGCCGGGGACTGTTGGCGGTTCGGAGCCACCGTGACGACGAGCGGACCGCTGCCGGTGTCTTGGGGTAACTGTGGCCTCGGGCTATCGAACTGGTCGAAGACATTTCCCCCGGCCGGGACCGGAGGAGGAGCGCGGCCAGCGGCAGGAGCCGGGGCGTCAAACTGATCGAAGACGTTTCCAGCCATGTCTTACTGCCCCAGCACGCTAGCGGCAGCACCACGACCATATTTCGCATCGAACTGGTCGCGGGCGCCGGGATTGGCTTTCAGGAACTCAATGGCTGCCGGCGGCGCCGAAACTGCTTGGCGCTGCTGTTGCTGCGGAGCGGCTTGGCGCTGATCAGTTGGCGCAGCACCCCGGCGGGGCTCCAGACCAGCCCGACCTCGCAATTCGTCGATGCGACCTTCCGCGATACCTTTCTGGCGCAGCGCCAAGGTGAGCATGTGGTTGATCGTGCGTTCCCGAATGTCAGGCGGCGTGGACGGATCAGCGAGCAGCTTCTGGAACTCGCCCATCTCGCGATCGGTCGTCGCACCCTTCAGGAGCTTGGACATCGCCTGAATGGACTCCATGGACATGATCTGCCCGAACTCGCGGGTCGCCATCGCCTTGTCCTTGTCGAGGACATAGCCGGCGCCTGGGACGCCACCTGAGCCCGCCCAGCCAAGCGCACCCGCTCCAGCGCCTGTGTACGTCTTCCGGTTCAGCTCCAGCGCGCGCGTGAGCGTCGAGATGGTGTTGTCGATCGCCGGCAACTCGTCCTCGGCCGCGAAAATGGCCTTCTGGTCCGATGCAGACATGGCAGGCTTGCGGGTCGCGGCCTTGTCGCGCTCGTAGTCGAGGATCGAGCCCTTGTAGCCCTTGCTCTGGGCGTACTCGTATTCCTGAACGCTGGTCGGCCCCTTGTCCTTCGCCTTTTCCTTTTCGGCGGCATACTCGGCCGGCGTCTTCGCCGTGGTCCACCCCATGCCCTTGGCATACATGAACTCTTTCACGGAGTCGGGCGCCTTGGACTGCTCCAACGCTTCCTTCAGGAAAATCTCACCGAGACCCCGCGCATTGGCGGGCAGGTTCGGGTTGGCAAGCGCCTGGGCGAGAGCTCCGATTTGACGCTGCTTTCCCTCAATCTGCTTGGTCCATCGAAATTCCTGCACCTCCTGCGCATTCGTCGGGCGAGGCAGCTCGCTACTCGGCACGGGATTGGTCGCAGCATCAGTCCGCCCGTTTCCGGCAGGCTGGGCGGCAGCGCCGGCATTCGCTGGCACCCCCACCGCTGACGGGGGCATAGTGCCGATCGTCTGGGATGCCCCTGGGGCGGGGACATCGGCCTGGGGGTTAGGGGCCGTGAATCCGGCGGGGGCCGCCTGCTGCGGAGCGCTACGGAAATTGTCGAGGAAATTCGTGACCGAGGCGCCCGAGGGCAGCCCGCGCCGCGCCTCTTCGCTCGCGACAAGGCCGGAGAGAATGCCAGCGTTGTCCGTGGTTGGGTCCGCCGTGTTCGCGAGAGGATAAGCGCCCTGTGTCTGGCCAAGCCCCATAGCCTGCTGCGCTCCCGGCGCAGGCTGATCTGCGCGGAGATCGTATGGACGCGGCGGGGGCATGACCTGGGCAACTGCTGCCCGGCCGCCCATGTTCGGAGCCCTCTGCAATGCGGTCCCCATCCAAGGCTGAGACACGCCCTCGGCTTCGAAGGCGGGGCGCAGCGGCTGGTTGTCCATGCTGTCGATGATCTGCCCGAATGTGCGCCCAGACATTGCGGGCGACCCGCCCGGAATCGCGAAGCCATCGGCGCCGGTCTCATAGGATGCATTCATGGCGCCGGGCGCCGGAGCATCGGCTGCCGCCGAGCGCTGGCCACCGTGCCGGCTGAAATAATCGAACAAGCTCGTTCCGTTGGCGTCGGACGGGTTATAGCCGCCCTGCGTCTCGACGAATTTCTTCATGCCGTTGACGCCGCCGAGATGGGCGACGGCGATCAAGCCATCCTCCTGATCGGAACGCCACCGATGCGCTGACCGAAAAGCCGGTCGAAGCCGTTGGCCTTGATGTTCGCCCTGATGTCGTTGACGTGCCAAGCCTCAGCCCGCTGCTGAAGTTCGGGCGAATCCTTGAACTGCTGCGGCGTGGTTCCCTGCGGAATGGCGCCAGCGTTCGCAGCCTCCTGCAACCGAGCGACGCCGAACTGGCCGCGCCCGAAATGACCCCGAGCACCGCCAGCCCCGACCTCGTTGTTCTGAGCCTGCCAGTTGCCGCCGCTCTCGTTGCCGATGAGGGAAGGCGAGAGCGCGCTGGAGGTCGAACCGAGCGTGGCCTGGGGCGACGGCGAGGTCGGTGCGCCGAGATATCCCCGCAGGGCATCATTCAGGCCACGAGATGCTTCCTCGCCGGAGGTCCGCAGACGACGCGCCTCGCCCAGCTTGAGAAGATCCACCGCTGAATCCGGGCGGCCCAGAGCATAGAGGCTGCCGGCGGCGGAGTTGTAATCCAACGTCCCGTCTTTAAGGCCCTTTCCGATGCGGGCAAACTCTTCCCGCTCGGCCGCCTCCTTCTGCATTTTGCGGAAATCGCCGGGAATGCTCCCCAGCGTCTGACCCAGATTGGCGAACGCCTGGTTCTCCGCACTGTAGTTCGTCGTCATGTTCGGGATTTGAAGGGGCGTCGGACGAAATGGCATCAGGCTTGTCCCTTGCAGTCGAGGACGTGACGATAGTTGCGGTAGTTCTCGGCAAGGCTCGTCCACGCCAGCCAAAGGTCGTTTTCCAGGCTGTCAAACATCGCTACATTTCGTGGCGTGCAGCGAAGTGCGTAGCAGAGGCCTTCAGCCGTCCGCCGAAGTTGATCGGCAGCCAGCGCGGCTCCGACGATATGCTGTTCCACCGGAAGGACCGGAGCCGGTTGCTCCGATGACGAGGCCTCGGCTTGGGGGAATAGCTGCGTAACGTTCTCGCTCATGACGCCACCCCCATCTGGCTAGAATTGAGTGCGGCGAGCTGAGCGCGGATCAGGGCGCGTATCGTGCTCGACATGGACGTGTCGCGACGCGCGGCCTCGGCTTCGACCGCAGCGCGCAGTTCCGGCTCAACACCGCAAATAAGGGTGGCCGTTCTCTTGGCTTTGCTCCGACGCATGCTCGTGTCTCCCATTTGCGGAGAATCATGCGCCTTCGCAGAATATTAATCAATGAAATCAGATACTTAGTTTTTAAGCCTGTTACGGGGTGTCTCGGCCTGTTCCGGCTTTTTTGCCCCTGTGGATAGGTCAAAAAAAAGAGGGCCTAGTGGCCCTCTGACGGGTTTTGTCGGTTTTGTCAGTTCCCTTCCGAGGCCTAATCCGCTTTTTTCGCGAGACGCACGCCGGGCTGGCCATGGTTCAGGAACTCGACGCCGGCCGCCTCTAACGCTCCCTGGACGCGCTTAATCGTATCGAGCCCGCTGGTCAGCGTCTCGGCACCCTTTGCCTCCATCAATCGGATCGTGTTTGCGCTCACGCCGGATGACGTGGCGAGCGTCACCTGATCCAGGGCGACGAGGCTGCGAGCGGCGCGAAGCTGGTTCCCGGTTGTTAGCATATCCCGTCCATTGGTTACGATACCAAATATCTTGTTGACAGCACCATCCCAGGGTGCCATATCTCACGCACTGGTTATCACACCAAGCGAACGAGATATAAACATGAACGTCGCTTCTCTCAACCACGGTCGTGCAGCCTTCAACAAGGCCGCTGTCATGGCCTGGGCCTACCGCGAGGGCCGGTTCGCTTTCCGCATGTGCCGGACCATCAGCGAGCGCCGCGCCCAGCTTTCCCTCTGGCTCCGCAAGGCATGGGCCGCCGCCAAGCGCGAGGCGATGTTGCTGGCGGATGCCGTCCGCCGCGAGGTCGAGACCCGCGCCGCTCTCGCCCAGCGCGCTCGTGAGGCAGTCGCCCTTGCCGCACAGTTCCGCAACGACCCCGAGGCCATCCGCTTCGAGATCGAGCGCGAGCACTATCGCCAGCATTTCAACGGCGCCCGCATCGACGCTCTGCGCGGCGCACTCGACACCTTGGGAGCTTGAACGATGGACTTGGCCGCTATCCGAAGCCCTGCCGCCGCTACCGTGTTTCCAGCGGCCGAGCCTGCATTCCCTATGACGGTCTCTGAATTGGTTCAGCTCAGCCGCGCCATGCAGACCTTGGCCAGTGTCGCAGACTCGCTGACAAACCGAGGGGCGTTCACTGGCGATGATGGCCGCGCGACCGCCGCCGGCCGCAGGTTCGAAAAAATCGCCACCGCGATCTGCGACGAATATCTGGAGGTGATGTCAGAGCTTCGCGACGCCAAGCCGCGCACCGAGCGCGAGCGGGAGGACCGGAGCTGCGAACTGCTCGCCTATGACCTGAACTGCGACCAAGACCCTACAGACGTGGCCTTGTCCGCAGTCCGCCGCGCCTTCCCCGGCCGCTACTAACCCACCCCGCCGCCTTCACATCGCTGGAGATACCAATGCTCAACGCAACCGCTCGGGCAGCCGCTACCGGCTTGCCTGCTGCCATCTTCAACCGCCGCCGCATACTAGTCGGGCTGGCGGCTGCTTCGACCGCCGCCGCTGCCCCTGTTGCCGTGGCCACCAGCGCGCCCACCGAAGATGTAACCCTGCTTCGTCTCGGAGCGGAGACGAGCGCCTTGGCTGCGGCCTACCGCGAGGCCGAGGCGGCGCGAGCGGCCATCGTCGCGGAGTGGGTGCCGCAATGGCCTTCAGTCCCGGAGCAAATCCGCACCCGCGCTGATGGTGCCGAAGTCGCTTACGACCTTGAAGGCCTGTGGCCCGACGAGTTCATTAAGTACTGGACCGCCGGTCAGCTCCGGCAACGGGCAGCCGAGTACCGCATCCCCCGCCAATTCAGAAAGGGCACGAGCCCGGCCACCATCGTCAAGAATGCCGCTTGGATGGAGAAGTTCGCGAAGGAGGCCGAGGCCAATGCGGTCGTGTCCGAACTGTATTGCGCGGAGCGAGCCCGCGTCCGGGAGGCCTCCGGCATCATTGCGGCAAGGGCGAAGGAAAGCGCCGCTCGCCTAGCCTTCGTCAGCCACGTCGCCAGCATCATGGAAATCAAGCCGGGCACCATGGCCGGGGTCATCGTGCAGGCCGAGGCGCTGGAGGCTTTCAGCGCAGTTCCGCCTCTCCAGCGCAGTGGCGATTTCTCACTCAAGGCACTCGAAAACCTCCCCGCCTGGGGCGAGCGCTTGGCCGCCTCAATCCTCCGCATCGCCTCCGACGCCGCATAGCGCGCTGCCCCCCTGCATCATCACCGGAGATCAACCATGGAACGCCGAAGCCTCCTAAAATCCGCCCTCGCATCGGCAGCGCTGTCGGCGCCCGCCATGCTTCCGGGCTGCATGCTATCACCGGCAGCAGCAGCCATTCGCAAAGCGGCACCTTATATTCCCGGCGATGATGCCGAGCTGGTTACCCTTGGACGTCAATTCGACGAGGCGCACGCCGCCTGGATACCGCGTTGGCAGGAGTGGCAGCGCATCGAGACGGAATGGCGTGTCACCCTCGATAAGAAAGGCATGAGCTTCGCTGAGCATGGCGTGGACGCGGTGTGCTCGATTTTCACCGAAATGGGTGGCGATGCAGCAAGCGATGCAAACGACACTGCCCTGGCGGCGGTGGAGGCCATCGCTGATCAGATTCGCACGATGCCTGCGACAACCCTGGCCGGCTTCGCAGCAAAGGCAAAAGTCGTTAGCTTCGACGCCGTCCCGATGTCTCAATTCATAAGGCCAGACGACCGACGAGACTACGGCTATCGGGGCATCCTCGCGCTCGCCGACGCATTGGATGCCGCCGCGAGGGCTAGGTCATGAGCCCGATCCGCATCAACCACTGCGAGGGCAAGGCCAAGCCCGCCCGTCGCATCTACGGTGTCAGGCCCGTCAGTCTCCCGACGTATTCGTTCTACGGCCATCTGCCGGTCGTCTATGTGAACGGGGAACTGGTCATCGGCCGCCGCGTCATTCCCTTGGAGCCGCGTCGATGAGCTTGGTTGATCTTCGCCCAGCCGCTGAGCTGTTCGGCGTTCTTGGCCATCTGGACATCGATGACGGCCCATTCGGAGACGGCATCGCGTTGTCCGATGTCGAGCGTCATGAGGTCCGCGACATCCTCTTGGATGTCGCCCAGCGCCTAACCGACCGCGCTCTGTCGATCGACAGCATGCGCCGCCGGCTAGGCGCCATCGTGGAATCCCTCATAGGCGTTGCTGATGCGCTCGACGGTGACCCCGACCTCGAAGATGGCGCGGATCGAGAAGCCGCATGCGAAGACGAGGGGGCGCAGTGCGAGGACGAAGGCTGCCCAGATGACAATGGCATGGCCGATGCCGATGGCGCGGCCGAGCAAGGTTACCTGCACTGCGGCGGCTTTTCCGCGAGGTTGATTTCATGAAGCTACGAGACATCACCGAAGCCCTCTCCGATGGCGACAACAGCACCATGCGCCTGGGATTCCGGACCTTGGTAGACCCGCACGCGACTGTTGAGGCTTCGTCGCCTGGTATGCTGGTAGTCGCGCTGAACCGCCTATGCGTTGCCCTGAAGGACGATCAGGCAGAAATGCCGGCCGCAACCTGCGGGGCGCTCGATCTTCCGCCAGGTTCCACCTATTCGGAAGGCTCGGCAGCGGCCAAACGGGAGGCAACGAGATTGGCGCGTCATCTCATGGCGGCCACCTAGTAGGCCTCACGCACGGAGCGGTTGAGGCGGGCGTCTATTCAAGGTGCACATGCGGCCGAGATAGATGATCCGCCGGTATACTTGACGTGGCCTTCATCGACATTTCATCCTCGTTGGGGCGATGCCTGAGCCCGCCGTCTGCCGATTTTCCGTGGGATTATTCCGGAGGAGCACTGCCATGAGCGGCACCGGCGTTCTCAGGGGGTTGAAAAAACGCATCACGCCGGGCGATACGCCACGGATTGAGGGATGGATTTACAAGGACGACACAACCACTACCTGGTTTGAGGGAAGCCTTTCATTCCGGCTCGGCGAGCCGACGACGAACGCAAATCTAATCACGAAGCTAAAGGGAATCACCAAAAGAGAGCTTACGAAATTTGAGAAGGTTTTGATCAGCTATCGGACGAATGGAGGCTCGATCGGTATTAACGTCATAACCATCAAAGTCTTTGACCCTACCGCCGCCCCACAGAATAATCCACTTGCGAAGCTCATGCAGTTTAGGAATGAGATTATCGGATACCACATCGAAATTCGGCATTCGACGAAGCAGCATAATTATGGGGAGGTCTTTGGGTGGGACTACTTCGTGGATACGACCGGTAAGGTTCATGGCGATACGACCAAATATTATAAGCCGGAACCCGCGTTGGAATCTCCGACAATCGATCCCGTAGATCTCGTATCAGGTGCGCTTGCCGGTCGCGCGGTGGCAGCAGCTAAGCAGTTTTGGAGCACCGCTCGGGGCGCGATGGTGGGCGTGGAGGAGAAGCTTGTTGAGCGCGGCTTCTTAAACGAGGCGCAAAAGATTGCGACGCTGTCGGATGAGGAATTAGCGGCGGTCTGGGGCGGAAGCGCGGTGGCGCGGCCGCCGACTGCCTTTCAGGTCGAGCAAGCCATAGGCGTCGGTCGCGGCGGTGTGGCGCGTGCTGGAGCGGCTATGGACGCGGCCATCGCGCAGGATGTCGAAGTCGCGCTAGCAGAGACCGCGAAGTTTCAGGTCAGTCCCATGAACGCCTTCAAGGTTTACGGTGGCACGCCGGCTCTGACGGGCGACGCAGCCGAAGCGGCGAAGAAAATATTCGGAAGAACAATCGCCGAAGCGAGGGACGATACGGTCAGCATCCTATCGCTCTGGGAAGGGGCCGCCCCAGCGAACGCCGCCCAGAAGCTAAAATCGATTGACCTGCTGCTGTCGCTTGGGACCGATAACGGCCGCTCCGCCGCCTACAGGCTATCCGGAACGCTCTATGCCTCATGGCGCGAGAATTTCTGGAGCGCTGTGCGCGCCAACACCGACGCCGTGCGCTTCTTCGAGAAGGCAGGGCTTACCTTCGGACCGTCTAAGACGACTGCACCCTATCTCGCGGTCAACGCTCAGCGCTCACAGAACCTCGTCCTAACGCTCGACCATTGGGCGCGCAGGGTCGACAACCCTTTGAAGGCGGTCACGTCGCAAAACCTTCGCTTTGAGCTCTTCTACGAAAACAGCGTGACTGCCGAAGCGATCCGCGCGGACAATCTGACCAAGCATTGGTAAGAACGCGTCCGGCGGTCAGCCCTTCGCAAAGCCATGTCGGGCTGCCCGCCATGATGAAACTGATGGCCGATTGGGATGGCAACCATCTGCGGTTGACGGAGGAAACACGCTGCTCGCGGAGCGGAGCAGATGACGAACTAGACGATATGGAATTGGGTCTAATCGCCGTGTTCAATCACGTCGGATGCAAAGAGCACCATCGACCTTCGCCACTTCGCCATCTCGGCCGCATGCCAGAATGCTGGAATGTAGGCCATCGATTGCCATATGGCATTCTTTGGGCCTTTCGGCCCCGAGCCGTTCGACCTATCCGCTGCTGAGCGGGAGGAAGTCGGGTCGCTCCTGACGCAGGTTGCGCACAGCCTGGCCGAACGGACGCAGACGATGCCGAGCACGCGGCGCCGTCTCGCCGCTGTGGTTGAGGCCCTGATTGCCATCCTTGATGAACTGGACGGCGATTGCGACCTCGAAGACGGAGCCGATCAGGAAGCCGTTTGCGAGGACGAGGGAGCGCAATGCGATGACGAAGGCGAGCGCGACGACAACGGACTTGGCGATGCGGACGGGCGGGCCGAACAACTCAGCGGCACGCAATACTCATGGCAGGCTTGCGAATGAACCTTAGAGATATAACCGAGTCAGCGCTGCACCCCAGTGACGCTGGAGCTAATCCGACCCTTTTCACCGCTTCTCGACCGTCGGTCCCACGGAGCCGTTAGAAGGCCGGAAGACCTTCTTATCCCAAACCTTTACACTGCCCCACTGGATGCACCCACGTCGTGATCCTTTAGCTCCTAATTTTCCGACATATTCATATTTCGTGCAGTGTCGTTGCATCGTATAGCCCTGAGCGGATGCTGCGCCATTCGTTCCAATTCCGGCAAGTCCAAGCGTGCCAATTGCCAAAATCAGAGTAATCCTTGACATTACTTTCCTCCAGAGTTGAGACATCGCGGTCTTGCTGCGTCTCTTGATGGGCACGGGCCAGAGGCCACATCCAGAAACTGCGTGCTTTAAGCGCGGAGCTTAGGTCGAACGGTGGAGGCGGATCAAGCCGATCCCCGATGCCTTGCTCTCTGAACTTGCCAAGTGAGAACGTCCGTGCCTTTCACCAAATCGAGTGCCGTGGATGAAGGGGATCTGATCGAGCGTGTTTAGACGCGCAACTTGCACCGCTGAATTCAGCGTCCAATACGTTTCAATGGATGCGCTTAGTTCGCTTCATGAAGCCCGTCAGGCTCGCTAGCGTCCTTCGATATCGCCGCAAATTATCCTCCGTTGGGTTTGCTCTCCAACGTTCTCGCGCTGCAGCGCACGCAGCATTCAATGCATTAATTAGTGCGATTTCCGGCTTTGATAGAGTGCGGTCCATTTTGCCTGCAACCCGAGACAGTTTAGGTGCTTTTAAATCCAAATTGTTCGCCAATCGTTGCGTTGGCTTGCAGTTTTTGATGTTGAGCGGGTGGGACATAAGTGACAATGCGTAGACCAACTACACCAGACGGTCGCTATTTCATTGTCGCGGGCAGGCTTTGGCGGGCCACCAATCCGGCCATCCCAGAGGACAGCCGCCAACAGCTAGTCAAAGACCTGATGGATGCAAGGCGAGCGGCGAAAGACGCCAAAGCCGGCAAGGGCGATATGCGCGAAGCTAGAGCCGCCGTCGATGCTGCCAAGGTTGCGCTCGGGGAGCGCGGTCCAGTCTGGTGGGACGATGGTGCGCCCGACTACAACCGTCATATGGCGAAGAACACACCGTACGCTGAATGGGCATCGCATCTTGGACAGTTGCGCGGAGCGAATTCGTCTTAAATGAGCCACCATAGGCCGTAGCCAAGGAATCCCAGCCAAACGGCCTGAAGTACGGTGATGGAGCCGCCTAGCAAGGCAGCAACCGCGCTGTAGGGCAGGCGAAAGGCTTTGGCCTTGCTGAATATTTGCATGAGCACGGAATGCTACTTCATCACGGCAAATAAGGCGCATCCTGTGATTGCGGCGGGCAGCATGACGAGGACTCCCAGCGCCGCGCGCCAGAGCATTTTGCTCCCGCTCGACTGCGTATCGTCATAACCAATGGCGTCGTCGCTTAGCATTATCGCGTTCTCCGCCCCCCGGCGCGTTCTTAGCTTGCGGGCCGCGGGATCGAAATCAGATGATTAATCGTTGGTAAACGTTGGCAGCGGAAGGAGGCTCGGCCATGTGCGGGCGATTCAGCCAGGCCTATAGCTGGAATGAGATTGTAGCCTTCAGCCAGCCGCTGACAGTGCCGGCAGCCACGCCGAACCTGCGGGCGCGCTACAACATCGCCCCCACAACCGAAGTCGATATCATCGTGAAGACCGAGGCCGGCCGCGAGCTGAAGAAAGCTCGATGGGGCCTAATTCCCGGCTGGCACAAGGGCCGGCTCAAGGATTTCAAGCTCGCGACCTTCAACGCCCGCGTCGAGACGGTCGACACAAGCGGCACGTTCAAGCACGCCTATCGAAGCTGTCGCTGCATCATCCCGGCCAGCGGGTTCTTCGAATGGACGGGCGAAAAGAAAGACCGCGTGCCGCACTTTTTCTCGGCCGCAGATGGCGACTTGCTGGCCTTCGCTGGGCTGTGGGAGAACTGGCGCAATCCCGAGACGGGCGAAGACATCACCACCTGCACGATGATTGTCCGCGAGGCGAACGCCTGGACAGCGCAGTATCACGACCGCATGCCCTGCATGCTGCTGCGCCAGGATTTCGAGGCGTGGCTGGACGGCTCAGGCGGTATGGAGCTTCTAAAGCAACCACCCCGCGAGCTGCGCGAATGGATCGTGTCCAAGCGCGTGAACAAGGCCGGCGAAGGCGACGACGATCCGTCGACCATCGAGCCGTTCAAGGATGATCTGTTCTAGACGCGGTTGGCCTCGCGCGGCTACGAGCGCATAACACCGGCCATGCCGCTGTCATCTCTTACCGATCCGGTCGACCTAGCCCGCGCACAGGGCGCGTTGGAAATTGCATGGTCGAAGCTGGAGCCTGAAGTGCCTGAGTACGACCGGGACGACGCTCGCACTCGCCTGGCCTACATTGTCGCCAGCTACGCCATTGTCGCGGTCGATGAGGCTGATCTAGTGCGCCGCGCACTTGAACGTTTCAAGAGCAAGCCAGCGCTCTAGGACTTCGGCCGCATAAGGCTGGCGTACCGATCAATCTCGGCCCGCATGCGCGCAACCGCCGGCTCTCCGCGCTTCGCCTTCATGCCCCTAAGCGGCTCATCCAGCACTTCGTTGCGCTGCGCCAGTGTCATGTTCGCGAGCATCCGCACCTCGCATTCGTGCTTCCATTCGTCGGACCACGTCGACACTTCCCGGCCGGCGAGAACGGAAAAGACGTGCGGAGGGTTTTCGGGCGGGTACGGCATGACGGGCGCTCTGCCAGATTCGCAAAAGGCGGGAAAGCCGCTCAGTCGGCGCTGTCGTTTGGCGCCGCGCCGCGCAGTTGATCAATCTCCTGTTGATCCGTCTGGCGGTCCCACTTTTTCACTAGGCGCTCAACGATGCGGGGGCCTGGTTTCGTGAGACGGATGCGCGCGGAGCCATCTTCAATGACCCACTCGTCACCATCGCGCCGAATGTCGATTGCAGCGCTCATTCTTTGCCCCTGCTAAGCGTAGCCCGGCGAAGGTCTGCTTCAACAGCTTCAGCCGAAGACCCGACCTCGCGAACAGCTTCCTCAAGCTGCGCTTTGGATACGCCAAATTTGTCGGTCCAATAGCGCACCTCATAATCTTCGCTGAGGTTGATGCGCGAACGGTCCTGAGGGCCGCGTTTAGTCTTGTCGTCTGCCATGGTAGCCTCCTTCGCGGCGATACAATCGCCCGAAAGGCTCCAGGTTCCGACTAGCGTCCCTCGCCAGAGGCTGCACGCTGAATGCGGCGTCCCATGAGCTCAACAAGTTCGCGGACAGTCTTGCAGCGCTGCATGGCCTCGTCTGGCATCATGTCGCAATCATACTCGCGCTCGATCGCATTACCGATCAGCGTGAGGTCGTCGATCGTGAAGCCAATATCGTCGACCGTAGCGTGAGGCTCTAAAAGCTCGGGTTTGACGAGCCCCTCAGCGGCAATGATTTCGAGCAACCGGCTGACCAGTTCGGCCCCCGCGGGATCAAGGTCGCCGGATCCGATCTTGTCATCGTGCTCTGGTTTCATCGTAGCTCCGAGGGGTGAGATTCAGACAACGAGTGCAGCATTGGAAGCGTTCCGAGGTTGGTTCACGTCGGAACAGAATCGCATTCTTCAAAGTTCGACACCCACTTCGCGGCTCACGCCGCACCTATGCAGGAGTGTCAGACAATGAAAAAAACGGTTCTCGTCTCGCTGATTGCAGCTTCGATGTCCTTCGGTGCGCTCGCCCAGACGAGCACGACCTCGCCGATGCCGGCTCCCAAAGCTGACGCTGACAAGAACGCACCGCTCCCCGGCGCCAACAGCTTCACCGAAGGCCAGGCCAAGAGCCGGCTGGAAGCGAATGGCTATTCGAGCGTCAGCGCCCTGAAGAAGGACGACAACGGCGTCTGGAAAGGCAAGGCCACGCACTCGGGCAAGCAGGTCAACGTCTCCGTGGACTACCGCGGCAACATCACCCGCAACTGATCCGTGCCGCTGGAACCCCGAAAATTGGAGAACGAAATGACCCGCACTATCACCCGTTCCTACGATAGCTACACAACCGCCCGCTCCGTCGTCGAACAGCTTGAAGCGGCCGGCGTGTCTAGCAGTGACATCAGCGTTGTAGGCCGCGACGGCGTCACTGGCGAAACCAACGCTGCAGAAGGCGCCGGCATCGGAGCGGGCGTCGGCGGCGCCGCCGGTCTCCTGGCTGGCATCGGCATGCTCGCCATTCCGGGCATCGGTCCGGTCGTCGCCGCAGGCTGGCTCGCCTCGACCGCCGCGGGTGCCGTCGCTGGTGCTGCCGCCGGTGGATTGGTCGGCTCATTCGTGAAGGAGGGCCACGACGAGGACGAGGCCCACTACTATGCCGAGACCGTCCGCCGCGGCGGATCGGTGGTCTCTGTCCGCACGGCTCCCGAGCACGAGGCCGCCGTCCAGGCTATTCTTGATGGCGCTACCCCGATCGACCGCGCGACCCGCGAGGCCGATTACCGCGCAAGCGGTTGGTCGCGCTTTGATGAAAACGCCGGCCCTTATCGCCCCGTCGCGTGAGGAATAATCAGTGGCCTCGGGAAACCGAGGCCACTTCGCCATGGAATCGCAAAGAATGTGCGCCGGGTTAAAGCCGGTGCTTCGTCCGCCATATCTCGACATCGAGAACAAGCTGGATCAGCGCGCGCTCCTCGGGCGTATTTTCAGGGGCGCCGGTTAGTTGCTCGGTGCGCTCCAGCGCGGCCTCATACTCGGCCTGAGATTTGATTCTCGCTTCCATGGCCATCGAATCCGACCGAGGGCGATTAGTTCCCCGAGGCCCACGCGGCACGCTGCTGCGCCAGGGCGTTCTCTAAGCGCTCTTCGCTCCACTGCGCTCGATATTGCGGCCACAGCTCTTTGAAGCGCTCTTTCGCTTCCTCAAAGCTTTGGACATAGCCATGGAAGTCAGCGCGTCGCGGGAGATTGCCCGGCCCGACGAAGAACAGCCATCGACCCTGTGAGGTCGCAACCTCCCTGTAGATCCTGCCGATGATGTTGGCCTGCTGGTCGAGCACGAGATAGTCGTTCTCGTCTTCTCCCGGCCATGTCAGCCGCAGCCGGAATGCGCTTTCGTCCAACCGATCAGGCCTTATCGCTAGGCGGCTTGGCGGCCTTCATGAGTCTGCGAAGCTGCTCGAACAGCACGGGGCCGGTAAGCTGCTGCTGCGCATAACCCTCTGCCGCGAGGGTGCGCTGAAGCTCTTTCATGCTGGCGCATTTTCCAGAGCGCGCCAGTTCAAACGCTCGCTCTAATGTCGTCTTCATGCCGGGAGATGGAGCACATCAATCGTCGCACCGCGTTAGCATTTGACGGGTCGGCTCGATCAGGAAATAGCACTCGTCCTCGTAATGGACTGGCGTGCCGTCTTCCAACGTGTACGAGGTCAGGTTGGTGCTTGGCCAATCGCGCCAGACGATAACCGTGTAGCGATTGCCGTCTTCATCCCTGCATCGCTCACGATACAGCTCGCGCTTCACCGCGCTATGGCGACGTGGCGGCAGCTCGGCCGGCTTTCTCAGGGCAACCATGGGAACACCTCCCGCAACGCACTAACGGCGATTCAACAGCGCGAGAGATGAACTGGTTCCTTTCTATGCGGCGGTCGGTTCAGCGGTTTGATCGGTTGCCGCGCCAGCATTGGCGGGCTGGTTGATCCCTTCGCCGCGAGCCCGCTCTTCCACGTATTTCAAACGGCTGGCAGCCGTATTCTGTAGCCCGCGATCTGCCAGCCAATTCAAGAACTCGTCGGGCCTGACGGTTATGATCTGAAGCGCCCTGCCGCGCGCGAGCCATTCCGTCATCACAGTGCGGGCCGAGGCATGCCAAACCTCGTAATCGCTTGGCATATCGTCTCGATCGTGGGCGAGTTGCCACATGCGCTGAAAATCAGCGCGCTCGTACCGCGGCAGCACTGCCGTGTACGTCTCAACTGTCGGTTTCACTTGCGGGGCCGATCGTTCGCGTGCGACGCCAGAACTGAGGATGCTAACCGCCCAAGTCGGGGGTAGTCGGCTTGCGATCCATTCAGCGCCGTGCCGCCAATAAGTCAATCCGCCGCTTACTCATTTACTGCCGGTTGAGCCCGTCCGGGCGCGCAGATGAGATTCCGCCTCGCTGCTCAGGATGACCTTGCTGCCATTCCGGCGGGAAAGGCGTTGGGCCGCCTCGATCGTCTCGTTGATAAGGGGCGACCGGCCATAGTGCTCTCTGGTCGCGTCTCGTACGGCCCAATCAGGCCCGACGCGACAGACGGTAAGCGTTTGAGACATGTCGCGTTTCCTTCACGATGACGGCGGAGAACCGGCCGCCCTGCCTTTAGTTCCGGCTAATCAAAAACAAGTTCACACGGCACTGCGCCGGACGCCTGATGATCGAGCGGAACGATTCGAGTGTGCGCCCGTTGGCGACTCGTTTCGTTGCGTGGGTTGTGTCCAATGTGTGCGCGTCGGGTTCTCAGAGCCGGGCTGGGCGTCGATACCGTCAAAGGGCCGGCGCGCCGAAAGCGGCTTGAGCGGGATCTACTATCCGACCCGATGCCCGAACGGGTTGAGCCCTGCCTGGCGCAGCTCCAGGGCAAGCCGCCCGTTGGCGATGATTGGTCCTTCGAAGTGAAATGGGACGGCTATCGGCTCGCTGTCCATATTGAGCGGAGCCGGGTTCGCATCATCACACGAGGCGGACATGACTGGACGGCGCGCTTTCCGACCATCGCCTATGATGCTCGCGAACTTGGCCTGGATACCGCCATTCTCGACGGCGAAGCGGTCGTGCTCGATGAGCGCGGCGCATCCGACTTCGGGGCGCTCCAGCGTGCGCTAGGTGGCCGAGGCGGGAAGCGCTTCGCATCGGAAGCGCGGCTCTACGCGTTCGATCTGCTCTATCTCAATGGCCACGATCTGCGCTCCCTACCGCAAGCCGATCGGCGGGACATGCTGGCCGATGCCCTCTCTGCCCAGCCACATGGCTCGATCAGCATGAGCGAGGACATCGACGCGGACGGCGGCGCCTTCCTGAAGCTCGCGTGCGAAATGGGCCTAGAGGGCATTATCGCGAAGCGTCGCTCTGCTCCCTATCGATCCGGCCGGGGCGGCGAATGGCTCAAGATCAAGTGCGTGCAATCCGAGGGCTTCGCCATCATCGGCTATGAGCCATCCCGAGCTGCGCTTGGCGGCATCGGTCGGCTGCTGCTTGGCGCGATGAAGGATGGTGCGCTGGTCTATGTTGGCGGCGTCGGAACCGGCTTCACGGCATCGAGTGGCGCCGCGCTGCGCAAGCAAATGAGCAAGCTCGTCACCGACAAGCCATCCGCGACCGGGACAGGACGCCGCGAGGATGCGGTCTGGATCAAGCCTGAGCTTGTGGCGGAGGTCGCGTTTCGCGCCTGGACCGATGATGGCAAGCTGCGGCACGCTTCCTTCAAAGGGCTGCGCGAAGGCGAGGATGCAGCCGACGTGTTAGAGCTGTGAGATTGGTGCGACAAATTCGCTTGTCAGCCTGTTGCAGCCTTAACCGATTTGCGCACGCTGTTGGGGTAAATATTGGGGTAGCGCTCGGCGAAAATCTAAAAAGACCTCTGATTGCAATATCTTAGGATTTTGAAATGGCGTCCCGGAAGGGATTCGAACCCCTGACCTACGGTTTAGGAAACCGTTGCTCTATCCTGCTGAGCTACCGGGACGCACGAAACTCCGTGTAGCATAATCGGGATGCGGGTGAAGTCCCTTCTTGCCATCGTCATGTTCGCCGCCCTGTCGATCGCGCCGGCGAGGGCCGCGCCCGGCTGCGCGCCGGACGATGCCGCGACGATCGTGCAGTTGACCGGGCTCGACCCGGCCGGGGACCCGCTTCTGCAGGACGGACGCAGGCTGCGGCTGATCGGCCTCGCTCCGCGCCAGGGCCCTGAGGAAACGTCGCGCTTCGATGCCGGCCTGCGCGGTTTCACCGGACGCCCGCTGGGCTTGTCCCTCCTCGGCGAGCCCGATCGCTGGGGGCGCCTGCCCGCACGGCTCTCGGTGCCCCCGGCATCATCGGGCGAATCGGCGCAGGATCTCGCTCAGATGCTGTTGCGGCAGGGCGCAGCGCTGCCCATGCCCGAACCCGGCTCGTCTCCCTGCGAGACGCCGCAGAAGGCATCCGTTCAGAAATCGGTAACATCTCGGCCGCAAGTTTCGCCGCTGGTGGCGGTCGACGGCCATGATCTCGCCGCGGTAAAGGCGCAGGAGGGGCGTTACGTCATGCTGGAAGGCCGGATCGCCTCGGTCGGCGAGCGCTCCCAGCGAACCTATCTGAACTTTTCCCGCCGCCCGAAGGAGGCTGCCTCGATCGTTCTGTCGCGCAGTCTCTGGCGTGAACTCAAGAGCGCCGGCTGGACCGCGAGCCATCTCGGCGGTAAACGGCTGCGCGCCTATGGCGTCCTGTCCGGGCGCGACGGCCTTCTTTTGGAGGTCGCTTCGCGGGCCGCGCTGGAACTGATCGACTGAGGACATGCAGCAGACCGGTCGAGCATCGCTTTCGCGACTTTCGAAGCGGCTGGCAGCTATCGCGCTGCCCGGCTTCCTGCTCGTCGGCTGCCTTGGCGACCAAAGCCCGATCCTGTCGGCGAGCAACAGCTCCGACGGCGAGATCGCGCCGCGCATCAGCACGATCCAGCGCGCCTCCGACCAGGAGCACCAGCGTCTGCTCGCGGCCTTCGGCGGCGAATACCGTGCGCCGCGCGCCCGTGCCGCCCTCGACGAGGTCGTCCAGCGCCTCGCCAAGGCAGGCGAAGGCCAGATCGGCCATTACGACATCACCATCCTGAATTCGCCGGTGGTGAACGCCTTCGCCCTGCCCAATGGCCGGCTCTATGTCACGCGCGGCCTGTTGGCGCTCGCCAACGACACCTCCGAGATCGCCTCGGTGCTGGCCCATGAGATCGCCCATGTCACGGCGCAGCACGCCGTCGAGCGGGCGGAGAAGGAAGCGGAATCGGCGCTGGTCAGCCAAGTGGTCTCGCAGGTCCTGAAGGATCAGACGCGCAGCGAGGCGGTGCGCGCCGGCTCCAGGCTCTCGCTCGCCAGGTTCTCGCGCCAGCAGGAATTGACGGCCGACCAGATCAGCGTCCGTAATATCTCGCGGGCTGGCTACGACCCCTATGGCGCCGGTCGCTTCCTCGCCACGCTCGGCCGCAACACCGCCTTCCGCAGCAGCGGCCAGAACCAGAGCGCCGACGACAAGCGGCTCGACATCCTCTCCAGCCATCCGCAGACGCCGGAGCGCATCGCCGCCGTCACCGCCGCCGCCCGGCAGATCGGCGCGCCCGGCATCGGCGAGCGCGACGCCAATCGCTGGCTGAATGCGATCGAGGGCCTGGCCTATGGCGACGACCCGCGCGACGGCGTGGTCCGCGGCCGGCGCTATCTCAACAGCGCACTGCGCATCGGCTTCAGCGCGCCGGACGGTTTCAGCCTGGAATCCGCGCAGGACATGGTCATCGGCGTCAGCGCCAACGGCGCCCAGGCCTTGCGCTTCGATTCCGTGACGCTGAAGAGCGGCCAGACGCTGGAATCCTATGTCGCCGCCGGCTGGATCGAGGGCGTCGAGACCACCGGCATCGAGAAGACCGAGATCGCCGGCCAGCCCGCCGTCCGCGCCCATGGCCGCGGAACCGACTGGACCTTTAGGCTCGCCGCCGTGCAGATCGGCGAGCGGGTCTACCGCTTCATCCTGGCGGCACGCGGCGGCAGCGACCCGGAGCGGCAGATGCGCGCCATCGCCGACAGCTTCCGGGTGATGACGCCGGCCGAGGCCCAGGCCGTCCGCCCGATGCAGATCCGGCTGGTCGCGGCCGAAGCGGGCGACACCATCGCCAGCATGGCCGAGCGCATGCCCGAGCAGGACCGGCCTGGCGAGCTCTTCCAGCTCCTTAACGGGCTCGACCGCAATGCCGCGCTGACGCCCGGCCAGCGCTACAAGGTCGTCGCCGAGTAGCGCCCGACCATCGGCCGCAGAAAAGGACGCGGATCATCCCGGGCGACAGCAAGGAGGCAGGAATCCATTCCTGAACCTCACCGATCAGCGCTCCGGAATGGATCCCGGATCTCCGCTTCGCTCCGTCCGGGATGACAGCGTGTTTGAAGTGAAAGGCCATCACAAGGCCGCGAGTCCCTCGCACGCCTCTCCTGCATTGCCCGCGCCCGGCGCTATGATCGCGAAAAGCCATGATCAGGGGAGGCAAGGATGGCGCTCGATCGCCGGATCGTCGAACTCTACGACGAATACACGCATAAGCCGCTCGACCGCCGCGTCTTCATGAACCGGCTTCTCGCCATCGCCGGCACCACGGCTGCGGCGGAAGCGGCGCTTGCCCTGCTCGAGCCCAACTACGCGCATGCGCAGCAGGTGGCGCCGGACGATGCCCGCATCACCACGAGCCGGTTTCAGCAGACCGTCGATGGGGTGACGCTGAAAGGTTATCTCGTCACGCCCAAGGCCGAGGCGAAGCGCGGCGGGGTCCTCGTCATCCACGAGAACCGCGGCCTCAACCCCCATATCGAGGACATCACCCGCCGCATGGCGCTGGAGGGCTTCACCGCGCTCGGGCTCGATTTCCTGACTCCCCTCGGCGGCACGCCCAGCGACCCCGACGCCGCCCGCGCGCTCTTCCCGCAGCTTTCGGTCGAGACGGTCGTCGCCCAGGGCCGCGCCGCGCTCAAATACCTGGCCGCGCGCCCGGATGCGACCGGCAGGACCGGCGCGGTCGGCTTCTGCTGGGGCGGCGGCGCGGTCAACGACCTCGCCGTCTCGGTGCCCGAGCTTTCGGCTGGGGTGGTCTTCTATGGCCGCTCGCCGGAACTCGCCAAGGTGCCGCAGATCAAGGCTCGCCTGCTGATACAGCAGGCCTCGCGTGACGCTCGCCTCGTCCAGATGCTGCCGGATTACGAGAAGGCGCTGAAGGCGGCCGGTATCCAATACGAAGCGATCGTCTACCCGGATGTCGATCACGCTTTCATGAACGATACCAGCACCGAGCGCTACAACGCCGCCGCCGCCAGGCAGGCCTGGGCAAGGACGGTCGCGTTCCTGAAGGCGGGAACGGGAACGGCTTGAGGCAATAATGGCGTCATTCTCGAGCTTGACCCGAGACTCTTTCGGCAGGAGATGCTCGGGTCCAGCCCGAGCATGACGGCCTCATGGCGAGGTTCCACCCAACAAAAAACCCGGCGGTCGCCCGCCGGGTTCTTCGCATTTGACGAGGGAGAAACCGTTCAGGCGGCCTCTTCCGCGATATCGTCGTTGTCGCCTTCCAGATCGGCCTCGGCTTCCGCCTCCGCTTTGCCCGCGCGACGCGGCGACTTGGCGAGCTGCGCCTCGATCTTCTTGAGTGCCTCGGTCTCGGTGATGTCGTCGACGACCGCGATCTCGCGGGTCATGCGGTCGAGCGCGGCCTCATAGAGCTGGCGCTCGGAATAGGACTGCTCCGGCTGGGCCTCGGACCGGTAGAGATCGCGCACGACCTCGGCGATGGCGACGAGATCGCCCGAATTGATCTTCGCTTCGTATTCCTGCGCGCGGCGCGACCACATGGTGCGCTTGATGCGGGCGCGGCCGGTGAGCGTGGTCAGCGCCTTGGCGACGGCATCGCCATCGGCGAGCTTGCGCAGGCCGACGCTCGCCGCCTTCGCGGTCGGGACACGCAACGTCATCTTGTCCTTGGCAAAGCTGACGACGAACAGTTCCAGCTTGAAACCCGCGACTTCCTGCTCTTCGATCGCCGTGATCTGACCGACGCCATGGGACGGATAGACGACGTACTCGCCCGTCTTGAAACCCTGGCGCACAACAGCTTTCTTCGCAGTGGACATGCCGTTACGACTCCTGACCGGCCCGCTCGACGCGAGCACGTGATGATCTGGTCCCCGGCCGGCCGGCAGGAGACTTTCCGCCTGATGCGACGCTGTGAAAACGCACCGCCTCACGCTCCCTAGTCGACTGTTTCATTGAGCCCCGACGAGAAAGACGATCGAAGCCCCGGCGCCGAAGCCGGCTCTTGCATCGTGTTTGATCTCTGGGGGCGCCCCGATTGCTGGAATCTCGCAGGGGCATGCGGAACGACTTCGACTGGGACTAGCTTGTAGCACAAAAAACACGCCGAATCAAAGGTAAACGCCGGGCCGCGCTCCCCTGCGTCAGCATGGCGAGGTCGTAGTTAACGCAGCGCAGCCGGCCATGACCGGCTTGATTCAATCGCCTTCGCCGGGTTCCGGCGAGAGCATCTCGAGCTTGCCGGGCACCCCGTCGAAATCCTTGGCGTCGGCCGGCGGATCCTTCTTCTGGGTGATGTTGGGCCAGCTCGCCGCGAACTTGCCGTTGAGCTGCAGCCAGCTTTCGAGGCCGGGCTCGGTATCGGGCTTGATCGCCTCGGCCGGGCATTCCGGCTCGCAGACGCCGCAATCGATGCATTCGTCGGGATGGATGACGAGCATGTTCTCGCCTTCATAGAAGCAGTCGACCGGGCAAACCTCGACGCAGTCCATGTACTTGCACTTGATGCAGTTCTCGGTGACCACATAGGTCATGGGCCGGCCCTTCCAACGCTTCTAAACAGCCTCATAAACCCTCGCGCGGCGCAGGTTTCAAGGTCGTTTTCGTGATCCTTTGCAGAACGATCCGTCATTGCAGCGGCGCTGCGGGGAAGATTTCCCTCCCCGGCCCGATTTCAGCGCTGCCGCAGGCAGCCCGCGGAATTAATCCTCGTCCGCGGCCTCGGCAAGCGACGCATCGCCGCTGCCGCCGTCGAGGCGCTCATAGAGCTGCTGGGCGACCGTAAAGGAGCCGCGCCGCTCGGCGAAGGCCAGGACCCTGACCACGACCGTCGCATGCGGCAGGGCGAGCGTCAGGACCGTGCCGACCCGGATGCCCTGCGCCGGGTTGTCGCAGCGGCGCCCCTCGATGCGGACATGGCCGTCCTCCACCAGGCGCACGGCGGCCGGGCGGTTGCGGGCGAAACGCGCGAACCAGAGCCATTTGTCGAGACGCTGACGATCGTCCTGCAAGCCGCCTGCGCCTCCTTGGCTTCAGTTCTTGCTGCCTTCGAGCTGGGCCTTGAGGGCTGCGAGCTTGGCGAACGGCGAATCCGGATCCGGCTCGCGATTGGCCGGGCGCGGACGCGGCTGCTGCTGGAAGCGCTCGGCCCCGCCCCGCTCCTCGCGGCGCGGGCCGCCGGGACGGCCGTCGCGCTTGAAATCGGGACGCGGGCCGCGATTGCCCTCCGGACGATCCTGCCGCTGCGGCCGGTCATCGCGGCGCGGGCGGTCGTCCTGACGCGGGCGCGCATCCTGGCGCTGGGCCGGAGCGCCCTCGCCTGCGGCAGCGGCCGGGCGGTTGTCGGGCCGTCCGTCGCGACGCGGGCCACCGGGACGGCCGTCACGTTGCGGCCGGTCGCCGCCACGGCGCTCGCCACCTTCACGACGCTCCCCCCCTTCGCGGCGGCCCCGCGGATTGCCATGCTCCGGCCGGCGCCCGCCCTGATGGCGATGCGGCCGCCAGACCTCGATCAGTTCGGGCTCGGCCGGCGCGGCCTCGACGGCGGGAGCCTCATCGGCAGCGGCCTCAGCCGAGACGGCCTCCTCGGCGGCGACAGCCGGAAGCGCGACCATCGCATCGGCCGGCACCGGCTCGCGCGCCGCGTCCAGCTCCGTCTCGGTCAGGATCGGCGTATCCGCCGTTTCGACGGCCGGGGCTTCAACGACGACAGTCTCGCCCTCGGCCAGACCATCCGCGTTCAGCGCCGTCACGGGTTCGCTCGGGCCTTCGGCCCCGCCTGTAGTCTCGACAGCTTCGCTCTCGGCCGAGGCGGCCTCCGCCTCAGCAGCCACGACTGGCTGCGCCGGTTCGGTCGCGGCCGGGGGCGGCGCCAGCGGCACGGTGATCGCCGGTCCCGGACGCTTGAGCGAGACATAGCCGAGCGAGCGCAGGATCGAGGCGAAATCCTCGCCCGCGCAGCCGACGAGCGAGGTCATCGCGCCGGTGGCGACGAAGCCGTCCTGATCGGCGGCGCCGGCTGGCGGCGTACCTTGCGTGACGCCGGGACGATAGGCGATCGCCGGGCGGATCAGGTCTGCGAGCCGTTCGAGGATATCGACGCGCACGGCCCGCTCGCCGCAGACGCGGTAGCCGGCTGCGCGGTACAGCCCCTTCGGCACGGCCTTGTCGACCGGGAAGGAGGTCCGGCCGGACGCCGCGAGATGGGCGATGTCGTCGAGCCCGGCCGTCTCCGGTCCGCCATGCTTCAGCGCCCAGAGCTGGGCGGCGAGCGCGCGCGGCGCCGGCTTCAGCAGCGCGGGCATATAGATGTGGAAGGCACCGAAGCGGATGCCGAGCTGGCGCAGCGCCGCGCGGCCTTCCTGATCCAGCGCCTTCATCTCCTCCCCGACCTTGGAGCGTTCGAGCACGCCCAGAGCCTCGGCCGCCTGATAGGCGATGCCGCGGGCGATGCCGGCGACGTTCTCGGCCGCTTCGAGGATCTGAACGGCGCCGAGGAGCCTGGTGATGTGATTCTTCAGCCAGAGATTGAGCCTAGCCTCGACCTGCTCGCGCGCGGGGCCGCCGAGATGCTCCTCGACCAGCAGGCGCAGGCGCGGCTCCAGAACCTTCTCGCCGGCGGTCAGACGCGCCACCGGCTCGCCGGTCCAGCGCACCAGCCCGTCATGCGACAGCACGAAGGCATCGTCGCCAGCGAGCACGACGCGCGCCGCCCGGGCCTCGATCTCGGAGCCGAGCGCCTTCATCGCCGCCAGGTTCAGGGCCTTGACCTCCGAGCCTCCGGCCTTCGGGTCCGCCGTGAAGCGGAAGCCCTGCAGCATCCCCACATGCTGGCCCTCGACGAGCACGTCGCCCGTCGCGGTGACCTCAGCCTCCAACATCGCATTCTCCCGCAAGCGGCGCATCAACACGCTGGTGCGCCGATCGACAAATCTGTGGGTCAGCCGCTCGTGCAGAGCGTCCGACAGCTTGTCCTCTACAAGACGAGCCATGCCCTGCCAATGCTCTGGATCAGGCAACCAGTCGGGACGGTTCGCGACATAGGTCCAGGTCCGGACCTGCGCGATCCGCGCCGAGAGCGTGTCGATCTCGCCATCGGTGCGGTCGAGCGCGGCGAGTTGCGCCGCATACCAGTCGGCATCGAGCCGCTTATGGCGCATCAGCCTGAGATAGAGCGTGGTCGCGAGATCGGCATGCTGCATCGGCGATATCTTGCGATAATCCGGCAGACCGCAGACCTCCCAGAGCCGTTCGACCGCCACCCGCCCCTGCGCCAGCTTCGCGATGTCCGGGTCCCGCGCCAGCACTTCCAGCGTCGTCATGTCCTCGGCGATCAGCGCCCGCGTCAGGCCCTGCTCCGAGGGCTGGAGGTTCAGCGTATCGAGAAGACCGTCGATAGATCGGAGGTCGAGATCGGAATTGCGCCACTGCATCTGGCGGATCGGCTCGAAGCGGTGATTCTCGATCGCCTCGACCAGTTCCGCATCGAAGGGCGGGCAGCGTCCGCTCGTGCCGAAGGTGCCGTCGCGCAGGTGGCGCCCGGCTCGGCCCGCGATCTGGCCGAACTCGGCCGGGTTGAGCTTGCGGTAATGATGCCCGTCGAACTTCTTGTCCGCCGCGAAGGCGATGTGGTTGACGTCGAGATTGAGCCCCATGCCGATCGCGTCGGTGGCGACGAGGTAGTCGACATCGCCGGACTGGTAAATCTCGACCTGGGCGTTGCGCGTCCGCGGCGAGAGCGCGCCGAGCACCACGGCCGCCCCGCCCTTCTGCCGGCGGATCAGCTCGGCGATCGCGTAGACCTCCTCGACCGAGAAGGCGACGATGGCCGAGCGCGGCGCCAGGCGTGTGATCTTGCGGTCGCCGGCGAAGGTGAGCTGCGACAGGCGCGGACGCGTCACGACATTGACGCCCGGCATGAGCTGCTCGATCAGCGGACGCATCGTCGCGGCGCCGATCAGCATGGTCTCGGCCCGGCCGCGCCGGTTCAGCAACCGGTCGGTGAAGACATGGCCGCGGTCGAGATCGGAGGCGAGCTGGATTTCGTCGATCGCCACGAAATCGACCGCGAGATCGCGCGGCATCGCCTCGACCGTACAGACCCAGAAACGCGGCCGCTCCGGCTTGATCTTCTCCTCGCCGGTGACGAGGGCGACGGCTTGCGCACCGACCTTGTCGACGACGCGCTGATAGACCTCGCGCGCGAGCAGGCGCAGCGGCAGGCCGATCATCCCTGTGGGGTGGGCGACCATGCGCTCGATGGCGAGATGGGTCTTGCCGGTATTGGTCGGGCCCAGCACGGCCGTGACGCTATTGGCGCGGGCGGCGGGCGGCAGCGAACGGAAAGGAAGCAAGGCGAAGGAGCCAATCTTCTCGCCCGCCCATGCGGGCGGGAGCGTGGACGGGGTCGATGCAGGTCCTAGACGCCGACCATGCAAGAACGAGTCTGGAACGAAGCGGGGCCGAATCGCTGACTCCGGCAGAATCGGGTTTTGTTCCCTTTTCGGAATCCGTCCCCTGGCGGCATGGGCCATCTCGTCATCGCGCCCTCCCGGATTGGCGTGGCATGGCGGCGCTCGGCGCCGCCCGGCAGGACCCTATTTAAGCCTTTTCGCCCCGGAGACGAGAGGCAAGGCAGATTTCCGGCCTGTGACCCTGCTTCAATGATGGGCGTGGCTGCATTGTCCGTGATCGGCGAGCGCCTCGATGATCGCGCAGTCGCACGCCGCGACGCCGCCCGAACAGGTCGTCGCGATCCGCTCCAGCTCTTTTTCCAGCGAGCGCAATTTCGCGATCTTGTCGCGGACCTCGTCGAGATGGGCCACCGAAATCGCATGCGCCTCGTCGCAGGCCATGCCGGGCGTGTCGGAGAGCTTGAGCAGTGTGCGGATGTTCTCGACCGCGAAGCCGAGATCGCGCGCATGCTTGATGAAGGCGAGCCGCTCGGCATGGCGCCGGCCATAGCGGCGCTGGTTGCCCTCGGAACGCTCCGGCGGCGGCAGAAGTCCGACCTGTTCGTAATAGCGGATGGTCTCGACCTTGACCCCGGTGCGATCAGCCAGCGCACCGATCGGCATCACGCGTTCGAGTTTGGCGGTTGCGGTCATGGGGGCACCTTTAAAGCTATAGTCTCTACAGCTTTAGATAGATCCCGACAGCGATATGGCAAGAGCGACCGCCCCGCCTCACCGTCATTCTCGGGCGAAGCGAAGCGCAGACCCGAGAATCTCGGGCCGGGCCAAACTTCTTGCCTCGACGTCACGAGATGCTCGGGTCAAGCCCGAGCATGACGCGCGAAGTTACGCCACGCCCATCGCCAAGAGGTCGTGAACATGCACCAGCCCGGCCGGACGATCGTCGCCGTCGACGACGATGAGCGCCGTGATCCGGCTACGGTTGACCAGTTCCAGTGCCTCGACCGCCAGGGTATCAAGGCCGACACGGCGCGGGTTCGCCGACATGATGTCGCGCGCCCTGAGCGAGATGCCGCCGGCCATCGCCGTCTTGCGGCGCAGGTCGCCATCGGTGACGACGCCGGCGAGCTTGCCGTCCAGGTCCATGACCACGGCGCAGCCGAAACCCTTCTCCGAAATCATCGCGATCACGTCCGGCAGCAGCGTGTCGAGCCCGATCAGCGGCAGTTCGGCGCCGCGATGCATGATGCTCTCGACCGTCTTGAGCTGAGCACCGAGCTTGCCGCCGGGGTGGTAGACGAAGAAATCCTGCCGCGAGAAGCCGCGCGCCTCCAGCAGCGCCACGGCCAGGGCATCGCCAAGCGCCATCTGCATCGTCGTCGAGGTCGTCGGCGCGAGTCCGTTCGGGCAGGCTTCCGTCGCCTTGGGCAGGACGAGCGCGATATCGGCCTCCTTGCCCAGCGTGCTCTCGGCATTGGCGGTGATCGCGATCAGCCCGACGCGGAAACGGCGGGTGTAGCCGACAAGCGCCGCAAGCTCGACCGCTTCGCCCGACCAGGACAGCGCGATCACGACGTCCTCGGGCTGCACCATGCCGAGATCGCCATGGCTCGCTTCGGCCGGATGGACGAAATGCGCGGGCGTGCCGGTCGAGGCCAGCGTCGCCGTGAGCTTGCGCCCGACATGGCCGGACTTGCCCATGCCGGAGACGATCACGCGGCCGCTCGATCCACGGATCATGGCGATGGCCTCGGCGAAAGGCCCGCCCAGCCCGTTCGCCAGCGCGTCATGGAGGGCATCGAGCCCGGCACGTTCCGTGGCGATGGTGCGGAGGGCGGAGTCGCGGATATCGGCTGTCATGGCCGGCGCTGTAGCACGGCCGCACCAGCCATTTCCACTATCTGCCGACGGGCGCGGGCAGCGTTGACGGCTCCTTAACCCTGTTCGTTCTAACTCCATTAACCATGCGCGCCATCCGCGCGCCCCGCCCTCTGGAGCCCTGCGACGCCCGTGTCCGGCCGCAAGACGACCCTGCTTCTCTCCGGCACGGCCCTGGCCGCGCTGGTGCTCGCCTGCGCAGCGGCGCAGGCCCAGCAGATGCCGCCCGGCAATCTCAGGACCGGCACGCCGACTTATGTCGCCCAGCAGCCTGCAGCGCCGCAGCCCGCCCTCACGCCGGCGACCGCGGAGCCGGAAGCCGTGCGCGATCCCGCGGGCATGATCCAGCGTCAAGACTCGGCCGTCTCGGGACGGCAGCCGCCACGCGCCAGCCAGCCGATCCAGGCGCCGGCGCTCCGCGGCGTCACCCAGCGCCAGTTCCGGCCGCCGCAGCCCGCCGTCACGGTGCTGCCGCCGGCCCCGCCACCGGCTCCGCCGCCCCGGCGCCGCCCGGCGAGCGAGGAAGACCCTTACGCCGCGCTCGGTATCCGGATCGGCTCCATCACCTTGCGCCCCGCGATCACCAACTCGATCGGCTACGACACCAACCCGCAGCGCACATCGGCGCCTGGAGCGAAGGGTTCGGCCTATAGCCGGCACGAGGGCGAACTCGCGATCCAGTCCGACTGGAACGTCCATGAGCTGAAGGGCCAGTTGCGCGGCGGCTATCTCGAATTCTTCCGCGCCAAGGACGCCTCGCGCCCCGATGCCGAGGGCAATCTCGACCTGCGGCTCGATGCGACGCGCGACACCCGCATCCTCCTGGAATCGCGGCTGAGGCTCGACACGCAGCGACCGGGCTCGCCCGACCTGACTGCCAACGTGACCGGCCGCCCACAGATCTACCAGTACGGCGCCTCCGCCGGCGTCACCCACGACATCAACCGGCTGCAATTGACGCTACGTGGCTCGGTCGACCGCAGCGACTACGAGGATGCCCGCCTGTCGAACGGCGCGATGCTCTCGCAGAAGGACCGCAACCAGACGCAATATGGCCTGCGCCTGCGCGCCGCCTATGAGGTCACGCCCGGCTTCAAGCCCTTCGTCCAGGCCGAGATCGACCAGCGCGATTTCGACGAGAAGACCGATTCCAGCGGCTACATGCGCTCGTCGAACGGCGTCTCCGGGCGCGTCGGCTCGACCTTCGAGATCAGCCGCCAGCTCACCGGCGAGGTCTCCGGCGGCTACCAGGACCGCAAATACGACGATACACGCCTGAAGAACCTCCGCGGCTTCGTCGGCGATGCCGCGATCCTTTGGACACCGACGCCGCTGACCACGGTGACGCTGCGCGGCGCCGCCGAGCTCGGCGACACCACCATCGCCGGCTCCTCGGGCACGACCGTGCGGCGCGCCACGCTGGAAGTGGCGCATGCGCTCCGCCGCAATCTCACCGTCACCGGCTTCACCAATTTCAGCCGGACCGAATATGACGGCCAGGGCCTGCGCGAGGACTACACCAATGTCGGCGCGCGACTCGAATACAAGCTGACGCGCACCTTCGCCGTGCGCGCGAGCTTCACCCATGAGCGCCTGAACTCGACGGCGCAGGGCTCGGACTATACCGCGAATGTTTCGCTGGTAGGCCTGAGGGTGCAGTTCTAGCTTAAGCCGTCATGCTCGGGCTTGACCAGAGCATCTCATGACCAGAAGGCACTGGTTTCCGAGATGGCCGGGTCAAGCCCGGCCATGACGCCTTGGCCCTCATTCCATCCCTTCCAGCTCGATGATCATGCCCTCGATCATCCGCAGCCCGATCTGCCAGAAGCCTGGATCCTTCGCATCGAGGCCGAAAGGCGCCAGCAGCTCGCCATAAGGCTTGCTGCCGCCGGCCGAGAGCAGCGCGAAATAGCGCTCCTGGAAGCCCTCGGCGGCGTTCTGGTAGACGCCGTAGAGCGAGTTCACCAGACAATCCCCGAAGGCATAGGCGTAGACGTAGAAGGGCGAATGGATGAAGTGCGGGATGTAGCACCAATAGGGCTCGTATCCGCTCGACAACCGGATCGCCGGGCCGAGGCTTTCCTCCTGCACGCTCATCCAGATCTCGCAGAGCGCTTCCGGGGTCAGTTCGCCCTCGCGGCGGGCCTCATGGACCTTGCGCTCGAAGGTGTAGAAGGCGATCTGGCGCACGACCGTGTTGATCATGTCCTCGACCTTGGCCGCCAGCATCGCCTTGCGCTGCTTGGGATCTGAGGTCGAATCCAGCAGCTTGCGGAAGGTCAGCATCTCCCCGAAGACGCTCGCCGTCTCGGCCAGCGTCAGCGGCGTCGGCGCCATCAGGGCCCCGTTCGGCGCGGCCAGGACCTGATGCACGCCATGGCCGAGCTCATGCGCCAGCGTCATCACGTCGCGCGGCTTGCCCTGATAATTGAGCAGCACGTAGGGGTGCGCGGACGGCACCGTGGGATGGGCGAAGGCGCCCGGCGCCTTGCCGGGGCGCGGCGGCGCGTCGATCCAGCGCTCGTCGAAGAAGCGCTTCGCGATCGCCGCCATCTCCGGCGAGAAGGCGCCATAGGCGGAGAGCACGGTCTCGCGCGCCTCGGTCCAGGGAATCGTGCGCTGCTCGACCTGCGGCAGCGGCGCGTTGCGGTCCCAGAAATCCAGCTCCTCGCGGCCGAACCACTTGGCCTTCAGCCGGTAATAGCGATGCGACAGGCGCGGATAGGCCTCGCGCACCGCGGCAACCAGCGCGTCGACCACTTCACGTTCGACCCGGTTGGCGAGATGGCGGGAATCCGCGACATCCTCGAATTTCCGCCAGCGATCGGAGATTTCCTTGTCCTTGGCGAGCGTGTTGGTGATCAGCGCGAAGATGCGGAGCTCCTTGCGGAACACCGTGCTCAGCGCCTCGGCCGCCTTGCGACGGACCTCGCCGTCGCTGTCCTGCAGCTTGTTGAGCGTGAGCTCCAGCGTCAGCTCCTCGCCGTCCACGGTGAAGCGCAGCGAGGCGATCGTCTCGTCGAAGAGGCGGTTCCAGGCGGCCGCGCCCGTCATCGACTTCTCGTGGAACAGCGCCTCGATCCGGTCGTCGAGCTGGTGCGGCTTGTCCTTGGCCAAATCCTCGAGCCAGGGTTTCCAGTGCGAGAGCGGCGCCTGGTTCGCGACCTTCGCCAGCAGCTCCGGCTCGATCCGGTTCAGCTCCAGCTCGAAGAACAGGAGTTCGGTGATCGCGGCGTTCAGCTTGTCCTGCGTATCGCCATAGAACTTGGCGCGTTGCGGATCGGTCGTGTCGCCGGAATAGACGAGGCCCGCATAGGCGCCGATCCGGCCGAGCAGGTCGCTCAGGCCCTCATAGCTCTTCACCGCGGCGGCCAGCGTCGCGCTGCCGTCGGGCGCGGCAGCCAGCTCCGCGAGCTTGCCGCGATAGCGGCCGGCCACCGCCTGCGCCTCGGCAAGGCCCCGCTCCAGATCGCCCTTGAACTCCGGCGATTCGATGCCGGGATAGAGATGGGTCAGGTCCCATTCCGGCAATTCGCCAGTGGTCTGGACCGATTTTGCCGCCCCCGCCTTCGCGGCGGAACGCAGGACGGTGTCATGAAAACCCATTCGCTCGATACCTCTGCGCACTGAAACGAGCCCCATCCTTAGGCCGGTAGGGGCCGGGCGATCAACGGTAGCGGCCGCCCCGCCGCCATCGGCTGCCGCTTAAACCCCGCTTAACCCTTCTGGCCGACCATGCCCCAGAACGGAACAGGTGATTCCGCCTGTAGCCAAGATTTCTTTCATGTTGCACGGGCTTTCGAGATGCCATGACCGACACCGTCCTCATCGTCGACGACGATCCCGTCCAGCGCCGCCTGCTCGACGCGATGCTCAAGCGCTTCGGCTACGATGTCGCGAGCGCGGACAATGGCGAGGCCGCGCTCTCCCTGCTCGGCCTGCCCGAGGGCGAGCGTTTCAGCGCGATCGTCCTCGACCTCAACATGCCCGGTCTCGACGGCATGGGCGTGCTGGCGGCGTTGCGCGAGCGCGGGATCGAGATCCCCGTCATCGTCCAGACCGCCAACGGCTCGATCGAGACCGTCGTCTCGGCGATGCGGGCCGGCGCCGTCGATTTCGTGGTGAAGCCCGTCGGCGCCGAGCGCCTGCAGGTCTCGCTGCGTAATGCGCTGAAGCTCGGCGCGCTCGAACATGAACTGCGCCATATCAAGCGCCGCGCCTCCAACACGCTGGGCTTCCGCGATCTCGCGACCAAGAGCCCGGACATGGCCCGCGTCGTCAGGCTGGCCGAGCGCGCCGCGAAATCGAACATCCCGATCCTGATCGAAGGCGAGTCCGGCGTCGGGAAGGAGGTTCTGGCACGCGCGATCCAGGGCTCCAGCGACCGCAAGGGCAAGCCCTTCGTCACCGTGAATTGCGGCGCCATCCCGCACAATCTCGTCGAATCCATCCTCTTCGGCCATGAGAAGGGCGCCTTCACCGGCGCGACCGAGCGCCATCTGGGCAAGTTCGTCGAGGCCAATGGCGGCACGCTCTTCCTCGACGAGGTCGGCGAATTGCCGCTCGATGCGCAGGTCAAATTGCTGCGCGCCATCCAGGAAGGCGAGGTCGATCCCGTCGGCGGCAAGAAGTCTGTGCGCGTCGATATCCGCCTGATCTCGGCCACCAACAAGAGCCTGCTCGACCAGGTCAAGCGCGGCGAATTCCGCGAGGACCTCTATTACCGCCTCAACGTCTTCCCGATCACGCTGCCGCCCTTGCGCCAGCGCCGCGAGGACATCGCCGATCTCGCGCGCGGCTTCCTCGCCCGTTTCGCCGCGGAAGAAGGCCGCAAGCTCACCGGGCTCACGGCCGAGGCGGCCGCCCTGATCACCGGCTATGACTGGCCGGGCAATGTCCGCCAGTTGGAGAACGCCGTTTTTCGCGCAGTCGTGCTGGCCGACGGCCCCGAGCTCGACACCACCGAATTCCCGCAGATCGCCGCGCAGATGGACGGTTATGAGGTCCGCATTCCGCCGGCCCCCGCCCCGCTCGCCCGCTCCGAGGCTCAAGGCGAGCCGCCCCCGCGCATCATCCAGATGCCGGTGCGCGATCCCAACGCGCTCGACCTCGTCGCCGGCTCCGACATGCGCAAGCTCGACGATCTCGAACGCGAGATCATCACCTTCGCGCTCGCGCATTACCGCGGGCACATGTCCGAGGTCTCGCGCAAGCTCGGCATCGGCCGCTCGACGCTCTACCGCAAGCTCAAGGATTACGGGCTGATCGAGAGCGAAACGAACGGCGATGAAACCGACGCGGCGTGATCTGCAACTAACCGAATGAGGCGGTCTGTTGCACCGCCGCATCTTGTCTCAACCAGCCGAGTCACGCAGGAATGGCGGGGTTCGGCAGCAATCGGGATAGCGACCATGCGTCCTCGCCAGTGGGCGAAACTGACCTCGGCATCCGCCCTGGCTATCATCCTGGGATGCCTCCCGCTCCGCGCCGAGACCCCTCTCGAAACCGATGCGACGCTCGGCATTCCGTTGCCCGAGCAGCCGGAGCTGAGCCTGTCCGATATCGCTCCGCCGGCTCCCGCCGCGCAGGCTGCGACCGCGCCGGCTCATTCCCCCGATGCCGAGATCGTCACCGGCACGGTCACGCCCGGCAGCCGCCCGCAGGACCCGACGAAGCAGGATGCCGCCGCCCCGCTCGACATCACCGAGGAAGCGGTCACGCTCGATATTCCCGCGATCGAGATGCCGGAGGCCGACCCCGCCCTGACGCCCGTCGTCAAATCGCCGGAACCGGTCCAGGCTGCCCCGCAGGCCGGGCCGCTGCGCACCGTCGAGCCGCTGGTGCCCCTGCCGGAAATCCCGAAGGTCGCCGTCGAATTGCCGCCGGGCTCGGAATTCTCTGCCGCCATCGCGGCCGCCCTGCCGGAGGCGCTGACGCTGCGCCGCCTCGGCGAGCGCGAACGCAACGAGATCGCCGCCGCCTATCAGGCCAATGAGAACCGCCCCTTCTGGATCGGCGCCAAGGGCTGGAACGAGGCCGGAAAAAGCATCGCGACGCAGCTTGGCCGCGCCGGCGAGGATGGCTTGCGCCCGAACGACTACGCCTTGCCCGTCTTCGAGGCGAGCGACAGGGCCAAGCTCGCCGAAGCCGATATCCGCCTCTCGGCCATCGCCGTGCTCTATGCCCGCGACGCCCGCGGCGGCCGCCTCAACCCGCGCCAGCTCTCGAAGCTGATCACGCCGACGCTCTACCTGCCTTCCGCGACCGAAGTTCTCTCGGAGCTTGCCGGCGCCACCGACGCCGGCACCGTTCTCGCCGCCTATAATCCGCCGCATGAGGGCTACCGCCGCCTGAAGGCCAAGCTCGCGGAGATGCGCGAGCATCTCGACGACACGCCGCTGGTGCGCATCCCCGCCGGCCCGCCGCTCAAGCTCGGCATGCGCGATGAGCGCGTCCCGCTGGTGCGCGCCCGCCTCGGCCTCGGGCCCAGCGAGGAGCCGGTCTTCGACCGCTCGACCGCGCTGGCCTTGACCGACTTCCAGAAGAAGGCCGGCCTGCCGGCCAACGGCATCCTGAGCGAGCGTACGCTCGCCGCGCTCGGCAAGCCGGCCAGCGCCCAGGGCGAAGAGGACATCATCGCTCAGATGGAGCGCTGGCGCTGGCTGCCGCCCGATCTCGGCACCGACCACATCATGGCCAATATCCCCGAGATGCGCGTGCGCGTCATCCGCTCCGGCAGGGTTGTTCACGAGACCCGCGCCATCATCGGCAAGCCGGAATCGGCAACGCCGATCTTCTCGCACAAGATGGACCATGTCATCGTCAACCCGTCCTGGTATGTGCCGCCCTCGATCCTGAGGAAGGAGTTCCTGCCGGGCCTCGCCGCCGATCCGGAATATGCCGCCAAGCGCGGCTATGTCGTGACCCGCACCAAGGGTGGCGGCATTTCGGTGCGCCAGCCGCCGGGCGAGCGCAACGCGCTCGGCTGGATCAAGTTCATGTTCCCGAATGAACACGCGGTCTATCTGCACGACACGCCGAATCGCCGCCTCTTCGCCCGCGACAGGCGCGCGCTCAGCCATGGCTGCGTCCGCGTCGAGAACCCTTTCGCGCTGGCCGATCAGGTGCTCGGCCCGGAATGGACGCATGAGCGGCTGAAGCGCCTGATCGGCTCGGGCGAGCGCCGCATCAACCTGCCGCAACCCCTGCCGATCCACCTCGTCTACAACACCATCGTCGTCGGCGAGGACGGCCGGATCACCCGCTTCGACGACGTCTACGGATTCCACAGGCTGGTCCGGCAGGCGCTGGAGCAGCAGGGCGGCTGAGCCCCCCTCGGGCTCCGTTTGAAAACACAGCCCTCATCCTGAGGAGCCGCGAAGCGGCGCCTCGAAGGATGCTTCGGTGGGCCTCCGAACCTTCTAGGGCCAATCGACATTCAGGATTCAAATCGTGATTGATGCGTGATTCATGGGTTTCCGGATTCGTTGATCTGGAGGCCGATGATGCCGAAGCCGAAGCGGTACGAGCTGAGCCGTGAACAATGGATGCGGGTTGAGGATCTGTTGCCCGGCAGGGCTGGCGATCCAGGCCGGTCCGGAGCGGATAATCTCACCTTCGTCAACGGCGTGTTGTGGGTCCTGCGATCCGGTGCGCATTGGCACGACCTGCCGGAGCGCTACGGCAAGTGGAAGAGCGTTCACAAGCGCTTCACGCGATGGGCGAAGGCCGGTGTGTGGGAGCGTGTCTTCGCTCATCTCATCGCCGATCCCGACAATGACTATGTCAGCCTCGACTCCAGTCTCGTGCGGGCTCACCAGCAGGCGGCCACCGGCAAGGGGGGCGGCCAAAAAGGGGGGAGCAGGCTCTGGGGCGTTCCAGAGGAGGACTGACGACCAAGATCCATATGGCCGTCGATGCGCTAGGCCGCCCGCTCAGGTTGATCCTCACGCCGGGGCAGCGCGGCGACGCACCACTCGCCCCAGCCCTCCTCGAAGGCCTTTCCCCGCGCCGGGTCCTGGCCGACAAAGCCTATGACTCGAACAGCCTGCGCTGCCTGATCGCCAGCATGGCGGCCGAAGCCGTCATCCCCTGCAATCCGACACGTAAGCAGTCCATCCCTTACGACTTCGAGGCCTACAAAGTTCGCAATACGATCGAGCGATGCTTCAATAAGCTCAAGCACTTCCGACGCATCGCAACCCGCTTCGACCGCAGGGCAGTCCACTTCCTCGCGTTCATTCAAATCGCCGCAGCTCTCTTATGGATGCGGTGAATGTCGATTCAGCCTAGAGCATCCTTCTAGAGCATCCTTCGAGACGCCATTCCGAGGGAGTGGCTCCTCAGGATGAGGGCTCAGGGAGCTACCGAACAAATTCTTGGCGAAGATGCCCTCACGCTTGGGCACCTTTTCGCCATGATCCGACTTTAGCCACCTTCCGAAGGAAATTCTTGGCGTGGCGATTGCCGGCTCGCTAACGAGACGTTAACGCTTCTCCGCAACTGTTCGTTCACGTTTATCGCACCGCTTCGGCGGGCGCATCGAGACGAGTCAGACAGATTGGGCAGGACAACCGCCACGCTTGCAGGATGCGCGCCGTCCGGCGCGAAGCCAGTCGCGCGACAGGCGCTGGCGCTCGGCCTCGCGCTGGCCGCGATGCTGGTCGGTGTCCGCGGCACGCAGAATGCCGCCGCCAACGGTGACACCCGCACCATCACCATCCGGCACATGCACACGAAGGAAGAGACGACCGTCACCTTCAAGCGTGACGGCCGCTATGACGGGGCCGCGCTGGAGAAGCTGAACTGGGCCCTGCGCGACTGGCGCACCGACGAACAGATCCGCATGGACCCGCGGCTCTTCGACGTCATCTGGGAGGTGCAGCGCCAGCTCGGCTCCGACCAGCCTTTCCATGTCGTCTCGTCCTATCGCGCACCCGGCACCAACGCGATGCTGCGCCGCCGCTCGCGCGCCGTCGCCAAGCACAGCCAGCACATGCTCGGCAAGGCGATGGATTTCTACCTGCCGGACGTGCCGACCGCCCGCATCCGCGAGGTCGGCATGCGGCTACAGCGCGGCGGCGTCGGCTTCTATCCGAACGCCCATACCCCCTTCGTCCATCTCGATGTCGGCTCGGTACGCTCCTGGCCGCGGATGACCCGCGACCAGCTCGTGCGTCTCTTCCCCAACGAGAAGACCGTTCACCTGCCGGCCGATGGGCAGCCGCTCTCCGGCTACGAACTTGCCAAGGCGGAGATCCTGTCGGGCGGCGGCGCCGTCGCCGGCTATGCCGCAGCCGAGCTCGATGAAGGCGCCGTCATCGCATCGGGCCGCAAGAGCCTGTGGGCATCGCTCTTCGGCGGCGACGACGAGGAGGCCGATGCCCGCCCGGCCGCCCGCGGCCGCCGGCCCGCGCCGCGCCAGCAGCCGACCGTCATGGCCTATGCCAACACCAACAGCTATGGCGATGCCAACTCGCCGGATGGCGGTCGCCTCGCCGTCATCCTGGGGCAGCAGCAGCCAGCCGCGCCCGCGATGCGCACGCTGACGCGCGAGCGCTCGGAACGGCTGGCGCCGCAGGTCAATACCCCTCAGCAGCAGCCCGCTCCGACGCCGGAGCCTCCGGCGGTTGCCGTCGCGGCCGCCTCGCCGCAGCGCCCGCAGGAGATCCGGCCACAGCTGATCGACGCGCCCCTGCCGCTCGCGCGGCCGCGCGGCCTCTCGCTCCCGGCGGAGGACGGAGCGCCCGTCCAGATCGCGGCTTTGCCCGCGGCCGGTGGCGCGCTCGCCTTCGCGCCCCAGCCCGAGCAGAAGCTGGTGCTCGCCTCCCTGCCGCCGCGCCGCCCCGACGAGGTGGCCGGGCCGAGCGAGATCGTCACTGCCGGGCAGCCCACCAATGCGCCGCTGCCGCCGATGCGACCGACCGCTCTCGCCGACGCCGCGATCGCCTCGCTGCGGGGCACGGAAGCGCCGGAAGCGCCGCTGACCCAGGCCAGCGAGGGGCGCCTCGTCACGGCCTCGCTGCCGCCGGTACGGCCGCGCGAGGGCGGCGTCAGCTTCGCGACCGCGACGCAGCGTTCCATGCCGGTCCCCGACGAGCCCGAGGATGCCGCCGAAATGGATCGCGGCGGCCTGACCTCCCTGTTCGCAGCGGTCTCGCGCACCGGCCGCACGCCCGGAAAGCCGGTGACCGTCGCGACGGCCCGCGCCAGATCCACCGGCCCCTCGGGCACGCCGATCGCCGGCCCGAGCCCGGCCGCGGCACTGGGCTTCAGCCATGCCGATCCGGTCGACGCCAAGCCCGGCAGCTTCTCCGGCCCGGCCGTCCGCCCGCTGCCGACGAATTTCGTCCAGAACTGAACGCTGCAGGGCGTCATGCTCGGGCTTGACCCGAGCATCTCGGAAACCAGCGCCCCCGTCATGAGATTCTTGGGGCTCTGCGCTCCGCTTCGCCCGAGAATGACGGACAGGAGGCTATTCCCGGTCGATCGGCCAGGCCTTGAACACGTCGAGCGCCTCGCAGGCGCGCGCCTGTTCGGCGAGCGCCGGCCAGCGCTCCTCCGGTGCGAATTCCGGAATCACGAAACGGCAGAAGCCCCAGGCGATGGCGGCCGCGATATCGCTCGGCAGCAGTTCCGGCCCCGCCGTCAATTCGCCCTCCTTGGCAGCCGCGTCGAGCAGATCGAGCGCGACGTGAAGCTGGTTGAGGATGCGCTCCTGCCAGGGCGCGTAGCGCTGCGCCTCGGGGCGCTTGCGCTCGTATTCGACCGAGACGGCCTTGTCGGCCGCCACGATGCCGATGCCGGTCAGCGCGAGGTCGCGCCGGCGCGCCACGCCTTCGAGCGGGCGCAGCGAGCGCCCGGCGACATCCTCGAAATGCTGGATGATCAGCAGCGATTCGCTGATGACGATGCCGTCATCGGTGACGAGCGTGGGCGCCTTGATCAGCGGGTTGATCGCCCGGAATTCCTCCATATGCCGGAAGACCGAGACCGAGCGATGCTCGAACGGCACCTCCAGCAAGGTCCCCGTGATCGCCGCGCGGCGGACATAGGGGCTATCCAGCATTCCGACGAGCAGCATCGCGACCTCCGTTTCGACACCAGGCGAGAGTGCCGGACGCCTGCGGCAAAGCCACGCGAATTCGCGTGATGCGCAGGATCACGCCGCTTGATGCGCGGGGCTCGCAGCGGGCGTGAGCTGTTCGCTCAACGGCTCGTCGAGCCGGAGGCCGCGTTCATGAGCGGCCATCTGGCAGGGGTCCCAATAAGGGGTGCCGCCGAAGCGCTCGACCAGGAGATCGATGAGCACCCGGACCTTGCCGGGAACATAGGCGCCGGGCGGACGCACGACATAAAGCGCCCGCGTCGGCATCGGATGATCCAGCAGAATCGGCTCGACGGCGCCGGAGCGGATCGCATCAGAGGCGATGAAGGTCGGCAGCACGGCCAGTCCGAGACCCGCCACCGCCCAGGACAGCAGCGTGTCGCCGCTGTCGGACTGCATCCGGCCCGGCGGCCGGACCGTGATCCAACGCTTGCCGGCGCGGAACACCCAGTCCTGATCGTTGGTGCCGCTATAGAGCAGGCAGTCATGGTCGTTGAGGTCGGCGGGGATCTCCGGGCGCCCGCGCCGCGCGAAATAGGCCGGGCTGCCGACGACCGTGGCATGGACCGGCGCGATCTTGCGGGCGATCAGGCTGG
This sequence comes from Bosea sp. ANAM02, assembly GCF_011764485.1. Taxonomy (NCBI): domain Bacteria; kingdom Pseudomonadati; phylum Pseudomonadota; class Alphaproteobacteria; order Hyphomicrobiales; family Alloboseaceae; genus Allobosea; species Allobosea sp. ANAM02. The sequence goes on along the minus strand of NZ_AP022848.1, from coordinate 788,846 downwards.
AATCCTTGAGCGAGCCGATGCGGATCGCGGCATCGAAGCGCTCGCCGATCAGGTCGACATAGCGATCGCTCGCCTGCACGTCGATTTCGAGCCGCGGATACATCTGCGCCAACTCGCCGAGCACTGGCGCGACATGCCGGTTGCCGAAGGTCATCGGCATGGCCAGTCGCAGGCGCCCGGCGACGCCGCCGGCGCGCTGTGCCACCGCCTCGCGCGCCTCCTCCAGCTCGGCCAGGATGCGCTCGCTGCGCGCCTTGAACTCGAGCCCGGCCTCGGTCGCCGCGACGCCGCGCGTCGTGCGGCTGAGCAGGCGCGTGCCGAGCTCCTCCTCCAGGCGGCTCACGCGCCGGCTGACGATCGATTTCGCCAGGCCCAGCGTCTGCGCCGCCCGGCCGAAACCGCCCGCCTCGACCACGGCGATGAAGCTTCGGATATCGTCGAGCTCCGCCATCGGCGTTCCTCCTGCAGCAACAGTCTGGTTCCGATTATGGCGGTTCTAGTGCCATTCGTGAACCACTACCTTGCCGGTCATCGAAATCATTCCGTCATAGGAACCATCGTCATGGCCTCCGTCCTCGTCCTCAACAGCAGCGCCTCCGGCCCCGATTCGGTCTCGAAGCTCCTCGTCCAGAGCACCGTCGAGCGGCTGCGCTCGCAGAATCCCGGTCTCAACGTCGTCGAGCGCGATCTCGACGCCGCTCCCGTTCCGCATCTCAATGCCGAGACAACGGCGGCGGTCCGCGCCGGCGTCACCGAGACCCCGGCCCAGCGCGAGGCGCTCATCCTCTCCAACGCCCTGGTCGAGGAGCTGAAGGCGGCCGACACCATCGTCATCGGCGCTCCCATGTACAATTTCGGCATCCCCTCGACGCTGAAGAGCTGGTTCGACTACGTGCTCCGCGCCGGCGTCACCTTCCGTTACAGCGAGGCCGGTCCCGAAGGCCTGCTCAAGGGCAAGCGCGCCATCATCGTCGAGAGCCGCGGCGGCCTCTACAGCAGCGGCCCGGCCCAGGCCATGGACTCGCAGGAGCCGCATCTGCGCACCATGCTCGGCTTCGCGGGGATCACCGACGTCGCCTTCATCCGCGCCGAGAAGCTGGGCTATGGACCGGAGGCGCGCGAAGAGGCGATCCGCAACGCCAATGCCGAACTCGCCCTCGTCGCGTAACCACTGAGGCGCCGGCCGCAAGGCCGACGCCTGCAAGCTCTCCGGCATCTCCATCGCCCGATTTGAAGATTGCGCAAACTATCGTCTTGCCACGAAAGGTTTCGCCGATAGCTTAGGCACGTCTGGCCGCGAGGCGTCTACGAGCCTCGGGCTGCTTTTGCGAGCGCCGTGCAACCAACGACACGGCGCCGTCCCCAATCCGGAGGAGACGAGCCTGATGATGACCACGAACACGTTGCGCTATGCCCTGTTCGCCGGGGCGCTGCTGCTGCCGGCGGCCGCCGGGGCACAGGAACTGCGCCTGATGACCGGCCCCCAGGGCGGTGTCTGGGTTCCGCTCGGCGGGCAGCTCAAGGACCTCTGGGAGAAGGCGATACCCGGAGCGAAGATCCAGTCGCTGCCGGGAGCGGGCATCGCCAATGTCCGCGCCATCGACGCCGGCAAGGCCGAGATCGGCTTCGGCAACTCGATCTCGACGGTCGACGGGCTCGAGGGCAACGCGCCGTTCCCGAAGAAGCAGGCGGATATCTGCAACGTCGCCTCGCTCTACCCGCAATATTTCCAGATGCTGGTGCCGATGGATTCCGACATCAAGTCGGCCAAGGACCTCAAGGGCAAGTCGATCACCACGCAGCCGCGCGGCAATACCGGCGAGCTGATCACCGGCCAGCTGCTGAAGGTCCACGGCCTCAGCTACAACGACGTCAAGGTTTCCTTCGTCTCCTACACCGACTCGGTGCAGCAGATGCAGGACGGGCAGGCCCAGGCCTTCTCGCTCGGCACGGCGATTCCCTCGGGCGCCGTCATGGACCTCGCTTCGGCGCGGGATGTCCGGCTGCTCGATCTTTCCGCCGACCTGGCCGGGATGAAGAAGCTCAATCCCGGCTATACGCTGGTCACCGTTCCGAAGGGCACCTATCCCAAGCAGGACAAGGACGTGAAGGTGATCGGCTACGCCACCCATATCGTCGCTTCCTGCAAGCTGCCCGCCGATCAGGTCTACGCCATGACCAAGGCGATCGCGGACAATGTCCCGGCCCTGACCGCCACCAGCAAGGCGGTGGCCGGCCTGACGCCGCAGATCATGGCCGAGGATATCGGGGTGCCGTTCCACCCCGGCGCCGCTCGGTTCTACAAGGAAAAGGGCCTCACCGTCGCCAGTCGCTAGAGCCGGATCCGATCGGGTCGGGGCAACCTGATCGGCGAATCCGCCCCTGGTCTTTGATAGGGCACGCCGGAGCGATCCGGCGTGCCCAGGCTGGATGCAGAAACGGGAGGCCCGCTTGGAGCGGCTGAAATCGATGTCTATCGGCGGCTGGCTGATCGCGCTGCTCGCGATCGCCATGTCGGTCTATCACATATGGGTCATTCTGGCGGGTCCGCCGGAGGCCGTGCTGTTCCGCGGCACGCACCTCCTGTTCGCGCTGGCGCTGACATTCCTGATCTTCTGCGGCGCCAAAGGCGAAGGGGCGCAGCCCGGCTGGCTGGATTATGCCTGGGCGATCCTCGGCGCGGCGCCGATCCTCTACCTGTTCCTGAACTACGATTATCTCGTCAACCGCATCTATTATGTCGACGACCTGACGACGCCGGATATCGTCTTCGGCTGCCTCCTGATCGTCGTCGTGCTGGAAGCGACGCGTCGCGTCATCGGGCTCGCCCTGCCGATCACGGCGGCGGTGGCGCTGGTCTACGCGATCTTCGTCGCGCGCGTCGAGCCGATGCGCCTGCTCGATCAGCTCTTCATGACGACCGAAGGCATCTTCGGCATCCCGCTCTCGGTCTCGGCCGGCTATGTCATGATCTTCGTGCTGTTCGGCGCCTTCGTCGAACGCACCGGCTCGGGCCGGCTGTTTATGGATTTCGCGACCAGCGTGGCCGGCGGCAGCGCCGGAGGTCCCGGCAAGGTGGCGGTCATCTCCTCCAGCCTGTTCGGAACGATCTCGGGCAGCGCGGTCGCCAACGTGATGGTGACCGGCACGATGACCATTCCGCTGATGAAACGGACCGGCTTCCGACCGGCCTTCGCCGGCGGCGTCGAATCGGTCGCCTCGACCGGCGGGCAGATCATGCCACCGATCATGGGCGCCGCCGCCTTCGTGATGGCCGAGTTCCTCGGCGTCTCCTACGCGCAGGTGACGGTCTGGGCGCTGCTGCCGGCCCTGCTGTTCTACATCGCCTGTTTCGGCGCGGTGCATTTCGAGGCGCGCCGCCTCGGCCTGGCCGGGCTTCCGCGCTCCGAGCTGCCGCGTCTTGGGACGGTTCTGCGCGAACAGGGACATCTGTTCATCCCCGTCCTCGTCATCCTGCTCGTCATCTATAGCGGCTACAGCGCGCCGCTGGCGGCCCTGGCGGGGACCGCGGCCTGCTTCCCCGTGGCGGCGCTGCGGGCGAGTTCCCGCGCCAATGTCACCCTCGCCAATCTCGTCGGCGCCTTGATCGACGGCGCGAGGGGAACGATCGCCGTGGCCCTGGCCTGCGCCTGCGCCGGCATCGTCATCGGCGCGATCTCGCTGACCGGTGCCGGCATCGTCTTCACCCAGCTCGTGGTCAACCTCGCCGACCAGGCGCTGTTCCTCGCGCTGCTGCTGACGATGTGCGCCGGCATCCTGCTCGGCATGGGCATGCCGACGACACCCGCCTACATCATCATGACGGCGCTGCTGGTGCCGGCGCTGGTCAAGCTCGGCGTGGTGCCCCCGGCGGCGCATCTCTTCGCGCTCTACTTCGCCATCCTCTCGGCGATCACGCCGCCGGTGGCCCTGGCGGTCTATGCCGCGTCGGGCATCGCGAAATCCGATCTGTGGGAAACCGGGTGGGCCTCGGTCAAGATTGGCGCCGCCGGCTTCATCGTGCCGTTCATGTTCGCCTATGAGCCGGCGCTGCTGATGATCGGCGACTGGCCGAAGATCGTCTTGACCGCCGTCTCGGCGACCAGTGGCGCGCTGCTGCTGGCCGCCGGGCTGCACGGCTTCCTGGTCGCCCGCGCAACGATGATCGAACGGGCCATGCTCGTGGCGGCGGCGTTCAGCCTGATCAAGCCGGGGGCCCTGACCGACCTGCTCGGCCTTGCCCTGGCCCTGGGGGTGATCGCCCTGCAATGGCCGCGACGCGGCGAGGCCGCTACCGCTGCCGCTGCTCCTGCGGCGGGAGCGCCGGAGCAGGCGCCGCCATAGGGCGCGTCATGCCCCACTGAACGCGACCACGATGAAAACGGGGCGGTTCCGACCGGAACCGCCCCGCCATCTATCTGTCCGAGGCTTTGGGGCCTATGCCGTCTCGCCCACCGCCTGGAGATACAGATCGAGGATCGCTTCCTCTTCCTTGCGCTCGTCGAGATCGCGCTTGCGCAGGGCCACGACCTTGCGCAGCACCTTGACGTCATAGCCGTTGCCCTTGGCCTCGGCATAGACCTCCTTGATGTCGTCGGCGATCGTCTTCTTCTCTTCCTCGAGCCGCTCGATGCGCTCGACGATGCTCTTGAGCTGGTCGCCCTGAACCGGATCGTCCATCTGATAACCTTCTCGGGTACGAAATTGGCCGGCAGCGTTCGCCCGGATGAGGGGCGTCCGTCAAGACCGAACTGGCGCGGGCTCTGCAGCCCATCAACAGTCCTGACGTCGCACGGCGGGAAATCGGCCCGCGTGGCTCGCGCAATCCTCCGAAAAAGTATGACTATATCACCAGACGCCAGATGACGCCGCGTTCAAGCCACCCTACAATGATGACAAGGAGCGAGCCGCGAAGCGGCCGAGACCAAGGGAGCCGCGCGGCGTGTCGCAATCCACCACCGCCATCGCAACGATGCGCACGAACGCCCGCGCGATTTTCGACGCCGCCGTCGCCCGCGCCCATCCCGCGGGCTGCCTGCCACAGCATCTGCCCTCCGCCCCGCCTCATGGGCGCCTGATCCTGCTCGCCGCCGGCAAGGCCGCCGGCAGCATGGCGGCGCTGGCCGAAGCCCACTATCTCGACCAGGGCTTTCCGCCCGAACGGCTTCTCGGCCATGCGGTCGCCCGCCACGGCTATACCGCGCCGACCCGGCATATCCCGATGGTCGCGGCCGGCCACCCGGTCCCCGACCAGGGCAGCATCGACAGTGCCGGGCGAGCACTCGCGCTCGCTGCCTCCGCGACCGAAGACGACCTCGTGCTCGTCCTGCTCTCTGGCGGCGGCTCGGCCAACTGGGTCGCGCCGGCAGGCATGCTCGCGCTGGCCGAGAAGCAGGCGGTCAACAAGGCGCTTCTGCGCTCCGGCGCACCGATCGGCGAGATGAACACCGTCCGCAAGCGGCTCTCGCGGATCAAGGGCGGCAGGCTCGCGCTCGCCGCCGCTCCCGCACTACTGCTGACGCTCGCGATCTCCGACGTGCCCGGCGACGAGCCGGCCGCGATCGCCTCGGGCCCGACCGTCGCCGATCCCAGCACGACGGCCGAGGCACGCGCCATCGTCGCCCGCTACGGACTCGACCTGCCTGCGGCCGCTCGCGCCCTCCTGGACGATCCCGGCAACGAGACACCGAAACCCGGTCACCCGGCCTTCGCCAACAGCGACTATCGCATCATCGCCCGCCCGGCCGATGCCTTGGCTGCGGCACGCGCGACGGCTGAAGCCGCAGGCTATGCCGTGCATGATCTCGGCGCCGATCTCGAAGGCGAGGCGCGCGACGTCGCAGCCGCCCATGCCGAGCTCGCCCGGTGCCTGAAGCGCGAGGGCAGGCGCGCCGCGATCCTGTCAGGCGGCGAGCTCACCGTGACCCTGCGCGGCTCCGGCCGCGGCGGCCCCAATCAGGAATATGCGCTGGCGCTGGCGATCGCGCTCGCAGGCGAGCCCGGCATCGTGGCGCTGTCCGGCGACACCGACGGTACCGATGGCGGCGGCGGCGAGGCGACGGACCCTGCCGGCGCTCTGGTCGATCCCCAGACTTTGGCTCGCGCCGCCGAGATCGGCCTTGATCCCGCCCGATCCCTCGCCGACAACGATTCGACCGGCTTCTTCGAAGCGCTCGGCGATTTGCTGCAGCCGGGACCGACACTGACCAATGTCAACGACTGCCGCGTGATCCTGATCGAACCGTGAGAATGCCGGGCTTTCCTCGAACGGTCCCCCCCCTCGCCTTCTGCGCCGCCGCCTTCCTCGCGAGCGTGGCGCCGGCCAGGGCGGACCTGCGCATGTGCAACACCACTTCGAGCCGCATCGGCGTCTCGATCGGCTATCGTGACGCGCAGGGCTGGATCACCGAGGGCTGGTGGAACATCAGCCCGCGCGGCTGCGAAACGCTGCTGCGCGGCACGCTGGCGGCGCGCTTCTATTACGTCCACGCCGTCGATTACGACAAGGGCGGCGAATGGACCGGCAAATCGGTCATGTGCGTGCGCAACAAGGAATTCACGATCCGGGGCATCGAGGATTGCCTGGCCCGCGGCTATGACCGCGCCGGCTTCTTCGAGGTCGATACCGGCGAACAGAAGAGCTGGACGATCCAGCTCACCGATACCGGCGGCGCTCCGCGACCCTGACCGGCTTACGCCGGGCGAAAGTCTCGGCATAAGGTAGACGACCGACGCAAGGTCAGCCGGCCCTGCGGACAGGAACCGGAAGCGAGGCCCCGGCAACGGGCTGACCGCGCTCCAGAACGAACGAAAGGGTGCGGCCGAGGCCATAGGGGCTCATCGGTCGCAGGGGAAGAGCAATGAAGCGCGAACGCCGGATCAAGATCATCGCCACCCTCGGCCCCGCCTCGTCGACCGAGGAGATGTGCGCAAAGCTCTTCGCCGCCGGCGTTGACGTCTTCCGCATCAACATGAGCCACACCCAGCGCGAGACGCTCAGCGAGAAGGTCGCGATGCTGCGCGGGCTGGAGGGCAAGTTCCGTCGCCCGGTCGGTATCCTCGCCGACCTGCAGGGTCCTAAGCTGCGCGTCGGCCAGTTCGGCGGCGACGGCGGCGTGATGCTGGAAAAGGGCGCGCGATTTACACTCGATTCCGACCCCGCCCCCGGCGACGTCAAGCGCGTCCACCTCCCCCATCCCGAAATCCTCAGCGCGCTCGAACCCGGCCACCACCTCATCCTCGACGACGGCAAGCTGCGCCTCGTCGTCGAGAAGGCTTCACCGAAGGAAGCGCTCACCAAGGTTCTCGTCGGCGGCCGCCTGTCCTCGCGCAAGGGCGTGAGCCTGCCCGACACGACCATCGCGGTCTCTGCCATGACCGACAAGGACCGCGCCGATGCCGAGGTCGCGGCCGAGGTCGGCGTCGACTGGATCGCACTGTCCTTCGTGCAGCGGCCCGAGGACATGGCGGAATTGCGCAAGATCGTGCGCGGCCGCGCTCTGGCGCTCGCCAAGATCGAGAAGCCGCAGGCCGTCGCCCGCATGGAGGAGATCATCGACGCTTCCGATGCGATCATGGTCGCGCGCGGCGATCTCGGCGTGGAGATGCCGCTGGAGAAGGTGCCGGGCACCCAGAAGCGCCTGACCCGCATGGCCCGGCTCAAGGGCAAGCCGGTCGTGGTCGCGACCCAGATGCTGGAGAGCATGATCACGAGCCCGGTGCCGACCCGCGCCGAGGTCTCCGACGTCGCGACAGCCGTCTTCGAAGGTGCCGATGCCGTCATGCTCTCGGCCGAAAGCGCCGCCGGCCAGTACCCGGTCGAGGCGGTGACGATGATGAACAGCATCGCCGAGGAGGTCGAGGGCGATGCGGTCTATCGCTCGATCCTCGAATCGCAGCGCAACGAGCCCGAGGCGACCGGCGCCGACGCCATCGCCAAGGCTGCCCACGAGATTTCCGAGACGCTGAACCTCAAGGCGATCTGCGCCTGGACGTCCTCGGGCTCGACCGCCTTCCGCATCGCCCGCGAACGCCCGAACGCGACGGTGATCTCGCTCACCCCCAACCGCGCCACCGCCCGGCGCCTGACGCTGGTCTGGGGCGTGCACGCCATCGTCACAAAGGATGCCAGCGACGCCGACGACATGGCCTTCCGCGCCTGCAAATTCGCGGTGCGCGAGCATTACGCCAAGCTCGGCGACCGCATCATCGTCGTTGCCGGCGTGCCCTTCGGAACACCGGGCGCGACCAACATGGTCCGCATCGCCTTCATCGCACAGGAGCATGTCGAGAAGGCTTGAACCGAAACGTCATTCTCGGGCGAAGCGCAGCGCAGACCCGAGAATCTCTTTCAGGTAAGGCCACGTCGAGAAATGGCCTTCCGGCCTGAGATGCTCGGGTCAAGCCCGAGCATGACGGAGGGGATTTCGGGCGCTCAAGCGTCCCGCCCGTCGACCTCGGCCTTCAGCGAATCCACGGCCTTCTTGACCGCGTCGAACTGCGGATAGACCTCAAGCGCCCTGCGGAAGGCCGTCATCGCGGCCTTGTCGTCGCCCTGCTGGCGCAGGATCATGCCGAGCCCCATCATGGCGCCGTAATGGCGCGGCTCGCGCTTCAACGTCTCGCCGATATCCAGCATGGAGCGGATCGAATCGCCCATGAGATAGAGAGCGTTGGCGCGCTGGTTCCAGGCCTCGGCCCAGTCCGGCTGCAGGCTGATGACACGGTCGAGCAATTCGATCGCCAGCTCGTTCTGCTTGTCCTTGAGCGCCTGCTGGGCGCGGGTCATCAGCAGGTCGGCCGTGTCGGAGCCCGATCGGGCCCAACGCCGCTGGATCAATCGCGCGACGCCCTCGGCCTCCTCCTGCGTCGTCGCATCGTGCAGACGCTGGAACAGCCGTTCCAGCGTCGCCGCCGGGCTGCGCTGCGGCGCCTGGGGAGTAACGGGATTGTCGGCCTTGTCGTCGGGCGCGACGGTGCCCGGCCGCGACGGCGGCGCAGGCTGGGCCCGGGCGGCGCCGGTCGCGAACGGGCCGGCCGCAGCCAGCAGCAGCGCGAGGGCAGCGGGCACGATGCGAAGACGGATCATGCCGGAACTCTAGCCGCCCCGGCGACAGCGTCAAATCACAGCCGGGCGAGCGCGCAACGCAAAGAGCGGGCACGCCATCGGCGTCCCGCTCTGCAAAATCCCAACCGAGGCACCCGCGCGACCGCAGTCGCGCGACGTCTCAGCCCTGACGCGCCTTGAAGCGCTTCTGGACCTTGTTGATGATGTAGACGCGGCCCTTGCGGCGCACGAGCTGGTTGTCGCGGTGGCGCGCGCGAAGCGACTTCAGCGAATTACGGATCTTCATCGTCTCAACTCCATCGGCCCGCCCTTGCGAGATGGGCCGGTCAAAAACCTTCAGTCTGCGACGCGGCCTCAACGGCCCTCGCCGCCCATGCAATGGTGCGACTGATGCGATGCCGGCTGTATACGGATTTTTCCGTGGATCGCAAGTGCGATCGCAGCCCGACCCGCAGGAAATCCGCTTCCGCTTCGCGGGAACCTAAACCATGGAATGGCGTTAGGACACTCGCCCACACGGAGACCCTCCATGCGCCTGCCTCTTCTCGCCTCCCTTCTCGCCACGACGCTGATCCTCGGCGCCTGCGGCAACACCGTCGAACAGCGCATCGGCGGCGCAGCCGTCGGCGCCGGCACCGGCGCGGTGGTTGCCGGTCCCGTCGGCGCCGTGGTCGGCGGCGCGGCCGGCGCGGTCACCGGTCCCTCGGTGGCGCGCGCCACCCGCCGCGCGACGCGCTGAACCGGCACAGCCTTCTCCCGCCGGCACGCTCGCTGCGCGCCTGCGGGAGAAGCCGAGACCGCGCAGAATACGAAGACATCGACCCGCGTACCGATATGCGGCGCTCCGGAAGCCACCCTGTTCGGAGGCCGGGCGCAGCTGTTTGCAACCGATCACAACAATTCGATGACTTCCTGATTTTGAGGGTTGCCAAGACGAAATGGACCGGCTATCTCCCCCGTTATCAGGCCGGACGCAACGCGTCATGACGCTCTGAGACGCGCCCGTAGCTCAGCTGGATAGAGCATCAGACTACGAATCTGAGGGTCAGAGGTTCGAATCCTTTCGGGCGCGCCATTTCGGTACAGAACTGCGAACACCGTCAGCCGCGAGCAAAAGCTCGGCGACGGCTTGTTCCAGAGTGGATTTATCCCCGATCATGCGAACGACGCCGTCATCGACCTCGATGCGGTCGATCACGACCTAAAAATAAGCCTTCCGGAACGGCGTCTCGCCTGAGGTGATGTTTTCGCGTACGGGGCGACCGAATCGTTCGATCACGGCGGGATCAAAGGCGGTCGGCGGCGCGACCTGGGCCTTGATCCGGTCGAGCGCGGTACCGGCTCGCTCGCGGTCCAGCTTGAGGCTGGCGATGCGCTCCTTGAGGATATCGTCGAGCTCGGCGATGCCATCCTCGACCATCCTGTACAGACGCTTGAGCTTGTCCTCGGCCTCCGCGAGTTCCGCCTGGAGCGCGGCGACGCGCTTCTCGACTTCGAGTGCCTGGGCAGCACGGCGCTTACTTGGTTGCGAAGGCAATCTGGAAGGGTCCGGTGAGCACGGCTCGCCCTGGCCGTCCGCGGAAGCTACTGGAAACCCTCGAGCCACCCGCGCGCAGTCAGGAAATCACTATGTTTGGCCTGCTGCCGGTTTCGTGGACACCGAGATTGGGTGTTTCATGAACCGGGAGGTGGGGTATGCGGCGAAGACAGTTTGGGCGTGAGTTCAAGATCGAGGCGGTCCGCCTGATCAAGGAGCGCGGAGTGAGCGTGGCGCAGGCGTCTCGGGATCTGGATGTCCACGAGAACCAGTTGCGCAAATGGGTGAAGCTCTTTTCGGCCGATCCTGCGCAGGCCTTTCCCGGCCACGGTCAGATGAAGCCGGAGCAGCTTGAGATCGAGAAGCTGCGGCGGGAGGTGGCCAAGCTCAAGGCGGAGCGCGCCATCCTAAAAAAGGCCGCAGCCTACTTCGCGAAGGACGTGACATGAGGTTCACGTTCATTGCGAAGCACCGGGGGATCTGGCCGGTGGCTTGGCTTTGCGAAGCGCTGGATGTGTCGCGCTCGGGCTTCCATGCCTGGCTCAACCGATCACCGAGCCGGCGTGCACGCGACGATGAGGAGATCGGCAACAGGGTCCGGGCCAGCTTCCTTGGTTCGGATCGGACCTATGGTGCCAGGCGTGTCTGGCGGGATGTGCTGGCGGAAGGGATCGATTGCGGCCTGCATCGCATCGAGCGGCTGATGCGTGCCCAGGCTTTGCGTGCCAGGCCGCGTCGGCGCAGCCTGCCCAGGGATGAGGGCCAGCGATCGGCCATCGCGCCGAATACGCTCGGCCGGGAGTTCCATGCCGAACGGCCGAACCGGCGCTGGATCGCCGACTTTACCGACATCTGGACCACCGAAGGTTGGCTTTACGTTGCAGCCGTCATCGACCTGTTCTCGCGCCGGGTGGTGGGCTGGTCGATGAAGGCCGAAATGACCGCCGGGCTCGTGACCGAGCGCTGATGATGGCGATCTGGCGCCGGGGAAAGCCGGATGCCCTGCTGCACCATTCGGACCAGGGCAGCCAGTATGCCAGCGAGCAGTTCCAGAAGCTCATGACCGACAACGGCGTCATCTGCTCGATGAGCCGCTCGGACAACGTCTGGGACAATGCCGCGATGGAGAGCTTCTTCTCCTCGCTCAAAACCGAGCGGATCAGAGGCAGGGTATACCGGACACGCGACGATGCTCGTGCCGACGTGTTCGATTACATCGAGCGCTTCTACAATGCCGTTCGAAGGCACTCGACCATCGGCGACATCAGCCCGGTCGAGTTCGAAAAGAGGGCCGGATTAGCTTAACTGAGCGTCCACACAACCGGCAGCAGGCCAAAATGACCCCACCAAATCGCGTAGAACAATGGGCCAAGCGAGTCGGTCTAAGGCGCCGCGATCGGCCCCTGGGGCCAGCCTGCAACTTAACCCTCGACGGGCTAATGTTCTCTTTATGTTCTATCGCAAGGAACGCCGCCCCATGTATGTCCAGCCTGCCGTCATCGGGGAACCGCGGTCGCGGGCTCACGCTATCGAGCAGCCAAAAGCGAGGATGACAATAAATACCCTGATGAGTGCGCTCGTCATCGGATCGAGCTTGGCACCGCGGCCTTTAATCCACTGGGAGAACCAGCCAGTTGGCAATTCCAATGTCCCGCAGCCGGCCAAGCCCGTGGAGCTGAAGCGCTATCTCGGCATGTGGTACGAACAAGCGCGCTACGAGGCTGGGTTTCAGAAGGGCTGCGACGCGGTCACAGCGGAATATGCGCAGAAGCCGGACGGTACGGTTTCTGTCGTCAATTCCTGCCACCAGGGCGGCGTGACGGGGCCGCTGAAGACCGCAGAGGCAACGGCCCGCGTCGTTGATGACTCGAATGGCTCGAAGCTCAAGGTGACGATCTTCTGGCCGATCGAGGGGACTAATGGGTGCTGGATCGCGCGCCAAACTATCCTCGTCCATCGTAGGCGAGCCCTCAGGTCGATATCTCTGGATATTGACCCGCAGCCAGAAGCTCAGTTCGGGTCGGTATGCGGTTCTGGCGGAGCTGGCGAAGGCGCTTGGCTACGACACCGGTATGCTGAGGCGTACTCAGCAACGAGGGTTTCATCTGGGGACTCAGGCGGATGCCATCGGCTAGTAGCCCGCCGCTCGTGAGCGGTGGGCTATTACTTATGAGCGCGGATCGGTATCTCGCGTCCGATCCGGCAGATCATCGATTGCCTCGTCTGCGCCTTGATCCTTGTGGAGGACGCCCTCGCGGAGCACCTTGGTCGCAGCATCGGCCGCGTTCTTCGGGTCTGTGGGAATGGCCTCGGTTTCATCCGTCGCGTGAAGGCCAATATCCTTCGGCTTCTGCCCGTCATTGCGGGCGCTGGCCGCAAAAGTCGCGAGAGCTTCAGGCTGATCTTTTGCCATGTCGGATTCTCCTGTTTGGCTCGCAACCGTGTGGATGAGCGGTTGTTCCTCAGCCTGCCGCTAAATGCAGTGAGCCCGGCCAGATGAGTCAGCTCAGCCAATAAATCGGCTGCACCGCGACAGCCATCGAGCTGAGGCAAAGACCGATTCCCGTCCAAAGCCAGAAATCCAACGAAGCGATATATCGCATCGGATTGCCCTCCATGATGACGGAGGAATGCGGGGGCCTCGGCGGCGTTCCCCATATGCATAAAATGCCAGCGAATATGGAAAATGACGGCTTAACGACTTGGCCTCTTTAACGAATTAGCCCGCCGCTTGGGAAGCGACGGGCCTCTGACTTCTGTCAGGACTTGCGGTTCCGGCCATCGCCGGGAAACTGGCTTTGCCCTCCTGTCGACTGCGGCCGGTACATCCGCGGCGACGCATCGACTGGAGAGCAGGCAGACATCCGGAGATGCCGCTGCACAAACCAGATGAGCTACATCCATCCGCGTCTGGCTGGCCGCATTAGGAGTCGTCGCCCTAGGGCCAATCGACATTCAGGATTCAAATCGTGATTGATGCGTGATTCATGGGTTTCCGGATTCGTTGATCTGGAGGCCGATGATGCCGAAGCCGAAGCGGTACGAGCTGAGCCGTGAACAATGGATGCGGGTTGAGGATCTGTTGCCCGGCAGGGCTGGCGATCCAGGCCGGTCCGGAGCGGATAATCTCACCTTCGTCAACGGCGTGTTGTGGGTCCTGCGATCCGGTGCGCATTGGCACGACCTGCCGGAGCGCTACGGCAAGTGGAAGAGCGTTCACAAGCGCTTCACGCGATGGGCGAAGGCCGGTGTGTGGGAGCGTGTCTTCGCTCATCTCATCGCCGATCCCGACAATGACTATGTCAGCCTCGACTCCAGTCTCGTGCGGGCTCACCAGCAGGCGGCCACCGGCAAGGGGGGCGGCCAAAAAGGGGGGAGCAGGCTCTGGGGCGTTCCAGAGGAGGACTGACGACCAAGATCCATATGGCCGTCGATGCGCTAGGCCGCCCGCTCAGGTTGATCCTCACGCCGGGGCAGCGCGGCGACGCACCACTCGCCCCAGCCCTCCTCGAAGGCCTTTCCCCGCGCCGGGTCCTGGCCGACAAAGCCTATGACTCGAACAGCCTGCGCTGCCTGATCGCCAGCATGGCGGCCGAAGCCGTCATCCCCTGCAATCCGACACGTAAGCAGTCCATCCCTTACGACTTCGAGGCCTACAAAGTTCGCAATACGATCGAGCGATGCTTCAATAAGCTCAAGCACTTCCGACGCATCGCAACCCGCTTCGACCGCAGGGCAGTCCACTTCCTCGCGTTCATTCAAATCGCCGCAGCTCTCTTATGGATGCGGTGAATGTCGATTCAGCCTAGAGAGGCAGTTCACCCCGCCGGGACGTCGCGAGGACATCGGCGACGCGGTCCTTGGGGAGGGCATAGTCCTCATGGGCAGCTTCCGCAGAGATATAGCCCAGGGCAAGGTCACGCTCGACACTGCTCTGGTCGCGCTCGGTCGGCGCGCCATAGCCGGCGCCCCCCGGGAAGGCCATCATAACCTTGCGGCCATGCGGCACGAACTGCTTGCCCTTGCCCTTCATCGCCGTGCCGTCGTCGAGCGCGATCGTCGTCGGCGCGCCGCCGCCGCCGCCGCGCCGGCCGCGGGCGGGGTGATGGACACGGTCGAACATGGCCTGGATGTCGAACTCGTAGCCTTCCCAGGCGCCGACCTCCATATGCTGGCCGAGACCGCCGCGATGCCGGCCCTTGCCGCCGGAATCGGGCCGGAGCTCCTTGCGCCAGACGATCACCGGGCCGACCTGCTCGGTTGCCTCGACAGGCATCGTCATCACGCCCGAGGGGAAGGCGGTGGCGTTCATGCCGTCGAGCGCGGGCCGGGCGCCCGAGCCGCCGGAATTGAAGGTCAGCACCTCGGCACGCACGGCGTCCGTCGGCCAGGGGCCGTCACTGCGCGGACGGAGAGAGACCTGGAAATTGCAGAGGCTGCCTGCGCCCTCGGCCGGGACGAGGCCGGGCAGGAGCTTATCGAGCGCGTCGTAGATCGTGTCCGGCACCATGTGGCCGATGATGTGGCGCAGCGCGACCGGGGCCGGCCAGACCGCGTTGACGATGGTGTGCTCCGGCGCGGTGATGCGGAAAGGCTCCAGCGAGGCGGCGTTGTTCGGGATTTCCGGCGCGATCGCGCATTTCAGCGCATAGCAGGTATAGGCCTTCGTATAGACCAGCGGCACGTTGATGCCGTTCCTGTCGACGCCGGAGGTGCCGGCCCAGTCGCAGAGCACGCCGTCCGGTTCGATCGAGATCTTCACCTTGAGGTCGATCGGCCGGCTGTAGCCGTCGATCCGCATATGGCCTTCGGCCTGCCCACGCGGCAGGGCGGCGATCTTGTCGAGCGTTGCCTGGCGCGAATTGGTCAGGATGAATTCGGAGATGCCGGCGAGGTCGGCGAGTTTGAACTCGACCATCATGTCGACCAGCCGGCGATGGCCGATCTCGTTGCACGTCGCGAGCGCATAGACGTCGCCGACGAGCTGGTCGGGCTCGCGGACATTGCCGCGGATGATCGTGACAAGCGTCTCGTTGACCGTGCCGCGATCGACGAATTTCATGATCGGGATATGCAGGCCTTCCTCATAGACCGAGTTGGCGTCGGCACCGAAGCCGCGCCCGCCGATATCGACGATATGGGCGGTGCAGGCGAAGAAGCCGACATGGCGGCCGTTGTGGAAGGACGGGCTGACGACCGTGATATCGTGCAGGTGGCCGGTGCCCTCCCAGGGATTGTTGGTGATGTAGACGTCGCCCTCGGCGATGTTGTCGCGCCCGATCCGGCAGATGAAATGGGCGACGGCATCGGCCATGGCGTTGACGTGGCCGGGCGTGCCGGTCACCGCCTGCGCGAGCATCTCGCCCTTCTCGTTATATACGCCGGCCGAGAGGTCGCCGGCCTCGCGCACCGAGGTCGAGAAGGAGGTGCGGATCAGCGCCTGCGCCTGTTCCTCGACGACCGAGATCAGGCGGTTCCACATAACCTGATAGGCGACCCTGGAGATCTCAGACATGGGCGGGCTCCTTCCGCGCGGCGACGGCATCGGCGGGTGCGGCTTCTGAAAGGCGGATATCGATGCAGCCGTCGTTCAGCGTGACGGCGAAGCGGCTCGACGGCAGGACGATGGTGGTCTCGTCCTCGGTGACGATGCCGGGGCCGTCGATGCGGCTGCCGGCGGGTAGCGCGGTACGGCTATGGGCCTGGGCTTCGACGCGGCGGCCGAGGCCGGCATCGAAGACGGAGCGGCTGCCTTGAGGCGGCGCATCGCGCGTCTGCGATACCGGTGCCACCGGGACGACGGCCTCCTGCGGCGTATGCGCGTTCACCGACCAGACCGTGATCTCGGCGGCGAGGCCCTTCACCGTGCGGCCGAACAGGTTGGCGTATTCATGCTCGAAGCGCTTGAGGATGACGGCCGGATCGGCGGCGCGAGCCTCTTCCGGCGTCAGCGTGACCGGAATTTCCCAGCCCTGGCCGGCATAGCGCATATAGATCTTGTACTCGGCCTCGATCACGCCGGACCAGCCGCAGGAGCGCACCACCCGCGTCGCTTCCTCCTCCATCTCGCCGAAGAGCTTGGTGACGCGCGCCGTGTCGAACCGGGCGAGCCGCATGAAGAGGGTGCGGTTGGCCTCGAAGCTGAAGGGCGCCCTGAGGAAGCCGATGGCCGAGCCGACGCCGGCACCGGGCGGCACGAGGCAGCGGGCGATGCCAAGCTTCTCGCAGAGGCGGCCGGCATGGAGCGGGGCCGCACCGCCGAAGGCGATCATCGTGTATTCCGACAGGTCCTCGCCGTTCTCGACGGCGTGGACGCGGGCGGCATTGGCCATGTTCTCGTCGACGACCTCGGCCACGCCCCAGGCGCTTTCCTCGGCCGCCATGCCGAGCCTGCCGCCGATCTCGGCTTCCAGCCCCGCAGCCGACTGGTCGGCGAAGAGCGGGATCGTGCCGGCCGCGAAATTGTCGGGATCGATCTTACCGAGGATGACGTCGGCATCGGTCACGGCCGGGCGCGTGCCGCCCCGGCCATAGCAGGCCGGGCCGGGCTCGGAGCCGGCGCTTTCCGGCCCAACGCGGATCTGGTTCATCGAGTCGACATGGGCGAGGCTGCCGCCGCCGGCGCCGATCTCGACCATGTCGATCACGGGAATCGAGATCGGCATGCCGGAGCCCTTCTTGAAGCGATAGGTCCGGGCGACCTCGAAGACGCGGGCGGTCTTCGGCGTGTAGTTCTTGATCAGGCAGATCTTGGCGGTGGTGCCGCCCATGTCGAAGGAGAGCACCTTCTTCAGCCCGTGCCGCGCGGCGATGTCGGCGGCAAAGACCGCGCCGCCGGCCGGGCCGGATTCGACGAGGCGGACCGGGAATTCAGAAGCGCTCTCCAGCGAGATGATGCCGCCGCCCGAATGCATCAGGAAGATCGGGCAGGAAGCCCCTTCCGCCGCGAGCCGTCCTTTCAGCCGGACGAGATAGCTCTTCATCAGCGGCTTGATATAGGCGTTGGCGATCGTCGTGTTGAAGCGCTCATATTCCCGCATCTGCGGCGAGACTTCCGAGGAGAGCGAGACCATCGCGCCCGGCAGGCGCTCGGCCAGAACCTCCTGGATCAGTCGCTCATGCGCGTCGTTGACATAGGAATGCAGCAGGCCGACCGCGACGCTCTCGTAACCGGCCTCGCGCAGTTCATCGACCAGGGTTTCGACGGCGGCGCGATCCAGCGGGACCAGGACCTTGCCGCGGGCATCCATGCGTTCCTTGACGGTATAGCGCCGGTTGCGCGGCAGGAGAGGGGCGGGCAGCGTCAGGTTGAGATCGTATTGCTCGAAGCGGCTTTCGGTCCGCATCTCGATGACGTCGCGAAAGCCTTCGGTGGTGATGAGCGCGGTCTTGGCGCCGCGCCGCTCGATCAGCGCATTGGTCGCAAGCGTCGTGCCGTGGATGATCTGGCCGATCGCGGTGGCCGCGATGCCGGCCTTCTCGCAGACCCGGTGCATGCCCTCGATGATCGCATCCTCGGGGGCGGCGTAGGTGGTCAGGACCTTGGTCGAGAACCGCTGCCCGTCCTGCTCCAGCACGACGTCGGTGAAGGTTCCCCCGATATCGACGCCCAGGCGGGCCCCGAGAATGGACATGGCTTACGCGCCTCCGTTGTCTGAGAAGCGGAAGATGGAGCGGCCCACCGATGTCGTCGAATTATTATTTTCTATGTTATTAGATATGAAATCTTTATCGAGCGATCATTTCCGCGCCTCTTCGCAGATCGCCCTGGTGATGCCGCGCAGCCCTCTCGCCGGCGAGCTCTGCCGCCCGTTTCAGCAGGAAGCTGGCCGGCGTATGGGCATAGGAGGCCGTGAAGATCAGGGCGCTCGGCTTCCATTCATAGGGGAACTCCACAAGCTCGCCGGTGTCGAGGAGCTTGTCGACGAGCGTGCGCGACATCGGCGCGATGCCGAGGCCGTCGATGGTCATCTGCAGGCTGGCCGCGAGGCTGCTCGACGGCACGATCCGGACCGGCCTCTCCCAGTTGTCGCGGAAATGCGCCGAGAGCTCGACGAAATGGCGCGTGTTGCGCGCATGGGTCAGGATCGTATGCGAGGCCATCGTCGCCAGATCGGAGCCGGTGAGCCCGAGCCGCGGCGAGGCCACCCAGAGATAGGGCACGGAGCCGAGATCGACATTGGTGATGTTGAAGTTCGAGATCGGGCCGTTCAGCAGGCACAGGTCGAGCGATCGCGAAACCAGCTCCTCGCGCAGGTTGATCGTCAGGTCGACCCTGAGCTCGACATCGACATTCGGGAAGACCTCGCGCAGGTCGAGCAGATAGTCGCGCAGCCAGGTCTGGGCGATGAGCTCGGCGACGCCGAGCCGGAGGATGCCGATCTGCTGGTCGGAGCGGATCGATTGCTGGGAGAATTCCTCGGAAGCCTGCAGCACACGCTCGGCCTGGCCGAGCAATGAATGGCCGATCGGCGTTAGCGCAACCGAGCCGGAATCGCGGTGGAACAGTCTGACGCCCAGCACGGATTCGAGCTGCGAGATGCGCACCGAGATATTGGGCTGGGTCGTGTTCAGGCGCTCGGCCGTCGCCCGGAAACTGCCGAGCTTGGCGACCCAGACGAAACTTTCGAGCTGCTTCAGCGTCCAGTTCGGCATCGCTTGTTTCCGGCACGGCCGCGCGGGTGGAGAGCGGCGGCCTGTCATCGATAAAGAAAATGCATCGCGAAAACAGCAAAATTCAATTGGCTGCTATCGGCGGAACGCGGTGGACTGTCCCTTGGCCGTCGATCGGGCTTCGGCACGGCTCCGGCTCCTGAAACGCGCACGGTCTCCGCAGCGCGACAAGAACGAGGGGAACCATGAACCGCAGAGCTTTGATCGCCTCCGCCGCTTTTGCCCTGAGCCTCGGGCTCGCCGCGCCCGCCAGCGCCCAGACGAGCTGGACCATGGCTTCCGGCTATCCGGAAAGCAGCTTCTTCACCCAGAACATCCGGCAGATGATCAAGGAGATCGAGGAGAAGAGCGGCGGCAAGCTCAAGATCGACCTGCGCTCGAACGACAGCCTGATCAAGCTCGACGCGGTGAAGCGCGCCGTCCAGTCCGGCCAGATCCAGATCGGCGAGATCCGCCTCGGCGTCTACGGCAACGAAGGCGCGATGTACAATCTCGACAACATCCCCGGCGTCGCCACGACCTATGACCAGGCGACCAAGCTGACCGAGGCTCAGGCGCCGTTCTTCGATGCGCTGTTCAAGAAGAACGGCATGCGCGCCATCACCTATGTCGCCTGGCCGGGACAGGGCTTCTACACCAAGGCGCCGCTGACGGGCCTGGCTGATTTGAAGGGCCAGAAGCTTCGGATCTATTCGAAGCAGACCCAGATCATGGGTGAGAAGCTCGGCATGGAAGCGCTGATCCTGCCTTTCGCCGAGGTGCCCCAAGCCTTCTCGACCGGCATGATCCAGGCGCTCTGGACCAGCGCGCAGACCGGCACCGACGTCCAAGTCTGGGATTACGTCAAGAATTTCACCTATACCGGCACGATGCACAACAAGAACGCGATCCTCGTCAACGAGCGCGCCTTCCGCCAGCTCGACCCGGCGACGCAGAAGGTCGTGATCGAGGCCGGGGAGGCCGCGACGAAGCGCGGCTGGGAACTCTCCAGGAAGGCGGGCGAGGAGCGCGAAACCGTGCTCAAGAGCCATGGCGTGGCCATCGCGCAGTCGCCGAAGGACATCCTCGACGCCATCGAGGTTGCCGGCAAGGGCATGGTCGCCGACTGGCTGGCAAGCGCCACGCCCGAGGAGAAGGCCGTCTACGACACCTATCAGAAGAGCCTGAAGTAACCGGCCTCCGCCTGCCAATCCCACGTATATGGCCAGCGGAGTGACCGGTGATACGAGGCGTTCTCGACAGGTTCTATGAGGCGTGCGGCTATATCGCCGCCGCCTTCATGGTCGGCATCGGACTGGCCATCGTCGCCCAGATCGTCGGGCGCATGCGCGGCGTGACGGTCGATGCCACCGAGGCGGCAGGCCTGTGCCTGGCGGCATCGACCTTCTTCGGTCTCGCCCACACCTTCCGGCGCGGCGGTCATGTCCGGATCAATCTGCTCATCGACCGCCTGCCGGAGAGGTGGCGGCACCGAATCGAGATCATCAACTGCCTGCTCGGCACGGTGGTCGTGTCGTTCCTTGCCTGGCATGTCGGCGCGCTCGCGCTGCAATCGCGGGCGTTCAACGATGTCAGCCCCGGCCTGCTGGCCATGCCCTTCTGGATTCCCCAGACCGGCGTCACCATCGGCATCGCTGCCCTGGCGATCGCCTTCATCGATGAGCTCGTCTGGCTCCTGACCGGCCGCGAGCCGCGCTATGAGGCGCCCGACGAGATCGACCTCGACAGGCCGGTGGCATAGGCGGCGATGATGGATACCACCGTTCTCGCCTCGCTCATCCTCGCCGGCTCCCTGCTCCTGCTGCTCGCCGGCGGCGTCTGGGTGGCGCTCTCGCTGCTCACCGTCGGCATGGTGATGATGGGGCTCTTCACCACGGCGCCGATGGGTTCCCTCATCGCCTCGACGCTCTGGGATTCGAGCTGGGGCTGGGCGCTGACCTCGCTGCCGCTCTTCATCTGGATGGGCGAGATCCTGTTCCGCTCGAAGCTCTCGGCCGACATGTTCCAGGGGCTGGCGCCCTGGGTGTCGCGGCTGCCGGGCCGGCTGCTCCATGTCAACGTGCTGGGCTGCGGAATCATGGCGGCGGTCGCCGGCTCCTCGGCCGTGACCTGTGCCACGATTGGCCGGATCAGCGTGCCAGAGCTGGAGAAGCGCGGCTATCCGCTCAACCTGACGATCGGGACGCTCGCCGGCTCAGGCACGCTCGGGCTGCTGATCCCACCCTCGATCATCATGATCGTCTATGGCGTGACGGCGGAAGTCTCGATCGCGCGGCTGTTCATCGCCGGCATCCTGCCCGGCCTGCTGCTGATGACGCTGTTCATGGGCTATACGGCGATCTGGAGCCTGCTCAATCGGGACAGGATGCCGCCGGCCGAGCCGCCCGTGCCATTCCGGGAGAAGATCTACCGCTCGCGCCGCCTGATCCCGGTGGCGCTATTGATCGCCTCGGTGGTCGGCTCGATCTATGGCGGCATCGCCACCCCGACCGAGGCTGCGACCATCGGCGTGATCGGCGCTTTGATCCTGGCGGCGGTCGGCGGCGGGCTGACGCGCGCGAGCTTCGTGGACGGG
The DNA here is from genome assembly GCF_011764485.1 of Bosea sp. ANAM02. Lineage (NCBI taxonomy): Bacteria > Pseudomonadati > Pseudomonadota > Alphaproteobacteria > Hyphomicrobiales > Alloboseaceae > Allobosea > Allobosea sp. ANAM02. Next base: position 766,994 of record NZ_AP022848.1, on the reverse strand, counting down.
CTGATGGCGGCGATGCGGACCTCCTGCATGATCTCCTTCATCATCGCCTGCGCCGCCTGCCTGACCATTGCCGTCGCCTTCGTCGACATTCCCCGCTCGCTGGCGAGCTGGGTCGATGCGATGCACCTCTCACCCTACGCGCTGCTGGCGGTGCTGGCCGTTTTCATATTGATCCTCGGCTGCTTCCTCGAGGGCATCTCGATCATCGTGCTGACATCGTCGGTCGTGTTGCCGATGGTGCAAGCGGCGGGCATCGATCTGCTCTGGTTCGGCATCTTCGTGGTGGTGCTGATCGAAGCTGCGCAAATCACGCCACCGGTCGGCTTCAACCTGTTCGTGCTGCAGAGCATCACCGGCAAGAACATCCTCGCGGTGACCAAGGCGGCGATCCCTTACTTCTTCGTGCTGATGCTGCTGCTGGTGCTGATGACGCTATTCCCGCAGATCGTGACAGCGCTGCCGAAGATGATGACCGGCTGAAGCATTTTCGAACGAAGTTCCGCCGACGAGTGGGGGCAGAAGGATGAACGTCAGATCTGCTCCAACCCTCGATAGCGCGCGAAAACGCTCTGCCGACCGGCCGAGAAAACGATGATCTCGTAGGTGTCGGATGGCTGGCCGGGCACCTCCATGCCGGGCGAGCCGACCGGCATGCCCGGAACGGCCAGGCCGGTTGCCCTGGGGCGCTCGGTCAACAATCGCTTGATCGCCGGGGCCGGCACATGGCCTTCCACGACATAGCCCCCGATTTCCGCCGTATGACAGGAGGCGAGGGCGTCGGGCACGCCGAGCCTTGTCTTGAGGGGCAACACCTCCGTAGTCTCGACCACCTCGACCGGGAAGCCTGCGTCTCTCACATGTGCGACCCAGTTGCCGCAGCAGCCGCAGCTGGGGTCCCGCGTAACGGTCATCTTCGGGAGGGTCTCGCCGGCGATTGCTGGACGCTGTCGTAAGACCCCCAGGGAAACCGATGCGATGCCGAGCATCCACGCGCGGCGGGAGAACGAGATATCATCCATCACAATGGTCCTTCTTGCTCCGTCGTCACCGCGACCACCGCTCCTCCGGCCGAGAGCGGCCGCACGTGACGGCCGGAATCGAGGTTCAACCGATCTGTTCCGGGCTCGGCGTATAGCCCGCAGCAGCGATGGCGGCTTTGATCGCGGCATAATCGGCGGTGCCAAGCACGCTCACGTTCTTCGAAGCAGGGTCGGCGGTCACCGTCGTACCCGGCAGGCGGGATTCGATGGCACTTTTGATACGGCCGGCGCAATGGCCGCATGTCATGTCCGCGACCTGAAACGTTACGGCACTGGCGGCTGGCGCAGCGGTTTCTGTCACGGGTTTCGCGTGGTGTTGGCAGGAGCACATCTGCATCGTCCTTTCGATGTGGCGATCCTCCGAGCCTGCGCCTTCCCATGATGGGAAGGTCAAGTGGTGTCGTCACGGGCGACCGCGATCGTCGCTTGAAGGGCTCGGGCTGCACCGGCCCTTGCCGCAGACGATGGTGATGACCTTGTGCGAAGTGCCGAGGCAATTCGCCCGGTAGGCGACGAAGCCGTGCCTTTCCAGCATCGTCTCGATTCGGGGGGCGGCGCAGCCGCTGTCGAGGAGGGCGCGCTGCAGATCGGCATCGGAGGCCAGCGCGGCGGAACCTGGCGTCACCATGACGGCCAGGATCGCCACTGCGCGCTGGAAACGGACGCGTCGAAGCCGGCCGCCTTCCTTCCGTCTCTTCACTTCGCCTTCTGAAGCCTGGTGACGGTGAGCTGGCCGTTGACCCGATCGGCGTCGAACTTGACCTTGGTCCCGGCTTTCAGACCCTTGAGCATGGTGGGGTCGCCGGCGCGGAACACCATTGTCATGCTGTCCATGTCGAGATTCTTGATCGGGCCGTGATTGATGGTGAGTTTGCCCTGGGCCTCGTCGATCTTGGTGACGGTGCCGTTGACCGACTGGGCGGCGGCCGGCAGCGCGGCGACGAGAAAGGCGAGGGTGGCGGCGGTCTTCAGCATGGCAGGCTCCTTTCGCTGAAATCGTTCACTTGACGATGATCTTGCCGGTCATGCCGGCTTCGCGGTGGCCGGGGATCAGGCAGGAGAAGTCGAACTCGCCCGCCTTGGTGAAGGCCCAGACGATCTCGCCGGTCTTCTTTGGTGCGAGCCGCCTGGCGTTCGGATCGTCATGCTCCATGTCGGGGTTCTTCTGCATCTCGACGGCGTGCTTGAGGTTCTCCGCCAGCGTCGCCAGCACGAGTTCGTGGTCGAGTTCGCCGTTGTTGCGGAGCTGGAAGCGGATCTGCTCGCCGCGGCGGATTTCGATCCGGTCCGGAATGAAGGACATCCTGCCGTCCCGTTCGGCCATCACGATCTGGACGATCCGGGCCGGCTTTTTCGGATCGCCGGCCTTGCCATAGGCGGTTTCGTCGCCATGGCCGTGTCCGGCGGAACCTGGGCCGGCGAAAGCCGCACTGCCTGAGAGGAGGACCGCGATTGCGGCGAGTTTGAAGGCTGCTGGGATCATGAGGCTCTCCTGAGCGGGAACAGCGTGTCAGTGGCTGGAATGCGGGTTCTTGGCGGCGGGGCGCGGCTTGCCGTCCGGCCCGAGGGTCGGCTTGCGCGGGTCCTTGGCGCGCCACTCCGCCGCCTTCACGCCGCTGTCGGGCGAGGTTGCACGCGGCGCCTCGCCGAGCTTTGCGCCCTTGAGTTCGTAGGCGACGGTTCCCTCGGGATGCTTGAACCAGCCGGGGTCCTTGTAGTCGTTCTTCGCCAGCCCCTCGCGAACCTTCACCACCGAGAACATGCCGCCCATCTCGACCGGGCCGAACTGGGCAAAGCCGGTCATCATCGGCAAGGTGTTGTCCGGGAGCGGCATCTCCATCGCGCCCATCTCGCCCATGCCGTTCGAGCCCATCGGCATGTAGCCCGGCGCGATCCTGGCGATGCGCTTGGCCAGGTCCTTCTTGCTGACGCCGATATAGTTCTTCACCGAATGCCCCATGGCATTCATGGTGTGGTGCGACTTGTGGCAGTGGATCGCCCAGTCGCCCGGCTCGTCGGCGACGAAATCGAAAGCGCGCATCTGGCCGACGGCGACGTCGACCGAGACCTCGTCCCAGGCAGCCGCCGGATCAACCCAGCCGCCATCGGTGCAGGAGACCTTGAACTCGTAGCCGTGCATGTGGACCGGGTGATTGGTCATGGTCAGATTGCCGAAGCGAATGCGGACCTTGTCGTTCAGGCCGACGACGAAGGGGTCGATGCCCGGGAATACGCGGCTGTTCCAGCACCACATGTTGAACTCGGTCATCTCGGCGACGCGCGGGACGTAGGAGCCGGGCTCGATGTCGAAGGCGTTGAGCAGGAAGACGAAATCGCGGTCGACGCGGCGGAAGGCGGGGTCCTTCGGATGGACGACGAAGAAACCCATCATGCCCATCGCCATCTGGACCATCTCGTCCGAATGCGGGTGGTACATAAAGGTGCCGGAGCGCCGCAGCAGGAATTCGTAGACGAAGGTCTTGCCCGAGGGGATATGCGGCTGCGTCAGCCCGCCGACGCCGTCCATGCCGTTTGGCAGACGCTGGCCGTGCCAGTGTACGGCCGTGCTCTCGGGCAGCTTGTTGGTGACATAGATGCGGACCTTGTCGCCCTCGACCGCCTCGATGGTCGGCCCCGGCGACTGGCCGTTATAGCCCCAGAGATACGCCTTCATGCCGGGCGCGAGTTCGCGCACCACCGGCTCTGCGACGAGATGGAACTCCTTCCAGTCGCCGTTCATCCGCCAGGGCAGGGACCAGCCGTTCAGCGTCGCGACCGGCTGGTAGTCCGGTCCCGTGGTCGGCACGAGCGGCGCCTGCGTCGTCGCTTCCGCCATGGTCGGAGCTTCCGGTACGGCGGCGAAGGCAGCGCGGCCCGAGACGGCGGCGGTGCCGGCCAGCACGAGCCCGGATGAGCCGATGAAGCCTCTGCGGGAAAGGGATGCCATGTCCGTCAGCTCCTTCAGTGGCCTGCACCGCCGGCCTCGCCGCCGCCAGCCGCAGCCGCGGTGGCCGAGCCGCCAGCCCCGCTGCCGCCGCCGATCAGCGCATGCTTGAAATCGGTATGGGCGATCCAGAAGTCGCGGCGGGCATTGATCGCGGCGACATTCGAGAGGATGCGGCTGCGGGCATCCGCGATCAGGTCGGTCACGTCGTTGAGCATGCCGCTGTACTGCAGCAGCGACTGCTCCTGGATGATCCTGCGCAAAGGCAGGACGTTGGTCTGGTACTGGCGCGTGATGTCGTAATGGGCACGGTAGGCGGTGTAGGCCTCGCGGGCTTCCGAGCGGATATTGACCGCCTTCTCGGCGAGCCTGTTGGCGGCCTGCATATAGGTCTGCTCGGCGAGTGCGACCTTCGATTGGCCGAAATCATAGATCGGGATCTCGATCTCGAGCTCCAGCGTCCGGCTGCGGCTGGATTCGCGCTCGACATGGCCGTGGTCGTTGATGCTGCGGCTGCGGTCATAGGTGCGCCGCCCGAGCAGGTCGCTATCGTTGACGAAGCGCGTCGCCTGGGTGAGCCCGAGCGACTTGGCGAGCGTGTCGAGTTCGGCCCGCGCGATCCGGAGATCGACGCGCTTGCGCAGGGCCTCGGCCTCGATCGCCTTGACCGATTGCAGGCGCGGCAAGGGTGGCGGGCTCCCGACCCTGAACTTCAGGTCGTCGCCCCAGAGGCCAAGCAGACGGACGAGGCGCTCGCGCTCCTGGCGCTGCTGCTGGCGGGCCTGGGCGAGTTGCACGGTGAGTTCGGCCTCGAAGGCGAATTCGCGGGCCTGGTCGATCTTGTTGACGCCACCAGTTTCCCCAAGCCGCTTGAACAGCTCGGACGCGGCATCGGCGGAGCTTTTCGCCTCCTGGTAGAAGGCGACCTGCGCGTTGGCCGCGGCCGCGCGGTAGTACTGGCGGCGGGTGTCGGCCGCGAGCTTCAGAACGGCCTCGGCCGTCCGCATCTGCGCGGTCCGGAAGCGGTCGCGGGCGATCTCGGCCCGCGCCGGCAAGGTCGCCAGCGCCAGCAGGCTGCCTACGATCTGGCGCTCGATCTCGACCTCGAAACGGCCAGAGAGCTTGGAGATGCCAAAGCGCGGATTGGGCGGCAGGCTGGCGGCGACCATCTGCACCTCGGCCATGCCGAGCTCGTTGAAGGCCGCTTGCAGGCCGCGATTGTTGAGCAGCGCGACCTGTACGGCGGTGTCAGCGGTCAGCGGCGTGCGTAGCAACCGGTCGACGCGCGCCTTGGCGGTGAGCGCGGCCTGATCGTCGCCGACCTTCGCCACGTCCTTGCCGATATCGGCATAGGTCGCACTCCGGATCGCGCTCATGCCGCCATCGGCCGAAAAGCCGGCACAGCCGCCGAGCAGCGCGACGGCACCGGCGAGTAAGGTCCAGCGCAGCAGGCGGAGGGTTTTCTGAACGGGGAATGACGTCAAGGAGAGCCCATGGAGAATGGTGCGCGGCGGCGCGGCGGAATGGTTCGGCAACGTCATGATTTCGGCCCGACCCGGCGGTTGAGCTCGCGCCAGTCCTTGGGCTCGACCGGGCGATAGGTGGCGGCGCCTGCCGTCACGCTGCCATAGGTGACAGCGGGAACGCGGGCACTCGGATCGGCCGGCCGGGCCAGATGGTCCGGAAGAGCGGCGACCGAGCAGGCACCGAGCGCCAGGCCGATCGCCCCCAGGAACGGCAGCTTCACCAAGCTCACGACTCACGGCTCCCCTGTTGCGGTGGAGCAGGGGTAGCAACGCCGATCCCCAGGCGTCCGTTACAAATTGTTTCAAAGCGACGCGGGCAGTCGGGCCGCGCACACGTTATTGTCCGTCCGTACGGAGGAGGAGAGCCGGCGCTTGCGCGGCATGGTGATGTCAGGAAACGCGGAACACGAAACGGGTCAGGCGTCTGCCGCGCCGAACGCCGACGATCACGGTCATATCCTGGTGGTGGATGACGATCCCCAGATCAGGCTGCTGGTCGCGCGCTTTCTGCAGCGGCACGGCTACCAGGTGACCGGTGCGCCGGATGGCCGTGCCATGATGGAAGCGTTGGCGCATAGCGCCATCGACCTGATCGTCCTCGACCTGATGCTGCCGGGGCGCTCGGGCGTCGAGCTGTGTCGCGACGTGCGTTCCACCTCGCAGGTCCCGATCGTGATGCTGACCGCCCGCGGCGAGGAGAGCGACCGCATCGCGGGCCTCGAAGGCGGGGCGGACGACTATGTCACCAAGCCGTTCAGCCCGCGCGAATTGCTGGCGCGCATCCGGGCCGTGCTGCGCCGCTTGCGGGCGCCGCGAAACTCCGTGCTGACGCAGCCGAGCGGAATCCTGAGCTTCGACGGCTGGATCCTGGACTTGCGGCGCCGGGAGCTGCAATCACCGGCCGGGACCTTGATCGATCTCTCGACCGGGGAGTTCGATCTGCTCGTCGCCTTCGTCGAGCATGCCAACCGGGTGTTGTCGCGTGAGGCGCTGATGCAGTTCGCCAAGGCACGGATGAGCGACGATCCGTTCGACCGGACGATCGATGTCCAGATCAGCCGCCTGCGCCGCAAGCTGGAGGCCGATACCAATGGCAGCCAGTTGATCAAGACGGTGAGGGGCGCGGGCTACCTGTTCGCCTCGACGATCGGGCACCATAAAGGACAGAGCGCTTGAGGCTGCCCGGACGTCTCTGGCCCGATACCGTGGCGAGCCGCGCGATCCTGATCCTGTTCGCGGCGCTGCTTGCCTTCCACCTGCTCGGTTACTGGGCCTTTCGCGTCGGAGTCGAAAGCTTCGCCTCGGCCGGGCGCGACGGCAGCCTCGCCGAGCGCATCGTCTCGATCAAGCGCGCGATCGCCAGTATTCCCGACGGGGCGGAGCGCGACCGCGTCGCGCATGACCTGTCGAGCGCGAGCCTCGAAGTCCACTGGAGCAAGGTCAGCCTCGTCCTCGGCAACGTGCCGGCGACCGAGAGGACGCGCCGGATGGAAGCGCGACTGAAACAGTTCGCGCCCGATCTTGCGGCCGAGTCCTTCCGCGTCGGACTGGCCGATGACGGCGGGGCCGCGACCGAGCGGCACCTGATGCTGGTGTCGATCCGGCTCGACGATGGAAGCTGGGTCAATTTCTCGTCCTCGGCGCTGGGCGCCGCGCAGCATCTCGACTGGAGCCTGACCGCGATCATGATCTGCTTCGCCGTCGGGATCGTCGTCGTCGCATTGCTGCTGCTGCGCTGGGCGACCCGGCCGCTGCGCGACCTCGCGCTGGCGGCGGAGCGCTTTAGCCTCGATCAGGTGCCGCACCCCCTGCCGGAGGCCGGCCCGGCCGAGGTCCGCCGTGCCGCGCGCGCCTTCAATACCATGCGCGAGCGCATCCAGCGCCTCGTTGCCGAGCGCATGCAGGCGATGGCTGCGGTATCGCATGACCTGCGCACGCCGATCACTCGATTGCGATTGCGCTCCGAGCTCCTCGACGACGAAGCGGCCCGGCGCCTGATCGATGCCGATCTTGGCGAGATGGAGGAGATGATCGACTCGACGCTGGAATACCTGCGCGGCGGCCTGTCCAGCGAGGCGACACGACGGATCGACCTCGCCTCGATCATCGAGACCATCGTCGACGAGCATCTCGACCTTGGGCACGACGTCAGCCTGTCCGGACTGAACGCGGCTCCGATCCTGGGCCGCGTCCTGCCGCTGAAGCGGGCCTTCACGAACATCATCGGCAACGCGGTCAAATACGGCGTTTCGGCGCGCGTCAGCATTGCCGAAGCCGATGGTCGATTTGTCGTCACGGTGGAGGATGACGGACCGGGAATCCCGCTGGCCGATATCGAGCGCGTCTTCCATCCCTTCGTGCGGCTGGAGGCATCGCGCGGCCGCGAGACCGGCGGTTCGGGCCTGGGCCTGACGATCGCCCAGGCGATAGCCCGAACGCATGAAGGGTCTGTCGCGTTGGAGAACCGGGCCGGAGGAGGCCTCCGCGTCACAGTCTCGCTGCCGAGGCTCGGTCATCCCCCCGCGCCGACCTCCCGATGAGGACTGCGTGAGCCAGGCAGCGAAAGCGGCTTGCAAGACCGATGCAGCTCCTTCATTCCGCCATGGCAGGGCCGGCGCTTTTGCGTGTTGGACTGCGCGCCCGCCTGTGATTACCTCGGCGGCAACCGGGGAGGGAACGGATGCCGCGCCGCATCGCATTTGGCGGATTTCTGCACGAAACCAACACGTTCGCGCCCAGCAAGGCCGGGATGGAGGCCTTCCTGCAAGGCGGCGGCTGGCCGCCTTTGGCGCGCGGCGAGGCGATCTTCGCGGCCGTGAAGGATGTCAATGTCAGTGCTGCCGGCTTCGTCGACGCCGCGCGCAGGCAGGATTGGGAGCTCCTGCCGACGCTCTGGTGCGCGGCGAGCCCCTCCGCTCATGTCACCGCCGAGGCCTTCGAGGCGATCGCGAGCGAGCTGGTGGAGCGCATCGCCGCCGCGCTGCCGCTGGACGGCGTCTATCTCGACCTGCACGGTGCCATGGTCGCCGAGCATCACGATGACGGCGAGGGCGAACTGCTACGGCGGGTGCGCGCCGCGATCGGGCCGGAGGTTCCACTCGTCGTCAGCCTCGACCTGCATGGCAACGTCACGCCGTTGATGATGGCGATGGCCGATGCGCTCGTGGCCTACCGCACCTATCCGCATGTCGACATGGCCCTGACCGGCAGCCGCTCGGCCGCGGTGCTGACGCAATTGATCGAGACGGGCGCACGCCCGGCCAAGGCCTTCCGTCAGGTGCCCTATCTCATTCCCATCGCCTGGCAGGCGACCGGGATGGAGCCCTGCCGCACCATCTATGCGGAACTCGCCGCACTGGAAGGCCCGGCCGTGCCGACGCTCTCCTTCCTGCCCGGCTTTCCCGCTGCGGATTTTCCCGATTGCGGCGCGACCGTGCTCGCCTATGGCGTGACGCAGGACGATGCCGACCGCGCCGCCGATACCGTCCTCGCCCGGGTGATGGCCAGCGAGGCCGCCTTCAAGGGCCGGGTCTTCTCGCCCGAGGACGGTGTCGCGGAGGCGATGCGTCTGGCTGAAACCGCGTCGAAGCCCGTCGTCATCTCCGACACGCAGGACAATCCTGGTGCAGGGGGCGATTCCGACACGATGGGCATGGCCCATGCCCTCGTGCAGGGCGGCGCCAGACGTGCCGCGATCGGCGTCATTGTCGATGCAGCGGCGGCCGCGGCCGCCCATGCCGCCGGCGAAGGCAAGACGATCTCGCTGTCGCTCGGCGCAAATTCCGGCATCCCCGGCGACAAGCCGCTCACCGGCGAATTCCTGGTCGAGAAACTGTCGGACGGCCGCTTCGTCGCGCCGGGCCCGTTCTACGGGGGCTCGCGCATGAATCTCGGGCCGAGCGCCTGCCTGCGCATCGGTGATGTCCGGATCGTCGTCGGCTCGCGCAAGGCGCAGATGGCCGATCAGGCGATGTACCGGCAGGTCGGCATCGAGCCGACCGAGCAGTCTATTCTCGTCAACAAGAGCTCGGTGCATTTCCGCGCCGATTTCGAGCCGATCGCGGAGACGATTCTCGTCTGCGCCGCGCCGGGGCCGATGCCGGTCGATCCCGCTGCTCTGCCCTGGCGCCGGTTGCGTCCGGGCCTGCGCACTTCGCCTCTCGGCCAGCCCTTCGCCTGAACCATCCGATACCTGGAGCCGTCATGCCCGCCCTGCCTGAGATCCTGTCCTTCACTGACGAGCTCGTCGCCATCCGCCGCGATCTCCACGCTCATCCCGAGATCGGCTTCGAGGAGGTCAGGACCTCCAATATCGTCGCGGAGAAGCTCGCCGCCTGGGGCATCGAGGTCCATCGTGGCATCGGCAAGACCGGCCTGGTCGGCATCCTCCACGGCACCGGCGGGCCCGGCCGGCGCATCGGCCTGCGTGCCGACATGGATGCGCTGCCGATCCAGGAAATCACCAACCTGCCCTGGCGCTCGACCGTCGCCGGCAAGATGCACGCTTGCGGTCATGACGGGCACACGACCATGCTGCTCGGTGCGGCACGCTATCTCGCCGAGAACCGCGGCTTTAAGGGCACCGCCGTGTTCGTCTTCCAGCCGGCCGAGGAAGGGCTCGGCGGCGCGCGCAGCATGATCGCCGAGAAGCTGTTCGAGCGTTTCCCCTGCGACGAGATCTACGGCCTGCACAATTCGCCCGATCTCGATCCCGGCCAGATTTCGATCTTCCCCGGCCCCGCGATGGCGGGCGCCGATTTCTTCGACATCAAGATCACCGGCCGCGGCAGCCATGGCGCCATGCCGCATATGGGGCGCGACCCCATCGTCGTCGCGATGAGCCTCGCCAATGCGCTGCAGACCATCGTCAGCCGCAATGCCGACCCGCGCGAGGCCGCCGTGCTCTCGATCACGCAGATCCATGCCGGCTCGGCCTATAACGTCATTCCCGAGGAGGCGGCGCTGGCCGGCACGATCCGCACCTTCTCGCCGGAGATCGGCGCGCTCGTGCGCGATCGCATGCGCGAGATCGCCGCCGGCACGGCGGCAAGCTTCGGCGTCACCATCGAGGTCGACATCCGCAACATCTTCAACGTGCTGGTCAATCACGAGGCGCAGACCCAAGCCGTCGTCGAGGTCGCCGCCGAGATCGTCGGGGCCGATGGCGTGCTGACCGAGGTCAAGCCGCTGATGGGCAGCGAGGATTTCGCCGACATGCTGCGCGTCGTGCCCGGCGCCTATGCCTGGGTCGGCCATGCCGGCACCGTGCCGGTTCACAACCCGGCCTATGTCCTCGACGACGGCATCCTGCCGGTGGGTGCGAGCCTGCTGGCACGGCTGGTCGAGACGCGCGCCGCCGCCTGAGCGACGACCGCGCCCCTGCCTGGCTGAACGCCTGTACCGCTTCCGCGTGCCTGGAGCCCCCAGCACAATCCGGAGGCGGCTCGGTGCTGGCTTCGCAGATCCTTGCGGGGGCACGCGGACAGGGCGTGGCGTGCCGCGCGCGGCGAGGCCCCGTCCGTTGCGTATTCACGGGATACGGATGGTGCCCTATTGACGCCCGCGGCCGACAAGCCCGGCGCGGACTGGCCACAGGGCCGAGAGACGGAGAATCTGCCGATGGTCATGATGAAGAATGCGATGGTGGTCGCGCCGCAGCCCGAAGCGGCAGAGGCCGGCGCTGAGGTTCTCGAACGCGGCGGCAACGCCATCGACGCCGCCATCGCCTGCGCCTTCATGCAGGGCGTGGTCGATCCGCTGATGTGCGGGATCGGCGGCTTCGGCTCGATGCAGGTCTATATGCCCCGCCGTGGCATCCATGAGATCGTGGAATTCTACGCCAAGGCTCCGCTCGCCGCGACGCCGGACATGTGGCTGCAGCATCTGCAGGGCCAGACGCGGGACGGCTTCGCCTTCCTGCTCAAGGGCGGCATCAACGAGTTCGGCCATCTCGCCGTCTGTACGCCGGGCAGCGTCAAGGGCTATGCCTATGCCCTTTCGCAGTTCGGCACGATGGACTGGCGCGACGTGATGGCGCCGGCGATCCGGCAGGCGCATGAGGATGTGCTCGTGCGCCCGCACATGCACTGGTTCTGGAGCCAGGACCAGAGCGGCGGCGGCGAGGTCAATACCGGCGACAAGCTGCGCTATAGCGGCACGGGGCGCGCCGTGTTCTTCCGGCCGGACGGCAGCCCGAAGCGCGTCGGCGACACACTGGCCAATCCCGATCTCGCGGCGACGCTCGAACATCTCGCGAAAAGCGGCCCGGACGATTTCTACCACGGCGCGCTGGCGGCCCGGATGGCGGCGGATTTCGTCGCGCAGGGCGGACTGATCAGCGAGCGCGACTTCGCGGCCTACGAACTCTCGGTCGCCGAACCGATCTGGGGCTCCTATCGTGGCCACCGCATCTCGACGAGCCCGCCGCCCGCCAGCGGCATGTCGATGCTGGAGATGCTGCATATCCTCGAGAATTTCGAGATCGGCGCGCTCAGGCACGGCAGCGCCGAGCACATCACGCTGCTCGCCGAGGCGATGCGGCGCATGACCATCGACAAGGACCGTTTCATGGGCGACCCGGCCTATGTCGACGTGCCCGTCGATCGCTTGATCTCGAAGGAGCATGCGGCCGAACAGGCCGAGGCGATCCGGCGCGGCGAGCGTGCAGTCATCAACCGGCTCGACAAGTCGCAGCGCGAGACCACCCATGTCACCGTCGTCGACCGCGAGGGCAACGCCGTGGCGCTGACCCATACGCTCGGCAGCCCGTCCGGCGCGATTACCGACGGGCTCGGCTTCATCTATAACGGCACGATGAGCCGCTTCGACCCGCGCCCGGGCCGGGCGGCCTCGATCGCGCCCGGCAAGCGCCGCGCCTCCTCGGCCGCGCCGACCATCGTCTTCGACGGAGACACACCGCGCATCGTCATCGGCGCGCCTGGCGGCAGCTATATCGCGCCGGCGGTCGCACAGGGCATCATGAACATGATCGATTTCGGCATGTCGCCCTTCGAGGCCGTCGCGGCGCCCCGCGTCATGGCCGTGTCGAACATGATCGACATCTCCAACCGCATCCGCCGCAGCGTCGGCGCCGAGCTCACGGCGGCAGGCTATGAGGTCAAGCGCTCCGCCCAGACATTTCCTTTCGCCGCCCTTCACGCGATCGGAATCGTCGACGGGCTGTGCTCCGGCGGGGCCGATCCGCAGCGCGACGGCATGGCGATCTCCGTTTGAGATTGCCTCCGAAACGAGCAAGAACATTGTCACGCGCGGCGGATAGCGGTTCATGCGAAGACGAGACGATAAACAACAATCCGAAGCGCTCCGCCGTTTGAGGGAAACACGGATGCGCCGTGTGCCGGTTGGGCGGGGGTAGGAATGTTCCTGAGCGTATTCGACGTCTTCAAGATCGGCATCGGACCGTCGTCCTCGCACACGATGGGGCCGATGACGGCGGCAGGGCATTTCCTCGACCTGCTCCGGCTGGCCCCCGCACGCGACCGGGCCGCGGCCGTGAAGGCGACGCTCTACGGCTCGCTCGCCTTCACCGGAAAGGGCCATGCCACCGACCGTGCCGTGGCGCTCGGCCTGCTCGGCTGGACACCGGCCGCCTTCGATTTCGACGCGGCCGAACGCCAGCTCGACGAGCTCGGCCGCAGCCATCTGCTGCGCCATGACGGTCTGCCACCGCTGGTCTTCGACCCTGCGACCGACATCGTCTTCGATTACGGGCCTCCGCTGCCCGGCCATGCCAACGGCCTCGTCTTCAGCGCCCGCGATTCAGCCGGGACCGAGCTTGTGTCCGAGACCTATTATTCGATCGGCGGCGGCTTCGTGGTGACGGCGCGGGAGCGCGAGGCGCCGACGGCGGGCGATGCCGAGGCAGCGTCATGGCCCTATCCGTTCGCCAATGCGGCGACGATGCTGCGCATGGCCCGTGATAGCGGGCTTTCCATCGCGGCGATGAAGCGCGCCAACGAAATCCATCGCCAATCGCCTGAAGAGGTCGATAGCGGCCTCGCGCGTCTCTGGTCGGTGATGAACGACTGTATCGAGCGCGGCCTGTGCCAGGAGGGTGAATTGCCCGGTGGCCTGCGCGTGCGCCGCAGGGCGGCGCGCATCCACCGGCAGCTCGCGGCCGAAAGGCTCGCCAACCGCGCGCAGCCGCATGCCTCGACGGACTGGCTCAGCGTCTATGCGATGGCGGTTAACGAGGAGAATGCGGCCGGCGGCCGGGTGGTGACCTCGCCGACCAACGGCGCCGCGGGCGTCGTGCCCGCCGTGCTGCGCTATTATCTCGACCATTGCGTCGGTGCGGAACCGGAAAAGGTCGCCGATTTCCTGCTGACGGCGGCGGCGATCGGCGGATTGATCAAGCACAATGCCTCGATCTCAGGGGCCGAGGCCGGCTGCCAGGGCGAGGTCGGCTCCGCCGCCGCTATGGCCGCGGCCGGGCTCTGCGCCGTGCTCGGCGGCACACCCGCCCAGATCGAGAATGCCGCCGAGATCGCGCTGGAGCACCATCTCGGCATGACCTGCGATCCGGCGGCGGGATTGGTCCAGGTACCCTGCATCGAGCGCAACGGCATCGGCGCGATCAAGGCTGTGGCTGCCGCGTCGCTGGCGCTGCGCGGCGACGGCTCGCATTTCATGCCGCTGGACAATTGCATCGAGGCGATGCGCCAGACCGGCGAGGCCATGAACGAACGTTTCAAGGAAACCAGCCTCGGTGGCCTTGCGGTCAACCTGCCGGAATGCTGAGCCCTCCCCTGCCAATTTTGCATGATGGGCCGGGCTCGCGCCGGGTAGGTTGAACACATTGCCTGCAAGGATCGGATCGATGATCGTGGATGATTTCCGCTCGGATACGGTGACGCGCCCCGGCGAGGGCATGCGTGCCGCCATGGCGGCGGCGGAAGTCGGCGACGCTGTCTATGACGACTGCCAGACGACCAAGCGGCTGGAGGCGATGACCGCCGAGCGTCTCGGCAAGGAAGCGGCCTTGTTCTTCCCCACCGGCACGCAGGCCAACCTCGCCGGTTTGATGGCCCATTGCGGCCGCGGCGAGGAATATATCGTCGGCCAGATGGCCCATACCTATCGCCTCGAAGGCGGCGGCGCGGCTGTGCTCGGCTCCATCCAGCCGCAGCCTCTGCCCAATGAGGCCGACGGCACGATCGCGCTCGAGGCCATCGCCAACGCGATCAAGCCGAACGACTTCCATTTCGCGATGACCCGCCTGCTGGCGCTGGAGAACACCTTCAACGGGATCGTGCTGCCCGATGCCTATCTGGAAGCTGCGACCGGGCTTGCCCGCTCGCGCGGTCTCGCCACCCATCTCGACGGCGCCCGCCTGATGAACGCCGCCGCGGCCAGCAACCGTGACGCCGCCTGGATCGCAGGGCAGTTCGACACCGTGTCGCTCTGTCTGTCCAAGGGTTTGGGCGCACCGATGGGCTCGATCCTCGTCGGCCCGAAGGATTTCATCGCGAAGGCCCGCCGCATCCGCAAGATGCTGGGCGGCGGCATGCGTCAGACCGGGGTAGTCGCGGCCGCTGCGATCTACGCGCTTGACCATAATGTCGCCAGGCTCGGCGAGGACCACCGGCGCGCCGCCGCTCTCGCCGAGGTTCTCGGGCGTTTCCCGGAACTCGGCGCAGGGCCTGCCCGCACCAATATGGTGTTCATGTCTCCCAAGGCGCTCGACACCGCCGCCTTCGCGGCCTTCCTGCGCGAGCGCGGCATCGCCGTCAGCGGGCGCTACGGCACGCTGCGCTGGGTCACCCATCTCGATGTCGGCGACGCGGCGATCGCCCGCGTGGCGGAAGCCTGCGAGCGCTTCTTCGACGGGCAGCAGGCGTCCGCCACGTCGAAGGCCCGGGCCTGATACGCGGGCTCTGCGGCTACGTCGACGCTTCGGGCACTCTCCGGCTCGAAAGTACGAGCGCGCAGACGAAGACGAGCGACAAAAGCAGCACGATCGTCGGCGCGGGCGCGCTGTCGAGGAAGAACGAGAGATAGACGCCGAGCAGCGAGCCGATCACGGCGATGGCGACCGAGGCCAGCAGCATCGTGGCAAAGCGGCGGGTCAGCAGGAAGGCGATGGCGCCGGGCGCGATCAGCATGGCGATGGCGAGGATGATGCCGACGGCCTGCAGCGCTCCGACGATGGTCAGCGAGATCAGGCCGAGCAGGCCGTAATGCAGCAGCTTCACCCGCAGGCCGATAGCCTGCGCCTGCGCCGGGTCGAAGGCATGCAGCAGGAGATCCTTCCACTTGACGGCGATCACCGCCGCCGTGAATGCCGCGATCGCGGCAGCCCCGGCAATGTCGGCCCCGGAAACACCGAGCATGTCGCCGAAGAGGATATGGTCGAGATGCACATCGGACTGGATCTTGACGTAGAGCACGAGGCCGAGCCCGAACATGCCGGAGAAGACCACGCCCATCACCGTATCCTGCTTGATCCGACTGTTCTCCTTCAGGAAGCCGGTCGCGGTGGCGCAGACCATGCCGGCGGCGAAAGCGCCGATCGCATAGGGAAAGCCGAGGATATAGGCGAGGACCACGCCGGGAAACACGGCATGGCTGATCGCATCGCCCATCAGCGACCAGCCTTTCAGCACGAGGAAACAGGACAAGAGCGCCATCGGCACGGCGACGATCGCCGAGATCACCAGCGCATTGATCATGAAGTCGAACCGGAAGGGCGACAGCAGCGTCTCGATGACGATCATCAGCCAGCCTCCAATTCGCAGGCGGCGCGGCGGCGGGCGGCCAGCAGTCCATGCTTGGGCGCCAGGAAGAAGGCAGCGAGGAAGATCGCCGTCTGCAGCACGACGATGATGCCGCCGGTCGCCCCATCCAGAAAATAGCTGATATAGGCGCCGATGAAGCTCGTCAGCGCGCCGATCGCGACCGCGATCATCAGCAAACGCGGAAAGCGGTCGGTCAGCAGGTAGGCCGTGGCACCGGGCGTGACCACCATGCAGATGACGAGGAAGGCGCCGACCGTCTGCAGCGCCGCGACGGTCGAGGCCGAGAGCAGGGTGAAGAACATCAGCTTCAGCGCCGTCGGGTTGAGACCGATCGAGCGCGCATGGCTCTCGTCGAAAAAGGCGACCATCAGGTCCTTCCATTTGACGAGCAGGATGGCGAGCGAGACGAAACCGATCGCCGCGAGCTGGATCGTATCGGCTGGCGTAATGGCGAGCACATTGCCGAGCACGATGGTCTGGATGTTCACCGAGGTCGGCGAGAGCGAGACCATGAACAGGCCGAGCCCGAAGAAACTGGAGAAGATCAGGCCGATGATGGCGTCCTCCTTCAGCCGCGTGCGCTGGTTCAGGAAGAGCATCGCGCCGGCCGCGAGTCCGCCGGAGAAGAAGGCGCCGACCGAGAAGGGCAGCCCCAGCATATAGGCGCCGGCCACGCCCGGCACGATCGCATGCGAGAGCGCATCGCCGATCAGCGACCAGCCCTTCAGCATGAGATAGCAGGACAGGAAGGCGCAGACGCCGCCGACCAGCGCCGAGATCCACATCGCATTGCGCATATAGCCATAGGCGAAGGGTTCGAGGAGGATGGCGATCATTGCCGCTCTCCGTCCGGGGCTTCGGCCTCCCGGGGCGTCGCCTTGCCCTCCCGGAGGATCAGTGGCCGCTCGTCATCGGTGAAGACGCCGACCGGCGCTCGTCCCTCGCGGCCGGCATCGCCCAGCACGAAATGCCGGAGTACGCCGCCGAAGGCACGCTGCAGGTTCTCCTGCGTGAAGGTCTCCGCCGTCGGGCCATAGGCCAGCACCGTCCCCTTGATCAGGATGGTGCGATCGCAGAACTCCGGCACGGAGCCGAGATTATGCGTGGATACCAGCATGACACGGCCCTCGGCCCTCAGTTCCCGCAGCAGCGCGATGATCTGGTCCTCGGTCTTGACGTCGACCCCGGTGAAAGGCTCGTCGAGCAGGATGACGCGGCTGTCCTGGGCGAGCGCACGGGCGAGGAAGACGCGCTTCTTCTGCCCGCCGGAGAGTTCCCCGATCTGGCGTTTGCGGAAGGCGCTCATATCGACGCGTTCGAGCGCGGCGGCGACGGCCTCGTGATCGGCCGCCCTGGCGATGCGCATCATGCCCATATGGCCGTAGCGGCCCATCATCACGACATCCTCGACCAGCACCGGGAAGGTCCAGTCGACCTCCTCGGCCTGCGGGACATAGGCGATGAGGTTGCGGCGCAGCGCCTCGCGCACCGTCATGCCGAGGATGCGGATATCGCCCCTGGCCAGGCGCACGAAGCCCATGATCGCCTTGAACAGCGTCGACTTGCCGGAGCCGTTGACGCCGACGAGCGCCGCGATCGTGCCGGTAGGGATGCGAAAGCTCGCATCCCTGAGAGCGGTATGCCCATTGCGATAGGTGACCGTAGCGTCGGTCACCGCAATCCCTGAGCCCTCCTCCACCAGGGGCGGAAGCGAGCGGCCGGGAATGGGAGCGTTCACCGCGTCAATCCTTTCGCGATCGTATCCGCCGTGACCTTGAGCAGGTCGATATAGGTCGGGACCGGACCGTCCGCTTCGCTGAGCGAATCCACGTATAGCACACCGCCATAGGCGGCTCCGGTTTCGCGAGCGACCTGCTGGGCCGGCTTCTCGGAGATCGTACTCTCGGAGAAGACCACAGTGATCCTGTTCTTTCTGACGGCGTCGATGACCTTTCGGACCTGCTGCGGCGTGCCTTGCTGGTCGGCATTGATGGGCCAGAGATAGAGTTCCTTCAACCCGAAATCGCGGGCGAGATAGGAAAACGCGCCCTCGCTGGAGACGAGCCAGCGCTTCTCAGCCGGAACGGCGGCAAGCTCCGCTTCGATCGGATCGACGGCCGCCTTGATACGGGCCTTGTAGGCCTCGGCATTGGCCTTGTAGGTCGCGGCGTTCTTGGGATCATGCTTGGCGAAGGCGTCCCGGATATTGTCGACATAGATCAGCGCCGCAGCCGGCGACATCCAGGCATGCGGGTTCGGCTTGCCCTTGTAGGGCCCCTCGCTGATCCCCATCGGCTCGACGCCCTGCGAGACGACGACACTCGGGACATTGCGGAGATTCCGGAAGAATTTCTCGAACCACAGCTCAAGATTGAGGCCATTCCAGAGGATGAGCTGCGCGCCCTGCGCGCGCTGGATATCGCCCGGGGTGGGCTGGTAGTTGTGGATCTCGGCGCCCGGCTTGGTGATCGACTCGACCACGGCGACATCGCCGGCGACATTGCGCGCGATATCGGCGATCACCGTGAAGGTCGTGACCGCCTTGAACTTCTCCTGCGCCACAGCGGGCGTGAAGCCGCATGCGGCGATGAACGCGACGCCCATCAAGCCGAAGAGAGCCGATCTGCGCGAGCTGCGGGCCATGGCGTGTCCTTATTGATAATGAATTGCAAAAGCATCTCACCGTTAACCTGAAGCAGCCATGATTTGCAAGTGCGATTGATTGGCAATCATGAGTCCTCGGCGAGGCGTCACGCGGCTCATCGTATGTTCATCGAACGGAACGAGAGCACGACCCCAGGTCGGAGTTGACCGCCTCGTCGGGCCCCGATGCCGCCCGGTGCGGATCGTGCCCTGCTTGGCGGTCGGCTCCCGACCAAGAGGCGATGCCAGGCTATCGACTTTTTCCGCGATGGCCCGAATGTTCGAACGCGACCGCAGGAGCCGCCCGTCGCCTTGGCGCTGGTTGTTTCAGCTTATCGATGAAGCGGATGCCGGCTCGGGGAACGAAGCTTACGCGGCCCGCGGTAATCCTCGCCGCGTTCAGCTTCGGCAGTCCTCCTATTGCCCGGCCGTCAGGTCACGGCTGCAAGGGCTGCTCGGTCATCTCGGCGGCGACGGCGGCGTCGATCGGCGTCTCGTAGGTCATCAGCAGATAGCCGAGCACCGAATAGAAGCCGACCGTCGCGATCAGATCGAACACCGCCGCACGCCCGATCGCGGCGGCGAGCTCGGCCTCCTGCGCAAGCGACAGGCGCTTGTCGTCGAACAGCGCATCGACCGCCCGGGCGATCAGCCCATCCTCGCCCTGCGGCTCGCCGCGCAAGGCGGCGATGCGGGCGTCGCTCATGCCGAGTACCCGCGCCCGGCTGACATGATGCGCCCATTCATAGGGCGAGCCCATGCGATGGGCGGCGCGCAGGATCACCACCTCCGAGCGCACCGGCCCGAGGGCGCTGTCCTTGACGATGTGCTGGCGCAAGGGCGCCCAGGCCTGCAGCAAGGCCGGATGATGCGCCATCGTCCGGTAGACATTGAGCGCGCCGGCAAAGCCGGTCTTCATCTCGGCGATCGCCTCGGGCCAGTCGGCATCGCCGATCGGCGGGCAGGGAGAGGTCGTCATCGGCTATCTCACGGGGCTGGAGGCGTCAGGTACTTGGCGTAGAGCGCAGGCACGCGGTCGACCCAGATGCCCGTGAAGCTGCGATAGCGCGCGACCTCGGCCAGGTCGATCTCGACCCGCAGCACGTCCTCGCGATCATGATCGAGCGCGCCGAGCACGCGGCCGTCCGGCGCGACCGCGCAGGAACGGCCGAAGAAGCGTTGCCCGCCACGGCTGCCGCTGCGGTTGCAGCTCAGGAAGAACACGCCGTTCTCGGTCGCCCGCGTATAGGCGCGGTGGATGAACAGCGCCTCGTCGGTGACCGGCGCGGTCTCGGCCCCGAAGGAGGCCCAGACCGAGGTCACGATGCTCGCGCCCTGAAGCGCGAGGATGCGGGTGATCTCGGGGAAGCGGATATCGTAGCAGACCTGCATGCCGAGCCGCGTGCCGAAGACGGGATAGGTGTCGATGCTGTCGCCGCCGCTGAAGAACAGCTTCTCGTTCTGCCACTGATGGATCTTGGTGTAGTCGCCGATCACGCCTTCCGGCCCGATCAGCAGCGAGGCATTGCGCATCACGCCGGCACGCAGGCGATCGCGCAGGCCGAGCCCGATGACGAGATGCGTGCGATGCTTCGCAGCGAGCGCGACGAGCGCTCTGATCTCCTCGCCATCCGGCGCGGCGCAGGCCTCGTAGAGCGCCGCCCCGAAATGCGGGACGTCGCTGACAATAGGGCCACCCGGTACCAGCGGCTCGACATAGCCGGTATTGGCAAGCTCCGGGAACAGGATGAGCTGCGCGCCCCCTGCCGCTTCCTCCGCCACGAAATCATGGATGCGCCGGAAATTCTCGGCCGGCGCCAGAGACTGGACGTCCATCTGGACAAGGCTGGCGGAAATCATGCGGTCGCTCCAGCGATGCGGCGCCCGGCCGCGAAATCCCAGTTCCGGCCCGGCGCCGCGGCGATCAGCGCACGGGTATAGTCGTGACTTGGCCTGCCCAGAACCTCGGCGGCCGGCCCCATCTCGACGACGCTACCGCGCTGCATCACCATCACCTCGTCGCAGATCTGGGCGGCGACGCGCAGGTCATGGGTGATGAACAGCACGGCGAGATTGCGCCGCTCCTGGATTTCGGCCAGCAGCGCCAGTACCTGCGCCTGCACGGAGACGTCGAGCGCCGAGACCGCCTCGTCGGCGACGATCACCTCCGGCTCCATCATCAGAGCGCGCGCGATCGCGATGCGCTGGCGCTGGCCGCCGGAGAACTGGTGCGGGAAACGTTCGAGGCTGGAGCTCG
Source organism: Bosea sp. ANAM02 (assembly GCF_011764485.1). NCBI lineage: Bacteria > Pseudomonadati > Pseudomonadota > Alphaproteobacteria > Hyphomicrobiales > Alloboseaceae > Allobosea > Allobosea sp. ANAM02. Next base: position 745,827 of record NZ_AP022848.1, on the reverse strand, counting down.
GCAGGCCGACCACCTCCATCAATTCGCCCGCGCGCTTCAGCGCGGTCTCGCGATCCTCGCCGAGATTCAACGGCCCCTCGATCAGGCTCTCGCCGATGCGCAGGCGCGGGTTAAGCGAGCGGTTCGGGTCCTGGAAGACCATCTGCACGCGGCGCCGCGCCGGCGCCAGGGCCTGCTGGCCCTGCAGATTGGCGATATCCTGCCCGTTGACGCGGATTTCGCCGCCGGTCGGATGCTCCAACCGCATCAGGCAGCGCGCCACCGTCGATTTGCCGGAGCCGCTCTCGCCGACGATGCCGAGCGTACGCCCGCGCGCCAGCCCGAAGCTGACATCCCTCACCGCGCGCACGCTGCGGCTCTCGCGGCCCATCAGCTTTCCGAGCAACGAGCCGAAGCTGAAGGTCTTTTCGAGATTGCGGATCTCCAGCACCGCCTCGCCCCCGGACGAAGCGCGCGGTGCGCGCGGCGTCAGCGACGGCACGGATTGCAGCAGGTCGCGCGTATAGGCCTCGCGCGGCTGGCCCAGGACCTGCTCGACCGGGCCGGTCTCGACGATCTCGCCGCGACACATCACACAGACCCGGTCGGCGATGTCGACGACCACGCCCATATCGTGGGTGATGAACAGGACGGCGGTGTTCTGCTTGTCCTGCAATTCGCGGATCAGGCTGAGGATTTGTTTTTGCGTGGTGACGTCGAGCGCCGTCGTCGGCTCGTCGGCGATCAGGAGCTTCGGCTTGAGGGCCAGCGCCATCGCGATCATCACGCGCTGGCGCTGGCCGCCCGAAAGCTGATGCGGATAGCTGTCGTAGATGCGCTGGGGATCAGGCAGATGCACGGACTCGAACGCTGCGAGCGCGGCCTCCTTGCGCTCCTTCGGCCGCATCTTCGTATGCGCCCAATAGACCTCGTCCATCTGCAGGCCGATGGTCAGCACCGGGTTCAGCGCCGTCATCGGCTCCTGGAAGATCATCGCCATCTCGGCGCCGCGCAGCGCCTTGGTCCGGGCCGGCGTCGCGGTCAGGATGTCCTCGCCGTTGAGCCGAACCGAGCCCCCCGTCGCGTGCAATTCGTCGCGCGGCAGCAGGTCCATTGCGACCAGCGAGGTCACCGACTTGCCCGAGCCGGATTCGCCGACGAGGCAGAGCGTCTCGCCGGGATGGATGTCGAAGCCGATGCCCTTCAGGATGTCGCTGGGCCGGCGTCCGCGCGTCGCGACCCTGAGGTCGCGGACGGAGAGGACGGGCTGGATCGTGGCGGTCGCCATCACGGAGCCCTTCCCTGCATTTTCGGATCGAGCCGGTCGCGCAGCGCGTCGCCGAGCAGGTTGATCGAGAGAATGCAGAGCGAGAGCACGATCGCCGGCCAGAACACCAGCCAGGGATTGATCGCGAAATAGAGCCGACCCTCGGCCATGATGTTGCCCCAGCTCGGAACCTCCGTGCCGATGCCGACGCCGAGGAAGGAGAGAGCGGCCTCGGTCAGGATGGCGGAGGCATACATATAGGTGCCCTGCACGATCAGCGGCGCGATCGTGGTCGGCAGCAGATGCTTGCGGATCAGTTTGGCCGGGCGGGTGCCGAGCAGCACGGCGGCATCGACATAGGTCTCCTCGCGCGCCGCGATCACCCGCGCCCGGACGAGGCGCACGACCTGCGGGATCGCCGGGATCATGATCGCGATGATCACGGTGACGAGCCCGCCGCGGACCAGCGCGACGATGGCGATGGCGAGCAGGATACCGGGAATGGCCATCAGCCCGTCCATCATCCGCATCAGCACGCCGTCGATGCCGCGATACCAGCCGGCGATCAGGCCGAGCGGCAGGCCGATCACGATCGCGCCGATCGCGACACCGGCACCGACAAGCAGCGAGACCCGCGCGCCATAAACGACGCGCGAATAGAGGTCGCGGCCGAAGGAATCCGTGCCCAGCCAATAGGTGTCGGAGGCCGGCTTCAGGCGCATCGCGGCGTTGAGCCTGGTCGGCTCGAAATTGGCGAGCTGCGGCGCGAACACCGCCATCACGATCACCGCGACGATGACGATGACAGCCAGCACCGTCGTCCAGTGCGGCGGGTTGTCGAGCAGGCGACGACGCGGATGCGTGCCCTGCGCGGGGTTCGACGGAGCGCTCATTGGTAGCGGATCCTCGGGTCGGTCAGGGCATAGGAGAGATCGATCAGCAGGTTGATCAGCACATAGGTGCCGGCCGTCAGCAGGATGATCGCCTGGATCAGCGGATAGTCGCGGGCGAGCACGCCATCGACCACGAGCCGCCCGAGGCCGGGGATGTTGAACACGGTCTCGGTGACGACGACGCCGGAGACCATCATGGCGAAGCCGGTGCCGACCACGGTGAGGATCGGGATCGCCGCATTGCGCAGCGCGTGGCGGAACAGCACGATCCGCTCGCCCAGCCCCTTGGCGCGGGCCGTCCTCACATAATCCTCGCGCAGCACCTCGAGTATCGAGGCCCGCGTCATCCGCGAGACCAGCGCGACGTAGAAGGAGGAGAGCGCCAGCCCCGGCAGCAGGATGCGGTGGAAGAACGGGCCGAAGCCATCGGCCAGTGCCCTGTAGCCCTGCACTGGAAACCATTTCAGGTTGACCGCGAAGACCGCGATCAGCACGTAGCCGATCACGAAGATCGGCACCGAGAAGCCGACAACCGAGAGGGCCATGACGAAGCGGTCGACCATGCCGCCATGGCGCCAGGCGGCGAGCACACCGAGCGGCAGCGAGATCGCCACCGTGAAGAGCATCGCCATGATCGCGAGCGCGAGCGTCGGGCCGATGCGCTGGCCGATCATCTCCAGCACCGGGCGCTGCGAGATCAGCGACGAGCCGAAATCGCCTTCGGCCATGCCCGCGATCCAGGTGACGAACTGGCTGGCGATCGGCTTGTCCAATCCGAGATTCTCGCGGATGGCGGCAAGCTGCGCGGGCGTCGCCTGGTCGCCGGCGATGGCCTGCGCGGGATCACCCGGCGTCAGTCGCAGCAGCAGGAAAACGAACAGCGCCACGAAGAACATGACGGGGATCGCCATCGCGAGCCTGCGCAGGAAATAGGAAGCCATGGAATTCTCCACGCGCCTGGGCATCCGCCCAGGCGGGCGACGCCGGAAACCGGGCCGGTCAGGTCGGGCAGTGGATCACCGCCCGGCGCCCCGGCATTACTTGCTGACACCCCAGAACAGGGTGATCGGGCCGGGCTGGAGGTTCTTCAGCCTGGCGTTCCAGGCGGCGACGGACTGGAACTCGCCGGCATTGAAATAGAAGCCCTCGTCGAAGGCGATCTGCTGAATCTCACGGGCGATCTTCTTCTGCTCTTCGGCCGTCGCGGCGGTGAGATAGGCGGTGCGCAGTTCCTCGACACGGGGGCTCTTCGGCCAGCCGGCCCAGGCGGAGTCCTTGCCGGAACCGTCGATCAGGGCATGGACTGTCGGGTTCCAGATGCCGGACACGCCCCAATAGGTGAAGAACATGTTCCAGCCGCCTTGCGCCACCGGCTGCCAGCCGTTCTTGCGCGATTGCAGGGTGGCCCAGTCCATCGAGGCGACGTCGACCTTGAAGCCGGCCTCGCGCAGGCGCTCGGCTGCGACGATCGGCTGGGTCGAGAGGATGGTCAGGTCGGTCGGCTGCATCATCAGCACCGGCGTCCCGTCATAGCCGGAAGCCTTGAGCAATTCCTTGGCCTTGGCCATGCGCTCCTTGGCGCTGCCCTTCAGGTATTCGGAGCCGGCATCGGAGGCGAGCGGCACGTCGCAGCCATAGATCGAGGCGCAGAGCTTGTAGTACTGGCTGTCGCCGATCGCGGTCTGCATGAGCTGGTCCTGATCCAGCGCATACATCGCCGCCCGGCGGACCTTCGCATTGTCGAAGGGTGGCAGGCGATGGTTGAAGCGGCCGGTGACCTGGCTGCCCAGCGCGTTGATGGCGCCGGTCCTGATCTCGTCATTGGCCTTGAGCAGCGGCAGGAGATCGATCGTCACCTGCTCGATCAGGTCGACATCGCCGGACTGGAGCGCGTTGATCGAGGTCTGCATGTCCGGCATCGCCTTCCACACGACCTTGTCGACATTGATCACCTTGCCGCCGGCAGTCCAGCTCATCGGCTCCGAGCGCGGCTTGTAGTCGGTGTTCTTGACATAGACGGCCTGGTCTCCCGGCCGGTACTGGTCGGCGACGAACCGGAAAGGGCCGGAACCGATCATCTCGGTCACCTGCTTGCCGGCGGGCGTCTCGGCCAGGCGCTTCGGCATCATGAAGGGCGGCACCGGGGAGGGCTTGGCCAGCAGTTCCAGCACCTGCCCGAAGGGCTTGGCCAGCTTGATGACGAGCACCTTTTCCGAGGTCGCCTCGATCGAGGCGACATGCGCCATCATGGTGCGGGCGGCGCCGTCATTCTCGCCCCAGCGCTTCAGCGATGCGACGCAGTCGGCGGCCGTGACCGGCGTGCCGTCATGCCATTTCAGGCCGTCGCGCAGCGTCAGCGTATAGGTCAGCTTGTCGGCCGAGACGGCAGAGTCCGCCATCTGCGGCTGCGGATTGTATTTGGCGTCCATGCCGAGCAGCGTGTCGAACACCATGAAGCCGTGCGTGCGCACGATCTGCGCGGTGCTCAGGATCGGGTCGAGCGAACGGAGCGGCGCCTGCATGACGACATTGAGCGTCGTCTCGGCCAAAGCCGGCATCGCGGAAAGGGAGCCCGCGACCAGCGCGGCAGCCCCGACAATTTTGAACCGAAACGTCATTGTCATCCCCTCGTTTTTGGTTGCTTGGATGGATCGAGCGTCGTCAGGCGGGAGCCTCGCTCCATGGATAGGCTCTGGCGGTATCGAGCTGGCGGTATGGGATCAGCCGCACATCGGCGGGGCCGAGATCGGGCGTGTCGACCACCAGGATGCGGTCGGCCATCGGCTCGTAATAGTCGCGGTAATGCGTCTTCGAGCGCAGCAGGATGACGTCGTAATCCTCCGGCCGCTCGCCGAAGATGAAGAACGGGTCGCCATCGACCGCGAAGGCGAAATGCGAGACAACGGAGACGCGGATCGTGCCGATCTGGAGGAGCGCGGTGAGCCCGAGATCGACGAAGGAACCGCGCTGGTAGCGTCCGGAGACGTTGAAGGATTTCGGCCCCGACCAGATGACCCGTGCCTCGACTTTCACCGGACCGCCGGTCTCCGGCGCGGTCTTGCCGGCCAGCGCGACGGCGATCACCGAGCCCTCGCCCGCTTCATGCGCCTGCGCGGCGGTTTCGGGATCGAGCAGGAAGGGCACATTGACGCGGCCGACATCCCGCTTGAGCAGCGCCCGCAGCAGATGGGTCGAGTCGTTCATCCGGTCGGCATGTTCGAGCAGCACGATCGGCCGCTCCTGCGCGGGCTTGCGCTCGATATCGGCCAACGCCTCTTCAACGCTCAGGATCGGAATGGCGCTGGCGATGGGCTCGCGCGCGGCGCGCAAAAGACCCGAGAAGGACTGCGCCTTGAGTTCAGCCGCTTCCTGCCCCGCCCAGTCCAGGCAGATCACCGACATGCCGGTATTGGCGCTGTCGGCATAGGAGAAGCCGGCCATGATCGAGATGTCGCAATCGCCGGCTTGTTCGGCCGCACGCGCTTCGGCGATGATCGAGGCCAGCGGCTGAAGCGCCGTCGCCGACATGATCGAGGGAATGACGACATCCGGCCGCGCCACCGCGAGACCGGGTCGACGCCCCTCGCGCAGCAAGCGGATCAAGGCGCGAGCCGCCCGCTCTCCGGTCTCGCCCATGTCGATATGCGGGGAGTTGCGATAGGCGACGGCGATATCGGCGCCGCGCAGCGTCTCGCGATCGATATTGCCGTGATAATCGAGCGCGACCGCGATCGGCAGCGCCGGAAAGGCCGCACGCACCGCATCGATGACATGCCGCTCTACATCCGGATATCCCGCCGCCCAGCAGGCGCCGTGCAGGAACAGGATGACGCCGTCGAGCGGACCGCTCCTGCCGAGTCCCTCGACGATCTCCCTCGTATAGTGTTCGACCGTCGCATCGGCCGCCGGGCCGAGCGCGCCGAGCAGCGTGTGGAACAGCGGCACGAATTCCGCGCCTTCCGCTTCGCAGATCTTGAGGCAGCCCCCCGGCACCGTATTGGTACCGCGGAACCTTGCCGTCAGCTCCCGCCCGCGCACGCAGACGCGCTCGAACTCCGCCAGCTCCACGATCTGCGGAACGGCCGTGACCGATTCGAGATTGAAGCCGGCGAAGGCGATGCGGAGCGTCATGCCGATATCAGCCCCTGATCGCGGCGTCGATGGCGCCGCCGATCCGCTCGACGATCTGGTCGATATCTTCGGGGCTGATGATGTAGGGCGGCGCCAGCAGCACATGGTCGCCCTGGCGCCCGTCGATGGTGCCGCCCATCGGGTAGCACAGCAGGCCGCGCGCCATCGCTTCCCGCTTGATCCGGGCATGGATCTTCAGCGCCGGGTCGAAAGGCGCCTTGGTCTCCTTGTCGGCGACGATCTCGATGCCGCGGAACAGGCCGCGTCCGCGGATATCGCCGACATGGGGATGTTGGCCGAGCCGCGCGTCGAGCCCGGCCTGCAGGCGCTCGCCCATCCGGCGGACGTTTTCCATCATCTCCGGCTGCGAGATCAGCTCGACGACCTTCAGCGCCGCCGCCGCCGCCATCGGATGGCAGATATAGGTGTGGCCGTGCTGGAACAGGCCGGAGCCTTCGGCGAAGGCGCGGTAGATCGTCTCCGAGAGCAGCACGGCGCCGATCGGCTGGTAGCCGCCGCCGAGCCCCTTGGCGATGGTGACGAGATCGGGCGCGATGCCCTCCTGCTCGCAGGCGAACACCGTGCCGGTGCGGCCCATGCCGCACATCACCTCGTCGAGGATCAGCAGGACGCCATACTTGTCGCAGATGCGGCGGATGCGGGCGAAGTAATCCGCGACCGGGCCGACCGCGCCGAGCGTGGCGCCGACCACCGGCTCGGCGATGAAGGCGATGACCTCGTCCGCGCCGAGTTCCAGAATCTTGGCTTCCAGCTCGTCGGCGAGCCGGACGGCATAAGCCTCAGGCGCCTCGCCGTCCCTCTGGTCGCGATAGGCGTAGCAGGGCGAGACATGGTGCGTCTCGGGCAGGATCGGCTGGAACTGCGCCCGCCGCCAGGCATTGCCGCCGGCCGCAAGAGCGCCGAGCGTATTGCCGTGATAGCTCTGCCGGCGCGCGATGAAATGCCGGCGCTGCGGCTGGCCGATCTCGACGAAATACTGCCGCGCCATCTTCATCGCGGCCTCGACGGCCTCGGAGCCGCCGGAGACGAGGTAGACGTAGTCGAGCCCCTCCGGCGCCAGATCGACCAGCCGCTCGGCCAGCTGCTCTGCGACATCGGTGGTGAAAAAGGAGGTGTGGGCGTAGGCGATCCGGTCCATCTGCGCCTGCATCGCGGCCATCACCTCGGGATGGCCGTGACCGAGGCAGGAGACGGCGGCGCCGCCCGAACCGTCGATATAGCTGCGCCCATCCGCGTCGGTGATGGTGACGCCGTGCCCCGAGACCGCTTGCGGCAGGCTGCCGCCGATCGAGCGATGGAGAATCCTGGTCATCTCGGCATTCCCGGATTGGCGCGGACAGACCGCCGCGGCGCGCAGCCTCATGACACACCTAGCGCGTGAATGCAACGTTTGTTTTATATGATACAAAACTGCAACGAATGACTTCTAAACTGTTGCAGCGAAACAATGCGCTCCAATGCTTTCACGCCTGAGGGAAAGCGGAAAAACCGTTTGAAATCCGTCCGCAGCGCGGGAATGGTCGCGATCGGGCAGAGAAGGTGCGATTCACATGTTGCAGGCCGATCCCTTGCGCGAGCGCATCGTCAGCCTCTTCGACGGCATGTCCCCGCAATTGCGGCAGGCGGCGCGCTACATCATCGAGCACCCGCAGGAGGTCGCGCTGGTCTCGATGCGCGAGCTCGCCCGCAATGCCGGCGTGCAGCCCTCGACGATGACGCGGCTGGCCAAGTTCCTGGGCTTGGCCGGCTATGACGACATTCGCGCCCATCATGCCGAGGCGATCCGCTTCCGCGTCGACGGCTTCGCAGCGCGTGCGATGCAGACCGAAGAAAGCGAGGAGAACATGGCGGCCGCCCAATTGTCGCGCCGCATGCTGCAGGGCCTCGCCGCCCAGATCGCACGATTGACGGAGCCGGTCTCTCTGGAGCGCCTCGCGACTGCCGCCGACCGGCTGGCGCAGGCGCGGCGCATCTTCGTGCTCGGGCTGCGCTCATGCCATTCGGTGGCCTGGCATTTCCACTATGTGATGACACTGCTCGGCGAGAAGACCACCCATCTCGATGGCCCGGCCGACACCGTCGGCGACGGGCTGATCCGGGCGGGGGCCGAGGATGTCCTGCTCGCCATCTCGATCAACCCCTATGCGCTGCACAGCCTGGAGCTGGCGCAGCTTGCCCGCGAGAAGGGGCTCGGCATCATCGCGATCACCGATAGCGAGGTCTCGCCACTGGTCGGCCTCGCCGACATCGCGATCCTCTGCTCGACCGAGAGCCAGAGCTTCTTCCACACACTGGCGCCGGCGCTCGCGATCTCCGAGGTGCTCTGCGGGTTGCTCGCCAACAAGGACCGTACCGCGGCACTTGCCGCGCTGCAGCGCGCCGACCACCATCTGCTCTCGCTCAATACCTACGCAACGGCGATTCCACGCCGGAGGATCTGACCTGGGGCAATCCGTCATTCCGCCATCCGTGGAATGATACATGCCTTTGTTTCAATGCGTTTTTCTGACGCAAGCGGGGGCCGCTGCGCACGCAAAGCACCCTGGTTGACTCAGGAGCGGATCATCCCGAACGCATTTCAGCGGAGTCGGCGAACTGGAAGCTCCGCTGCCCGGCAGGTGCCTTATGCAAACCGGCTGATGTCGCGCTTCAGATAGGTCCCGTAACCCTTCCGGGCCTCGATCCTGCCGTCGCGCGCGACGACTTCTCCGCGCACCAGCGTCGTCACGGGCCAGCCGGTGATCCGTATGCCTTCATAGGGCGTGTAGTCGGAGCCGTCGTTGACCATCGCGTGGGTCAGCGTCTGCTCGATCTGCGGGTCCCAGATGGCGATGTCGGCGTCGGCTCCGACCGCGATCGTCCCCTTGCGCGGATAGAGGCCGTACATCTTGGCATGGTTGGTCGAGGTCACCGCGACGAAGCGGGTGATGTCGATCCGGCCCTTGACGACGCCCTCCGAGAACAGGATCGGCAGGCGCGCGCCCACCCCCGGAATGCCGTTCGGCACCCAGCGGAAGCTGGTCCGGCCTTTCGGCGCGAGCTTGCCCTGCGGATCGTCATAGCGAAACGGGCAATGATCCGACGAGAAGACCGAGAACACGCCCTGCTGCAGGCCTTCCCAGCAGGCCTCCTGGCTGCGGACGTCGCGCGGGGGCGGCGAGCAGACATATTTGGCCCCCTCCATGTTGAGCCCGTCGAGATCCTGCGCGGTCAGCGTCAGATACTGCGTGCAGGTCTCGGCGAATATCTTGATACCCTTCTGCTGGGCACGGCGGATCTCCTCCATCGCCTCGCGATTGGAGACATGCTCGATCATCAGCGGGACATCCGACAGTTCGGCCAGCGAAATCGCGCGATAGGTCGCCTCCCGTTCGGCGATGATCGGGCGCGAGGCGGCATGGAAGCGCGGTGCGGTCCGTCCGGCTTGTTCTAGCTGGTCGGTCAGGTAGCGGATGACGTCGTCGTTCTCGGCATGGACCATGACGAGGGCACGCGTATCGCGAGCCACGGCCATGACCTTCAGCATCTCGAGATCGCTGAGCGCCAGCCCCTCATAGGTCATGAAGACCTTGAAGGAGGTGTAGCCGTCGCGCACGAGCGCCGGCAGCTCCTGACCCAGCAGGGTCTCGTTGGGATCGGAAATGATCAGGTGGAAGGCGACATCCGTGTAGCAGGCGCCCTCGGCCTTCGTGTGATAGGCCTGCACGCTTTCGCGCAGGGGAACGCCGCTCTCCTGCATGCAGAAGGGCAGCACGGTGGTGTTGCCGCCGAGCGCCGCCGAGCGGGTCGCGCTCTCGAAATCGTCGGCCATGACGATGCCCTCGCCGGAAGGCTGCGAGATATGCACATGGCTGTCGATCCCACCCGGCAGAACCCATTTGCCCGCGGCGTCGAGACGCTATCGGCGCTGCCGAGCGCCTCGCCCAGCGCGACGATACGCCCGTCCCTGATGCCGATATCGCAATGGAAGGTGTCCGATGCCGTCGAAATGCGTCCGCCGCGGATGATCGTGTCGAACTGGGTCATGCCGGCCGGCTCCGTCTGCGTTTCTTCGGCGCGGGGGTGAACCGGCCGCTGGTGGCGAGGGCCTGCGCCATCGCCTCGCCGGTCAGGCGGTTGTGCTCTTCCAGGCGCTCGGCGAGATCGAGCCGGGCCCGGGCGCGAAGGGCGACCATGATGCCCTCATGCTCGGCATAGGAGGCGGCAAGACGGCCGGAGAGCTCGTTGATGGTGAAGCGATAGCGCCAGATCTTCTGCTGCACGGCTTCGTAGCTCTGCGCGAGCACCGGGTTCCGCGTCGCCTGGTGACGACGCATCGGGTCAGCGACGAGGCCTGGCGGGCACTGGCCGCCGACGCCAGGGAGCATGGGCTGGGCCTGCATTTCCACCTGCTGGAATCGCCGGCGCAGGCTGGCAGCGCACGCGCGCTCTATCCCGAAGGCACGCTCTCGCGGCTCGAAAGCCTCGGCGTCTTCGAGACCCGCGCGAGTGCGGCGCATTTCGTGCAAGCGACGGCACGAGACATGGCCGATGCGGCGCGCCTCGGTCTGAGGGTCGTCATGAATCCCGGTTCCAATATGCGCCTCGGCAACGGCGCACCGCCGGTCGCCGCCATGATGGATGCCGGAATCCGTTTCGGCCTCGGGACCGACAATTGTGCGCTCGACGACAACGAGGACTATCTGTCGGAGCTGCGGCTGGGGCGTCTGCTCGGACGCAGCGCGTCCGCCGCCCCGGCGGGCCAGCTTCGCTCGTTCCTCGCCGTCGCTACGGAATGGGGCGCGGAAGCGGCCTTTCTCGGCGGGACCGGCCTCATCCGGGATGGGTTCAAGGCCGATCTGGTGGCGATCGACCTTGCAGCCGCCGAAGGCGTCTATATGGACCCGCAGACGCGGGCGCTCGAAGCGGTGCTGGCGCGGGCCGGCGGGCAGGATGTCGCCATGACAATGGTTGGCGGAAGCATCCTGCATGATCGCAAGGCTCCGGCTAGGCAGGCGGCAGAGCGCATTCGCGCCGCTGCGGGACGGACGGCGGCCGAGACGCGGCTCGATGCGGGGACGTGGAGCCTGGCGAGCCGACTCTCCGAAGCCTTGAGGTCGAGGTGACCCGGCTTCGCGTACGCCCTTGACGGTTGGGGCTCAGCAAATCAAGGGGGCGGAACGGCAAATCCGCCCTTGCCGTTCAAGGTCGCAATTAAATGAGCGACGCAGGAAAAGGAAACGCGGCGCGGCCCAACTGCAACATCCCGATCCCCGATGCGATGTTAGTGAGGAACGCGGCGCGGCCCAACTGAACCGCCCCGGGTTTGTCGGAGGCCCCAACTCCTGAGAGGATGGGGCTATGACGAGCAAGACGACGAACACGTTCTCGCCTGAGGTGCGTGCCCGCGCGGTGCGGATGGTGCTGGATCACGAAGCCGAGCATCCGTCGCGCTGGGCAGCGATCACGTCGATTTCGGGCAAGATCGGCTGCACGGCGCAGACGCTGAGCGAGTGGGTGAAGAAGGGCGAGATCGACAGCGGTCGCAAGCCCGGGCTGACGGCGGAGATGGCGGCCAAGCTGAAGGCTCTCGAACGCGAGAACCGCGAGCTTCGGCAGGCGAACGAGATTCTGCGCAAGGCATCGGCGTATTTTGCCCAGGCCCTTTCGGCGAATGCATGCATTCGCCTGTCGGGTGAGAGGAGCTCGACCGCCGACACCGGTCATGATCGCCTTCATCGATGACAACCGCGGGGCGTATGGGGTCGAGCCGATCTGCAAGGTGTTGCCGATCGCCCCGTCAACCTACCATGAGCATGTCGCCAAGCGGACCGATCCCCGGAAGCTGTCGGCTCGGGCGAGGCGGGACCAGGAGCTTAAGCCGCAGATCGAGCGCGTGTTCAGCGAGAACTTCGAGGTCTATGGCGCACGCAAGATCTGGCGGCAGATGTTGCGCGAGGGGTTCGACGTTGCGCGATGCACGGTCGAACCCCTGATGGCCGACCTCGGCCTGCAAGGTGTCATTCGCGGCAAGCCCCTCCGCACGACCGTTCAGGACAAGGCTGCGCCGTGTCCACTGGACCATGTCAACCGGGTGTTCCATGCGCCGGCGCCGAACATGCTGTGGGTCTCGGACTTTACCTACGTCTCGACCTGGTCGGGCTTCGTCTACGTCGCCTTCGTCATCGACGCCTATGCGCGGCGGATCATCGGGTGGCGGGTGAGCCGGACGGCTCATGCCAGCTTCGTGCTCGATGCGCTGGAGCAAGCTCTTCACGAGCGTCGTCCCGTTCATCGAGGCGGCCTAGTGCATCACAGCGACCGTGGCTCCCAGTACGTGAGCATCCGCTATACCGAGCGTCTGGCCGAAGCGGGCGTCGAGCCCTCCGTCGGCAGTGTTGGCGATAGCTATGACAACGCCCTCGCCGAGACGATCAACGGGCTCTACAAAGCCGAGCTGATCCATCGGCGCGGGCCGTGGCGATCCTTCGAAGCCGTGGAGTTCGCGACGCTGACCTGGGCCGACTGGTTCAACAATCGACGGCTGCTGGAGCCCATAGGCAACATTCCGCCGACCGAAGCCGAGGAACGCTATTACGCGATGCTGGACGAGCCAGCCATCGCCGCATGACTCAAACCAAACGGCCTCCGGCGAACCCGGGGCGGTTCAGGGTGGGCTGCCGCTCGGGTGCAGCAGCTCATCTGGATAAGGGTATATGGCGAGATTGGAATTGATCACCCAATGTCCGCTTCCCGGCGATGTCTTAATGTCTGCATTTGGCGCCTCACTGATATGGACAGCTTAGAGCTTTACCTGCATCGGATTGCTCGCGCTCAGCCGCTGCGGCGGACGTTCCAGAAGATCGGTGTGGGCCACGGAACGAAGCCCGTAAGGTCGGCACGCGCCGCCGTCGCGAAATAATATTGGCCGAGCGGAATGAAAGGCACGTTTTCGAAGGCGAGAGCCTGCATCCTGCGGGCGATCTGCCTCTGAGTGGCGAGGTCCGGTGCATCGATCCAGGCGTCACGTAGCTTTTCCATGTCGGGATCGGTCGGCCATCCGAACCAGCCGGCCTTGCCGGTGCCGCGCAGTGGCAGGTGCACGGCCGGGTTCATCACCGAAAGCCCGGTATAGGAGGTGCAGAACATCGACCAACCGCCCTTCTCAACCGGTTCCTGGCTGGAACGCCGCTGCACCAGCGTGCCCCAGTCCATGGTGACATGGTCGACATTGATGCCGATACGCTCCAGCGTCGCCGCCATCACCGGCGCAAACGTGCCAAGCACCGCCTGATCGCCCGGCGCCATCAGCACTGCTCGCTCGCCCTTGTAGCCACTCTCTGCGACCATCTTCTTCGCCAACGCGATGTCGGCCTTGAAGGCGCCGATGGCTTCGTCATTGTCCATTGGCAGACCCTTGGTGAAAACACCGACGCCGGTTGTGAATAACTCGGGCTCATTATTGAAGGCAGCCTGCATGAATTCCTTCTGGTCGACCGCCGTCAGGACCGCCTGTAGCAGCTTGCGGTTGTTGAAAGGCGGGTGCAGGTGGTTGATCGCTGCCATGCCGATGGCGCCAATGCGGTCGTTGCGTAGCACGCGGGTCGCGGGGTTGTTGCGAAGGATCGGCAGCAGGTCCGGCAACGGACTCTCCAGCCAATCAGCCTCGCCAGTCTGCAAGGCGGCGGCGGCAGAGGCTGGGTCGGGCATCACGATCCATTCGATCCTGTCGAAATGGGCAATGCGTCCCCCGGCGAGCAGGCTCGTCTCCTCCTGGCGCGGCACATAGCGATCGAAACGGGCATAGGCAGCGCCAGCGCCGGGCTTCCATTCGTCGCGCAGGAAGCGATAGGGGCCGGATCCGACATATTCCGAGATCTGCTTGAACGGGTCGGTCTTCGCGATGCGCTCCGGCATGATGAAGCAGTAATCGGCGAGCGCGTTCAGCATCAGCCCGAAGGGCTTTTTCAGCCGGACCGTGAAGACCTTGTCGCTCTCGATGGTGAACTCCGCACCATAGCTCATCATCAGCTGGCCGAGCGGCCGGCGTTTCGCCCAGCGATGGATGGAGGTGACGAGGTCGATCGATCGCACCGGTTCACCATCATGGAAGATCAGGCCGTCGCGCAGAGTGAAGCGCCATGTCAGCCTGTCATCCGACAGTTCATGACCGGCGACCATTTGCGGCCTGGGCCGGTAGTTCGCATCGAGCGCATAGGGCGTATCCCAGACCATGAAGCCATGGTTGTAGGCGACGGTCGCAGTGGTCCAGATCGGATCGGGATTGGCGAGGTCGGCCTGTGGGATGAACTTCAGGACGCGCTGGCGGCTCTGCGAGAGTGCAGGGCGGGCGATGGCGGTCGCCGCGGCGGCGGCGAGGAAGTCACGGCGTCTCATCACGAAGCCTCCCTGATATGGAGTGGGTAAAGGGTGGATGGAGCGAGGCGGAACGGAAAGCGGTTGATATCGAGCGCCGCCGGCCCAGGCGCGTCGATGTCGATCATGGCCGGGCAGATCGCAGAGAAGGCGGCGCGGAAATGGTTCTTCGCCTTGACGCAGAGCAGCGCGACCTCGATGAAATCAACCCCATGGAGCGCGTAGAACGCCGGGTCGTGCGCCGAACCGCAGGCGGTGGTGACGATCACCCTGACCTGTCCGATTCCGATCACGGCCGTCGGCCCGAGCGTCATCGGCAGGCCGCGCATCATCGGGCCACTATTGACATAATGGCCGTCCGTCAGCCTGAGGACGGTCCCGGAGAATGGCACCGGCGGGCCGAATTCGGCGCTGATCCGGCCGCCGAGCGTGCCGCTGATCGCGGCGCCCTCGCCCGCTGCGATGCAGCGCTCGACCAGCGCGGGATCGGCGAAGAAGGCCAAGACGGTCGATACTTGAGGGGCGGCTTCCAACAGCGCCCGCAGCATTTCCGGCGTATCGCCGATACCGCCGGAGAGCGGGTTGTCGCCTGAATCGATCACCGCGACAGGCTGCGATTCCCGCCCGAGTTTGAGAGCCTGCGCGATGCCCGTGGCTGCATCGGGGAGCGAGATGTAGAATCGGCCGAGCCGCCGGCGGGTCTCCTCGACGATGCGCTCGGCGGCACGCTTCGCCAGCTCCTTGTCGCCATCGGCGTAAACCAGCGCACCGGCGCCCGCGACGATCGTGTCGCCATAGGAGAAGCCTCCGAACGGCGAGGCATCGAGGATGCGCGGATCGAATTCGAGACCGCGCGCGAAAGCCTCCAGCTCCGCCATAGGCCCCTCCGCAGTCCGCATATTGATGCTGGGCAGGATCGCGTCGAGCTTGGCGATGTGACCGACGGGGTGGACCTCGCCTTTCACAGTGCGGTCGAGCACGTCGAGCACTAGCTCGGCGGTCTCCTTCATGTCGACATGAGGATGTTCCTTGAAACCGGCCGCGAAGGTCACGAGATCGGCGATGCGCGGGTCAAGATTGGCGTGCAGGTCGAAGCTGACGCCGAAAGGTATCTCGGGCCCTATTGCCTCTCGGACGCGCCGGACGATCTCATAATCGGCGAGATCCATGCCTTCGACCACCATCGCGCCGTGCAGCGAGAGAAACACCGCGTCCCATTCGCCTTGGATCAGATCGGCGACGATCTCGTCGAGGATCGCATCGTAGGCCTCGCGGGTGACCGGGCCGGCTGGCGTCGCGCCCGCCATGCGAAGGAAAGTGCCACGCCATTCGGGATGGGCGTCGAGAAACGCTACGGCGCCGCCGCCCTCGGTCGTGGTGCCGCGGTAGACAGCCTCGGCCTCCTGGCCCTGATACCATTCACGCCGGAACTCGTTGAGCCCGGTTATCACCGGCGAGAAGGAATTGCCTTCATGCGAGAACCGGGCAACGGCGAGACGCGGCATCGGTAATGACCTTCAGGAAGCGAGAGCCAGATCGACCGCCTCGCCGAGAATTTCGACGATCCGGTCGATCTCTTCGGCCGTGACGATATAGGGCGGGGCGAGCAGTACATGGTCGCCGCGGACCCCGTCGGCCGTGCCGCCGGAGGGGTAGCAGGCGAGGCCGAGATCGAAGGCAGCTTGCTTGACCCGCTCGTTGAGCCGGAGCGCCGGGTCGAAAGGCTCCTTTGCCGAGCGATCGGAGACGAGCTCGATCGCCTGGATCAGGCCACGGCCGCGGATGTCCCCGACATGGGGATGGTTGCCGAAGCGGGCGTTGAGCCGCTGCGAGAGCCGCTCGCCCATCGTTTGAACCCGACTGAGCAGACCCTCGGATGCGATGGTCCGCTGCACGGCGAGGGCTGCGGCACATGCGACTGGGTGGTTCATATAGGTATGGCCGTGCCAAAGCCGGCCGCTGCCCGCGCGGATCGCGGCAAAGATCGGCTTCCGCATCAGCACGGCGGCAATCGGCTGGTAGCCGCCGCCCAGCCCCTTGGCGACGGTCTGTAGATCGGGGCTGGCGCCATCCTGCTCCCACGCATGCATGGTCCCGGTCCGGCCCATGCCGCACATCACTTCGTCGAGGATGAGCAGCGCGCCGTGGCGATCGCAAAGGCGGCGGACCATGGCGTGATAGCCGGCCGGCGCCGGCATGGCGCCGGCCGTCGCGCCGATCACCGTCTCGGCGACGAAACCGGCGACGCTGCCGGGCCCGAGGCGCTGGAACTCGGCCTCCAGCTCGGCTTCGAGACTATCGACGAAATCTGCCTCGCTCGTGCCGGCCGGCCTGCGATAGGCATTCGGCGCCGAGACATGGCTGAAGCTCTCGGGCAGGAGCGGCGTATAGGGAGCGCGGCGGCTCGCATTGCCGCCCGCCGCCAGCGCTCCGAGCGTGTTCCCGTGATAGCTCTGGCGCCGCGCGATGAAATGTGTCCGGCCCGGCTGGTCGATCTCGAGGAAATACTGCCGTGCCAGCTTGAAGGCGCCTTCGCAGGCCTCGGAACCCGAAGAGACGAAATAGGCATGACTCAACCCGCCTGGTTCGTGACCGACGAGGCAGTCCGCGAGTTCCTCCGCCGGCGCACTGCTGAAGGCGCCAGTATGGGCATAGGCGAGCTTGCCGACCTGTTCCCGGATCGCTGCGACGACCGCAGGATGGCCATGACCGAGGCAGGAGACCGCGGCGCCGCCAGCCGCGTCGATGATCGCGCGCCTGTCGGCGGTCTGGAGCAGGATGCCGCTGCCTTCGGCGGCGATCGGCGGCGGCGAGGCCGGCGAGCGGTGCAGCAATCGTGTCATCGCCGGCGCGAGCCGGTTTCGAGATAGGGCGTATGTGCGGCGATGCGCGCCTCGGTGCGGCGCAGTTGCTCGCGTCCGGCGTCGCCAGCGCGCGAGTAGAGCGTCGCGGCGAGCGC
Organism: Bosea sp. ANAM02; assembly: GCF_011764485.1. Taxonomy (NCBI): domain Bacteria; kingdom Pseudomonadati; phylum Pseudomonadota; class Alphaproteobacteria; order Hyphomicrobiales; family Alloboseaceae; genus Allobosea; species Allobosea sp. ANAM02. The sequence continues at coordinate 728,222 of NZ_AP022848.1, read as the reverse complement.
CTGCACCAGCGCGATGCAACCGGTAAGCGAGGGGAAGAAGCCGCTCGAATCCGTACCGAAGGTGAGCACCACCGCCGCGCCCTCGGCGACAGGGGCGTCGGGGCGGTCGACCACCGCGACGACCTTGGCGCCAGCATCGGCCGCAGCCTCCGCGCAGAGCAGGCCGTCGCGCGAATAGGGATCAAAGCCGAAGAGCAACAGTGCATCGCCGGCCTTGAGCGCACCGAGTTCGACATCGAGCACGCCTCCAACGCCCCCCATCAGCGCGATGTCCGGGCGGAACAGCCGATACTGGTAGTGAAACAACAGCGCCGGGGCATGGCAGCTCCGAAAGCCGGCGACGAGAACGCGCGGCGCCGCCTCCAGCAGCGCCGCTGCCTGCTCGATCCGCTCGGCATCGAGATGATCAAGAATAGCCCGATCGGCCGCGATCATGGCGCCTGCGAGCGGCTCCGTGCCTCGCTCCGGCAGGGGCCTAACTGAGAAGGGCCGCCGCGCGCCGAGGTTCTCGCGCGTGTCGGCGATCAGGCCGGCGCGTAACTCATCCCAACCTGGAAGGCCAAGCGACTGGGCAAGCCGCGTGAACGTCGCTGGCGGCAGTCCTGCGGCCCGGGCCAACCCGCGCATCGGCATTGTTGCCGCCTCGAAGCTGCGCCCGATGACGAAGCGCGCCGCGTCCGCCTGCTGTGGCGGCAGGCGGCGCAGAGCGGCGGTAAGGAGGGCCACAGTATCAGCGGTTGCGGTACGCATGTTCTCTCGTTCTTGAAGTTGCGAAACGAATGTTTCGTCATGGGGCATCACAAGTCAATGGGGTCCGTCTGCCTCTTACGAGGTATGCCGAACCCTACCACCGACCTGCAGATTGAGGCGCTGAGAGCTAAGCTGCTGACCTATGCAGACTGACACACGCTCAGCGTCCGCTTCCTGCGGACCGCTCCATGTCCGGAAGTGGCGCGACGCCGACGGCACGCACGCTTGAAACAGCGTGCGGCCAATTTTTTGGGTCGTTTCAGGCGTCCGCTTTGAAATCGAAGCAGCGGAACGGATTGACCGCCTCGAGATTGATTTCGGCGCCGATACCCGGGTCTGTCGGGACCGCGAGACGGCCCTTGACCACCGCCTTCTCGGGTGGATTGGCGAGGACCTGGACATAATCGTTTGCATCCGAGAAATACGGATATGTCTCCAGCGGCATGCCCATGCCGGACGCTGCCCAGACCTGCACCGTCGCAGCCGTGCAGAGGGAACTGGCGCAATTGTGGGGAGAGACGCGGGCGTTGTAGCTCTCGGCCATCGCGGCAATCTGAACCGCCTCAAAGATGCCGCCGCAGTTGCCCACGTCAGGCATGACGATGTCGATCCCTCCCGTCTCCAGCAAATTCCTGAAGCCCTGCCGCGTATAGACCCGTTCGCCAGCGGCGATCGGGATCGGCCACCGCCCTGCAAAATTCCGCAGGCCCTGAATGTTGAAGGGGTCAACGGGCTCCTCGACCCAGGTCACGTCGAGTTCCGTGCAGACGTCCATGAACCGGATCAGCTGATCGTTATTTAGACCGCCGCTGAGGTCGAACATCAGGCTGATATCCGGGCCGACCACTTTCCGGAGCGCCCGAACGCGATTGATCGCTCGCTTGAACTCCTCGGTGCTTAGCGAACGACGTTGGACGTGCCGCAAGGTCCCACCCTCCTGGCGGGTCGCCAAGGGATAGCACTTCAAGATGGTGTAACCGTCTTTCAATGGGCGCTCGGCGGCCTTAGCCCACTCCATCGCGTCGTCGTGATCCGTGTTCCAGCCATTGGCGTAGACCTCCAGCGAGCTCTCAAACTTGGCGCCAAAGAGCTCATAGACCGGGACCCCGAGCGATTTTGCCTTGATGTCCCACAATGCCTGGTCGATAGCGCTCAACGCTGCGAACACGATCGCGCCACCGCCCTTGGTCCAGAAAGAGTTATCGTAGATCTCGTGCCAAATGTTGCGCGGGTAGGTGGCGTCCTGACCTACGACCTTGTGTGCCAGGTCGCTAAGCATGCCGGCTGCGGCGTTCGCGCCAATGCCATAGGCGACGGCGGCCTCGCCATAACCCTTGATGCCATCCCTGGTCGAAAGCTCGACGAGAACGGGATGGAGACCGCCACCTCGGATGTTGAAGACCCGCAGGTTGTCGATTGTGAGCACGAGAATGTCCTTTCCGCCTAAGGCACAGGGATCCCGCCGACGCCACTGCACATGGCGCCTTGGATCTTCTGCCGAGCTGTGAAGCTTTCAGTGAGTGAGGATGCGTTTCAGAAACAGCGCGAGCCGTTCCGAAGACGGAGATTGAAAGAGCTGTTTTGGCGGCCCCACTTCCGCAATGGCGCCTTGGTCCATGAAAACGACCCGATCCGCGACCTTCTGAGCAAATCCCATCTCATGCGTAACGCAGACCATGGTCATGCCGGATGCAGCCAGTTCCATCATCGTATCGAGCACCTCGGAGATCATCTCGGGATCGAGAGCGGAGGTAGGTTCATCGAACAGCATGATACGCGGCTGCATGCAGAGCGCCCGAGCGATCGCCGCGCGTTGCTGCTGCCCGCCCGAAAGCTGTGAAGGGTACTTGTGTGCGTGCTCAGCGATATGGACACGGCGAAGGTAGTCCATGCTGCGCTCCTCGGCTTCCTTTTTGGACAGGCCTCGCGCCTCCATCGGCGCGAGCATGCAATTTTCCTTGATGGTCAGATGAGGGAAGAGGTTGAAGGACTGGAAGACCATCCCGACCTCACGTCGCACCTGGGCGAGGGTCTTCGGTCCCAGCTCGACACCCTCGACGCTGATCTGCCCACCTTGGTGCTGCTCGAGGCCGTTTATGCAGCGTATGAGGGTCGATTTGCCCGATCCGGATGGTCCGCAGATCACGACTTTCTCGCCCTTGTCTATGGACAGTGACACGTCCTTGAGGACGTGCATCGCACCGAACCACTTGTTCAGTCCCTCAAGAGCGATGACCGCCTCGCGACCGGCTTCGGCTGCTGTGGCTTCAATCGGCATCCTTCACCATCGCGAGCACGCGCTCGCCCTCGCTGAGAATGTGGTGTTCGCTATGTCCGGCCGCGGCAGCGCCATCACCGGCGAGAACAGCGTCGATAATCGGAGAGTGGTGGTCGATCGCCACCGACAGGTTCGGGGCGGACGCGTAGGTCGAGTTGATGAAGAGGCGGATCTGCTGCTCGACCATGAGGTACTGATCGAGAAGGCGTTTATTGCCCGACAGCTCGACGATCGTGCGGTGGAGCGAAAAGTCGTGGTCGACCGCGACTTCAACATCCGATCGTTCGCAAGCAGCGAAGAATGCATCCCGGACCGTGATTAGGCGAGCTCGCCCCTTATCGTCGATCCGCTCGGCTGCCAACCGCGCGGCAAGGCGCTCCAGGCTGCTGCGCAGCGTATAGATTTCCCAGAGATCCTGGCGATCGATAGTGGCTACGGCCCAGCCCGTATAAGGCGTCAGGACCACCAGGCGATCGCGGCTGAGCTGGTGAAGCGCAGTGCGAACCGTGCCCCGCGAGACGGCGAACTGGTCCGCCAGCGCCGCTTCGGTCAGCCGCTCACCGGGTTTCAGATCTCCTGCGAGAATGGACTCCTTCAGCGCCTCTGTAGCCAGCTGTTCGGCGGGCTGTCGCTTCAATGCGGTCAGGCTCATGGCGTGGGTGCTTTCCTCAAATCCAGGCGACCAGATCACGCCGCAGCAAGATCATAAAGGTCGCGCCTGCCCTTGGCGAAGCGACGTTCCACGGCCCGCTGGATAAAGCCGTACGCAATCGCCAGCAGCAGGTACCAGATGGCGACCACAGCGATGACCTCGAAGTACTTGAAATTCGCGCTGAACAGGTTCGTGCCCGTCGCAAAGATCTCAGGAATGGCGATCGTGAAAAGGAGCGACGTGTTCTTGAGCAGGTTGACAACCTGGTTGCCCGTCGGCGGGATCGCGATCCGTATCGCCTGCGGCAGGATCACCTTCATCATCATGGAGCGGTAGCTCAGGCTGAGAACCTGTGAGGCTTCGCGCTGGCCACGGTCGACCGATTGGATGCCCGATCGGACGATCTCCGTCATATACGCGCCCTCATTGACCCCCAGTGCGATGATGCCGGCCGCATAGGCCGAGAGGTTGATCGCACCGCCGGTGAGAGCCGGCAGCCCGTTGTACCAGAAGACGATCTGAACGAGCACCGGCACACCGCGGATGGTTGTGACGTATAGCTTCACCAGCCTCTGTAGCAGCGGGACCGGCGAGTTGAGGACGATGCCGCCCACCGTGCCGATGAGCACGCCGATCACCATGGCCGTAGCGGCCACGATGATCACGATCGCGACGGGCTCGAAGAAGCGCGTCGAGAACAGCAGGCTCAGGAAATAGTCGAGATCGAAGCGCATTGCTGCCTTCCTCGGTTCCGTGAGTTTTTGCTCAGTTGGCCTTGCGAACGTCCCCGTCGGCGAGATTCCACTTCTTCAGGATTCCTTCGTAGGCGCCCGCGCTCATAGCCGCCTTCACCGCCGCTGCGACGGCGTCCTGCGTTGCCGTTTCACCTTTCCGAATGACGATGCCATTGCGATTGCGCTCGGTGTTCGGCCCCTTGCCGCTCAGAACCGGGCTCGCTTCGACGAAGTCCTGTGGGCGCTGCTGGATCAGGTAAGCCGCGACCGGCCAGTCGACATAAGCAACGTTGACCGTGCCCTTGGCGACTTCGTTCAGCGCCTCGCTCTGGTTGGTGAAGACCTTGAGCGTCATCGGTTTGCCGGCAGGGCAGTCGCCTTTGACGCGCTCAAGCGCCGCCATCTGGGTGGATCCAGCCACGATGCTGGCTGCATGTCCGCAAACGTCGCTTTCCGTCTGGAACTTCAAGCCGCTGTTCTTCTGCGTCACCAGGCGAAGGCCGCCGACGAACACGGGGACGAAATCGAACATCTCCTTGCGGGGCTCGGTGATGCCGATCTGCGAGGCGATCACGTCGAATTTTTTGGCGATGAGACCCGGAAACAATCCTTGGAAGGTGACATTCACGATCTTGGTCTTGAGGCACATCTTCTCGGCCACGGCCGTGATGAACTCGGGATCGAAGCCTGACGGCGTGTCGTCCTTCATGAAACCCATCGGAGGGGCTGTCAGTGAAGTACCCACGGTCAGGTGGCCAGCCTCGACCAAGCTAGGAGGCGCGGGCAGGCATTGGGCCATCGAAGGGGCAACAGCCATCCCCAGGGTGGCGCCCAAGAATGCAAGGGTCGAATTCAGAGTCTTCGAGTTCATAGCAGTTCGTCCCCATTTCTTGTCATGGTCGATTGTCAGCAATCAACCATGACATAATGCGCTGGTGCTCTATGTTGTCAACCGGGCATCTGCTGGGGGCAGGTTGATGGAACCCGACTACACGCCTCGAAGACGCGAAAGTCCGCTTTAAGGAAGAGTGCTGAGGTCAGCTATTGTGAAGGGTCTCAGATGCGGGCCCTTGCGCAGCATTGATGGCGCGGCTCTTGGGCCCGCGTCTGAGAACCTCCAGTGGAGGAAGCCGCGGCCCGAGGCCGTGGGCTATGGGGATTTCGCTGAGCGGCGTGGTCTGCGGGAGCGCGCGAGGCGCGTAACGGCGGCGCGATGCTCCGACCTTGATGCCCGGGAGCCCGCGCTTGGCTGCCCATCGGACGTATCCGGGCCCACCGCGATCTCCATTTCCGCGACTGGGGCGAACAGGATCGCCCGCTCTCTGGCCGAGATCGGCGGCGCTTCCTCGGGGTGTCGTCCCGGCGCCATCGTCATGAGGTGTCGATTCTGACGGCGAGGATGGTGCGCGGCGCTGTGCCCGGTGCGAAGCGCTCGACGAGGATCATGCGGCCACCGCAGCACGGGCAAGGAGGCCTCCGCTCATCGACCGGATCGGATTGTTCGGCCGAGATCTCTGCTCCACGATCTGCCGTCATGGCGTCCGGTGTTGGCGCCGCGATGATCTGCCTGATGCGGGCGATGGTGCCGGCGCGCCGGCTCGAGGCGAGCAATCCATAATGCCGGATGCGGTGGAATCCGTCGGGCAGGACGTGGAGCAGGAAGCGGCGGATGAACTCGAAGGCCGTCAGCGTCATGGTCTTGCGCCAGGTCTCGCCGGCGGAGCGGGCGCGATAATCCTTCCAGCGGAACGTGACCCCGTGCCGATCCATGGCAATGATGCGGCTGTTGGCGATGGCGACGCGGTGGGTGTAGCGGGCGAGATAGGCCAGCACGGCCTCAGGTCCGCCGAAGGGGCGCTTGGCATAGACGACCCAGTCGGCTCGTCGCAGCGGCGCCAGCACGGTGGCGAAGGCCTCGGCTTCGGCCAGATGGGCGAGATCGCCATGGAAGGCGAGCCGCCCGGAAGCATTGAGAGCGGTGAGCCCTTCGAGGAAGAGCCTGCGGAACAGCCGCGAGAGCACGCGCACGGGCAGGAAGAAGCCAGGCCGGCACGGGATCCAGCGAGCGCTGTCAGGCGACAATCCGCCTCCGGGTGCGATGATGTGGAGATGGGGATGATGGGTCATCGCCGATCCCCAGGTGTGCAGCACCGAGGTGAAGCCGATGCGGGTACCGAGATGCCGGGGATCGCTCGCGATGGTGGCGAGCGTCTCGGCTGCTGCCTTGAACAGAAGGCCGTAGACGGCGGCCTTGTTTTGGAAGGCGATGGCCGCGACCGGTGCCGGCAGGGTGAAGACGAGATGATAGTAGGGCACGGGCAGCAGGTCGGCCTGCCGGTCCGCGAGCCAGTCCTTCGCCGCCGCGCCCTGGCATCGTGGGCAGTGCCGGTTGCGGCAGGAGTTATAGGCGATCGTCGCGTGATCGCAGTCGCCGCAGGCCATGACATGGCCGCCGAGCGCAGCCGTCCGGCAGGCCCGGATTGCACCGATCACCTTGAGCTGGCCACGGCTGAGCCGATGGCGCGCGAGGAAGGCGTCGCCATGTCGGTTCAGGATGTCCGCGACCTCCAGCGAAGGCCGCGCCATGATCGGCGCGGAGCGTTACGGCGGCGGCGGCGGCGCCAGCAGCGCGAGCGGGCTGGTCACCTCGCGCAGCGTCTTCAGCGCGACGCGGGTGTAGACGGCGGTGGTGTCGAGCTTCCTGTGGCCGAGCAGGACCTGGATCACCCGGATATCGGTCTTCCGCTCCAGCAGATGCGTGGCGAAGCTGTGCCGCAGCGTGTGCATGGACACCCGCTTGTCGAGCTTGGCCGCAACGGCTGCGGCATGACAGGCCCGGTTGAGCTGGCGCGTCGTGATCGGCTGGCCCGGCTGCTGGCCGGGGAAGAGCCAGCCACGCGGGCGCTTCACCCGCCACCATTGCCGCAGGAGGTCGAGCAGGTCGGGCGCGAGCATGACATAGCGGTCCTTGCGGCCCTTGCCCTGCTCGACCCGGATCAGCATGCGCGCGCTGTCGACGTCGGCGACCTTGAGGTTGGCGATCTCCGACACGCGCAGGCCGCAGCCATAGGCGATACTCAGCGCGGCCCGGTCCTTCAGGCTCCGCGCATGGGCCAGCAGCAACGCCACCTCTTGCGTGTCCAGCACGACTGGCAACCGCTCCGGCGTCGGGATCCGCGCCATGCGGTCACCGAAGCCGGTCCGTCCCAGCGTGACATGGAAGAAGAAGCGCAGTGCGGTGCAGGCCAGGTTCATCCGCGCGTAGCTGGCACCGAGCGAGGCCAGGTGGAGCTGGTAGCGCCGCAGATCCTCAGGCTCGGCCCGGTCCGGCGGCAGGCCGAGGAAGGCGGTGAACTCACGGACCTGCCGCACATAATCGCGCTGCGTATGCTCGCCAAACCGGCGGATGGTCATGTCCTCGATCATCCGCTGACGCAGCGGACTGACGGTGACGGCATCGGTCATGGAGGCCTCCAGGGATCAGGGGAAACGACCCCGAAATCCTCGGATGCAGCGCCTCACAGGCGAAATCTCAGCAATGACCGCGCCGCAGCGCCCTGCCGCGAGAGCGGCTTAGTCCTATGGCGCAATGTCCACGGAACGGCAAAACGCCCTATTTGTCACATCAGCTTGTCGAGGGTGATTGGCAGATCGCGGACGCGCTTGCCAGTGGCGTTGAAGATGGCGTTCGCGACCGCCGCACCCGTGCCGGTGATGCCGATCTCGCCCACGCCGCGTGCGCCCATCGGCGTGTGCGGGTCGGGAATATCGGTCCAGATCACATCGATCTCCGGCACGTCGAGATGCACCGGCACGTGATATTCGGCGAGGCTCGGATTCATTATGCGCCCGCTGCGCTCGTCGAATTGGGTCTCTTCCATCAGCGCCAGGCCCAGGCCCATGATGATGCCGCCGCGGAACTGGCTGGCTGCGGTCTTGGGATTGAGGATGCGGCCGCAGTCGAAGGAGCCGAGGAAGCGCGAGACGCGCGGCTCGCCGGTGACGACGTTGACGCGCACCTCGCAGAACATCGCGCCATGGCTGTGCATCGACCAATGCATCATCTCAAGTGGCTGCGGCGGCTCGGCCACGACGCTGACCTCGTCCCGCCGGGCACGGCTGAGGATCGAGGCATAGCTCTCGTAGCGTTCCGGCTCATCGCGCTTGCACAGGCCAGCATCGCGGCTGGCGACCTCTTCCGGCTTGAGCCCGGCAAGCGTCGAATCGTTGCCGGCGAGCGTCAAAAGCTCGCCGACGAGCTTGTTGTAGGCGGCGATCACCGAGGCGCCGGTCGCGGCGGTCTGCTGTGAGCCGCCGGCCATGATGACACCGGGCAGGGTCGAGTCGCCGTAATTGAAGCGGATCGCCTCCATCGGCAGGCCGAGCCGCTCGGCCGTGACCTGCGTCTGCACCGTCGCCGTGCCCATGCCCATCTCATGGACTGCGACGTCGACCGTGGCGCGTCCCTCCCGGGTGATTGTGAGGCGCGCGGCGCCGCCGGGCATGCGGTAATAAGGATAGGTCGCGGTGGCGCAGCCCATCCCCACGAGCCATTCGCCCTCCCGTACGACGCCGGGCTGCGGGTTCCGACGACTCCAACCGAAGCGTTCGACCCCCGCTCGCCACGCCTCGACGATATGGCGCGCGGAGAAGGGCAGGCCCGACGTCGGATCTTCCTTCGGCTCGTTGCGGATGCGCAACTCAACCGGGTCGATGCCTAGCTCATGGGCAAGCTCGTCCAGCGCGCATTCCAGCGCGAAGGTGCCGACCGCCTCGCCCGGCGCGCGCATGAAGGTGTTGCTCACCATGTCGAGCTCGACCTGCTGCACGTCGAGTAGGATCGTCTCGGCGGTGTAGGCGCTGCGCGTCGGCAGGATGAAGGGCTCGGGCATGGCGTTGTGCGCCGTCTTGACTGTCGTGCCGCTATGAATCAGCGCCGTCAGCCGGCCGTCGGGGTTCGCGCCCAGCGCCACGCGCTGCTGCGTCGGCGAACGGCCGCCGACGACGCGGTAGACGCCCTCGCGTGACAGCACGAGCCTCACGGGCCGGCCCGCCAGCTTCGCCGCAGCGGCCGCGAGGATATGGTGCTGCCATAGGGTCTTGCTGCCGAAGCCACCGCCGACGAAGGGCGAGGTCACGACGACCTGATCCTCGGCGATGTCGAAGACCTTGGCCAGCGTCCAGGCGCAGTGAGCGACCATCTGCTGGCTGTCGTGCACGCGCAGCGTCTCGCCCTGCCAAGCCAAAGTCACGGCGTGGAGCTCGATCGGATTGTGGTTGTGCCGCGGCGTCGTATAGAGCGCGTCGACCTTTACAGGCGCTTTTGCAAGCGCCGCCTCGGCGTCGCCCTTAGCGTCGTGCAAGGGCTGGCCCATGAACTGGGCCGTGCGTGTGCCGCGCTGCTGCGCCTGCGCAAAGTCGGTTACGGCCTCCTCGGTTTCGTAGCCGATGCGGATCAGGGACTTGGCGTGATCGGCCTGCTCCTGCGTATCCGCGAGCACCACGGCGAGCGGCTGTCCGTTCCAGTGGATCTGGCCGTCCTGCATCACTGGAAGCGCATCGCCGCCCGAGGCCTTCTGCGCCGACAGGAAGACTGGCGTCGGCTTCAGCCGCGGCGTGTTGCGATGGGTCATGACCAGGACGACGCCCGGCGCGGCCTCGGCCGCGGCGGTATCGAGTTCCGCGATCCGACCCTTGGCGACGGTGCTGTAGGCGACCGCCGCATAGACCATGCCCTCCATCGGGAACTCGGCGGCGAAGGATGCGCCACCTGTGACCTTCAGCGGGCCATCCAGCCGCGAGACCGGCTTGCCAACATGGCCGTGCCGCTGCTCGATCAGTGGATCGGGCTCTCCGCCGGGGATCCAGCTATCCGGCGCCAGCGCGACCGCCTTCGCCATCGCGGCTTGGGCGATGCCCTGGGCGAGCTGCTTGGCGTCATCGAGGATGCTCATGCGCGATCTCCCGCCAATTTTTCCAGCACCGCGACCGTCGTCCGGCGCAGCAGGTCGAGCTTGAAGGCGTTTCCCTTCAGCGGTTCAGCCGCGGCGAGCTCCGCTTCGGCCGCAGCGGCGAAGGCTTTCGCCTCGGGTCGCGAGCCGCGCAGCGCCGCCTCGGCCTTCCAGGCTCGCCAGGGCTTGTGCGCGACGCCGCCGAAAGCAAGGCGCACAGCCGCGACGCGCCCGTCCTCCACGGAGAGCGCGGCGGCGACGGAGACGAGCGCGAAGGCGTAGCTCGCCCGGTCTCGAACCTTGCGGTAGTCGGACCGTGCGGCGAGCGGCCCGGCCGGGAGGGTGATCCGGGTCACGAGCTCGCCGGGCCCCAGCACGGTCTCGATGTCGGGCCGATCACCGGGCGGCCGGTAGAGCTCGGCCAGCGCCAGGCTGCGCTCCCCGCCTGCGCTGCGCAGGTGAACCATAGCATCCAGAGCCACCAGCGCGACGGCCATGTCGGAGGGATGCGTGGCGATGCAGGACGGTGAGGCGCCGAGGATGGCGTGGTTGCGGTTGAAGCCGCCGATGGCGTCGCAGCCCTCGCCGGGCTCGCGCTTGTTACAGCGGGAGCCTTCGTCGTCGTAGAAATAGATGCAGCGGGTGCGTTGGAGGATGTTGCCGCCGACGGTCGCCATGTTGCGGATCTGGGCGCTGGCGCCGGCCAGGATAGCGCGCGCGAGCATGGGGTAGCGCCGGCGCACGAGCCGATGCTCGGCGACGGCCGTGTTGCGGGCAGCCGCGCCGATGACCAGGCCGCCATCTGCGTTCTTCGCGATCTCGGTCGAGAGCCCCGTCACGTCTACCAGCCGCCGCGGCCGCTCGATCGTCTCGCGCATCAGGTCGACGAGATTGGTGCCGCCCCCGAGATATTTGGCGGCCGGCCCGGCGGCACGCCGCACCGCATCAGCGGCGTCGGCGGCGCGCTCGTAGCTGAAGGGCGTCATCGCGCAGCCTCCCCGTAGACGGATGCGATAGCGTCGATGATGCCGTTATGGGCGCCGCAGCGGCAGAGATTGCCGCTCATGCGCTCGCGCAGCTCGTCTCGATCGGGTACGATCGCGTCGGCATCGAGATCCGGCGTGACATGGCTGGGCAGGCCGCGCTTCAGCTCGTCCCCCATCGCCACCGCCGAGCAGATCTGGCCCGGCGTGCAATAGCCGCACTGGAAGCCGTCACGCTCGATGAAGGCCTCCTGCAGCGGAGCGAGCGCTTCGAGCGCCCCCAGCCCCTCGACGGTCGTGACCTCGCGCTCCTGGTACTGAACCGCCAGAGCGAGGCAGGAATTGATGCGCTGGCCATCGACCAGCACGGTGCAGGCTCCGCAGGCGCCCTGGTTGCAGCCCTTCTTCGAGCCCGTCAGGCCGAGATGGTCGCGCAGGAGATCGAGCAGGGACGTTCGCGAATCGACGTCGATCTCGACGGACGCCCCGTTGATGGAGAACCGCATGTCACGCTCCCGGACTGGACTTTCACTTCATTCCAGTTCGCAACGCGGGGATTGGCGATCGGTTCGCTTCCGCATGGCGGGAGACTGTGCCCGCGCTCTTCCAGCGTCTGCATGACGATATTCGTCGAAGTCAGCACGAAGCTGGACCCGTCGTCGTTCAAACTGGCCGAGCACCTAAAGGACAGTGTCCACTTCTGGGCAATGAGCCAGAGGCTGTTAATGGCGCGGACCCGACGAGGTCACCGAGTCAACCAGCACACCGGATCTGGCTTCGTACAGGACGCTGCCACTGACATCGTGCCGTGGCTACCAGGTGGCTATTGGAAAAACGGCTCAGGATCGGCGTGATGCAGACCGCAGACAAGAAGTCAATAATTCTAGGTAGTTAAGTGGCGCGCCCGACACGATTCGAACGTGTGACCTTTGCCTTCGGAGGGCAACGCTCTATCCAGCTGAGCTACGGGCGCTAACCGTGCAGGCTGGATAGCCGATCCCAATTGCTTCGGCAATGCGGGATTTTGGACCGCGCGCAGTTCTCCGAAGGCAAAGGGGCCGGCGAGCGCTCACGGCGCAACTACGCTGCCGGTCCTCAAGGCGAAAGGGGCCTCTGCAATGGTCGGACCCGGACGATCGCCGATCCGACTGTGATGGGCCGGATCGCCACGTCGCATCTGGAATATTCCTTCGTCGAAGGCCAGGTACTGCAATATTGCCCCAACCGCGAACGCGATGTCGCGAGAGACTCTCACCTCGCCGCCGTCCTCGACAACTTCAGCCGAAGCCTCCTGGCATGGGACTACAGAGCTCAACCGGCTTCGAATAGCGGCAGCGCCTTTTGATGGCGACGCAGACCGCCTTCTGCAGCGAGGCCGTCAAGAATCACGCGCCCGCTTCGCCAAGCCGACGATGCTCAATACGGACCAGGGCTCGTCCTCCCCTTGCTGCTCGCCAGTGTCAGGTCGAGCGTGACGCGCCTGACCGAGATATCGTCGGGATCGAGCGCGATCTCGAAGCCCAGGTCGCGGCAGAGCGCGAGCATCGGCCCATTCTCGGCCAGGACCTGGCTATGGATGCGCTGCAGCCTCTCTGCCTTGGCCCAGTCTATGATCAGTTCCATCAGCGCGCGGCCGAGCCCGATGCCCTTGAGGTCTGAGCGCAGCAGGATCGCATACTCGGCCTCGACATGGCCGGGATCGGCATGGAGGCGCACGACGCCGGCTGCATCGCCACTGCCCTCCTCGATCGCGACGAAAGCCATCTCCCGCGCATAGTCGAGCTGGGTCAGGCGCGCGAGAAAGGCGTGGCTGAACGATTTCAGCGGCGCGAAGAAGCGCAAGCGCAAGTCCTCAGGCGTGACCCGCCCCAGCATCGCACCGATCAGCAACTCGTCCTCCGGCTTCATCGGGCGGACGAAGAAGCGCCGCTCGCCGAGCACCAGTTGCAGGGTCCAGATGCCGGGATAGGACCGGATCGCCGGCCGGCGCCGCCGCGTCGGGTCCGGCTCCAGCACGATGCGCGCATCGACCGCGACGACGCCGTTGGCATCGGCCAGGATCGGGTTGAGATCCATCGCGCGAATCTGCGGCAGCGCCGTGGCGATAGTGCCGAGCGCTACCAGCACGGCCGCGATCGCGCGCCGGTCGGCGGCCGGGACGTCGCGATAGGCGGCGAGGATGCGGGAGACCCGCGTGCGGGCGATCAGGCTCTCGGCCGAGGCGAGGTCGAGCGGTGGCAGCGCCACATGCGTATCGGCGATGAGCTCCGCCGCCGTGCCGCCGCGCCCGAAGACGATGACCGGGCCGAAGCAGGGATCGACGGAAAAGCCGGCGATCAGTTCGCGCGCCTTGGCCCGATGCGCCATCGGCTGCACCATGAAACCGGCCAGCCGCGCCTCGGGACGCTGCTGCCGCAGGCGCTCCGCCATGCGGCCGGCGGCCTCCAGCACCGCCTCCTCATTGGCGAGATCGAGCTCGACGCCGCCGACATCCGACTTATGCGCGATATCGGGTGAGACGATCTTGAGGGCGACGGTGCGGCCAGCCGCGAACTGAGCCCTCGCGGCTTCAGCGGCGGCCGTGGCATCCGCCACGATGACGAGGCTGAGCGCCGGAATCCGGAACAGGGCGAGCAGCTCCGCGACCTCGTCCGGTTCGAGCCAGGCGCGTCCCTGCGCGATCGCACGCTCGACGAGCGCAGCGGCGGCCTCGATATCCGGCTGATCGTTTTCATCGAGCACAGGCGGCGTCGCCATCAGCTCCTTGAGCAGGCGGGCATGCCGCGTCAGATGCTGGAAGCCGAGGATCGCATCCTGCTCCGTGGCGAAGGAGGGAATGCCGGCCGTCGCGAAAATTCCCGCCATCTCCTCGCCGCCACCGACCCAGACAGCCAGAACCGGCTTGGATGCCGGTCCAGCCGAGCGAGCCCCGGCCAGGGCGCGCGCGCAATCGGCGGAATCGTCCGGCGCGAGCGGGGCGTTGAGCGCCAGCACGGCGTCGACATCGCTCTCGGCCAGCAGAGACGCGGCCGCTTGATGATAATCCTGCGCCGTGCGGACGATCACGGGCTCGCGCAGCCGCCCGTCCATGCTTCCCGCCAGCCGCAACCGCGCGGCTGCGAGCGCTGCCAGCCCATCGCCATTGCTGACGATCGCGAGCCGGCCGGCATCGGCGGCACGCGCCCGTCCCAGCGTCTCGGCCGCCGCGAAGAGCTCGTCGAGATCGCTGACACGCAGCAACCCGGCCCGGTGGAAGGCGGCATCATGCGCCGCGTCGCTGGTCACGATCAGGGCCGAATGCGTCAGGGCCGGCCAGGGCGGCTCATGGCGCGGCGGCCTCAGCACCAGGACCGGCTTGAGCCGCGCGGCGGCGCGCGCGGAGGAGAGAAAGCGCGCTGCATCGGTGACATCGTCGATCGCCAGCAGGATCGTCCGGGTCGATGGATCGGCGGCGAAATGATCGAGGCAATCGGCGATGTCGACATCGGCGCCCTCCCCCAGGACCACGGCGCCGGCAAAGCCGATCCCGCGCCGGCCGGCCCAGGCCAGGATTCCGGCCGCCACGGATTTCGACTGCGCGACGAGGGCAAGCGAACCGGGGGCCAGATGCACCGGCACCGCCGTCGCATTGAGGCCGAGGCGCGGCGCGGCGAGGCCGAGCGAGGACGGGCCGATCAAGCGCAGCCCCGCGGCCCGCGCCGCTTTCCGCAGGCGCCCGGCATCGGCAGCATCCCCGTCGGGCACGAGAAGCCCGGCACAACCGCGTCCAGCCACAGCCAATGATACCTGCTCCGCAACCGCCGCCGGCGCGATGAGAAGATCACAGGGAGGCAGCGCTGCGAGACCGCCCGCATCGGCCAGCACCGTGAGCGTGCCGCGATAGGTCTCGGCGCGGATTTGCGCCACAAGCACATCCGTCTCAGTCGTGCCGGCGATGGCCGTCACCGTCATGGGTTCGAGCGCGCGTCTGAGCAGGGCGAGCGTCATTGATCGGCCGTTTCGGGTTTGGGTCAGGCCAACAGACGCGATTCTCGGCCATCAGGCCAGAGGCCTTCGCCGGATGCCCGGCCTCGACAGCGCCGATCCCGGATGCCGCGAACCGGGTTCCTCTTCGCGCGGAGCGTGTTACAGGGCGCCATGGTCACGCGCCTTACCCTCGTCGGGGTTACATCGATCCGGCAGGAGATCAAGAAGAGCCGCTTCCTGGCGGTTGCCGGTCCCGTTGCCGATGAGGCCGCGGCGAGGGACTTCATCGCGGCGCAATCCGATCCGGCCGCCACTCACAATTGCTGGGCCTGGCGCTTCGGCCAGAACTATCGCTTCAACGACGATGGCGAGCCGAGCGGCACCGCCGGCAAGCCGATCCTCGCCGCCATCGACGGCCAAGGGCTCGACGGCGTCGTGGTGGTCGTCACGCGCTGGTTCGGCGGCGTCCTGCTGGGCAGCGGCGGCTTGATCCGGGCCTATGGCGGCAGCGCCGCCCAGTGCCTGCGCGAGGCGGCGAAGCTGCCGCTGATCGAGACGGTCCCGGCCGCGATCACCTGCGGCTTCGGCGATCTGGCCCTTGTCGGAGCCCGGCTCGGCGCGCTGCCCGGCATGACGATCAGCGGCCAGGCCTTCACGGATGCCGGCGCCGTGCTGTCGGTCTCCGTCCCGAAGGACCAGGCCGACGCTATGGCCCGGCTGATCACCGATCTCACCAGCGGGCGCGCCCTGATCGATTGGAATATCTAGCGGGTTCATTGCAGGGGCACCGTCTGTCGCGATAATCACGGGGTTCGCGGGGATCCCGGAGCGACAAACGCATGAATCGCTATCCGATGTTCAATCCGCAGGTGCTGATCAGCTTCGTCGCCGTCTGCGAGACGCTGAGCTTCACGCGCGGAGCGGATCGGGTCTCGCTCTCGCAATCCACCGTCAGCCTGCAGGTCAAGCGCCTCGAGGATTTGCTGGGCTGCCCGCTGCTGGAGCGCTCGTCGCATCAGGTCCAGCTCACAGAGGAGGGCGAGCGGCTGCTGAGCTATGCGCGGCGCATCATCGCCCTCAACGAGGAGGCGCATGATGCGCTGACCGGCGTCTGGCGGGACGGCGTGCTGCGCTTGGGCATGCCCGAGGATTTCGCCGTGCCGACCATCGACCTGCTCGCCGTGTTCAGCCGGGAGCATCCGCATCTGCGGCTCGATGTCAGCAGCGGCCTGAGTGCCGACCTGCGCAGCGCCTATGAGCGCGAGGAGCTCGACCTGGTGCTGGTGAAGCAGCGGCGCGGCCAGCCGCCGCGCGCCGCCCGGCGCGAGCGGCTGCTCTGGCTCGACAGCCTGGCGCATCCTGCGATCGAGCGCGCGCCGGTCTCGCTGGCGATGTTCCCGCTCGGCGGGCTCTATCGCGACGAATTGTGTGGGGCGCTCGATGCGCTCGGCATGCGCTGGCGCATCGGTTATTGCAGCGGCAGCCTCGCCGCGCTCGCCGCCGCCTCGGCGGCCGGGCTCGGCATGACCCTGCTGCCCGCAAGCTGCCGCCTGCCCGGCCATCGGGTCCTCGGCGCGGCGGACGGCCTCGCCGAGATCACCGATTTCGAGCTCGCGCTGTACCATCGCGACGAGGCCCCGGCCTCGACCGCGATTCTGGCGCAGCGGCTGATCGCCTATTGCCATCTCGAAGCGTAAATGGCCGCAGCATTGACGGCCGCAATCGCCAGCATTGCCAAATATCGCTGCCAGAATGTCGGTTTCGGGCCTATGGCACCGGCAACGATCACAAGGAGGCGGCGACCATGGAACTGGCACATCATCAGAGCAGGCGTTCGTTCATCGGCCGCACGGGTGGCCTCGCCACGGCCTGCGCCGTCATGGCGGGATTTTCGGGCGGGGCCGCGCAGGCGCAGCAGGCCAATGCAAAGCCTGCCTCCGCCAAACCAGCATCCGAGGCCGGCAAGCGCATCCCGACAGAACAGCATTATCTCCTGACCGATGTCCGCCTCGAAGAAGGCTTCGTCTACGATGGCGACATCGTGACGGGCACGCACTCCGGCCTTCACACGCTGGAGATCAAAGCCGGCAGGATCGCCGCGATCCATGCCGCCGGCGCCGCGCTGCCGGCAGGCGTGCCGAGCTACCAGGCCCATGGCCATCTCGCCCTGCCCGCGATGCGCGACATGCATATCCATCTCGACAAGACTTTCTATGGCCGCGCCTGGCAAGCACCGCTGCCGCGGCAGGGCAAGACCGTCCTCGACATGATCGCGCGCGAGGAGAAGCTGATCCCGCAATTGCTGCCGGACTCGCAGAAGCATGCCGAGCAGCTCATCGCCCTGCTCCAGTCCAAGGGCACCACGGTCGCCCGCAGCCATTGCAATATCGACCCGGTCAGCGGGTTGAAGAGCCTTGAAAACCTCAAGCGCGCGCTGGAGAAGCATCGCGACGACTTCTCTTGCGAGATCGTCGCCTTTCCGCAGCACGGCCTGCTGCTCTCGAAGGTCGACACGCTGATGCGCGAGGCGATGAGCATGGGCGTCGACTTCGTCGGCGGCCTCGACCCGACCAATGTCGACGGCGCCATGGAGAAGTCGCTCGACGCGATGTTCCAGATCGCGCTCGACACCGGCAAGGGCGTCGACATCCATCTGCACGAGTCGAGCCCGGCCGGCGTCGCAGCGATCCTGTACATGATCGCGACCGTCGAGAAGAACCCGGCCTTGCGCGGTAAGGTCACGATCAGCCACGGCTTCGCGCTGGCTACGATGTCGCCGGGCGCGCTCGACGAAGCCGCGACGCGCATGGCCACACAGGGCATGAGCGTCGCCTCCACGGTGCCGCTCGGCGCCTCGACGATGCCGCTGCCGCAGCTCAGCGCCAAGGGCGTGTTCGTGATGACCGGCACCGACAGCGTTACCGACCACTGGTCGCCCTTCGGCCGCGCCGACATGCTCGAAAAGGCCAATCTCTACGCGCAGCTCTATCGCGGCAGTGACGAGTTCCGCCTGTCCCGTGCGCTGGCGATCGCCACCGGCGGCGTGCTGCCGCTCACCGACAAGGGCGAGCGGGCCTGGCCCAAGGCCGGCGAATCCGCCGATTTCACGCTGGTCCCGGCGAGCTGCTCGGCCGAGGCGGTGGCGCGTCTGCCGGAGCGCAGCGCGACCTTCCATCGCGGCCGCATGGTCTTCAGCGGCGTCAGCGCGGCCTGACGAGCCTTCGGAGCTCGGCCTGCCGGCCGGCTTGCAGACCTGTTCGATTTGGGCAATCCAGGCGCGATCGGGGAGGTCTCATGGAATCGAGTATCGTTCTTGTCGTCGCGGGCCTGGCTGCCGGCGCGCTGAACTCCGTCGCCGGCCCAGCGCTGGTGCGCCGCGTGCTGCGCGAGGGAGGCGGCCTGACCGATCTGCATGAGATGAACGGGCTGAAGAGCCTGATGTCGACGATCCTCTCGGCGGTTTCGGTCGCGACTATTCCGTCGCGGGGCTGGTCGACTGGCGCTTGGCGCTGGTGCTCAGCGTTTCCTGCGCGCTCGGCGGCTTCGTCGGAGCGCATCTCTGGCGCGGCGCATCACCAACATGCTGGCCCTGCGTGTCTTCATCACGCTGATCGGGCTCGGCATGGCGGCCGCCTTCTTCATGGCCTGAGCGCCGAATCCAGCACCCGCACGACATGCACGGCCTCGCGCCGCGCGCCGTCGTGGATCTGGTGGCGGCAGCTCGTACCATCGGCGACCACGAGGTCGTCGGCGCCCGCCTTGCGCACGGCCGGCAACAACGAAAGTTCGCCCATCGCCAGCGAGACGTCGATCGTCTTGGCGCCATAGCCGAATGCGCCGGACATACCGCAGCAGCTCGACTCGATCGGCTTGATCTCCAGCCCCGGCACCGCCCGCAGCGTTTTCTCGACCGCTCCCATCGCGTCGAACGCCTTCTGGTGGCAATGCCCGTGAAGATGTGCGACGCGCCCGCCCTGATCGGTGAGCGGGAGCGTCGTCTGGCCCACCGCCATATCGGCCGCCAGCAACTCCTCGATCAGCAGGGCAGCCTTCGCCAGAGGCTCGACCTCGGCCTTGGGCAGCAACGCCGCGAACTCGTCGCGAAAACTCAACAGGCAGGAGGGTTCGAGCCCGACGATGCGCGCCCCCTTCGCCACGAAAGGCGCCAGCGCATCGAGGGTCCGCCGTGCCTCGGCCCGCGCCTCCTCGACCAGCCCGGCCGAGAGGAAGGTGCGCCCGCAGCATAGCGGCCGGGCTCCGCCCTTTGCAGCGACGCGGTGAAGGCGATAGCCGCCGGCTGCCAGCACGCGCTCGGCCGCCTCCAGATTCTCACGCTCGAAATAGCGGTTGAAGGTGTCACCGAAGAGCACGATGTCCCGCCCATCGCCCCGAACCGCCGAGGCATCGGAGGATGCGGTGGCCTCGCGCCACGGCTCGCGCCAGACCGGCAGCGAGCGCCGCGCCGAGAAGCCGAGCCAGCTTTCGCTCAGCTTCGCCAGGAACGGGATGCGATCCCGCAGGTTCATCAGCGGCGCGAGCCTGGCCGCAAGCGGCGCATAGCGAGGCAGGAAGGCGATCAGGCGCTCCTTCAGCGGCAAGCCGTGCTTCGCATGATAGTGATGCAGGAACTCGACCTTCATCCGGGCCATGTCGACGCCGGTCGGGCAGTCGCGCTTGCAGCCCTTGCAGGAGACGCAGAGATCGAGCGTCTCCTTCATCTCCGGAGAGGTGAAGGCATCGGGGCCGAGCTGACCGGAGATCGCGAGCCGGAGCGTATTGGCCCGGCCGCGCGTGACATGCTGCTCGTCCTGCGTCGCGCGCCAGGACGGGCACATCGTCCCACCCGCCATCTTCCGGCAGGTGCCGTTATTGTTGCACATCTCGACGGCGCCGCCGAAGCCGCCCCAATCGGACCAGTCGAGCGCCGTTTGGGCGGGGACCGGCGTGTCATAGCCCGGTGCGAAGCGCATCAGGCTACGGTCATCCATATGGTAGGAGCGGACGATCTTGCCGGGGTTCAACTTGTTGTCGGGATCGAACCCGTCCTTGACCGCTTCGAAGGCGCGGGTCAGTGGGGTCCCGAACATTGGCTCGACGAAATCCGAGCGCGAGATGCCGTCGCCATGCTCGCCCGAGAACGAGCCCTTGAAGCGGCGGACGAGCTCGCAGGCCTCCTCGGCGATGCCGCGCATCGCCCTCACGCCCGCTTCCGTCTTCATGTTCAGGATCGGGCGCACATGCAGGCAGCCGACCGAGGCATGGGCATACCATGTGCCGCGCGTGCCGTGCTTCTCGAACACCGCCATCACCGCATCGGTGTAATCGGCGAGATGCTCCAGCGGCACCGCGCAATCCTCGATGAAGGAGACCGGCTTCCCGTCCCCCTTCATCGACATCATGATGTTGAGGCAGGCTTCGCGCACGTCCCAGACCGGCTTCTGCCGGGCGGGCTCGATCACCTCCACCACCGCGTCTGGGAAGCCGAAATCGGCCATGCACTGGTCGAGCCGCTTCAGGTCGCGCTTGAGACCGGCGAGGTCGTCGCCGGCGAACTCGACCAGCAGCAGGCAGTTCGGCTGGCCCCTGGTGATATCGGCGAGCGTGCGCACGAAGAGCGGGATGTCGGCGCCGAGCACCAGCACGTTGTTGTCGACGAGCTCGACTGCGACCGGGCCGAGCCCGACGATATGCTGCGTCGTCTCCATTGCCGCGCGGAAATTGGGGAAGTGGCAGACACCCATGACGCGATGCTGCGGCAGCGGCGAGAGCTTCAGCACCGCTTCCGTGGTGATCGCGAGCGTGCCTTCCGAGCCGACGAGCAGATGCGACAGGTTCGGCCGCGGCACGATCAACTCGTCCAGATTATAGCCGCCGACGCGCCGCTGCACCTTCGGGAAGATCGCCTCGATCGCCTCGCGATGCTCATCCGCCAGCGCCATCATCTTGGTCATCAGGTCGCGGGCACGCGGCGAGCCATTGTCGCTGACGGCGCCTTCCCCCAGCGCGAAGGGCTCGCCATCATGGAACAGCGCCTTCAGCGCGATGACATTGTCGACCATCTTCCCGTAGCGCAGCGAGCGGGCGCCTGAGGAGTTGTTGCCGGCCATGCCGCCGATCGTGCAGCGGCTCGCCGTCGAGGGCTCGACCGGGAAGAACAGCCCGTCCTTGCGCAGCCGCGTGTTCAGCGCTTCCAGCACGAGGCCGGGCGCGACCGAAACCGTGCGCGCCTGCGGATCGTAATCGCGTATCGCGTTGAAATGCCGGCTCATGTCGAGCACCAGCCCGTCGCCGATCGGCTGGCCGTTCTGCGAGGTTCCGCCGCCGCGCGCGATCACCGGCACGCCATGCTCGGCCGCGATCGTGAATGCCGCCGCGATATCGGCCTCGCTCTTCGGGAAGGCCACGCCCTGCGGCAGGATCTGGTAGATCGAGGCGTCGGTGGCGTAGCGGCCGCGGGTGAAGGCATCGAAGCGGACCTCACCTTCCAGCGCCCCGGCAAGCCGGCGCTCGAAGCCGAGATTGCGGCTATGCGAACGGGAAAGCGCCGTCTGGTTCATTCCGCAGCCTCTGCCATTGTGAATGACGCGCCGCGATCAGGGCGCTCACCGCTCCCAGAAGAGCAGGAGGAAGGCCAGCTCGACAAGGGTCCGGGCGTGGCCGTTCGCGCATGGCACCCCGGCACGGTCGGGGAGGCTTCCGGGGTTTGATCTTCGAAAAAGCGAAGGCAAGATGAAGCCGGCAACAGCGCATCGCTTGCCGCATGCCGGATGCCGAACGAGGGTAACAACACCATGCAGGGTCGTCACTTTCTGCACATTCCCGGCCCGAGCCCGATCCCGGACCGCATCCTCCGCGCGATCGCGATGCCGATCATCGACCACCGCAGCGCCGAATTCGCCGCGCTCGGCAGGCATGTCCTGGAAGGCAGCAAGACGGTCTTCCGGACCAAGCAGCCGGTCGTGATCTACCCTTCCTCCGGCACCGGTGCCTGGGAAGCGGCGATCGTCAACACGCTCTCCCCCGGCGATACCGTGCTGATGGCCGAAACCGGCCATTTCGCCACGCTCTGGAAGCAGATCGCCACGCGCTTCGGCATCGATGTCGAATTCATCCCCGGCGAATGGCGCCATGGCGCCGATCCCGCCGCGATCGAGGCGAGGCTCGCCGAGGACAAGGGGCGCAAAATCAAGGCCGTCATGGTCGTCCATAACGAGACCTCGACCGGCGCGACCAGCCGCATCGCCGAAATCCGCAAGGCGATCGATGCCGCCGGCCACCCGGCCCTGTTCATGGTCGACACCATCTCCTCGCTCGCCTCGGTCGACTACCGCCACGACGAATGGCAGGTCGACGTCACCGTCTCCGGCTCGCAGAAGGGGCTGATGCTGCCGCCCGGGCTCGGCTTCAACGCCATCTCGGAGAAGGCGCTGGCGGCGTCGAAGACCAACACGCTCCCGCGCTCCTATTGGGACTGGCAGGAGATGGTGAAGATCAACGCCAACGGCTTCTTCCCCTACACCCCCGCGACGAACCTGCTCTACGGGCTCAAGGAAGCGCTCGCGATGCTGCAGGAGGAAGGCCTCGACAACGTCTTCGCCCGCCACAGGCGTCTCGCTGCAGCCTGCCGCGCCGCGGTCAGGGCCTGGGGGCTCGAGGTGCTCTGCCAGGACCCTGCCGAGCAGTCGCCGGTCCTGACCGCCGTGCTGATGCCGCCGAGCCATGATGCCGACCGCTTCCGCAAGGTCGCGCTGGAGACCTACAACATCTCGCTCGGCTCGGGGCTTGGCAAGGTCGCCGGCAAGGTCTTCCGCATCGGCCATCTCGGCGAATGCAACGAGCTCGCCCTGCTCGGCGCGCTCTCCGGCGTCGAGCTCGGCCTGTCGGCGGCCGGCGTGCCGCATCGCAGCGGTGGTGTCGCCGCCGCGATGGCGAGTTTCGAGGGGAGAGATCAGGCTAACGAGACGGTGGCCGCCGCCGGCGCCTGAGCGCTCGCAGCCGAGACCCGGCAGCTCCAAGCGCGGTTACGGCCCGACGAGCTGCCCGCCATCGACGACGATGCTCTGGCCCGTGACCCAGCTCGCCCGCTCCGAGGCGAGGAAGAGCACGACCTCGGCGATCTCCTCCGGCTTGCCCATCCGCCCGAACGGGATGGTCGCCAGCGTCGCGTTGTAGAGCTCGGGATTGGAGGTCCTGCGGTTCTCCCAGGAGCCGCCGGGGAATTCGATCGAGCCCGGCGCGACGCAGTTCACGCGGATGCCCTTGCGCGCCAGCATCTTCGCCTGGCTGCCGGTGTAGTGCATAACGGCCGCCTTGATCGCGCCATAGGGCGCGGACCGCGCCGAAGCCCGCAGAGCCGAGATCGACGATATGTTCACGATGGACGAACCCGGCTGGAGATGCGGGATCGCCGCATGGCTGCCGCGCACCACCGCCATCATGTCGACGCTGAGCGAGGCCGCCCAGCCGTCCTCGTCATCGCTCTGGCCGAAGCCCGAGGCATTGTTGACGAGGATGTCGAGCCCGCCGAGCGCCTTCACGGCTTCAGGCACATAGGCCGCGATCTGGCCGGCATCGGCGAGATCGACACTTCCCGCATGGGCGGTGACGCCGAGCGCCTCGATCTCCTTGCGCGTCGCCTCCAGCGGCCCGGCGCTGCGTGCGCAGATCGAGACGGCCGCCCCGCCCGCCGCGAAGCCGAGCGCGATCGACCGACCGATGCCACGGCTGCCGCCCATCACGATGACGCGCTTGCCGGCGAATTCCCTGGCCATGCGGGCCTCCCCTTCCTGATTGCTTCCCGGTCCTTATTGCCGGGGGCAAGGGGCAGGCTTCAAGGCCGGCGGAACGCATGCCGGCCTTGCGGTTTCCGGAGGAACCGGCATTTCAGCGGTCGCGCGCGACGCGGAATCCGTTGGTGTAGAAGCGCACATCGGCCTCGTATTTGAAGCGCGCGGCCGAGCGCAGATAGCGCGGATCATTGTTGAACGAGCCGCCGCGCAACACGCGCTCGCGGCAGCCGCCGACGATAAAGGCGCTGCCGTCGCGCGGCGCGCTGCGATAATTCTCGCTCCAGCAATCGGCGACCCATTCGGCGGCATTGCCGGCCATGTCGTAGAGACCGAAGGCATTGGCCGGGAACTGACCGGCAGCGACGGCGCTGCCGCGCTTCTGGTCGTTGCAGCCGAGGCAATTGGCCCGCTCCTTCACCAGGGTCTGGCCCCAGGGGTAGGTCGTCACCGTGCCGGCGCGCGCCGCGTATTCCCATTCGCTCTCGGTCGGCAGGCGGTAGCGCTTTCCGGTGCGGGCCGAGAGCCATGCGAGATAGGCATTGGCGTCGTTCCAGTGAATATCGGTGACCGGTCGCTTGCCGCGACCAAGTCCGCGATCATCCGGCCGGAAATTGCAGCCGCCCTGGTCGATGCACAGGTCCCATTCCTCGAACGTCACTTCCCGCGCGCCGAGATGGAAGCCACGGATGGTCACCGGATGCACCGGCTTCTCGAATTCGTAGAGATCGTTCGAGCCCATCTGGAAATTGCCGGCAGGGATCGCGACCAGCTCCGGACAGCCCGCGCAATCGCGCTGCGGCGCGCCGGCTGCCGGCGAACTCGCCGCCGCGGCGGCGGTAGAAACCGGCGTAGCCGGGCCCGCGCGGTATTCCTGTTCGCGCGTGCGCGCCAGCGAGGCGAAGCGCCCATTCGGATAGGCATCGAGATAGGCGCGATATTCGGCGGCTTTGCGGCTGTTGCGGATCGATTCCCAGAAGGCGAGGTCATAGGCGGCGTCCTGGGTCGCGCCCGACGTCTGCGGCGGTGGAATGACGGCGCGGCTGCTCTGCGCCACGGCGACCGGCTGGGCGACCGGGGTGACGACGAGCCCTTGCGGCGGCTCCGCCGAGAACCAGACCTGTTGCCTGCGGCGGGTTTCGCGCGAGACCGTGTCGCGCATCTGTTTCAGCGCCTGCGCCATCTCCAGCCCGGGCGTCCTGATCGCCTTCAGCCAGGCGTCGGCTGCGCGGTCGGAACCGCTCGGCACCGCCTTGCCCGGAGCCGCCGGAAACAGCACGGCGATCCCCTCCATCGGCTCCAACGGCAGAAGCCCCTTCGCCTTGCCCTGCCAGGGATTGTCGCGACCGGCATCGAGGAAGATCAAAGCGCTCGCCGGCCGCGCGACGATCAGCGGATCGACGATCTCGTCGAGATCGACGGCACCGTCCGCGCCGTTCTGCACCGGCAGCAGGAAATTGCGGCTCCGCTGCTGGATCGCATGGCCGCTGTAGAACACCACGACCTGCGCACCCCGCGTGAGCTTGCCGGCAAACCCGGCGATCGCCTGCCGCAGCGCATTGCGGTCCGCGTTCTCGACCGCGACGACATCGAAGCCGCCGGCGCTCAGGGTCTGAGCAACGGCACGGCCCTGCGCCACGGCGCCAGCGATCCGCGCCTGCGGATAGGCCTCGTTGGCGATGACGAGGGCGACGCGCGCGGCCTCGCCCGACTGCTGGGCGAAGGCGGAGGAGGCCAGCACCGGCAGCAGGACAATCGCAAGCAGGATGCGCAACCAGGCCATCGGCAGACGTTTTCCCTTATGGCTAGCGGACATTGACCGTGATCTTCGGCGACATCACCGGCGGATTATGCGGGATATGGTTGTGATCGCCGAGCAGCAATTGCAGGGTATGCCGGCCCTTGGGCAGCGTCACCACCACCTCGGTCTGGCCGTTGCCGAGATGGATGTTGTTGTAGTCGGAGGGTATCGGCTGGTCCGGCGGGCCGGGATCGGTGTCGATCAGCAGATGGTGGTGCCCGGTCCGGGCATGATTGATGCCGGCTGGCGCCACGCCCATCCCGCGCAGGCCGATCCGCACCGTGAAGCGTTCGGGAACGCTGAGGCCGTCGATCGGATAGTGGAAATAGACCTGCGCGCCCCGCGGAGCGGGCTGGCGCGTCGACGATTGCGCGAGCGCTTCCGGAACGGCGCCCTGCCAGACGATCAACGCCAGAAGGCCTGCAGCGATGCGGGCTTGCGAGATCACCGGCGCCTCCTCCCTCTCGGCCCGCCCGGCACCACGGTCACCGTGATGCGCTCCGAGATCACCGGCGGATCATGCGGTACATGGTTCTCGTCGGCGAGCAGGAGCTGCAGCGTATGCCTGCCGTTCGGCAAGGTCAGCTTGTATTCGGTCTGGCCGCCGCCGAGATGGATATGGTTGAGATCGGCGGGGATCGGCTCGCCGAAGGCCGGCGGCTCGGTATCGACCAGGAGATGGTGATGGCCGGTATTCGGCTTGGCGACGCCGGCCGGTGCCACGCCCATGTTGCGCAGGCCGAAGCGGATCGTCGAGGTCGGGTAGATAAGGTCTCCGTCGCGCGGATAGACGAAATAGACGACGGCATCGTTGGGCGAGGCTGTGCGGGCGCGGCCGGCGCCGTGCGCATGCGGCGCCGGTGGCGCTGCCGCCGAGGCCTGCGCATCGCCGACGACACGCACGCGGATGCGCGGCGACACCACCGGCGGATCATGCGGCACATGCTCGTGGTCGCCCAGCAGCAATTGCAGCGTGTGCTCGCCGGGCGGCAGCGAGAGCTCGACCTCGGTCTGCCCGCGCCCGAAATGCAGATGGTTGAAGTCGCTGGGAATCTCGCGGTCGAGCGGCGGCAGCTCGGTATCGACGAGGAGATGGTGGTGGCCGCCGTTCGGGTTGATGGTCCCGGCCGGCGTCACCGCGATGCCCTCCGTGCCGAAGCGGATCTTGGCGCGGCTCGGGATCGTCGCGCCATCCTGCAGGTCGACGAAGAAGACGCGGGCGCCGGGTGCCGCGGCCGAACGCGGCTTCTCGGGCTCCGTCGCCGGAACCTCGACCGTGATCCTTTCGGACATGATCGGCGGGTCGTGCGGCACATGGTTGTGGTCGGCGAAGAGCAGTTGCAGCGTGTGCTTGCCCGGCGTCAGCGCGATCTCGGCCTCGGTCTGGCCGCCGCCGAAATGGATATGATTGAAATCGCTCGGGATCGGCTGGTCGAGCGGCGGTAGCTCCGTATCGATCAGCAGGTGATGGTGCCCGGCATGGCGTGCTGCGTGCCCGGCCGGTACGACCTCCATGCCGGAAATCGCGAAGCGTACCGTGAGCTTGGCGGGAACCTGGGCCTTGTCGGCAAGGCCGACGAAGGTAAGACGCGCGGTCGCCGGCGCCGGGCTGCGCTGGCGTGCGCGCTCCTGCGCGAATGAGCCTGCCAGCGGCATCGCCACGGCCAGACCCAACAGCAGAAGCGCGGGTGCAAGGCGAAGCATCGGCGTCTTCCTTCCGCGAGAAGATGAGGCGAAGGCTATCAGCGCCGACCGGCACCTTCAAGCAAAACGCCGCCCCGTTTCGACGAGGACTATGCTTTGTTCTGGAGATGGCGGGGATCATGCATTAGCATGACGTAGAGGCTGCCGGCAGCCGCTAGGAACGTCCTCATGACCCTCGTCGCGCGACTCTGCGGCCTGTTCCTTCTGGTGTTGTCCGGCCTTGCCCTGGCCGAGACGCCGCCGGAGCGCCGCGTCGCGCTGGTCATCGGCAATTCCAGCTATCGCAACGCCCCGGTGCTCCCCAATACCGTGAACGATGCGCGTGACATGGTCACCGCGCTGCGCAAGGTCGGGTTCGAAGTGGTCGACGGCATCGATCTCGACAAGCGCGGCATGGACGCGGCGCTGACGCGCTTCGCCAGGCTGGCGCAGGATGCCGATGCCGCGATGTTCTACTTTGCCGGCCACGGCTTCCAATTCAACGGCGAGAACTACCTCGTTCCTGTCGAGGCCAAGGTCGAGGACGAGGTCGGCGTCCAGTACGAGACCACGCGGCTCAACGATGTCGTCACCGCCCTGAACTATGCCAAGGGCGTCAAGATCATGGTGCTCGACGCCTGCCGCAACAACCCGTTCGTCGGGCTGCTCGCCAAGCGGCAGGCGACGCGCGGCTTCTCGGTCGGCTCCGGCCTCGCCCCGGTCCAGCGCGCGCAAGGCATGGTCATCGCCTATGCCACGCAGGCCAACGACGTCGCCGCCGACGGCGCCGGCCGCAACAGCCCGTTCACCGCGGCGCTGGTGCGCGAGATCGATCAGCCCGGCCTGGAAGTCGCGGCCCTGTTCCGCCGCGTGCAGAAAAGCGTCTACGACACCACCGCCGGCCGCCAGACGCCGGAACTCTCGCTCTCCCTCCTCGGCGACTTCTATCTCAACCGCGAGGAGACGGATGCCGATGTCTGGCGCCGCATCCGCGCCGGCGACGATCCCGCCGCTTTGCAGGCCTTCATCCAGCGCTATCCGCAGAGCTTCTTCGTCATCGACGCGCGCACGCGGCTCGACCTGCTCGAGCGCCGCTCCTCGGTCTCAGGCGAGCGCGACAGGCTCGTGCGTGAATTTGCCGAACGCGAACGTGCCCTGCTCCAGCGCCTCGAGCGGGCGGAACAGGGACGGCGACAAGCGGCTGACGACCTCGCCCGCAAGGATATCGGCGACGCGGTCGGCGTCCCGCCGCCTGTGCCGGCTCCGGGCTCCGCGCCTGTCGCGGTTGCCCCTGTCCCATCTCCACCGCGTGTCCAGGACAAGGCCGAGCGCGCACGGCTTGCCGACGAACTCGCGCGCCGGGAATCCGAACTGGCCGCGATCGAGGCCGAGAAGCAGCGCCTCGCGGAAGAGCGCCAGTCGGTCGAGCAGGCCATGGCCGCCCGTCTCGGCGCGTCCGGCCCGCTGTCGCCGAGCCGATCGGCGCAGCCAGCCGCCTTGCCGGGCCCGTCACCGCGCCCGCCCGAAGCCGCGTCACGCGGGCGGTCTTCCGGCGAATGCGCCGAGCTCCTGATGCGCGCACAGCTCGGCGACCTGACGCCGGGCGGACGCGAACAATTGCGGCAATGCCGCTGATGCAGAGGCCGCGGCGGCAAGCCCGGCGAAAGGCGGAGAGGTGGAGCATGAGGGGCATCGGCCGCTTCAGGATCGCCATGGTCGGCCTTGCCGTGCTGGCGGGCGTGACTGCAACCAGCGCCCAGACCGCGCCGCCCCCGACTCCCACGCCCTTCGCCGAAGCCCTGCGCAAGGCCGCCGACGACCTGTTCAGCAAGGCGGCCGTATCGGGCGAAAAGGTCGAGCTGGTCATCGATCCGCTGATCGACGCGGCCT
Source organism: Bosea sp. ANAM02 (assembly GCF_011764485.1). Lineage (NCBI taxonomy): Bacteria > Pseudomonadati > Pseudomonadota > Alphaproteobacteria > Hyphomicrobiales > Alloboseaceae > Allobosea > Allobosea sp. ANAM02. The sequence continues at coordinate 698,748 of NZ_AP022848.1, read as the reverse complement.
CGGGCGCGCAATCGACCGCGACGCGCTCGATGCAGGCGACCTTGATGGAGATCGTCCGCACGAGCTATCCGCGCTTCAGCGTGCTGCCCTTCGACAGCGAGGCGCTCGCCGGCAAGCCGGTGGTGCTGGTCGGCACCTTCACGGCCGTGAACAACCAGGGCGCCGCGGACGGCCCGCGCGACGCCTACCGGATCTGCCTGACGCTGGCCGATCTCAAGTCGAACAGCGTCGTCTCCAAGGGCGTCTCGCGCGCCCGCACGGAAGGCGTCGACACGACGCCGACGCAATATTACCGGGACTCGCCGCTCTGGGCGAAGGATCAGGCGACCGACGCCTATATCAAGACCTGCCAGGGCACGAAGCTCGGCGACGCCATCGATCCCGGCTATGTCGAGCGGCTGACGGCGAATGCGCTGATCAATGACGGCATCCTCGCCTATGAGACGCAGCATTTCCGCGAGGCGCTCGCCTTCTACCGGGCGGCGCGCAAGCTGCCCGGCGGCGAGCAGCACCGCGTCAGGATCGGGACTTATCTCGCCGCCAGCAAGCTCGCGCGGCGCGAGGACATGGTCGATGCCTTCGGCGACCTGATCGATTACGGCCTGAGCACCGACCGATTGATGGTGAAGCTCCTGTTCAAGCCCGGCACGACGCAGTTTATCGACGACCGACAGATCACCGAACCCTATCCGATGTGGCTGAGCCAGATCGCGACCCGCTCCCGCCAGAAGGGCGCCTGCCTGGAGATCGTCGGCCATACATCGCATACCGGGCTGCCGCAGGTGAACGACCGGCTCTCCGCGTTGCGCGCACAATTCGTCATGGACCTGCTCCTGACCGGCGCGCCCGACAATCGCGGCCGCATGATCGCGACCGGCCGCGGCTTCCGCGAGAACCTCGTCGGCACGGGCAAGGACGACGCCAGCGACGCGCTCGACCGCCGTGTCGAGTTCAAGGTGATCGGCTGCTGAGCGGCCCGCCGAGCGATATCCGCTTGCCCATCCGGGAGCGGACATAAGACCATCGTCGGCGTCGGGCGGTAATCGATTGATCAAGTGTCGCGCCGCCCGTATTCCTCTTGTCGACAAGAGGATTCCCCATGAAAGCCACCAAGACCAAGGCCGTCGCCGTTCCGGAGCGAAAGCGCGGCTCGGGCGTGAAGTTCGTCTATGACCTGCTGCGCGACGAAATCCTCGATCTCGTCCTGCCGCCCGGCAGCCCGATCGACGAGGTCCAGCTCGCAGATCGCTTCAGCATGTCGCGCACGCCGATCCGCGAGGCGCTGGTGCGGCTGGCCGGCGAGGGGCTGATCGACACGCTGCCCAACCGCTCGACCATGGTGGCGAATCTCGACTTCCTCAACATGTCGCCCTTCTTCGACGCGTTGACCCTGATGTATCGGGTGACGACCCAGCTCGCCGCCCAGAACCGCCGGCCGGAAGACCTGGAGGCGATCCGCGCCCGGCAGGCGGAGTTCGCCGCCGCGGTGAAGGCCCAGGATGCCCTGGCGATGATCGCGACCAATGCCTCCTTCCATGCCGCGATCGCCGACGCCGGTCGAAACCCCTATTTCAACAGCCTGTTCAGCCGCCTGCTCGACGAGGGCCGGCGCTTCCTGCGGCTCTACTACCAGTCCTATGACGACCGGCTGCCGCAGCAATTCGTCGACGAGCACGAGGCGATGATCGCCGCGATCGTCGCCCGTGACACCGCCCTGGCGGACCGCCTCGGCAAGGCGCACGCCGAACAGATCGTCCAGCAGATTCAAAAGCTTATGATCGGCGAAGAGCGGCTCGACGTCACGCTATGACATCTCTTGTGTAATTCTTGTCGACAAATATTATGCAAGAGACTATATGAAGCTCGGAGGGGGTGCGCCGCTGGAGCACGCACCGATCGGATCGCGATCCGGTCGGACACGGCTCCGGCGGCGAAGCCTCTGCAAGAATGACAGCCAGAAGGAGAGCGAGATGAAGGCCCAGATTTTCTCCGGCGTGATCCCCGCGCTGATGACCCCTTGCAACGCCGACCGCACGCCCGACTTCGACGGGCTGGTGCGCAAGGGCAAGGAGCTGATCGCCGCCGGCATGTCCGCCGTCGTGTATTGCGGCTCGATGGGTGACTGGCCGCTCCTGACCGATGCCCAGCGCATGGAAGGCGTCGAGCGCCTGGTGAAGGCCGGCGTCCCGGTCATCGTCGGCACCGGCGCGGTCAATACCGCCTCCGCCGTCGCGCACGCCGCCCATGCGCAAAAAGTCGGCGCCAAGGGCCTGATGGTGATCCCGCGCGTCCTGTCGCGCGGCTCGGTCATCGCCGCCCAGAAGGCTCATTTCAAGGCGATCCTGACCGCCGCGCCCGGCCTCCCGGCCGTGATCTACAACAGCCCCTACTACGGCTTCGCCACCCGCGCCGACCTGTTCTTCGCGCTGCGGGCCGAGCATCCGAACCTCGTCGGCTTCAAGGAATTCGGCGGAGCCGACGACATGCGCTATGCGGCCGAGAACATCACCAGCCGCGACGACGACGTCTCGCTGATGATCGGCATCGACACCACCGTCGTCCATGGCTACGTCAATTGCGGCGCGACCGGCGCGATCACCGGCATCGGCAACGTCCTGCCGAAGGAAGTGCTGCATCTCTGCCAGCTCTCGGTGGCCGCGGCCGCCGGCGATGCCATGGCCCGCCGCCAGGCGCAGGAACTGGAGCAGGCGCTGGCGGTGCTCTCCTCCTTCGATGCGGGCCCGGACCTCGTCCTGTTCTTCAAGCACATGATGGTGCTGAAGGGCGACAAGGAATACGCGCTGCATTTCAACGAGACCGATGCGCTGAGCGACAGCCAGCGCGGCTACTGCGAAGCGCAGCTCAAGCTGTTCGACGCCTGGTATGCCGACTGGTCGAAGGTGAACGTCGCCCGCAGGCAGGCGGCCTGATCATGCGCCCCGCGCGGCGCAAGCCTTGTCGCCGCGCGGACGCCAACCCCATGCTGACATCTCGGGCCGATCGCCGGCCTGGAGCAGAATCGCAGCCCATAGTCGCAAAACGCATCCGTTGATGGCCAATCCCGATGTCATCGTCATAGGCGCCGGCGTGGTCGGCCTCTCCGCCGCCATCGCGGCGCAGGGGCGTGGCCTGTCGGTCACCGTGCTGGACAGGACCGGGCCGGCCGCCGGCGCCTCCGCCGGCAATGCCGGCGCCTTCGCCTTCACCGACATCCTGCCGCTCGCCTCGCCCGGAATCCTGCGCAAGGCGCCGAAATGGCTGCTCGATCCGCTCGGCCCGCTTTCGGTTCCCCCTGCCTATGCGCTCCGGATCGCACCTTGGATGTTCCGGTTCTGGCGCGCCTGCTCGCCCGCCCGCGTCGCGCATTCCACCACGGCGCAGACAGCGCTGATGGACCTGTCCAAAGCGGAGCTGGAGCCCTTCCTGCGGGAGACCGGCACTTTCGCCATGCTGCGCAAGGACGGCAATCTCCAGGTTTATGAGAGCGAGGCCGAGCTGAAGGCTTCCCTGCCCGGCTGGCAGGCCCGCGCGGAACACGGCATCGAATTCCGGCATCTCGACGCCGCCGGCATGGCCGAGATTCAGCCCGGCCTCGCGCCGCGCTTCACCCACGGCACCTTCACCCCCGGCTGGTATTCGATCGCCGACCCGCAGGGCTATACGATCGCGCTGGCCGAGCATTTCCGCGCCCGCGGTGGCACGATCGAGCGGCTGGAGGTCGAGAGCCTCGCGCCGGTTGACGGCGGTGTCACGATCCATGCCCGTGGCGGCCACACGCGGCAGGCGACGCGGGTCGTGCTCGCGGCCGGCGCCTTCTCCCATCGCATCGCCAGGAGCCTGGGCGAGCGCATCCCGCTCGAAACCGAGCGCGGCTACAACACCACCTTGCCGCCGGACGCCTTCGACCTGCGCACGCAGGTCACCTTCGGCGGCCATGGCTTCGTCGTCAGCCGCCTCTCGATCGGCATCCGCGTCGGCGGTGCCGTCGAGCTCGGCGGCCTCGACTTAGCCCCGAATTTCCGCCGCTCCGAGGCGATGCTGGCCAAGGCCCGCGCCTTCCTGCCCGGCCTCAAGCCCGATGACGGCGTGCAATGGATGGGTTTTCGCCCCTCGCTGCCCGACAGCCTGCCGGCGATCGGCCGGGCGCGGGCGACGCCACGCGTGGTCTACGCCTTCGGCCATGGTCATCTCGGCCTGACGCAATCCGCCGGCACCGCCCGGCTGGTCGCCGACCTCTTGACGGATCGGCCGCCCGCGATCGACATCGCTTCCTTCTCACCGCAGCGCTTCTGAGAGTCGGACCATGGCCAGCCACACCTTCTCCTGCATCGACGGCCATACCTGCGGCAATCCGGTGCGCCTCGTTTCCGGCGGCGGACCGCGGCTAGAAGGCGCCAACATGCTGGAGAAGCGCGCCCATTTCCTGCGCGAGTTCGACTGGATCCGCACCGGCCTGATGTTCGAGCCGCGTGGCCACGACATGATGTCGGGCTCGATCCTCTACCCGCCGACCCGCCCCGATTGCGACGTCGCCGTGCTCTTCATCGAGACCTCCGGCTGCCTGCCGATGTGCGGCCACGGCACCATCGGCACCATCACCATGGGCATCGAGAACGGGCTGATCACCCCGCGCGAGCCGGGCAGGCTCTCGATCGACGCCCCCGCCGGCAAGGTCGATATCAGCTATCGCCAGGAGGGCCGTTTCGTCGAGGAGGTCCGCCTGACCAATGTCCCGGGCTTCCTCTATGCCGAGGGCCTGACGGCCGAGGTCGAGGGCCTCGGCGAGATCGTCGTCGATGTCGCCTATGGCGGCAATTTCTACGCCATCGTCGAGCCGCAGAAGAATTTTCGCGACATGGCCGACCATACGGCCGGCGAATTGATCGGCTGGTCGCCGAAGCTGCGCGCAGCGCTCAACGCCAAATACGAATTCGTCCATCCCGAGCACCCCGAGATCAAGGGGCTCAGCCATATCCAGTGGACCGGCAGGGCGACGAAGCCGGAAGCCCAGGCACGCAACGCCGTGTTCTACGGCGACAAGGCGATCGACCGCTCGCCCTGCGGCACCGGCACCTCGGCCCGCATGGCGCAGCTTGCCGCCAAGGGGAAGCTCGCTGTCGGCGACGAGTTCGTCCATGAATCGATCATCGGCTCGCTGTTCAAGGGCCGCGTCGAGGCGGCCGCGACCGTCGCCAATCGCGCGGCGATCATCCCTTCTGTTGCCGGCTGGGCCCGGATGACCGGCTACAACACGATCTTCATCGACGACCGCGACCCCTTCGCCCACGGCTTCGTCGTCGCCTGAGCTCGTAGACGGATCGCTTCAGTCCGCGGTCGGCGCGTCCTCTCCTCGACGGATGAGAAAAGCCGCAGCCCCGGCGCTCATCAGCGCAAGGCAGAACCAGGTCAGCGCATAGACCAGATGCGTGTTGCGGAAGCTGACCTGGGTCATGCCGCCCTGAGGCAAAGGGCCGGGCTCGGTCGCCGCGTCGGCGTCGATGAAATAGGGCGCGACCTCGGCAAGCCCCCGCGCGACAGCGATCGCGGCGACGTCGCGCGAATACCAGCGGCCGGCAGCGGGATCGTTGCCGCGCAGGAAGCCGCCACCGGGCTCGCTCAACCGCAACAGCCCGACCACCTTCGTATCTCCGGTCCCCGTCGCGCGCCGTGCGCTCGGATCGCGCTGAGCCTCCGGCACGAAGCCGCGATTGACCAGCACGGTGAAGCCGGCATCGCTGCGGAACGGCGCCATCGCCCAGAAGCCGGGCCCGCGCTCGGTCACTGCCATGGTCAGCGTCTCCGGCGCATCGAGATAGCGGCCCTGAAGGGCGACGCGGCGATATTCGTCGGTGGCGGCGCTGACCCTCGACCACTCCGCTAGTCCGGGGGCCGCGACGGGGGCAGCATGTATTCTCGTGCTGACGCGGGCGATCAGATCGAGCTTCCAGCTGCGGCGCTCGACCTGCCAGAGGCCGAGCCCGGCGAAGACGAGCGTGCAGAGGCAAAGCGCGACGGCGAAGGCAAGGCGGGCAAAGCAGCTGCGCGTCCGCTCAAACGTGTCGACCGGCATCGCCTCGCCTACATGCGATGCATGTCCGGCATCATGTTCGTATTGAGGTGGTACATCACCCAGAGCGAGCCGGAGAGCACGATCGCCACGATAACGATGGTGAAGATCAGCCCCATCATGTTCCAGCCGCCTTCCGAGCGGCCGTTCATGTGCAGGAAATAGACCATGTGGACGACGATCTGCACGGCCGCGAAAGCCATGATCACGATCGCCGTCAGCGTCGCATTGCCCAGCACGTCGTTCATGACGAGCCAGAACGGGATCGCGGTCAGGATGACCGAGAGCAGGAAGCCGGTGACGTAGCCGCGCAGGCTGCCATGCGGGGCATGGTCGTCATGTGCGCCATGGGTTTCAGCGTGGTTCTGGCTACCGCTCATTTCAGCACGCCCATCAGATAGACGAAGGTGAAGACGCCGATCCAGATGACGTCGAGGAAGTGCCAGAACATCGAGAGGCACAGCAGCCGACGGCGATTGGCCTCGATCAGCCCGTGCTTCGAGACCTGCACCATCAGCACCGTCAGCCAGATCAGGCCGAAGGTGACGTGCAGGCCGTGCGTGCCGACCAGCGTGAAGAAGGAGGACAGGAAGGCGCTGCGCATCGGCGTCGCGCCCTCGCGGATGAGATGCGCGAATTCGTAGAGCTCGATCGCCAGGAAGGCGAGGCCGAACAGCCCGGTGACGACGAGCCAGCGCTGCATCAGCGCCTGCTTGCCCTTGTCCATCGCCAGCATGGCGAAGCCATAGGTGATCGAGGAGAACAGCAGCATGGCCGTGTTGACCGCGACCAGCCTGAGGTCGAACAGGTCCGCGCCGGATGGCCCGGCAGCGTAATTGCGCCCGAGCACGCCATAGGTCGCGAAGAGGACTGCGAAGATCAGGCAGTCGCTCATCAGGTAGAGCCAGAAGCCGAGCATGGTCGAGCCACCGGAATGGGCGTGCTCGTCTTCCGTCACATAGAAGGCCGGGACGCCCGCCGCCTGTGCCTTTGCTTTCGCCTTGGCCATCGCCGCCCCTCAGGCCTTGCCGAGCAGCCGGCTGCGCGAATCCTCTTCGCGCAGGACTGCTTCCGCCGGAATGTGGAAATCCCGGTCGTAGTTGAAGCTGTGAAGGATCGCGGTGGCGATCACGCCGACGAAGGTCAGCGCCGCCAGCCACCAGATGTACCAGATCAACGCGAAGCCGCAGACCGTCGCGAGCCCGGCGATGATCACGCCGGCGCCGGTGTTCCGCGGCATGTGGATTGGCTTGAAGCCGCCGAGCGGGCGCCGGTAGCCGCGCTTCTTCATGTCGGCATAGGCATCGAGATCATGGATGATCGGCGTGAACGCGAAATTATAGGCCGGCGGCGGCGAGGAGGTCGACCATTCCAGCGTGCGCCCATCCCAGGGATCGCCCGTCGTGTCGCGCAACTGCTCGCGCCTGACGATGCTGACGGCGATCTGGATGATGAAGCAGAGGATGCCGAAGGCGATCAGCACCGCGCCGAACGCCGCGATCACGAACCAGATCTGCAGCGACGGGTCCTCGAAGCGGCTGAGCCGCCGCGTCACGCCCATCAGGCCGAGCACATAGAGCGGCATGAAGGCGACGTAGAAGCCGATCACCCAGAACCAGAAGGAGAGCAGGCCCCAAAACTTGTCGAGCTTGAAGCCGAAGGCCTTGGGGAACCAGTAGGCGATGCCGGCGAAGACGCCGAAGACCACGCCGCCGATGATGACGTTGTGGAAATGGGCGATCAGGAACAGGCTGTTATGCAGCACGAAATCGGCGGGCGGCACCGCCAGCATCACGCCGGTCATGCCGCCGATGACGAAGGTCAGCATGAAGGCGACGAGCCACATCATCGGCAGTTCGAAGCGGATGCGGCCGCGATACATCGTGAACAGCCAGTTGAAGATCTTCGCGCCCGTCGGGATCGAGATGATCATCGTCGTGATGCCGAAGAAGGAGTTCACGCTGGCGCCCGAGCCCATCGTGAAGAAATGGTGCAGCCAGACGAGATAGGACAGGATGGTGATGACCACCGTCGCATAGACCATCGAGGCATAGCCGAAGAGGCGCTTGCCGCAGAAGGTCGAGGCCACCTCCGAATACACACCGAAGATCGGCAGGATTAGGATGTAGACCTCCGGGTGGCCCCAGATCCAGATCAGGTTCACGTACATCATCGGGTTGCCGCCGAGATCGTTCGTGAAGAAGTTGGTGCCGACATAACGGTCGAGCGTCAGCAGCGCCAGCGTCGCCGCCAGGATCGGGAAGGTCGCGACGATCAGCACGTTCGTGCAGAGCGAGGTCCAGGTGAAGACCGGCATCTTCATCATGTCCATGCCGGGCGCGCGCATCTTCACGATGGTCGCGATCAGGTTGACGCCTGACAGCGTCGTGCCCACGCCCGCGATCTGCAAGGCCCACAGGTAATAATCCATGCCCACCCCGGGCGAGTAGGCGGCCCCCGAGAGCGGCGGATAGGCAAGCCAGCCGACCTTGGCGAATTCGCCGACGAAGAGCGAGGTCATCACCAGCACGGCGCCGCCGACCGTCATCCAGAACGAGAAATTGTTGAGGAAGGGGAAGGCGACGTCGCGCGCGCCGATCTGCAGCGGCACGACATAGTTCATCAGCCCGGTGACGAAGGGCATCGCCACGAAGAAGATCATGATCACGCCATGGGCCGTGAAGATCTGGTCGTAATGATGCGGCGGCAGATAGCCATCGTTGCCGGCAAAGGCGATCGCCTGCTGTCCGCGCATCATCAGCGCATCGGCGAAACCGCGCAGCAGCATGATCACGCCGAGGATCATGTACATGATCCCGATCTTCTTGTGGTCCACGCTGGTGAACCACTCATGCCAGAGATAGCCCCAGAGCTTGTAGCGGGTCACGAGAGCGACGAGGGCGAGGCCGCCGAGGAGGACTGCCGCGAAGGTGCCGATCAGGATCGGCTCATGATAGGGGATCGCCTCGAGGGTGAAGCGCCCGAAGATCAGCTTCCACCAGTCGGGATAGGTCATCGCTCGCTCGCCTCAGTTGGCGACGCGGGCGGTGACGCCCGCGGTGCCGTAGACATCGGTCGGCGTGCAGATCGCCGTCACGAAGGGGCGCGGCGGCATCGGCTGCCCACCGCGGCGCACGCTCTTGTCGTATTCGAGCTGCGCGACGATATGGATGCCTTCCCTGCCGCCGCCGCCCTTGGCGTCCAGCGCCATCATGTCGCGCGTGCACATCTTGGCCCGATCGACGCACATGTTGAGCACGGCGCTGAAGAGATCGGACGGGATGTCGCGGAAGTAGCGGACCGGCTCGCGTTCGCTCGGCCGCTCCAGCACGAGATACTCCCCGCGTCCGAGCGTACTGCCGTCGCGGAGCGCGCCCTGCACCCAGTCGCCGAAGGCCTTGTCGTCGACCCCGCGGAAGCGGAAGCGCATGTCGGAGAAGCCCGCCCCGCTGTAGTTGGCCGAGAAGCCCTCGAACTCGCCGGCATGGTTGATGACGGCATTGAGCCTGGTCTGCATGCCGGGCATCGCATAGATCTGGCCGGCGAGCGCGGGAATGAAGAGCGAATTCATCACCGAGGAGGAGGTGATGCGGAACTCGATCGGCTGGTCGACGGGGGCCACCACTTCGTTCAGCGAGGCGATGCCCTGCGCCGGGTAGAGGAACAGCCATTTCCAGTCGAGCGCGACGACCTGGATGACGAGCGGCTCCTTGCGGGCGCCGTTGCCGCCGGCCTTGGCCTCGACCACCGGCTTGCCGGCGCTGATGCGGTCGAGCGGGCGGTAGGGGTCGAGCAGATGCGTGCCCATCCAGGTCATGGCGCCGATCACGACGATGATCAGCAGCGGCACCGACCAGATCACCACCTCCAGCGGCAGCGAATGGTTCCAGTCCGGATCGTAGCTCGCCTTGGCGGAGGCGCGGTAGCGCCAGGCGAAGAAGATCGTCAGCGCCATCACCGGCACGATGACGAGCAGCATCAGCGCGGTGGAGGCGAGCAGCAGGTTGCGCTGCTGCAGGGCGACATCGCCGGAGGGGCCGAGCAGCACCATCTGGCAGCCGCCGAGCAGCGCGAATAACGGCAGAAGCGGTAGAATTCGAAAGATTCTCAAGAGACTCGAGACCTCCCTGATCCGGGAACAGCCGTTCTCTATTCCCATTCCTTCGCAGCGCACATCGGACAATCTGTCCCATTGCGATGGTTTGACGGGTAGCTTCTATCCACCGTATCCATTTGCATGAGGTGCGGGCAAGTCCGGTCCTGCCGGCCTGCCTCCCCAACCTGTCTGCCAGCGAGGAATTCGCGGTCATGAGCGCTGACGCGGCGAGCCATTCATCGAGGCATCCGACGGACGATCATGGCCGCGACCACGTCTCGCCGGCCGATATCGCGCTCGGCGTCATCATCGGCCGAACCTCGGAGTATTTCGATTTCTTCGTCTTCGGCCTCGGCTGCGTCCTGGTCTTTCCCGAACTCGTCTTTCCCTTCGCGGACCGCCTGACGGGCACTCTCTACGCCTTCGGCATCTTCGCGCTAGCCTTCATTACCCGCCCGATCGGCTCGGTGCTGTTCTTCGCCATCGATCGTCAGTACGGCCGCGCGACCAAGCTCACAGTCGCTCTCTTCCTGCTCGGCGGATCGACCGCGGGCGTCGCCTTCCTGCCCGGCCATGCCACCATCGGGATCTGGTCGATCGTCATCCTCGCCGGCTTCCGCCTGCTGCAGGGCATCGCGCTCGGCGGCGCCTGGGACGGGCTGTCATCCCTGCTCGCGCTCAACGCCCCTCCGAACCGCCGCGGCTGGTATGCGATGCTGCCGCAGCTCGGCGCGCCCTTCGGCTTCATTCTCGCCGCCGGCCTCTTCGCCTATTTCGAGGGCGCGCTCTCCAAGCAGGATTTCCTGGGCTGGGGCTGGCGCTATCCGTTCTTCGTCGCGCTGACGATCAATGTCGTCGCGCTCTTCGCGCGGCTGCGCATGGTCGCGACCCATGAATTCGCCGAGTTGCTGCAAACCCGCGAATTGATGCCGGTCCCGGTCTTCGAGCTCGTCCGCGTCCATGGCCGGACCCTTGTCCTCGGCGCCTTCGTGCCATTGGCGAGCTTCGCGCTCTTCCACCTCGTCACCATCTTCCCGGTGAGCTGGATCAACCTCTTCACCGACCGCTCGGTCTCGGAATTCCTGCTGGTGCAGGCCGCCGGCGGCGTGGTCGGCGCCGGCGCGATCGTCACCTCCGGCCTGATCGCCGACCAGATCGGCCGCCGCAACACGCTGCTGCTCTCGGGCGGGATGATCGCGCTGTTCAGCCTGTCGAGCATCGTCGCGCCGCTCCTCTTCGGCGACAGCCTGGCGGGCCAGACGATCTACGTGATCATCGGCTTCGGCCTGCTGGGCCTCGCCTACGGCCAGGCCGCCGGCGCGGTCGCCTCCAGCTTCAAAGCGCCATATCGCTATACCGGTGCGGCGCTGACTTCGGACTTCGCCTGGCTGATCGGCGCCGGCTTCGCCCCGCTGGTCGCGCTGACGCTGTCGAGCGGCTTCGGTCTCGCCTGGGTCGGGCTCTACCTGCTCTCCGGCGCGCTCTGCACGCTCGCGGCCCTGTGGTTCGACCGCCGGCTGGAAGCGCGCTACGAGTAGCGTGCGCCTCAGCCTTGCCGGTAGAGAAAGTTCTCCGGCTGGACCGGCTCCTCGCGCAGGCCCATGCGCTGCACCCGGTAGAGATGCTTGGTGAAGGCGAGCGCATCGGCGCGCGACAATTCGCGCCCGCGGTAATAGGCCTCCATCTCGACGCGGATGGCCTCCGCCGGATGGCGCGCGATCTTGCCGGCGATCTCGCGCGCCGTCGCCATTAGGGCATCCGGCGCCACGACCTTGTTGACGAGGCGGTGCGACAGCGCCTCCTCGGCCTCCATCGGCTCGCCCGTCAGTAGCATCCACATCGCGACCGTATGCGGGAGCTGCAGGCCGAGCCGAGAGGTGCCGCCGGCGCCCCCCATGCCATAGGCCACCTCAGGGAAGCCGAATTTCGCGTTGGTCGAGGCGATCCGGATATCGGTCAGCGAGAGCAGGTAGATCATGCCCTGTCCCAGGCACCAACCGTTGACCGCACCGATGATCGGCTTGAAGCGCTCCAGCGCGAGCACGTCGCGCGACCAGGAGAAGTCATGCGGCGTCTCGCCCTCGCCATTATGCGGCCAGAGATGGTCGGCGAGCTCGTCGCGCGAGGTCGTGCCGCGCTTGTAAGGGGTCTTGATGTCGTCCCCGGCGCAGAAGCCGCGCTCGCCCGCCCCGGTCAGGATGCCGCAGCGGATTGAGGTATCCGCCAGAAAATCCTTCAGCGCGAGGAAAAGCTCTTTGTGGATAAGCGGATTGGTCGGGTTCACCGACCCGTTCTCGATGGTGAAAACGGCGATATCGCCGTCCTTTTCGTAGCGAAGCGGCAAGGCGGTTCTCCTTCGGCGCGGAAACGCGAAACGGAAGCGGGTCAGGCGGCGAGCCAGCCGCGGTACAGGCGGTCATAAGCGCCAGCGCGCAAATCCTCGCGCTCGGCGACGATGAGGTGCTTGGCGACCTTCTCGGACGGAGTTTTCGGCAAGCTCGCGCGGAACTCGAGGAAACGCGGCACCTTGAACGGCGCGAGATGCGCGCTGCAATGCGCGAAGAAGCCATCGACATCGAAGGCATCGGCCGCGACGCCCGGCTTCAGCACGATACAGGCCTTCACCTCCTGTCCGCGATCGATATCGGGAACCGGAATGGCGGCGGCTTCGAGGATATCCTGCCAGCCGAGCATCACCGCCTCGACCTCGCGCGCCGCGATGTTCTCACCCGAGCGGCGGATCATGTCCTTGATCCGCCCGACGATATAGTGGAAGCCGCGCGCGTCGCGCCGGAACAGGTCGCCGGTGCGGAACCAGCCGCCCTCGCGAAAACTGTCGGCATTGGCTTCGGGCTTGTTCCAGTAGCCCTGCAGGATGCCGGGGCCGCGGATCCACAATTCACCGATCTCGCCGGCAGGGACTTCGTTGCCCCCCTCGTCGCGAACGCTCGCTTCGCGGAAGGGCGAGGCGATGCCGCAGGTGCCGGAACCGACCATCGAGGTCGCGCCATAGGGCGTGAACAGGGCCGAGCCGACCTCGGTCATACCGAAGCTCTCGCGCGCCACCACGTCGAAGCGCGCTTCCAGTTCGGCATGCATGTTCTTCCGCAGACCGAAGACCGAGACCATCTTCAGCGGGATATCGCGGTCATCCGGTCGTGGCACCTGCTTCAGGACGATCTGCGGGAAGATGCAGTATTCGATGCCGTAGCGCCGGACCCAGTCGAGGAAATTGGTCCCCGAGGCCTTGGCCGCGACGAAGAGCGTGCCCTTCAGGCGCATCGCCATCAGCAGCAGCCATTGCGGGTCCATGTAGTAGAAGGGCTGGGCCGCGATGACATGCTTGACGATGCCGTTGGCCCGCATCGCCGCGACCCGGCCGAGCGTCAGCCAGTAGCGGTGGCTGAGCATGCAGCCCTTGGGAAAGCCGGTCGTGCCCGAAGTGTACTGGATATTGATGAGATCATCGAGCTCGGGCTCCCGTTCCGGCACGAAATCCGTCGCCGAGGTCGCCGCCAGCTTTTCCCAGTCGCCCGCGCCGCCGACGACGATCGGCCTGGCGAAAGCCGCGAGATTCCTGACCTCGGGCGCCTCCGCGATCTCGGCGAGCACGCCGGCCTCGATCACGATCGTCCCGGCGCCGCTATCGGTCAGCACATAGGCGACCTCGCGCGGGGTATAACGGACATTGACCGGCACCATGATCGCGCCGATCCGCGCCAGCGCCAGCCAGGTCAGCGGAAAGGCCGGGATATTCGGCAGCATCACGCCGACGCGGTCGCCGAAGCCGATGCCGCGCGCCGCAAGTCCCGCTGCGAGCGCGCGCGTCTTCTCGGCAAGCTCGCGATAGCTGATGGTGATGCCGGCCTCGAAGAAATTCGCCGCCGGGGCATCACCCATCTCCGCCGCGCAAGCCTCGATGAAGGCCGCGAGATTGCGCGGGAACGGCTCGGCCTCGATCAGCGCGCGCAAATCCGCGGCTTCCTGCAATTCCCTATCCATCGGTCTGTTCCGTCCTGAGCCGGCGCAATCCGGCGCTGCGTGCAATTTCCGCGATGCCGAGCCCGACCATCGACATCGCCACCATCACGCAGGCAGCGGCGGCGACGGTCGGGTCGAGCCTGAGATTGAGGTCGTTCCAGATCCGGAGCGGCAGGGTCTCGATCGCCCCGGAAACGAAGAGCGTGATGATCAGGTCGTCGAAGGAAGCGAAGAAGGCGAACATCGCTCCGGCGAGGATCGCGGGCCTCAGCGCCGGCAACGTGACCAGCAGGAAGCTCCGCCACGGACCGGCGCCGAGCACGCGCGCCGCACGCTCGATCGTCTCGTCGAGATTGCGCAGGGCAGCGCTGACCACGACGATGACATAGGGCACCGCCACGACCGTATGGGCGAGGACCAGCGTGGTCAGGCTCTCCAGCCATTTCAACCGCGCGAACAGCATGAACATGCCGAGCGCGATGACGATGCCCGGCACGATCAACGGCGCGATCGCCAGCCCGTAGAGCAGCCCGGCGCCCGGCAGGCGATGGCGCACGATCGCCAGCGCGCTCGCGGTGCCGATAGCGACCGAGAGGATCGTCACCAGCACACCGATCTTGACGCTGAGCCAGAGCGCCCCGCTCCAGGACGCATCGGTGAAGAGCACGCGATACCAGCGCAGGGACCAGGCGCTCGGCGGAAAGCTCAGGATCTCCGACTCGTTGAAGGAGAGCGGGATCAGGAAGACCAGCGGAAACAGCAGGAAGAACACGACCGCGCAGAACCAGAGGCCGAGCGCGATGCGGACGATACGGGGGCTCATCGCGCGCCTCCGTAGAGATTGCGCTCCGGCACCAGCCAGCGCAGCAGCGCGACCGCGGCGATCGTGGTCGCCAGCAGCACGAGCGCCATGGCCGAGGCCGCCGTCCAGTCGTTCATCTGGTGGACCTGGAGGTCGATCAGGTTGGCGATGGTGCGGTGGCGCGGTCCGCCGAGCAGCGCCGGCGTGATGTAGAAGCCGAGCGAGAGGATGAAGAGCAGCATCGCCGCGGCGACGATGCCGGGCTTCGTCATCGGCAGGTAGACATGCCAGAAGGCGCGCCAGGGCGAGGCACCGAGCACGCGCGCCGCCCGGACCAGCCCCGCATCGAGCTCGGTCATCACGCCGACCAGGGTCAGGATCGCGACCGGCAGCAGGATCTGCACCATGCCGAGATGCACGGCGAGCGGCGTGAATAGGAAGCGCTGGGGCTCGGAGGTGATCCCGAGCCAGATCAGCGAGGCATTCAGCAGCCCCTCGCGCCCGAGCACCAGCGACCATGTGTAGGTGCGCACGAGCACGCTGGTCCAGAACGGCAGCAGCACCAGCGCGAGATAGATGCCGCGCCGCGAGGCCGGCTGGCCCGCGATGAAGCAGGCGGCGGGATAGCCGAGGACGAGGCAGATCAGCGTCACGCTCAGCGCGAGCTTCAGCGTGTTCATGAAAACCACAGCGAAGACCGGCGATGACATCAGCCAGCTGACGCCGGCCCATGCCCCGCTCTTGCCCGCAAACGAGACCCGCATGATCTCGATGAATGGGACCACGAAGAAGATCGCGAAGAGCAGCAGGAGCGGCGCGGCCAGAAGCGGCGCCACCATCGATTTCCTGAGCACGTTCCCTGTCCCCGGCCAGTCGCTCGCTTCAGCTCAGCAGCCAGGCGGCCCAGCGCTCGGTCAGTTTCGGCCGGTGCTCGCTCCAGTATTCCGGGTTGAAGGAGTACTGCACCGCCACATTGTCAGGGTGTATCGGCAGGATTTTAGCGAGATCGGGCGAGACCTTCTCGATCAGGCCGGGCGCGAAGCCGGGATAGGGCGAATCCTGCAGGAGCTGGACGCCCTTGTCGGGATCGAGCCGCGATTTCATGTAACGCATCGCCTCCTTCGGGTGCTTGGCCCCTTTCGGCACCGCCCAGTAGGAGAGCTGCAGCGCCCCGCCGTTCCAGATGATGTCGACCGGCTTGCCCTCCTTCTTGAGCGGCGGCACGCGCCCGTTCCAGACCGTGCCCATCACTGCCTCGCCATCGACGAGGAGCTGGACCTGCTGGGCACCGGTCGTCCACCAGGCCGCGACATGGCGCTTGATCTGGTCGAGCTTCTTGAAGGCGCGCTCGACATCGAGCGGGTAGAGCTTGTCGGCCGGCACGCCGTCGGCCAGCAGCGCGAATTCGAGGTTCTGCACCGGGGAATCCTGCAGGGCGCGCGGCCCCGGGAAGCTCTTCACATCCCAGAAATCGGCCCAGGATTTCGGCGCCTTGCCGCCGAACTTGTCGGTTCGGTAGGCGATCACCGTCGAGAAGGTCGAGGTGACCATGCCGTATTTCTGGCGGGCGATCGGCGGCAGCTTGTTGTCGGGATCGACGATCGACCAATCGATTTCGGTCAACCAGCCATTCTTCACGGCCTCGATCATATCGGCCCCGCCCATCTCGGTCAGGTCCCATTCCATGTTGCCGGTCTCGACCATCGCCTTGAGCTTGGCGAGCGAGACGGGCGCGGTGGCGCGAACCCCGATGCCGGTCTCGGCCGTGAAGGGCTTCTCGTAGATACGCTCCAGCGACTTGGCGAGGCTGCCGCCCGAACCGTTGACGGTGATCGTCACGGCCTGCGCGCGAGCGCTGGTGCCCATAGCGGTGAGCGCCGCGCCACCCAGCGCCAGGCGACCCATGTCACGTCTCGTCATTGCGGTCATCGTTCGTTCCCTTCCCCTTGTTGTGTCGTGGAATCGATCGTCAGCCGTCGAGGAACGCGGCCCTTTCCAGGCTGAACCCGAGCGTCACGGGAGCGCCGACGACCGGGCCGTCGCTGCCATGGCGGCGCTGCTCCTGCACGATCACGCGCCCGGCCTTCTCCGTCTCGACAACATAGCGATAGCTGCCGCCATGGAAGGCGACGTCGCCGATCCGCCCGGCAAGCGCAAGCGTAGCCCCGGTCTCCGAAACCCTTGTGAAATGCTCCGGCCGCAAGGCCACCCGCCCGCGCCAGCCTTCCGGCAGGCGCGCCGGCGCCGGGGCTTCTGCTCCCGCGAAGGCGAGCCGCCCACCGCTCAGCTCGGCCGGCAGGAAATTGGTCTCGCCGACGAATTGCGCGACGAAGGCGTTGCTCGGGCTGTCATAGACGGCGGCCGGCGTGCCGATCTGCTCGATCCGCCCCTCGCTCATCACCACGATCCGGTCGGACATGGCGAGCGCCTCGCCCTGGTCATGCGTGACATAGATCACCGTGCAGCCAATCCGGCGCTGCACCTCCTTGATCTCATCCTGCATCGCTTCGCGAAGCTTGAGGTCGAGCGCGCCAAGCGGCTCGTCCATCAGCAGCACGCGCGGCTCGAAGACGATGGCGCGGGCACAGGCGACGCGCTGGCGCTGCCCGCCGGAGAGTTCATGCGGCTTGCGCCCGCCGAAGCCTGCGAGCCGAACCATCGCCAAGGCCTGCTCGGCCCGCGCATGACGCTCCGCCCTCGGCACGCCGCGCATCCGCAGCGGGAAGGCTACATTGTCTCGAACATCCATATGCGGGAACAGCGAATAGCTCTGGAAGACCATGCCGACATTGCGTTTCTCGGTCGCCAGTCGGGTGATCGAGACGCCGTCGATCAGCACGTCGCCGGCACTGGGCTCGATGAAGCCGGCGAGAATGTTGAGCGCCGTCGTCTTGCCGGAGCCGGACGGGCCGAGAAAGGTGACGAACTCCCCGCCCGCGATATCCAGCGAGAACTCCCGGAGCGCCTCGACCGGGCCGTAGCGTTTCGTGATCCCCGCAAACGAGATCGGCGCCCCGCCTGCGGCAGCCTGCAGCCCTTTCGCGCCGCGATGTGCTAGAGATGGGTGCATCACGATCCTGAAACTGATATCAATGTCAGTATGTGAATCGGAGACGAGACGTGTCAAGCGGCCATCCATCCGCAAAGAAGACCAGAGAAGCTGTCGAAGCGGCCAAAACGGCAGTGAGCGCAACCGCCGGTTCAGGCGCGACAGGAGACGCGACCTCCGGCTTCAGCCTGCCAGAGGCCATGCGCGCCGAACTGGAAACCGCGCCGAAACTGTCGCGTTCGGAGATGACCCGGCGGCGGCTGATGATTGCGGCAGCGGAGCTGATCCAGGATTCAGGCTTCGGCGGGCTCAAGGTAGCCGATATCTGCAAGCGCGCCGATTTCGCCCACGGCACCTTCTACTTGCATTGGAAGGACAAGCGCGGCGTGGCGCATGACGTGCTGACCGCCTTCATGGAGGCGATCCGCGCCCACAGGCCGCAGCGCCAGCCTGGCCAGAGCTTTTACGAGCGCCTCGTCATCGGCCATCTCTACTATATCGACCTCTACCGCCGGAATATCGGCCTGATGCGCTGCCAGGGGCAGCTTGCCGACGAACTCGACGAGTTCGCGGCGATCGGCCTCAATGCAAATCTCGCCTTCGCTCGTCGGGTCTTGCGCGCAGCCGAGCATGCGGAACCTGCGCTTGCGGCGCAACCGGTTGTGCAACGCCTCGCGACAGCGTTGGCGTGCGTCGCGATGGTCGACAAGCTGCTGCACGAGATATTCGCCCGCGGCCTTGCCATCGGCCTCGGCGATGACGAACTCGCCCGCACGCTTTCGCTGAGCTGGCACCGTTCGCTGCTCGGCCGCGACCCGTGACCGCCGTCTAGGGACGTTTTCGACAAAGAGCAGCTTCAGCCTTCGTCGCGTCGCGGACGATGCGCGTCGCGGTTACCGGCGGCCTGCGGCTCTCGTCGATCTCGCCGGCGAAGACGATCGTGCCGTAATAGCTGCCGCTGACATCCGCCACCCGCTTGCGCTCGGCGACCGTCAGCCGCTCGAGCGAGGCCTCCCGATTCGGCAGGCGGCGGTTGGACGGCAGCAGCAGGACGTCGCGGGCCGGACACGGCGCCCGGAAGCAGCGGATGCCGTTATCGCAGGTCACGAATAGGTCTTCGGCCTGAACGGGTTGCCCGAGCAGGCAAAGCAGGACTGGTGCCGGGACGATCTTCATGGGCCCGCATCATCCCATCCAACGCGGCGCCCGGCATCGTCCATACGAATGACGCCGGGTCTGCCGTCGCGCTCAGGCCGCCTGCGGCTGCTCCTGCGGCGCGAGATAGGCGCTCTGGAAGGTCTCCATCACATGCCCGACCATGTCGCGCGCGACATGGAGCTGATCGTCCTGGAAGGCGAGCCTGCGCGGCGAATTGAGCACGATCTCGTAGCTCGGGAAGTAGTCGACGAAGTCGAAGCGGCGGAACAATTCCTCCGCCACCGCCCGCAACACCGATTTCGAGGCGCTGTTGGCGACGATGACATCGGCATCCTTGAAGGTCGCGCCGAACGGCACCGGCGACACCGTGACGACGAAGCGCATCTCCGGATGGCAGTGCTCGCGGATCAGCCCGATGATGTCGAGCATGTCGGCCAGCGTCGCGTCGTAACCGTAATCGACGAAGCGGAAGCGCTCCGGCATGCGTTGCAGCCAGACCGGGCCGGGATGGGCATTCATCGCGATGCCGGTCTCGGCATCGAGCCAGGTCTCGGTCAGGCCGAGCGTGAAGAAGCAGACGCGCGCCTGCCTGATCTGCGCCGTCGCGGCGGAGAGGCGCTGGCGGTTGGCGAGCGCCGTCTCGCGATCGAGCAGCCTGAGGCCGCTGGCCTGCGGATCGAACCATTGCCCGGGCGCGAGCTCGATCAACCCCTCGTCCGGGTAGCTTTCGCCGAGCAGGACGCGCTTGATCTCATGCGTCATCGAGCGCACCGAGTACTTGTTCAGCGCGCCCCGGCTGAGCTGGCCGCGATCGGCCCCGCCGCCGCGCCCGCTCTCCTCGTCCCAGCTCTCGAAATGCTCGGCCGGCACGCCATGGCCTTCGAGAAGCAGCGGCAGTCCGCGCGTCATCAGGATGTTCTCGACCTCGCGCGCGAAGCAGGAGCCCATGGTGAAGATCGGCTCCGACGGATCGAGCCGGAACTTCGACTTGTGCTCCACCGCCACATAGTCGCCGGTGGTCAGGCGCTCCTTGGCCATCTTCTCGGGCTTGCCCGAGGTCCAGCCGCGCACGGGATTGCCGCGCATGATCGAAAGGGCCGTACCCGCATCATACTCGATCTTCATGATCGTCTCCTGGTTCGTGGAAGCCGATAGCCGGAGCGCCTTCGCGTCCCTGCGAGGGCCGTTCATGGGTCCGGGCCAGCCCTCACATCCGGTGGGGAATGCCGTTCCGGTCGAGGAAGCCGCGCATCCGGTCGTAGGAGCCGGCATAGCTCTTCGCGAGGCTGTTCAGCGCCGCCTCCTGATAGACCGCACGCCAGCCGCCCTCGGCGAGCGCCGCCTCCGGCACGACCGGGATCTTCAACGTCTCGGCCAGTTCCTGGCTGCGCGTGTCATAGGCGACCAGCACGCCCGGCACGCCATGCGCCACGGCCGGCAGCACACCATGGACCCGGTAGCCGACCGCGAGGTCCTGCGAACGGGCGAAGGCGTCGTAATGCTCCACGTCGAAGAAGGAAAAGAGCTGCTTCTCGTAGATCCGGCGCATCGCGGCATCGTCCGCACCGCTCCACCAGCCGGTGCGGGTGAATTCGGCGACGGCCTTCTCCTTGGCCGTGGGATCGCGCAGGAAGAACGCCTTCTCCTCCTGCTCGCCATGCGAGGACATCACCATCTCGCTTTGGGCATCGACCTTGAGCAAGGCGGCCTTCTGGTTGCGCAGATAGGCCTCGGGATCGGCGGTATAGCTCTTGTCGGCCTCGCGGCGCAGGCTGAACGCGACCTTGCGGATCTCGCGCTGATCGGGGACGCGGATCTGGAGGTCGCGGTTGCGGGTGCGGAAGATCGAGGGGCAGCCGACCACCTCGACATTGCGGATGCCGTTCTGCCGGAGCGTCTCGGCGCTGAAGGCGCCGCGCACCCCGATGGCGGCCGAACGCTCGGCTACGATCGACCAGAAGCGCTTCGAAGCGTCCGGGAGTTCGATCTTGCGGTTCTGGCTCGCCTGCGCGCCGACGCCGATGGCGTAGACCGGCAGCTTCACCTTCTCCAGAACCTCGACCGCGCGGAACCACTCCATGCTCTCGTGGATGAAGTTGGAGCCTCGCACGAAGACGAAATCGAATTCGGAGGCATAGCGCGCGATGTCGGCATCCGTCGGCGACATGATCTTCATCGGCTCCAGATGCGCATAATCCAGGAGCTTCAGCGTCGAGTCGTAGACGATCATGTCGCCGATATTGAAATAATCGCTGAGCAGCTTCTCCATCGGCGCGCGATACCAGCGCACCTTGTCGTGGTCGTAGACCTCGCCCGCCGGATAGATCACCAGCGCCCGCAGCGCCTTGGTCTTCGAGACCGGGCGCAGTTCCGAGCCAGGCGCCAGCGCGCCGGTGCGCGCATCCGCGACCGCGATGGAGCGCAGACGGGTCTCCGGCAGGGCCGGCAGAGGGATGGCGATCTCGGCCACGGTCGCATCGCCGGTAACGAGCGCGCCCGGATGGATCGTGGCATAGTCCTGCCCGTCGAGGATGAGGCGCAGCGACGGCCAGCTCCCGCCGGGTTCGCGGGCGACGAGGACGACGACCTCCTGCGTGGTCGCGCGCAGGATCTTCATGGTCTGCAAGGCCTGGCTGGCCGGGAGCGGATGGGCGGGCGCATTCATGGGTTGTCCTTCACGATGCGAAGCTTGATGCGGACGAGATCGCGCTGCGGGCCGATCTTGCAGTCGGCGACATGCATCTTGGTCATGAACAGAAAGGGCTCGTCGCCCGTGGTCTCGAAATTGCGCGAGGGCGAGGCCGGGTCCGCGATGGCGCCGTAGCCATAGCGGTCGCGGTCGGCGCAATCCTTGCTCCATATCGTCGGATGCGTGACGAGCGTCTCCAGCGGCGACCAGCTCACAAGGTCCTTCGACCAGCTATAGGCGACGCGCCCGCCGGTGATGCCCTGCTTCGGATCGGGGCCGAGATGGAAGATCGCGAGCCATTGCCCGCTCGCCTCATGCCGCGTGACCGAACCGACCGTCGTCGGCAAGTGTCGGAGCGGCTGGCACGGCCGCGCCTTGTTCAGGTCGTCGCGATAGGGATCGACGGCGGGAATCGTGAAATCCTGCCCGTCGAAGGCGCGCCACGCCGTCGCGTCCTTGATATCCGTCGAGCGGAACAGGCAGACGCCGCTCTTCTGGCCCTCTCCGCCCGTCGTCGCGATCAGCGCGTACCAGGCACCGTCCTTCTCGACGATGTTCGAGGGATTGAAGAAGCCGCGATGCCGGCCCTGCCCGACATCCTGTCTGTAGGGCGGCGCTGCAACGAGCGGACGTGGCTCATCGGTCCTGAAGCTGCGCCCGCCATCATTCGAGCGGGCGGCGGTCACGACATTGTACCAGCAGCTCATCGCCTCCTTGAAGCGGCAGGCGCCGGGATGCTTGTCGGCATGGTATTCGGCATGGATCAGCGCCTCGACATGGCGCCCGTCACCGGTCCAGGTCGCGGCGATCCAGCTTTTGTCGCTGAAGGCGCTGGGATCGGCGCTGTTCTTCGCCTCGAACGAGACCGCGCAGCTTTTGCGAATCGAGGCGAGGTCGCGGCCAATCAGCGGGCGGTTGCGGTAATGGCTGGCGAAGGCGACGACCTCGCCCTTGTCGTCGCGGAAGGCGCGCAGCGGCGCATCCGGCAGATCCCATTGCTCGCAGCGCTCGCGCGCCCACGAAACCACCGTCTCTTCCTGCGCACCGGGCGCGAGCTCGAGCCGATAGTCCTGCGCCATCGCGGGCACTGCCAGCAGCAGGCAGGCCGCCGAAAGCGCCCTGCGCAGGGTGCGGGCGCCCTTCATGCCACCTTCCGTTCCGGCGCGGGCGCCTCCTGGGCAGCCGCAGCCGGCTTGACCATCTTGTGGTCGACCCTGTTCTCGCTGAGGAAGGCACTCATCGCGCGATAGACCTGCCCGTAGGCCGCGTTGAAGCGGTCGAAGCGCGCCTGCTCCCAGTAGTCTTCCAGCCGGAAGTCCTGCCCGGCGAAGACGTCGACGCTCGGGATCTTGAAGGTCTCGGCGAACTCGACGGTGCGGCTGTCATAGGTGAAGTAGATCGAGGGCGTGCCGTTCGCGAGCGCCATCAGGTTGCCGTGCAGGCGGTAGCCGAGCACGAGGTCGAGCCCGCGCACCAGCCGTTCATATTCCGCCACCACGTCGGAATAGAACATCCGGGTCTGGTAGAGGCGCTCGACCTGCTCGTCGAGATACCAGCTATTGGCCCACTCATTGGCGCGCAGCGCCGTCATCGCCTGTGCCTGCTGGTCGATGGTGCCGAGCGCGAGCTTCTTCTCCTCGACCTCGCCCTGCGACATCAGCGTGACCTCGAACCGATCGGCCATCGCCTTCACCAGCGAGCGGTGGAAGGTGAGGTAGCGCTTGATGTCCTGGGCATAGGTCTTCGAGACCTCGCGCCGCAGCGTGACGCCGGCTGTCTTGACCTGATCCAGCGGCGGCAGCCGGATGGCGAGATCGGGGTCGTTGTTCCGGAACGCCGTCGGGCAGCCGATGATGCGGACATTCCTGATGCCGAGGTCATTCAGCACCTCCGCGGAGTAAGTGCCGCGCACCCCGAGCGAGGCGGTCGAATCCGCGATGAGCTTGAGAACGGTCTTCGTGTCCTCGCTCAATTCAAGTTTGCCGCTGACCGGCGCCTGCGCGCCGATGCCGAACGCGATCACCGGAATCTTCAGCCGGCGCAGCACCTCGGCCGCCTTGGCCCAGTTCATCTGCGCATGGACATAGTTGGAGCCGCGCAGGAAGACGTAATCGTATTCGGCATTGAGCCGGTCGATCATCGCGGGATCGACACGGTCGATCGGCAACTCGTCGATCGCTTCGAAGTTGAGCAGCTTCAGCGAGGAGTCGAAGACGAAGGCGTCGCCGATATTGTGATAGTGCTCGATATGGCTCTGCAGATCGGCATGGCGATACCAGCGGACATTGTCGTGGTCATAGACCTCCCCGGAGGGGCTGATGACGAGGATGCGGGCCATGGTTGGGTCTCCCCTGTTGTCTCGTTATGGTTTCAGGCGATCATCGCGGCAGGGTCCTGCCGGGCGGGTGCAGGCTTGCGACGTTCCGCCAGCAAGCGGCGGTAGAGGTCCAGATGCGTGCCCGCACATTCGCGATGGCTCAGCGGCCGCCTGATGCCGCCGCGCAGGCGGTCCCAAAGGCCGGGCTCGGTCAGCGCGCGCGTCATGCAGTCGACGAGGTCTTCCGGGCTGCCGGGCCGGAAATGCAGGCCGTCGACCTCGTCGGTGATCTTCTCGGCCATGCCGCCGAGATTGCTCGCCAGGATCGGGCGGCCGTGGAAGAACGCCTCCTGGATCACGATCGGCGAGTTCTCCCACCAGACCGATGGCATCACCATCCAGTCGACCGAGCGCATCAGGTTCGGCATCTCGCGGTTCTGGAAGGCGCCGCAGAAGCGCACGCGGCGGCCGGCAGCCTCGACGAGCCTCGCGAACTTGTCCTGATAGGCCTGTGGCTGGCGCTCCAGATTGCCGCCATAGACCAGCAGGATCGAATCCTCGCCCCAGACCTTTTCGGGAATACGCGTCACCGCATCGATCAGCACGTCCGCTCCCTTGTAGGGCGTGAGCTGTCCGAAATAGGCGAAGCGCGAGCGCCGCCCCTTGCCTTCCGGCAATGGCCGCGGCGGCGCGGCGCCGGCGACGTCGATACCGTTCTCGATCACCGAGAAACGCTCCTCGGCGAGGCCCCAGTCGACATAGCGGTCGACGAGGAAGCGGCTCGGCGAGACGAAATGGTCGGCGAGCCCCAGCATGCCCTTGATGAAGGTCTCGCGCGCCAGGAAGCGGGCCGGCGAAATATCCGGGAAGCAGGCATTGCAATCGGTCGGAGAGGACCGGTAGCAGAGCTTGAAGGCTCCGGTCTTCACCATCTGGCCGTGATGGTGGCAGATCGAGAGATACTCGTGGAAGGTCACCACGATCAGCGCGTCCGGTAGCGCATCGCGCACCGCGAACAGGCATTCGAGACCGAGCCCAATGAAATGGTGGAAATGCACCACGTCCGGCTTCAGGTCGTGCAGCACGCGCACGAAATCGCGCTCGATCTCCTCCGTCGCCCGGTTCGAGATCAGGAAGTGGTCGTAATCCTCGGCGTAGTAGAGCAACTCGCCGCCGCGCTGGCGCAGGCTCATCAAGGCCGTGCCGGCATGGCGCGGTGTCGGCGCGCCGACACGGGCGAGGAAATGGGAATCGACGCCCTCGCCGGCCTGCAAGCCCTTGTGCAGGTTGTAGGAGGCCACTTCCGCCCCGCCGAGCGAGAGCGAAGGGTGGCCGTGCGATATCACGAGAACCCGCATCCTCAGCCTTTCATGTTGGAGATGGCGAGCGCCCAGCGCCGGTCGAAGCTGGTGCGGTCGGCGAGCTGGGCGAGCGCGCCGGCATGCGGCGCCGCGGTCTCAGCATCGTCGACGGCATAGACCTCGACATCCGGCACCCAGAGCGAGGGCGAACCCGCCATCCGGAGCTTGAGGCACAGATCGAGCCCCTTCTCCGCCGTGGTGAAATAATTGCGGGCGAAGCCGCCGACCTCGATGAAGGCGGCGCGCGACAGCACGCAGCATTCGCTGGCCCCTGCCGCGACCTCCATCGGGCCGAGATTGCCGACCGCCTCCAGGGGATAGCCGACGAAACGGTTGGCGATGCGCCGGCTCGCGCCCTCCCCTTCCAGCCAGGCGCCGGCCCAGCGGATGGAATCGTCCTCGAAGAGCAGGGTCGGGCTCGCGACGCATTGGCCGCCGCGCGCGCGATAGGCCCGCTCCAGCCGGCCGAGCCAGCCGGGCATGCGGATCTGCGCGGCACCCGACAGCAAAGCGACCGTGTTGAAGCGGCAGGCGCGCACGCCCGCCTCCAGCGCATCACAGGCATCCTCGACGCCTTCCACCGCCACGAGACGCATGGAGAGCCTGTAGAAGCGGGCAAGCCGTCGCGCTTCGGCACCGACGCGGTCGAAGCTCTCGGAGGGCGCGGCGAGCACGATCGGCAGGGGCCGCGCTTCCGGGTCCATCGCGAGCAATGCGAACAGTGCCGACAACTCGCGATGCCGGTGATCGAGCCCGATGACGAGGCCGAGCGGTGCTTCGGGATCGAAGCTCCCGACATCGAGCGTCTCCGCCGCGCGCGGCGGAGCGATCTCGGCCGCCTGCAAGGCCGGCGCGATCTGGCGTTCGACCACCGCGCTCGCGGTCGAGGACCGCGCGTCGAGCAGGCCGAGCACCCGCTCCAGAGCGCGGCGAGCGGGGGCGCGATTGGGTTCGAGCGGCAGGAAGGCGGGGCCCGTGCCCTGCACCTCGAAGGCGAGATGCAGCGGCTGGCCGGCCTCGGGCAGAAGCTTCGGCGCGAAGACGATGAAGCCGTGATTGTTGCGGCGCGAGGCCAAGGCCGGGCCGAAGCGCGGATCCTCCATGAAGGCCGCCGTAACGTCGGCGCGCTGCACCCGCGTCCACACGCGGTCGACGGCGCACGATTGGCCGCCGCTGCGCAGCGAGACCCCCCCGACCCGACGCTCGGGATCGAACAGCCAGCCGATGATCAGGACGCCGGTGCCCTCGACCACCGTGACCGAGTCGATGCCGGCCCGCACCGGCTCCTCCAGCAGGCAGACCGTGTCGCGCCCGTCGAAGCGCTGCGAGGCGCGCTTCAGCTTGTCGGCCGTCACCTGCGGGGCGGTGCCGCGCTGCAGGCCGTCGCGCAGATGGCCGGGCACGGTGATCGGCTCGAGCAGGACATGGCGCTCATAGACTTCGAGCGCGCGCCAGCCGTCATTGCCGCGGAAATAGAGCCGCTCGATCTCGCCGGGATGCTGGGCGTGGCAATCCTCAAGCAGGCCGAAGAAGCCGCGAGCGCCCTCGCCGAGATCGTCACGCTCGAAGGTCCCGGTTTCGAGATGGGCCGGAGACAGGCCGCCATGCGAGATCAGCAGCTTCATCCGCCCGGCGGCGAAATGAGAGGTCCAACCCTGCAGGAAGATGCCACCGCCCGAGCCCGCGACATCGTCGAGCCTGCCCATCACCTCGACGAAGCCGCCCGGCCGCGCGACCGTCTGCAACAGCATCGCCACGGCCCGCAGACGACGCGGATTCGGCGCGCCGGTCAGCAGCACTTCGAGCAGGCCATCGACCACGCTCGGGAAGGCCTGACCAGCATCGTCCGCGAGCTCGGAGAGAAAGGCCTGCAGCGATTGCGGCTTCGGCGCCAGGATCAGGCGCAGCGGCCGACCGGGCCGGCCGATCAGCAATGCACCGGTGCCGCTATCGTCGACGCTGGGCGCCGGCGCGAGGCAGAGGAAGCCGGTGGCCACCGAAGGCTCGACACCGGGCCGGCGCCAGCTCAGCACCATCGTCTGGGCGCGGTTGCGCGGGTTGCCGTCGACTGCGACCGGCACCTTCGCCGGAATGGCGTCGCAATGGCTGCGGACGAGGATCGCGTTCTCGCCGAGCGGCGTCCAGGAGACGGTCGGCGCCTGCGCGATCGCGGTCCTCTCGGGAACGATGACCTCGCTCATCGCTTCATCCTCCCCACAAGGTCACCGCGAGCGTGACGAAGGACATCACCGCCGCGAGCGCCGAAAGGAAGCCGAGGATGACGGTGACCTGCCTGAGCGGTGCCCGCGCCTCCTTGCGGATCGCGTCGAGCCGCTCGTCGAAGCCGCGCAGGGTGCCATCAAAGCGCAATTGAAAGACGTCGAGCTCGCCGAGCCGGCGTACGATCTCGCTCTGGCTCTCGGTCTCCGCCTTGGTCGCCTCGGCGAGAGCATGGTTCTCTTCGAGCCTGGCCGCGATGCGGTCGAGCTTCTCGTTGAGCTCCTTCTGGGCGAGCTGGCCGCGCCGGTTGAGCGCAATCAGCAGCTCGACCTTGTTGAAGAAGCGCGCCAGCGGCACGGCGATCGCCGCCTCCGCAGCAAGCTCGTCCGCAGCCGGCAGGCGCAGCTCCAGCTCCGCGCCGGTCGCCGCGGAGACGCCGACGACTGTCAGCCGGGTGCGTGCAGCGACCAGCGTCTCGTCGAGATCGATCGAGAAGGCATGTTTGCCGTCGCCGATGCCGTTTCGGCGCAGGTCGATTCGGCTCTGGTCCGCCTTCGTTTCCGCGATGACCCTGCCGTCCAGGGAGATCCTGACGGTGACCGCCTCGTCGGGACGGGCCTCGTCCCAGATCCAGCCATGCAGGCGGCTGCCGTCGAGGGCATCGACCCGTCCGTTCAGGCGGGCGGGGTTGACGTTAGGCAGGCGGACTTCATTGTCCTGATGCTGAGCCGTGGTCATGCGGCCTCCGCGAGCTTGAGGTCATCGAAGAGGGCGAGGTGGCGGTCGGCGCAGTCGGCGAGCGTCGGCTGCTCGGCAATGCCGTGGACGAGGCGCTGCCAGAGGCCGGCCTCCTCCATCGCCCGGCGAAGGATGCGGGCCAGCGCGGCCGGATCGCCCGGCCGGACATGCAGCCCGTCGATCTCGTCGCGCACCATCTCGGCCATGCCGCCGATGGCGCTGACGATCGGCGGCCGGCGGTGCTGGAAGGCTTCCTGGATGACGAGCGGCGCGTTCTCCCACCAGATCGAGGGCATGACCACCCAGTCGACCTCGGCCATCAGACCGGGCACCTCGTCACGGGAATAGGGCCCGCAGTGGGTGACGACGCCCTCCGCTCCCGCGAGCGCTGTATCGAGCGCGGTCGTGAAGGCCTCGCTCTGGAACGGGGCGCCGCCATGGATGCGCAAGGAGAATTCGGTCTCGCCGGAGGCGCGCAGCAATTGCGCCGCCTGCAGCAGCGGCAGCACGCCCTTCCACTGATTGAGATTGCCGAAATAGCCGAAGCTGGCGCGGCGGCCGCTCGCCTGCCGATGTGGCGCGGCCTCCTGGACCGGGCGGGCATTGGCGATGACCGCGATCCGCTCACCGGGCAGGCCCCAGTCGACATAGCGCTGGCGCAGGAAGCGGCTCGGGGCGACGAAACGGTCCACCGCCGCCAGATGCGTCTTGATGAAGCGCTCGCGCAGCAGGAAGCGGTCGGAGCCGATCTCGGGAAAGCAGCCATGGCAGGCCGAGGGCGAGGAGCCCTTGCAGCGCTGGCGGTCGCCTGGCCGCACCATCAGCCCGTCATGGTGGCAGATCGGGTAATAGTCGTGCAGCGTCATTACGATCGCCGCCTGCGGCAGCAGCCGTCGCGCCAGCGTCAGGAACTCCGCGCCGATCAGCACGAGATGGTGAACATGGATCACGTCCGGCCGGAACTCCTCCAGCAGCGTCGCCAGATCCTGCAAAGTGCCGTAATGGTCGATCTGGCTCATGTGGAAGCGGTCGTAATGCGCGCTCCACAGCACCACGTCCTCGCCGATCGCCTGCAGCGCGGTGCCCGGATGCGGGCCGCGATGCATCGCATTGGTCGCGCCGAGGAACAGAACTTCGCAGCCCTGCTCGCGATAGGCTTGCGTCAGATCATGAGCGAAGATCTCGGTGCCGCCCGGATGCAGCGACGGATGGTTATGCGCGACGACGAGGATACGCCGGCTCATGCCACGCCTCCCGGTGCCTTGCTCCCCGGTTTCGTCGCGATCAGCAGGTCCTGGTAATGCGCCGCGCTGATGCCGCGCCAATGCCCCGGCCTGATCGCCTCGACGGTGAGCCCGGCCTCAGCCGCCTGCTCCAGCAGGAAGCGGCTGTCGATCCCGGCGGCCGCGAGCGGCGCCTCGTCGATGGCGTACCAGCCCGGCCCGTCCTGCCAGCGCTTGAACGAGAGGCGCTCCTGACCCGTCGAGGTGCCGTCGATCGCGAAGGCGGTGAGGAAGAGCCGCCCGCCCGGCGCCAGCAGGCGCGCCGCCTCCTGCAGGTAGACCACCAGTTCCTCGGGTGGCAGATGCGTCGCGACGGAGGTCATCGTCACGAAATCGAAGCTGCCATTGGCGAAGCCGAAGCGGACCTCGATGCCCGGAAGCGACCCTTGCGGATTATAGAGCGGGTGGGCGATGTCGAGCCGCTGGAAGCGGAAGCGCGGATAGGCCGGCGTGATCGTCCGGGCGCACCACAGGATGCCCTCCATCACCGGGTCGACGCCGTCATAGCTGCCGCGCTCGGGATCGAGATATTGCGTCAATGGCACCGCCATGCGGCCGATACCGCAGCCGATATCGAAGACGCGCTCATGCGGCTTGAGCCGACCGATGCGGATGAAATGGCCGAGGAACTCGGCGCCGATCGCGCGATAGTCGCCATCGCCGACGAAGATCGAATCTTCCGGCGGATGCGGCATGAAGCGGTTGCTCTGCAGCGAGGCCAGGAGCCAGTCGAGCTCGGGCCCGGCGGAAGCCTCCGCGGGAGCCGGCTCGGGTGCGATCTGTCTCAGGGCGGTCATGCGGCGGTCGCTCTCCTGAAGGTGAAGCGGGGAACAAGATCGGGTTCGGCGGGTGCCGGCGCCGGCAGGGCAAGCTCGGGCGCGGAGGTCGCGAAGGCCTGCATCAGCGCCTCGACCTGGGCGCCCCAGCGCTGCGACTGCAGCCAGGCATTGTGCTGGGAGGCGACGCCGCGCGTGTAGTCGACGCTGCGCGCGATCGATTGCCGCTCGAGATGGTAGAGCGCGACATCCGGGACGTAGAGGATGCCGAAGCCGGCGCGCCTGATCTTGAGGCACAGATCGCTGTCCTCGTAGTCGCCGATCACATAGCTCTCGTCGAAACCGCCGAGCTCCTCGTAGAGATCGCGCGCCATCACGATGCAGGCGCCGGTGACGCCGGGCACGGGCCGCTCGATATTGGCCGGGGCATAGCTGCCGGGCATGCCCTTGAAGTAATGATGGTTGAGCCAGGTGCCTTTGCTGTCGCGCTTGAAGAACAAGCCGGCATGTTGCAGCGAGTTGTCGTCATAGAGCAGCTTGGGACCGACGGCGCCGACCCGCGCGCGGCGATCGAGCCTGGCGATCAGCCCTTCCAGCCAGCCATTGCCGGTCGGGATCACATCGGAATTGACGAGCGCGAGCACCTCGCCGCGTGCCGCGGCGGCGCCGGCATTGCAGGCCGCCGAGAAGCCGCCATTGCGTCGCATCGCGACGAACTGCATCGGCAGGCCATAGGCGAGATGCAGGCCGCCGAGGAGATGCGCGATCTCGCCCTCATGCTCGGGTGAATCGAGCACATAGATCAGCTCGGCATTCTCCGTGAACCACGGGTCGCCGGCGAAGGCCGCGACCTGCACGCGCAGGAAGTCATAGACGCGGTAGAGCGGAATCACGACCGAGGCTTTGGGCCGCGCAAGCGGCTGCCCGAATGTCTTGACCGCAGGCTCCGGCCGGCTGTCGCGCAGATCTTCCTGGCAGGCGGCGAGGATCGGTGCGAGCGTCGTCTCGATCATCTCCGCGGTCAGGTATTGCGGCGGGATCGCCGCCAGCGCCCGCGCCCGGATCGTCACGGCATCGGCCGGCTGCACCGGCGGGCGCAATGTCAGCGTCGTCCCGGATCTGAGCTTGATCTCGCAGCGCGGCTGCAGCACCGGCGCGCCACCGGCGTAATCCGGAGCGAAGCCGGCGAAGCCCGTCGCGAGGCGCGTCTCGCCATCGGCCCCGGCCGGCAGGCGCACGGGAAAACGCTGCAAACGCGAGAGCATCGCGATCGGCTCGCCATGGCCGCGATGGAGCAGCACCTCGTCCAGCAGATCATCGGGATCGCGCAGCCAGCCGCCGATCAGCAGCCCGGCGCGGTTGCAGACCGCGAGGTCGAGTTCGGCGGCAGGTAGCTCGTCGCTGCGGCGAACATGCTGCACGGCGAGCGGTACGCGCCGCTGCATCTCGATCGCGAGCAGACGGCCCTGCTCGGACAATCCGGCAAGCTGCTCGACCACCCAGTTGCGCAACCCGTCGCGGCTGGCCGCCTTTCCGGCCCACCACCGGCCGAGCGAAGGGGCGGACAACCGACCGGGCAGCGTGCGCAAGACCAGCGAGCGCTCGCCTTGCAGGATGAGAAGCCCACCGCCACGGCTCGGCGGCGCGTCCAGTACGAGATGCGCTTCGCGCTTGCCGCTGCGATCGGCCGCGCTGAGGCGGGCCTTGAGGGCCAGACGCGTCAGCCCCGCGCCATCGAGACGGACGACGCCTTGCAAGGCGCCGAATTCGGCGGGCACCGCCGTCTCGAACAGCCATTGCCCCTCGACCAGCGCCGCGGTCGGCTGCATCGCGACCGGCTTGGGGAAGAGCGCCAGCAGCAACTGGCGCAGGAAGGACAGGTAATTCGGAATCGCGGCGAGGCCGAACAGCGGGGGCCAGGCGCGGACCAGCGCGTTGGCCAGAGTCAGGCGCGCTTGCGGTGCAAGGTCCTTGAGGATTTCGGCTGGATCGGCAAGGCCGTGGACGAGCGTCGGATCGAAGCCGGCTGTCACCTCGCCCTGCGGGCCGTGATCGCTGAGTGTCGCGACGACATGATCATGGCCCGACGAGCGGAAGGCGACGGCGAGCCGCTCGCGTCCGTCACGCAAGCCGAGCGAGATCGAAGCTGCAGGCAGGCGCCGGCCGCCGCCCGCGAGTGCGATCGCAGGCCTGCCGAAGGGCGACGCCTCGAGCGTCCAGCAGAGCAGGAAGACCGAACCGCCGAGGCGGTGGAGTTCGAGCTGGGCCGGCGGTGTCGTCGCCATCGCGACGGGCGCGAGAGAAAGCATTGGGGTGCTCCTGCGGCACGGAGAATCCCGGAGCGCTTGCGGAAAGCGAGGGGAGCTTTCCGGGGGCGTGCGCGCTCCGGGAGCTGCAAGCCTCTCGTTCGGCCGCAGCGGCCGAACGAGAGGCAGCAGCAGGATCAGGCGACCGTGAAGTAGGAGTTCGGATCGGCCTGAACGTCATCGGCGGAAACGCCGACAAGGGTGAGCGTGTCGCCATTGCCGAGATCGACGACGGTGTTGCCGCC
This sequence comes from Bosea sp. ANAM02, assembly GCF_011764485.1. Taxonomy (NCBI): domain Bacteria; kingdom Pseudomonadati; phylum Pseudomonadota; class Alphaproteobacteria; order Hyphomicrobiales; family Alloboseaceae; genus Allobosea; species Allobosea sp. ANAM02. The sequence continues at coordinate 665,660 of NZ_AP022848.1, read as the reverse complement.
GACGGTGGTGGCCCGCGCCGCGACATCCTCCGCCGAGCCGATGCCGGTGCCGTTGATGTCGGACGCGATCTGCAGCATGTCCGAGCCGGCATGGAAATCGAGCACGACATCGTTGCCGCCACCGCCGGCGAAGACGAAGGTGTCGCTGCCGGCGCCGCCGTGCAGGATGTCGTTGCCGGCACCGCCGAACAGCATGTCGTCGCCAGCGCCACCCTGGAGAATGTCGTCGCCGGCGCCGCCGGAGAGGATATCGGTGCCCTCGCCGCCCTGGAGGACGTCGTTGCCGGCGCCACCCTGGAGGATGTCATCGCCCGGCCCGCCCTGCAGGATGTCGTTGCCCTCGCCGCCGATCAGGACATCGTCGCCGGCATTGCCGCGCAGGATGTCATCGCCGACGCCACCGGAAAGGATGTCGTTGCCCTCGCCGCCGAACAGGGCGTCGTTGCCCTCGTCACCGGACAGGACGTCGTCATCGAGCCCGCCGAAGAGGGTATCGTTACCCTCGCCGCCGAACAGGGCGTCATTGCCCTTCTCGCCGAACAGCGTGTCGTCGCCCTCTTCGCCGAACAGGGAATCGACCTGATCTCCACCCTTGACGATATCGTCGCCAGCTCCGGCGAGAATCACGTCACTGAAACGACTCCCAATCAAAAAGTCGTCGAATGCACTTCCTTCGATCGTCGCCATACGGCACCTCCTGGGCGATCTGGTGAACCTGGACCATTCAGCGGCCGCACCGCGGAACGGGAAGACCAGGAACGTTTCCGACAGCCGTCGATAGTTCAGGCCATCGCTCGACCGATTGAAGATTGCTCAATGGATGCGATGCAGCAAGAGATTTATTGTGATCATTTTGCGACGCAACATATTTTAGTCTTTATTTTACGATCAAATACTTTTCAGAATCGAAGCGGTATCCTTCCAATTTCGAAATATAATTCCGCGTGACCGACCCTGAAGCGGCGGACCCGATCGCCACAGCTCGATCGTCGCGTAAGCTCAATCCTCGCGGAACGCCCGGTTGAAGCTGTCGGTGATCGGCGAGAGCAGGTAATCGACCGCGCGGCGGGCACCGTTCACGATCATGACCTCGGCGGTCATGCCGGCATGCAGCGAGACCTTGTAGTCGCGCAGGCTGTCCGGATCGATCTCCGCCCGCACCACAAAATAGGGCGCGCCGGTCTTCTCGTCGATCAGCTGGTCCGGCGCGACATAGCTCACCTTGGCCTGCAAGGGCGGCAGCAGGCGCGAGTTGAACGCGGTCAGGCGCACGCGGGTCGCTGAACCGACCTTGACCGCGTCGATGTCGCGCGGATCGACCTTGGCCTCGACGATCAGCGGCTCGTGCTCCGGCACGATGTCGAGGATCGCTTCGCCGGCCGCGATCACGCTGCCGGCGGTGCGCATCCGGATATTGGCGACGACGCCTTCCTGCGGCGCGGTCACCACCAGCCGGCGCAGCACGTCCTCGGCCTGGACGATGCGCTCGGTCACCTCCGAGAGCGCGAGCTGGGCCTCCTGGATCTCGCCGCCGATATCGTTCTGCCGTTCGAGGCCGATCGAGAGGATCTCCAGATTGGCGCCGGCAACCGCCTGCTCGGCCTTGGCCTTGCGCGCTGTCAGCTCCCCGGCCTTGCCGGACAATTCGCTCTGCTTGGTCTGCAATTCGACGAGCTGGCTGCGCTTGGCGTAGCGCTTCTCGTAGAGATCGGCCATGATCCTGGCCTCCTCGTCGATCAGCGAACGCTGCTGCGTGGTGGCGTCGATCTGCGCCTTCAGCGCATCCGACTCGGCCTGATGCTGCTCGATGACGCGCTGCTGGATATGGACCTTGCCGTCATGAACCTGGGCGCGGGACTTGAACAGGCCCTGCTCGGCCCGCAGCACCTCGCGCGCGATCGGCGAATCCATACGCGCGATATCGGCGGGAAAGGTGATCTCGCCCGCCCCGGTCTGCTCGGCCCGCAGGCGCGCGAGCTTGGCTTCGAGCCCGATGCGCTTGGCCTGCAATTGCTGCAGTTCGGCGCGCTGGCGCGCATCCTCCAGGCGCAGCAGCGGCTCATCCCGCGCGACACGCTCGCCCTCCGCCTTGAGCAGGGTCTTGAGGATGCCGCCTTCGAGATGGCTGACTGTCTTGCGCTTGCTGTCGACGGCGACGAGGCCGGGCGCGACGGCGGCATTGTCGAGCCGCGCCGTCACCGCCCAGGCGCCGAATCCGCCGAAGCCGACGCCGATCGCGGCGACGCCGGCCAGTACGAGGTTGCGCAGGCTCGGCATGCGCTCCTCGGGCATGTCCGGTTCAACCTGCACGGTGAGCGAATGCTCGGGGCGCTTGATCAGGGAACGTCCGGTCATGCCTTCACCTCGCGAACCGGGGCCGCTGCGGCGGGGGCCTTGGCGGCGGGCTCCAGCTCGACCCGCCCGCCGGGCGTGATCATGCCGGCGATCTCGCCGCGCGGGCCGAATTGCTGGACGCGGCCCTCGCGCAGCACCAGCAGCTTGTCGACGACCTGCATCACAGAAGGGCGATGCGCGATCAGCACGACGATGGCCCCGCTCTCGCGCGCCGCCGCGATCGCGCGGATCAGGCTCTGCTCGCCCTCGGCGTCGAGATTGGCATTGGGCTCGTCGAGCACGATCAGCCGCGGCATGCCGTAGAGCGCCCGGGCCAGGCCGATACGCTGCCGCTGGCCGCCGGAGAGGTTGAAATCGCTGTCGGCGACATTGGTGTCGTAGCCGAGCGGCAGGCGGCCGATCAGTTCGTGGACGCCGGCGATGCGCGCCGCCTCCAGGATCGCATGCGGATCGGGCTCGCGCATGCGGGCGATGTTCTCGGCGATCGTCCCGTTCAGCAGCGAGACCGATTGCGGGAGATAACCCGCCATGGCGCCGAAGGAGCCGCGCTCCCACAGATAGGTGCTGTGCCCGTCGAGATAGACGCCGCCGACATTCGGCCGGAGTACCCCGACGAGCAGGCGCGCCAGCGTCGATTTGCCGGCGCCGGAGGGGCCGACCACGCCGAGAACCTCGCCGGGCTGCAGCGAAAACGACACGCTTTTGATGACGGTCTGCTCCTGCCCGGCCGGGGCGTAGATCACGCGGTCGACCACGAGATCGCCCTGGCAGGGCGGGGTCGGCACGGTCTGGCGCTGCGAGCTGCGGCTCAGCACCAGATCGCGGACGCGCTGCCAGGCGGCGGCGGCGAGAACCCATTGCCGCCAGTCGGTGATCATCGAATCGAACGGCGCGAGCAGCCGCCCGAGCAGGATGCTCGCCGCCATCAGCGTGCCGGCCGTGACCTCGTTGCGGATGATCAGGATGGCACCGGTCGCGTAGACCGCGAGCTGCATGGTCATCCGCGACGCGCGCGTCACGGCGGCGATGAACTTGCCGCGCCGCGTGCCCATGTCGAGCTGCTCGATCATCGCCAGTTGCTGGCCGCGCCAGCGCCGGGCGAGCGCCGGCAGCATGCCCATGGCCTCGATCGTCTCGGCATGGCGCAGGCTCGCGCCGACCTCATTGATGCTGGCGACGCCGGCCTCGTTCGCCTCCTTGAGGACGCGCCGGGTCAGCATGTCCGAAAGCACGCCGAGCAGCAGCAGGATGACCAGCGAGGCGAGCCCGACCAGCCCATAGACCGGGTGCAGCGCGAAGAGCACGGCGAGGAAGATCGGCGACCAGGCCGCCTCCAGCGGCGTCGCGATGGCCGAGCTCGCGATGAAGAAGCGGATATCGTTGAGATCGCGGATCGCCTGTGTCGCCTGACCCGAGCCCTTCTCGAGCGAGGAGCTCACGGCCGCCTGCAGAGCCGGCAAATTGAGCTTGCGCGCGAAGATGCTCGCCATCGCCTGGAAGGTCAGCGAGCGGATGAACTCGATCGTGCCGTACAGCACGAGCGCACCGACCGCGATCACCAGGAGCATCGTCAGCGTGTCATAGCTGCGGCTCACGATCACCCGGTCCTGCACCTGCATCATGAAGAGCGGCACGGTCAGCAGCAGCAGGTTCACGCACAGACTGAGGAAGCCCGCATAACTCAGGCCGCCGACGAACGAGCGCTGGAGATTCCGGATCAGGGCGTCGGGCGCCGGCTTCACCGCCTGCATGCAAGGCTCCGAGACTGAGATGCGTTGTCCGAAAAAGCTGCGGGGAAAACCCGTCATCGGCCCTGCAACGAGACATGGAGGGAGTGTCAAGATTATGACAGATTAGAAGCGTAGCTCACCGACTCAGACGGAAGCAAATGAGGCTGAATTATGAGAAATTTTGAAATTCGAAACAGTTTCTACACATCATACGAATACTACAATCTTATCTATTAGCTAACGCAGATGGCATGTGCTTTGCCTATAGGCTCCAAATCATAAATCGGAGGCAGAAGAGATGGATTGTTTAATTTTCGATCAGATGGGGTAAGGAATGCACTTTAAATTGCACGGCGGCGAGCAATTCACAGGCAGTTCCCTGAACGGCCACCATCCGGCGAATGGTTCCGGTGCCCTCGAAGAGGTCCCCGATCGTCGAATTTCCCCTTTTGATCTGGCGCGGGTGATCGAGAGGGTCAGCCGGCGCTTCCTCGACTATCTCCGGCTTGAACTGACCAAGCTCGGCATCGACGACATCTCTCCCTCGCAAGTGATGGTGCTGATGACGATCGGGCAAGGCGAGATCGCGGTGCGCGATCTGCTCGACCGCGGCCATTACGGCGGCTCGAACGCCTCCTATAATCTCAAGCAGCTTGTCGAGAACGGCTATCTCGACCGCGGCGCCTCGCCGCGCGACCGCAGGCAGGCGCGCATCTCGCTTTCGCTCAAGGGCCAGATGCTGTGCGAGCGGCTGCGCCTGCTCGACGAGGCCAGCCAGTTCGGCCAGCGGCTGGAGAGCAACCGCGACACCGACCTGAACACGACCCACGAAACCCTGCGCCAACTCGAACAGTGGTGGAACGACGCGCTCCGCTACGGCGGAGTGCTGCTCGCATCATGCATGTCCTATTCGTTCATCGCTCAGGATCTGGTCAATTCGCTGCTTTGATCGACAGCCTCGTCGCGGAAGGCGTCGAGGTCACGCTGATCACCGAACGTCCGGCGCAGGAGGCGCCGGGCGTTCGCCAGATCGTCTACACGGTCGACGAGAGCACCACGCAGCATCCCGCGCTCGCGGCGACCGAATATCACCTGCGCACCGGCGAGGCGGTCACGCGCCTGATGGAGCGCCTGAAGCGCAGCGACCCGCCCGATGTCGTCCTCGGCCATATCGGCTGGGGCGGGATGCTCTTCGCCCGTGATGCGCTGCCCGATGCAGGCCTGATCGGCTATTGCGAGTACTACTACCGCAGCACGGATTCCGACCTCGATTTCGGCATCGACGAGCCCGTTCCGGCGGCCGACCGCCAGCGCGTGCGCATGCGCAATGCCGCCCAGCTTCTCGCGCTCGACACGCTCGATGCGGCCTATGCGCCGACGCAGTGGCAGCGACGGCAGTATCCGGCGGCCTATCGCCAGCGCATCGCGATCTGCCATGACGGCATCGATACCCGCTTCTGCCGCCCCGATGCCAAGGCCGCCTTCGTCCTGCCCGATGGGCGGGCGCTCGCGCCGGGCATGCCGGTCGTGACCTTCGTCGCGCGCGATCTCGACCCCTATCGCGGCTATCCCGAATTCATGCGCGCCGCCGCCCGCCTCGCGGCCCGCCGGCCCGATGCGCTTTTCGTCGTGGTCGGCGGCGACGGCTCCGGCTATGGCCGGCCCCGCTCCGACGGCAATAGCTGGCGCGAGGCGATGCTGACTGAGACCGGGCTGGGCGATCGCATCGTCCATATCCCCTGGCTGCCGCATGAGCAGTTGATCAGGCTGTTCCAGATCTCGGCCGTGCATGTCTATCTCAGCGTTCCCTTCGTCCTGTCCTGGTCGCTGCTGGAGGCGATGGCCTGCGGCTGCCTCGTCGTCGGCTCCGCGACCGAGCCAGTCACGGAAGTGATCCGGGACGGCGGCAACGGTCTGCTTACCCCCTTCCACGACGAAACAGCACTGGCGGATCGCGTCCAGGAAGCGCTGTCGAACCAAGCAGCGATGCGGCCCTTGCGCCGCGCCGCGCGGGAGACCGTGATCGCCGGCTACGAGCGCGAGCGCTGCATCGCCCGCCAGACCGGCTGGATCCATCAGTTCGGCGATTGAACTTCGATCGCCATCCGGTCGCTGGCCGGACCCTCAGTCAGCGACGGCCCGGCGAAGTCGCGAACGGCGGCGCGAACCGTCTCGGCGAAATCGAGCGCGACGGCCGATCGGAAGCGGCCCGCTCCCCAGATGATCGCCATGTCGAAAACGACGCATGGATTGAGCGGACGGATTTCGATTCCGCGCCCGCGATATTCCTCTGCCGTGAAGGGATCGACCACCGCCACCCCGGCGCCCGCGGCGACGAGCCCGCAGGCGATCATCGACAGGGGCGTCTCGATTCGCGTCGAGCGCATTACGCCATGGGCGGAGAACAGCGCATCGATGCGATAGCGCAGCTGTGTCGATTGCTCCAGCGAGACGAACGGCTCCCCGGCGAAATCCTCGGGCGCGAGCTCGGCCTTCTCGGTCAGCCTGTGCCCCGTCGGCAAGACCGCGACCTGCGGGATCGATGGCAGCATCTCGATGTCGATCCCAGGGAAATCGAGCGGCATCTGGGCGAAGCCGAGCTCGCAGAAGCCCGAGGTGACCCAGTCCACGACCTGCGAGGAGATGCTGCCGTAGAGCGCGATATCCAGCCCCGGCTTCTGCCTGAGATAGTTGCCGACGATCCGCGGCAGGAAACCGACATTGAAGGCCGGCAGAGCCGCAACGCGCAGCGACCCGGCACGCCCCTCGCGCAGGTTGCGGGCGGCGTTCTCGATGCGCTCCAGCCCGACGAACTGGCGCTCGACCTCGCGATAGAGCGACAAGGCCTCATTGGTCGGGACCAGCCGCGCCCCGCGCTTCACGAAAAGCGGCAGGCCGAGCGCATATTGCAGGTCCTGGATCAGGCGCGTCACCGCTGGCTGCGTGACGTTCAGCGCCTGCGCGGCCGCCGTGATGCCGCCGGTGACGATCACCGTGCGGAACGCCTCGATCTGACGCGGATTCAGCATGGCCGGGCCTCACATCAGACATAACATTTCAGCATGGCTCGCACGAAACATTCGATTTGACCAGTTACAGATCAGCCCCGAACCTAACGACATCACTCGAAAACGAGGAGGGGATACCGTGAAGCTCGCCATTACATTCGCTCTTGTCACCGGAACCGCACTCGCCGGCTCCGCCGCCTTCGCCCAGCAGAAGACGCTTTATGTCGCCGGCTATGGCGGCTCCTACGAGCAGACCATGCGCAAGGAGGTCATCCCGGCCTTCGAGAAGCAGGCCAATGTCAAGATCGAGTATGTCGCCGGCAACTCGACCGATACGCTCGCCAAGCTGCAGGCGCAGAAGGGCAACCAGCAGATCGACGTCGCGATCGTCGATGACGGCCCGGCCTACCAGGCCGTGGCGCTGGGCTTCTGCGGCACCCTGACCGACGGCGCCGTCTACAAGGACGTCGCGCCGGTGATGAAGTTCAAGTCCAACAAGGGCGTGGGGCTCGGCCTGGTCGCGACGGGCCTGTTCTACAACACCAAGGTCTTCGCCGAGAACAAATGGCCGGCGCCGACCTCCTGGAGCGACCTCAAGTCGAAGGCTTACGGCAAGAAGATCGTCGTCCCGCCGATCAACAACACCTATGGCCTGCATGCCCTGATCGCGGAAGCGCAGCTCGCCGGCGGCGGCGAGAGCAACATCGAGCCCGGTTTCAAGGCCTTCAAGGACGAGATCAACCCGAACATCGTCGCCTACGAACCCTCGCCGGCGAAGATGACCGAACTCTTCCAGAGCGGCCAGGCCGCGCTCGGCGTCTGGGGCTCGGGCCGCGTCAAGGCCTTCGCCGATACCGGCTTCCCCGTCGCCTTCGTCTACCCGAAGGAAGGCAGCTTCGCCCTCGGCGTCGCCGCCTGCCCCGTAGAGGGCTCCAAGAACGCGGCCGAGGCGAACGCCTTCATCCAGTACATGCTCTCCCCCGCCGTGCAGAAGGTCATGGCGACCGGCGCGGGCTTCGGCCCGGCGAACATGACGGTCACGCTGACGGCGGACGAGCAGAAGGGCCTGCCTTATGGCGAGGAGGTCAAGAAGCTCAAGGCGGTCGACTGGGACATCGTCAACGCCAAGCGCGAGGAATGGACCAAGCGCTGGAACCGCGAGGTCGAGCGGTAACATAGTCCGCCTTCGAAACTCACCGTCATCCCGGACGCAGCGAAGCGAAGATCCGGGATCCATGCCTGACCCTTCTTCGGAAGCGCTCCGGAATGGATCCCGGGTCAAGCTCGGGATGACGGCGGTGTTTCGGCGGCCTCCCTTACGAAGCGCGCGGAACCCATGTCCCATCTCGTTCTCGAAGGCCTCGGCAAGTCCTACGGCAGCGCGGTCGCCGTCGAGGGGCTCGACCTCTCGGTCGCGCGCGGCGAGTTCATCTCGCTGCTCGGCCCTTCCGGCTGCGGCAAGACCACGACGCTGCAGATGATCGCCGGCTTCGTGCCGGTCGATCGCGGCCGCATCCTGCTTGACGGTGGCGATCTCGGCGGCGTCGCGCCCAACAAGCGCGGCCTCGGCATCGTCTTCCAGAGCTACGCGCTCTTCCCGCATATGACGGTCGCGCAGAACATCGCCTTCGGCCTGGAGATGCGCGGCGTCGAGAAGGCGGAGCGCGAGAAGCGCACGCTGGAAGCCATGGCGCTGGTCGGGCTCAAAGGTTTCGAGGATCGCTATCCCCGCCGCATGTCGGGCGGCCAGCAACAGCGCGTCGCATTGGCCCGCGCCCTGGTCATACGGCCGTCGCTGCTCCTCCTCGACGAGCCCCTCTCCAATCTCGACGCCAAGCTGCGCGAGGAGATGCAAGGGGAGCTGCGCCAGATCCAGCGCTCGATCGGCACCACCACGATCCTCGTCACCCATGACCAGCATGAGGCGATGGCGCTCTCGGACCGGATCGTGGTGATGAACAAGGGCCGCGTCGAGCAGATCGGCGCACCGGATGCCGTCTATGGCAATCCCGATACGGCATTCGTCGCGAACTTTCTCGGCAAGACCAATGTCCTGAACGCGACCGGCGACGGAAGCGGCCATGTTGCGATCGAGACCCTTTCCGTGCCGCTCGCCGGCGCCCGCTCGGGCGCGCTGCGCATCGCCGTCCGCCCCGAGCGCCTCGGCTTCGCGGCGGAGGGCGCACCGGGCTTTACCGCCCGCATCACCTCGCGCGTCTTCCAGGGCGCGCATTGGCTGCTGACGGCAGAGAGCGCCGCCGGCCCGGTCACCCTGATCCGCCACAATGACGGCACGCACGTTCCCGGCGAGGGCGAGAGCGTGACGCTGAGCTTCGGCGCGGGCGATGCCGCGCTGCTGGCAGAAGGTTCAGGCTCATGAGCCCGGACGCCTCCGCCCGCGCAACGCCCTACTGGCTGACGGGTCCCGCGCTCGCCGTCTTCCTCGGCCTCGTCATCATCCCGCTCGGCATGACCGTGCTGCTCGCCTTCTACGACTGGGGCCAGTACAAGGGCATCGTTGCCGAGCTCACGCTGAAGAATTTTCGCGAGATCTTCAGCGACAGCTATTTCCTCGAAGTCTTCCTGCGCACCTTGCGCATCGCCGTGCTGGTGACGCTGTTCGCCATCCTGGTCGGCGTGCCCGAGGCCTATATCCTGAACCGCATGTCGCCGGCCTGGCGCGGCATCTGCCTGCTCGCGATCCTCGGGCCGCTGCTGGTCTCGGTCGTGGCGCGCACGCTCGGCTGGGCGCTGCTGCTCGGCTCGAACGGGCTGGTCAACCGCGGGCTGATGGCGCTCGGCCTGATCGGCCAGCCGCTCGAATTCATGTTCACCGAGACCGGCGTGGTGATCGCGCTCGTCCATGTGCTGATCCCCTTCATGATCCTCGCGGTCTGGGCCTCGCTGCAGCGGCTCGATCCGCAGATCGAGAACGCCGCGCTCTCGCTCGGCGCCTCCCGCCTGACGATCTGGCGGCGCGTGATCCTACCGCAGATCGTGCCGGGCATCCTCTCGGGCTCGATCATCGTCTTCGCACTGGCGGCCAGCGCCTTCGCCTCGCCCGCGATCATCGGCGGCAGGCGGCTCAAGGTCGCGGCGACGCTCGCCTATGACGAGTTCCTGAACACGCTGAACTGGCCGCTCGGCGCCGCCGTAGCCGTGCTCCTGCTCGCAGCCCTGGTGATCCTCACCGTCGGCGCCAACCGGCTGGTCGAGCGTCGCTATTCACAGGTGTTCGAATGAGCGGCCTCTTCACTCCGCTCACCCCTCCCGCAGCCCTCATCCTGAGGAGCTCCGCAGGCGCGTCTCGAAGGATGGTCCAGAAGGCTGGCGGAAACTGGAGCATCCTTCGAGACGCCGCTACGCGGCTCCTCAGGATGAGGGCTGAGGCAACCCAAGCGAAAGGAACACGCGCATGAGCCGCAACGGTCCCTTCGCCATCCTGTTTCACACGCTCTTCGTCGTCTTCATGCTGGCGCCGCTGGTCGTGGTCTGCCTCGTCGCCTTCACGCCGGAGGGCTATCTCTCGCTGCCCGGCCGGGTCTGGAGCCTGCGCTGGTTCAGGGCGATCCTCGATTATCCCGAGTTCCTGCGCGCCTTCCGCGACTCGCTCTGGCTCGCGGCCCTCTCCTCCACCGTTGCGATCGGCCTCGCGGTCCCCGCCGCGCTCGCCATCGTCCGCTACCGCTTCCCCGGCCGCGAGGCGATGACGGCCCTGTTCATGTCGCCATTGATGGTCCCCCATGTCGTGCTGGGCATCGCCTTCCTGCGCTTCTTCACGCAGATCGGCCTCTCCGGGACCTTCCTCGGGCTGGTGCTGAGCCATATCATCGTGATCCTGCCTTTCGCCCTGCGCCTCGTGCTCGCCGCCTCCTACGGCATCGATCGCCGCATCGAGCACGCCGCGATCTCGCTCGGCGCGAGCCCTGCCGTCGTCTTCCGCCGGGTGACGCTGCCGCTGATCCTGCCGGGCGTCGTCTCGGGCTGGCTGCTCGCCGCGATCAACTCCTTCGACGAGGTGACGATGACCGTCTTCATCGCCTCGCCCGCCACCACCACGCTCCCCGTCCGGATGTTCCTCTACATCCAGGACAATATCGACCCGCTCATCGCAGCCGTCTCCGCCTGCCTGATCGCCCTGACCGCCATCCTGCTGCTGGCGCTGGACAGGCTGTTCGGGCTCGACCGGCTGTTCGTCGGAACCGGAAAAGGCTGACGCCAGTGTCCACCATCACCAAAGAACCCGATGTCGCCGTGATCGGCGGCGGCGTGGTCGGCGGCGCCATCGCACTCGGCCTCGCCCGCAACGGCGCCAGGGTCGCGATCCTCGACGAGGGCGACACCGCCTTCCGGGCCTCGCGCGGCAATTTCGCGCTGGTCTGGGTCCAGTCCAAGGGCTTCGGCATGCCCGACTATGCGCTCTGGTCGCGCCGCTCCGCCGACAGCTGGCACGAGTTGGCCGCTTCGCTGGCCGGCGAGACCGGGATCGACGTCGCCCATAGCCAGCCCGGCGGCTTCATGCTCTGCCTATCGCAGGACGAACTCGACAAGCGCGTCGACGCGATGCGCCGCCTCCACAACAGCCGGCCGCTGTCCGATTTCCCCTATGAGGTGCTCGACCATGCCGAGACGAAGCGCCGCCTGCCCGCGATCGGGAAGGATGTGGTCGGGTCGCTCTATTCCCCGCTCGACGGCCATGTGAATTCGCTGAAGCTGTTCCGGGCTTTGCGCGAGGCGACGGTCCGGCGCGGCGTCGACTACCGCCCGAACAGCCCGGTCGAAAACATCGTCCCGAAGGACGGTGGCTTCGCCATCACCGGCCCCTGGGGCGAGATGCGCGCCGGCAAGGTCGTGCTCTGCGCCGGGCTCGGCAATGCGCGGCTCGCCCCGATGGTCGGGCTCGATGCGCCGGTGAAGCCGAGCAAGGGCCAGATCATCGTCACCGAGAAGACCGAACCCTTCCTGCACAACCCGATGGTCACGGTCCGCCAGACCGACGAGGGCGGCGTGATGATCGGCGACAGCCAGGAGGATCGCGGCTTCGACACCGTCGTCGGCCAGCCGATCCTGTCGACCATGGCGGAACGCGCCGTGAAGATGTTCCCGCGCCTCGCCGGCCTCAACGTGGTCCGCACCTGGTCGGCCTTGCGCGTGATGAGCCCCGACGGCTTCCCGATCTACGACCAGTCCGAAAGCCACCCCGGCGCTTTCGTCGTCACCTGCCATTCCGGCGTGACGCTCGCCGCCAACCATGTCCTGACGCTCGCTCCCGCGATCCTCGCCGGTACCCTGCCGGAGAGCGTCGCGAGCTTCACCGCACGGAGGTTCCATGTTCCGGCCCATAGCTGACCTTGCCGCGGGCGGTGAGCTGAGCTTCACCTTCGATGGCCGGCCCATGAGGGCGCGCGCGGGCGACACCGTCGCCGCCGCCCTGCTCGTCAACGGCATCACCGCTTGCCGCGAAACACCGGTCTCGGATACGCCGCGCGCGCCCTATTGCCTGATGGGCGTCTGCTTCGACTGTCTCGTCGTGATTGACGGCATCGGCAACAGGCAGGGTTGCCTCGTGCCCCTCGCCGAGGGCATGCGCATCGAAACCCAGCATGGCCGCCGCCATCTCGCGGAGGTCGCGGAATGACTCCGATCGCCAGCATCGAACAGCTCGCCGAGAGCTATGACCTCGTCGTGGTCGGCGCAGGCCCGGCCGGCCTCTCGGCCGCCGCACGCGCTGCCGAACTCGGCCTCTCCGTGCTGCTGGCCGACGAAAACCCGGCACCGGGCGGCCAGATCTACCGCGCCGTCACCACGACGCCGGTCAGGAACCGCGCCATCCTCGGCGAGGACTACTGGCGTGGCGCCGACATCGTCGCGCGGTTCGAGCGCTCGCAGGCAGCTTACGCCCCGCGCTGCACCGTCTGGTCTATCGGCCCGGACGAGGCCGCGCCCGGCAGTTTCGAACTCGGCCTCTCGCTCGACGGCAAGGCCCGCATCATCGGAGCGCGACAGGTCATCCTGGCTACTGGCGCGCAGGAGCGCCCCTTCCCGATTCCCGGCTGGACCCTGCCCGGCGTGATGACGGCGGGCGCCGCCCAGATCGCGCTCAAATCCGCTGGCGCCATTCCGTCCGGACGCACGGTCATCGCCGGCTGCGGCCCTTTGCTCTACTTGCTGGCGAGCCAGCTCGCAGCCGCAGGCTGCCAGATCGCCGCCGTGCTCGACACGACGCCATCGGGCAACTGGTCGAAGGCACTCGGAGCCATCCCGGATTTCCTGCGCTCGCCCTATCTCGCCAAGGGCCTCAAGCTGATGCTGACGGCGCGGCGCAAACTGCGCTTCGTCTCGGGCGTCACCAGCCTGACCGCAACCGGCAGCGGAAAGCTCGCGACCGTGCAGTTCGAGCAGGGCGGCCGCACCGGCACCATCGCCTGCGATACGCTCCTGCTGCATCAGGGCGTGATCCCGAGCGTCAATTTCTCCAACGCGGCCGGCTGCGCCCATGACTTCGATGTCGAGCAGCACGCCTGGGTGCCGCGCGTCGATGCCTGGTTCGCCTCGACCGTGCCCGGCATCGCCATCGCCGGCGACGGCGCCGGCATCGGCGGCGCGGAAAGCGCGGCCCTGCGCGGCGAGATCGCGGCCTTCGGCGCCGCGTCCCGACTCGGCAAGCTCAGTGAAGCCGAGCGTGACCGGCAGGCAGCCCCGATCCGCACCGAACTGGACAAGAAGCTGCGCGGCCGGCGCTTCCTCGACCTGCTCTACAAGCCGGCGCCGCAATTCCTGGCGCCGCCGAGGGACGAGACCATCATCTGCCGCTGCGAGGAGGTCACGGCCGGTCAGGTCCGCGATGCCGCCAGGCGCCTCGGCGTCACCGGCCCCAACCAGATGAAAGCCTTCCTGCGCTGCGGCATGGGCCCCTGCCAGGGCCGCCTCTGCGGCCCGACGGTGGTCGAATTGATCGCCGAAACGCGCGGCAGCACCCCGGCCGAGACCGGCTATTACCGCCTGCGCCCGCCGATCAAGCCGGTGACGCTGGCCGAACTCGCAGCCCTGCCGCAGACAGAGGCCTCGGTGAAGGCGGTCGTCCGGTGAGTGCGGAGCGTCGCAGCGCCGATGTCATCGTCATCGGCGGCGGCATCCATGGCTGCTCGACCGCGATGCACTGCGCGATGCGCGGGCTCTCGGTCATCCTGATCGAGAAGGACCATGCCGGCCGCCACGCCTCCGGCGTCAATGCCGGCGGCGTGCGTCAGCTCGCCCGCCATGTCGCGGAGATCCCGCTTTCCAATACGTCGATGGCAATCTGGCACAACATCGCCGAGCTGGTCGACGACGATTGCGGCTTTACCAGTGACGGGCAGGTGCTGGTCGCCGAGGATGAGGCCGATCTGGAGGGCTGCCGCGCCCGCGTCGCCGACCTGACGCTCCGTGGCTTCCACCACGAGGAAATGATCGACGCCAAGGAATTGCGCGAGATCGTCCCCGCGGTTTCCGAGAGCTGTCCCGGCGGCGTAATCTCGCGCCGCGACGGCGCCGCGATTCCCTTGCGCGCGACACAGGCCTTCAAGCGCAAGGCCGAAAGCCTAGGCGCCACCATTCGCGAAGGCGTCCGCGTGACCAGGGTGGAGCAGGACGGGCCGAACTGGCGCGTCGTCACCGATGCCGGCGATTTCCTCGCACCCCGCATCGTCAACGCAGCCGGCGCCTGGGCCGACCGCATCGCCGCCGATCTCGGCGAACCCGTGCCGCTCGAGGTCATCGCGCCGATGCTGATGATCACCGCGCCATTGCCGGCTTTCATCAAGCCGGTGGTGATCCTGCGGGGGCGCAAACTCTCCTTCAAGCAGTTCGGCAACGGCACGGTGCTGATCGGCGGCGGCCATCTCGGAACGCCTTTGCGCGACCAGAACGTCACGCTGCTCGACTGGCGCAAGCTCGCGATCAGCGCCGGCACGGTCTGGGATCTCTTCCCGATCATGCGCGGCGCGCCAATCGTCCGCGCCTGGGCCGGCATCGAGGCGCGCATGCCGGATGACCTGCCGGTCTTCGGCAGGAGCGCCAAGCATGACAGCGTCTATCACCAGTTCGGCTTCTCGGCCCATGGCTTCCAGCTCGGACCGGGCGCCGGTGCCGTCATGGCCGAGATCATCGCAACCGGCCGCTCGAACGTGCCGATCGACGGGCTCGACATCGCCCGCTTCACCACCACCCACTGAGTTTCACCACAGGAGACCACCCATGGCCATCAAGCGCTCCATCCGCACGCCCATTCAGAACCGTATCGTCGAGACCGGCAACCTCGTCTTCGTCGGCGGCGTCATCGCCGATGACACCACGCAATCGATGGGGCCCCAGACCCAGAACATCCTCGGCAAGATCGAGGGCTATCTCGGCGAGGTCGGGCTAGACCGCAAGGCGATCGTCGCCGCACAGATCTTCGTCACCGACCTCTCCCAGAAGAAGGAGATGGACGCCGCCTGGACCGGCTTCTTCGGCGAGGACATGCCGACCCGCGCGACCGTCGGCGTCGCCGATCTCGGCGGCGGCGCGATCATCGAGATCGTCGTCACGGCCGCGCGCTGATCCGGCTCGGCCTATGACAAGGCGGCAGGCACGCCATTGCGCCTGCTGCCGACCTGATAAACAGAGCAAGGGCTGCCCAACCCCTTTGAGCTGGCATAGGGTCGCCGCCTGACGCCAGCTCCGAGACCAGCATGCAGCACGCTCCCGATCATGCCGACATCCGCGACGCCGTCGCCAGGCTCTGCGCGGATTATCCGGGCGAATACTGGCGCAGGCTCGACCGCGAGATGGCCTATCCGACGGAGTTCGTGGCGGCGCTGACCGAAAGCGGCTTCCTCTCGGCGTTGATACCCGAAGAGTATGGCGGGGCCGGGCTCACGCTCTCTGCGGCGGCTGTCATCATGGAGGAGATTCAGAGGCAGGGCTGCAACGGCGCCGCCTGTCACGCCCAGATGTATGTGATGGGCACGGTACTCAGGCACGGCACCGAGGATCAGAAGCAGCGCTACCTCCCGAAGATCGCCTCGGGCGAACTGCGCCTCCAGGCTTTCGGCGTCACCGAGCCGACCAGCGGCACCGACACCACGGCGCTGCGCACCACCGCCCGCCGCGAGGGCGATCACTACGTCGTCAATGGCCAGAAGATCTGGACCAGCCGCGCCGCGCAGTCCGACCTGATGCTGCTGCTCGCCCGCACCACGCCGCGCGATCAGGTCGCGAAGCGCACCGACGGGCTCTCGGTCTTCATTCTCGACATGCGCGAGGCGCTGAAGGATGGGCTGACCATCCGGCCGATCCGCACGATGATGAACCATGCCACCACCGAGGTCTTCTTCGACAATGTGAAGGTCCCGGTCGCGAACCTCGTCGGCGAGGAGGGCAAGGGCTTCCGCTACATCCTCTCCGGCATGAATGCCGAGCGCATCCTGATTGCGTCGGAATGCGTCGGCGACGCCAAATGGTTCATCGACAAGGCCTCGAACTACGCGAAGGAACGCCATGTCTTCGGCCGGCCGATCGGCCAGAACCAGGGCATCCAGTTCCCGATCGCCAAGGCTTACGCCAACATGCGCGCTGCTGAATTGATGGTGCGCGAGGCAATCCGGCTCTATGAGGCAGGCGCCAATCCGGGCGCGGAAGCCAACATGGCCAAGATGCTGGCGGCGGACGCCTCATTCGAAGCGGCCAATGCCTGTGTCCAGACCCATGGCGGCTTCGGCTTCGCGGAGGAATACGATGTCGAGCGCAAGTTCAGGGAGACGCGGCTCTATCAGGTCGCGCCGATCTCCACGAACCTGATCCTCTCCTTCATCGCCGAGCACGTCCTCGGCATGCCGCGTTCCTACTGACGCCGCAGCCGGTCTCTGGGTCAGACCGCCCGGCTGTATTGCCGCGGCGTCTGATCGATATGGGCGTCGAAGGCCGAGGCGACCTTGCGCACCAGAAGGCGCGCTTCGTCGGGTAGCGAGACCCGATGACCGTCGAGACGCACCACGCCTTCCTCGGAGAGCCGGCCGAGCCGCCGCAGGGAGCTTTCGAGGATGTTCGGGTCGGCGCGATGCCGGAGGCAGACGGCGTCGATATCGACCGCGAGGTCGCACATCACCCGCTCGATCAGTTCGGCGCGCAGGCGATCCTCGGCGGTGAGGCGATAGCCCCGCCCCGTCGGCAAGGCGCTGTCGGCGATACGCTCGGCATAACGGCCGATCACGACCTCGTTCTGGACATAGCCCTGGGGCAGCCGCCCGATCGCCGAGGCGCCGAACCCGATCAGGGCCTCGCAGCGATCGGTGGTATAGCCCTGGAAATTGCGGTGAAGCCCGCCCTGCTTCAGCGCCCGCGCCATCGGGTCTTCGGGCAGAGCGAAATGGTCGAGCCCGATGCGGACATAGCCGGCTTCGACCAGCCGCTGCGCCATGGCCTCCGCCTGCTCGTGTCGCGCCTCGCCATCCGGCAGTTCAGCGGCGGCGATGCGGCGCTGATGCTTCTTGAAGGCGGGCACATGCGCATAACCGAAGATCGAGAGCCGGTCCGGCCGCATGGCCAGGCAATGCTCGACGGTGTCGAAGCAGGACTGAAGCGTCTGCAGCGGCAAACCATAGATCAGGTCGAAACTGACGGCCGCAATGCCGGCGCCGCGCAGGCCGGCGACGACCGCCGCCGTCTGCTCGACGCTCTGGATGCGGTTGATCGCCTTCTGCACGGCGGGATCGAAGCTCTGCACCCCGAGGCTCGCGCGGTTGACGCCCGCCTCTGCAAGCGCTGCGATCATGCCGGCCCCGAGCCGGCGCGGATCGATCTCGACCGCGATCTCGGCTGACCGGCGCAGCCCGAAATGCTGCCGCAGCAGCGCAACCAGCGCGGCAAAATCCCGAGGCTCCAGGATCGTCGGCGTACCCCCGCCGAAATGGACATGGCGGACGTCGAGCGGCGCGACGAGTTTTTCCGCGACCAGCGCGATCTCCCCGCGCAAGGCCGCCAGATAATCGACGATCGGCCCGTTGCGCAGCGCCACGGTGGTGTGGCAACCGCAATACCAGCACATCGAGCGGCAGAACGGCACATGCAGGTAGAGCGAGGCGGTGGTCCCCGCCGCCAGCTCCTTCAGCCAGCCGGCATAGGTTTCCGCGTCGACTGCGCCGCTGAAATGCGGAGCGGTCGGATAGCTCGTATAGCGTGGAAGCCGTTCGTCTCGGTATGGCGCGGCCTGCATCGGTCAGCTCCGGGCGGTTGTCCTGGAGCCGAGCTAGCGGGTTTTGCCGATGGCTTCCTTGATCGAAGGCAAACTTCATCCGAAACCGCGCCGACCGCTCACCGACGATGAACCCCCTGCCGCCAGGACAGGCATCCCGCCTTCGCCGTGGGACCGAGAGTTTCCAGCCCGCCTCGCTCGATATCGGCCGGCATGATAGTAAGCCGGCCCGATACGCCTTCCGGATCAACTGCTCATGAAACAGCCGCTTGTACCCGCTTCGCTCTATCCGCCCTTCGGGCAATATTCCCATGGCCTGAAGGCAGTTGCACAGGGCGTGCTCGTCACCTCCGGCCAGCTCGGCGTCGCACCGGACGGGAGCATCCCGGAGGATGCCGTCGAACAGGCCCGCATCTGCTTCGGGAATATCGCCGCGATCCTGCGCGAGGGCGGCCTGTCCATGGCGAATGTCGTGCGCCTCAACGCCTTCGTCACCGACCGCAGGCACATGCCCGCCTATATGCAGGCGCGCGACGCGGCGCTGGCCGATTGCCCGGTCAAGCCGGCCTCGACCCTGGTGATCGTGTCCGGCTTCAGCCGGCCGGAGCTCGTCGTCGAGGTCGAGGCGACCGCCGTCTACTGAGCGGCCGGGCTGGCGCTACTTGTTTCAACGCCTTGTCTTCACGCAAACCGGCATCCGCTTCGCTCGGCAATCCTCCAGCGAGCGGAACGTCCCGGAAAGTATCCGCTCGGGATCAGCTCCAGGCGAACCCGGACAGGCCGTAGCGCGGCCGCAGGCCCTCGCGCGCGAACAATCGGCGGCAGCTTTCGGGGTCGACCTTGCCGTCCCCGTCCCAGTCGAGATCGCCGCGATGGATGCCGCCCGCGATGAAGGCGACGTCGATCCCGGCCCGGTTGGCGCCGGCAACGTCGTGCTCCAACGAATCCCCGATGGCGAGCAGGCGCCCGGCAGGGCGATCCAGATAGTCCAGGCAGCTCCGGTAGATCCGCGGATGCGGCTTGCCATGGTAATGCACCGTCCCGCCCATCTCCTCGTAGATCAGAGCGGCGAGCCCCGGTGCTTCGTGGAGCGTGCCGTCGGCATGGACACGATAGCGGTCGGGATTGCCGCAGATCATCGGCAGGTCGCGTAACAAGGCCTGCTCCAGCACAGGCTTCCAGCCCGCGACCGACTGGCTGTCGGGATCCATGCTCATCACGAACAGGAAATCGGCCGCCTCCGGCGTCTCCACCAGCGTCAGGCCGAGCCCGCTCGCCAGACGATCCTCGCCCGGTCGCGCCAGCAGCAGGCAGCGCGAGCCGAGATCGCGATAGGCCGGCTCGGACCGCGTCAGCAGGGCGTCGCGCGCGTCGTCCCCTGCCGAGGCCACGCGGTCATAGAGATGGCGGGGGAAGCCCATGCCGGCGAGCACACCCTCGTTGTCGCGCCCGCTCCGGCCGGAATTGGAGAGGATGATCACCGCCTTGCCGGCGGCCCGCAGGCGTTCGAGGCAGTCGACGGCATCGGGATAGGGCCGCGTGCCGTCATGCAGCACGCCCCATTGGTCGAGGAGGAAGCCGTCATAGCGGTTGACGAGGGCGGAGAGGCCGACGGGAAAGGCGGTCCCCCCCGCTGGCTCAGACAATGCGGGAGCGGACATAAGCCGAAAGCGCCTCGCTGATGATGACGATGCCGAGGATGGCGATCAGGATCACGATCGCCTGCGACCAGGCGAACTGGTTGATCGAGGCGTAGAGCAGGAGCCCGATGCCGCCCGCGCCGACGAAGCCGAGCACGCTCGACTCGCGCACATTGATGTCCCAGCGATAGATCGAGGTGCCGATCAGCACGGGCAGGATCTGCGGCAGGATCGCGACGCCATAGACCTGCAAGGTGCTGGCGCCGGTTGATTCCACCGCCTCGATCTGGCCGGCATCGACTTCCTCGATCGCCTCGGCGACGAGCTTGGCGATGAAGCCGACCGAGCGCGCCGCCACCGCGCAGATGCCGGCGACCGGCCCCGGCCCGAAGATCGCGACGAAGACGAGGCCCCAGATCACCGTGTTGATCGAGCGCGACAGGACCAGCATGGCCCGGCCGAGCAGCCAGGTCGCCTGGTTGTAGGTAGTGTTGCGCGCCGCGAGGAAGGCGACCGGCAGGGCGAAGACGATGGCGATCATCGTGCCGAGCGTCGCAATATGCAGCGTCTCGATCAGCGGCTGGACGATACGCGGCAGATAGGACCAGCGCGGCGGCCACATCCGCGCGATCAGGTCGGCCGCCTGCTCATGCGCATCGGCGAAGAAAGCCCATTCGATATCGAGCGCCGAGACCGACCACGCAGCGGCGATCGCGATGCCGCCGAGCCAGATCCACTGCACGATGCGCTCACGCAGCGAATAGCGTTCCCAATGGTCGGGATAGCCTCGCATCGGCGCGCGGTCCTGCGGAAGCGGATGCGCGGTCATCTCAGCCTCCGCCGGGCCCAGTCGCTGAACCATTCGCCGAAGGCGACCATGGCGGCGATCGTCAGCAGGATCGCGCTGGCGAAGTCGAAGTCATAGCGCGAGAAAGAGGCCGAGAGCGTCTGCCCGATGCCGCCGGCCCCGACGATGCCGATCACGGTCGAATGCCGGAGATTGGAATCGAGCCGGTAGATCAGCACGCCCAGCGTCTTGACCAGCACCTGCGGCACGACCGCGTAGAAGAAGGTCTGGCCGAAGCTCGCTCCCGTGGCGCGGATCGCCTCGACGGGGCCGGGCTTCATGTTCTCGATATCCTCGGCGAGCATCTTGCCGAGGAAGATCGCCGAGGAGAAGGCGAGGGTCAGCAAGCCGGCCACCGGCCCGAAGCCGAACAGCTTCACGAAGAAGATCGCGATGATGACCTCGTGAAAGGTCCGGCCCGTGACGATGAAGGCGCGCGCGGCGAGGTAGAGCGGGCGCGGCGAGAGATTGGCCGCTGCCGCGATGCCGATCGGGATCGACAGCACCGCGCCGATGATCGTCGCGGCGATGGCGATCTGCACGCTCTCGACCATCCCGGTGAGCAGAAGCTCCCAGCGGCCGAAATCGGGCGGGACCATCCGCGCCAGGATCGTCCAGGCGCGCGGAAGGCCGGCAAGGATGCGGGCCGTGTCGACATTGAGCGTCGAGAGCGACCAGACCAGATAGGCGCAGACCAGCGCCCAGAAGGCGAGTCGCCGGCCGGGGCTGCCGAAGATGCTCGGCGCGCGCCAGCGGCTGGGATAGGAGGCGGCCGCCGTGGTCATGACAGCGCGCCGACAGGCGCCATCGTTGCCGCCGGAACGGGAGCCTCGTCATCCTCGTCCTGCGGCGTCGACCAGTCCTCCTCGCCATAGATCCGGGTCAGCGCCGCATCGGTCAGGGCCGAGGCCTCGGCGTCGAACACGATCAGACCGTCCTTCATGCCGATGATGCGGTCGGCATGGGCGCGGGCAAGCGCGACGTCGTGGATATTGATGATCGCGGGAGTCTGGCGCTCGGCCACGAGCTCGCGCACGAGGCGCATGATCTGGCGCGAGGTCTTGGGGTCGAGGCTCGCGGTCGGCTCGTCCAGCAGCAGCAGGTCCGGCCGCTGCATCAGGGCGCGCGCGATGCCGACGCGCTGGCGCTGGCCGCCGGAAAGCGCGTCGGCCCGCTGGTTGTGGTAGCCGTCGAGCCCGACGCGATCGAGCAATGCGAAGGCCGCCTGGATATCCTCGGGCGGGAAGCGATAGCGCAGCGAAGCGAAGAGGCCGGTATAGCCGAGCCGCCCCGAGAGCACGTTCTGCATCACGCTGAGCCGCTCGACCAGGTTGTATTCCTGGAAGATCATGCCGATCCGGCGCCGCGCCGCGCGCAGGCCCTTGCGGTCGAGCGCGACGATATCCTCGCCGTTGAGCCTGACGCTGCCGGCGGTCGGCTCGACCAGCCGGTTGATGCAGCGGATGAAGGTGCTCTTGCCGGCGCCGGACGAGCCGATCACCGCGACGAGCTGCGGCCGGTCGATCACGACGTCGACGCCGCCCAGCGCCTTCTTGCCGGTCGGATAGACCTTGGCCAGCCCCGCGACGGCCAGCAGCGGAGCGCCGCCGGCCGAAGCCCCCGAAACAACGGACATCAATCGCCCTTCAGCTTCGAGAGGCCGTCCTGGGTATAGGTGATCCCGCTATCGCGCTGGATCAGGATGATGTCGCCCCAGGCATCCTTGTAGCTCAGCTCCTTGAAGCCCTTGGTGTCCTTGAACTCCTTGGCGAGGCCGGAATTCAGGAAGTCGAAGGTCAGGAAGGCCTGCTTGATCTTGGCCTGAAGCTCGGGCTTGAGATCATGCGCGAGGCCGAAGGCCGTGCGCGGGAACGGGCTCGATTCATAGACGATGCGGATGTCGTCGCGCTTGAACATGCCGCGATCGGCCATGCGCTCGACCACGCTGGAGGCGACCGGCGCCGCGTCGTAGTCCTTGTTGACCACGCCCATGATCGAGTTGTCATGCTTGCCGGAATAGAGGATCTCGTAGTCTTTCCCGGGCACGACGCCCTTCTCCTTGAACAGGATGCGCGGCGCCGTGTCGCCGGAGTTCGAGGAAGGCGCGACATGGGCGACGCGCTTGCCCTTGAGATCGGCGATGCCCTTGATCGGGGAATCCTTCGGCACGATCAGTTGCAGCGTGTAGCCGATCGAGTTGTCCTTCTTGGCCATCGCGACGATCGGCACGAAGCCGGCGAGATTGACTGCGAACGGCGTGGGGCCGCTGGCGACGCCGGCGATATGGAGGCGGCCGGAGCGCATCGCCTCGACCTGCGCGGCATAGGATTCGGCGCCGAACCATTTGATCTTCTTGCCGGTGACCTTGCTGAGATGGGCGAGGAAATCGGCGAAGACATTCTCGTAGACCGACGGGTCTTCGACCGGCGTATAGGAGAAGATCAGCGTGTCCGGGTCCTTCTGCTTCGCCACATCGGTCGGCGTATCGGCCAGCAGGTCGCGATTGGCGTCGCAATAGCGGGCATCGAGCGTCCCGCGATTGGCGCAATCCTGCGCCTGGGCGGGGCCGGCGAGCCCGATCCCGAAAGCGAGCAGGCAAAGGGACGCGATCTTGGCGCGCAGCATGGCAACCTCCCTGGAGCGGCGGCGCCCTGACGGCGCTCGTGTAAGATTTCTTCCATCCTGATCAAAAGCGATCACGGGCGCAAGAGCGCCGGCTAAAGAATTGACGGGAGGAAAGCTCGGGTCAGGCCACCAGCCATCGCGAGCCGCTGCGCTCCCAGCTCGTTCGCAGGCGCGGGGTGGGCTCGGCATCGACGACGACGAGGCTCAGCGCCTCTGGCGGCGCGACGCGGGCCGTGCCGGTCTGCTCGAACTTGGTATGGTCGGCCAGCGCCAGGCTCTGCCGGGCACGGCTCATCGCGGCCTGGCGCACGGCGATCTTCTCGAGGTCGAAATCCATCGGCGCGCCGTCATCGTCGAAGCCGCCAAGCCCGATGATCGCATAGTCGAAGCGGAAGCCCATGATGCTGGCGATCGCGGCCTGCCCGACGAGCGAACCGTTGGCGCCACGCGTCGTACCGCCGGTCACGACCACGTCGAAGACGCCGTGGCTGCAGAAGATCTGGGCGACGGAGACGCTCGCCGTCACCACCCTGAGGCCGGGCTTGTTGATCAGCGCCCGCGCCGCCGCCTCGACCGTGGTGCCGACATCGAGGAAGACCGAGGCGCCGGGCGGCACGATCCGCGCCACCGCGACGCCGATCCGCTCCTTGCCGCGCGGCGAGACGGTGAGCTTCTGGGCATAGGCCGAGCGGATGCCGCCGGAGGCCAAGCCTGCGCCGCCATGGAAGCGCTGCAGGAAATTGCCGGCCTGCAGGCGGATGATCTCGCGGCGCACCGTCTGCGCCGAGACGCCGAAGCGCTCGGCCAGTGTCTCGATCGTCGTGAAGCCGAGTTCCTGCACGAGGTCGAGGATCTGCCGCTGGCGCGGGGTCAGGGTCTCGGTATCGGGAGCGGATGGGCTCATCGCGTGTCCGTGCCAGGCTTGCCGGGCTCAGGGGAGACCGGCCGCGCGCGTATGATAGAAGCGCTGCAGCGCCTCGACCACCGCCCGGAAGCTCGCTGATTCGGCATTCGAGCGGGCAAGCACCGCAGCCAGACTGGTGAGATGCGCGTCATGTTGCTCGACGCGCTGGGAGACGATGCGATGCAGCGTCGTCCCCTCGCGCTGGAGCAAATCGCTCGCGCGCATGAACTCCAAAGCGGCACCGAGCCCGGCCAGCGCCAGCGGAATCCACAACAGCTGAAACAGGACAAGACGTGACTTCAAGGGTGGCATCCGGTTCCCGATCGAGCCTATCGCACCGCGCAGACGCCGTCACCGCGGTACGGCAGGCGAAAGGGGAGTCACGACGATCTGCCCGCCCGGCCGCGGCGGGCCGGCGCCGGAGAATGCGTGGCCCGATCCCGCCCCGGATCAGCGCGCGGGCTACCGGACGCGGGCACGCCGATCCAGCTCACCGGTGCTGCATCGGATCTGCCCGAAAAGCGGACCCGTCCTTTCGGCCTGGTGCGATAGCCATGGACATTCGCGGGCGATCGTATTCTGATCGCGTCGAAATCTCGGGGGGCGGCCTGCTGCGACCCGGTGGGAATGTGCATTGCGGCGGCAGCCTGTGCCTTGGAGGAGCGATGACAGGGAAGATCTACGACGGCCCGGCGGCTGCGCTGGAGGGCCTGCTCTTCGACGGGATGACGATCATGTCGGGCGGCTTCGGTCTGTCGGGCAATCCCGAGAGCCTGATCCCGGAGATCCGCGATTCCGGCGTGAAGAACCTCACGGTGATCTCGAACAATGCCGGCGCCGACGGCTTCGGCCTGTGGATGCTGCTGCAAAGCCGCCAGATCAAAAAGATGATCGCGTCCTATGTCGGTGAGAACAAGCTGTTCGAGCAGCAATATCTCGCCGGCGAGCTGGAGCTGGAGCTGAACCCGCAGGGCACGCTGGCCGAGCGCATCCGCGCCGGCGGCGCCGGCATCCCGGCCTTCTACACCAGGACCGGCGTCGGCACCGTCGTCGCCGAGGGCAAGCCGGTCGAGGAATTCGAGGGCCAGCTCTATGTCCGCGAGACCTGGCTGCGTGCCGATCTTGCCATCGTCAAGGCCTGGAAGGCCGATACCGCCGGCAATCTCGTCTATCGGAAGACCGCGCGGAACTTCAATCCGAACATGGCGACCGCCGGCAAGGTGACCGTGGCCGAGGTCGAGGAGATCGTCCCGGTCGGCTCGCTCGATCCCGAGGCGATCCACACGCCCGGCATCTATGTCGACCGCGTCATCAAGAGCACGATCAACGAGAAGCGCATCGAGAAGCTGACCGAGCGCAAGAGGGAGGCAGCCTGATGGCCTGGACCCGCGAAGAGGTCGCTGCCCGCGCGGCCAGGGAGCTCAAGGACGGCTTCTACGTCAATCTCGGCATCGGCATCCCGACGCTGGTGGCGAACTACATCCCCGAGGGCGTCGACGTCACCTTGCAGTCCGAGAACGGCCTGCTCGGCATCGGCCCCTTCCCCTATGAGGGCGAGGCCGATCCCGACCTGATCAATGCCGGCAAGCAGACGATCACGGTGCTGCCGAGCTCGAGCTTCTTCTCCTCGGCCGATAGCTTCGCGATGATCCGCGGCGGCCATATCGACCTGACCATCCTTGGCGCCATGGAAGTGGCGGCGAACGGCGACATCGCCAACTGGACGATTCCCGGCAAGATGGTGAAGGGCATGGGCGGCGCGATGGACCTCGTCGCCGGCGTCAAGAAGGTCATCGTCGTCATGGACCACGCCAACAAGGCCGGCGAATCCAAGGTGCTGGAGCGCTGCTCGCTGCCGCTGACCGGCGCGGGCGTGGTCGACATGATCATCACCGATCTCTGCGTGATGACCTGCGACAAGGCCAATGGTGGCGGCTTGACCCTGATCGAGCTCGCACCGGGCGTCACGCTCGACGAGGTCAAGGCCAAGACGCAGGCTGCCTTCGCCGTCGCGCCAAGTCTCGCAAAGGCCGCGTGAGCGGTCTTCTCCGCGCAAGGCCGGCGACGACCCCGGCGATGCTGGCCGCGTTCTCGGACGCGGCCACGTTGCGTCATGCCCTCGCCTTCGAGGCCGAGCTGGCCCGCGCCGAGGCGGCCGAGGGCCTGATCGGCACGGAAGCGGCGGAAGCGATCGCGACGCTCTGTAGCTCGATCGCGATCGACCCCGCCGAATTGGCGGAGGAAGCCGCGCTCGCCGGCACGCTGGCGATCCCGCTGGTGACGCGCCTGCGCGCTGCCCTGAGCGGCGAGGCCGCGAAAGCCCTGCACAGGGGCGCAACCAGCCAGGACGTCGCCGACACGGTGCTGGCCTGCCAGATTCGCGCCGCGAACGGACTGCTCGGCCGTGAGCTTAGCCGCATCACGACGGCGCTCGCCGCCCTCGCCCAACGCCACGCCGCGACGCCGGCCATCGGCCGGACCCTGCTGCAGGGCGCGCTGCCCATCGGTTTCGGCCTGCGCATCGCCCATTGGCAGGCCGGCATCGCGGAAGCCGCAGCCCGCCTGCGCCATGAAGTCGAGGCGGGTGCCGTCCTGCAATTCGGCGGCGCCGCCGGTTCGCGCGCCGGCCTCAATGGTAAGGCCGCAGCCGTCTCCGCTCGCCTTGCCGCCGCGCTTGACCTCCCCGACGCACCGCCCTGGCATGCCCGCCGTGGCGGCATCGCCGGCGTCGCGGCAGCGCTAGCCATTGTCATCGGCGCGCTCGGCAAGATGGCGCGCGATGTCTCGCTTTTGGCCCAGAACGGCATCGCCGAGGCCCGCGAGCCCGCGATCCCCGGGCGCGGCGGCTCCTCCGCCATGGCCCATAAGCGCAACCCGACCGGCTGTCAGGTCGCCCTCTCCGCCAGCCTGCGTGCGCCCGGCCTCGTCGCCGGCATCCTCGCCGGGCTCCCCGCAGAGCAGGAACGCGGCCTCGGCGGCTGGCAGGCGGAAGGCCCGGCGCTGGCCGATCTCTTCCTGCTCGCGGCCGGCGCGGCTGAGGCCATGGCGACGGTCGCGGAAGGACTGGAGGTCGACGAAGCCGCCATCGCCCGCAATCTCGCGGCAGCCGGGCTCGGCAACGATATCGGCGAAAGCGCGGCCCTTGTCGCCGCATTGCTTGCACAGGACGATTGAGGAACCCACGATGCCCTTCGCAGCGAATAGCGGCGCCCGCATCTACTGGAAGCTGGAAGGCAGCGAGGACAAGCCGGCGCTCGTCCTGCTGAATTCGATCGGCACCGACATGTCGCTCTGGGACGCGGCGATGCCGGCCCTGCTCGCCGCCTTCCGAACCTTGCGGATCGATACGCGCGGCCACGGCGCCTCCGATGCCCCTGACGGCGACTACACCTTGTCCATGCTCGCAAGCGACGTCGCCGCCGCCATGGACGCAGCCGGCATCGCGCGGGCAGCGGTGGCCGGCGTCTCGCTCGGCGGCATGATCGCGATGGAGCTGGCGCTCGGCCACCCCGACCGCGTTTCGGCGGTCGCCCTGATCTGCACATCCGCCACGATGGATGCGGGCGTCTGGCGCGATCGCATCGCGCAGGTTCGCGCGGGGGGCACCGCCTCCATCGCCGATGCGGCACTGCAGCGTTTCCTGTCACCCGCCTTCGCCACCGGCCAGCCCGCGATCGCCGCGAGCCTCAAGCGTAATCTCGTCGCCCAGGCGAGCCAGGGCTATGCCGGAGCGGGCGCCGCGATCCGCGACATGGAGTTGATCGGGCGGATAGGCACGATTGCCTGCCCGGTCCTCGTCGTCACCGGCGGGCGCGACGTCTCGACGCCTCTCGCCGGCCATGGCGAGAACCTGCTTGCCGCCATGCCGTCCGCGAAGCACGCGCATCTCGATTGCGCTCATCTAGCTCCCATCGAGGCCCCCGCCGCATTGGCCGGAGCGCTGCGCGCCTTCCTCGAGCCGGGAGCCGACACGGCCGACGCGGCCGATGCCCTGTTCGAAGCCGGCCTCGGGAACCGCCGCCGCGTCCTCGGCGATGCCTGGGTGGATCGGTCGCTCGCGAACCGCACGCCGTTCAATGCCGAATTCCAGGCGATGATCACCCGCATCGCCTGGCAGGAAATCTGGAGCCGGCCGGGCCTCGACGACCGCACGCGCCGGCTGCTCGTGCTGGCGATCACGGCGAGCCTCGGCCGCTGGGAGGAGTTCCGCCTGCATGTCCGCGCCGGTCTGACGCGCGGCGGCTTCACGCAGGACGACCTCAAGGAAGTGCTGATGCAGACGGCGATCTATGCCGGCGTCCCCGCCGGGAACACCGCCTTCGCCGAGGCCGCCGCCGTGATGAAGGAGATCGAGGCGGCAGGCTAAGCCGCCTCAGGCCTTGGCCCGGTAATCCGAGGGCGAGACGCCCGCCCGCTTGGCGAAGAAGCGCGAGAAATAGGCGGGATCGGAAAAGCCCAGCCGGAACGAGATCTGCGAGATCGACATCGCGGTATAGACGAGGTCGCGCCGCGCCTCGATCATCAGCCGGTCTTGGATGACCCGCGCGGCGGAGCGGCCGAGCAATTCCCGGCACGAGCGCGAGAGATGCGGCACGGAAACGCCCATCTCCCGCGCGTGGTCATCGAGCGAATCGTGATGCTGGAAGCGCGCCTCGACCCTTTCGACGAAGCGGCGCACGAGCCCGGCCCGCGGATCCTTCACCGGTTCGCCCTGCGCCCTCGCACCACGCATCGCCCGCACGAACCAGGTGGCGATGAGGTCGGCATAGGCCGCGAGTGAAAATTCGCGCGCCGGCAGGTTCGCTGAGAATTCGCGCATCGCGAGCCGCATCAGGCCGTCCAGCGTCGCCACCTCCACACTCGCCGCCGCCATCGCCAGCACGGCCGGCGCTCCCAGCAGCGCGCGTGCCTCCGGCTCGCTGTCGAACAGGCGCTTCAGCGAGGTCGCGGCCGCGCTGGCGACGAAGCCGTCCGTGTCGTCGAGAAAGGCGAATTCATGGATGGTCGAGGGCGGCAGCAGTAGCGCCGCCCCCGGCGCGAGGCGATGATCGCGCCCGTCGACGCGCGTCCGGCCGCCGCCTTGCGTGACCAGGAAGAACTGGAACAGGTCGTGATGCATATGCGGCTGGATCGTCCAGCCATGCAGCGAGCTGCGCGCCACGATCGGCTCGATATGGAGCGCATCGGGAAAGCGTTCCGCCAGGCGCTCGCCATAGAGCCAATAGGCGGGGACGATGGTTGCGGGCATGTCGGCCTCAGGATCGATCTGTCCAAGATACTGCGCGTTTCCTCCATTCCGTCAAACACGTTTCAGGGTTTAGCCTCTTCATGCGGATCGAACGGTGCAAGCCGTCGCTTCGCGGGAGGTCAAGAAGAACAATGCGGACGCAGGTCGCCATCATCGGCGCCGGGCCCGCGGGATTGCTGCTCGGGCAGCTCTTGTCGCGCGCCGGCATCGACAACGTCATCCTCGAACGGCGCAGCGCCGACTATGTGCTCTCGCGCATCCGTGCCGGCGTTCTCGAACAGGGCATGGTCGATCTCCTGCACGAGGCCGGCGTCGGCGAGCGGCTCGATCACGAAGGCCTCGTCCATGACGGCTTCTCGCTCGCCTTCGGCGGCGCGCTCCATCGCCTCGATCTGAAGGACCTGAGCGGCGGCAGGACGGTCACCGTCTACGGCCAGACCGAAGTCACGCGAGACCTGATCGAGGCCCGCCAGGCCCTCGGTCGCCCCACGGTCTACGACGCCGATGATGTCGCGCTGCATGATTTCGACAGCGCGAAACCGCGCGTGACATTTCGGGCGAACGGGCAGGACCAGGAGCTGCATTGCGATTTCATCGCCGGCTGCGACGGCTATCACGGCGTCTCCCGCGCCTCCGTCCCGGCGAAATCACTGCAGACCTTCGAGCGCGTCTATCCCTTCGGCTGGCTCGGCCTGCTGGTCGACAAGCCGCCGGCCGCGCATGAGCTGGTCTATGCCAATCACGAGCGCGGCTTCGCGCTCTGCTCGATGCGCTCGGCCGAGCGCAGCCGCTACTATGTCCAGGTCCCGCTGGAGGAGAGGGCCGGGAACTGGTCCGACGACGCCTTCTTCGACGAATTGCGCCGCCGCCTGCCGGCGAAGATCGCCGGTGCCGTGCAGACCGGCCCCTCGCTGGAGAAGAGCATCGCGCCGCTGCGCTCTTTCGTGGCCGAGCCGATGCGCTTCGGCCGGCTCTTCCTCGCCGGCGACGCCGCCCATATCGTGCCGCCGACCGGCGCCAAGGGCCTGAATCTCGCCGCCAGCGACATCCGCTATCTCTTCGATGCCTTCCGCGATCACTATCGCGACGGCTCGAAAGCTGGCCTCGACGACTACTCGGCCCGCGCGCTCGCCCGCGTCTGGAAGGCCGAGCGCTTCTCCTGGTGGATGACGAACCTGCTGCATCGCTTTCCGGAGCGGGACGGCTTCGACCAGCGCATCCAGCAGGCGGAGTTCGACTATCTCGTCCATTCCCGCGCGGCGGCCACCGCCGTCGCCGAGAACTATGTCGGCCTGCCTTATTGAGGGCATTGCCTCGCGGCAGAAAATTGCGTTGGTGAGAACGAGAGGCGCGGCGCCGTGGCGGCGACCGGCCCGAACGGCTAAAGCACTGCCGAGTCAGGCAGGATCGGGAGGAGATGGAATGACAAAGGGTTTCCTGAACAGATTGCTGCCCGCCAGCGCACTGGCACTGGCCGGAGCGCTCGCGCTCGGCGCGTCCGCCATGGCCGACACGATCAAGGTCGGCATCATCGGGCCGTTCTCCGGCCCCTTCGCCCTGCAGGGCAAGAACTTCCAGGCCGGTGCCGAGGCCTGGCTGGCGCAGAACGGCAAGACCGTCGCCGGCCACGATATCGAGCTGGTCTATCGCGACCTGCCGACCGCTAATCCGCAGCAGGCCCGCGCGCTGGCGCAGGAGCTGATCGTGCGCGACAAGGTGCAATATCTCGGCGGCGTCTATTTCACGCCGGACGCGATGGCGATCACCCCGCTGCTGAAGCAGGGCAATGTTCCGCTGGTGATCTTCAACGCCGCGACCTCGGCGATCATGACCTCGTCGCCGCTGGTGGTGCGCACTTCCTTCACGCTGTCCCAGACCACGACGCCGCTCGGCAAGGCGGCGGTGGAGCGTGGCGTCAAGACATTCGTCTCGATCGTCAGCGATTACGGCCCGGGCGTCGATGCCGAGGGCGCCTTCAAAAAGGCGATCGCGGCGGCCGGCGGCGATGTCAAGGAAGCGATCCGCATTCCCCTGAACACCACCGAGTTCAGCCCGATCATGCAGCGCATCCGCGATGCGGGGGCCCAAGGCGTCTTCGCCTTCCTGCCTTCCGGCCCGCCAACGCTGGGCTTCGTCAAGGCCTTCAGCGATACCGGCCTGAAGAAGGCGGGCGTCAAGCTCTTCGCGCCCGGCGACCTGACCCAGGAATCCGACCTGCCGGCTCTTGGCGAGGCGGCCGCCGGCCTGATCACCTCGTTCCACTATGCGGTCTCGCATGAATCCGAGATCAACAAGCGCTTCGTTGCCGCCGCCGAAAAGGCGATCGGCGCGCCCGATCTCGTCTCCTTCCCGGCGGTCGGTGCCTATGACGGGATGTTCGTGATCTCCAAGATGATCGCGGCCACCGCCGGCAAGCAGGATGCCGAGAAGGCGGTCGAGGCCGTGAAGGGTCTCGGCTGGGAAAGCCCGCGCGGCCCGGTCAAGATCGACCCCGAGACCCGCCATATCACCCAGACGATCTATCTGCGCGAAGTCGCCAAGGACGCGCAGGGCCGCTGGATCAACAAGGAGATCGCCAGCGTGCCGGAGCAGAAGGATTCCGGCCTGACGAAGTAACGGCGCCGTTTCCCGCTGGAAACACGCCGTCATTCCGGGGCATCGCGTCAGCGATGAGCCCGGAACCCAGAACCGATACCCTTGACCACAAGAGGCCTGGCAACGGCTCGGCTTCATGATGGATGGCAGCGTTTCTGGATTCCGGGCTCGGCCTTGCAGGCCACCCCGGAATGACGGTTGTACGCTTATCCACGCGCTTCACTCGAACGCGACGAGGCCCGCAGCATGCAGACCGCGCTGAGCATCGCCATGGATGCGCTGGCCTATGGCATGGCGCTGTTCATCATCTGCATCGGCCTGTCGCTGACCATTTGCCTGATGCGGGTGGTGAACCTCGCCCATGGCGCCTTCGCCATGATCGGCGGGTATATCGCCTCCTATGCCGTCCGCGATCTCGGCCTCGGTTATGGCTTCGGCATCATCCTCGCCATGATCGGCACGGTGATCATCGCGGTGCCAGTCGAACGCCTGCTCTATCGCCGCATCTATGACCGCAGCGAGCTCTCGCAGGTGCTGATGACGATCGGAATCACCTTCTGCGTCATCGGCATCACCAACTACTTTTTCGGGCCGACGCTGAAGACCATACCGCTGCCGGCCGAGCTCGCCCGCTCGGTCGATCTCGGCTTCCGCAGCATCGCCGGGCACCGGCTCTTCGTCATCGCCAGCGGCCTCGTCGTCGCCGGGGGGCTGTGGTTCCTGATCGAGCGTACCGGCTTCGGCATCAACTTGCGCGCCGCTGTCGAGAACGCGCCGATGGCGCGCACGCTCGGCATCCGCACCGAGATCATCTACGGGCTGAGCTTCGCGCTGGCGATCGGGCTTGCGGCCTTCGGCGGCGTGGTCGGCGCCGAGTTCCTGCCGATCGAACCCTATTACGCGCTGCGCTACATGGTGACCTTCCTCGTCGTCGTCTCGGTCGGCGGGGCCGGCTCCATTCCCGGCGCGCTGGCCGCCTGCCTGCTGCTCGGCGCCATCGACGTCACCGCGCGCTACCTGGTGCCGGATTTCGGCAATTTCTTCTTCTATCTCGCGGTGATCCTGGTGGTCTGCGCCTTCCCGCGCGGCCTGATGGGACGGGCGCAGTAAATGGCGAGCGCAACCTCCACGCCCGCTGCCGTAGGCCGCACGCTCGGCCGCGATTTCCTCGGCCTCGCGCTGATCGCGCTCGCAGGCCTCGCCGGCTACTGGCTCTTTCCCGACAATCTCGCCTTCCTGACCCGCGTGCTCTCGGTCGCGCTGCTCGTCCTCTCGCTCGACCTGATCGTCGGCTATTGCGGCGTCGCCTCGCTCGGGCAGGGCGCGCTCTACGGCGCCGGCGCCTATGCCGCCGGCATCGCCTGCGTGCATGGCATCACCGACCCCGTCCTGCTGATCCTGATCGGTGCGACGGCCGGCGCGATCATGGGGCTCCTGATGGGCGCGATCATGCTGCGCGCCCATGGCCTGCCGCAGCTCGTACTCTCGATCGCTATCGTCCAGCTCCTGCACGAAGCCGCCAACAAGGCCTCCTCGATCACCGGCGGCAGCGACGGCCTCTCCGGCATGAGCCCGGCCCCGCTCTTCGGCCTCTTCGAGTTCGATCTCTGGGGTCGCAGCGCCTATCTCTTCGGCCTCGGTCTGCTCATCATCGTCTTCGCTATTCTGCGTTTCGTCACGCGCTCGCCCTTCGGCATGGTCTGCCGCGGCCTGAAGGAGGACCCGCTCAGGATCAGCGCCCTCGGCATCTATGCCTTCCCGGTCCTGCTCAAGATGTTCGTCATCTCCGGCGCGGTCGCCGGCACGGGCGGCGCGCTCGCAGCCATCGCGACCCAGGTCGTCGGGCTCGACAGCGTCAGCTTCGAGATTTCGGCCAATGCGCTCGTCATGCTTGTGCTCGGCGGCATCGGCCACCTCTACGGCGCGCTGATCGGCACCGTGATCTTCATGGCGCTCGAGCACATCGTCGCGGCGATCAACCCGTTCCACTGGATGACGCTGGTCGGCGCCGTGCTGATCGCCATCGTGCTCTTCGCCCCGCGCGGGCTCTCCGGCACGCTCGACGAGCTTGCCCGCCTGCTGATGCGCGAGCGCTGGAGGGCCGGCCGATGAGCGCGGTCTTCGAGGTCTCGCATCTGTCCAAGGCGTTCGGCGGGCTGAAGGTCAACAGCGACATTTCGCTCGCGATGACCGAGGGTGAGCGCCTCGCCCTGATCGGCCCGAACGGCGCCGGCAAGACCACCTTCGTCAACCTCGTCACCGGCCGCATCCCGCCGAGCGCGGGCAGCGTCCATCTCGCCGGCGAGAACATCACGCATCTCGGTGCGGTCAAGCGTGTCAGGCGCGGTCTCGTCCGCACCTTCCAGGTGACTCGACTCTTCCCGGACATGACGCCGGAAGAGCATGTCGTCATGACCATCCTGCAGCGTCTCGGCCGGGCGACGCGCATCCTCGCCCGCTTCCACGGCGATTCCGCAGCGACCGACGAAGCGGCAGACATCCTCGCCACGCTCGGCCTGACCGAGATTGCCCGCCGCAAGGTCGGAGCAATCGCCTATGGCCAGCAGCGCCTTCTGGAAATCGCAATCGCACTGGCCCAGCGCCCCAAGGTGCTGCTGCTCGACGAGCCCGCCGCCGGCGTGCCCTCCAGCGACACGCCGCGCATCGAGGAAGCATTGGCGAGATTGCCCGCCTCGCTCGCCGTGCTGATGATCGAGCACGACATGGACCTCGTCTTCCGCTTCGCCAAGCGGGTCGTGGTCCTGGCCGCTGGCGAGCTGATCTTCCAGGGTCTGCCGGCCGAAGTCGCCAGGGATGCGAAGGTCCGCGAAGCCTATCTCGGGAGCTATGCCCATGCCGGCGGCTGATCTCGACATCCGCAACCTGAGCGCCGGCTACGGCCAGATCCATGTGCTGGAGGATGTCTCGTTTTCCGTGCCGGCGGGCGGACGCCTGTCCATCCTCGGCCGCAACGGCATGGGCAAGACCACGCTGATGGCGAGCCTGATGGGGCTGACCCGCCGCTATGCCGGCAGCATCAGCCTCGGCGGGCAGGACGTCACCGCGCTCGGCACGGCCGCCCGCGCCCATGGTGGCATCGGCCTCGTCCCGCAGACCCGCGAGATCTTCAAGGGCCTGACGGTGGAGGAGAACCTCTTCGCCGGGCTCAAGGGCCGCCCGCGCAGCGCGATCGAGGAAGCCTATGCGCTCTTTCCCCGCCTCGGCGAGCGCCGCCGCAATCTCGGCTCCCAGCTCTCCGGCGGCGAGCAGCAGATGCTGGCGACGGCGCGCACCATCCTCGGCCAGCCCGCCGTCCTGCTGCTCGATGAGCCGTTGGAAGGCTTGGCACCGGTCATCTGCGACATGCTGATGGAGGCTTTCGGCCGTCTCGCCGCCAGCGGCGCGATGACCATCCTCTTCGTCGAGCAAAGGCTGGAAAGCGCGCTCGCCTTCGCCGAAGACGTCATCATCCTCGAACGCGGCCGGATCGTCTGGTCCGGCAAGCCCGACGCCCTGCGCGCCGATGCCGACGTACTCGAACGCTATATCGGCGTCGGCGGGCTGCACTGAGCTTCGCCACATTTGAGAACGCGTGGTCATCCCGGCCGGAGCGAAGCGTAGAGCCGGGATCCATGCCTGAACCTTGACCGGCAGCGCTCCGGCATGGATCCCGGGTCAAGCCCGGGATGACGGTGTGCTTCCTTGCAAAATGACGACGCGTGGACCTCACACCACCAGATCGAGCGGCGGCACCGGCTCGCCGCGCGAGACATGCTGCATGTTCGCGAACATGCGCTTCACCACCGGCGCGAAATTGTCGGCCGCCATCGCGGCGAGATGCGGCGTCGTCACGAGATTGTCGAGCGTGAGGAGCTGGCTGTCCGCCGGCAGCGGCTCGATCTCGTAGACATCCATCGCCGCGCCCGCGATCTCCTTCGCCCGGAGCGCCGTGACGAGATCGGTCTCGTTGACGACGCCGCCGCGCGCGCAATTGATCAGCACCGCGGTCTTCTTCATCGTCTTGAGCGCCGCGAGGTCGATCAGGTCCTTGGTCTCGGGCGTCAGCGGGCAGTGCAGCGAGACGACGTCGGCCTGGGTCAGGATCTCGTCGATCGAGGCATGCCTGACACCGAGCGCCGCTTCCTCCGCCGTATCGAGCGGGGTGCGCTTGCTGTAGAGGATGGTACAGCCGAAGCCCTTCAGCAGCTTGGCGAAATTCTTGCCGATCGCGCCTAAGCCGACGACGCCGACGGTCTTGCCGGAGAGCGTATAGGTGTCGGACGGCAACTGACCCGTGCGCCAGTTGCCCTTCTTCAGCTCGGCATTGCCATAGGCGATCAGGCGCAGCGTTGAGATCGTCAGGCCGAGCGCGAACTCCGAAACGGCGACCGCATTCGAGCCGGTCGTACGCGCGACCTTGATGCCGAGCTCCCTGGCCGTCTCGATGTCGATATTGTCGTAGCCGACGCCCCATTTATGCAGGAGCTTCAGCTTCTTGGCGGCGCGCAGCACGTCGCCGGAGACGCCGACCTGGCCGGAGATCGCATAATCGGCCTCGGCGATGATCTGCTTCATATGCTCGTCGCCGCGGGCGGTGCCATGAGTAAGCACGAAGCCTTCGGGCAGGAATTCGCGCAGGCGGTCGGCCCGCTCGGGCGTGGTCATGTCGAGGAGGCAGATGGTCTCGGGCATGGGATGGTCCAGTCGAAAGGTCGGGTCAGATGGTGAAGCGGGCACCGGCACGGGCGAGCCCGCCGGAAATGGCGACGGGTGTGCCGTCGGCGCGCCAGCAGGCGGCGCCGGTCAAGGTGCCGTCCGGATTGAAAGCGATGGCGTTCATGCCGCCGGCGACGCGGGGCGAGCGCACCACCTTGTGGCCACGCGCGATCAGCGCCTGCGCCACGGTCTCGGGGATCGCTTCCTCGAGTTCCAGCACGCCGCCCTCGGTCCAGACGCGCGGCGCCTCGACCGCTTCCTGCAGGCTCATGCGGTGGTCGATCAGGTTGACGATCGCCTGCAGGGCCGAAGGGAATATCCGCAAGGCGCCGGGCAGCCCCAGCGCGAATGCGAGCCGGCCGTCCTTCACCGCCATCATCGGCGCCATCGAGGTGAAGACCCGCTTGCCCGGCGCGATCGAGAGCGCCCGGCCGGGATGCGGATCGAAATTATACATGTAGTTGTTGGCGATCATGCCGGTGGCCGGAATCTGCACGCAGGCGCCGAACAGCCCGTTGATCGTCTGCGTCGCGCTGACGACATTGCCCATCGCATCCGCGACGGTGACATGGGTCGTGTCGGCGGATTCGCCGCCGGAGAGCCCGGCCGTCCAGCTCTTTGCCTGCCCCATCGCGATCAGGGCGCGGCGCTCGTCGGCATAGGCCTTGTCGATCAGCCTGTTGACCGGAACCTTGACGAAGGCCGGATCGGCGGTCGCCACGGCGCGGTCGGCGAAGGCGATCTTCAGGGCCTCGGCCAGCAGATGCACGGCATCCGTCGAGCCGAAGCCGAGCGAGCCGATATCGTAGCCTTCGAGGATGTTGAGCATCTGCGCGATATGCACGCCGGATGACGAGGGCGGCGGCGGACCGATGATCTCGTAGCCGCGATAGGAGCCGCGGATCGGCTCGCGCAGTTCGATGCGGTAATTGGCGAGATCGGCCTGATCGATCAGCCCGCCATTTTTCGCCATGTAGTCGGTCAGCGCCCGCCCG
Source organism: Bosea sp. ANAM02 (assembly GCF_011764485.1). NCBI lineage: Bacteria > Pseudomonadati > Pseudomonadota > Alphaproteobacteria > Hyphomicrobiales > Alloboseaceae > Allobosea > Allobosea sp. ANAM02. Next base: position 627,785 of record NZ_AP022848.1, on the reverse strand, counting down.
AGCTTGCCACCATAGAGCGCCTCAGGCCCTTCCGCCGCGATCAGCCTCAGGCTCGCCGCATAGTCGGGCTGGACGAGCCGCATGCCCGGCTGGAGCGACTTGCCGTCCGGCAGCAGCATCGCCGCGAGACCGGGGTCACGCGCGAGATCGGCTGCATTGTCGGTGATGCAGTTCGAGAGATAGGGCGTGACGACGAAGCCACGCTCGGCCAGCCCGATCGCCGGCTGGAGAACATCGGCCAGCGGCAGTGTGCCGAAGCGGGCGAGCGCCTCGCACCAGCCCTTGAGCGCGCCTGGAACCGCGACCGCCTTCGCCCCGACCACGTTCTCGCGGTCGCGCGTGTCGCGCTGCTTGCCGATCTCGTCGGACAGGCACTCGTACATGTCCGCCGCCGCCTTGCCCGGCGCGGTCGAGAGATTGTCGATCACGACATGGCGCCCGTCGGCGAGCCGGATATGGCTCAGGCCACCGCCGAGGATGCCGACCATCATCGGCTCGGCCACCGTCAGCGCGAAGAGCGAGGCGACGGCTGCGTCGATGGCATTGCCGCCGGCGAGCAGGATTTGCGCGCCGGCCGCCGAGGCGAGCGGATGGTTGGTGACGACCATGCCGCGCGAGCCGGTCGCCGGCTTCTTCTCGCAGGTGAAGTCGGCGACGCGCGGAACGGAAACGGGAGCGTTCATGGCCGGCCTCGTCAGCCTTTCGCTGCGGCGATGGCGTCGAGCACCATCTTGGTCGCGCCGGAGATGTCGCCGAGCTTCTCGCCGGCCTTCACCCGCGCCTGGCTGCGCTCGCCCCGCTCCTGCCGGGCGATGGCGGCGTCGGCGATCGCCTCGGCCTCCGCGCGCGGCAGCACCAGCACGCCGGATTCGTCGGCGAGGATCACATCGCCGGCCTTGACCGGGACATTGCCGCAGGAGATCGGCAGGTTGAGCGTGCCGCCGAGATTGTAGAGCCGCGTGGTGATCGGCGACATGCCGCGGCACCACATCGGGAAATCGGAATCCTCGATCTCGGCAAGATCGGTGCAGGGTCCATCGACGATGCCGCCGACTGCGCCGGCCGCCTTCGCCGCGACGGTGACTCCGCCGCCCCAGCAGGCATGCTTGTCGTCGCCGAGCCGGTCGACGACGAGGATGTCGCCGGGGCGCAGCAGGCCGAGCGTATGATGCAGCAGGGTGGAATCCTGCCCGGGGATCGCCAGCGTCACGGCCGCCGCGGCGATGCGCTTGCCGCGCAGCAGCGGCTGGATGCGACGATCCATGAAGCCCCAGTGCTGGGAATGGCCGATGGTCGCGGTCTCGACCTTCTGCAGCTTCTCGACCAGAGCGGCCGGGAGCTGCTCGGGCATGGCTTCAATACGATAATCGGGCATGGGCCTCTCCTACTTTCCGACAGCACGGGCGACGCCGACCAGGCGTTCGACCACGAGAACGACGGCAAGCGTCGCGACGATGAGCACCACGGACAGAGCCGCGATGAGCGGATCGGTGCGGCCCTCGACATAGCGCACCATCTCGACCGGCAGGGTCGAGGCGCGCGGACCGGCGATGAAGAGCGAGATCACCGTCTCGTCGAAGGAAAGCAGGAAGGACAGGCAGGCGCAGGCGATCAGGCCGGGCGTCGCGAGCGGCAGCGTCACCCGTCGCACCACCCGCCAGGGCGTGGCGCCGAGGGTGGCGGCGGCGGCCTCGATATCGTCGGGCAGGTTGCTGAGCGCCGTCGCCATCATCCGGATCACGAAGGGCACGGTCACCGTCATATGGCCGAGCACGAGGCCGGGCAGCGTGGCCGTCAGCTTCAACGGCGAGAAGAACAGCAGCAGCGCCAGTCCAGTGATCAATGTCGGCAGCAGGAGCGGCGCGACGAAGAAGCCGGTGAGCGCGTCCCTACCCGGAAAGCGTCCCTTCGCCAGGGCGAGCGCAGCGGGCACGCCGATGGCGAGCGAGAGCAATGTCACCACCGCCGCAATCCGCACGCTGAGCCAGAGAGCTGCCTGCAACGGCGCATGGCCCGCAAGCTGCTGGAACCAGCGCAGCGAATAACCGGAAGGCGGAAACAGGATGAAGTTGTCAGCCGAGAAGGCCAGCATGACCACGACGACGATCGGCGCCAGGATCAGCACATAGACCAGCGCCGCGAAGCTGGAGAGAACGCGCCCCGCCCCGGTCATCGCTGCAGCCTCCGTGCCACCACATTGGAGACGACGAGCAGGGCGAGCAGCAGCACGAGCGTGTAGATCGCCAGCACGGCCGCGACCGGCCAGTTCGTGTTGGTCGTCGCCTGCTCGAATATCTCCGTCGCCAGCACGAAGACGCGTCCGCCGCCGAGCAGCTTCGGCGTGATATAGGCCGACATCGAGAGGACGAAGCCCAAGCCGGCAGCCAGCGCGATCGCCGGCAGGCTGAGCGGCAGGGTAACGCGCCTGAACGTGCGGAACGGCGAGGCGCCGAGCGAGCGCGCCGCTTCCTCCAGCGTGCGGTCGAGCCGGCCGAAGCCGGCGAGCAGCGCCAGGATCATATAGGGCATGATGCTCTCGGCGAGGCCGATGGTCACGCCGGTCCAGTTGAAGACGAGCTTCAGCGGCGTCGAGATCAGGCCGAGCGATTGCAGCGTGGTGTTGACCAGTCCGCGATCGCCGAGAATGGCGAGCCAGCCGAAGACGCGCACCACGCCGGAGACCAGCATCGGCATGATCGCGACCACCGCGAGCAGTCCGCGGAAACGGGACTCGGTGCGGAACAGGAACAGCGAGACGGGATAGGCCATGCACAGGGCGATCAACGTCGAAACCGTCGAGAGCCAGAGCGAATTCAGCGTCAGCTCGAAGGTGAAGCTGTCATGGAAAGTCGCGCGCCAGGTCTCCAGCGACAAGGCTTCGACCATCGCACCGGTCGGCCCGACCTCGTTGAAGGCATTGCGGAACAGCCCGAGCGACGGCCAGATATAGATGACGAGCAGGAACAGCGTCGCCGGGATGAGCAGCAATGGCAGGCGGCGCGAGGCGGTCATGCGGCCTCGCGCGCGAAGACGCGGCTCTCGGCCCGCGGCCAGACGACCGCGACGTCGCTCCCCTCGGCCGGCGCGGCGGAGCCGGAGGGCATCTCGACCGTAAGCTGGCCGCCCGCGCCCTCGACCAGCACCTCCACATGGTCGCCGACGAAGACGCTGCGCAGCACACGGCCCGTCAAACGCGCCGTATCGCCGCCGGCCGGCTCGGACATCGGCACGATCCGCATGCGCTGCGGCCGCACGAACAGATCGGCATCGTCAGCCGCATCAACCGGCACTGCTTGCCCCCAGACGGTGGCGCCGCCCTGCGCGCCGCGGGCGAGCGGCAGCACATTGGCGCGCCCGACGAACTCGGCCACGAACCGCGTCGCCGGCCGGTCGTAGATATCCTCGGCACTGCCGATCTGGGCGATGCGGCCGCGATGCATCACCGCGATCCGGTCGCACATCGTCAGCGCCTCGACCTGGTCATGCGTGACGAAAAGCGTGGTGATGCCGAGCGAGCGCTGGATCGAGCGGATCTCGTGGCGCATCGCATCACGCAGCTTGGCGTCGAGATTGGACAGGGATTCGTCGAGCAGGAGTACCGAGGGCTGGATCACCAGCGCGCGGGCGAGCGCGACGCGCTGCTGCTGGCCGCCGGACAATTCCCGGGGCCGCCGCTGCTCCAGGCCGCCGAGCCGGACCAGCGTAAGCCCCTCCTGAACGCGCTTGTCGATCTCGGCGCGGGAAACGCCCCGCTCCTCCAGACCGAAGGCGATGTTGCGGCCGACCGAAAGATGCGGGAACAGCGCATAGGACTGGAAGACGTAGCCCATGTTGCGCTTATGGGCCGGCAACCGGGTGATCTCGCGGCCGTCGAGCGTCATCGTGCCGCGATTCGGCTCGATCAGCCCCGCGAGCATGCGAAGTGTCGTGGTCTTGCCGCAGCCGGAGGGGCCGAGCAGGGCGACGGATTCGCCCTGCTCCACCGACAGCGAGACGTCGTCGACCGCGGTCGCATTGCCGTAACGCTTCTGCAGCCCGGCGAGTTCGAGATAGCTCATCGCTTGTCGCTCAGCGTGCCGCCGCGATGACCTCGCGCCGCCAGCGGTTGTTCCACTGGTCGCGCACCTTCAGGATCTCGGTCCAATTGACACCGATCATGCGCGCACGGTTCTCGGGCGAGGCCGCCGTGCGTGACAGCGCCTTGTCGTCGATCTGCGCCTTGCCGTTGGTCGGGGCGTAGAACATCCGCTCGGTAAAGGCCTTCTGTGCCCCCTGCGACAGCGCATGGGCGACGAAGGCCGCGGCGGCGGCGCGGTTCTTCGAGCCGGCGGTGAGGTTGATCGTGTTGATCTGGAAGACCGAGCCCTCCGGCGGCAGCAGCGCATTGATCTTGCCGCCGGTCTGGTCGGAATAGAGCTGGGCGCGCGCGTTCCAGCCGGTCGCGACCTTCGCCACCCCGTTCAGGATTAGAGAGTAGCCGTCGGGGTTCGGCTCGAAAGTGGTCACGCCGGGCGCGAGCTCCTTCAGCTTCTTCATCGCGGCGTCGATCGACTTGCGATAGTCGCCGCCTTCCATCTTCTCGGTCATGGCGGTCAGCGCCAGGCCCTGGATATTGGGCGGCGCGGAGAGCGCGATATGGCCCTTGAGATCCGGCCGCCAGAGATCGGCGAGCTTGGCCAGTTGGGGCTTGAGCGTGGCATCCTGCACGAGGACGAGATGATCGAAGGTCACGGCCGGGCCGAACTCGCCGCCGGCAGCGCGCGCCTCGGGCAGAAGCTCGTTCAGCACCGGGAAGTCGGAGGGGCTGAGCTTTTCGAACAGGCCTTCGAGATTGCCGATGCTGGACGTGGTGACGTCCATGATCACCACGTCGGTCTGCGGATCGGCCTTCTGCGCCCGGACGCTGCCGACCATCTGGGCCGAGGAGCCCCCCGGCACGTAGTTCACCTTCACGCCGGGATGAGCCTGGAGAAACGGCTCGACCACCGCCTTGGTATAGTTGTCCTGGAAGATGCCGGAATAGGCCATCAGGGTGATCTGCCCCGAGAGCGACTGTGCCCGCAGGACGGCCGGCATCGCGATGGTCGCGAGGCCGGACTGGATGACGAGGCGGCGGGTAAGCATGGGAACCTCCTGCTGTGGCGCCGCCTCGGGCGGCTCGGTTGAAGAAAGATCGGCTCAGGCCGGGACCTTGGACGCGAAATGAGCGATGAAGCGGGCGCAGACATCGGTCAGCTTCTCCGCCAGCTTCACGCCCGTCTCGGCCGAGCAGAGCGTCGGATCGCCCTTGCCGACACCGGCATGGTAGACCTCGTCATATTCGTTGGGCATCCCGACCTCGGCGCCGTCGAAGCTCGCGGTGCCGAGGCCCGTGAAGGGCAGGTCGAGCAACGGATCGCGCTTCATCGGCTTGCCGGCCGGGATGAAGTCCTTGCGGATCAGCTCGGGGAAGAGATGCAGGCCGAGGCTGGTCAGCGGATCGGCGCCATGACCGGAGACCTTCGCCGAGGTTTCGGCGCCGACGATGCCCGGCAGCATGCCATAGGCGATGCGCCAGAGATAAAGGCTCGGCAGCACGATGCGCTCGCGCTGGTAGAGCTCGCGCGCCACCTCCGAGATCGGCCCGACATTGCCGCCATGGCCGTTGATCACGATGATCCGGGTCAGGCCGTTGCGATGCAGCGAGTCGACCATCTCGGCGATCACCGCGGTCAGCGTGCTCTGCGAGATCGCGATGCCGCCGACCATCGGGCCGAACCAGTCGGCGCCGCCATAGGGCAGGACCGGCGCGACCAGCGTGCGCGTGCCGGCCTTGCTCGCCTGCAGCGCGGCGAGCTCGGCGATCTTCTCGGCCAGCAGGTAATCGCCCATCGGCGCATGGGGACCCTGGTCCTCATGGCTGCCCATCGGCAGCAGGATGACGGGGTTGGACTTCAGCAGCTCGCGCGCCTCGCCCCCCGTGATGGTGCCCATATGGACGAGCGGGTCGGTCTTGGTGGCCATGGCGTGGTCCTTCCTTGGATAGGCTTGTTGGTCAACGCTCGCTGGTGCGCGGGTCGAGAACGTCGCGCAACGCGTCGCAGAGCAGGTTCATGGCGAGGATGGTGAGCGTCAGCACGGCGCAGGGCCAGAGCAGCAGCAGGGGGGCCTGCTCCATGGTCGAGCGCGCGCCGCGGATCATCAGCCCCCAGGACGGGGCCGGCGGCACGACGCCCAGTCCCAGGAAGGACAGGCCGCTCTCGATCACCACGGCGGCGGCGACGGCGAGCGAGAACTGCACCAGCAGCGGGCCCGCGATATTGGGCAGGACGGTGCGGAAGAGCAGATGCGACGGCGTCGCGCCGAGCGCCCGCGTCGCCTCGACATAGTCGCGCCCCTTCACCGCCAGCACCTCGGCATAGGTCACGCGCGCGAAACCGGGCAGGTAAAGCACCGAAAGCACGAGGATCAGCGTTCCGGCGCCGGGGCCGAGCAGCGTCACCACCAGCAGCGCCAGCAGCACCGGCGGGAAGCACATGATGATCTCGACGCTGCGCACCGTGAGAAAGGCGCCCCAGCTCCTGGCCCAGCCGCCGATCAGGCCGAGCGTGATGCCGACGAGCCCTGCGAAGCTTGCCGAGACGAAGGCGACCGAAAGGCTGGTGCGGGCGCCCCAGACCAGACGCGAGAGCACGTCGCGGCCGAATTCGTCGCGCCCGAGCCAGGAGCCCGACATCGGCCCGGCGAGCCGCCGCGCCACGTCCTGCCGGATCGGATCGGGCAGCGGCAGCAGCGGCGCCGCGATCGCAAGGAGCAGGATCGCAGCCACGATGCCGCCGGGCAGGAAGAGCCGATGGACGCCGCGCCGCTTCATCCGTGCTGCACCCTTGGATCGATCGCCGCGTGCAGCAGCTCGACGAGCAGATTGATGAGCAGGAACAGCACCGAGATCGTCAGGATGATGCCGACCACCATCGGATAATCGCGCCCCTCGACGGCGCGCAGCAGCGGCGTCGACATCCCCGGCCAGTTGAAGACGTATTCGACGAGGACCGTACCGCCGAGCAGCGTGCCCATCTGCAGGCCGAGCACGGTGACGACCGGGTTCAGCGCATTGCGCAGAACGTGGACGATCAGCACCCGCTTGGGCGCCAGCCCCTTGGCGCGCGCCGTGCGGACATAGTCATGGGCGAGCGCGTCCAGCGTCGCCGCCCGCGTCATGCGGAACAGCACGGCGGCGAGGCCCTTGGCGATCGCGACGGCCGGCAGGGCCAGGAGCTTGAGATGCTGGCCCGGATCCTGGCTGAAGGGCACGAAGCCGCCGGCCGGCATCAGGCGCAGCGTCTGCGCCAGCAGCAGGATCAGGAGTGTCCCGACGACGAAGACCGGCACCGCGAGAAGCAGCGCGGTAATCCAGGAGGCGGCACGGTCGAAGGCGCCGCCGCGATGGACCGCCGCATAGACGCCGGCGGGCACGCCGATCACAACCGCGATCACAGTCCCCGCCAGGATCAACTCCAGCGTGCGCGGCAGCCTGAGCGCGATTTCCTTCACGACCGGATAATCGTCGACCAGCGAGGCGCCGAGATCGCCGCGTGCCAGTCCCGCCAGGAACTGGCCGTACTGGACCAGGATCGGCCGGTCGAGCCCGAGCTTCTCGCGCAGTTCCTGCACCGTCGCCGGGTCGGGCATCGCACCGGAGGTGGACAGCAGGAGCTCGGCCGGATCTCCCGGCACCATGTGCAGCGCCAGGAACACGATCGTCGCGACGACCCAGGCCATCACCAGGGTCAGGAACAGCCGCCGTCCGAGCCAGGCCGCGCTCATCCGAAATACGTCTCCTCGAGCATGTTGCCGGAGGAGGTCGAGAGTGCGCCGGGCAGGTTGGTGAAACCCTGTATGCCCTTGTCCATGCCGTAGCCCTGCTGGCGCCAGGCCAGGCCGACCAGCGGCACCTCCTCGAGCGCCGCACGCTGCATCTCCTTGTAGATCTCGACGCGCTTGGCCTGGTCGAACTCCGCCCGCCCCTTCGCCAGCGCCGCGATCGTGCGCGGCGCCTCGACCTTGAAGGAGCGGCCATGCGTCGGCGAAAGCGAGGTGTCGAGCACCACGGTCAGGCCGTCGGGGTCGTTATTGTCCGAGGACACGCCGTGGATCGCCATGTCGTACTGGCCACGCGATCCGCGGCTGACGCGGGTCGACCAGTCCGGCAGCTGCAATTCCGCCTGGATGCCGATCGCAGCGAGATATTGCTGGACGATCTCGGCTGTATCCTTGTGCATGCCGAACTGCGCGGTCGCGAGCAGCGTGGTCTGGAAACCGTCGGCGAAGCCGGCTTCCGCGAGCAGCGCCTTCGAACGGGCGGGATCGTAGTTCCAGCCATGCGCGAGCTCCTTGTCGTACCAGGGCGTGCCCTCGACGATCGGCACGCCTTCGAGCGGCTTGCCGCGCCCGAAGAAAGCGACCTTGACGATATCCTCGCGCTTGACCGCATGCGCCACGGCCCGGCGCACGCGCGGATCGTTGAAGGGCGGCTTGGTGCCGTTGAAGAGCACGTCCATGAACGGCCCCTCCTGCGTGTCGAGCTTGAGGCGCGGATCGGCCTGCACCGCCGCCATCGACTGCCACGGCACATATTCGATCATGTCGACATCGCCCGACATCAGCGCCGCGTTGCGCAGGTTCTCGTCGGCATAGACGACGAACTTGATGCCCTTGGCCTTGGGAATGCCCGGCTTGTAGAACTTATCGAAGGCGGCAAGCTCCAGCGAGGTGCCGCGCTCCTGCCCGACGAGGCGGAAGGGACCGGCGCCGATCGGCTCGCTCGGGCTCGACTTCCGCCAGATGACGAAGGTGTTGTAATTGGCGAACCAGGTCGGCAGCGTCGCCTGCGCCCCCTTGGTGACGAGGCGCACCGTCTGCTGGTCGGGGATTTCGATCCGCTCGATCTGCTGGAACTGCGTGCGCATATAGGCGGTCGATTTCTCGCCGGCGATCTGCTCGATCGACCATTTCACATCATCGGCCGTGACCGGCTCGCCATTGTGGAAGACACAGCCCTTCCGCAACTTGAAGACCCAGGCGCCCTCGGCATCGCGCGACCAGGATTCCGCCAGCTCGCCGCGCAGCTCGCCCTTGGAATCGTAGGAGACGAGGCTGCGGTTGATCAGCATCTTCACCGTGCCGGCCGAGGCCCCCGTGGAGACCCAGGGCTGCAGGTTCGGCGGAAAGGCCGAGAGGCCGTAGCGGATGATCCCGGCGGCGCGTTGCGCTCGCGCGGGACTGAGCAGGAAGGGCGAGGCCAGCAGCGGACCGGCAAGACCGGCACCAAGGACGGAACGGCGAGAGATGGTCATCGGCTGATCCTCTGCTGCTGGGTCCGGCTGTCCGCTGGCCCTAGGGCCTGTCGCGTCCCGATGGCGGGAAGGGCGGAGCCGGGCGGATGCGAGCAATAACCGCGCCAGCATGCCGACAAGACCGGTCATGCCCGGCCGAACGGCCCGGATTCCGGCTCTCTGTCGCAGTGGCGGCGTGCACGGTCATGCGGTTCCCCGGCACGGCTTCACTGTAGACGAACAGATGAGCCGCGCTCTTGATGCGTCATGTATACGTGGCGGATTTTTTGTTGTCTACTCTCGAAAGCCCTATGGAAGAGCGAAAGGGGCGCGATGTCGATGGCCATGATCGAACAGGACGAGATGGCTGCCTTGCGCGGGAAGCCGACCCGGGAACGGGTCTATCTCTATGTGCGCGAGCAGATCCTGCGCGGCCGCTTCCTCGGCGGCTGCTTCATCGAGGAGGAGGAGATCTCCTCGGCGCTGGGCGTTTCGCGCACGCCGGTCCGCGAGGCCTTTCATCGCCTTGAGGCCGAGCGCTTCATCGACCTGCTGCCGCGCCGCGGCGCGCTCGTCCGGCAGGTCACGGCGCAGGAACTGCTCGACCTCTACGAGGCCCGGCGCATGATCGAGGGCCATGCCATCCGCCGCATCTGCCGCGAGGAACTGCCGCTCCCTGCCGACATGCACGCGATTCTGGCTGAGCTGGAGCGACTGCCGCAGGGCGACTATTTCAACCGCGTCGAGCTCAACCGCGAGTTCCATTTCGTGATGATCGCCGCGGTCGGCAATGTCGTGCTGTCCGAGCTCTACCAGTCGCTCGGCGCTCGCCAGCAGCGCGTGGCGATGACCGCGATCAACACCGATCCGAGCCGCGTCACCCGCATCAGCAAGGAGCATCACGCCCTGATCGCCGCCCTCTCCGAATGGGACGAGGAGAAGGCGCTGGCGATTCTCGAGCAGCACCTGCGCCCGATCGTCGGCGTGACCTCGCGCCTGCCGGAGCAGGCAGGCGAACTCTGACACCTGGATCGAGGGAGAATACGGCCTTGGCGACATGGCGGCGCTCGCCTGGGCACACGGCATCGCATCAAGCGAGCATGCGGTGGCCCACGACGACGGCAAACGTGCGCGCGTAGCCCCTTGTGCTCCCGCGAAGCCGAACATGCTCGGATCGCCCACCATCGGTTCGCATGCCGACGCAGGTCACGAGCATAGCGGCTGGGGCGCCAAGACGCTGCAATCAAACAGTTTTTCGGGAGATCAACGACTTACGTCGGGCCTGGTGGAGCTGACCCTCAACCCGCTTGCCTTGCTATTTCAAGCGACCGGCATCAAGCCCAAACAGCCTCCGAAATTTGAACTCTGATCTTCGATCAGGGCGCGGGAAGCTATTTGCCTGGTGCCTGTCCGGAAACGGCAGGACATGGACCTCGGAGAGCGGGGAAATGGGAAGCAGATACCGCGCAAAGAACCGACACGACCCGTCTCCATCCGGCTTACGGAAGAGGAGCGGAGCCGTCTCGTCGCGGAAGCGGGGAAGCGGACGCTGGGCGAGCACATTCGCACGCGTCTTCTCAATGGCGAGAACCGCCCTCGCCGCTGGCAGGAACCGAAAGCGGATTCCCGTCAGCTTGCCCATGTCCTGGCGATGCTCGGTCAATCCGATCTCGGCCCCATGCTCCGCGAAATGCTTCATGCCGCGCGTGTCGGAGCGCTGCCGATAACTCCGGATACGGAAGCCGCTCTTCAATCTGACAGCAGCGCCATCCTCGATATTCGCCGGAAGCTCATGGTTGCACTCGGCCTGATCGAGAGAGGCGCTGATGATCATTAAGGCGTCGCAGCGTGCCGGCGGAAAAGCTCTGGCCGTGCATCTCATGCGCGATGACGAGAACGATCATGTGCATGTCCACGAAGTACGTGGCTTCATCGGCGAAGATGTCGAGAGTGCTTTTCGGGAAGCCTACGCCATCAGCAAGGGGACGCGCTGCCCTCAATTCCTTTTCTCGTGCAGCTTCAATCCACCGGAAGGCGAAACCGCGGCGGTTCGGGATTTCGAGCGTGCGATTGCTGCGACGGAAGAAAAACTTGGCCTGTCGGGTCAGCCTCGCGTCATCGTCTTTCATGAGAAGAACGGCCGTCGTCATGCCCATTGCGTGTGGTCGCGCATCAAGGCTAACGAGATGCGCGCGGTGAACATGCCGCACTTCAAGATGAAGCTGCGTGATCTGACGCGGGAACTGTTCATCGAGCACGGCTGGAAGATGCCGCGAGGCCTCGTGAACAGCGAGGAGCGCAACCCGCTGAATTTCTCACGCGAGGAATGGCAGCAGGCCAAGCGCATCAGCCGCGACCCAAAGACCATCAAGGCGATTTTTCAGGATTGCTGGGCAATTTCAGATTCAGGCAAAGCGTTCGTGCAGGCCTTGGAGGCGCGCGGGTACTACGTCGCGCGCGGTGATCGACGGGCCTTCGTAGCGGTCGACCATCTGGGCGAGGTTTACGCGATCGCGCGATGGGCGGACGTCAAAACCAAAGAAGTGAATGCGCGCATCGGCGATCCTGCGGCATTTTCCGGCGTTGGCGAGGTAAAGGCGACACTGGCCGAGAAGGTGGGTGCAAAGTTCAGGCGCTTTGCCTTCGAAGCGAAGGCCGAGTTCGACGAGGCGCGCCTCGGCCTTCTGGAGCAAAAGCGGAAGCTGGTCGGCTGGCAGCGCCATGAACGCAAGTTTCAAATGGAGCTGCTGGCTGCGCGGCAGGTACAGGAAGCCCGTGCGCGGTACGAGCGTTTCAGCAAAAGCCTGTTGAAGAGCATCTGGGATCGGATCACCGGTCGCCATGCTCAGATCCGTCGTCAGAATGAAGTGGAGGCAGCGGCCCGTGCCGAGCGGGATGCTGCTGAGCGGCAAGCCCTTATTGATCGCCACCTGGAAGAGCGTCGTACGCTTCATCGCCAGGTTCGCGCACACGAACAGCGGTTGGATGGCCAACTTGCGGAGTTTCAATGCACGCCGCAGCGACATGCGCAGAGAGCTCAACGCACAGATCCCTACGAGCAGGTATCGATGAAACAACGTCCACGCCGTGCCCGTCACTTGGCTCCCTGATAGTCAGCCATACGCGTTTCAAGATGATTTTCACTTGTAAAACAGGTAGATAAGCACCGAGATGCGGAGCCGTTTCAGCGCGAATGCTGCATTGCCCGAAGGGAGGGCAGGCTTCTGGCCTCAGCCTCAGCGTGTCCTTTCGATTCTTCTTGAACCATAGCGGGCAAAACTGCATCCTACTTTACAAAAAGGGGACCGGCCGAGACGTAGATGCAGACAGCCTCAAAATTCCAATCGAAGATCCTCAGTCGTCAGACGAAAGATCAAGATTACGATATATATCGCGCCGGCCTTGAATGGGATTTGACCGACCCCATCGTCATTGAAAGCGCCGATGACTTTAAGTCGACACAGCGCTGGAAAGAGCGCCTCGATCCATATCACCACCAAGTCAGCAATCTCATCACCTTCTGCCGACGATTGCCGGTAACGCTTCTGGCCGATGATGTTGGTCTTGGTAAAACGATCAGCGCCGGGCTTGTCATCAGTGAATTAATCGCACGGTCCCGCCTATCGAAAATCCTGATCGTTTGTCCCAAAGTGCTGTGTCCGCAGTGGAAAGAGGAGCTGGAGACGAAATTCGACGTCCCGTGTGTCGTCGCCACCGGCAGGGAACTGTTATCTGCTGATCCTGGCGATACCGGCGCGGTCATCACGACATATAATTCTGCGCGGCTTTATCTGGACCGGCTCCCCGAAGACCGTTTCCAGATGCTCATTCTGGACGAGGCCCACAAGCTCCGGAACCTGTTTGGCACGGAGAAGGCACCTCAGGTCGCTGTAACCTTTCAAAAAGCGCTTCAAGCTCGGCGCTTCCGCTTCGTGCTGATGCTGACGGCAACACCGATCCAGAACCGGCTTTGGGATCTCTACTCCTTGATCGACCTCCTGACGGTCGCGCGCGGTCACGAAAATCCGTTTGGAACGCCCGGCATGTTCGCCCGCCGGTTTATCGCCGACGACAAGGAGAAAGCGCGCCAGCTCAAAGAGTCTGCGCGCGATGAATTCCGCTCCATCGTCTACGGCTATATGTCACGCGTTCGGCGTGGTGATGCGCAGCTCTCATTTCCAGAGCGCTTTGTACAGATGCATCGCGTTCAACCGACGCCGATGGAAATCGATTTGATCAATGCGATCGCTAAGCCGATCCAAAAGATGAATCGCTTGGCGCAGATCAGCATTCTACAGGCACTGTCGAGCAGCCCGGACGCACTCCCTGCGCAGCTGATCAACATGGCGCGCAAGGGAACGGTGCCGCAGGAACTGTCACAGATCGTCAGTGGCATCGTGAAGCGTATGCCGCCGAGCGCAAAGCTGGCTGGGCTTGGCGTGCTGATCGATCAGCTGAAAAAGAACAATCCCGGCGATTGGCGGCTTGTCGTTTTCACCACTCGTCGTGAAACGCAAACGACCATCCAAAATTTCCTGGAGAGCAACGGTCTGACTGTCGGCCTGATCAATGGCGATTCGGGCTTGCGCAATCAGGAAACCATCGCGCGCTTCAAGCAGGAACCGCCAGCATGCCGGGTTATCGTGTCAACGGAAGCCGGTTCGGAAGGTGTGAACCTTCAGATCGCCAACGTGCTCGTCAATTACGACCTCCCGTGGAACCCGATGATCGTGGAGCAGCGTATCGGGCGCGTGCAGCGTCTTGGTTCGAAATTTGAGCATGTCAGCATTTTCAACATCACGCTCAAAGGCACGTTCGAGGAGTACATCGTCGGGCGCTTGATGGAGAAATTGCAGATGGCTTCACATGCCATCGGCGATATTGAATCACTGTTGCAGGGCTCGGATGTGGGCGACCGCGATGACGACGCAGCCTCGACATTTGAGGATCGCATCCTCGATCTCGTGCTGGCAGCGCTCGCTGGGAAGGATGTCGACGAGGATGTCCGCCTGAAGGAGCAGAGCATCGAGAACGCCAAGCAGGAGCTTGCGCGCGAAGAAGCCAATATCAATTCGATTCTGGGGGGCATGGATGGCGCCGGCTATGTTGGCCCGCGCGCTCCAACCTTGCCCCCGCTTGAGCGCACGATGAATCTTCGAGAATTCACGCTCTCGGCACTCCGCATGCTGGGCGCCACCGTATCGCAGCAACGCCCTGGTCTGTTTTTGGCGGAAGAGAAAGGCCGGCAGGAGTTCATCGTCTTCGAAGAGGGCATCTCGCAAGACAGGCGCGTTAGCCTTTATGCGCCGCAATCTCCGGCGCTTCAGCGCTTGATCAAGCGTATTTCAGAATCGGGGGTGCATGATGTTCGGGACGGCGACCTAGATCCTGGCCCGACCTCTGAGTCCATTGTGAGGAATTGGGCGGACGGTCTGGGGGCGCAGCTTGCTGGTGCCCGTGTCGCGAGAGTGACCCGATCGTTCAGCGGGGAAGCCCTTTTGCGGGTTCGCGCGACCACGGCACATGACAGCTACGAACGGTTGGTCTCATGCAACTGTATTGAGAGCGATCACACTGCCGATCCTGCCGATGCGAGCGGCCTGTCTGCACCGGAGCATTTGATCCAAGACGTCAAAACGCTTGGGATCGATACGGACAAGCTTCGCGCAGCCGGCGCCCAGGATGACGGTATTGCCGAATTCTCGCGCTTCTATCTCGAACGCGGCGCTGTCGAAGTGAAGGCGGCCGGTACGGACGAGCGCAAGCGCAAGAAGCTCGAAGATGATTTCACGCCGCGTTTGGACATGACACTCGTCGGTCTGAAAGGCGCAGTCAAACGGGATGTAGCGCTGCGTGGTCGTTATACATTTCCGTCAGGCGGATTGTATGAGTCTGAATTCGTTGTCCGTCCGAGCACGGGGCAAATCCTCAATGCGCCACAGACGGGAAAATGCGCGAAAACCGGCCAAACAGCGCCGATTGCTTGCCTGGCCGAATGCGATAGCTCGAAGATGCAGGTGCTGAAGCACCTGTTGGTGTCTTCCGAGGTAAGCGGGCGTAAGGCGCTGAGCGATCTTACGGGCATCTGCTCTCTGAGCGGGAAGCGCGCGCTGCTCGACGAATTGGAACAATCGCACATTTCCGGTCAGCAAGTTGCCAAGAAGCTGCTCAAGACATCCGCGTTCAGCGGAAAGCGCGCGGAGCCGGAGCATTTTGGCAGGTGTCTGTTCAGCCAGGCCGACCTGCTGAAGACTGAATTGTCGGTCAGCGAGATTTCCGGAAAAGCCTATCGCACCGATCAAGAGGCGCGTTCCGGTGTTTCAGGAAAGGTCGGCCATCGAAACGAGTTCACGACCTGCCACGAGACGCGGCAGCTTATTGCTCTTGTCGAAGCGGAAACGTGCGCGAGCACAGGCAAGAAGGTTCGGCCCGGTATCCTCGTGAGCTGTGACGCGACGGGCAAACGTGTCTTGCCTTCGGAACTCGGTACATGCGCCGCGTCAGGCAAGCGCGCCTTGAAGGATCAGCTCGCGATGAGCAGCATCTCGCAGGCGCGCGTGTTGCGGTCAGAGGCAGTTCAGTCCTCCTCCGGTCAATTCTGCCTGCCATCCGAGGTCGAAACATGCCTATGGAGCGGAAAGCGGGTTCATCCGCTCGACATTCGCGCCTGCGCCCTGACAGGTCTTCCGGTCCACACTGAATTTGTCACGAAGGAGGGACCGCCGCGTTTGAAGCCGCTTGTCGAGATGCTCGACGGCACGCGGCGTACCGCCGATGAAGAAGGGCTGTGGGCTCGCATCGGCGATCGTATGGCCATTGCGTTGAAAGGCGGAAAGCCACGCATCGAAGCCGCCCTGCTTTCGCCTTCAAAGAAGCATCTAGCGATCTGCTCGGAATCCAAAACGATGCTCGGGCTGCGTATACGCCAGATGGGGGCGATTTATGATCTCTCGGATCAGTCGATCGTCGGCAAAATCGCGGAAGGTAAACGCAATGGGACGGGATGGGCCGCCAGCGCCTAACGCTAATCTTCCGGTGGAAACAGCCCCGGCATCCACCGGTCCGCATATCTTGCCGGAAACGCAAGAAGCAACGGACTGCGCGTTGTTTCGGAACTGATCACGCCGGCTTCAAGCAGCGCAGACGTAGTGCGCCGTGCCGTTCGATCGCTCGCATTCAAAAGCTCCGCAACCTCGCCGCGCTCAAGCGAACCCTGATAGAGCAGCGCTTTCAGAACAACATCGGACTTCGGCGGCAGGAGGTCTGCGCGCATCTGCTCTTCGGTCCAGATCATGATGCGGTCGCGCTGGCGCTCGGGCTTCATCAGCCCTTCCATAAAGTCCACCTGATCGATGCAGCATTCAAGGAAGAAGTGCGTGAACTTCGCGAGCTCTTCCTCGCTGAGACTGCCGCGCCCGTCGAGATCGTTGCGGCGCTTCAGGTCGCAGGCGGCGAGATGGCTTTTGTAAGCGGACTCTTTGCGCGCCAGTCCCCGCGCAATTGACCAAAGCCCCCTCGTGTCGAGCGCCTTCAAAAGGATGGCATAAGACATCAATCTCGCGACGTGGCCTGCTGCCGGTTTCGTGGACACCGAGATTGGGTGTTTCATGAACCGGGAGGTGGGGTATGCGGCGAAGACAGTTTGGGCGTGAGTTCAAGATCGAGGCGGTCCGCCTGATCAAGGAGCGCGGAGTGAGCGTGGCGCAGGCGTCTCGGGATCTGGATGTCCACGAGAACCAGTTGCGCAAATGGGTGAAGCTCTTTTCGGCCGATCCTGCGCAGGCCTTTCCCGGCCACGGTCAGATGAAGCCGGAGCAGCTTGAGATCGAGAAGCTGCGGCGGGAGGTGGCCAAGCTCAAGGCGGAGCGCGCCATCCTAAAAAAGGCCGCAGCCTACTTCGCGAAGGACGTGACATGAGGTTCACGTTCATTGCGAAGCACCGGGGGATCTGGCCGGTGGCTTGGCTTTGCGAAGCGCTGGATGTGTCGCGCTCGGGCTTTCATGCCTGGCTCAACCGGTCGCCGAGCCGGCGGGCACGCGACGACGAGAAGATTGGCTCCCGGGTCCGGGCCAGCTTCCTTGGTTCGGATCGGACCTATGGTGCCAGGCGTGTCTGGCGGGACGTGCTGGCGGAAGGGATCGATTGCGGCCTGCATCGCATCGAGCGGCTGATGCGTGCCCAGGCTTTGCGTGCCAGGCCGCGTCGGCGCAGCCTGCCCAGGGATGAGAGCCAGCGATCGGCCATCGCGCCGAATACGCTCGGCCGGGAGTTCCATGCCGAACGGCCGAACCAGCGCTGGATCGCCGACTTTACCTACATCTGGACCGCCGAAGGTTGGCTTTACGTTGCAGCCGTCATCGACCTGTTCTCGCGCCGGGTGGTGGGCTGGTCGATGAAGGCCGAAATGACCGCCGGGCTCGTGACCGATGCGCTGATGATGGCGATCTGGCGTCGGGGAAAGCCGGATGCCCTGCTGCACCATTCGGACCAGGGCAGCCAGTATGCCAGCGAGCAGTTCCAGAAGCTCATGACCGACAACGGCGTCACCTGCTCGATGAGCCGCTCGGGCAACGTCTGGGACAATGCCGCGATGGAGAGCTTCTTCTCCTCGCTCAAAACCGAGCGGATCAGAGGCAGGGTATACCGGACACGCGACGATGCTCGTGCCGACGTGTTCGATTACATCGAGCGCTTCTACAATGCCGTTCGAAGGCACTCGACCATCGGCGACATCAGCCCGGTCGAGTTCGAAAAGAGGGCCGGATTAGCTTAACTGAGCGTCCACACAACCGGCAGCAGGCCAAGTGTTAGGGTAATTTTTGGGGTATTCCCACCAAGGCCTCGCAAAACGTGACTTAAATCAATCACTTAGCGAAAAGCCTTGGTGGAGCTGAGGGGATTCGAACCCCTGACCTCTGCAGTGCGATTGCAGCGCTCTCCCATCTGAGCTACAGCCCCAAGGCGCTGGCCTTCTAGGCTGTGCGTCGCGTGGATGTCAATCACTTCCGCCATGAGATTTTGGCGCGAGCAGGGGATATTCCGCGTCACCTTTCCGGACAGGCCTAAGAGGAACATCGATGCGTGCCGTTCTCGACGTGGTTCTGCTCGCCCTGCAGATCTATGTGTGGATCCTGATCGCTTCGGCGGTGCTGAGCTGGCTGATCGCCTTCAACGTCATCAATACGCGCAACCAGTTCGTCTCGACCGTCTGGGACGCACTCTATCGCGTCACCGAACCCGTGCTGCGGCCGATCCGCGAGCGTCTGCCCAATCTGGGTGGCCTCGACATCTCGCCGATCATCCTGCTGCTGATCATCTATTTCATCCAGAGCGTGATCATCCGCTACATCTATCCGAACGTGTTCTGACCGAGCCGCGCCAGGACCGTCGCCGTGTCCCGAGGGAGCCTCGAAGATCCTCTGCCTGCCCTGCGCCGGGCGCGACCCATGATCCGCCACGACGCATTCGACGCCGTGGCGGGCGCCATGCAGTATGGCGGCCTCGCCAACGCCTAGAGGTTTCCGCATGGCCGCTGCCGCCCTCCCCTATCGCAGCCAGAACTGGGCTTTGACCAAACCCGCCGCGCGCGGCCGGCACGGCATCGTCGTCTCGCAGAGCCGCAAGGCGGCAGAAGCGGGCACCGCGATCCTCGAGCAGGGCGGCAATGCCGCCGATGCCGCCGTCGCCGCCTGCTTCGCGTTGGCCGCGGTCGAGCCCTGGAACAGCGGGCTTGGCGGCATCGGCTTCGCGGTCGTGCTCAAGGCCGGCGAAGCCCGCGCGCAGGTCGTCGATTTCGGGCCGGTCGCGCCGCGCCGCGCCGATCCCGCCGACTACCCCCTCACCGGCGCGATGAAGAAGGATCTCTTCACCTGGCCCGAGGTGGTCGACGACCGCAACATCCACGGCCCCCTCTCCTTCGTCACCCCCTCCTCCGTCGCCGGTTATGCCAAGCTCAAGGAGGCCTTCGGCTCCAAGCTGCCGCTCGCCGACATCCTCGCGCCGGCCATCGCGCTGGCGAAGCGCGGCCTGCCGGCCGACTGGTACACGACGCTGAAGATCGCCTCCTCGGCCTCGGTGCTGCGGCTCTATGCGGAAAGCGCGCGCATCTACCTGCCGGGCGGCCTGCCGCCGGTGCCGCCCTATCAGGGCATTCCGGGCTTCATGAAGCTCGGCCAGCTCGGCGACACGATCGAGCGGCTGGCCCAGGCCGGGCTCGACGATTTCTATCGCGGCGATATCGCGAGCCGCCTCGTGGCGGATATCGCCGCGGCGGGCGGCGTGGTCGATGCGCAGGACCTGGCCAATTGCAAGGCCGCGCTCCGCGACGCCCCGACCATCGACTGGCGCGGCAGCCACCTCGTCCATACGGCC
Source organism: Bosea sp. ANAM02 (assembly GCF_011764485.1). Classification (NCBI taxonomy): domain Bacteria; kingdom Pseudomonadati; phylum Pseudomonadota; class Alphaproteobacteria; order Hyphomicrobiales; family Alloboseaceae; genus Allobosea; species Allobosea sp. ANAM02. The sequence continues at coordinate 608,099 of NZ_AP022848.1, read as the reverse complement.
GGTGGACTGACGGCAGCGCCGACCCTGGAGCGCGTGGTCGCCGGCATGGCCGATGCCCCGCTCGACGGCACAGGCCCCTCGGCCGCCTGGTTCGCGCAGCTCTCGCGCGTGATGCGCGAAGCCTACAGGGAAAGGCTCGACGGCCTCGGCGCCGCCGTCACGGCCAAGGAGCCGGGCGATACCTGCACGACCCATCTCACCGTGGTCGATGGCGCGGGCAATCTCGTCACCGTCACCACCACGCTGCTCTCCTCGATGGGCAGCCGCGTCGTGCTGCCCTCGACCGGCGTGCTGATGAACAACGGCATGATGTGGTTCGATCCGCGTCCCGGCAGCGCCAATGCGATCGCGCCCGGCGCCCGCCCGCTGTGCAACATGTGCCCGGTCGTGGTCACGCCGAAGGATGGTGGCTGGCCACGCCAGGCGATGGGCTCCTCCGGCGGACGCCGCATCCTCGCCAGCATCTACCAGACGCTGGCCTGGCAGCTCGATTTCGGCATGGGCACCGAGGCGACGGCGCATCAGCCGCGCATCGACGTCTCCGGTCCCGATTCCGCCAGCGCTGACCTGCGCCTGCCGGCCGAGACCCTCGCCGCTCTGGAAGCGGCGGGGCCGACCGCGATCGTCGAGCACAGCGTGCTGCCGATCAACTTCGCCTGCCCGAACTTCGTCCGTGTCGACAGGAACGGCGCGGAAGGGTCGAGCGACGCCGCCTCGCCCTGGTCGGCCGCCGTGGCCGCGGCACGTTGAAACAAAAAAGGGCGGCCAGTACGGCCGCCCTCTCACATTAAGTCCGGGGCCTGCTGATTCTACGCGGAAACACACCGTCATTCCGGGCGACCGCAGGGAGACCCGGAATCCATGCCGGAGCGCTTCCCGTCGAGGTTCAGGCATGGATCCCGGCTCTTCGCTGCGCTCCGGCCGGGATGACACGCGTTTCCGTCAAACGCAGCATGCGTCAGAATCAGCCGCGCTTGATGCCCCATGGATAGGGAGCCGAGCCGGGCAGCATGCCGGTGATGTCCCTGCGATAGGCGGTACGGCTGAGGAACTGGCCGAGCGGGATGGTCGCGACTTCCTCGAGAGCCAGTCGCGCCAGCGCCTTGGCGCTCTTCTTCTGCGCCGCTTCGTCCGGCGCATAGAGCCATTCCTCGGCCAAGGCCTCGGCCTTGTCGTTCTTCCACCAGCCGAACCAGCCCTTCTCGCCTTGCCCGCGAACCAGCGAGGATTGCGCCGGATTTCCCCATCCGGTGGCCGATCCCGTGGTGTGGAAAATGCTCCAGCCGCCCTTGTCGGTCGATTCACGGCTGCCGCGGCGCTGCACGACGGTGCCCCAGTCGCTCGCCGCCATCTCGACATTCATGCCGAGCTGCTTGAGCAGTTCGAAGGTAACCTCGCCGAGCGGACCGATATCGGGGAAATCGGTCGGGTTGATGATAACGACCTTCTCGCCGTTATAGCCGGATTCCTTGAGGGCCGCCTTCGCCTTCTCCAGGCTCTGCGGCATCAGGTCTTCCTGTTCGCCGTCGTAATAGGCCGTGCCGCGCCACCACAGGCTGCGGCAGGTCTGCCAGAGCGACGTGTCGTCGCCCTGGGCGGCGCGCATATAATCTTCCTGCTTCACCGCCATGCGCACGGCCGCGCGTATCTTCGGATTGTTGAAGGGCGCCTGCAGATGGTTGAGGCGGATGATCGCGCCGCGCCCGGCCTTGTCGATGACCTCCTGCTTGATCTCCTTGTTGCCGGCCAGCATCGGCTGCAGGTCGGTGAGGGGGCGTTCCCACCAGTCGACCTCGCCGGTGGTCAGGGCCGCCGCCGCGGTCGCCGGATCGGGCAGGACGTTCCATTCGATCCGCTGGAAATGCGCGACCTTGCCGCCGGCATTGCGGCTGGGCGGTTCGGCTCTCGGCTTGTAGCCCTCGAATTTCTCGTAGACGACCTTGCTGCCGGAAACATAGCCCGAGGCCACGAACTTGTAGGGGCCCGAGCCGATCACCTCGGTGACCTGCGTGTTCGCATCGGTCCTGGCCAGGCGCTCCGGCATGATGACCGGCGGCTGGTCGGACTTCGCCAGGCAGTCCAGCATCATCGGGAAGGGGCGCTTGAGCTTGATTTCCACGGTGCGCTCGTCCGGCGCGTCCCAGTCCTCCACCGCCCGGCCGAGCAACTGGCCATAGGGGTCGCGCTGCGTCCAGCGCTTCAGGCTCGCAGCGCAGTCGGCCGCCTTGACCGGCGTGCCGTCATGGAAGCTCAGCCCCTCGCGCAGCTTGATGCGCCAGGTCTTGCCGTCGGCCGAGACCTCGTGCCCCTCCGCCATCTGCGGCTGCGGCTTCAGGTTCTCGTCCGCCCCGTAGAGCATGTCGAAGACGTAATAGCCGTGGTTGTTGGTGACGGTTGCGGTGGTCCAGACCGGGTCCAGCGCGGACAGGTTGGCCTGGGGCACGAACTTCATCAGCGTCGCGCTGGCTTGCGCCGCGGCCGGCCCCGGCAGGGCCGGTCCGGCAAGGCCCAGCGCGGCCGTCCCCATCAGAAAATCACGACGTTTCATCCGTATCTCCCCATTGTGATCGGTCTGGAATGCAGGTCTGTGCTCAGGCGAAACCCATGAAGTTCGGGCTCTCGCTGAGCGGCCTCGCCCTGGCGAGCTTGGCCAGGTCCGGGACCGGGCGCGCCGTCAGCGGATCGCCCGCGAGCGCCGCTTCAAGAGCGGCCGCCACCGCCAGCACCTTGGCGTCGCCGCCGCGCGGACCGACGATCTGGAGGCCGAAAGGCATGCCGTTGCGGTCGAGCCCGACCGGCAGCGAGATTGCGGGATGGCCGACGATGGTGACGGCATAGGCCGCCGCCAGCCAGTGGAAATAGGTCCGCGTCGGCTTGCCGTCGATCTCCGACGGGAACAGCTCGGTCCAGGGCCGCGGGCTCAGCGTCACCGCCGGCGACAGGATGACGTCATGATCGTCGAAGAAGCGCTGCCAGCGCTGGTAGATCACCGTCTGCTGCTTCATCGCGCGCGTGACGTCCAGCGCCGAATAGCCCAAGCCCTCCTCGACATTGGCGCGGACGTTGGGTCCGACCATGTCCGGCGTGTCGCGCACCTTGTCGAGATGCGCGGCGAGGAAATTGCTCGCGCGCAGGATCTCGAAGACCTCGTCCGTACCCTCGCAATCCGGCGTCGCCTCCTCGGCGGCGCGGAAGAGATGGCTGAAGGCCTTCGTCTTGTCGAAGAACGTGTCGCGGATCAGGCGCTCGGTCGGGGCGAAGCCGAAATCGGGAGTGAGGGCCACTTTGAGCGAGGCGAGATCGATCGCGTCGGGTCGGGCGAAATCCCCCGGCCGCCGCACGGTCCGGCCGGGGATGGTGGTCGCCAGCGGGTCGGCCCGGTCGTCGGAGACCATGGTCGAGAGCAGCAGGCAGAGATCGGGCAGGTTGCGCGCCATCGGGCCCAGCACCGGCAGCGGCGACCAGCCGAGCTGGCGCTTCTCGCTCGGCACGAGGCCGGGCGTCGGGCGGAACCCGACGATGCCGTTGAAGGCGGCCGGGTTGCGCAGAGAACCGCCGGTATCGGAGCCGGTCGCGAGCGGCACCATGTTGGTCGCCAGCACGACGCCCGAGCCGCCCGACGAGCCGGCCGCGCTCTTCGAAGGATCGAACGGGTTTCCGGTCGCGCCATAGACGGCGTTGCGGGTATTGGCACCGGCACCCCATTCCGGCGTGTTGGTCTTGCCAGCGATGATCGCGCCCGCCTTGCGCACCGAGGCGACGATGAGCTGGTCTTCCTTCGGCACGAAATCGCGATAGAGCGCGCTGCCATAGGTCGTGCGCAGGCCGGCCGTGTTCTCGAGGTCCTTGATGCCGATCGGCAGGCCGTGCAGGGGCCCGAGCGCATCGCCGCGCGCCGTCGCCTCGTCGGCCGCAAGCGCATCCTTGCGCGCCTTGTCGTCGTCGCGCGCAACCATCGCGTTCACCGCCGGATCGATCGCGTCCATGCGACGGATGCAGCTGTCGAGCAGTTCGCGGGCGGAAAGCTTCTTGGCACCGATGAGGGCGCGCGCGGCAACGGCGCTGAGGTCGCAGGGTTCGGTCAAGGCAGGTCACTCCGTTGCGCTCAGTCCCACGCAAGCGCCATGCCGCGCGGGGCAATCCTCGCAGACTAGGCGACGGGTTCGAGATGTCCATGACCCGGCGGCGCATGCGCCCCCCGCCCGCTGCGCGGGTTCGTGAGCGCTCCGCTGGCCTTCCCGAAGGCACCCCGGGCAAAGGCAGGCGGACGGGTCGAGCGATGTCGCACCGCAACATCGACTTGACGAAACCGTCGGATTCCTGTTCGAGAGAGGCCATGGACAAGCCTGCAGAGCCATTCCCGCAGCGCCTGACGGAAGGCTACCGCGCCTTCCTCGACGATCGTTTCATCCGAGAGCAGAGCCGCTACGAAGAGCTCGGCGAGAACGGCCAGACGCCGCAGATCATGCTGATCGGCTGTTGCGACTCGCGCGTTTCGCCGGAGGTCATCTTCGATGCGAGGCCGGGCGAGATGTTCGTCGCGCGCAACATCGCCAATCTCGTGCCGCCCTTCCAGCCGGACGACCAGCTTCACGGCACTTCGGCGGCGCTCGAATACGCCGTTCAGGCACTCAAGGTGAAGCACATCGTCGTGCTCGGCCATGGCCGCTGCGGCGGCATTCGCGCCTTCGCCGACGACAGCCAGCAGGCGCTCTCGCCGGGTGACTTCATCGGCAAATGGATCACGCTGATCTCGCCCGCCGCCGAACGCACTGGTGGACGCGGGCGCAACGAGAGCTTCGAGGACTATCTGCAGCGGCTGGAGCTGGCCTCCATCCAGCAGTCGCTCGCGAACCTGCGCAGCTTCCCTTGCGTGCAGATCCTCGAAAGCAAGGGCAAGCTGCACCTGCACGGCGCCTATTTCGCCGTCGCCACCGGCGTTTTGATGATCCTCGACAACGCGACCGGCCAGTTCATTCCCGCCGTCGGCGAGATGCCCAAGCGCGTCCAGCAGATCCGCTGCTCCGAGGCCTGAACTCAGCGCGTCATCCCGTGCGCGCTGCGGCATGGCATGCCGCTGCGCAGACACGGGACCGCATGGCGCGAGGGGCCCTTTCAAGCGGGGCACCCTGCCCGAGGGCGCTTTTTCCGGGTGACGGTCCCGCGTCCGCGCAGCGGCACTGCGTGCCGCGGCGCATGCGGGATGACATCCTGCCTCACTCCCCATCCGCGAGGGGATGGAGATCGCGCACCATGCTCTTCAGGCGCTCGTCGAGGACATGGGTGTAGATCTGGGTCGTCGCGATATCGGCATGGCCCAGAAGCTCCTGCACGACCCTGAGATCGGCGCCGTTCTGCAAGAGATGGCTGGCGAAGGCATGACGCAGGACGTGCGGGCTCAGGGCCGCGACTGAGAGCCCCGCCGCACCGGCCAGTGACTTGAGATCCCTGGCGAAGACCTGCCGGGTCAGGTGTCCGCTCTCGCCCTCCGACGGGAACAGCCAGCGGCCGTCCGCCGCACCGGCCTCTCTCAGGGCCTCCAGCCATTCACGCGCTGCCTGCCGCGCCGCATCGTTCAGCGGCACCAATCGTTCCTTGTCGCCCTTGCCGCGCACGATCAGGAAGCGCTCCCGCGTCGTCGCAGCCGACAAGGGCAAGGCGATCAGCTCGGAAACGCGCAGGCCCGTGGCATAGAGCATCTCGACCAGGCAGCGCATGCGAAGCGCCTTGAGCCTTGTCGCCGTCGATATCCCCTCCTGGACGCAAGCCGTCCGCGCAGCCTCCATCAGGCGGTCGACATCCCCGACCGTCACGACTTTGGGCAGAGGTCGGCCCAGCCTCGGCCCCGAGATCGCGGCGGAAGGGTCGGTGCCTGCGAGCCCCTCCGTATAGAGGAAGCGGTGGAACTGGCGCACGGCCGAAAGCCGCCGCGCCGCCGAGGAGGCCTTGAGCCCGCGCGCCGCGATATCCGCAAGCCAGCCGCGAATATCCTCCGACGTGGCATCGCCAGGCGCCTTGCTGCCGAGATATTCGAGGTAATCCGCGATATCGCGCTCGTAGGCGTCGAGCGTGTTGCGCGCCGCGCCGCGCTCGGCGGCGAGCATGTCGAGGAAAGCGTTCAAGCGCTGGCGCGCCAGCCGGCTCATAAAGCCCCCGTCCTCTTATGGCATCGGACCGAAACGTGGAATCCGCTCTTCGGACAAATCCGATGCGATAACAATGATCTAGAAGCCCTTCGGCTGCAGCTTGGAAGGCGGAACGATCTCGATCATCTCGCGCTTCACCGGTTCGACGAAGGTCACGAGCGCGATCATGCCCCCGAAGATCAACCCGGCGATGACCGCGATGAAGGCCAGAAAACGGAACAGCGTCGGCACGTCTGGCGGACTCTCGCAATCGTTTGTGGAACGCGCGATCCTGGCACGCGACCGCCCTTATCCCCGATCGCCACGGGGTGGCGCAAGGGCAGTCGGGCCACAGACCGGAGCATTTTCCCACCGAGACGGTGCCGGTTCGCCTTGGGGAACCGAAGCTGCGAGCGGGAAAAAGGTGCGATCAGAGCAAGGGCGAGAGACATTCCGCGTTTGGAAGAAGCACGGACCGGCTCTCGTGCAAACCGCATGACAAGGGCATGACGCAGCGGTCGCCCGGTGCTACAGCCGTGCCGAGGACTGAAGATCGCCATGACAGCCGCCGTTTCCATCGCCGCTTCCGACACGACCGATCTGCGCAGCATCATCGGCCAGCGTGCGGTCGTGCTCGTCGGCATGATGGGCTCCGGCAAGAGTTCGGTCGGCCGCCGGCTGGCCGCGCGGCTGGGCCTGCCTTTCGTCGATGCCGATACCGAGATCGAGATGGCCGCGCATATGACGATCCCGGAGATATTCGCGCAGCGCGGCGAGACCGAGTTCCGCGAGGGCGAGCGTCGCGTCATCGCCCGCGTGCTCGCGACCCGCGCCCCGCTCGTGCTGGCGACCGGCGGCGGCGCTTTCATGAATGCCGAAACCCGCGCCCGGGTGAAGGAGCTCGGCATTTCGGTCTGGCTCAAGGCCGAGCCCGACGTGCTGATGCGCCGCGTCCGCAAGCGCTCGAACCGGCCGCTGCTCCAGACCGCCGATCCCGAGGCGACGCTGCGCCGGATGCTGGCCGAGCGCGAGCCGGTCTACGCGCTGGCCGACATCACCATCCAGTCGAACGACGAGCCTCACGAAGTCGTGGTCGGCGAAACCATCGCCGCATTGGGGGACTATCTCGGGCCGGCAGCCGGAGCGACGACGCCATGAACGCCCCCTCCCCCGAGAAGACCGGCGCCCGCATCGTCGTCCCCGTCGCGCTCGAAGGCCGCGGCTACGACATCCATATCGGCCGCCACCAGCTCTGCGAGGCCGCGGCCCTGATCGCGGCCTTCGCGCCAAGCGCCAAGGCGGCGCTTGTCACCGACGAGAGCGTCGCCAGCCTGCATGGCGCCGCCTTCGAGACCTGCCTTCAGCAGGAAGGCATCGCCGCGACCCGCATCACCATCCCGCCGGGCGAAGCTTCGAAGTCCTATGTCCAGTTCGTCGCGCTCTGCGACGCGCTGCTCGCGGCGAAGATCGAACGCAACGACCTCGTCATCGCCTTCGGCGGCGGCGTCGTCGGCGATCTCACCGGCTTCGCGGCGGCCGTCCTGCGCCGCGGCGTGCGTTTCGTGCAGGTGCCGACCACGCTCCTCGCCCAGGTCGATTCCTCGGTCGGCGGCAAGACCGGCATCAACTCGCCGCACGGCAAGAACCTGATCGGGGCTTTCCACCAGCCCGCGCTCGTCATCGCCGACACCGCACTTTTGGACACCCTGAGCGAGCGCGAGTTCAAGGCCGGCTATGCCGAGGTGGTGAAATACGGGCTGATCGACGATCCCGGCTTCTTCGACTGGTGCGAGGCGAACTGGAGCCGCGTCATCGCCGGCGGCCCGGAGCGCGACCATGCCGTCGCCGTCTCCTGCCGCGCCAAGGCGGCGATCGTCGCCCGCGACGAGCGTGAGGAGGGCGACCGCGCCCTGCTCAATCTCGGCCATACCTTCGCCCATGCGCTGGAGCGGTTGACAAATTACGATTCCGCTCGCCTCGTCCATGGCGAGGCCGTCGCGATCGGCCTGGCGCTGGCTTTCCGCTTCTCGCAGCGGCTGGGGCTCTGTTCGGGTCAGGACGCCATCCGCGTATCGCGCCATCTCGACCATGTCGGCCTGCCCGGCCGCCTGCAGCAGGTGCCGGGCGGGGCCGGCAGCGCCGAGGAAATCGTCAACGCCATGGCGCAGGACAAGAAGGTCAAACGCGGCGTCCTGACCTTCATCCTCGCCCGCGGCATCGGCAAGAGCTTCATTGCGCCCGGCGTGGCGGCCGACGAGGTGCGCGCTTTCATCGAGGCCGAATTGGCGGCCTGAGCAAGATCAGGCCAGCCCGGCTTTCTGCAGAAAATCGGTCGCGCGATAGCCGGGTTCGACGCCCTTCACGAGCATCGTGACACCGCGCGAATTCTCGGTCCTGAGCGGCAGGATCGCACGATAGGCCGGCGAATCGTACCAGTTTCGCGCCCGCTCCATATCCGGAAAGGCGATGACCACGAGATCGCCCGGCCACGGCCCCTCGACGATCTCTGGCGTCACGCCATGGATCAGGAACCGGCCGTCATAGGGCGCGAGCGTGTCGTCAATGCGCGCGATGTAATCGACGATCTCCGGGCCGAGCCGGACATCCTGCAGATGGGCGATTGCATAGGCGGTCATGAGTCTCTCCTGCGATCGGCGGCCGGTCGGCCGTTCGTTGCGCAGGACCATGACAGCAGGAGCGCATGAGGTCGATTACCACCGGGGTAATCACGGAACCATCACGGGCTAAAGACCAGCACGAGGAAAACGAAGAACACGGCGAGATGCACCGCGCCCTCCAGCATCGTCGTGCGCGTGCCGGTGAAGGTCAGCGTCGAGAGCAGCAGCGTCATCGCGGCGATCACCATGTTCGTCGCCGACAGGCCGAGAACCACCGGCTGGCCGGTGAAGACGCCGATCAGCAGGACCGCCGGCACGGTCATGCCGAGCGTCGAGGCGGCGGCGCCGAGACAGAGATTGATCGCACGCTGAAGCTGGTTAGAGGTGATCGCCCGAAGCGCCGTGATGCATTCCGGCGTGAACACGACCATCGCGATCAGGATGCCGCCGAGCGCCGCCGGCGCGCCGAGCTTGGCGATGCCGAAATCCAGCACGGCCGCGAGACCCTTCGACAGGATCACGATCGGCAGGATGTTCGCGAGCAGCAGCCCGACATGCGGTAGCACCTCGCGCATCGAAGACGGGGACGCTTCCGTCTGGTCGGCAGCGGAAGCCACCGCGGACGCCGCATCCTCCGGCTCCGGCTCGTGGAAGAAGGTGCGGTGACGGCCGGTCTGCAGCACGAGGAAGGCCCCGTAGAGCAGCACGGTGAAGATCGAGAAGGCGACCGCCTGGAACGGCGTCAGGGTGCCGTCCGGCGTCGAGGTCGTGAAATTCGGCAGGAAGAGCGGGATCACGGTCAGCGGGATGATGACCGCCAGATAGGACGAGGCGCCCTTCAGGTTGTAGCGCTGCGAGAAATGTCTCAGGCCCCCGATCAGGAGCCCGATGCCGACGACGCCGTTCAGCACGATCATCAGCACCGCGAACATCGTGTCGCGGCCGAGCGTCGGCGCGCCCTTGGCGCCGAGCATGACGGCACCGACCAGCGCCACCTCGATGATCACGATCGAGAGCGTCAGGATCAGCGTGCCATAGGGCTCGCCCAGGCGATGCGCGATGTCCTCGGCCTCATGCACCACGCCGAAAGCCGCCCAGATGATGACGCCGAGCAGCCAGACGAAGACCAGCAGCGAGGGCAACGGCGCGCCGAGCTGGCCGAGCAGGGTGTCGCCGAACAGCAGGAAAGCGGCGACCGAGGCCCAGGCACAGGCGAGGCGGAGCATCATCATCGTTCGTCGTCACTCGAAATCGCGGGCGGAGAAGCGTCCGCCCAATAAGCTGAAAAGGCGCCATCGACGCAACGCCAGATCTCGCTCGCAATCCCCGAAACACATCCGAAAGAGGACGCGTCAGTCCGGGAGCATCTTCTGCGCGAGCGGGCTCGGCGTTTCCTCGGCTGCAGCCAGCGGCTTGTCGCTGACGAGATACTGCGCCCGCGCCAGCGCCGCGAAGCGACCGCCCTTGGCGACGAGTTCGTCGAAGGTGCCCATCTCCTCGACCTGCCCCTGTTCGAAGACGAGGATGCGGTCGGCATTGCGGATCGTCGCGAGCCGGTGCGCGATGACGAAGGTGGTGCGGCCCTTCATCACCTCCTCCAGCGCTTTCTGCAGCTTGACCTCGGTCGCGGCATCGAGTGCGGAGGTCGCTTCGTCGAGGATGAGCACCGGCGGATTCTTGAGCAGCGCGCGGGCGATCGAGAAGCGCTGGCGCTCGCCGCCCGAGAGCGTGCGGCCGCGCTCGCCGACCGGCGTGTCGAGCCCGTCCGCCTGGCGCGCCATCACCTCGGCGGCCTGGGCCCGCTCCAGCGCCTGCATCATCTCGGCATCGGTCGCGTCCGGCTTGCCGACGAGCAGATTCTCGCGGATCGAACGGGCGAACAGCATCGGCTCCTGGAAGACGACGCCGATATTGCGCCTGAGCGAGAGCAGCGAAATCTCGCGGATATCGGTGCCGTCGACCGTGATCCGGCCCGATTGCGGATCGAAGGCACGGTGCAGCAGGCCGAGCGTCGTCGACTTGCCGGAGCCGGTCGAGCCGACGACGGCGATGGTCTCGCCGGGATTCACGGTGAAGGATACGTCGCGCACCGCAGCGCGCTTGCCGTCATAGGAGAAGGAGACGTCCTCGAAAGCGACTGCTCCCTCAAGCCGGCCGGGGTCCCCGGCGTTCGGCAGGTCGCGCACGCTCGGCAGCGTGTCGAGCACCTCGAAGAACTCCCGCATCTTCGGCGCCTGCATGAAGATGAAGTTCACGAAGCCGACGATCTGCTCGAGACGCCCGACCAGCATGGTGGCGAAGCCCATGAAGGTGACGATCTCGCCGACCGTGGTCTGGCCATGCATCAGGAGCCAGGTGCCGACGATGAAGATCAGCAGCACGGTCAGCGTCGCGGAGGCCCGCGTCGCGACATTGGCGACCGCCCACCAGGACAGAACCGGCAATTGCGCCGCCAGCACATTGGCGATGGTGGTGCGCAGGCCGCGCACCTCGGCCTCGATGCGGGTGAAGCTCTGGATCACCGGCACGTTGCCGAGCGCGTCCGAGGCGCGCTCGGCCAGGTTGGAATGATAGGCCTCGACATTGCTCTGCAGGCGATCGGTCTTGCGCAGCACATAGGCTGTCAGCGAGCCGAACAGCACGACGAGCCCGACCAGCAGCAGCCCGAGCTGCCAGTTCTTCCAGATCGTGAAGGGCAGCAGCACGAACAGCGCGACGGCCGAGGCGCAATGCTCGCGGAAGAAGGAGAGCCAGAGCGCCCACATCGCGTTGGTGCCGTCGAGCATCACCTTGAGCACGCGGCCGGAATGGGTCTGCGTGTGATAGGCGAGCGGCAAGGTAAGCGCATGCTCGAAATAGCGAGCCATCACCATCAGGCGGGCGCGATGGGCGAGCCGGTCGGCATGCAGCGCGACGAAGACGCCCATGGCGATATTGGTCAGGCCGAAGCCGACCCAGGCGACGATCAAGAGGTTGATGCTGGCCCAGGTCAGCGCCCCGCCAGAGGACTGGATCGTGGTCAGGCGGTCGATCAGCGCGCCGAACAGCATCGGCTCGGCGAAGGCGACCGCCGCCAGCACGATATTGGCCAGCGCCAGGATGACGCCCAAACGCCTTTCCGGGCCGAGTTCGCCGAGGACGCGGGCATAGAGCGAGAACAGAGACATCGCGTGGAGCTTTAGATCATCGGACCGGAAGGTGGGCACTACTTTTCGGACAAATCCGGCGTCCGGACAAGGAGCCGCGGGCTTGTCATTCCGGGGCTTCGCGTAGCGAAGAACCCGGAATGACAGTGGTGGTGCCGGCCGCAAGCGATCAGTGCGCCCATGCAGCCTAGGAGCGAAGCACCTCCGCCAGCGCCTCCGGCGTCACCTCGGCCATCGCCATCTGTAGCTTGTAGGCACGGGTCTTCTTGCCCGGCTTCATCACCAGGATCACCGTCTCGCTGCCCGGGCAGGCAGGATCGGCGCAAATGATCTCGTTGACGGCAACCGCTGCCGTCTCGGGCAGGCCGAGCAGTTCCCTGACCTGTGCCTTCAATCGTTCGGCCAGAGCCCTGGCTTCGGCCTTCGCATCGCCGCCCTTGCGGGTCTCAGGCTTGCCGAAGAGACCGAAGCGCATGGCTCTCAGCTCGGCAGGACGAGCACGCCGGCGGCGCCATCCTCGGCGCCGAAGGCGAGCCGCTTGCCGGCCTTGTCCCAGGCGAAGGCGCTGATCCCGCTGCCGCGCAAAGCCGGCCGCACCAGCAGTTCGGAGCCGTCGGTCAGGCGGACCATCAGGATGCAGCCGTCATCGTAGCCGATCGCCAGCACCAGCGCGCCCGGATGGAAGGCGACGCGGGTGACACGGGCATGGCGCACGCCGCATTCGCGCGGCGCCTTGCCCTGCGGCCCGTCGCCCTGGAACGGCCAGACGATCGCGCCGTCGGCACCGCTCGACGCGAGCCAGAGCCCGTCATGCGACCAGGACAGCGAGCGCGGCTTGGCGGGGTAGCCGGTCATCCGCATATGGCCGGGCTTGTCGCCGAGCTTCCAGCCATGCAGCGCGTTCTCCTGCATCGAGGAAACGACGAAGCGCCCGTCCGGCGACCAGGCGACATCGAGATGCGAGCCCTTCCATTCGAGGAATTCCGGCTTCGCCTCGGTGTTCGGATACCAGAGGCAGACGCCGTTCATCTGCGCGATGGCGAGGCGATAGCCCTTCGGCGCGAAGACGAGGCCCTGCGGCGTGCTCGCGGCTTCCAGCGTGCGGACGCGGCCCTTCTCGTCGCGGGCCTGCACGGTCTTGCCGGTGTTCCAGGCGAGATTGCCCGAGGGCGACAGCGTGATCGCGTCGATCCAGCGGCGCTTCTGGTCCTTGGCCAGCTCCTCCGGCTCGCCCTCCAAGCGGGTCGCGACGACGCGCCCGTCATCGCCGCCGGAGATCAGTCGCTCGCCGTCGCCGGTCGCGCAGAGAATGCCGCCGGCATGGGCCTCGACGCCGTCGACGAGGGCGCCGTCGCGCCAGCGCAGCACGCGCCCGTCGGCCAGCGCGAGCACGAGCCCCTGCTTCAGCCAGTGGACCGCGACGACATGCGTCTCCGCGGCGATCGGGGTGACATGCTCGCGCAGCGAGACGGGTGGGGTCATCGTCGTCATGCGGCCGGTCTAGCGCAGCTTCTCTATTGGGGGAACCACGCGCCGTCATTCTCGGGCGGAGCGAAGCGCAGACCCGGAAATCTCTTCCCGGAAGAGGTTCTCGGCGCCTCAACGTCATGAGATGCTCGGGTCGAGCCCGAGCATGACGAGCCTTTTCACGCCGCGCAGGCTTCAAACCCCCGACGCAATTCGTTCTCGTTGAGATCGCGCCCGATGAAGACGAGGCGGCTCTCGCGGGTCTCGCCATCCTTCCAGTCGCGCTGCAGGTCGCCGTCCAGGATCATGTGCACGCCCTGGAAGACGAAGCGGCGCGGCTCGTTCTTGAAGGCCAGTATACCTTTGGAACGCAGGATGTTCGGCCCCTGGATCTGGGTGAGGTCGTTGATCCACGGCATGAACTTCTCGGGATCGACATCGCCCGGCACGGTCAGCGAGATCGAGCGTACGTCCTCGGCATGGTGATGATGGTGCCCGGCCTCGAGGAAATCCGGCTCGATATCGAGGATGCGATCGAGATCGAAGGCGTTGCGGTCGAGCAGGGCCGCGATATCGACATTGGCGCGCTCGGCCTTGTGCAGCTTGGCATAGGGGTTGATCGCGCGGATCGCGGCCTCGACATCGGCGAGCTCGTCCGCCGTCACGAGATCGGTCTTGTTGAGCACGATGACATCGGCGAAGGCGATCTGGTTCTTGGCTTCCGGCGCATCCTTCAGCCGGTCCTTCAGCCACTTGGCGTCGGTCACGGTCACGACCGCGTCGAGACGGGTGGCATCGCCGACATCCTGGTCGACGAAGAAGGTCTGGGCGACCGGCGCGGGGTCGGCGAGGCCGGTGGTCTCGACGATGATCGCATCGAACTTGCCCTTGCGCTTCATCAGGCCGTCGAGAATGCGGATCAGGTCGCCGCGCACGGTGCAGCAGATGCAGCCGTTGTTCATCTCGAAGATTTCCTCGTCGGCCCCGACGATGAGGTCGCCATCGATGCCGGCCTCGCCGAACTCGTTGACGATCACGGCGAATTTCTTGCCGTGGTCCTCGGTCAGGATGCGGTTGAGGAGCGTGGTCTTGCCGGCGCCCAGATAGCCGGTGAGCACCGTGACGGGGATTTTCTCGGACATGGCTTGACCTGAATGACTGCGACGCAAGGAGGACACCGCCCGGTCAGGCCGGGCCGGCGGTCAGCGCCTTTTCGATCTCGCTTATATTGTGCTTCATCATCCGGATGTAAGTCCCCGCCGGGCCGGCATCGGCCGAGAGCGCATCCGAATAAAGCCGGCCGCCGACCTTGGCCCCGCTTTCCCGCGCGATCTGCTCGATGAGGCGCGGATTGGTGACGTTTTCAAGGAAGACGGCCGGAATCTTCTGCGCCTTCACCTGCCTGATGATGCGGGCGACGTCCCTGGCGGAGGCCTCGGCCTCGGTCGAGACGCCCTGCGGCGCGACGAATGCGATGCCATAGGCCTTCACGAAATAGCCGAAGGCGTCATGGGTGGTGATCGCCTTGCGCCGCTCGGCCGGGATGCGCGCGATGGCGGCCTTCACCTCGCCTTCCAGTTTGTCGAGCTCGGCCAGATAGGCCGTGGCATTGGCCTCGTAGCTCGCCTTGCCGGCCGGATCGGCGGCGCTCAGCGCATCGCGGATATTCGCGACATAGATCTTCGCATTGGCGACGCTCTGCCAGGCATGCGGATCGTCATGGCCATGGGCATGCGCATGGCCGCCCTTGCCCTTGTCGTCATGGTCGTCATCGGCTTCGAGCGGCGTGATGCCCTTCGTCGCCGTGGCCATCGTGGCCTTGGTGCCCGAGGCTTTCACCAGGCGCGGCAGCCAGCCCTCGAAATGCAGGCCGTTGACGAGCACGAGCCTGGCCGCGGCCATCGCCTTCGCATCGGCCGGCGTCGGCGAATAGACATGCGCGTCGCCGTCCGGGCCGACCAGCGTGGTCACGCTGACGCGATCCCCACCGACCTGCCGGACGAAATCGCCGAGGATCGAGAAGCTCGCCACCACCGGCAGCTTCTCCTGGGCAAAGGCGCCGAGCGGCGCGGCAACTGCGGCAAGCCCGAGAACGAGGCCGGCGACGAGGGCGCGACGGTTGGGCATAGGCGACTCCAAGAAATGAAACGATATAACGTTTCTATCTCTGGAGATGGGCGCGAGGCAAGAGCCGACGCGCAAGCCCGTCCTGCGAGCCGAACAGGAGCGAGCCGATATAGATCGCCCCCGCCGCCAGGATGATCGACGGCCCGGCCGGCAGGCTCGACCCCGCCGCATAGGACAGAACAAGCCCGGCATAGCCGGAGACCATGCCGAAACCCGCCGCGAGCAGCAGCAGGCGGGTGATGTCGGCCGTCCAGAAGCGCGCGGCGGCAGCCGGCAGCATCATCATGCCGACGGCGAGCAGCGTCCCCAGCGCGTGGAAGCCGGCGACGAGATTGAGCACGACCAGTGCCAGGAAGGTCAGGTGAACGAACCCACCGGAGCGGCTGACCGAGCGCAGGAAGCCGGGATCGACGCATTCCAGCACCAATGGCCGATAGAGCGCCGCCAGCGACAGCAGCGACACGGTCGCGACACCGGCGAGCAGGATCAGAACCTGATCGTCGAGCGCCAGCACATTGCCGAACAGCACATGCAGCAGGTCGATCGCCGAGCCCCTGAGCGAGACGATGGTAACGCCAAGGGCCAGCGAGATCAGGTAGAAGGCGGCGAGCGAAGCATCCTCCTTCAGCACCGTCGCGCGCGCCACGGCGCCGGCCGCCAGCGCCACCGCGAAACCGGCGGCAAGCCCACCGATCGTCATCGCCGGCAGCGAGAAGCCGGCGACGAGATAGCCGAGTGCCGCGCCGGGCAGGATCGCATGCGCCATGGCGTCGCCGGTCAGGCTCATCCGCCGGAGCATCAGGAAGACGCCGATCGGCGCGCCCGAAACGGAGAGCGCCACCACGCCGACGAGGGCGCGGCGCATGAAATCGAATTCGGCGAAGGGGCCGATGAGGAGGTCGTAGAGCACGTGCGCGTCTATTCCGTCGGTTTTCTCAGCCCTCATCCTGAGGAGCCGCGAAGCGGCGTCTCGAAGGATGTTTCAGAGTGCACTGGAGCATCCTTTGAGACGCAGCCTGAAGGCTGCTCCTCAGGATGAGGGCTTCATGTTTTACGCCGCGTCGCGCTGGCAGGGAGCGGCGTGGCTGTCGAAGGCCTCGACCATGCGCCGCGCCTTCAGTAGGTTCTCGGGCGTCAGCACAGTCGTGGTTTCGCCCCAGGCCACGGCCTCGCGTGCCAGCAGCAGCGTCTGGGGGAAAGCCTGCCGGACCGTCTCGATATCATGCAGCACCGCGACGACGGTGCGGCTCTCGCCATGCCAGCGCCGCACCAGCTCGAGCAGATCGGCGGTCGTGCGCGCATCGATCGCGGTGAAGGGCTCGTCGAGCAGGATCACGTCGGCATCCTGCAGCAGGAGCCGCGCGAACAAAGCCCGCTGCATCTGCCCGCCGGAGAGCGTGCCGATCGGCCGACGCTCGAAGCCGGTGAGACCGACCGCCGCGATGGCGTGCTCGATCTTGTGGGCCGCGCCCTGACCGATCCGGCCGAAGATGCCGGCGCGGTTCCATAGGCCCATGGCGACGAGATCATAGACATGGATTGGGAAGGAGCGATCGAGATCGGCCGATTGCGGGAGATAGGCGAGCCGCTTGCCCTTGGCGAGGGAAACACCGCCGGAGAGCGGCACAAGCGCCCCGGCAATGCCCTTGAGCAGGGTCGACTTGCCGGCGCCGTTCGGCCCGACGATAGCGGTCAGGCTCCCGGTTACGATCTCGCCGGAGAGGTGATGAACCGCGGGGTGGCGATCATAGCCCAGCGTCAGATCGGTCAGGCGGATGGCGGACATCAACGCAAACTCACAGGATCACGGCCAGCGTCGCCAGCCAGAGCAGCGCGACGATGGTTGCGGCCAATCCCACCCGCGCCCCAGCCGAAAGGCGCAACAGCGACCACCCCGGAGCTTCCGAGGCGGCGCGATGCGTGTGATGGGCGTGCGCGTGAACCATGGAAACGATATAATATTACGCCCACGCCGGAGCAAGCGCGATTCCACGCCCGTCCCCGACTCAGAACGGCAGGTACTGATAAAGCCAGGTCTCGGTCAGCACCGTGTCGCCGGCCTTCAGATAGCAGCGCATCTCGACAGGCTCGCTGCCGCCGACAGTGAGATCGAACTGGGCGCGCCAGTGGCCGGGCACGTCGTCGGGCATGGCTTCCGCGAAGATATAGGAAAAGCTGCCGCGCGAGGTCGAAAGCACCACCTCGGGCTTCACGCCGAAGGGAACCGCCTCCAGCGCCGGCCCCAGGAACTCGACCATGAACTTGCGCACGCCGCGCGGCCGCGCCGTTCCGGGCTGGCCGCCATTGCCCAGCCGCGTCGCGACGACCCGCCCGAGCCGGGTCGGGAACGGCTCGTCGGCGAGCCAGTGCAGCTTATAGCGGAAATTGTAGGCGCCGCCGGCCTTCGCAGGGCCTTCGGGCACCCACATCGCGACGATATTGTCGTGGATCTCGTCATCCGTGGGGATCTCGACGAGCTGGACCGAACCGCGGCCCCATTGCCCGTCGGTCTCGACCCAGAGGCTCGGGCGGCGCTCGTAATGCACCCCGTCGAGATAATGCCCGGTCTCGCGGTCGCGCTGCATCAGCCCGAAGCCGCGCGGGTCATTGTCGACGAAGGCCGAGGCCATGGTGTGCGGGGGATTGTTGAGGGGGCGCCAGGCACGTTCGCCCGGGCCCGTCCAGAGCGCGAGCCCGTCGGAATCATGCACCTCGGGACGCCAGTCGATCGCTGTCTGCTTCGCGGTCTCGGAATACCAGAACATCGAGGTCAGCGGCGCGATGCCGAGCCGCGCGACGTCCTTGCGCAGATGCAGAGCGGTCT
This sequence comes from Bosea sp. ANAM02, assembly GCF_011764485.1. Lineage (NCBI taxonomy): Bacteria > Pseudomonadati > Pseudomonadota > Alphaproteobacteria > Hyphomicrobiales > Alloboseaceae > Allobosea > Allobosea sp. ANAM02. Next base: position 589,792 of record NZ_AP022848.1, on the reverse strand, counting down.
CGATCTCCATGGTCACGCCCTTGCCGCGATGCATGCGGAAGCGGTAGGCGCCGGCAAGACTCGGCCCGGAAAGCAAGGCGTGGACGACGACATGCTCGGCGCCCGCCTGCGGCGTCTCGAGCCAGATATGGGTGAAATCGGGAAACTCCTCCAGCTTGCCCGAGACCGCCGGATCGATCGCGACACCACGCGCCGACAGGCCGTACTGGTAGAGCTCGCCGATCGCCCGGAAATAGGAGGCGCCGAGGAAGGCGACCCAATCGTTCGTCTTCCAGTCCAGCGCCTCGCCATTGCGGCCGGGATGGCCGCTGCGGCTCTCCTGCAGGCGGAAACCGGCGAAGCCCGCTCCGGCCGGCAGGTCGCGCCCCGGGGAATCCGCCGGCATCTCGAAATAGCTGGGATCGTAGACGATCTCGCGCGCCTTGCCCTCCTCGACGACATGCATCCTGACCGGCTTCTGGAAGAAGCGGCCGAGATGAAAGAACGTCACCGGCCAGGGCGAGGGCCCGTCCGCCCAGAGCGCCGCCTCCGGCTTGAACCGGATCTTGCCATGGGCATCGTAGTCGATCCGCTGCATCGCCTCGGGCCGCGGGCTTGGCGGCGCCTCATAGGGCTTGGCCGCCATGTCCTTCGCCCGCGCCTTCAATGCCTCGAAGGTAAAATCCCTGGCATCGCCGAGCCTGAGCCCCTGCTGCGCCAGCGCATCCGGTGCGAAGCCGAGCGCCGCCAGCGTGGCTGTCGCACCCGCGCCTGCGAGAAGAGTCCGTCGGTCGAGGCGAAGCCCCTGGCTGCCACCCTGCTCGGCGCGGTCGTGCATGTCGTTCCTGGTCGCTCGTTGCTCGGATGCCCGGCCGACCCGCCCATGACGAGACGACCGTGCGAAACCGGAGATAGGCAGCCAATCATGGCGAAACCAGCCCGGCCTTTCGGCTAAAGGCGAAGGAGCGACTTTCGTCGAACGCTTTCCCTTTCGGGTCCGGCATGCTCTAAAAACCCGATCAACCGGCCGCGTGAGCCGGAGCGACCCTCAGGGAGACGTCATGAAAGCACTGTTCCGCAACCGTCGCCTCGCCGGCCTTGCCGCCGCCGTCCTCATCGCCGCCGCCCCCGCCGCCGCACGCGCCGAGGAGTTCGTCAACGTCCTGACCGGCGGCACCTCCGGCGTCTATTATCCGATGGGCGTCGCACTCTCGAAAATCTACGGGGAGAAGATCGCCGGCACCCGGCCGACCGTTCAGGCGACGAAGGCCTCGGTCGAAAACCTCGTCCTGCTGCAGCAGGGCAAGGGCGAGATCGCCTTCACCCTCGGCGACTCGCTTGCCGCCGCCTGGAAGGGCGACGAGGAGGCGGGCTTCAAGGCGCCGCTGAAGAAACTGCGCGGCGTGACCGCGATCTATCCGAACTACGTCCAGATCGTCGCCTCCAAGGATAGCGGCATCAAGACGCTGGCCGATCTCAAGGGCAAGCGCCTCTCCGTCGGCGCGCCGAAATCCGGCACCGAGCTCAATGCCCGCGCCATCCTCGCCGCCGCCGGCATGTCCTACAAGGATCTCGGCAAGATCGAGTACCTGCCCTTCGCCGAATCGGTCGAGCTGATGAAGAACCGCCAGCTCGACGCCACCCTGCAATCGGCCGGCCTCGGCGTCGCCTCGCTGCGCGACCTCGCGACCTCGGTCGAGATCACCGTCGTCGAGGTGCCGGCCGCGACCGTCGACAAGGCCGGCTCCCCCTTCGTCAAGGCGACGATCCCGGCCAATACCTATACCGGCCAGAGCGCGCCCGTTCACACCGCCGCCGTGGTGAACTACCTCGTCACCCACGAGGGCGTGAAGGAAGACCTCGTCTATAAGATGACCAAGGCGATGTACGAGAATCTCGGCGATCTCGCCGCCGCCCATGCCGCCGGCAAGGCGATCAAGCTGGAAAGCGCGCTGGAAGGCATGCCCATCCCGCTGCATCCCGGCGCCGCCAAGTACTTCAAGGAAAAGGGCCTCAAGGTCGGTTCCTGAACCGTCCGGAGAGCCGTGATCGCGGGCGAGGCCTCGGGGCCTCGCCTTTTTGTCTGGCGGGTGGACCCAGCGCATGAGCGAAGACAAGCATAAGCCCCTGGCCGTGCCGGATACCGGCGGCGTGCCCGTCGAGACGCAGCAGCCGATCGTCGATCCCGAGCATGGGCTGCCGCCCGGCTTCGGCCCCGGCTGGCCCGGGCGCCTGCTGTTCTGGATCGCGGTGGCCTTCTCGCTCTTCCAGATCGCCACCGCCTTCAACATTCCGCTCGATCACCGTTTCGCCGGCATCGACATCATCGACCTGCTGCGCGCCACGATCGCGCTCTGGCTGGTCGCGATCGTCGTCCAGGCCGCGCGCGGCAAGCCCTGGGCGGAGATGCTGCTCGCCTGGATCCCGATGGCGGTCGTCGTCGAACTGCTGGCGCGGTTCGGCGGCTCGGTGCCCAACCAGATCCTGCGCACCCTCCATGTCGGCCTGCTCTGCCTCGTCGCGGGCGGGCTCCTGGCCCAGCACAAGAGCCAATCGCGCGCCAGTGCGGCCCTCGCCTGGACGCTCGCCATCGCCGGCTTCGCCATCGGCCTTTACCACTGGTTCTTCTACGAGGACCTGGTCGCGCGCGCCGGCGAGGTCACGCAGGCCGATCTCGTCGTCGGCATCGCGGCGATCGCCATCCTCTTCCTGATCTGCTGGCGCTTCATGGGCCCGGCACTGCCGATCGTCGCCGGCCTGTTCCTGGCCTATTGCCTCTTCGGCAACTACCTGCCCTCGCCGATGAACCATCGCGGCTATTCGCTGGAGCAGGTGATCGAGCACATGTCCTTCGGCACCGAGGGCATCTATGCGACGCCGACCGGCGTCTCGGCCACGTTCATCTTCCTGTTCATCCTGTTCGGCTCCTTCCTGGAGCGGGCCGGCATGATCCAGCTCTTCACCGATGTCGCGATGGGCCTGTTCGGCAGCGCCCGCGGCGGCCCGGCCAAGGTCGCGGTCTTCTCCTCGGCGCTGATGGGCACGATCTCGGGCTCCGGCGTCGCCAATGTCGTCTCGACCGGCCAGTTCACGATTCCGCTGATGAAGCGCTTCGGCTATCGCGCAGCCTTCGCCGGCGGCGTCGAGGCGACCGCCTCGATGGGCGGCCAGATCATGCCGCCGGTGATGGGCGCCGTTGCCTTCATCATGGCCGAGACTATCGACGTGCCCTATGCCGCCGTCGTCCAGGCGGCGATCGTGCCGGCCGTGCTCTACTACACCGCCGCCTTCCTGGCCGTGCATCTCGAGGCCGGCAAGCGCGGGCTCGTCGGCATGCCGCGCTCGGCCCTGCCGAGCGCCGGCAAGGCGCTTTCCGAGAAATGGTTCCTGATCCTGCCGCTGGCGGTGCTGGTCTACCTGCTCTTCGCGGGCTACACACCGCTCTTCTCGGGCTCGGTCGGCCTCGCGCTCACCGTGGTCCTGATCCTCGGTGGGTCCTTCGCGCTCGGCATCGGCCCGATCGCGGTGCGCGTGCTGTTCTGGGTCGGGCTCGGCCTGCTCTGCGGGCTGTTCTTCTGGTACGGCATCCTCGTCATCGTCGCGATGGTGGCGGCGCTGATCCTCGTGAACCTGTTCAGCAAGGGCGGCGCCGAGACCGTCGCAGCCTGCCGGGAAGCCCTCGCGGACGGCGCGCGCCAGGCGATCCCGGTCGGCGTCGCCTGCGCCGTGGTCGGCATCGTCATCGGCACGATGACGCTCACCGGCGTCGGCACGATCTTCGGCAATGCCGTGGTCGCCGTCGGACGGGATTCGCTGTTCCTCGCGCTGATCCTGACGATGATCGTCAGCCTGATCCTCGGCATGGGCATCCCGACCATCCCGAACTACATCATCACCTCCTCGCTGGCGGCGCCGATCCTGCTGAAGCTCGGGGTGCCGCTGATCGTCAGCCACATGTTCGTCTTCTATTTCGGCATCATGGCGGACCTGACGCCGCCGGTGGCTCTGGCCGCCTTCGCGGCGGCGCCGATCGCCAAGGAATCCGGCTTCAAGATCGGCTTCCAGGCCTTGAAGATCGCGATGGCCGGTTTCGTGATCCCCTTCATGGCGATCTACGACCCCGCCCTGATGCTGCAGCCGGTCCAGGGGCTGAGCGGCTTCGCCTATACCAGCGCGGCCGCCTACATCATCGCCAAGGCGCTGCTGGCGATCTTCCTCTGGGGTACGGCCACGATCGGCTTCATGAAGCGCGACATGGCCGTCTGGGAGCGCGTGCTGGCAGCGGCAGCCGCGGGCTCGCTCGTCATGGCCCTGCCCGCCACCGACGAGATCGGCTTTGCCCTGGCGGCACTGGTCATCGGCCAGCATCTGTGGCGCGCGCGCGGCGCCGCGGCGCCGGCATGAGCCTGTGCCTGGCGGCCGGCGCGCTCGTGGTGGCGCTCGGCCAGGGCGAGATCACGCTGGGCTGGCGCCATTCGGTGCAGAAGACGCTGTGGGAAGAGGTCTGGCGGGAAACGCCCGCCGGGCTCGAAATCGTCGAGGCGCGGATCGAGGGCTCGGGCGCCGGCATGGACCCGCCGGACGGCGCGAAGCTCGTCGACGGCTTCTGGCGCTGGCACCCGGCGCTTCCCCCGCTGCAGGAAGTGGTGATGCGCCGCTCGGGCGCGACCGCCGACTGGCGTATCTGCACGGGATCGGGCTGCCGCCAAATGGGAGATTATCTCCCCGCGGATGCCGACCCGGTCAGGCTGAAGATTTGCGATAAGTAGCGTCGTCACTCCCGGGCGGAGCGCAGCGTAGACCCGAGAAGCTCTTGAAAGCGAGGCGCGGGGGCCTCTTTCGGCAGGAGATGTTCGGGTCAAGCCCGACCATGAGGCTTGATCAATCGACCTCGGTCAGGTGCTCGATCTTGAGCATGCGGCGCATCAGGTTGACGAGGCCGTAGCCGGCGAAGACCGAGAAGATCGCCATCATCACGTACTCGAAGATGGTGCCGAGTTCGAACAGGCCGGCCAGGGCCCAGCCGGCCGCCAGCGCCACGCCGAAGAGTTCGACGGCGATCAGGATCCCGAACGAGGAGACCATGATCAGGTTGCGCCAGTTGGTATGCCGTCCGGCCATGCTGTCCTTCCCGAGATCATCGCGCATCCGAACGGACGCGGCCACGATGATCCATCACGATATCATCGCATCGGATTGATCCGATGCGATCGCGCCTGCCGCCTCACGCGGCCATGCGCCCCACGCACCTAGCGGAGCTTGCCGCCCCATGCAACAAATTCGCACCCTTCGTGCAGATGGGCACGATCTCCGCGCTTGAAAAGTCCCGATGCTGGATACGCCTGTCTTCACCTCCGCCGCCGTGGCTGCCCCCCATCACCTCGCCTCGGAAGCGGGCCGTGCCGTTCTGGCCGAAGGCGGCAACGCCATCGAGGCCATGGTCGCGATGGCCGCGACGATCGCGGTTGTCTATCCGCACATGAACGGGCTCGGCGGGGACGGTTTCTGGCTCGTCCATGAACCGGGCGGACGCCTGCACGGCATCGAAGCCTGCGGCCCGGCGGGCTCGCTCGCGACGATCGAGCGCTATCGCGGCAAGGGGTATGACGCCCTTCCCGCGCGCGGACCGGAAGCAGCCCTGACCGTCGCCGGCGCCGTCGGCGGCTGGCGACTCGCGCTGGACCTCGCCCGCTCCCTCGGCGGCCGCATGCCGCTCGACGAACTGCTGGCCGATGCCCTCCGGCATTGCCGCGAGGGCTACCCGATCTCGGGATCCGAGCTCGGCAACAAGCCCAACGAGCTGGAGGCGCTGAAGGCCGCGCCGGGCTTCCTCCCGGCCTTCTGGATCGACGGCGCCCCGCCCAAGCCCGGTGCCCGCCGCCGACCCGAGGCGCTTGGTGCAACCCTGGAGCAGCTCGGTCATGCCGGGCTCGACGACTTCTACCGCGGCGATATCGGCCGCGAGATCGCCTCCGACCTCGAACGCATCGGCGCCCCGGTCACCCGCACCGATCTCGCCGGCTATCGCGCACGATCCGTGGTGCCGCTGACGCTGAAGCTCCCCGGCCTCAGCGTCGCCAACCTGCCGCCGCCGACGCAGGGACTGGCCTCGCTCATGATCCTCGGCATCTTCGAACGGCTGGGCGAGGCGAGGCTCGATTCGTTCGAGCATCATCACGGGCTGATCGAGGCGACGAAACGCGCCTTCGCCATCCGCGACCGCTATGTCACCGACCCGGCCGAGCTCGACCACCCGCCTGCGGATTTCCTGACCGATACCGCTCTGATGCGCGAGGCGACGGCCGTGGACATGCAGCGGGCGGCGAAGCTGCCGCTGCGCCATGCCGACGGCGACACGGTCTGGATGGGCGCGATCGACGGCAAGGGTCTTGCCGTGTCCTATATCCAGTCGATCTACTGGGAATACGGCTCCGGCTGCGTGCTGCCCGCCACCGGCATCCACTGGCAGAACCGCGGCGTCTCCTTCTCGCTCGACGGGAACGCCGCCAACCCGCTGCGGCCCGGCCGCAAGCCCTTCCACACGCTGAACCCGGCTCTAGCCAGTTTCGACGACGGGCGCGTCATGCCCTATGGCTCGATGGGCGGCGACGGCCAGCCGCAGTTCCAGGCGCAGATTCTGTCGCGCTACCGCGCCGGCCAGAATCTCGCGACGGCGGTCGACGCGCCGCGCTGGCTCTTCGGCAAGACCTGGGGCGCGGGCTCGACCAGCCTCAAATTCGAGAGCCGCTTCGATCCCTCGCTGCTGGAGCGGCTCGATGCCGCCGGCCACCCGGTGGAAGAAAGCGGTCTGGCCTATTCCGAGGGTTTCGGCCATGCCGGCATGCTGGTGAAACACGCCAAGGGTCAGGTCGAAGCCGTGCATGACCCGCGTTCCGACGGCGATTCCAGGGGGGTCTGACGCCAGATGACTTTCGACGATCCGTTCCGCTGCTTCGTTCCCTATCCCGACGCGCCCGTGAAACATGCCGTCGCCGGCCCGCTCGCCGGTTTGACGCTGGCGGTGAAGGACCTCTTCGACATCAAGGGCTATCCGACCGGGGCGGGCTCGCCGCTGGTGCTGGCACAGTCCGGCATCAAGGCCAAGACCGCGCCGATCGTGAAGGACCTGCTCCAGGCCGGCGCCCGCTTCGTCGGCAAGACCCATACCGACGAGCTCGCCTTCTCGCTCAACGGCCAGAACGCGCATTTCGGCTCGCCGATCAATCCGGCCGCGCCCGAGCGCATCACCGGCGGCTCCTCCTGCGGCTCGATGGCGGCCGTGGCCGGGCGCCTCGCCGATATCGCCTTGGGCTCGGACACCGGCGGCTCTGTACGGGCTCCCGCGAGCTATGGCGGCCTCTTCGGCATCCGCCCGAGCCATGGCCGGCTCTCGCTGAAGCGCGCCTGGCCGCTGGCGGAAAGCCTCGACACGCCCGGCTGGTTCGCTCGCGACGGCGACATCTTCGCCCGCGTCGCCAATGTCCTGTTCGGCCTGGACAAAACCGAATTGCCGGAGACGCCGCGCCTGCTGATGGCCGACGACCTATTCGCCCAGGCCGTGCCCGAGGCGGAGACGGTCCTGCGCAATGTCGCGCAGCGCGCGGTTCCGGCGCTTGGCCAGCCCGAGGGCGTCAAGCTCGTTCGCGATCTCGACGCGCTCTACTGGGCCTTCCGCTGGATTCAGGGCCGCGAGGCCTGGATCTCGGACGGGCCGATGATCGAGCGCTTCGCTCCGCCGCTCGGCCCGGGCGTGAAGGAGCGCTTCGCCTTCTCGAAAGCGGTGACCGACGCCGAATACGCCAAGGGCGAGGCGACCCGGAAATCCTTCCGTACCAAGCTCGCCCGCCTGCTCGGCCAGGATGGGGTGCTGATCCTCCCGACCATGCCGGACGTCGCCCCGTTGATTGCGGCGAAGGAATCCGAGCTCGAGGATTTCCGCAACCGGGCGCTGCGCCTGCTCTGCCTTGCGGGCTTGTCCGGCTTCCCGCAGATCACGATTCCCGTGGCGCAGCGCGAAGGTGCCCCGCTGGGCCTGTCGCTGATCGGCCCAAAGGGCTCCGACCGCTCGCTCGTCGCCTTCGCGGTGCGCTACGAACGCGCCGCCCGCATCCGGATCGCCTGAGAGGAGACCGCCATGAGCGGACATCACCACCACGATCACGACCATCATCACGACAACCACTTCACTGCCATCGAGGCGCGGGTGAAGGCGCTGGAAACGCTGATGGTGCAGAAGGGCTATGTCGACCCGGCCGCGCTCGACGCGATCATCGACACCTATGAGACGAAGATCGGCCCACGCGACGGCGCCCGCATCGTCGCGAAAGCCTGGACCGACCCGGCCTTCGCCGAGCGCCTGAAGGCGGACGGCACGGCTGCGGCAGCCGAGCTCGGCTATGGCGGGCGCGGCGGCGAGCATATCGTCGCCTGCTTCAACACGCCCGAGCAGCACAACCTGATCGTCTGCACGCTCTGCTCCTGTTATCCGTGGCCGGTACTCGGGCTGCCCCCGGTCTGGTACAAATCCCCGCCCTATCGCGCCAAAGCGGTGATCGACCCGCGCGGCACCATCGCCGATTTCGGCGTGACGCTGCCGGAGAGCCAGCGCGTCCGCGTCTGGGATTCGACGGCCGAAACACGCTTCATCGTCATCCCGATGCGGCCCGCCGGCACCGAGGGCTGGAGCGAGGAGAAGCTCGCCGGCATCGTCTCGCGCGATTCGATGATCGGCACCGGCTTGCCTCGCATGGAGGACGCCGCATGAACAGCGCCCATGATCTCGGCGGGCAGATGGCCTTCGGCCCGGTCGTCCCCGAGCCGAACGAACCGGTCTTCCATGGCGACTGGGAAAAGCGCGTGCTCGCCATCAATGTCGCGGCCGGCGCCATGGGCGCCTGGACCATCGACGAGATCCGCCATGCCCGAGAGAGCCTGCCGCCGGCGCAATATCTCTCCTCGACCTATTACGAGATTTGGCTCGCCGCCCTCGACAAGGTGCTGGTCAAGCACGGCTTCCTGAGCGCGGACGAACTCGCGAGCGGCAAGCCGGCGCCCGAACGTCGCGAACCCAAGCGCGTGCTCAAGGGCGAGGAGGTCGCGGGCGTCTTGCGGCGCGGCTTCCCTTATGAACGCGAGGCCAAAGCCCCCGCCCGGTTCGCTGTCGGCGACAAGATCCGCACCATCGTGATGCACCCACAGCACCACACCCGCCTGCCGCGCTATGCCCGCGGCAAGACGGGCACGGTCGAGCGCATCACCGGCTGCCATGTCTTCCCGGATACGGGTGCGCAGGGGCAGCCGGAGACGGCGCAATGGCTCTACACGGTCGTCTTCGACGGCCGCGAACTCTGGGGCCGCGATGCCGACCCAACCTCCACCGTCAGCATAGAGGCCTGGGAGAGCTATCTTGAGCCGGCCTGAGACCGATCTGGCGGCGGCCTTGGCCGCCGACACGCCGATGCCGCGCGACGCCGAGGGCCCGATCTTCGCCGAGCCCTGGCAGGCCCAGGCTTTCGCGCTGGTCGTGGAACTCCAGAACAAGGGCGTCTTCACCGCCGATGAATGGGCGCAGGCGCTCGGCGCCGAAATCCGCGAGGCGCTCGCCGCAGGCGGCTGCAAGGATGGCTCGGATTACTACGAGCGCTGGTGCGAGGCGCTGGAACACCTGCTGATCGCGAAGGGGCTGACCTCCCATGACGGCGTCGACGCGCTCGCCGCCTCCTGGGCCCGCGCCGCCGAGGCGACACCGCATGGCAAACCGATCCTGCTGGAGAACGATCCGCTACGGTAAATCACAGATTATTATAATAAATAGGGGAATTAAATGAAATTGAGTCGCATTCAAATCCAAGAAATTGGCCTAAAATTACTTAGCGAATCGCCGGGTGGAATCAGGTGGGTTGAGATTCTTACTGCCATAAAACAACAAAGCCCTGAAACGCCTCACAATTCAATACAGGGCGCAATTCATAATATGCTTACTAGCAACCCAGACATTATTAAGGTCGCAAGAGGAACTTATCAACTATCTGTGAAAAACGATGCGGAATCACAGGATGCCATATTGGCAGAGAAAGTTGAAGCCGAAAAGATAGTATCTATATTAGCCGCAGGAAATAAGATTGTAAATTTCGTTGAGGCAGATTTTTATCAATCTTTTGCGGATTGGCTGAAAGACACCGCAGAAGAAGTCAGTGAAGCGGTAGTTATTGGAGGAAATATCTTGAAAGGGAAGTGGGGAACCCCGGATGTCATCGGAATATTGAAACCAGATTTTTCCTATTTTCTTAAATTTGAACCACAGATAGTGACAGCCGAAATAAAAATTGACCCTAGCCAACCTGTAGTGGCTTTCGGACAAGCGATTGCCTATAGATTATTCTCTCACAAAAGCTACATTGTCATGCCCGAAACGATAGGTGAAGATGATTTAAGTCGGCTGAAAGCTCTATGCTCAATACATGGAGTTGGATTAGTTTTATATAAACTAGATAAAGATAACCCTGAGTATCGCACAGTAATAACTCCGGCCCTCGCATCGCCAGATATGTTTTATGCAAACCAAGCAATTACTCGCCTTCACGCCGCCGATCCCGCTGCCTTCAAACGGCTATTCGGTTAAGCAAAGCATAAGCTTGGATCGACTGTTAGCTCCCCATCCCGCCGATCCACAGCCCGGTGAACAGCGCCGCGCCGAGCACCGCGACGAAGGCTGCGGCCAGCAATTCGAGGCCGGCGATCCATCGCGCCGAGCGCAGGCTGCCGCCCCCGGCGAATTTCAGCGCCGCGAACTTGAAGAACACGGCGAAGGCGGCGAGCGCCCCGGTGGTGAGCGCCGTGCCCAGCGCCATGGCGAAGGTCGCGGCGATGCCGGCCCAGAACAGCCCTTGCGCATTCGCGAAGACCAGGATGATCAGCGCCCCCGCGCAGGGCCGCGCGCCGGCCGCGACGACGACGCCGGCCATGTCGCGCCAGCCGGCGAGCCGCGAAACCTGCTCGGCATCGGGCATATGGACATGGTCGCAAGCCGCCGGATCATGCGCGCCGCCGGCTTCGAGCCTGACCAGCGCGCCCGCCTTGCGCCAGAGCATCAACAATCCGACCAGCGCGACCAGCAGGAAACTGCCCTGCTCGATCACGGTCGTCGCGGCGTTCATCTGCATCGCCGTGACTCGCAGCAGCAAGGTCGCCACCGTCACGATCGCGATCGCGACCAGCGCCTGCAGGAGCGCCGCCGCGAAGCTCAAGGCCAGGCCCCGCTTCAGGCTGCGATTATCGGCGACGATATAGCCGGATATCACCGCCTTGCCATGACCCGGCCCGGCCGCATGGAAGACGCCATAGCCGAAGGAGAGCCCGAGCAGGCCCCAGAGCGCAGCCGGAGCGGTCGCGATCGCCTTCAGCGTCGCCGTCAGTTCGCGATAGAAGCTCGATTGCCAGGCCAGCAAAACCGCCCCGAAGCCGGTCGTGGATGGCAATGCCTCGCGCGGCAGCGCGGTGCCGAAAGGATTGCGCGGTGGCGGCGGAGGCGGTGGGCTGATGCTTGCGATCAGCATGGCCAGCAACGTGACCACGCCGCCGACCAGCAGCAGCGCCAGCCCAGCAACGACGATGCGTGCCAGCAGTGGCTTTCCTGCCTTAGAGCCCTCATCCTGAGGGGCGCTCGGAGAGCGCGTCTCGAAGGACGGTCCGGAGCGCGCTGGAGCATCCTTCGAGACGCCGCTTCGCGGCTCCTCAGGATGAGGGCTGAGGCTGGTGATCACGGACATGCCACCAGCGCCCGCGTCACGATCTCGAGCCCGCTGACATCAGGCGTCGCGGTGATATCGGCTTCGGCGAGGCGCTTCTGCGTGGCGTCGTCGAGCCTTGGCGGACGGTTGACCCGCACGACGCAGCCCTGCGGCGCGCCCTTGGTCACGACCGCATCGGGCTCGTCGACGATGGAAAAGGCGACGAAATAGGTGGGGTCGCCGATCTCGATGCCGAAGGAGCGCACCTTAGCGGGAGTCTTCAGGGGCAGCGTGAAGACCAGCGTCAGCACTTTGTTGTCGAAGCTCATGACCTGCTCGCCCGGCGTGCCGAATTCCTGCTTGCGGCCGTTGAGCTTGGCAGCGGTGAAGAACTCGACATCGGGCAGCGATTCGACATTGATCTTGGCAAGTTCGGCCAATTCGTCCGAGGTCAGCTTGCCGTCGCCGTTCTTGTCGAGGCCCTGCGTGATATAGGCCGAATAGGCCTCGTCGAAGCTCCAGCGGTTGCGGATCGCCTGCACCGAACCGTCGGCCGCGAAGACGATCTCGGCCTTGGCGTTGACGAAGACATGCGGATGCGCAGCCGCCGGCCTGGCCGCAAGAGCGGCCAGCAGGAGCCCCGACAGGGCCGAAAGATGCGCGCGTCGCGTCAAAGGCGAACCCTCCGTGATCCCCGTGGCTTTGCGTGGATCATGGTTAAGCGATCGTCAACAAGCGCTTCGTCGCGCCGGTCACCCCGACAGCCTTCCCCGCCAAACGGGGCCAAATCGCGGCGTCTCCCGCGTGACGCGCACCGCCCGCGCCCGTAAATCTCTGGACCCGGCCTCGAAAACTGGAATGATACCAGATCAATTGACCGCCCTCGGACGATATGTCAGCCTTACTGACATATTCGCCGCAGAGACGGCGAAACACGAGGCCGGGACCACCGGCCCGTCGGCGGGAAACGACGATCCGGGAGGCCGAACATGGCCGAGACACCACGGAAATCCGGCACCGAGGCGGGAGCGCTGCACCAGAATGCGCTTCGCGAAGTCGCGCTCGACGACAAATACGATCTCGACAAACGCGAGGTTTTCCTCACCGGCACGCAGGCTGTCGCCCGCATGCTGCTGATGCAGCGCGAGCGCGATCGGCAGGCCGGGCTCGACACAGCCGGCTTCGTCTCCGGCTATCGCGGCTCCCCGCTCGGCGGGCTCGACCAGCAATTGATGCGGGCCGCGAAGCCCCTCAAGGCCGCCAACATCGTCTTCCAGCCGGGCTTGAACGAGGATCTTGCCGCGACCGCGATCTGGGGTACGCAGCAGGCGGGGCTCAGCGGCGAAGGCAAGCACGATGGCGTCTTCGCCCTCTGGTACGGCAAAGGGCCGGGCGTCGACCGCTCCGGCGACGTCTTCCGCCACGGCAACATGGCCGGCACCGACCCCAGGGGCGGCGTGATCTGCCTGATGGGCGACGACCACACGGCGGAATCCTCGACCAACGCGCACCAGACCGAATTCGTGCTGGTCGACCGGATGATGCCGATCCTCAACCCGGCCGGCGTACAGGAGATCATCGATTACGGGCTGCACGGCATCGCGCTCTCACGCTTCGCCTCGGTCTGGGTCGGCATCAAATGCGTCAAGGACAACATCGAATCGACGGCCTCCGTCGACGGCTCGCTCGATCGCGTCAACATCGTCACGCCGACGGATTATATCCCGCCGCCCGGCGGCCTCGCCATCCGCCGCGAGCTCGATTTCGTCGAGCAGGAACGCCGGATGCATCTCTACAAGCGCGATGCGATGCTGGCCTATCTGCGCGCCAACAAATTGAACCGCATCGTCACCCATGGCGGCAGGACGCCGCGCATCGGCATCGCGACCGTCGGCAAGTCCTATCTCGACGTGCAGCAGGCGCTGGCCGATCTCGGCATCGACGAGGTCCGCGCCAATGATCTCGGCATCCGCCTGTTCAAGCTCGCCTGCCCCTGGCCAATCGATCCAGCCGAGCTGAAAGCCTTCGCCGAAGGCCTCGACCTGATCATGGTTGTCGAGGAGAAGCGCTCGCTGATCGAGGTCCAGGTTCGCGAGGAGCTTTACGGCGCTCGACACCAGCCGATGGTGATCGGCAAGAAGGACGAGAGCGGCGACTGGCTCTTCCCCGTCCATGGCGCGCTCGACCCCAACGATATCGCGATCGCGCTGGGCTCGCGCCTGCTGCAATACCGAGACGAGCCTGAGCTCCGCACCCGGCTGGAGGAGATCGCCGCGGCGCAAGGGCGGCTGGCCGAGGCGCAGGAGATCGCCAGGCGCACGCCCTATTTCTGTTCGGGCTGCCCGCATAATTCCTCGACCGTGGTGCCCGAGGGCTCGCTCGCCTATGCCGGCATCGGCTGCCATTACATGGTGCAGTGGATGGACCGCGATACCGCCGGCTTCACCCAGATGGGCGGCGAAGGCGCGAACTGGGTCGGCGAGGCACCCTTTTCGAAGCGCGGCCATGTCTTCCAGAATCTTGGCGACGGCACCTATACCCATTCCGGCTCGCTCGCGATCCGCTGGGCCGTCGCGAGCGGCGTCACCCTCACCTACAAGCTGCTCTACAACGACGCCGTCGCGATGACCGGCGGCCAGCAGGCCGAGGGCCATCTTTCGCCCGACCAGATGGCAAGGCAGGTCGCGGCCGAGGGCGTGCAGCGCATCGCCGTGGTCAGCGACGACCCCGGCAAATATCCGCCGGGCACGCAATGGCCGGCCGGCACGACGCTGCACCATCGCGACGAGCTTGACGCCGTCCAGCGCGAATTGGCCGGGACGTCCGGCGTCTCGCTCCTTCTCTACGACCAGACCTGCGCCACCGAGAAGCGTCGCCGACGCAAGCGCGGCGCCTATCCCGATCCCGACAAGCGCGTCATCGTCAACGAACTGGTCTGCGAGGGATGCGGCGATTGCGGCGTGCAGTCGAACTGCGTCTCGGTGCAGCCGCTGGAAACCGAATTCGGCCGCAAGCGCCAGATCGACCAGTCGAACTGCAACAAGGACTTTTCCTGCGTGAAGGGCTTCTGCCCGTCCTTCGTCACGGTTCACGGCGCGAAGCCGAAGAAGGCCGATCCGCTCCGGCTCGACGCCTCGGCACTCGGCGAAGGTGACTTGCCCGAGCCGGCCGTGCCGGCGCTCGACCGCAGCTTCGCGGTGATCGTCACCGGCGTCGGCGGTACCGGCGTCGTCACCATCGGCGCCATTCTCGGCATGGCCGCGCACCTCGAAGGCAAGGGCTGCGGCATGATCGACATGGCCGGCCTCGCCCAGAAGGGCGGCGCCGTCTTCAGCCATGTGAAGCTCGCGCCGCATCCCGACGACATCCACGCCATCCGCGTCACCGCCGGACAGGCCGATCTCGTGCTCGGCTGCGACTTGACCGTCACCGGCTCGAAGAAGGTGCTCGGCGCGATCCGGCCCGAACGCGCCGCCGTCATCGTCAACACGGCCGAGAGCCTGCCAGGCGATTTCACCCGCAATGCCGACTTCTCGCTGCCGACCGAGCGGCTGAAGCGCGCGATCCTCTCGGCGGCTGGCCGCGAGCAGACGCATTTCATCGATGCCACCGCGGCCGCCGTCGCCTTCCTCGGCAATGCCATCGCCGCCAACATGTTCATGCTCGGCCATGCCTGGCAGCTCGGCACCGTCCCGTTGTCCCGCGAGGCGCTGCTCAAGGCGATCGAGCTGAATGGCGAGGCCGTCGCCATGAACAGGCAGGCCTTCGAGCTCGGCCGCCGCGCTGCGCATGACCCTCAGGCGCTCGTCGGCCTGCTCTCGCAAAGCAAGGCGGCGACCCCGGCCCGCCAGCTCTCGCAGACGCTCGAAGAAATCATCGAGCGTCGCGTCGCCTTCCTCACCACCTATCAGAATGCGGCCTATGGCGCGCGCTATCGCCATCTCGTCGCCCGCGTGCAGACGCGCGAGGCGGCGGTGATGCCGAGTCAGACCTCGCTGAGCGAGGCCGTCGCGCGCAATCTCTTCAAGCTGATGGCCTACAAGGACGAGTACGAGGTCGCCCGGCTCTACAGTGACGGCGCCTTCCGCAGGCAGGTCGCCGCGACCTTCGAGGCGGAAAGCGAAGGCAAGCCGTTGCGTTACGAGTTCCACCTCGCCCCGCCGCTGTTGGCGCGGCGCGATCCCAATACCGGCCTGCCGCGCAAGATGAGTTTCGGCCCTTGGATGATGGGTGCCTTCTCGGTGCTGGCGAAGCTCAAGGGCCTGCGCGGCACCGCCTTCGACCTTTTCGGCTATACGCAGGAGCGCCGGACCGAGCGCCGGCTGATTGCCGATTACGAGGCTCTGTTGAACGAGTTGCTGACCCGTCTTACGCCGGAGAACCACGCGCTCTGCGTGGCGCTGACTGCGATGCCTGAAAAGATCCGCGGCTTCGGCCATGTGAAGGAACGGCATCTCAAGGCGGCGAAGGCCGAGGAGGCGACGCTGCTGGCGCAATTGCGTGAGGGTGGCTCGGCCGCTGCCTTGCCGCAGGCTGCGGAATAGCCGGCAGCGCTCCGGGTCGTCATGCTCGGGCTTGACCCGAGCATCTCGTGACAAGAAGGCTCCGGAGCCTCTTCCTGAAGGAGATTCTCGGGTCTACGCTCCGCTTCGCCCGAGAATGACGCCACGCCCCCGAAGCTTGCCCCGCCAACCCGGATAACCGCCATCTTGATCACCTCCGAGGAACTGCGCGCCATCGCCTCCTGGTCCCGTGATCTGTCGGAGGCCGAGTTCGAGGAGGCGCGGCGCGGCATCTCGTTCAAGAGCTACGGCAAGGGCGCCTCGATCTGCCATGTCGGCGACCGGCTGGAATCCTGGACCGGCGTCGCCGACGGGCTGGTCAAGATGGCGACGACCTCGAAGACCGGCAAATCCGCGACGCTCGCCGGCATGCGCTCCGGCGCCTGGTTCGGCGAGGGTACCGTCATCAAGGCCGAGCCGCGGCGCTACGAGCTGGTGGCTTTGCGCGAGACCCGGCTCGCCCTGATGCGGCGCTCGACCTTCCTCTGGCTGTTCGAGCATTCGGCCGCGTTCAACCGCTTCCTCGTCCATCAGTTCAACGAGCGCCTCGCCCAGTTCATCTCGCTGGCCGAGACCGAGCGCACGCTCGATTCCACCGGGCGGCTGGCCCGCAACCTCGCCTGGCTGTTTAACCCGATCCTCTATCCCGATCTCGGCCGCACGCTGGCGATCTCGCAGGAGGAGCTCGGCATGCTCGCCGGCATCTCGCGGCAGATGGCCAACCAGGGGCTGGCGAAGCTCGCCGATCTCGGCCTGATCGAGCTCGGCCATGGCAGCGTCACCATCCGCGACCTCGACCGGCTCGCCCGCTACGAAGGGTGAAGAGCCGGCGGCGGCACCAAATCGCGTTTCGGGCGTTCCTTCTCCCGAACAGCCCTGGCTGAGAAAGGAACCGCCGCCATGCTTGGCCTCCTCGACCTCGTCACGAAACGGGTCAACGACCAGATGATCGAATACGCCGCCGCGCAGTCCGATATTGCCCGGCGCCTGTGGGGCAACTGGCTCGATCCCTTCCATGCCTGCCAGCCTGCGAAGATTCGCGGCGACAGGCACAGACGGCCGGAGATCGATCCTCGCACGGGACGACGACGCCAGCTCTAAGCGTTCCTGCGCTTCGAACATATCATGAGTGTCCCGCCATCTTCCGAGGATTGCGGGCTGTTTGTTGAACCTCAGTCCAGGAACATCCACGTTTCACAAAAGCGCGGGTCATGCCGGACGCAGCGAAGCGAAGATCAGGGATCCATGCCTGAACGTTTGTCGGCAGCGCTCCGGCATGGATCCCGGGTCATGCCGGGATGACCCTCGTGGTTCCCGAGCACTTCCGAAGAACCGCTAAACCGGCGCGTTGAACACCGCGTCGATCGCATGGCCATCGGGATCGATCACGAAGGCCGCGTAGTAATGCGGCCCGTAATGCGCACGCAGGCCCGGCGCGCCATTGTCGCGCCCGCCGTGCCGGAGCGCCGCTTCATGGAAGCGATCGACCGCCGTCCGATCCGGCGCGGCGAACGCAAGATGGAAGCCTGGCCCCGGCGGCCTCTGCCCCTGCGGCCTGTGCTTCAGCGCGAGCTTGTCGCCTCCACCCGGCACACCATAGCCGACCGCCTGCCCTGCTTCGCCCGGCCGCAGATCCTGCCAGGCCCTGACATAGCCCAGCGGCGCCAGAACCGCGTCGTAGAAGGCGCAGGCCCGCTCGATATCGGCAACGCCGAAAGACAGATGATGAAGCATGAGTCGGTCCGTCACCGCCGCGGGCACGGTTCCGCCCGCCGATTCGATCTGCCGAATTCGTGAGGAAAATCAGGGTCGAAGCAGCGAAGACGCGCAACACAACTGCGTGATAAGCAAACCTCGGCGGGACAATAGTCACCAAAAGGCGAATTGTCTGTCAAGCGGGTCCTTGCAAGGATGATGGCCGCCTGCAAGTCTTGCATGAGAACGAGGCCGGAAACCGGCCCGCGGAAGTCGCCACGACGCATGGCGGCTCGACAGGGAGAACGCAATCGTGGCAAGCGGCACCGCCGGCCAGGCGGATACCTTTCCGAAATTGCTGTTGCGCAATGCACGGGAGCGCGCCTCGCGCGTCGCCTTCCGCCACAAGGATCTCGGCATCTGGCAGTCCTGGAACTGGGCCGAGGTCGCGGAGCACGTCCGCAACTTCGCCAAGGGCCTGTCGGATCTCGGCCTGAAGCGCGGCGAGAAAGTCGCGATCATCGGCCAGAATCGGCCGCGGCTCTATTGGTCGATGTGCGCGGCGCAATGGATCGGCGCGATTCCGGTCCCGGTCTATGCCGATGGCGTCGCCGAGGAGATGGCCTATGTCCTCGACCATGCCGAGGCGGTCTTTGCCGTGGTGCAGGACCAGGAGCAGGTCGACAAGCTGCTCTCGATCGCCGATCGCCTGCCCCATCTCCGGCACATGCTCTATGACGAGCCCCGCGGCCTGCGCGACTACGACCACAGCAAGCTCCACGCCATCGAGACGGTGATCGCTGACGGCGCCAAGGCGCTGAAGGACCCGCAGGCAGAAGCGGCGCTCGCCCGCGAGATGGAGCAGGGCCAGGGCTCCGATCTCGGCATCATCCTCTACACCTCCGGTACGACCGGGCGGCCCAAGGGCGTGATGCTCAGCCATTACAACGTGCTGATCGCTGCCGAGATCGGCTGCGGCTTCGATGGGCTCAACGAGACCGACGAGGTCATTGCCTATCTGCCGATCGCCTGGGTCGGCGACCACGTCTTCTCCTATGCGCAGGCGATGCTCGCCGGCTTCTGCGTCAACTGCCCGGAAAGCCCGGACACGGTGATCGACGACCGCCGCGAGGTCGGCACGACCTACGCCTTCGCCCCGCCGCGCGTCTTCGAGAACATGCTGACCGTGACCATGGTGCGCATGGAGGATGCCGGCGCGCTCAAGCGGAAGATGTTCCACTACTTCCTCGACGTCGCGAAGCGCTATGGCGAGCAGATCCTGAACGGCGAGAGCGTGCCGCTGAAGGGGCGCCTGCTCTACAAGCTCGGCGATTGGCTGGTCTACGGCCCCCTGCGCAACCGCTTCGGCCTGACCAATATCAAGGTCGGCTATACCGCGGGCGAGGCGATCGGCCCCGAGCTTTTCCGCTTCTACCGCTCGATCGGCGTCAACCTGAAGCAGCTCTACGGCCAGACCGAGGCCGGGGTCTACATCACCATGCAGCCGAACGGAGAGATCAAGGCCGACACGGTCGGCAAGCCGGCGCCGATGGTCGAGATCCGTATCGACGACAATGGCGAGGTGCTCTACCGCTCACCCTCGATCTTCGGCGGCTACTACAAGGACCCGGACAAGACCGCCGAGACGATGACGGCCGATGGCTATGTCCGCTCCGGCGATGCCGGCTTCTTCGACGATGGCGGCCATCTCAAGATCATCGACCGCGCCAAGGATGTCGGCAAGCTCGCCAATGGCGAGCTGTTCCCGCCGAAATACATCGAGAACAAGCTGAAATTCTATCCGAACATCAAGGAGGCCGTCGCCTTCGGCCAGGGCCGCGACTACGCGACCGTCGCGTTGAACATCGACCTGATCGCCGTCGGCAACTGGGCCGAGCGCAACAACGTGGTCTACGCCTCCTATCAGGAGCTCGCCGGCCACGACCTCGTCTATGACATGATCGCCAAGCATGTCGACGAGGTGAACCGCTCGCTGGCCTCCGAGCCGATGATGGGCGGCGCGCAGATCAAGCGCTTCCTGATCCTGCACAAGGAGCTCGACGCCGACGACGGTGAGCTCACCCGTACCCAGAAGGTCCGCCGCGGCTTCATCGCCGAGCGCTACGCCCCGCTGGTCGCGGCGCTCTATGACGGCTCGGACGCCGCCGATATCTCGACCGAAGTCACCTTCGAGGACGGCCGCAAGGGCGTGATCGCGGCCCGCGTCAAGGTGCGCGACGCCAAGCTCTATCCCGTCGCCGGCCAGGAGGCGCCGTCCGCGGCGAAGGCGGCATGAATGCGGAACCGATCACCGTGACCGGCACCCCGATCCGCGCCAAGGGCGAGGTCCTGCTCTCGGTCGAGAACATCTCGCTGCGCTTCGGCGGCGTGAAGGCGATCACCGATGTCTCCTTCGATATCCGCAAGGGCGAGATTCGCGCCATCATCGGGCCGAACGGCGCCGGCAAGACCTCGATGCTGAACTGCATCAACGGCTTCTACCAGCCGCAGGAAGGCCAGATTGTCTTCAAGGGCGAGCGCCGCGCCAAGATGCGTCCGCATCGCGCGGCGGCGGGCGGCATCGCCCGCACCTTCCAGAACGTCGCGCTGTTTAAGGGCATGTCGACGCTCGACAACATCATGACCGGCCGCACGCTCAAGATGAAGAAGGGCTTCTTCTGGCAGGCCCTGCGCCATGGCCCGGCGATGCAGGAGGAGATCGCGCATCGCCGCGTCGTCGAGGACATCATCGACTTCCTGCAGATCGAGCACATCCGCAAATTGCCGGTCGGCAAATTGCCCTATGGCCTGCAGAAGCGCGTCGAGCTCGGCCGCGCCCTCGCCATGGAGCCGGAGCTCCTGCTGCTCGACGAGCCGATGGCCGGCATGAATCTCGAGGAGAAGGAGGACATGTGCCGCTTCATCCTCGACGTGAACAACCAGTTCGGCACGACGATCGCCCTGATCGAGCACGACATGGGGGTCGTGATGGACCTGTCCGACCGCGTCGTCGTGCTCGAATACGGCCGCAAGATCGCCGACGGCACGCCTGACGAGGTCAAGGCAAACCAGAAGGTCATCGACGCCTATCTCGGCGTGGCGCATTGAGGAGCGTGGAGACATGAGCGACATCGCCACCCGCCCCACCCCGAACCTCCTCGCCAATCCACTGATCAAGGCCGGCTTGATCGTCGCCGCCGTCATCGCCGCGCTCGCGATCGGCGTCCGGCTCGACCCCACCAACACGCTCTACGCGATCTTCGTCGACCCGTTCCAGCAGATGGTCCAGGCGCCGGACCTGCTGGTGCAGACCGTCTGGGAGGGGCTCGTCTCCGGCGTGCTCTATGCGCTGATCGCGCTCGGCTTCGTGCTGATCTTCAAGGCTTCCGGCGTCTTCAACTTCGCCCAGGGCATCATGGTGGTGTTCGCCGGTTTGACGCTGGTCGGGCTCCATGAACTGGGGGTGCCGGCCTTCCTCGCCGTCATCCTGACGCTCGGCGTGATGTTCGCGCTCGCCGTCACGATCGAGCGGGTGGTGCTGCGGCCGTTGGTCAACCAGCCCGACATCATCCTGTTCATGGCGACCTTCGGCATCACCTATTTCCTGATCGGCTTCGGTGAATCGCTCTTCGGCGGCAATCCCAAGCAGATGATCACCGACGAGCTCTACCTGCCGCGTGGCTCGGTCGACCTGAAGATCCTCGGCGGCTTCGTCTCCCTTCAGAAAATCGACATCGCGGCGGCCGTTATCGCCTCGCTGATGATCGCCGCGCTCGCCGTCTTCTTCCAGTACACCCGCATCGGCCGCGCGCTGCGCGCCGTCGCCGACAGCCACAAGGCGGCGCTCTCGGTCGGCATCTCGCTGAACCAGATCTGGGTCATCGTCTGGTTCACCGCCGGCATCGTCGCGCTGATCACCGGCATCATGTGGGGCGCCCGCTCGGACGTCTCCTTCGCGCTGGAGATCGTCGCGCTCAAGGCCCTGCCGGTGCTGATCCTCGGCGGCTTCACCTCGATCCCCGGCGCGATCGTCGGCGGCCTGATCATCGGCATCGGCGAGAAGCTCGGCGAGTTCTACTGGGGCCCGCTGATCGGCGGCGGCATCGAGAGCTGGCTCGCCTATTTCATCGCCCTGGGCTTCCTGCTGTTCCGGCCGCAGGGCCTGTTCGGCGACAAGATCATCGAGAGGATCTGATGCTTTCGCGGACGAACCTCTCCGTCATTCCGGGGCAGGCCGCAGGCCTGGGCCCGGAACCCAGAACCGCAGGTGGTGCCGGCAAGGGCGCGGCCTCCTCGCAACCGACAATGTTCATGGATTCCAGGCTCGACGCTTCGCGTCGCCCCGGAATGACGGTGTAACCATGCTCTACCGCGAGGCCGGCCAATACAAATCCAGCTATGCCAGCGACATGGCGGTCTTCCCCCTCAAGGAGGACCGGATCGGCATCGCCGTCATCCTAGGCGTCGCCCTTGTCGCGATCCCCTTCCTGGGCAGCGACTTCTTCATCGCCTCGGTGATGATCCCGTTCCTGATCTTCTCGCTGGCGGCGATCGGGCTCAACATCCTCACCGGCTATACCGGGCTGATCTCGCTCGGCACCGCCGCCTTCATGGGCGTCGGCGCCTATAGCTGCTACAAGCTCACCACCCTTTTCCCGGACGTGAACATCATCGTCCTGATCCTGGTCTCGGGCCTGTTCTCGGCAGGGGTCGGCGTGCTCTTCGGCCTGCCCTCGCTGCGCATCAAGGGCTTCTACCTCGCCGTCGCGACGCTCGCCGCGCAGTTCTTCCTGCAATGGGCCTTCGTGCGCGTGCCCTGGCTGTTCAACTACAACGCCTCGGGCGCGATCGAGGTGCCGCAGCGGACGCTTTTCGACATCCCGCTGACGGGTGCGGCGGCGACGCCGGAGACGCGCTATTTCGTCTGCCTGGGCCTCGTCGTCGTGCTGACCTGGTTCGCCTCCAACATCGTCCACGGCAAGCTCGGCCGCTCCTGGATGGCGGTGCGCGACATGGACATCGCCGCCGAGCTGATGGGCATCAAGCTGCTCAACGCCAAGCTCGCCGCCTTCGCCGTCTCCTCCTATTTCTGCGGCGTCGCCGGCGCGATGATGATCTTCCTCTGGTATGGCGGCGGCGAGGCGGCGGACGTGTTCTCGATCCGCCTCTCCTTCAACATCCTGTTCATGGTCATCATCGGCGGCCTCGGCTCGCTCATCGGCTCCTTCTTCGGCGCGGCCTTCCTCTCGATCTTGCCGACCGCGCTGAAATTCGGCCTGCCGGCGCTGGGCATCCCCATCCAGGGCGCCGCCGCGGAGCACGTCACCTTCATGCTGGTCGGCGGGCTGATCATCACCTTCCTGATCGTCGAGCCGCATGGGCTCGCCAGGCTCTGGCAGATCGGGAAGCAGAAATTGCGGACGTGGCCCTTCCCTTACTGAGGCTGGGGGACGGACCCAAGAAACGACCGGCGACAATGAAGCGCCGGCGCAGAAAGACCGATCCGACACAAGTCTGGTCGGGAGGAAACGAACGGAGGAAGTCCATGAAGACCAGCAATCTGTTGAAGGGTGCAGCACTCGGAGCCCTGTTCACCGCCGGCGCGCTCGGCTCGGCCATGGCGCAGGACAGCATCTATTTCGCCAACAACGCCTATCGCACCGGCCCGTTTTCGGGCTCGGGCATCCCGATCGGCGACGGCATGCGCGACTATATCGCGATGATCAACGAGCGCGACGGCGGCGTGAACGGCGTCAAGATCGTCTACGAGGAATGCGAGACCGGCTACGACACCAAGAAGTCGATCGAGTGCTACGAGCAGGCCAAGTCGAAGAACACCATCGTCTACTCGCCATGGTCGACCGGCGCTACGCTCGCCGCGATCCCGCGCGCCCATGTCGACAAGATCCCGATCCTGTCGATGGCCTACGGCCTGTCCTCCTCGGCCGACGGCACGAACTTCCCCTGGGTATTCATCCCGCCGCTGACCTATTGGGACGGCGCCTCGCTGATGGTGAAGCACATGGCGGCCGAGCTCGGCGGCCTGGACAAGCTCAAGGGCAAGAAGCTCGGCCTGATCCATCTCGACGCGCCCTTCGGCAAGGAGCCGATCCCGGTTCTCGAAAGCCTCGCCAAGAAATACGGCTTCGAGCTGAAGCTCTATCCGGTGGCCGCGGCCGACATGCAGAACCAGGGCTCGCTCTGGCTTTCGATCCGGCGCGACCGGCCCGATTTCCTCTACAACCAGGGCTGGGGCGCGATGAACCCGACCGCGGTCAAGGAGGCGATCAAGAACAACTTCCCGATCGGCAAGCTGGTCGGCGTCTGGTGGGCCGGCGGCGACGACGATGCCCGCGCCGGCGGCGCCGAAGCCAAGGGCTACCGCTCGCTCAACTTCAATGCCGCGGGCCAGAACTTCCCGGTGATCCAGGACATCATCAAGCATGTCGTGGACAAGGGTAAGAGCACGACGCCGAAGGAAAAGGTCGGCGAGAACCTCTACAACCGCGGCGTCTACAACTCGATGCTCGTCGTCGAGGCCATCCGCAATGCCCAGAAGCTGACCGGCAAGAAGGTCGTCACCTCCGAGGACATGCGCCGCGGCCTCGAAAGCCTCAATATCGACGAGGCCCGGCTGAAGGAGATCGGCATGGCGGGCTTCGCCTCGCCGGTGAAGATCAGCTGCACCGACCACTCCGGGCACCACAAGGCCTATGTCGCCGAATGGGACGGGACCAAGTGGACGCAGAAGGGCGACTGGATCGAGCCGATGAAGGACGAAGTCCGGCCGCTGATCGAGGCCAACGCCAAGGACTATGTCGAGAAGGCCGGCAACTGGCCGAAGCGCACCGAAGCCTGCGAGAAGTCGTCCTGATCTGACGAGGCGCCGCGGCTCCCTTCTCCCCCTGCGGGAGAAGGTGGCTCGGCGAAGCCGAGACGGATGAGGGGTCGCGTCGCCGTTGGCGTTTGCGGCTCTCCCGAAAATCCTGACGCGCAGCGCGACCCCTCATCCGGCGCTGCGCGCCACCTTCTTCCGCAGGGGGAGAAGGAGAGGAGCCGCGATGTCGACCGCCACCCTCGAAAAACAGGCCGCCGCGACGGCGAGCGACACCATCCTGTCGCTCAACAATATCGAGGTCATCTACGACCATGTCGTGCTGGTGCTGAAGGGCGTCTCGCTCACCGTGCCGCGCCAGGGCATCGTCGCGATCCTCGGCGCCAACGGCGCCGGCAAGACCACGACGCTGAAGGCGATCTCCAACCTGCTCAAGGCCGAGCGCGGCGAGGTCACCAAGGGCTCGATCGTCTTCGACGGCGAGCGCGTGGACAAGATGTCCCCGAACGAGCTGGTCCGGCGCGGCTGCATCCAGGTCATGGAAGGCCGGCACTGCTTCGGTCATCTTTCGATCGAAGAGAACCTGCTGACCGGTGCCTTCACCCGCCGCGACGGCAATGCCGCGATCAAGCGCGACCTCGAGAAGATCTACACCCTGTTCCCACGCCTGAAGCAGCGGCGCACATCGCAGGCCGGCTACACCTCCGGCGGCGAGCAGCAGATGTGCGCCATCGGCCGGGCGATGATGTCGAACCCCAAGATGATCCTTCTGGACGAGCCGTCGATGGGCCTCGCCCCGCAGATCGTCGAGGAGATCTTCGAGATCGTCCGCCAGCTCAATGCCGACGAGGGCGTCTCCTTCCTCGTCGCCGAGCAGAACACCAACATGGCGCTGCGCTACGCCACCTACGGCTACATCATGGAGACCGGCCGCGTCGTCATGGACGGCGAAGCGAAGATGCTGCGCGAGAACGAGGACGTGAAGGAATTCTACCTGGGCGTCGCCGAGGGCAACAAGAAGTCCTTCCGCGAGGTGAAGAGCTACAAGCGCCGCAAGCGCTGGCTGTCGTAGCAGGAGGCGTTTCCCTTGGCCGTGCCATCCCGGACGAGCGGCGAAGCCGTGCCGGTCCGGGATCCATGCCGGAGCATGGCCGATAAGAGTTCAGGCATGGATCCCGGTTCTGCGCTCCGCTTCGTCCGGGATGACCACGCCGGTTTCCAGGTGACCTGAGGACTTCTTTGATGACAGAGCACCATGACGCGCTCGAAACCCGCTCGCCTGCCGCGCGCGAGGCCGATCTCTTCGCCCGCCTGCCGGCGGTTCTGGCCGCCGCCCTGAAGGCCCCGGCCTATGCCGAGCGGCTCGCCGGCATCGACGCCGCCAAAATCGCCGATCGCAAGGCGCTGGCAACCTTGCCGATCCTGCGCAAGGCGGAGCTTCCCGCCCTCCAGAAGGCGGCCCTGCCCTTCGGCGGCTTCGTCCCGGAAGCGCCCGGCTCCTTCGGCCGGCTCTTCACCTCGCCCGGCCCGATCTTCGAGCCCGAGGGCACCGCGACCGATGCCTGGGGCGCGGCGCGCGGCCTCTACGCCGCCGGCTTCCGCCCGGGCGACATCGTCCTGAATACGCTGAGCTATCACCTGACGCCGGGCGGCTTCATCATGGACTCGGCTGCCCGCGCGCTGAACTGCGCCGTGATCCCGGCCGGCCCGGGCAATACCGAGCAGCAATTGGAGGTGATTTCGGCCTATCGCCCCAATGCCTACGCCGGCACCCCCGATTTCCTGAAGATCCTGATCGAGGCGGCCGAGACGCGCGGCGTCGACATCTCTTCGATCAGGCGCGCGGTCGTCTCCGGCGCCGCCTTTCCGCCCTCGCTCCAGGCCTGGGTCCGTGAGCGCGGAATCGATGCCTACCAGCTCTATGCCACCGCCGATGTCGGCGTCATCGCCTATGAGACTTCGGCCCGGGAAGGCATGGTGCTGAATGAGAACCTGATCGTCGAGATCGTCCGGCCTGGCACCGGCGACCCCGTCCCCGAAGGCGAGGTCGGCGAGGTCGTGATCACTAATCTCGACCCGCATCACCCTCAAATTCGGCTTGCGGTCGGCGACCTCACTGCCGTGCTCCCGGGCGCGAGCGCCTGCGGGCGCAGCAACACCCGGATCAGGGGCTGGATGGGCCGCGCCGACCAGACCGCCAAGATCAAGGGCATGTTCGTGCGGCCCGAACAGGTTGCCGAGATCGCCAGGCGCCATGTCGAGATCGCGAAACTGCGCCTCGTCGTCGGCCGCGCCAACGAGGCCGACACGATGACCCTGAAGGCGGAGATCTATGCCGAACCGGCCGGCCTCGTCGACGCGGTCTCCTCCACCCTGCAGCAGGTGACGAAGCTCAAGGGCATAGTGGAAATCCTCCCGCTCGGTGCGCTGCCGAACGATGGAAAGGTCATTGCCGATGAGCGCCCGGTGGGGTGAGATCCCGTCCCATGGGGACAGAGCCGTCATGCTCGCCCTTGTGGCGAGCATCCACGTCTTGAACACAACCCTGCGTCGGTGAAGACCTGGATGGTCGGGACAAGTCCGACCATGATGGCAGTATCCTTCACCAAACGATCGGCTTCTCGCCCTGCGCCTCCAGCCAGGCATTCGCCCGGCTGAACGGCTTCGAGCCGAAGAAGCCGCGCCGCGCCGACAGGGGGGAAGGATGCGCGCTGGCGATCACCAGATGCCGGCTCTCGTCGATCAGAGGCCGCTTCGTCTGCGCGGGAGCGCCCCAGAGCAGGAAGACGACATGCGGACGCTCCCGCGAGACCGCCGCGATCACCGCGTCGGTCACCGCACCCCAACCGAGCGAGAGATGCGAGCCGGCCTTGCTCGCCCCCTCCCGCACCGTCAGCGCGGTGTTGAGCAGCAGCACGCCCTGCTTCGCCCAGCGGGTCAGGTCGCCGTCCGCGGGCGCAGGCTCTCCCAGATCGGCGGCAAGCTCCTTGTGGATATTGACGAGCGAGCGTGGCAGCGGCGGCGGACCGACATGGGAGAAGGCGAGCCCGTTGGCATGGCCCGGCGTCGGATAAGGGTCCTGGCCCAGGATGACGGCGCGGACCGCATCGAGCGGCGTCAGTGCGAGTGCGGCGAAGACCCGTTCCGGGGCCGGCGCCACGACCTGTCCGGCAGCCCGTTCGGCATCGACGGCGGCGCAGGCGCGCGCGGCGCCCCCACCCGCGGCGAAGGCCGGCAAGCCCCGCCAGCCTCTGGAGTTCCCGCTCGCCAGGAAGGCTGCGAGCGCCTCGCTGCAATTCACTTCAGGACCGCCCGGCCTTCGACCCTGGCATCGACCATGCCAAGCCTGCGGACATAGACCATCACCTCGTTGGCCATCAGCTTGCCGTCGGTCAGGCCGATCAGCGTCCGGCCACGTCCGAGCGCCGTATAGCCGTCGCCGCCCTGCAGCATGAAGTTGTTGGAGGCTACGGTATATTTGGCGGCAGTATCGATCGGCTTGCCGTCGACCGTGACCGACGTCACGCGCGAGCCCTGCGGCTGCTTGAGATCGGCCTCGAATGTAAGGCCGGAGACGACCGGGAAACGACCGGCACCCTGCGGTGCATCGCGCAACCCGTTCTCGATCGCATCCTTCACGTCCTTGCCGGTGATCTCGACCATCACCGTCGCATTGCCGAAAGGCAGTTCACTCAGGATGTCGCGGCGGGTCAGCTTCTGCCCGGCGGCATATTGCTTGTTGGCGCGAATGCCGCCGGCATTGGTGATGGCGAGCTGTGCACCGGTCGCGGAGCGGATCGCATCGGCGATCAGGTTGCCGATCGCGGTTTCCTGCGTGCGGATGACGCCGGTGCGGGAATCGAGCGGTGCGGCCAGCGTCGCGATATCGACATCGAGTTCCTTCGACAGCTCGCTCTCGTAGCCCTTCACGATGGCGGCAACATCCGGATCCGGCGTGGCCGAGCGGGAATCGTTGACGCGGAAGGTCGGCGTCCACGAGACCTGCCGCGCCGCGCCCTCGCCCCGGACGCTGACGGCGATGTCGATCGCGGTGACGTAATTGCCCTCCTCATTCGACTCGACCATCACCACCTTGCCGTCATAGGCAATGGCGAGGTCGTGGTCGTGACCGGTGAGCACGATATCGACCACGCGCGAGCGGACGATCTCGTAATCCATCGCCCGGTCGGCATGGACGACCGCGACGAGGATGTCGGCGCCCTGCCCCTTCAAAACCTTGGCCTCGCGGCGCAGCGCCTCCATGGTCGAGGAGAATTTCAGGTCTCCGGGAAAGGAGACCTGAGGGGTCGGATCGAAGGCCGTGCCGATCACGCCGACCTTGATCCCGCCGAACTCGAAGATCTGCGAATCCTTGTGATGCGGCAGGATGTTGCCGGCGGCATCGCGCAGGTTTGCGGCGAAGGTCGGGTAGGTCTGCGCCGCCGTCAGCTTGAGATAGTTCTCCTTGCCGAAATCGAACTCGTGATTGCCGGGCACGAAGACGTCGAGGCCCATCTTGTTCTGCATGGCGACGACATGCGCGCCCTGGTCGAAGCCCGACATCAGCGAAGGCGAGTAGCAGTCGCCGGCATGGCAGAACAGCACCGGCACGCCTTTGGCCCGCTCGGCCTTGGCGATGCCGGCGGCGCGCGCGAAGCCGCCGCGGCCCTTGTCGTCGCTCATCTTGTAGATGTCGTTGACGAGCAGCAGCGTGAAGCTCGGCGCCGGCTGCTGGGCCATCGCCACGGGCGCGGTTGCGGCCAGCGTCGCCGGGGCTGCCAGGACGCCGAGAGCCTTGCGGCGGGTGAGCTTCGTCATGCGGGCGCCCTTACGTCCTGAGAACCGCTCCAGACTAGCAAGAGTGCCGCCAGGCTGACCAGAGGCGGGCACGGCGGGGAAGCCGATGGCGGCAGTGTCGCACCTCGCCTTTCGGAGGTTTCGAGGCTGGACGAAAGCGCGAACTCGTCTAAATCACGAAGCAGAGCATCGGACCGAAAAGTGGATTGCACTTTCCGGAGAAATCCGATGCTCACGAAAGAGATAGATCGCCACCTCGCCCCCACCAGGGTGCGCGGCGATCTAGGGAGAGCTTGTGCTCATGACTGCTGACATCGCTGCGGCACCAAGCCGCGAAGCCGCTTCCCTGCCGCCGGATCACCCCAGGGTGCGCTACGGGCGCATCGGCGTGCTGCTGATGAATCTCGGCACGCCCGAGGGCACGGGCTACTGGCCGATGCGGGCCTATCTCAAGGAGTTCCTGTCGGACCGCCGCGTCATCGAGGAGCCCCGCTGGAAATGGTGGCCGATCCTCAACCTGATCATCCTGTCGTCCCGGCCCGGCCGGAAGGGCAAGGACTACGCCTCGATCTGGAACAACGAGCGCGATGAAGGCCCGCTCAAGACGATCACCCGCTCGCAGACCGAGCAATTGGCCGAGCGCCTGCAGCCGCTTGCCGGCGAGCGCGTCATCTTCGACTGGGCGATGCGCTACGGCTTTCCCGACGTGCAGAGCCGGCTGAAGGCCCTGCTCGACCAGGGCTGCGAGCGCATCCTGCTGGTGCCGCTCTATCCGCAATATGCCGCGCCGACCTCGGCCACCGCCTGCGATCAGGCCTTTCGCGCGCTGATGCAGATGCGCTGGCAGCCTTCGATCCGCGTCGCCCCGCCCTATCACGACGACCCCGTCTATATCGGCGCGCTCGCCCGCTCGATGCGCGCCTCGCTGGCGAAGCTCGATTTTACGCCCGAGGTCATCCTCTGCTCCTTCCACGGCATGCCCAAGGAATACCTGCTGAAGGGCGACCCCTATTACTGCCAGTGCGTCAAGACCTGGCGCCTGCTGCGCGCTGAGCTCGGTCTCACCGAGGAGCAGTTCCCGCTGACCTTCCAGTCGCGCTTCGGCCCGGACGAATGGCTCCAGCCCTATACCGACGAGACGGTGAAAGCGCTGGCCCAGGCCGGCAAGAAGTCGATGGCGATCGTCGCACCGGGTTTCTCGGCCGACTGCCTGGAGACGCTGGAAGAGCTCGACGGCGAGAACCGCGAGATATTCCTGCATAATGGCGGCGAAAAATTCGCCTACCTGCCCTGCCTGAATGATTCCCGCGAGGGCATCGACGTCATCGCCGAGGTCGTCCAGCGCGAATTGATGGGCTGGCTCTGAGCTAGAGCACTTTCGAGCGAAATGGACACCGGTTCGCGTGAAGAAAATGCGCTAAAGCAAAGACCTAGAGCAGTTCCGCAATTCGGAGAATTGTGGAACTGCTCTAACCCTCGCCAACCACGAAGCGGGCCACGCTCTCGGCAACCGGGCGCGCCTTCAGGATGCGGCGATGGCCGAGGCCGTCCGTCGCTTCCAGCCGGACGAATGGGCCGGCCTCGGCGAGCGCCTGCGCATGCTGAAAGCCGAGTTCTCGATCCTGCCGGTCATGGATCACGAGCGTCGGCAATCCGATCGACTCAAGCTGAAGCGGCCCTTCGAAAGCCTCGACCGGATTGCCGGCGACGACATGGATGCGCCGCTCCAGCGCCGCCTGCCCGCGCCGGCCGAGGCCGAGTGCGTTGCCGAACTGCCGGGTGATCCGGGTGATCGAGGACGGTGCCGAGATCAGCACGAGCCTGTCGGCGCTGACTACCGGTTGCCCCCGGACCGAACCCGCCAGCGCGGCGAGCATGATCGCGCCACCGAAGGAATGGGTGACGATCGCGTGGAACGGCCCGAACACGCGCGACACCGCTGCGAGGCTTGCGACACCCAGCGGGATATTGAGCTCGCGCCCGGTCGAGGCGCCGTGGCCGGGCAGGTCGAAGGCAACGACCCGGAAATCCTCCGCCAGCAGCGGCTCGACGAAACCCGACATCGAGGCCGCATCCCCGGTCCAGCCATGGACCAGCAGGACCGTCCGGGTCGGCGCCCGTCCCTCGGGCTCGAAGACATAGGCCTGCACACTCCCGCAGGGAAAGGGAATCGCGCGCGGGCTCGCCTGCCGCAGCTTTGCCGGCAGCGCCTGCTCGCCCGTGCCGCCGTTTCCGTTTCGCTTTGCCGGGCGCGGCGGGGTACAGAAGAGGCGGAAGGCCAGCCGGCCGGCCGTGCGCGGAGCGATGAAGCTCGCGGCCCGGACCAGCGGGCGCATGTAACGGAGGGCGGAAGCGCTCATGGCGAAGACCCGATTTTGTTCAACGCTGAACCATTATGTTCAGCCATGAACAAAAAGCAAGAGCCTTCCGAGACGCAAGTCCTGCCCTGGGACCTGCCGCGCTTCCGCAACTGGGTCTCCATCGCCCGCGCCCACAACATGTGGGAGAAGGTGCTCACCGAATCGCTGGCGCCGCTCGGCATCCAGCTCGCGCATTACGATGTGCTCGCCAACATCTTCCACGTCCCCGGCCTGTCACAGCAGGCCCTGGCCGAGAAGCTTCTGGTCGGGCGCAGCGCCATGAGCATGCTGCTGCCGGTGCTGGAGAAGCGCGGCCTGATCGAGCGGCGCAACGACGCGGCCGACCGGCGCTTGCGCCGCCTCTGGCTGACCCCCGCCGGCGAGGCGGTCACCCGCAAGGCGATGGCGATCCATGTCGCCGAGATCGAGGCGATGATGCAGGTCCTCAGCGACGAGGAATGCAATGCCGCGGGCGAAGCGATGCGACGCGTCGGCAAGGCGCTGGAGGCACGCAGCAGCGCAGCGAAGGGCACTATTTGAAGGGCGCTACTTGAAAGGGCGTCATCCGGTGCGCGCTGCGGCACGCGAGAAGACGCCCAGGCGCCAAGCCATGCCTCAGGCCGGCTTCTTCTCCTCGCCGAAGGCGGAGATACCGCCATGCTTGGACGACCAGCTCGCCGGATCGTTGAGGAAGCTCTCGACCTCGGCCAGGATCTTCGCATCGAAATGGCCGCTCTCCTTGGCCACGGCCAGCACGTCCCACCACGTCGTGAGATAATGCAGGTTGATACCGATCTCGGCCATCAGCTCGCGGCTGTTCGGGAAGATGTCGTAGTAGAACAGCACGAAGCAGTGCTGCACATCGGCACCGGCCGTGCGCAGCGCCTCGGCGAAATTCACCTTGCTGCGCCCGTCCGTGGCAAGGTCCTCGACCAGGAGCGTGCGCGCGCCCTCGACGACCGAGCCCTCGATCTGGGCATTGCGGCCGAAGCCCTTCGGCTTCTTGCGGACATACTGCATCGGCAGCGAGAGGCGGTCCGAGATCCAGGCCGCGAAGGGAATGCCCGCCGTCTCGCCGCCGGCGATGGTGTCGAGCGACTCGTAGCCGATATCGCGCACGATCGTCGTCGCCGCGAAATCGATCAGCGTCGAGCGCAGGCGCGGATAGGAGATGATCTTGCGGCAGTCGATATAGACCGGGCTCGCCCAGCCCGAGGTGAAAAAGAAGGGCTTGTCGCTGTAGAAATGCACCGCCTTGATCTCGAGCAGCATCTTGGCCGCTTCGCGCGCGATCACGGCCCTGTCGGTGGGGGTGAACAGGTTGGACATGGCGGTGTCTCCGGGCTGAGCGACGCCGCTCGCCGGAAACGGCAAGGGCGCAGGGACTGGTCGAATTGGCAAACGGCCCCTTCTGATCGCGCTTTCCCGGCAGGTCAATCCCTTCGCCCGGCGATTTTCACATCATGAAGGCCAGAGGGCAGCATGGCCCGCGCTGCCGAAAAACGACCGTTGCGGCGACGCCCGGCATCGAACGCGGAGGTCTCGCGAGAACGGGGCGATACCCGCTCGCGAAATTCCCGATCGCTCGGCGCCGATGCCTCGCTGTTACGGGACGTAACGCCGCGACAATTCTGCCCGATCGTCATAGCTCGCCTCGAAGATCGGGGCGGCCAGCGTGGCTCTTACCTTGAGGATTCCAGTGCCGATATTCTTGAAACCGTGCTTGGCGCCGGCCGGTATCAGCACCGAGACATTCGACTGCACGATTCGGGTCTGGCCGCTCAGATGGATTTCGGCCGTACCCTCCATCACCTCCAGCACCTCTTCCACCGCATGGATATGCAGGGGCGCCCCGAGGCCGGGGTCGCAGAACTGCTCGAAGATACAAAGCTGGTGCGCCTTCACCAGTGCTGACACCCGCATCAGCGTCATCACGCCGTCCCGCCATTTTTCCAGCGGCTGGGTCTCGTGTTCCAAGAGATTCATCGCCTACCCCCGATCATTCGCCATCAGCCGCATATCGTAGCCGAACCGAGATGCCGGTTCGCCCGGCCGCCGGCGGTTCGTTCGCTGCGTATCGTCAGCCAGCCCGTTGACAGCCATCACATCCTATTCATACTTACCTACATGTCAGTAACTCGATCGACAGCTTCTGTCGACATCATTGTCATCGGGGGTGGCGGCTCGGGCCTGATGGCAGCCTTGACCGCCGCGGGCGCCGGTCGCTCTGTGATGGTGGTCGAAAAATGCCCGCGGCTCGGTGGCACGACCGCACTTTCGGTCGGTACGATCTGCGCAGCCGCGACGCGTTTGCAGGCTGTTCGCGGAATCCAGGACGATCCCGATTCCCACTTCGCCGATATGGAGAAATTCATCGGCCCGCTTCTCGACCGCGATAACCCGGCGCTGCGCCGCATCCTCGTCGACGAAGCACCGGAAACGATCCGCCAGCTCGAAGCGCTCGGCGTGACCTTCATGGGTCCGTTGCCGGAGCCGCCGCACAGCCGGCCGAGGCTGCATGCGATCCTGCCCCACTCTCGCGGCTATGTCAGCCATCTCGCCGGAGCCTGCCGTGAAAAGGGGGTCGTCCTGCGCGCCAACGCCCGCGCCACGGCGCTCCTGACCGAGGCGGGCCGCGTCACCGGCGTGGAGATCGCGCCGCAAGCTGGCGCGCCTGAGCGCATCGACGCTCGCCTTGGCGTGATCCTTGCCTCGGGAGACTTCAGTTCGGCGGACAAGAACTACAAGCGGAGATTCATGAGCGGCCCGCTGCTCGACATCGATGGGATCAACCCGGCGAGCACGGGCGACGGCCAGCGGATGGCCGAGGCC
Organism: Bosea sp. ANAM02; assembly: GCF_011764485.1. Lineage (NCBI taxonomy): Bacteria > Pseudomonadati > Pseudomonadota > Alphaproteobacteria > Hyphomicrobiales > Alloboseaceae > Allobosea > Allobosea sp. ANAM02. The sequence continues at coordinate 555,003 of NZ_AP022848.1, read as the reverse complement.
GTCGGCGCCGAGATCGTGAACGGGGATCTCGCCTGGGGACCCGAGATCCGCTTTCTCGCCCCGCCGCACCCGAGCATCATCTCGCGCATGCCGACGCACCGCATCGTCGCCCGCGCCCTGCTCACGGCCATGCAATGGCTTCCGGCGCGGCTGCTGCGGCCGATATTGCTGCGTTTCGTCACGACCTATCTGGCGCCCTCGCTGCGGCTGTTCGAGGCCGGCGCCATCCTCGTCAACCAGGCCGGCGAGCGCTTCTGCGACGAACGCAACAGACCTCAGGACGCGATCGGGGGCCAGCCCGGACAGAAGGCCTGGATCGTCATGGACGATGCGCTGGCCCGTCGCTTCTCCGCCTGGCCGAACTTCATCTCGACCGCGCCCGGCGTCGGATACGCCTATCTGCCGGACTACGCCCGCTCGCGGCCGGACATCTACGCCCGCGCAGCGACGCTGGACGGACTGGCGACCAAGCTGGGGCTCCCGTCCGAAACGTTGGTCACCAGCGTGAAGAGGCACAATGCCGGTCTGACCGGCGCCGATCCGCGCCTGCCGATGACGCAGGGCCCGTTCCATGCTCTCGGACCGGCGAAATCCTGGATCGTCTTCAGCGAAGGCGGCCTGCGCATCGATACGGATTTCCGTGTTCTTCACCGCTCGGGACAACCGATCCCCGGCCTCTTCGCCGCCGGCTCCGCCGGGCAGGGCGGCGTCCTTCTCGAAGGTCACGGCCATCATCTCGCCTGGGCCTTCACATCCGGCCGGCTTGCCGGCCTCCAAGCCTCGGATTTGGCGCGGGCAGCCTGACTATCGCCTCGTGTCACATCGAGATCGCCAGCCAGTCAAACACAGAGGGGAAAGACAAATGGCATTCAGGACATTCGCCGCCGTGGCGACGATCGCGGGCATGACGCTCGCGGCCGGGGCCGCGCTCGCCCAGAACAAGATGGAACTCAACATGGCGACGCCTTGGGCGGGCGGCCACTGGCTCGAGATCGGCGCCAAGCGCTATGCGGATCTCGTCGGCCAGATGACCGATGGCCGCATCAAGATCAACGTCTTCCCCGCCGGCGCGCTCGGCCCGGCGCTGAAGGTGACCGAGACCGTCCAGAAAGGCGTCGCGGACATGGGCCATGCCTGGCCCGGCTATGACTGGGCGGTGGACCGCACCGGAGCGATCTTCTCGGGCTGGCCCGGCGGGCCGAACCCGGAAGAGATGATGATGTGGCTCTATAACGGCAACGGCACCAAGCTCTGGAAGGAATGGCGCAAGGAGAAGTTCGATGTCGTCGCGATTCCCTGCGGCGTGCTCGAAACCGAGATCTTCATGCATTCCCACAAGCCCGTGCGCACGCCGGAGGACATGAAGGGCCTCAAGCTGCGCACGTCTTCCTCCTGGGCGGAGATCGCGCCGATGCTCGGCGCCTCCACGGTCGTGCTGCCGGGTTCCGAGGTGTTCTCGGCCCTGGAGCGCAAGGTGGTCGACGCGATCGAGTGGGGCGGCCCCGGCGGCAACCTGCAGGAAGGCTTCAACAAGGTCGCGAAATACGTCGTCATGCCGGGGCTGCACTCGCCCAGCGCGGCGCATGACTGCATCGTCAACAAGAATGTCTGGGCCAAGATCGGCGACAAGGACAAGGCGCTGATGGAGACCGCCGCCAAGGCGACCATGCTCGAGACCTATCTCGGCTACGCCAAGCTCGACATCGATGCCTACAAGAAGATGAAGGAGAACCCGAACAACGAGTTCGTCACCGTCGACAAGAGCCTCGTCGATGCGGTCGGAAAGGTCTCGACCGAATGGGCGCAGAAGCAGTCGAGCTCGAACGAGTGGTTCAAGAAGGTCTACGAGGATCAGGCCGCGTTCCTGAAGTCCGTCAAACCTCTGGGTGAATTCCGCTTCGCCATCGGCTCGCGCTGATGCTCAGGGAGCGGCGCCCCCGGGGCGCCGCTCCCCTACGGTTCGAAAGGAGCTCGCAGCGCATGGTACTCGTCACATGGATCGGCCGGCTTTCGCTCTGGTCCGGCAGAGCGGCCGCCTTGCTCGTGCTGCCGCTCGTCCTGGCCATGGTCTACGAGGTCGTGAGCCGCTACTTCTTCGACGCCCCCACACAATGGGCGTTCGAGCTCAGCTACATGATGATGGGTACGATCTTCCTGCTCGGCCTGTCCTACGCCTTGCTGATCGACCAGCATGTGAATGTCGATTTCATCCACCAGAAGCTGCCGAAGCGGGCCATCGCGCTGATCGACATGACGGGCTACGCCATTCTGTCGGCGATGCTGGTCTGGCTGACCTGCGCGCTGGTCGACAACGTCTTCTCCGTCTACCGGACCGGCGAGGGCTCCGGACTTTCGGCATGGAACCCCAAGATCTGGCCCTATCGGGCGATCTACGCCGTGGGCTTCGGTCTTTTTGCGCTGCAGAGCGCGGCTCGCGCCATTGAGAACCTTCTCGCTGCCCTCGGCCGGCCCGGCATGGAGCAAACGCCATGACCTCGCAGCTCGTGCTGTGGATGTTCCCGGCGCTGATGATCCTGATCTTCCTGGGATTCCCGGTCGCCTTCTCGATGATGCTGACCGCGCTCGGCTTCGGTCTCATGCGCTTCGGCGGCACGCTCGTTCACCAGCTCGCCCAGCGCGTCGACGATGTCGCGACCAACTATGTGCTCGGCGCCATCCCGCTCTTCATCTTCATGGGTTCCATCCTGGAGCGTGCCGGGATCGCCGAGCGGCTCTTCGACGCGCTCTACATGTGGACGCGGCGCCTGCCGGGCGGCCTGGCCATCGCGGCGCTGCTGATGTGCACGATCTTCGCCGCAGCGAGCGGGGTCGTCGGCGCGACGGAGACCCTCGTCGGCATGCTCGCGATACCGGCGATGATGAAGCGTCGCTACGACGCCCGGCTGATCTCCGGCACCATCTGCGGCGGCGGCTCGCTGGGCACGATCATCCCGCCCTCCATCCCGGTGGTGGTCCTGGCGCCGATCGCGGCGCTTCCGGTCGGCGACCTCCTGGCGGGAATCCTGCTGCCCGGCCTGCTGATGTCGAGCCTGTTCATCCTCTACATCGTCGTCGTCTGCGCCTGGAAACCCGAGCTGGCACCGCCGGAGGACGAGCCCGACCCGCGCAGCCTGGGCGAGAAGCTCAAGTTCACCGCGACGGCGCTGGTGCCGCCCGGCTTCCTGATCTTCACGGTGCTGGGCACGCTGTTCATGGGGCTCGCGACGCCTACGGAAGCGGCCGCCTGCGGCTCGTTCGGCGTGCTGCTGCTGGCTCTGATCTACCGGCGGATGTCGTGGAAGGTGCTGTTCCAGGCCTCGCTCCAGACCGTGTCGCTGACTGCCATGATCCTCGCCATCGTGCTCGCGGGCTCGATGTTCTCGGGCGTCTTCTTCGCCTCCGGCGGCATGCAGGCGACGCAGGGCATCCTGCGCGAGTTCGGGTTGTCGTCCTGGTCCGTCATCGCGATCATCCTGCTGATCGCCTTCCTGCTCGGCTTCATCGTCGACCTGATCTCGATCGTTCTGATCCTCGTGCCGATCTCGATGCCGCTGGTGAAGCAGTTCGGCATCGACCCGATCTGGTTCTCGGTCGTCTTCCTGGTGATGTTGCAGACGAGCTACCTGACGCCGCCCATGTCGCCTTCGATCTTCTATCTGAAGGCGATCGCGCCTCCGCAGATCAGGCTCAAGGACATGTACTGGGGCGTCATTCCCTTCATCGTCTGCCAGATCCTGGTGCTGATCCTGTTGCTGACCTTTCCGGGGCTGGCGACCTGGATGCCCAAGATCATGTACGGCAACTGAGCGTCAGCGCTCGATGTGGAGACCATCATGACGCAGACGCAGAGCGTGGGCCGGGCGGTTGTACTCGGCCCAGGGGATGGCGAGAGCTACTGGCAGCCGGTGCCGGCCAACGGCTATGTGCGCAACCTGCTGAACACCGCGAAGACCGGGGGGACCAGCCGCTTCTCGATGGGAACGCAGACGGTGGCGCCGCAATGTTCCATCCGGGAGCATGTCCACGACGCCCACGAGGAGGTGATCTTCGTCTTCGAGGGGCGCGGCATCGCGCGCATCGATGGTGTCGATCACCCCATCGAGAAGGGCTCCTGCGCCTATATCGGGCAGGGCCTCAAGCACCACTTCCTCAACCCCAGCGACGAGCCGCTGAGCTTCACCTTCCTGCTCATGCCTGGTGGGCTGGACGAGTTCTTCGCGCGGATCGGGCGGCCGAAACGGCCCGGAGAGCCGGCGCCGGCGCCGTTCCCCCGGCCGGAGAACATTGCCGAGATCGAGCGCGAAACCGTCTTCGGATGGGTCGATTCCAGTTTCGACGCGAAAAAGTGAGCGGATGATGATCTACGAAGAGCGCGACTATCGCATCAAGGCCGGCAAACTCGCCGAATTCGTGAAGCTCTACGGAGAGTTCGGGCTGCCCCTTCAGAAGGAGCATCTTGGCACCTTCCACGCCTATTTCACCACCGAGATCGGCGAGCTCAATCACGTTGTCGCGCTGTGGAGCTATGACAGCCTGGACGATCGTGCCGCCCGCCGCGGCCGTATGCTCGCCGATCCGCGCTGGCAGGACTATCTGCGCCGGGTCGATGGGCTGATCGATATCCAGAACAGCCGGATCCTCAACCCCGTTTCCTACTCGCCGTTGCAATGAGCGCGCTCCCGGTGAATGAGGACGGCAGCTTCGAGGTCGCGCTGCCGGATGGCGCCCGGCTCAGATTCTGGTCCGAAGGCTCGGGGCCACCACTCCTGCTGGTCAGCGGGCTGGGTGGGACCGGCGGTTTCTGGAAAGGGACCTCCGCGACGCTCAGCCGGCAGTTCCGCGTGCTGCGCTTCGATCAGCGCGGCATCGGCGCGAGCAGCCGGGGCAGTGCCCCCTGCACGATCGCTCAACTCGCCGCCGATTGCCTCGCCGTGCTCGATGCCGCCGGCATCGAAACCTGCGTGATGCTCGGCCATTCCACCGGCGGCTGCATCGGCCAGGCGCTCGGCAAGATCGCACCCGATCGTCTCCGTGGCCTCATCCTGAGCGCAGCATGGCTCAAGCCCGGCCGCTATATGACCTCGCTCTTCAGCGCCCGTCGCGCGATCCTGGACCCGCTGCCGGATGCCTATGCCTCGAGCTCGGCCCTGATGGCCTACCCGCCCGCCTGGCTCGAAGCGAACTGGCATGTCTTCGAGGCGGCGGTCGCCGGGGCTCCACGGACCGCGGAAGCGCGCCAGGTCGTGCGCGAGCGCATCGACGCCCTCCTGGCCTTCGACGGCAGCGCCGATGCCGCGGCGCTCGCCATGCCGCTGCTCGTGCTCGGTGCGCGCGACGACCTGATCGTCCCGGCCTTCCTTCAGGAGGAGCTCGCGGCGGCCCTGCTCGCCCCGACGCTGATCCTGCTCGACAGCGGCGGCCATTTCTTTCCGAACTCCCGCCCCGACGCCTTCACGGCGAAGGTCGCCGAGTGGATCGGAACACTGTGAGCGCCCGGCGCATCCTTCTCATCGGCTATGGCGCGATCGCCGCCGAGCTTGCGGATGCCTTGCGTCAGCGCGGCCATACGGTCGCAACGCTGTTGCGCGCGGATTCGCGCTCCCGCGATCGTGTTCCCGACGATGTCGCGATCGTGACCTCGGTTCAGGAGGCCGCGGCTTTCGCGCCCGAGCTGGTCGTCGAGGCGGCGGGGCACGCGGCGGTCCGTGAGGTCGTTCCGGACTGCCTGTCACGAGGCTTTCCCGTCCTGATCTCGTCGATCGGAGCGTTGCATGACAAGCTGCTCTTCGAGCAGCTCGCCGATATCGCCGGCAGCCATGGCGGCCGCCTGCTGCTCGCCTCCGGCGCTCTGGGCGCCCTCGATTACATTCGCGCGGTGAGCGCGGCCGACCGGCTCTGCGTCGCGTACGAGTCGCGCAAGCCTCCCGCCGCCTGGGCCGCGGAGCTGCGGGCGCTCGGGCACGATCCGGACGCGCTCGCATCCGAGGTCGTCCTGTTCGAGGGAACGGCCCGCGAAGCCGCGGCGGCCTATCCGCAGAATCTCAATGTCGCAGCGGCGCTCGCCCTCGCGGGACCCGGCTTCGACCAGACAAGAGTCGCCGTCATCTGCGATCCGGCAGCCCGGGGGAACACGCACGCCGTCAAGGCCGAGAGCGAGTACGGCACCATGGCGATCACGATCGCCAACCGGCCCTCGCCTGCCAATCCGAAATCATCCTGGATCGTTTCACGCTCTCTGCTGGCGGCGATCGAACAGCATTTTTCTCCGGTCGCGATGCTTTAGCCCTTTGATTTTGCATCGGCTTTTCCCGAAAGCCGGGTTCCACTTTTCGGGCCGATGCTCTAGGCGCAGAGCTGCATGTCGCGAGCGGCTTGCAAGCGGGCGTGGATAGAGTTGATACTTACCGACATGTAAGTCAGTCTGACTTGAGGAAGGGAGGAGGTCCTATGAAACTCGACGGGCGTATCGCGATCATTACCGGCGGCGGCTCGGGGATCGGCCATGAGGCCTGCAAGCTCTTCGCGGCCGAAGGAGCGACGGTCATCGTCGCCGATCGTAACGCGGAAGCGGCGAAAGCCGTCGCCGACGAGATCACGGCGGGCGGCGGCAAGGCCTTTCCCCATGCCGTCGACGTCGCGAACGAGGCGCAGATCGAGGCGATGGTCGCAGCGGTCGTCGCCGGGCACGGCCGCATCGATATCCTCGTCAACAATGCCGGCTACGGCATCGCGGGAACCGTGGTCTCGACCTCCGAGGCCGACTGGGATGCCCTGATGGCGGTCAACGTCAAGGGCGTCTATCTCGGCTGCAAGCATGTCATCCCGGTGATGGAACGCAATGGCGGCGGCGCCATCGTCTCCACCGCCTCGGCCGCCGCCAATATCGGCATTCACGACCGCGCCGCCTATGTGGCCTCGAAAGGCGCCGTCGCCGCACTGACGCGGGCCATGGCGATCGACCATGTCGATGCCGGCATCCGGATCAACGCCGTCGCGCCCGGCACGATCGAATCGCCCTACTTCACCCGGATCCTCAGCGGCCCGGACGGCGCCGAGCTGCGCCGCGGCCTGGAGGAGCGCCAGGCGATGGAGCGCCTCGGCAAGCCGGTCGAGATCGCCCAGGCGATGCTCTGGCTCGCCAGCGACGACGCGTCCTTCTGCACCGGCACCGTCATGGTGGTCGATGGCGGCTGGACGGCCCGCGGCGACCGCAAACTCAAGAAGAAGGCTTGATGCGATGTACGGCTTGAACGGGAAGAAGGCGATCGTCACCGGTGGTGCTCACGGCATCGGCAAGAGCATCGCCGCCCGCCTTCTCGCCGAGGGCTGCGACGTCGGTATATTCGATCTCGACCATGCGGCGGCCGGCGCGACGGCGCGGGAACTCGGGACCCGCGGCAAGATCGTCTGCGCCAGCGGCGACGTCTCGGACAAGGCGGCGGTGGAAAGCGGCATCGGCGCCCTGATGGCCGCGCTTGGGCCTATCGACATTCTCGTCAACAACGCGGGCATCTGCCGCGTCGGCAAGCTGCTGGAGATGAGCGATGCCGACTGGACGGCGACCTTCGGCATCAATGTGGACGGATTGTTCCACGTGACGCGCAAGGTCGCGCCGCAGATGGTCGCGCGCCGCAGCGGGGCCATCGTCAATATCGCGTCCTGGATGGGGAAATCGGCCTCCGCGGCCTTCGGAGCCTACTGCGCCTCGAAATTCGCGGTCGTCGCGATGACACAGTCGCTGGCCTGCGAGATCGGCGAGTTCGGCGTGCGGGTCAACGCGGTGGGGCCGGGCCTGATCGTCGACACGAAGATGCGCGACGAATCGGAGGCCCAGCGCAAGGCCGAGGGACTGCCGGGCGCCCATGACCGGGCGCGGAGCATTCCGCTGCGCCGGCCGGGCTATCCCGACGACATCGCCCGCGCCGTCCTGTTCCTGGCCTCCGACGAGGCGGCCTACATCACCGGCGAAACGATCAGCGTAACGGGCGGTCTCTGGAACGACTGACGGTTCCAGGGCCGGCCGATCGGAACAACCAGCAAACGGAGATCGATGATGCGACGCTTCAAGGACTTCCGCCCGGCCGGTGTCATCCCGGCGACGCTTCTGGCGCTCGACCACGACATGGGCATCGATGAGCGCCAGACGCGCCGACACCTGCGCGACTGCGCGCTGGTCGATGGAGTCGCGGCCGTCACCGTCAACGGCCATGCCTCCGAGGTCCATGCCTGCAGCTTCGAGGAGCAGCAGCAGATCCTGGCCGCTTCGCTGGCGGAAGTCGGCGACGAGGTTCCCCTGATCAACGGCGTCTATGCCGACGGATCGATCGAGGCGGCGCGCATCGCCGCGATGGCGGACCGGGAAGGTGCCTCGGCGCTGCTGGTCTTCCCGCCCAACAGCATGGCGATGGGCGGGCAATTGCGGCCCGAGATGGCGATCGCGCATTACCGGCGTATCGCCGATGCCACCGATCTGCCCATCATCGCCTTCCAGTATCCGATGGCCGGCGGGCTCGGCTTCGCCTTCGACACGCTGCTCGCCCTGTTCGAGGACGTCCCGACCATCGCCGCGATCAAGGACTGGTCGAACGACGCCATGCTGCACGAGAAGCACATTCGCACCTTCCAGAATCTGCCCCGCCCGGTGAATGTCCTCACCACCCATTCGTCCTGGCTCATGGCTTCGTTGACGCTGGGCTGCAACGGGCTGCTCTCGGGCTCCGGCTCCGTGATCGCGGACCTGCAGGTTGCCCTGTTCCGCGCGGTCCAGGCCGGCGATCTCAAGGCGGCGCAGGCCATCAACGATCGCATCGTTCCCTTGTCGCAGGCGTTCTACGCGCCGCCCTTCCTCGACATGCACAACCGGATGAAGGAGGCCCTGGTCCTGCTCGGGCGTCTCGACAAAGCGGTGGTGCGCCCGCCTCTGGTCAAGATCACGGAGGCCGAGATTGCCCGTATCGGACAGGCGCTCGAACAGGCCGGGATCGGACGCGAAGGCGCCTTGCCGATGGCCGCCTGACGCCGACGAGGCAAGCGACCATGGCGCGCGACGGGACGAACCTTCTCTTCACGCCCGGCCGCATCGGCCCGCTTCATCTCGGGAATCGCGTGATCATGGCACCCATGACCACGCGCCACGCCGATGCCGAAGGCTTCGTGACCGAGGAGGGGCTCGCCTACTACGCAGCGCGTGCGGCAGGCGGCGTCGGGCTCGTCACGGTCGAGATGGCGGCGCCGGAGCCGGCGGGCAAGCATCGCCGCTTCGAGCTCGGAATCGGCGACGACCGTTTCCTGCCGGGCCTCGAGCGGCTTGTCCGGATCATCCATGAGCAGGGAGCGAAGGCCTCGATCCAGCTCGGCCATGGCGGAGGGCACACGCGTCGCGACATCTGCGGCGAGGAGCCTGTGGCGCCCTCCGCGATCGCGCACAGCGTTCAGGAAGGCCATACCGAGATCATCGTCCCGCAGGCGATGAGCGAGGCGCGCATCGCGGCCTGTGTCGAGGCCTTCGCGCAGGCGGCGGAGCGCGCGGGGAAGGCCGGCTTCGACGCGGTCGAGATCCACGCCGCACACGGCTATCTGATCTCGCAATTCCTCAACCCGCTGGAGAACCGCCGGGAGGACCGCTATGGCGGCCCGCTTGAGAACCGCGCCCGCTTCGGCCTCGATATCCTGCGTGCCGTGAAGGCTGCCGTGCCGGGCCTTGCCGTGATCTTCCGGATGAATGGCGACGACTTTTTCCAGCACGGCATGACGGCTCCGGAGGCCGTGGAGATTGCCCGCTGGGCTGCGCAGGCCGGCGCGGATGCGATCCATGTCACCGCAGGCCATTATCGTTCGCAACCCTCCGCCGCCATCATGATCCCGCCGATGGCGACACCGCCGACCCCGTTCCTCGACTTCGCGCGCGCCATCAAGGCGGTCGTTCCGGTCCCTGTCATCGGTGTGGGACGCCTTGGCGATCCCGCACGGGCGGCGGCGGCGATTGCAGCCGGCGCAATCGACTTTGTCGCCCTCGGCCGCCCGCTGCTGGCCGATCCCGACTGGGTCGCCCATGCGAGCGCAGGCGATGAGGTGCGTCGCTGTCTCGCCTGCAATTCCTGCGTCGACGGCATGCGGACCGGCAGCAAGCTGCATTGCATCGTCAATCCCACGACCGGCCGGGAGCGTGCCTTCGCGGACGCGCGGAGCCTGCTGAACGGCAAGCGGATCGCCGTGATCGGCGCCGGTCCCGCCGGCCTGACCTATGCAGGGCTGGCGGCACTGCAGAACCGGGTCACGTTGTTCGAGCGCAAGACCAGGCCCGGCGGCGCGCTGAGGCTCGCCGGGCTTGCGCCGCTCTATCAGGGCGTGGCGGCGGATCGGCAAAGCCTGATCGAGCATGTCGATGCCGCGTTGCTTCTCTGCCGGCAGCGTGGCGTTCGGATCGAAATGGGACTCGATCCGATCATGAACCCGGAGCGACTCGTCGGTTTCGATCACATCGTCGTTGCGACCGGAGCGGATTATCGCGGCGGGCTCGGCCCGGCAGTGCGCGCCATGCTCTCGACGGGCCTCGTCCGACACTGGCCTTTGAAGGCCGCTGCCTCGCATGACGGGTTGCGCGACTGGTTCTACCACCGGGCGCGCGAGCCCGGCGGCCCGAAGGCCGCGGCGCGGATCGCAAGCCTTGGCATTCCCGTCGAAATCATCGGCGATGCGCTCGCGCCCGGCAAGACGCGGGCAGCAATCGCCAGCGCCTATGCCGCCGTCTATGGTCGCGTGGATGCCGACACGACCGCGTGATAGACGGCTCGCACGCTGCGGGGCAGGCAGGAGAAGTCAGGATAGCCAGGGATGAAGGACGAGATCAAACACGTGACGGTCGCGCTGTTGCTGCGGCATGGCTATCAGGGTCTGCGCTTTCGCGACATCGCCGAGCAATTGGGCGTGACGCGCGCCAATATCCATCATCACTACGGCAACAAGCTCAACCTCTGCGAAGAAGTCATCGTCGAGTACGTCGACCGCACGCTCGAGGCCTGGACGCTGAACTGGACCTGCGACAAGACGCTGTTCGAGAAGGTCGAGGGCATGATGGAATCGAACCGCAAGCGCTATCTGCAGTTCAACCCGACCGGCAAGACGGCCCATCCCTGGTCCCTGATCGGCCGGATGCGCCTCGAAAGCAACGTTATCGGCCCGCGAGCGAGGGAGGCCTTGGCCAATTTCGCGGCCCAGCTCAACCGGCTGGTCATCGCCGGTGTCGAGCAGGCGGTCGCCAGGGGCGAGCTTTCGCCCGACGCACCGCGCGCCGACATCGCGCTCCAGCTCGTCGCCATCGCCGACAGTGCGGGCTGGATCACGCAGGACGGCGGCGATTTCAGCCGCCTCGAGCAGCTTTACCGGTCGGTCATACGCATCGTCGACAATGCTTACGGCAGGCGCAAGGCAGACGCGATCTGAGCGCTCCGGCCCCTTTGAGGCGCTCTGCCGACCTATTCGCTCAAGCCCGCGTCCGCACCGCCGCCAACACCCGGAGCGGGAGCGAGCCGACCACGCCGGGTGGCGGGATCGATCCCCTCTGCATCGCATTCGCGGGTGAGGAGCCCGAAATCTTGCTCCGGGGAGTGAGAATGCGGCCATCGTAGCCGCCACCGTCAAACGCGGAAAGGCCTGGTTGCGCCGCATGAAGCCACGATCGATCCGCAGACCCCGGCGCAGGCTCTAGATGACGCCCTCTATGAGCCCCAGATTCCTGGCCTCATCGGCTTCGACATACCAGTTCTCCGGCGCCAGCCTGAGCACCTGCTCCATCGTCACCGACGAGCCGGCGATCAGATTCTGGAAGCCCTCGTTCTGGATCTGGATCGAATGTTCGATCTCGTTCAGCTTCGCCTTGAGATTGGCGATGCACATCGTCAAAGGACCGTCCAGAATGACGTTCGCCTGGATTTTCCGCTCATGGATCATCAGGCGGGTGCCGCGCGTGAGATAGCGGTTCGGGCGGGCGAAGAAGCTCATGAAGGTCGCGCCGGCAGAGTAGATCGCGGCCTTGCCCAGAAAGACGAAGCGCCGGCCAGGCTCCTGCTCGCTGTGGAAGCGGATATCCTCCCCCATCATGCGCGCGACTTCGGGGTCGCCCCCAAGCGTGCTCAGTTCGATGACGACGATGCCCTCCAGCGGAGCGCTCATCAGGCGATCCCTGAAGAAGGCGTACATCATGTGATCGACGATCCCGGCCAGCAGGATCGGAGGATTCAGGAAATCCCGGGCCTGAAGGGGGCGGAGGAGGTCGTTCGCAGCGTCGTCGGCCACGGTTGAATGCGCGTTCATGCTCGATCCGGAGACAATGGAAATTCTCGCGGCTGAACGCCGGCTGGACGACGAGGTTCCCTCGCGGCCGGCTTATTGCTGCGTCCGATAATGTCGCAGCGCTCGTTCGACCAGGTCATCCTCATCGAGTGCCAGCATGACCAAAGACGCCACGATGTAGGATAATCGTGTCCGCTCGCGATCCCGATCTGCTTCATCGATCAGCGGCTTGATCCGGTTCCATGCCTCGTCCAGGGCCGCCCGGGCACGTGCAAGCTCGACCGGATTATGAAGCGATGAGAATGGCATGGTGTGGAGCCTAGCGCGGTTGCGCCAGGCACGCGCCGTCATATGACGGTCGTCTGTTCGCTGCCGCCACGATCAGCGAGAGCGTCAGCCCTTCCGCGCGGCACCTGCCAATTGCGAAAGCACGGACGGAAGGTGGCTGAATGTCAGCCGGTGCCGGGGTCGATGTCGCGAACCGGCCTGGACGGCGGGAGCGCGCCGGCCCCCGGCGTCGCCTCCTTGTTCGTCTGCGACTCGTTCGCATGCGGACCGGCGGGCGGAACGTCCCTGCCTCTCGCACGTTGCTTCCGATTACCCTCGGAGATGACCTTGGGACCCTTCATCGCGTCACCGGCCGCGTCCTCGCGCTTTTCGGGCGGACGCTGGTTGGGTTCGGTCGGGCCGTTGGTGCTGCCATTTCGCTCGTCGTGACGACTGATCATCGCGTACCCTTTCTGAAATGCTGCAGAAGCAACGCCGCAGCGATCCGATCGTTGCGATGAATGCGAAGAATGCCCGGCCCCATCCGGAGCCGGGCTTGCTCCGCACGAGTGATCAGAGTCCCGGATCGACGCGCAGGTTCTCGTCGCGATGCTCGCCCCCGAGCGTCGCGGCCCAGGATGCGGCGGCCGCTCCGACCAGCAATGCGGCAGCGGTGAGGAACGCCGTCAGGACGGCAATCTTGCGCGCGCGCTCGGCTGCCTGTTTGGCGGTTTCCTTGGCCTGCGACAGGCGGGCATAGGCGTCGTCGATACGCTTCTGCGCGTCCTGCTCGCTGATGCCGGAGCGCGCGGCGAGACGCGAAGCCAGATAATCCCGGTCGCCCTGCTCGATCTTGCCGTCCTTCAACGCGTTGACGAAGATCCGGGAAGCCTCGTCACGCTCCTGGGCAGTCGGCGGCTGCTGACCGTTGGCACGCATGACGTTGTCCAGCGCCATCGCGAGCGGATCGACATTCTGCGAGACCAGCGAGGCCACGCCGGAACTCGCGCTGGCGACACTGCTGGCCGCGGTCTTTGCCGCGCCGAACAGCGACGATGTCGCTACGAAGGTGATGAGCAAGGCGCCGGTCGCCCAGACCAGGAGGCCATGGGTCCCATCGCGCAGCTTGCGCTCGTCGCGGTTGGCGTCGAAGCTCGGCTGGCGCATCCGGCCAGCGAGATAACCGCCGGCCATCGTCGCGGAAACCATGACCCAGAGCGCCCAGAGCGCGCCTGCGATCGCCAGCGCCGTGGCGCTGGAACTCTTCTCGAAATCGGCGGAGACCATCGACAGCCCGATCGCCGACCCGAAAACCGTCATGATGGTCGAGATGGCCGTCGCGATGACGGCACCCCCGAGGATCGGCCCCCATTGTACATAGGATCGGTTTTCCCTGTTGACGGTCACGGGAGCGACGACGACGTCCGTTCCAGACATGGACATGGCGAATTCCTATCGAAGACCGAGGAACGACAGGATGGCCATGACGACCACCACGAGACCGACGAGATAAATGATGCTGTCCATGAGCCCCACCTGCTGACGAGCGAAAGTGAGGGCGAAACGGCTGGCGTCGGGGAAAGGTTCCTGGAGCGCGAGGGTGATAACCGCGGAAGCGATCGAAGCCGGGACCGCGAGCGCCAATTCGATATGCGTCAAACGATAAGCCGACTAACCGATCGCATTGCGCTTCACCGCTTCTCGACATCCAGAAACCCGGCGGTCTTGAAAAACGCGCCGGCGGCGCGCAGCCTGAGACCGAAAGGCGTTTGCCGACCGATCCAGCGGCTCGATGAGCAAATGATGTTGTCTCCCGAAGCAAAAGCACGTTGCTGTCGGCCTGGACATTTGAAACGGCAGGGAGCGAATGGACAAGCAGCTCTATCTGGAACGTCTCGTTCTCAAGCTCGAAACCCATGTTCCCCTCCCCGCGACCGAGCGGGACAAGCTTCTCGATCTGCCGCTCACCCTGAAGCGTTTCGAAGCCGGCCAGGACATCGTCCGGGAGGGCGAGATCACCAAGCAGTGCTGCCTGGTCGCCGAAGGTCTGGTCTGTCGCTACAAGATCGTCGGCGACGGAGCCCGGCAGATCCTGTCGCTCCACCTTCCCGGCGACATTCCGGATATCCATTCGCTGCTCATCGAGCGCATGGATCATTGTTTGGGGGCGCTGACCCCCGCGGTCGTCGGCCTGATCCCGCACGATGCCGTCCGAGCGCTCACGCGAGCGTCCTATCGCATCTCCGAGGCGTTCTGGCGCGAAACGCTGATCGAAGCCTCGATCTATCGCGAGTGGATGGTGGGGATCGGACGCCGGTCTGCACCAAGCCGCATCGCCCATCTGTTCTGCGAGTTCATCACCAAGATGACGGCCATCGGCCTGTCGGACGGGGTGACCTGCAACCTGCCTTTGACGCAGCCGGAGATCGCCGATGCGCTCGGCCTTTCCACCGTCCACATGAACAAGAAGCTCAGGGAGATCCGGGAGGCCAAGCTCATTCGGCTCCGTGCCAATCGCCTGACGGTCCTGGACTGGAAAGGGCTTTGCAAACTGGCGGATTTCGATCCGGACTATCTGCATCTCCAGCCCGGCGCCGTCAAAATCGCGAGCGCCTGAGGAACAGCTTGGCGCCGGCTGCATTAGGCAGACATGCCCAGCTACTTCTTTCATACGCGCGACGGAGAGAAGCTCGAAATCGACGAGGAAGGCACGGACCTGCCCGATGACCAAAGCGCGCGCAACGCGGCCAAGGAACTGCTCGCCGCACTGAACCGCGAAAAGCTGCCCAATGGCGACCACATGTCACTTTCGGTCACCGTGCAGAATGCCGAAGGGACGGATATCTACGTAGCCAGCCTGCGCCTCGACGGCCTTCCGTCCTCACATCCCGACAAGCGCTGAAAGGGACGCCCCGCGCTCGGCCCGCGCCGCTTCCTGGCAGGCGGGCGCGTCGGTTTCGGTGCGCGGGCGCGATGCACAGCGACACGCTCGTCGCAATGTCATTTGATGTTGCTTTGGAAGCCTGGATCGGCGCAAAGAAAATCTCCTCTCCGGCTGGTTCCCCGCATGCCTATCTCTCAGGCGTTCTTCCAACGCTCGAACGCCCTGCTTCTCGCCGTCGGCATTGCGGTGCTCGTCGTCATCGTCGCGACCTCCCTCTGGCTGACGGCGGCGAGCGAGCGCTATTTCGGAGAGGTGACCGCAGCCCGCGCCGTGCGAAGCGCAACCGCCGATCTCCTGTCGCTGGTCCAGGATGCGGAGACAGGCCAGCGCGGCTATCTGCTGACGCGTGACGAAAGCTATCTGGCTCCCTACAGCGCGACCGTCTCGCGGCTCCCCGAACAGCGCGCCCTGCTCGAACGCGCCGTCGCGAGGCTGCCCGAGATCACCCCGATCCTGCAAAGGGTCGGCAACGAACTCGACGGGAAAATGGCGGAGCTCGCGGCCACTGTCGAGGCGACGCGCAAAGGCGACGTCGAGACCGCGCTGGAACTTGTCCGCAGCGGCGCCGGCAAACGCCTGATGGACGAATTGCGGGCCGATCTCAACGCGATCCTGGCGATCTCGGAAAGGGAATTGCGGGAAGCGATCGACGACCAGGTCACGGCCTCGACGCGGCTGCGCTGGACCACGATCATCGGCGCGATCCTGATCCTCGCTATGGCCGGCGCGGCAAGCTGGACGATCATCAGCTATACCCGCGAACTCGTCGCGGCCCGGCGCGAGGTCGAAACGCTCAATGTCGGGCTCGAAGAGCGTGTACGCCAGCGCACGGACGCGCTCGTCAAGGCGAACGAAGAGGTGCAGCGCTTCGCCTATATCGTAACGCACGACCTGCGCGCGCCGCTGGTGAACATCATGGGCTTCACCAGCGAGCTGGAGGCGATGTTCGAGCCGATCGATGCTTATGTCGGGGCCGGAGCCACAGCAACGCCGGAACAGAAGGCGGCGGCCGAAGAGGCGCTGCGGGTCGACGTTGCCGAGGCGATCGGCTTCATCCGCTCGTCCACGCGCAAGATGGATGGGCTCATCAACGCGATCCTCAAGATCTCCCGCGAGGGCAGGCGCGAATTGCGGGCCGAAAGCGTCGATCTCACCGGGCTCATCGAGACGGCGGCAGGAGCGGTCCACCACCAGGCCAGCGCGGAGGAAGGTGGCGGAATCGAGATCGACCCGCAGGTGCCCCGCGTCATGAGCGACCGCCTGTCGCTCGACCAGATCATGGGCAACCTCCTCGACAACGCCATCAAGTACCGGGCGCCGGACCGCCCGATCCGGATCGCGGTGCGCACGCGCCGGGAACGCCGCGGCTGGGTGAAGATCGAGATCGAGGACAATGGCCGCGGCATCGCGGCGGCGGATCACGAGCGCATCTTCGAGCTGTTCCGCCGCTCGGGCACGCAGAACACGGCGGGCGAAGGCATCGGCCTCGCCCATGTCCGCACGATGGTGCGCAATCTCGGCGGCGACATCGCCGTGCGCTCAGAACTCGGAAAAGGCACGACCTTTACCGTGACCCTGCCCCCCGACCTCGCGGCTTACAGACGGAGTGCCGAAGCGTGACCAATGGAAAGCCCGTCTCGATCATCATGATCGAGGACGATGAAGGCCATGCCCGCCTCATCGAGAAGAACATCCGCCGTGCCGGGGTCAGCAACGAGATCATCCCCTTCGCCAACGGCACGGATGCGCTGGACTACCTGTTCGGTTCCGACGGCTCCGGCGCCGTCAGCGCCGGGCGGCAGCTCCTCATCCTGCTCGACCTCAACCTGCCCGACATGGGCGGTGTCGACATCCTCGAGAAGGTCAAGGCGAACGCGCATACCAGGCGTTCGCCGGTGGTCGTGCTGACCACCACCGATGACAGCCGCGAGATCCAGCGCTGCTACGATCTCGGCGCCAATGTCTACATCACCAAGCCCGTGGACTATGACGGCTTCGCCCATGCAATCCGGCAGCTCGGGCTATTCTTCTCCGTCATCCAGGTTCCGGAAACGCCATGACCGGCTTGCGCGACCGCCGCTAATGCCGAACCGGCCCATCAACGTTCTCTATATCGACGACGACGCCACGCTCGGGCGCCTCGTGCAGCGCATGCTCGCGCGCCACAACTATGTCGTGGAGCATGTCGAGACCGCTGATGCCGGGCTCTCGCGCGCGGCGGCCGGCGGTATCGACGTCATCATCCTCGACCACGATCTCGGAACGGCCTCGGGGCTCGACGTCCTTGCAGCGTTGTCCGCGGATGCGGCTTCTCCCGCCGTCATCTACGTGACCGCCTCGTCGGAGCTGTCGATCGCCGTGACGGCGCTGAAGGCGGGCGCGATGGACTATGTTGTCAAGACGGTCGGCGAGGATTTCGAGGTGCTGCTGCGGGCGGCGCTGGAACACGCGGTCGTCAAGACGCGCCTGACCCGCGCCCGCGAGCAGGCCGAGCAGGAAGTGCGGGCGGCGCGCGACCGGGCCGTGACGCTGCTGGCCGAGGTCAATCACCGCGTCGCCAACAGCCTGTCGCTGGTCGGCTCGCTCGTCCGGATGCAGGCCAACTCGGTCGAGGATCCCGGCGCCAAGGCGGCGCTGGCCGAGACGCAGGCGCGTATTACCGCCATCGGCAACCTGCATCGCAGCCTCTACACCTCCGACGATGTCCGTACCGTCGATCTCGCCGGCTATCTGCGCTCGCTGCTTGATGAGTTCTCCCAGTCACTGGCCGGATCCGGTCAGATGCCGACGATCCGCTTCGAATCCCCGCCGGTGCCGGTATCGGCGAAAACCGACAAGGCGATCTCGATCGGGCTGATCGCGACCGAACTCGTCACCAACGCGCTGAAATACGCCTATCCGGACGGTCAGGGCGAAGTGCGGATCAGCCTCTCCCGCCAGGACGACGTCGTCACGCTCGAGGTCGTCGACGACGGGGTCGGCTGGACCGGAACCGGCACGATCCGGGGCACCGGCCTCGGCAGCAAGATCGTGCGCGCAATGGCGAAGAGCCTCGCCACCGAGTTGCGCTATCGGGAGACGGGCGGACGCGGCACGCACGCCGTCATGCAGCTATCCGCCGCCGGCCTGGCACCTCCGGCGTCCGAGGCAGCCTGAACCGCGACGGACGCTCATGGGCTACGCGATACCCGGAAGCCTGCGCAGCGCAGCCTCCAGCGAAGCGAGATTGTAGGGCTTGCGAAGCGTCGCAGCCTCGGCGACGCCGAGGATCGCGAGGTCGTCATAACCGGTCGCGAAAAGGAAGGGCACGCCGAGCTCGCGCAGGCGGTTGCCGATCGGCTCGGATGTCTCGGGGCCGAGATTGACGTCGAGGATCGCGAGATCCGGCGCCGTCCGGCCCAGGAACGACAGGGCCTCGGAGACATTCGCGCAGAGTTCGACCTGGCTCGCACCCAAGCTCGCCAGCATGTCCTCGCAATCCATCGCGATGATGAACTGGTCCTCGACAAGCAGCACGCGCCTGCCTTCCAGTGGCCGGCCGGGCTTGCCCTTGATCGGCACGGACGCCTCTTCGGGAGAGGCCGCATGCTCGGTCCAGCGGACGAACTTGGCGGGGATGCAGAGCGTGGCCGTGATGCCCTCGGGCTCGAAAGCCAGATCGCTTCGCCCACCGAGATCGAAGGGGATGCTGCGATCGATCAGGATGCTGCCGAAGCCCTGACGGGATGGCGGCCTGACTGGCGGGCCGCCGCGCTCCCGCCAGACGATCTCGCAATCGCCCCCGGCATTGGCCGACCATTCGACCGAGAGTTCCCCGGTCTTGACGGAGAGCGCGCCGTACTTGGCGGCATTGGTGATCAGCTCGTGGATCACCAGAGCGACCACCGAGAAGGCGCGCGCATCGAGCGAGACGGACGTCCCCCGAACCGCGATCGTGCCGCCACTCGTCCGATAGGGCGAGGCTTCCGCGTTGACGAGGTCCAGCAGCGATCCGCCGCCGCTCGCCCGCATCGCCTGGTCGTGAGCGATGGCGAGCGCCTCGATCCGCCCCTTGAGCGACGTGACATAGGCTTCGATCGTTGCACCTTCCGCAAGCGGGTGGGCGACGATCGACTTGATCAGGGCAAGGATGTTCTTGACCCGGTGATTGAGCTCCTGATTGAGCATCTTCTGGCGGATTTCGGCCTTGTTCCGTTCGTCGGCCAGGAGTTCGCTCTGACGCAGCACGACCTCGATCAGGGTCCGGCGCGCCGATTCCGCCAGTTCGCGCTCGACCGGGGTCCAGGTCTTGGAGTGGCCGGCAACGGTCTCCTTCCACACCGCAAAGCTCTGTCGCGGCGTGAGGCGGTCGCCGTGAGGGCCGGTCGTGTAGGTCTTGTTGGGGTCACCGCCCCATTCGATCGTGTGGACCAGCTCCTTGCGGAAGAAGAACAGGTAGTCGCGTGGAATCTGGGAAAGCGGAATAGCGAGCATGCCCGCGAACTGATCGGCATGGGCGCGTGCTTCCGGCAGGGCTTCGCCCAAGGCCGTCGTCGCCCAGATCCGCCCTTCGCAGACCGACGCCGCGAAAGCCGCCAGTTCCTCCGCGAACGCGGCCGGCGGCGCGCTGCCCTCGGCACGCCATTCGCCATTCACCCAGACGCCGACGCCGTCGCTTTCGACGAGATTGCGGAATTCGGCGAGATGCTGGCCGAGAAAGCTCGAGGCATCGGTGACATGTGCGGCGGACGACAGCAGATCGTTGAGGAAATCCCGGGCCTTCTCGGCGGCGAGCAGCATCTGCTTCTGCGTCAGAGCGCCAAGCTGGAGCGCGAAGAACTCGCCGAAGATTTCCGCCGCAATCCGGCGGTTCATGGACAGCGAGCGCGGGCTGTAGTGGTGGCAGGCGATCAGGCCCCAGAGCGCGCCGTCGACGATGATGGACACCGACATCGAGGCTGATACGCCCATGTTGCGCAGGTATTCGCAATGGATCGGCGAGACGCTGCGCAGATGGGCATAGGACAGGTCGAGCGGCTCGCCCGCTGCATCGAGCACCGGGGTGATCGGAAAGCGCTCGCCGCTCGAATCCGAAACCACGCGGATCGGATTAAGGAGATAGAGCTGCCGCGCCTGCTGTGGGATGTCGCTCGCCGGGAAATGCTGCCCCATGAAGCTTTCGAGGTCGGGGCGCTTGGCCTCGCTCATGACCTTGCCCGAGCCATCGGGCGCGAACTGATAGATCATCACCCGGTCGTATTGCAGAACCGCGCGGAGCAGGCGTGCCGCGTTCTTGATCAGCTGGCCCGGAGTCGTCACGTCCGAGAGCCGGCCGACCAGCGTCCGGGCGAATTCGAGCGGCGAACTTGGTCCGGCCGGGCCGCTCTCCTCGAACTCGATGATGGCGTTGCCCTTGAAGGCATGAATCGAGATGTCGAACGCGCGATCCAGCGCGGGAAGGCGATAGCGGGGCATCAGGCCAGCCCGGGAGGGCACGCCGGACCGCGCCAGCGCATTGCGCATCTCGTGCACGACCGGCCCCCCGAGGACGTCCTCGAGCCGGCGACCGACCAGCTCGAACTCCCCGAGCCCGAGGAAGGAGCTAACATTCGACGAATGGCGCCTGATCGTCACCGCCTCGGCATCGCACACGATCATACACCCATGCGGCTGGACGCTGCCGGGGATGTGGATCGGCTCGCGATCGCAATTCGTCAGATCAACGGTCGTCATGCAGATGAGAGCTCTTCCGAGATGAAGGCCTGGATGGCGTGCAGGAAGACAGCCCTGGCCGCCTGAGCCGCGGCATCCCAGGCAGGCCGGTCAAGCCCTTCGAGAACGACCAGCAGCGCACGCCAGCTCTCGAGAGACTCGGCTTGGGCCGAGAGGTAGCGCGCTGCGAATCCAGGCCCGAACCCCAGGACATCCACTCCCCTCACCAGCATGCGCGCCCCCAGGGCAGAACCTTCGAGAACATAGGCGGCGCCCAGGAACGCAGCGATGTCATTTGACAGATGGAAAGGGTCGACCAGGGGGTGAGGCAGGTCGAGATCGGTGAGATCCGCTTCCAACTCCGGCAGGAGTCGACGCGGCCGCCACGCAGAAACCTGCGCTGCAGCGGTCCTCAGCAAAGCGGTCTCGACCGGGGCGCGATGACGGAATGTCCCCAGCAGGAAGCGCGCATATGAGGTGCGGTCCGAGAACCCGCCGACGATGGCGTCCAGCTCGCGATGAAGCTCGCTCGTCTCATCGCGCAGAAAACCTCTGATCTCAATCATTCCGTCGGCATCCAGAATCGCCCGCGTCGGGATCGCTATAGCCCAATCTCACCGGAATCGGCGCTGCCTTCACGGCGAATTGTCCAGCCGCTTCGGTCCGTCCGGCCTTCTCGCCGAACGGACCGACTTGAAGTCCGCCCGGAATCTTACTAAGAACATATAGTGAACAAAAGGAATGGCGATGGCTCAACTCTCGGCCCTGGAGAAACTTGAAATTCTCAGCGACGCCGCGAAATACGATGCCTCCTGCGCATCGAGCAGCACTACGAAGCGTGATTCGCGTGACGGAAAGGGACTGGGCTCGACCACGGGCGCCGGCATCTGCCATTCCTATGCACCGGACGGCCGCTGCATCTCCCTGCTCAAGATCCTGCTGACGAATTTCTGCAGCTTCGACTGCGTCTTCTGCATCAACCGCTCGTCGAGCAATGTCCGCCGCGCCCGTTTCTCAGTCGAGGAAATCGTCGCGCTGACACTGAATTTCTACCGCCGCAATTATATCGAAGGCCTTTTCCTGTCCTCGGGCATCATCCGCTCGGCCGATTACACGATGGCTGAACTCGTGCGCGTTGCCGAAACGCTGCGCCGGCAGCACGGGTTCCGCGGCTATATCCACCTGAAACTGATCCCCGGCGCGAGCCGCGATCTGATCGAGCGCGCCGGTCTCTTCGCGGACCGGGTATCGATCAACGTTGAATTGCCGAGCGAGGCAGCGCTCGCGCGCTTCGCGCCGGAGAAGCGGGCGGGCGAGATCAAGAGCGCGATGGGTGGCCTCAAACTGAAGATCGAGGCCTCGCGCGAGGAACGGGAAAAGAGCGAGAAGGCCCCGGCCTTCTCGCCGGCCGGGCAGAGCACGCAGATGATCGTCGGCGCCGATGGCGCAAGCGATTCCGCGATCCTGAAGCGCAGCGCCTGGCTTTATGGCAGCTTCGGTCTGAAGCGCGTCTATTATTCGGCCTTCAGTCCGATCCCCGATGCCTCGCGCCAGTTGCCGCTCCAGCCGCCGCCGCTGATGCGCGAGCACCGGCTTTATCAGGCCGACTGGCTGACACGCTTCTACGGTTTCGAGACCGGGGAGATCCTCGGGACGAACGACATGCTCGATCTCGATATCGACCCCAAGCTCGCTTGGGCGCTGCGCGAGCGCGGGCGCTTTCCCGTCGACGTGAACCGGGCCGATCGCGAGACCCTGCTGCGGGTACCGGGTCTCGGTACGCGTAGTGTCGATCGCATTCTGGCCTCGCGGCGGTTCCGCCGGCTCAGGCTGGAAGATGTCGGTCGGCTGACACGATCGCTCGCGACGATCCGGCATTTCATCCTGGCGGAGGGCTGGCGCCCGGGCAGCGGCCTCGACGCCCAGAACCTGCGAGCCCGGCTGAAGCCGCAACCGCGACAATTGACGCTCTTCCCGTGATCGCGGCCCGGCTGAACGGGCCTGCCGATTTTGCCGGCTGGCGCCGCGAGGCCCGCCGGCTAGCGCTTGCCGGCGTCCAGCCCGAGGCCGTCGCCTGGCTGACGGGGGAGGACGATGCCGGATTGTTCGCAACGGAGAACCTTGCCCAGGTCGAGGGCGGAAGCATTGCGCTGACTGTGTCCCGTCGTTTCATCGAGCTTGCCGAAAACGTCGTCTGTCATCGGGATACCGGCCGTTTCGCCCTGCTGCATCGTTTGCTGCTGCGTTTGCAGGACGAGCCACGCCTGCTCGACAATGCTGCCGACGGCGACATCGCACGCGCCGAGGCGATGGCCCGCTCGGTGCGCCGCGACCTGCACAAGATGACCGCCTTCGTCCGCTTCCGGGCCGTGTCGGGTGCGGGCGATGACGGCCCTTTCATTGCCTGGTTCGAGCCGGAGCATTTCATCCTCGAACGGGCCGCGAGCTTTTTCACGGGGCGCTTTGCCGGGATGATCTGGTCGATCATGACACCGCAGGGATCGTTGCACTGGGACGGCACGGCCCTCCGGATCGGCCCCGCCGCCAGCAAAACCGATGCGCCCGACGGCGATGCCATGGAAGCCTATTGGCGCACCTATTACGCCGCCATCTTCAATCCGGCCCGCCTGAAGCCGAGTGCGATGAAGAGCGAGATGCCGGTGAAGTACTGGCGGAACCTGCCCGAGGCCGAATTGATTGCGCCTTTGATCGCAAGCGCCACCCGACGGGCGGAGGATATGGTGACGCGCGCCCCGACGCCTCCGCCCGAACGGCATGTCAGGCAGCTTCGGCATAGGCTGGAGGCACCGGCGGACGACGCCGCGATCACGTCCTGGCAGGATGCGGCCGCCGCGGCGCAGCGCTGCAGGCGCTGCGAGCTGCATTGCCATGCCACGCAGATGGTATTCGGAGAAGGCCCGCTGGACGCGCCGATCCTGTTCGTGGGCGAGCAGCCGGGCGACCAGGAGGATCTGGCCGGCCGACCATTCGTCGGTCCCGCAGGGCGGATTTTCGATCGGGCGATGAGAGAGGTTGGGCTCGATCGAACGCGAGCCTATGTCACCAATGCGGTGAAGCACTTCAAATTCAAGCTGCGCGGCAAGCGCCGCATCCACGAGAAGCCCAATATTGGGGAGATCGAGGCCTGTCGCTTCTGGCTTGATCTGGAACTGCAATTCGTGAAGCCTCGGGTCGTCATTGCCCTCGGTGCCAGCGCCCTGCGATCATTGACGGGGTATGCCGGTTCGCTGGCCAGCGCGCGGGAGCGCGGACTCGCGCTCGAAGACGGCACGCCACTGCTGGCGACGATCCACCCCTCGTTCCTGTTGCGCCTTCCCGACAAAGAGGCCCGATCGCGCGAATATGCCCGCTTCGTCGACGATCTCACCCAGGTTCGAGGCGCGGAGCCGCGCTATGGCATCGGACCGAAAAGCGGAACCCACTGCCCGCAAAACTCCGATGCGAGAACAAAGAGATAGATAATCGCTACCGCATCCCGACCGGCGCGCGATGATTTGAGATCTGCGTCTTGCCTCGACGAGACATCCGATCTTAGCAGACCCCGGAACGGCTTGAGCGCCGAGAACCCAAAAAGCAAAAAGCGCCGGAGGACCCGACGCCTGCATGCCTCTCGACTCCTGAGATTGTCTGAAACGGGCAAGACGGAGTCCAAACCTCATCCAACCTTGGCAATCGGCCCACATCGTCTCCGCCGCCCCATGTAACTGCACGGAACAATAAAAAAAGCCTTACATATCAGATTCTTATCTTGATCAACTCTTCGCCGGGACTACGCTTGGAAAAGCTCCGGATCTCCGGTCATCTGTTTCCCGTCCATGCTTCACCTGCTTGGGGAGGTAAAAGGACCCGGCCGCGTTCGTCGCTCCTCCACAAGCAATTGACCGAGAAGAGGAAGTCGCTGCGACGGGAGAACCCAGATGCCGAACCGAATCGGCAGCGACTGGTCGAGACCGAGCCGGACCCTGAGATCGGCAAGGCTCGCCGGCGTCGCGAGATCGCCGAGCATCAATTGGACGGGGTCGCCCGGGATCAACCGATCAGCACGAACACCGACACCGCAACGCTCAGCAATGTCGGAACCGCCAAACCTAGCCCACGGCCCCGGGCCGCGGCTTCCTCCTCTGGAGGCTCTCAGACGCGGGCCCAGGAGCCTCGTCATCAAATGCCGCGCAAGGGCCCGCATCTGAGCCCCTTCAGCGCATTTTCCAGCATCCCTTTTCGTGGGCGAGCCTCGGCGTCGACGTGCGGGGCCGCTCGCATACGCTCAAGGTCTGCTACCGGACCTCGCAACAGATCCGTCGCGCCGCCGACAAGCTGTTGCCGACGGTGCTGCGCGACACCGACGGGCTGGAGGACGAGCGTCGCGGCATCATCTCGGTCTTCGACGGTCCAGCTCCCGAGGTGAAGTCTCTTGGCGATATCGCAGCAGAAGCCGACGCTGTGCGTCAAATCGTTGAGACGTGGCTTGGCGAAGGAATCGCTCCCCATGAGATCGGCCTGTTCGTCCGGACTTCGCATCTCGTCACACGCGCTCAATTCGCCATCGCTGGGCTCCCTGGCGGGGGAGAGATGACGACCGCGCCCATGAGCCTGGCCAAGGGGTTGGAATTCCGCGCCGTCGTCATGGCCTGCGACGAGGGAATCTTGCCGCTTGACGAGCGCGTCGCCGATGCCGCCGACGAGGCGGAACTCGACGACATCTACGAAACCGATCGTACTTATAACCGCGAGGTAACCACGGGCTTTCGGAGCCCTTCGGAAAGGGCGCCGAATATCTCAAGCCGGAAAAGCAAAAAGCGCCGGAAGATCCGACGCTTACGTGCTTCTGAAGCCTTGAGATTGTCTGGAGCGGGCGAAGGGATTCGAACCCTCGACCCCAACCTTGGCAAGGTTGTGCTCTACCCCTGAGCTACACCCGCATCCGAGACAGTCGCGCCGTGTTGGCGGCGCGGCCGGGTTATTGCCCCAAAGCGCCGCGAAGCGCAAGCACCCCGGCAAAAGTTTTTTTGCCGCCCTCCACGGAAGCCCGGATTCAGCGCCTTTCTCTTGCTGCCCGCGCGCGGCGAGGATAGGCATCTTCCGGCCTCTTCCTGCCGTCCTGGCAGGCGTTTTCAGTACCGTCCCAAACCCCGACCCTGCCGATCTCCTCGCCATGACCACGCCCGCCACACCCGACCAGCTCTGTGCTTATCTCAGCGAGAAGGGCATCGCCTTCCACCGAACCGACCATCCGGCCGTGTTCACCGTCGCCGAGACGGCGCCGCATCGCGACGAGATGGTCGGCCATCACACCAAGAACCTGTTCCTCAAGGACAAGAAGGGGCGGATCTTCCTGGTCTCGGCCGAGGCCCACGCGCGAATCGACCTGAAGCGCCTGCACGAGCGCATCGGCGCCAGCGGCCGGCTCTCCTTCGGCTCGGCTGAATTGCTGCTGGAGAAGCTCGGCGTCACGCCGGGCTCCGTCACCGCCTTCGCCGTGATCAACGATCGGGCCGGCGACGTCACCATGGTGCTGGATGCCACGCTCGCATCCGGCGAGGACGTCAATTTCCACCCGCTGATCAACACGGCGACCTTGCGGGTCAGCCGCGACGACCTTCTGGCTTTCTTCCGGAGCACGGGGCATGAGCCGCTGATCGTCGATTTGCCGGTCCCGCCCGATGGACAGAACGGCTGAAGCACCCCATCTATGGCGCAACTGCGCAGGCTGCCGCACGGGCACGCCTGCGCCTCCAGGACAGATCACGAAGGACGACCCATGCTGGTCAATGGCGAGGCGGCCGACGCAAACGGCCTGATCAAGGACACCACGACCCAGGGCTTCCGCCAGGACGTCATCGCCGAATCGATGAAGCAACCGGTGCTGATCGATTTCTGGGCGCCCTGGTGCGGTCCCTGCAAGCAGCTCACCCCTGTCATCGAGAAGGTGGTCAAGGCCGCCGGTGGCAAGGTCAAGCTCGTCAAGATGAACATCGACGAGCACCCGCAGATCCCCGGCCAGCTCGGCATCCAGTCGATCCCCGCCGTGATCGCCTTCAAGCAGGGCCAGCCGATCGACGGCTTCATGGGCGCGCAGCCGGAAGGGCAGATCAAGGCCTTCATCGAGCGCCTCGTCGGGCCGATGGGGCCGGGCGAGACCGGCGAACTGATCGAGGCTGCCGCCGCAGCCATCGCGGCAGGCGACCCGGCCGGGGCGAGCGAGCTCTATGCCGGCGTGCTCGAGATCGAGCCGGACAACCTCGCCGCCATCGCGGGGCTGGCGCGGCTGCATCTCGACAATGGTGATATCGAGGGCGCCAAGGGCATTCTCGGCATGGCGCCTCCGGACAAGGCCAACGACCCGGCGATCACGGCCATTCGCGCCGCGATCGAGCTCGCCGAGCAGGCCGCCTCGCTCGGCGACACGGCCGAGCTGGAGGCCAAAGTCGCCGCAAGCCCGAAGGACCATCAGGCCCGCTTCGATCTGGCGCTGGCGCTCAACGCCCGCGACAGGCGCGAGGAGGCGGTCGACCATCTCGTCGCCATCATCAAGGCCGATAGGACATGGAACGACGATGGCGCGCGCAAGCAGCTCCTGCAGTTCTTCGAGGCCTGGGGCCCGATGGACGAGGCGAGCGTCGCCGGGCGCCGCAAGCTTTCGACTCTGCTGTTCTCCTGACCGGCACAAGGACAAGGCGCGCATGGGCATGAACGCCGTCTACGAGGGAGCCCAGGACTGCCCGGAGGCGATCCCGCTCTTTCCCCTTGGCGGCGCCTTGCTCCTGCCGCGCGGCCAGATGCCGCTCAATATCTTCGAGCCGCGCTATATCGCCATGATCGACGATGCGCTGAAGGGCGAGCGCGTCATCGGCATCATCCAGCCCGAGCCGGATACCGGGCGTCAGCCCGAGATTCCGCCGCTGCTCAAGATCGGCTGTCTCGGCCGCATCACCCAGTTCTCCGAGACCGGCGACGGCCGCTACATCATCACCCTGACGGGCATCAGCCGTTTCCGCCTGCTCGACGAGTTGGCGGTGACGACGCCCTATCGCCAGGGCCGCGTCGGCTATGACGGCTTCGCCGCCGACTTCGTCGCCCGCACCGGCGAGGAGGAGGTCGACCGCAAGGGCCTGCTCAAGGCGCTTCGGGACTTCGCCAAGGCCAACGACCTCAAGATCGACTGGAAGGGCGTCAACGAGGCCCCGAACGAGGCCCTGGTCAATGCGCTCTCGATGATGTGCCCGTTCGGGCCGCGCGAGAAGCAGGCGCTGCTGGAAGCGCCGACGCTGAAGGATCGGGCAGAGGTTCTGGTCGCAATCACCGAGATCGAGCTTGCCCGCGGCGGCGGCGACCCGGACACGACCCTGCAGTGACGCCAGCGACGCCGCCTGCCGAAGCGCCACCAACCGTCTGGCCGCCGCGCCGCGCGGTCACCGCCTGGCTGTTCTTCGATTGGTCGGCCCAGCCCTTCTTCACGCTGATCACGACCTTCGTCTTCGCCCCCTTTTTCGCCTCGGCGCTGGCCAAGGACGCCGCCGACGGCCAGGCGCTCTGGGGCTATGCGACGGGCTTCGCCGGCCTGTGCATCGCCCTGCTCTCGCCTTTACTCGGCGGCATCGCCGACCGGACGGGCCCGCGCAAGCCCTGGATCGCCGCCTTCGGCGCGCTGCTGATGATCGGCTCCGCGATGCTCTGGTTCGCCGTGCCGGGCTCCTCATGGGCGGTTCCGATCGCGCTCGCCGGCTTCATTATCGCCACGATCGGAGCCGAATTCGCCACCACCTTCAACAATGCGATGATGACGCGGCTGGTGCCGCCGGAGCGGCTCGGCTGGCTCTCCGGTACCGGCTGGGCGATCGGCTATCTGGGCGGCCTGCTTTCGCTCGCGATCACGCTGGGCCTGCTCGCCGCCGATCCGCAGACCGGCAGGACGCTCATCGGCATCGCGCCGATCTTCGGTCTCGACGCCGCCGCCCGCGAGGGCGACCGCTTCTCCGGTCCGCTGACGGCGCTCTGGTTCATCGTCTTCGTCACGCCGATGTTTTTGCTGACCCCGGATTCCGGCAGGACGGGCTTAAGCCTTGCCGAGGCGGCGAAGGGCGGCGTCGGGCGCCTGAAGGAGACGCTGGCCGAACTGCCGAAGCTACCCTCGCTCGGCCGTTTCCTGCTCGCCAACATGATTTATCAGGATGCGCTCGTCGCGCTCTTCGCCTTCGGCGGCATCTACGCGGCCGGCGTCTTCGGCTGGCAGACCATCGAGCTCGGCATCTTCGGCATCCTGCTCACCGTCACCGGCACGCTCGGAGCCTGGCTCGGCGGTAAGCTCGACGACCGCATCGGCGGCAAGCCGGTGGTACTGGGTTCCATCGCCTGCCTGCTCTTCGCCTGTATCGGCATTCTCTCGCTCGGCGCCGACCACATCCTGTTCGTGATCCCGGCCGCCCCGCCCATGGCCGGCGATGGGCTCTTCGCCTCGCTGCCGGAACGGGTCTATCTGGGTCTCGGCCTGCTGATCGGCCTCGTCGCCGGGCCGATGCAGGCGGCCTCGCGCAGCCTGATGGCGCGATTGGCGCCGGAAGGGCGCATCGGCGAGTTCTTCGGGCTCTTCGCGTTGTCGGGGAAGGTCACGTCCTTCCTGGGGCCGACGCTGGTCGCGCTGGCGACGACGATCTTCGCCAGCCAGCGGGCGGGCCTTGCCGTGCTGATCCTGTTCTTCCTGGCGGGCGCAGCGCTGCTCGCGGGTGTGAGGGTCCGCAGGTCATAGAGCGTCATCCCGCACGCGCTGCGGCACGAAGTGCTGCTGCGCAGATGCGGGACCCTGCGACGAGAAGGGGCCCCTCAAACGAAAGGGCGCGCCCTTGCACCAGGGAGCGCCCCTATCGGAAATCGGTCCCGTGTCTGCGCAGCAGCACTTCGTGCCGCAGCGCGCACGGGAAGACAGCGGTTAGCAAACAACGATATTCCGCGCCGGAGCGATAAAGGTCACCCCTAAATCCTAGGGTGTCATCCCGTGCGCGCTGCAGCGTGAAACGCTGCTGCGCAGACACGGGACCGCGCGACGAGAGGCCTCCTTTAAAAAGGAAAGGGCGCCTCCCTGCATCAGAAGGCGCCCTTTCCGGAAGACGATCCCGTGTCTGCGCAGCGGTATCCACATGCCGCAGCGCGCACGGGATGACACCCTTCAATGGCGGCCTTTACCGAACCAGGATGTTCCGGAACTGCCAGGGGTCGCTGGTATCGATATCCTCCGGGAACAGGCCCGGGCGGCCGTCGAGCGGCGTCCAGTCGGTGTAGTAGCCCTTCACCGGCCCGAGATAGGGCATCTGGATTTCGAGGCAGCGGTCGAGATCCATCTCCTCGACCTCGACGATGCCGGCCTTCGGGTTCTCCAGCGCCCAGACCATGCCCGCGAGCACCGCCGAGGTGACCTGCAGGCCGGTGGCGGTCTGGTACGGGGCGAGCCTGCGCGCTTCTTCCGTGGAAAGCTGCGAGCCGAACCAGTAGGCGCCTTTGTCATGGCCGTAGAGCAGCACGCCGAGCTCGTCGATGCCGTCGACGACCTCGTTCTCCTCGAGGATATGATGCTCCTCCTGCGGGCGCCCGGCATTGCCGAACATCTCGTGCAGAGAGAGCACCGCGTCGTTCGCCGGGTGGTAGGCGTAGTGGCAGGTCGGCCGGTAGATCGCCTTGCCGCTCTCGTCGCGCACCGTGAAATAGTCGGCGATCGAGATCGACTCGTTATGCGTCACCAGGAAACCGTATTGCGGGCCCGGCGTCGGGCACCAGCTCCTGACCTTGGTCTCCGCTCCAGGCTGCATCAGGTAGATCGCCGCTTGCGAGCCACTCTCATGGGTGCGGGCGTTCTCCGGCATCCAAGTCTCATGCGTGCCCCAGCCCAGCTCCGCCGGCTGCACGCCCTCGGAGATGAAGCCCTCGACCGACCAGGTGTTGACGAAGACGCCAGGCGGCTTGGGGTTCTTCGAACGCTGCGTGTCGCGCTCGGCGATATGGATGCCCTTGACGCCGACCTGCTTCATCAGCCCGGCCCATTCTTCGCGGGTCTTCGGCTGCGGCACGTTGAGGCGCATGTCGGCGGCGACGTTCAGCAGCGCCTTCTTGGCGAGCCAGGAGGCCATGCCGGGATTGGCGCCGCAGCAGGAGACGGCCGTCGTAGAGCCGGGCGCACGGGCGCGCTTGGCCGCCAGCGTCATCTCGCGCAGCGCATAGTTCGAGCGCTCGCCCGGCCCCTTGCTCTCGTCGAAATAGAAGCCGAGCCAGGGCTCGTTGACCGTGTCGATATAGAGCGCGCCGAGACTGGAGCAGAGCTCCATGATGTCGCGCGAACCGGTATCGCAGGAAAGATTGACGCAGAAGCCCTGCCCGCCGCCGACGGTCAGCAGCGGCTCCAGCATCGTCTTGTAGTTCTCGATGGTGACGGCTTCCTGGATGAAGCGGATACCGCGCTCGTCGAGCAGGTGGCGATTTGAATCATCGGGAGCAATGACGACGAAGCGGCTCTTGTCGAACTTGAAGTGCCGTTCGAGCAGCGGCAGCGTACCGCGGCCGATCGAGCCGAAGCCGATCATCACGATCGGGCCGGTGATCTCGCCGTAGACGGGCCAATTCGTCATTCTCTGTAACTCCTGGGTTCTAGAGCCGGATCCGATCAGGTTGAACCAACCTAATCGGTGAATCCGTCTCTAACTTAGTGATAGAGAACGCGTGATCCGAACAGACTGCAACGCAGTCTGTTCGGCGCGTGCTCTAGGGATAAAAAAGGTCGAAAGGGTCGTATGAGCGCACAATCGCGCCGTCAATCGCCCAGGCGCCTTCCACGCGGGTGAGCGCATGGAAAGCGCCGGGCGATGACGGCGCGATGACGATGAATCGGGAGCGTCAGGCGGCCCGCGCCACCTCGTCCGCTTCGAAGGCTGCAGGGATGACAGCGCCGCTGGCAACCAGCACGCCGCGCGCGCCATCGAGCGCGCCGTCGCGCAATTCGATCGCGAGGAAGCGCTCGCGCTCGACCGGGCCGGGCATGGCGAGATCGCGGGTCAGCGCCGGATCGAAGCCGAACCGGGCGTAATAGGGCGCGTCGCCGACGAGGATGACGGCGCCATGCCCGCGGCAGGCCGCGCGCCAGAGCGCCTCCCGCATCATCGCCCTGCCCAGACCCTCGCCCTGCAATTCCGGCTTGACCGCGAGCGGGCCGAGCAGCAGCGCCGGCACGCCATTGGCTTCCACATGCCAGAGGCGGACTGTGGCGAGCACTTCGCCGTCGCGCTCGGCGGTGAGGGCCAGGCCCTGCGCCGGCAGACGGCCCTCGCGCAGGCGCTCGCTCGACTTGGCGGTGCGACGCTCGCCCAGGCAGCGGTCGAGCAGCGCCTCGCGGGCGGGAATGTCTGTGGCGATCTCGTCGCGGATCGTGATCATGACGCACCTCCGGCCGGAGCGCCCATCCTCATGGACCTGCCCGGCGCCACGCTCGCGCGCGGCCACAATGGAACGATGTGGGGAAGAGGGGTCCGGCGGGAGCCACGCTCGTAACCTCCGTTCTGGAGGTATGAACGCTCCGCCCGTTCGACCGGGCGGCCTGCCGTCTCAGACAGGGCGCTTCGCCGGACCCGATTGGCATAGGGGCGGCGGAAGCCGCCCCGTACTTTTCCGTCAGATGACGTACTGCCTCAGCGGCGGGAAGCCGTTGAAGGCGACGGCCGAATAGGTCGTCGTATAGGCGCCCGTACCCTCGATCAGCACCTTGTCGCCGATCTCCAGCGAGAAGGGCAGCATGTACGGGGTCTTCTCGTACATGACGTCGACCGAGTCGCAGGTCGGGCCGGCGAGCACGCAGGGAACCGTCGCATCGCCATCGCGCACGGTGCGGATGGGGTAGCGGATCGCCTCGTCCATGGTCTCGGCGAGACCGTTGAACTTGCCGATATCGAGATAGACCCAGCGGACCTCGTCCGACTCGGCCTTCTTCGAGATCAGCACGACCTCGGCCTCGATCAGGCCGGCTTCGCCGACCATGCCGCGGCCCGGCTCGATGATCGTCTCGGGCAGCTGGTTGCCGAAATGCTTCGACAGCGCCCGGAAGATCGCGTCGCCATAGGACGGCACGCCCGGAATCGGCTTCAGGTAACGCGCCGGGAAGCCGCCGCCGAGATTGACCATCGACAGCGAGATGCCGCGGGTGGCGCATTCCTTGAAGATCGCCGAGGCCGAGGCCAGGGCCGAATCCCAGGCGTTCACATTGGCCTGCTGCGAGCCGACATGGAACGAGATGCCATAGGCCATGAGCCCCATGCGATGGCCGTGCTCCAGCACGTCCGCGGCCATCTCGGGCACGCAGCCGAACTTGCGCGAAAGCGGCCAGTCGGCGCCGGCGCCGTCGCAGAGGATGCGGCAGAAGATGCGCGCGTCCTTGGTGCCGGTCTTCTCGGCGGAACGGGCGACCTTCTCGACCTCGGCCGTGCAGTCGACGGCGAACAGGCGCACGCCGAGCTCCATGGCGCGCACGACGTCGCGCTCCTTCTTGATGGTGTTGCCGAAGGAGATGCGATCGGCCGTGGCGCCGGCCGCGAGCGCGAGCTCGATCTCGACGACCGAGGCGCAGTCGAAGCAGGAGCCGAGCTTGGCGAGCAGGGCGAGCACCTCCGGCGCCGGGTTGGCCTTCACCGCATAAAAGACGCGGGTGTCGGGCAGCGCACGGGCGAAGGCATGGTAGTTCGCGCGCACGACTTCGGTGTCGATGACGACGCAGGGCCCGTCCTCGCGGCGGGTACGAAGAAACTCACGGATGCGGTCGGTCATGAGACGCGACTCCCCTGCGACGCAAGCGGCGTCGATGCGATGTATCGCCGGAGTGAAACGTCGCTGTCGCGCGGCGCTGTGGAGACGCCTACGACAACGGACGAGTCGTCCGGACCCGAAACACCGTTCGATTGGGGAAGACCCCGCACGGCCGGCAATGAAGGACAAGCCTCTTCGGTGTTGACCTGTGGAAAGCCAACGAGACCAAAAAAGCCCGCTCCGTCGTTGCTTTAAGCTGCGTCCCCCGTGGAGATTCGGGGTTCGCCGGTTTTGCCTCCGGCTGCCGGTCTGTGTCGGGGAACAATCTCCTCGCGGAGACTGGGAAGCGTGATTTGAGGGATGTCCATCCCCTCCATCCGTCTTCCAACCCCTGGCGGCTGTCCGGCCTCTTGTCCGGATGCCCACCGACCGGCACGCGGCCACAGGCACGTGCGAATTGGGTGAACGCGATATACGGATGCCCGACCCGGACCACAAGTGTTTTATGCGCCCGGAGCCGCATTTTTTTGCAGGGCCGATCCGCGCCTGGTCGGGAGCAGGTTGACAGCGGAAAGCGCTTTGCCGGCTATGACTTAGCCATGGCTCGCGCGGACGTTGCGGAACCTTGCGGGATGTTCATCCGCCGTCAATGCCGGATGCCCTAGACCGGCCCCATTCGATGGCCTTAACTCTCGCTAGTCGCCTATCTCGGAAAGCCCGGGCAACGGGGAAGACGGAACACGCATGACCACGACAGACCGCCGCCGCGTCCTGGGCGGACTTTCAGCCGCGCTTTGCCTCTCGGCGGCGCCTTCCGTCCTGCTCGCGCAGCAGCCGCGCCCCCAGCCTCAACCGCAGGGCCAGCCGCAGCCGCCCGCCCCGCAGAACGCCGCGCCGCAGCCGCGCTTCGGCTTCGAGGACGTGCAGCGCCGCGCCCGCGAGATCGCCGCCGTTCCCTATGAGCCGATCGCGCCGCTGCCGGAGGCGCTGGCCAGGCTCGACTACGATTCCTGGCGCGACATCCGCTTCCGCCCCGAGCGGGCCTTGCTGCAGCAGAACGGCTCGCCCTTCCGCATGCAGATGTTCCACCCGGGCTTCCTCTTCACCCGCCCGGTCACGGTCAACGTCGTGCGCGACGGCGTGCCGATGCCGGTGCCCTATGCCGCGAACCTGTTCGACTACGGCAAGGTGAAGTTCGACAAGCCGCTGCCCGTCAATCTCGGCTTCGCCGGCTTCCGCCTGCATTATCCGCTGAACGACCCCCGCGTTTACGACGAGCTGATCTCCTTCATCGGCGCGAGCTATTTCCGCGTGCTCGGCCGCGGCCAGCGCTACGGTCTCTCGGCACGCGGCCTGTCGATCGGCGCCGGCACGACCGCCGAGGAGTTCCCCGTCTTCCGCGAGTTCTGGATCGAGGCGCCGGCGGCCGGCGCCGAGCGCATCGTGATCCACACGCTGCTCGATTCGCCCGTCGTGACCGGGGCCTATCGCTTCACCATCTATCCCGATCTCGACACCGTCATGGAGGTCGCTGCGACGCTCTATCCGCGCGTGGCCGTCGAGAAGCTCGGCCTCGCGCCGCTGACCTCGATGTTCTTCACCGGCGAGAACGACCGCCGCTTCTTCGACGATTTCCGCAGCGAGCTGCACGATTCCGACGGGCTGATGATCCATTCCGGCAGCGGCGAGTGGATCTGGCGCCCACTGCGCAACCCGAAGCAGCAGGCCGTCTCGTCCTTCGTCGAGCGCAGTATCCGCGGCTTCGGACTGATGCAGCGCGACCGCACCTTCGAGCACTATCAGGATCTCGACCTCTCCTATGAGCTGAGGCCCTCCTACTGGGTCGAGCCGCAGGGCGACTGGGGCGAGGGCATCGTCGAATTGATCGAGATGCCGACCACCGACGAGACCAACGACAACATCGTCGCGCTCTGGGCGCCGAAGACGCCGCTGGAGCCGGGCAAGGAATTCTCCTTCGGCTACAAGCTGATCTCGATGCTGGATTCAGGCGACCTCCATCCGGGCGGACGCGTGGTCAACACCTACCAGGCCAAGCCCAAGGCGCTGGGCTCGGGCGAGCCCGTCACCGCGGGCTCCCGCCGCTTCATCGTCGACTTCGCCGGCGGCGACCTCGACTACTATCTGAAACAGCCGGAAAAGGTCGAGATCGTGCCCTCGATCGCCTATGGCCGGATCGACCGCGCCTTCCTCGTGCCGAACCGCAAGACCGAGGGCTTTCGCGCTTTCATCGACGTCGTGGTCGAGCCCGGCCAGTTGGCCGAGATGCGCGCCTTCCTCAAGAGCGGCGGCAAGACGCTGACCGAAACCTGGAGCTATCCCTGGCGCTCCGAGGCGCAGGGCTGATCCGAAGGAGCCTCGATCATGGATGTCGTCGAGAATCCCGCGCAGAACCGCTTCGAACTCACGCTCGACGGCGGCACCGCGCTCGTCGCCTATCGCCGCGATGGCGAGCGGCTGGTGCTGGTCCATACCGAGGTACCCTCCCAGTTCGCGGGGCAGGGCATCGGCTCGAAACTGGCGAAGGGCGTTTTCGAGTTGCTGCGCGCGAGCGGGCGCAAGGCCGTGGTCCGCTGCGAGTTCCTCAAGGGCTGGATCGCGAAGCACCCCGAATACGAGGATGTCGTCGACGGCTGACAGGGTCGCTCAGGACGTCTTGCGGCCGCCCCGGCGCGCCGGCTGCTTCTTGCGGCCGTAGAGCTCCAGGCGATGGCGAACCAGCTCATAGCCGAGCTCGGCCGCGATCCGTCGCTGCAGCTCCTCGATCGCATCCGAGGAGAATTCGATGACTTCGCCCGAATCGACGTCGATCAGATGGTCGTGATGTTCCTGATCGGCATGTTCGTAGCGCGAGATGCCGTCCTCGAAGGCATGGCGCTCGATCGCGCCCTGCGATTCCAGCACCTTCATGGTCCGGTAGACGGTCGAGAGCGACAGCGTCGGGTCATGCGCGAAGGCGCGCGTGAAGATGCCCTTCGCGTCGGGATGATCGTCGGCTTCGGCCAGAACACGCAGGATCAGCCGCCGTTGCTGCGTCATGCGCAGCCCGGCACCCTTCAACTGGCTCTCGAAAACGGCAATACGCCGGTCGGTCTCGCTCATGCCTTGCCATAGCAATGCCATCGGCCAATTGCAAAAGCGGATGAAAGAAAATCATTCGCATTTGCATTAATAATGCGGACGCTTCTCGATATGGATTAATGGGCCCGCTCGAAACGCTCGTCATCCTGGACCTGCTGCGGAACCCGCCACAGCGCCGGGCCTGCGATGAATTCTGGGATCAGCATCGCTACGCGGCTTGTCCGGAATGACGGCATGTTTCCGCCGACGGCGGCCAAGTTCCACACTCAAAGCTCGCCCGCGATCCCCGCAACCAGCTCGTAGGAGCGCTTGCGCTTCTCGTGATCGAAGATCGGCGCGGTGATCATGATCTCGTCGGCGCCGGTCTCGCGCAGGAAGGCGCCGAGCGAGCGCTTCAGCGTCTCCGGCGAGCCGATGAAGGCATAGCGCAGCATGCCCGAGACATGCGCCTTCTCGGCCGGGGACCAGTATGGCTCGATATCGTCGATCGGTGGCTGCAGCTTGCCGCGCGCGCCCCTGACCATGCCGACGAAGCGCTGCTGCAGCGAGGTCGCGAGATAGCGCGCTTCCTCGTCCGTATCGGCCGCGACGACATTGATCCCCGGCATCGCATGCGGCGCCGCTAGTTGCTCGGATGGCTTGAAGCGCTCGCGATAGACGGCGAGCGCCTGCATCAGCGCATCCGGCGCGAAATGCGAGGCGAAGCTGTAGGGCAGCCCGAGTTCGGCGGCGAGCTGCGCGCCGAACAGGCTCGACCCGAGAATCCACAGGGGTACGTTCAGCCCCTCGCCCGGCACGGCGCGGATCGCCTGGTTCGGCCCGGCCGGCGCGAACAGCGCCTGCAATTCCAGCACGTCCTGCGGGAAGCTGTCCGACGACATCGGGCTGCGGCGTAGCGCCCTGAGCGTGAGCTGGTCGGTACCCGGCGCCCGACCGAGGCCGAGATCGATACGCCCCGGAAAGAGCGCCTCCAGCGTGCCGAACTGCTCGGCGATGACGAGCGGCGCATGGTTCGGCAGCATGATGCCGCCGGCGCCGACCCGGATTGTGCTGGTCGCCGCCGCAAGCTGTCCGATCACCACCGAGGTCGCGGCACTGGCGATGCCGACCATGTTGTGATGCTCGGCCACCCAGTACCGGGTGTAGCCGAGCCGCTCGGCGTGGCGGACCAGGTCGGTGGATTTCGCGAGAGCCTCGCGCGGCCCCTCCCCTTCGACGACGGGAACGAGATCGAGGACGGAGATCGCGACCATGGCGGCCCCTGCTGTTTGAAGCATTTTCCAGCGAAGTGGGAACCGGTTCGCGTGAAGAAAATGCGATGGAACAAAGATCCAGAGCAATCTGTCGTTCAACGAACGGCGGATTGCTCTGGCGCCGGCAGAGGCCGGCGGAACGCGGTAGCTTCACCAGATGGGAAGGCTGCGCGTTCCCATCCAGAGGCAGGCTTGCTTCGGCATGGCGTGCCTGCGCTGGCGTTCTGGCGGAACGGCCTTCGCCCTGCCGCGTTTCCTGTTTGAGACAGCCACACAGAGGGGAACGATCATGACCGCCACCGCCAATCCCGCCAAGGAAAGCCTGCGCCAGGAGCAGAAGGAGCAGCGCAAGGCCGCACGCGAGCACGGCAAGGATGCCGAGCTGAACCGGGCCCTGAAGGACACCTTCCCCGCCAGCGACCCCGTCGCGGCCCAGACGCCGGTCAAGCCCGGCGGCAAGACCAAGAAGCCGACCTGATGCTCAGTCGCGCTGGTGCAGCAGGCGGGCGCGGATCGTACCTTCGAGCGCGCGGATGTCCTTGAGGATGTCGCGCGCCTCGGCGCTCGACACGCCGTCCGCTTCCATCACCACGTAACCGACCTCGCCGTCGGTCTGGTAGTTCTGCGCGGCGATATTGACCTGCCGGCTGGCGAAGACGTCGTTCAGCCGCCGCAGCATGCCCGGCACGTTGCGCTGGACATGGATGAAGCGCGTGCCGATGGCGCGCGCCGGCAACTGGACCTGCGGGAAATTCACGGCGCCGACCGTCGAGCCGACATCGGAATAGTCGACGAGCTTGCGCGCGACCTCGGCGCCGATGCGCTCCTGCGCCTCCTCGGTCGAGCCGCCGATATGCGGCGTCAGGATCACGTTGGCGAGGCCCTGCAGCGGTGTGACGAAGCGCTCGGCATTCGAGGCCGGCTCGACCGGGAAGACGTCGACCGCCGCGCCCGCGAGGTGGCCGCTCTTCAGCGCCGCCGCCAGCGCGTCGAGATCGAGGACGGTGCCGCGCGAATTGTTGATGAGATAGGCGCCCTTCTTCATCGCCGCGACCTGCGCAGGCCCGATCATGCCCGCGGTCTGGGGGGTCTCCGGCACATGCAGCGAGATGACGTCCGCGGCGCCGAGCAGGGCGTTGAGGCTTACCGTCGGCTCGGTATTGCCATGGCGCAGACGATCGGTGTGATCGTAATAGATCACGCGCATGCCCATCGCCTCGGCCAGGGTCGAGAGCTGGCTGCCGATATTGCCGTAGCCGACGATGCCGAGCGTCTTGCCGCGCACCTCGAAGGAGCCGTTGGCCGACTTGTCCCAGCCGCCCTGATGCGCATCGCGCGAGCGGTCGGGAATGCGCCGGAGCAGCATGACGATCTCGCCGATGGTCAATTCGGCGACACTGCGCGTGTTCGAGAACGGCGCGTTGAACACCGGCACGCCGCGCAGCCGCGCAGCCTCCAGATCGACCTGATTGGTGCCGACCGAGAAGCAGCCCACGGCAAAAAGCCGGTCGGCGCTTGCGAATATCGCCGGCGTGAGCTGGGTGCGCGAGCGGATGCCGAGCACATGCACGCCTTGGATCGCCTTGAGCAGCGCCTCGCGGTCGAGTGCTTTCGGCAGCCTTTCGAGATTGCTGTAGCCGGCCTGCTCCAGGAGCTCGACGGCGGAATCGTTGATGCCTTCCAGCAGCAGGACCTTGATGCGGTCCTTCGGAAGGGAAAGGCGTTCGCTGGCGGTGGTCATGGAGGTCACGCTCATGGAGGAGCGGCTGCTATAGTCCTCCCAGCCCGCGAGGCCAACGCCCCGGGCGCAACGCTGCTACGAAAAACCGCGCGGCGGATGCAAAAACCTCATGACGGGGTTCAGGCCTTCTCGACGACCAGAGTCGAGCCTTCGACCCTCACCACCTTGACCTCGGCTCCGGCGAGAAGCTCCGGGCCGACGATGCGCCAGGACGAATCGCCGACGCGCACCCGCCCCTCGCCGCCGGCCATCGTCGTCTCCAGCCGGAAGACCTTGCCGATGAGCTGGCGGCCGCGATCGTTGAGCCCGGTCGCCGCGTCCGGCTCCTCGCCCTTGCGGCGTGTGAGGAGGCGCCCAGCGAGGACGCTGGCGCCTGCCAGCACCGCGAAGACCAGCATCGCTGCCTGCCAGCCGATGCCGAAAAGGCCGACCACGGCACCGGTGAGGAGCGCCGCCAGCCCGAGCCAGATCAGGAAGACACCCGGCGCCAGGATCTCGCCGCCGATCAGCATGAGCCCGAGAATGGCCCAGCCCCAGCCCCCGAAATTCGCG
Source organism: Bosea sp. ANAM02 (assembly GCF_011764485.1). Classification (NCBI taxonomy): domain Bacteria; kingdom Pseudomonadati; phylum Pseudomonadota; class Alphaproteobacteria; order Hyphomicrobiales; family Alloboseaceae; genus Allobosea; species Allobosea sp. ANAM02. The sequence continues at coordinate 514,373 of NZ_AP022848.1, read as the reverse complement.
ATCCAGTCGAGCACGATCGCCTCCGCTCAGGCGCCGAGGCGGCCGGAGGGCGGCACCGAGCCGGCGCCATTGCGGCGCTGACCCGACGCATCCTCGCCGAACACGGCCTTGGTGAGCTGCGCGATGCCGCCGACCGTGCCGGCGAGCGAGGCCGCCTCGATCGGCACGATCACGACCTTGCTGTTGTGGCTGGAGGCGATCGACTTCAGCGCGTCGGTATAGCGTTCCGCGATCAGGAAGTTGGCGGCCTGGATATCGCCCTTGCCGATCGCTTCCGAGACCATGGCGGTGGCGGTGGCTTCCGCCTGCGCCAGCCGCTCGCGCGCTTCGGCGTCCCGCAAAGCCGCTTCCTTGCGGCCCTCCGCGGCGAGGATCTGGGACTGCTTCTGGCCCTCGGCCTTCAGGATCTCCGCCTGCCGCAGGCCTTCGGCTTCGAGCACGGCGGCGCGCTTCTCGCGCTCGGCCTTCATCTGCCTGTTCATCGCGCCGGCGATATCGGCCGGCGGCAGGATGTCGCGGATCTCGATGCGCGTGACCTTGACGCCCCAGGGCGAGGCGGCGGCATCCATAACCCGCAGCAGCCGCTCGTTGATCTCGTCGCGATGCGACAGCAATTGATCGAGGTCCATCGAGCCGACGACCGTGCGGATATTGGTCATGGTCAGGACCATCAGCGCCTCGTTGAGCGAGGCGACCTCATAGCAGGCCTTGGCGGCGTCGAGGACCTGGAAGAAGGCGGCGGCATCGATACGCACGCCGGCATTGTCCCGGGTGATCGCCTCCTGCGAGGGAATGTCGAGCACCTGCTCCATGACATTCACCTTGTGGCCGATGCGGTCGATATAGGGCACGATCAGGCCGAGGCCGGCGCTCAGCGTGCGCGAATAGCGGCCGAAGCGCTCGACGGTATAGTTGTAGCCTTGAGGAACCGTTCGGACACCGCGTGCGATCGTCAGGATGACCAGCGCCACGATGACGAACACGGCGATATTGAAGCCCGACACATCCATCTCGTCCCCCCGCGGCACCGCTGTGCCGACACGCTCACAGGACGATCAAACTGGCGTCTGCGAGGGACGGATGCAAGCATGGCGGCCTGGAGCGAGCCGCGCGTGGCGGCGGCTCGCTCCCGAAACCAGCCTCAGCTCTGCGTCGCGTTGGTGTCGCAGCGCGCCAGCATCCGCGAGGCCGCGGTCACGCCCGCGAGCGAGAACGTGTAGGTGGTGGTGTTGCCGCGCAGGGAGCGCGCCTCCAGCGTCATGGTGCTGCCGGCCCGCATCGCCGCGAGCAGCGCGGGCTCCCGCTCCAGCCGTTCCAGCCAGGCATTGCTGCCCTCGGTCAGCATGCGGAAGCTGTCGTCGCCGATCGTGACAGTGACCACCGAATCGCGGGCGAAATCGTAACCCGTCTGGAAGCTCGATTCCGTATCCGAAGCCTTGGTGCCGGTCTGCACGAAGAAGAAGACTTCGCCATGACGCAAATTGGACGGCTCTTCCGCCGAAGGCTTGCTCATGATGAAGCAACGCGACAGATCGCCCTTGGCGTATGTGGCCGCGTTCCAATCCCCGAACTGGCCCAGCGATTGCGGGCTCGCCGCCTGGACGCAGGTGCCCGTCAGGATAGCGAGGCAGGCGGCCGAAAGCGCTGTCTTGAACATGGTCTCATCTCCTTTCATGGCGGCCAAAATGAAAAGGAGAGTGTTACCGAGGCGTAAATAAGGTGCGAACAATTCATGCGTCGATCCGGCGCAGGAGCGACCAAGTCATAAGATCGTGGCAATGGCGGAATCGTTCGCGGTCAGAACCACGCTTGTCATTCGGGGGCTTCGCGGAACGAAGAACCCGGAACCCACGACCGGGTGAGCCCACTTTCAAAAGCATGGTCGCAAGCTTTCACCCAGTCGTGGTTTCCGTGTTCGCGCCTGCGGCGCGCCCCGGAGTGACGAGGGTGGCTCGCCCTGAAACGACGATGCCCGGCGCAGGGCCGGGCAGCGCACGCATTCAGGAAGGCCCTGCCTCAGGCGAACTGGCCGTGGCAGTGCTTGAACTTCTTGCCCGAGCCGCAGGGGCAGGGCTCGTTGCGGCCGACCTTGCCCCAGCTCTCCGGATCCTCCGGGTTTCGGTCCAGCACGGCGGTATCCGCATCGGTCGCGGCGAACTGAACGCCGGTCGCGCCATAGTCGCCGAAGCCCGAGCCTGAACCATCCGACACCTGCATCGGCGCCTGATCCTCGGGCTGGTCGAAACGCACCTCGATGCGCGAGAGATGGCCGGTGACCTGCTGGCGCAGATGGCCGATCAGCCCGTCGAACAGCTCGAAGGCCTCCTGCTTGTACTCCTGCAGCGGGTCGCGCTGGGCGAGCCCACGCCAGCCGATGACCTGGCGCAGATGGTCGAGCGTGACCAGATGCTCGCGCCAGAGATGGTCGAGAGACTGGAGCAGCACCTGCTTCTCGACATAGGCCATGACCTCTTCAGTGTTGCGCTCGATGCGGCCGGCGTAGTCCTCGTCGGCGAGCTTGCGGATGCGCTCGCGGATCTCGCTGTCGGCGATGCCCTCTTCCTTGGCCCAGTCCTCGACCGGGAGATCGAGGTTGAGATGCTGGATCACCTCCTGCTTGAGGCCGGCGGTATCCCACTGCTCCGGATAGGCCTCTTCGGGGATGTGGCGGGCGACGACATCCTCGACCACGCCATGGCGCATGTCGTCGATGGTTTCCCGCACGCTCGCCTGGCGCATGAAGTCGCGCCGCTGCTCGAACACGACCTTGCGCTGGTCGTTCATGACGTCGTCGTATTTCAGGATGTTCTTGCGGATGTCGAAATTGCGCGCCTCGACCTTGCCCTGCGCCTTCTCGACCGCCTTGTTGATCCAGGGATGGACGATCGCCTCGTCCTCCTTGAGGCCGAGCTTGGTCAGCATGCCGTCCATCCGGTCGGAACCGAAGATGCGCATCAGGTCGTCCTGCAGCGACAGGAAGAACTTGGAGCGGCCGGGGTCGCCCTGGCGGCCGGCGCGGCCGCGCAGCTGGTTGTCGATGCGCCGGCTCTCGTGCCGCTCGGTGCCGACGATGTAGAGGCCGCCGGACTTGAGCACGCGCTGCTTGAACTCCGCCACCTCGGCGCGGATGGCGGCGGCCCTGGCGTCGCGCTCCGGGCCCTCCTCCATGCCGGCGAGATCGTGGGCGATCCGCATCTCGGCATTGCCGCCGAGCTGGATGTCGGTGCCGCGGCCGGCCATGTTGGTGGCGATGGTGATCGCGCCGGGCACGCCGGCCTGCGCGACGATATAGGCTTCCTGCTCGTGGAAGCGGGCGTTCAGCACGGCGAAGGCCTTGGTCGTCCTGCCCGCGCGCGCGGCCTCGTAGATCGGCTCCAGCGCCTTCGGGTCGGTGAAGTCGAGCAGCTTGTAGCCCGCCTTCTCCAGCATCTCGGCGATCAGCTCCGAGCGCTCGATCGAGGTGGTGCCGACCAGCACCGGCTGGCCGTTCTCCTGCGCCGCCTGGATCTCGCGGATGACGCCGCGCACCTTCTCCTCGAAGGTGCGGTAGACCTCGTCATCCTCGTCCTTGCGGGCGACGGGAACATTGGTCGGGATCTCGACGACTTCGAGCTTGTAGATCTGGAAGAACTCGTCGGCCTCGGTCGCCGCCGTGCCGGTCATGCCGGCGAGCTTGGCGTAGAGGCGGAAATAGTTCTGGAAGGTGATCGAGGCCAGCGTCGCGTTCTCGGGCTGGACGGTGACGTGCTCCTTGGCTTCCAGCGCCTGGTGCAGGCCTTCCGAATAGCGCCGGCCCGGCATCATGCGGCCGGTGAACTCGTCGATGATCACGACCTCGTCGCCGCGGACGATATAGTCCTTGTCGCGGGTGAACAGCGTATGCGCGCGCAGCGCCTGGTTGACGTGGTGGACCAGCGTGACGTTGTGGGCATCGTAGAGATCGCCCTCGGTCAGCAGGCCGGCCTCGCGCAGCAATTCCTCGATATGCTCGTTGCCGGCCTCGGTCAGCGCCACCGTGCGCTGCTTCTCGTCGACCTCGTAATCGGCCGGAACGAGGCCGGGCAGCACCTTGTCGATCGCGACATAGAGCTCGGACTTGTCGTCGAGCGGGCCGGAGATGATCAGCGGCGTGCGCGCTTCGTCGACGAGGATCGAGTCGACCTCGTCGACGATCGCGAAATGATGGCCGCGCTGGCTCATCTGCGCGACGTCGTATTTCATGTTGTCGCGGAGATAGTCGAAGCCGAACTCGTTGTTCGTGCCGTAGGTGATGTCGCAGGCATAGGCGCGCTGGCGCTCCTCGTCGTCGAGGCCATGGACGATGATGCCGACGGTCAGGCCGAGGAAATTGTAGAGCTTCGCCATCCACTCGGCGTCGCGCCGGGCGAGGTAATCGTTGACGGTGACGACATGGACGCCCTTGCCTTCGAGGGCGTTGAGATAGGTCGGCAGGGTCGCGACCAGCGTCTTGCCTTCGCCGGTCTTCATTTCGGCGATGGCGCCCTCGTGCAGCACCATGCCGCCGATGAGCTGAACGTCGTAAGGGCGCTGGCCGAGCACGCGCTTGGCCGCCTCGCGCACCGTCGCGAAGGCCGGCACCAGCAGATCGTCGAGCTTCTTGCCCTCCGCGATCTGCTTCTTGAACTCCTCGGTGCGCGCCTTCAGCGCCTCGTCGCTCAGCGCGGCGATCTCTGTCTCCAGCGCGTTGATCGCGGCGACGCGAGGCTGATAGCCCTTGACGCGGCGGTCATTCGACGAGCCGAAGAGTTTCTTTGCGAGCGCGCCAAGCATGTTGGGCCTTTCAGGTGATGCGTTGAGCCCCCGGCCGGCGCGTACCGCTTGTCGCGCGCGAACCGGAGGTTCGGTATTCTCGAAATTGCGACCGCGTGTTTAGACGCGTGCGCGGGCAGGGTCCAGCGTGCGTTTCGACCAATCGGCCGCGAAACGGCAAGTGAATTCGGCTCCGGATGTGGGGTTTTTCCGCCCCTCTTCCAAGAGCCTGCAGCGAGATCGCACGACGCTGCGGCATCGGGGCCGGTGAAAAGCTTTCGTGATCGCCCGCCGTAATCGCCTGAACCGCCTTGCCTTTGCCGCGTTCATCGGGCAGTGCAGCCGCCAAACCGCCTCGGTTTCCGACGAAAGGCCGTCATCCATGAACTCAGCCCGTTTCATCGCCGTCCTCGGCTTCGCGCTGCTGGCGGGCCCGGCCTTCGCCCAGGCCGACAAGGTCGTGGCCAAGGTCGACGGCATCGCCATCACCGAGAAGGACGTCCAGCTCGCGAGCGAGGATCTCGGCGAGCGCCTCGCCCAGCTCCCCGAGGAGCGCAAGCGCGACGAGGTGATCAACTATCTCGTCGACCTCAAGCTCGGCGCCAAGGCCGCGACCGAGGCCAAGATCGGCGACACGCCCGATTTCGCCGCCCGCCTCGCCTATTACCGCGAGAAGGTGCTGCTCGACGAATACCTGACCCGCGAGGGCAAGAAGGCCGTCACGTCCGAGGCCGCCAAGAAGCTCTTCGACGACACCACCAAGGCGATGACGCCCGAAGAGGAAGCCCATGCCCGCCACATCCTCGTCGAGGATGAGGCGCAGGCCAAGGCGGCCGTCGAGCGGCTGAAGAAGGGCGAGGATTTCGCCAAGGTCGCGGCCGAGCTGTCCAAGGACCCGGGTTCGGGCAAGGAAGGCGGCGATCTTGGCTGGTTCACCAAGGACCGTATGGTGCCGGAATTCGCCGAGGCCGCCTTCAAGCTGAAAAAGGGCGAGATTTCCGAGCCGGTGAAGAGCCAGTTCGGCTGGCACGTCATCAAGCTGGAGGACAAGCGCTCCAAGCCGCTGCCGGACTTCGCCGCGGTGAAGCCGCAGATCGACCAGTATCTCGAGCGCAAGGCCCAGCAGGACATCGTGCTGTCCCTGCGCGAGAAGGCCAAGGTCGAGCGCCTCGACAAGCCGGCGACGTCCGCCACGCCTGCTCCGGACGCAGCTAAGCCGGCCGAGTCGAAGAAGAACTGAGCATTTCGCTCATACCACGCGATTTTGAAGGGCGGCCCTTGCGGCCGCCCTTCTTGTTTTCGTCATCGGCCTGCGGCAGAGGGCTTTTGAACGAGATGCGCTGCCCGGCGATCGCACGATTCGCCGGCCCCTCAGCAGCGCTCCGCAGGAGGAAGCCCGATGGCCGGCAAGGATGTCCCCGTTTCCCCGCTCGCGCCGAAGCGCCAGCCCAAGGTTCCGCCGATTCCGGGCGTGCGCTTCGCCACCGCCGAGGCCGGAATCCGCTACAAGGGCCGCCAGGACGTCTGGTTCGCACTGCTCGACGAGGGCACGCAGGTCGCCGGCGTCTTCACCCGCTCGAAATGCCCCTCTGCCCCGGTCGACTGGTGCCGCGAGAACCTCGCCCAAGGCTCCGCCCGCGCCGTCGTCGTCAATTCCGGCAATGCCAATGCCTTCACCGGCCTCAAAGGCCGTGACGCGGTCAAGCTCACCGCCGAGATCGCCGCCAAGGCGGCTGGATGCAAGCCGCAGGAGGTCTTCATCGCCTCGACCGGCGTGATCGGCGAGCCGCTCGACGCGACCAAGTTCAAGGGCGTGCTCGACGCATGCGCGAAGCGTGCCGCCGACGGCCCCTGGATCGACGCCGCCCGCGCGATCATGACCACCGATACCTTCCCGAAGGCGCTGACCCGCAAGGCCAGGATCGACGGCAGGGACGTCGTCATCGCCGGCATCGCCAAGGGCGCCGGCATGATCGCGCCGGACATGGCGACGATGCTCTCCTTCGTCTTCACCGATGCGCCGATCGCCGCTCCCGTGCTGCAGGCCCTGCTCTCCAAGGGCGTGAAGGGCTCGTTCAACGCGGTCACCGTGGACAGCGACACCTCGACCTCGGACACGCTGATGCTCTTCGCCACCGGCAAGGCCGCTGCCCGCGGCGTGCCGGCGATCACCGAAATCAACGACGCTCGCCTTTCAGGCTTCAAGCGCGCGCTGAATTCGATCCTGCTGGAGCTCGCCCATCTCGTCTGCAAGGACGGCGAAGGCGCCCGCAAGTTCGTCGAGGTGCGCGTCACCGGCGCGGCTTCCGCCCGCTCGGCCAAGCGCGTCGCGCTCTCGATCGCCAACTCGCCGCTGGTCAAGACCGCGATTGCCGGCGAGGACGCCAACTGGGGCCGCGTCGTCATGGCCGTCGGCAAGGCCGGCGAGCCGGCCGATCGCGACAGGCTCGACATCGGCTTCGGCGACATTGTCGTGGCCAGGCAGGGCGCCCGCGCGCCGTCCTATGACGAGGTCGCGGTCTCCGACTACATGAAGGGCGATAATATCGTCATCACCGCCGATCTCGGGCTGGGACGCGGCAAGGCCACGGTCTGGACCTGCGACCTGACCAAGGCCTATGTCGAGATCAATGGCGACTACCGCTCCTGAAGCACCTGCTCCGGCCGAGATTCGAAGTTGCGGCAGCGTCCCGAGGACTGCATCATCCTGACCGGCGCCTTCCTGGTGACGATGGCGCCGCGTCGGGTGGGGGCTTCATGAGGATCGGGATCACGGCGGCGCTGCTGCTGAGTGCCATCACGGCCGGTTGCGTCGAGCGCAAGCCGGCGACCGTGGCCTTCTCGACCGAAGAGGCCGCCTTCATCCGGAAGGCCGGCACGGGCGTCATAACCGGCCATGCCTTCCGGACCAAGCCGAGCGGCGTGGTCGTCAATGCGGCCGGGCAGGTCGTGCGCCTGATCCCCGCCACGGCCTTCGCCCGCGAGCGCTTCGCCAATTTCTATGGCAAGGCCAAATACGTGCCGCACAGCGCCTATCCGCGCGATGACGGCGCCGACCCCGCTTATTCCGAGTATACCCGCACGACCAAGGCCGAGGCCAATGGCCGCTTCGCCTTCGACAAGGTCGCGCCCGGCACTTACTTCCTGACCACGCAGGTGATCTGGGGCGAGGAGACGGCCTTCACGCGCGAGGGCGGCTCGGTCTATGACAGCGTCACGCTGACGGGCAAGGAAACCGAGCCCGTTCAGGTCATCCTCTCCGGCAACTGAGATACCCCGTGAAGCTGCTCCTCGTCGTCGCCTGCGCCCTGATCGATGCCGATAGCCGCGTCCTCGTCACCCAGCGCCCTGAAGACAAGGCGCTGGCAGGCCTTTGGGAATTCCCCGGCGGCAAGCTCGAAGCGGGCGAGCGGCCGGAGCCGGCGCTGATCCGCGAGCTCTCCGAGGAACTCGGCATCACTGTGAAGGAGAACTGCCTCGCGCCGCTGACCTTCGCCAGCTACGCCTATCCCGAATTCCACCTGCTGATGCCGCTCTATATCTGCCGCCGCTGGCAGGGCACGGCCATGTCCCGCGAGGGCCAGGCGCTGAAATGGGTCCGCCCCGGCAAGCTGCGCGATCTCGCCATGCCGCCCGCCGACGAGCCGCTGATCCCGCCGCTGATCGACCTGCTCGGCGCCTGAACTCAGTGGACGGCCGGCAGGCCGAGCGCCTCCCAGCGTCCCCTTGGAATAGGCCCGCCGACATGGAAGGCGAAGGCTGTGACGCGCTTCAGGTCGGCCGAGACGGTGCAGGCGAAGCGCAATTCGTACCAATGCTGCCTGCTGCGGAAAGCCGCACCCTCCGCCGTCAGCACCCGGCCTGAGAGCCGGGTGGCGGCCAGCGCATAGGCGGTGACGCGATCGGGCTCGAAATCGCGCTGCCAGTCATGGATCTGGCCCATCGCCTCCAGCCCGCAGAGCTGTTCGACGCGTTCGTCCGGCGCGAGCCGCGGCAGCATGGCCACGGTCTCGCGACTGCGCCGATTGGCCAGTACCTGCTGCGACAGCATGCGCGGCGGATGGACCATGCCGTCTGCTTCGGCAGGGGCCGGTTGAGGGCGTGGCGCCGGAGGCTGCGGCGAGGGCGCAGGCTCGTCCGGCTTGGGAGGAGCCTCGGGCAAGGGCGGTGCCGCAGGCGCGGGAGCGGTGACCGGCGGCGGCTTCGGCCGGGTCAGCGCCTCGAATTCCTCGGGCGTCTGCAATTCGACCTCGACGCTTTGCTCGGTGATCGGGACGCTCTCGAAAGTCTGTATCGCGACCGAGGCCAGCCAGGCCAGCAGCGCCGCATGCAGGATCGCGGCGACCGGCAAGCCTGGCGCGGGCAGCGCGAACCGTGACGGGCGTGCGATCGCCATGGTTCAAGCCGCCGCCGTGTCGCCGGCAGGTACGGCCGGTCGCGCCATCCAGGTCATCCGCTTGTCCGCCCCGCTCCCCGGCCGGGCAACAGCGCCGATCAAGCCGGCATTTTTGTGATCTCCGGCTCAGGCTCCGCGACCGCCTCGTCGCGCGCGAGCTGGAAGCGCTCGAAACGCTGCAGCTCCTCCTCGATCGCAGCCTTCAGCACCGGCGTCTCGCAATCGTCGAGCCAGGTCCATTGCTGCATCAGGAGCTTGCCGGCCGCCCGGTCTGTCTTGAGATCGAGCACCGCGACGACGCGCTCGCCCGCCAGCACCGGCAGGCCGAAATAGCCGTAAACCCGCTTCTCCTTCGGCAGATAGGCCTCGAAGACATGGGCATAGTCGAGGAAGAGTTTGGCCCGCTTGCGCTGGATCATCAGCGGATCGAAGGGCGAGAGGATGTGGATCAGCGTCTCCTCCGGCGCAGGAAGAGGCTCCAGGGCGGCCGGGCGGGCCCAGTGCTGCGTCTTGCCGGCGCCCTCGACGGCAACCGGAACCAGCTCCTTGCGCTTGACGCGGGCAGCGATCAGCTCGTCCACCGCCTTCTTCGAGGGCGCGTCGAGATGGCAGATCGAATCGAGACTGACCAGCCCCTGCGCCGTCAGCGCCCGGTCGAGCAGATAGGCGGTGATCTGCCGCTCGCTCGCCGGCGTCGGCTTCTTCTCCCACTGGAAATGCCGGTCGAACAGTTCATAGGTCTTGACCATCCCGGAGCGTGCCGAAATGGCCAGTTCGCCATCGTAGAAGGCCCGTTCCAGCAGGCCCTTCGACGGCTTCTTGCTGGCCCAGAGATGCGCCTTCTCGATCAGCTCCTCCTCGATGTCGCGGATCGACAGCGCCCCGTCCTTGCGGATGCGGCGGAGCAGCTTGCGCGTCTCCTCGCGGGCGCCGACCGCCGACCAGCGCTTCGGCTCCTCGCGATGCGCCTTCATCGCCGGCAGGAAATAGCGGATGTCGCGGGATGGGACATAGGCCAGCGCGTGCGTCCAGTATTCGAAGACGCTCTTCGAGGCCGATTGCAGATGGGCGAGATCGGCACGGCGATAGGCCGGGATGCGGGCATAGAGGATATGGTGGTGGCAGCGCTCGATCACGTTGATCGTATCGATCTGGACATAGCCGAGATGCTCGACCGCCGCCCGCGCCGCCTCCGGGCCGGCCCCGAACGGATCGCGGCGGTCGAGCCGCTGGGCATGGAGCCAGATGCGGCGGGCCTGTTCGGCGGTGACGGGGATCGGCTTGCGTGGGCGCGGAGGCATGGGCGCAAGCTAGCCGCGCCGAGGGCTTCGGTTAAGAGGTGAGCAGCGCCGCCGCTGACAGGATCTGGCGGGAATGTCGCGGGCACCGCAGGCCGAACAGGTCCCCGAGCCCTCACCTGGAGTGCCTGCCTGGAAATTTCCGCAGCCCTCATCCTGAGGAGCAAGCGAAGCTTGCGTCTCGAAGGATGCTCCAGATGATGCCGGAACCTCCTGAAATATCCTTTGAGACGCCGCGTACCGCAGCTCCTCAGGATGAGGACTCACCTGCAGAGAGGCTTCTCAGAACTCGCCGCTCAGGCCCATGCGGGCCCCGCCGAAACTGTTGCCGGCCAGGCTGACGGCGGCATTGATCGCGACGGGGATGGCGACGTCGAGCCGATGCGCCACGGCGAAGCCGGCCGCCCATTCGCCCTTGTAGGTTGCGGTGTTGCCGCTCCAGCTCGTCCTGCCGGGGCGGGAGGGTATCGCCGCTGCCGTCATCGCCATCGCGGCCGCGACGCCCTGCCGGGCCTCGCGCCGCCCGTCGCGCGCATAGGCCGCGACGCCGTCGATGCGCTGGTCGAGCCCGGCGATGTCGATCGGCAGCGCCGCGAGATTGCCGGCGGCATCCGTGGTCACGACCTGCGTCGGCCCGCTCTGGGCCGCACGACTCGCCGCCGAGGTCAGGCCAGGCAACGAATAGGTGCTGGCCGCCGTGCCGATCGCCACCTGCCGCGGACGCGCCGCGACAGCTCCGGCGCCGATCGCGACGCTCTCCTCACCGCTGGCCTGCGCCTGCGTGCCGATCGCCGTCGCGCGGGCGCCGTCGGCCCGCGCTCCGTAGCCGGCCGCCATCGCGTCGCTACCGGCAGCGGAAGCGAGCGCGTATCCGCCGATGTTGTTGCCGGCGATCACGCCGTTCTGCTGGTCGAGCGCGGTCAGGGCCGCGCCGACGGTCGTGTAGATGCCGCCGCGCAGGGCATAGCTCGGGCCGGTGAAGCTGCCATTCGCGGCGAAGCCCGCGCCGCCGCCGAGCGCCGAGGCTGCGCTGTCGGCGACGGAACGAAGCTGGCGCAGATTGACCGCGTCCGTATCCTGCGTTCCGCCGGCGACATGGGTGATCTGACGTTCGTTGCCGGCCGATCCGATCGAGAGCGCGCCTTGCGTCGAGGCGACCGCGACGCCGCTGAAGGTCTCGGCCCCGCCCGCCAGACCCGCCCGCAAGGCGACCGAACCCGCCCCCAGCGCGATGCCGCCCACCGCCGAGACCGCGCTGTCGCGCCCGATCGCGACGCCATCGGCTGCCGTAACCGCCCCGCGCAGGCCGATCGCGACCGCACCGGTAGCTGCGCCGGAGGTCGCCGCGCCGTTGCCGAAGGCGATGGCGTTCGGGTCGGCAGCGCTCGCCTTGGGGCTCGCCGTGCTGCCGAGCCCGCTGACCTCGCCGCCGCCGATCGCGATGCCGCCCGGTCCCTCGACCGTGACGCTGTCCGCCTTGAGCTTGCAGTTCCCCGGCAAGGTGACGAGGTTGCCGTTCTGATCGCGGATATTGAGGCCGATGTTCCGGCCGCTCAGCGCGTCGCGCAGGTTGAGGTTCACATCGCCGACGATGCCGTTCAGCACGGGGTCGAGCAGGCCGCCCAGCAGTCCCGACGCCGCGCCTGCGACGGGCTGGAGCACGGGCAGCGCGACACCGAGCCCGGTGCAGACATCGATCAGGCCGCCCGACTGGGCGCTGGCGGTTCCCGGCAGGCCGAAGGCGATGAACAAGGCAAGCGCAAGCGGACGGCGTGACATCGGCACCCCTCCAGAATGATCCCAAGACGGGAGCGATCTGATGAGATGCAAGAATAGGTTGCATATGGTTGCATAAGTGTAAATCAACAACTAAAAGTTGTGAGAACGCGGCTCTACCTTGCCCGAACCTGGTCAAGCTGGTCCGGCGCCGTCCTTTACGGCGCGACGATCAGCGCCCAGTAGACCTGATATTTCGAGCCGGGCGCATAGGCCGTGGCGATGCCCATCCGCTTCGCCTTCGCATCCTTCATGACGCGGTCGTGCTGCGGCGAATCCCGCCAGCCCGAGAAGGCCTCGGCCAGGCGGCGATAGCCGGCCGAGAGATTGGCCTCGGCGCCCGGCTGCCCCTCGCGGGCGAGACGTGCCTTGACCGCATCGGCCTGGGCCGGCTTGTCTGAGCTGGCCATGGCGGCCGCTTCGCGCCGGGCAGCCTCGACCAGCGCGGGGTCGAGCACGAGGGTGCCGAGCCCGGCATTGAGGCGATAGGCCGAGATCATCGCCCGCGCCTGCTCGGTATCGACCTGCGCCGAGGCCGAGCCGAGATCGCGGTAAAAGGCCGGCTGGCTTTGGCGTGGCGGCTCGGCACAGCCGGCAACGCCGAGAACGGCAAGCGCGCCGGCAAGCGCTGCCGGGCAGGTCATCGCGCGCGAAGCCGCGACGCGGCGGAAAATGCTGGGCATCCGATCATTCCTTGCTGTCATCCTTGGCCGGCTCGGGCGCCGAAGGGGGAGCGGGCTTGCCAGCTTCCGCTTCCGCCTCCTCGGGCTCCTGCACCGCAATCGGCTTGCGCGCCCGACGGGCCGTGCCGGCAGAAGCCGGCTTCGATGCCTCCCGCTTCGGGCGGCTGCGCGCGCCGTCTCGCTGTCCCACCGCCTCGGCGATGCTGCCGAGCGAATGCTCGACGCCCTCGAGACCGCGCACCATCAGCTCGGGCACGGCCGCGGCCGGCTCCATCTCGGCCATGCGCTTGTGGATCGCGAAGTTCAAATCGCTGTTGACCCGGCCGGTGATCTCGACATCGGCGACCACGCAGACCAGCTCGAAATCCATGGTCGTGGTGCCGAGCTTCTTGAACATCACGGCCGGCGGCGGCTTCTGCATGACGTCGCCATGGTTCGAGGCGACCTCGGACAGCATTGCCCGTACCTCGCCGGCATCGAGCGAGCGCGGCACGGTCAGCGCGATCAGCACGCGCCCGGTCCGGTCGTTGCGGACACGGTTGCGCACCACGCCGGAGATCAGGTTCGAGTTCGGGACGATGACGGTCGCCCGGTCGAAGGTCGCGATCTCCGTCGAGCGGACATTGATGCGCTTGACGATGCCCTCGATGTCGCCGACCAGCACTTGGTCGCCGACCCGGATCGGCCGCTCCCAGAGCAGGATCAGGCCCGAGACGAAATTCGACACCACCGATTGCAGGCCGAAGCCGATACCGACCGAGAGGGCCGAGGCCACCAGCGTCAGGCGCTCCAGGCTGAGGCCCACCGCCGAGACCGTGATCGCCGCCGCGGCGATATAGCCGATATAGCCGGCCGCCGTGGTGATCGAGTTGCGCAGGCCCGGATCGAGCGCCGTCGTCGGCAGGAACTGGTTTTCGAGCCAGCGCTGCATCGCGCGGGTCGCGCCGATGCCCATTGCGAAAACGATCGCGCCGACGACGATGGTCGAGAGCGAGATCGTGACGCCGCCGACCTGGAAGCCGAAGAAGGCGGCCCGAAGCGAGACCAGGAAGTCGCTCGATTCCAGCCCCCAGGGAGCCAGCACCAGCAGCACCGTCACCGCGATCAGCAGGAGCTTCAGCACGCCGACGCCGATCACCGAGATCTTGTCGAGGGTGGCCGCACGCAGGCCCATGCCGGCCTTCAGCGTCAGCGCGAAGCGGCCCTTGCCGCCGAACAGCCGGGGAATGCCGAGATCGATGAACTGGAAGACCAGCAGGAACAGGCAGGCGACGATGCCGACCCAGAGCGTCTGTTCGGCCAGAAAGGCGGCGAAGACGACATAGCCACTCAGCGTCGCCGTGATGATGGCGAAGCCGATGATCCAGCCGAGGATGCGCACCGGCCCGAGGCTCGCGCCGTCCACGGGCACATAGGGGCCGAGGCAGGCCTCCTGCTCGACCTCGTCGTCGTCGCGGATCTGGTAGAGCCCCGCGATCAGGGCGAGCGCGAACAGGATGGCGAAAAACGCCTTGACGATGATCGAGATGGCGAGGCCGGCGGCGATGGCCTGCAGCCAGGCCTCGAACACCTTGCCGACGGACATCACCGCCGCGAGCGAACTCGCGATCCAGACGACGCTGCGCGCCGTCGTGTCCATCACCTTGACGAGGCGCCGCTGCGGGCTCGACGGCGCGAACAGCGCATCGGCCAGCGCCTGCACGAAGGCGAAGAAGGCGAGACCTGCGACCACGGCCCAGATCACCGGCTGGATGCGCAGCGGCAGCAGGCCGGTCGTGTTCAACGCCTTGTAGATCAGCCAGCTCGCCAGCACCGGCGGCGCCGCGCCGGCGATGATATGCGCGAGCGCGATATAGAGACAGTGCAGGCTGCCGGCGTCCTGCGTATTGCCGAAGCGCGCCTTGAAGCGCGGCAGATAGCGCGCCCGCGCGAGATAAAGCAGGATCGCGCCCATGAGAGCGACGGCGACGACGGTGCCGCGCGTGCCGGAAAAGGCATCGCCGACGCCTGCCAGCCACCCCCCGAAAATATAGCCGGAGGCGCGCAGGTCCTCCGGGGCCGTCGCGACCGCATTGGACCAGACATCCGGATTCAACAGGGAAGGTCCGGCGGCGAACAGCTCCCTGGCGAAGATATCCCGGCGCTTGTCTCCGATATTGGTCTGCAGTTGCTCGGCCTGGAGCAGCGAGGCACGGGCGAGCTTCAGCGTCTCGTCGGCATCGGCGAAGGCCTTGGCCCGCGCCTCGCGGTCGCGCACGATCTCGGCGCTCTCGGCCGGCGCGCTGGCCTCGGGCTTCGGGCCGAGCTGATCGACCCGGAGCTTGGCCTGTTCGACCCGCGGCGCCTGCTCCTCGATGATCGCCCTAAGCTGGTCGAGCGAAGGTTGCAACCGCAGGCGCTGGCGCAACAGCTCGGCATCGCTGGGATCGGGCGCGGCCAGCGTCGTCTCGATCTGGGCGAGTTCGGCACGGACAATGTCCAGCCGGGCACGCAGGCTGCCCGGCTCCGGCCCAGTCTGGGCGAAGCCAGGACCGGCGATGGCCATGGCGACGAGGAGCAGGCAAGCCGCCAGGAAGTCCCGCAGGCTCGAAAACGACGCTCGCGTCCTGCGCGCTGCCATGGCGATGCGACCCTGTCCGTCCGAATGATTCGGCGCGGACTCGACCCTCGCCACAGCTGCGCGCGCAACGCAAGACGGGAAGCGGGGCTCGACCGGCACGAAGGGTTCTCGGCTTGAACATGAGACGAGGCGGCCAGACCCCGCCCAGGCACCTCATCCTTGCCAAACACGACGTCAAGATGGCGAAAGCATCGCGTCGCCGGGGCAGGCTCAGCCGCGCTTCCTACCCTTCGCCTTGGCGCGGTTGTGGTAGCTCGCATTGCCGAGACCGGTGCCGATGGTCAGCACGGCCCAGTTCCCGACATCCTGCATGGCCGGCATCTCGCTCAGGCCCTGGATCACGGCGTCGTTATGCATCACCACCTCGGTCTCGTGCTCGCCGATCTCCGGCACGAGATCGCGGATGCTCTCGACGAGATTGAAGCGGCTGCTCTCCCAGTTTCCGGGCAGGTTCTGCGCGCCGCGATCGATCGCGCCGTCCGGCTGGATCAGCCCGGGGCAGCCGACCCCGATGAAGGGCGCGACGCGCAGGCCTTCCTTCCCGGCGTTCTCGATCTGCTCGCGCAGCATCTTGCCCAGCCGCTTGATCGCCTCGTCGCGGCCAGGCTCCTCGTCGGCATGGCGCCAGAGCTCGGATTGCCAGACCCGCGCCCGGCTCAGGTCCGGCGCCTTCTTCTGTCTGAGCTCGACGATGCCGGCGCGGATGTTCGAGCCGCCGATATCGACCGCGACGAGGCTGTCATAGGCCTCGAAGATCCATTTCGGCGCCAGATGCGCGCTGCCCACCAGCCCGGCCTCGTCAGGATGGTGGCTGACCGGCACGAGGTCGATATCGCGCCCGTCGGTCCGCAGGATGATGGCAGCACGCGCGATCGCGAGCTCGCCGACCCGGCTCTCGCGGAAGCCGCCGCCGACGACGATGCGCTCGACCTCGGCCCAGCTCTTCAATCGCGCGAAACGCCGGATGACGAAGGCCAGCGACTGGGCGAAGCCCTCGATGGCGCTGAGCACCAGCGCAGCTTCCCGCGCATCGCCGTCTTGAAGCAGCGCGTCGAGCTCCTTCTTGCCGATCTCGGCGGTCTTGCCTTTGAGGGGATCGTCGCCATTGCGCTTGAGATGGCTGCGCAGCGCGTCGAGATGCTCGATGAAGGCGCTGCGGCTGGCCTTGTCGCCGACGAAGCCGTCGTCGTCGCGTACTTCGAGATTGTAGCTGGTGACCACGACCGAAGGCAGCTCGGCCGCGCCATGCGGCCCGGTCGCGGCCTTGGCCGTGCTGCGTGACGTCTCGGCTGTCGCCGTGGCCATGATCTTCCCCCCTCGCTCGCATATGGATCAGCGGAGGCAACCCGCCGGCCGCCGCCACGGTTCCCCGACGGGGCGTTGCGCCACATGCAGCCCGCCCGCGCGCCGCCGGCTCACCCCGGCGGTTGACCGCCGCCGCGAACGCCGCTCCAACAGGAGCGAAGCCGCCTCGATGCGGCCTTGGGGGACGAAGCGTGTCGGATCTGATCCTGCGGATGGTCGTCATCGGAGTGGGCGCGACCGCGCTCACCGATATCTGGGCTCAGTTCCTGCGCCTGTTCGGCCTCCCCAAGCCGAACTGGGCGATGCCCGGCCGCTGGTTCGCCCATCTGCTGCGCGGCCGCGTCTGGCACGACGACATCGTGAAGTCGGAGCCGGTCGCCGGCGAGCTCGCGATCGGCTGGATCTGCCACTATCTCGTCGGCATCGCCTTTGCCGGGATCGTGCTGGCGCTCGCCGGCACCGGCTGGGCCCGTAACCCGACCTTCCTGCCAGCCCTCGTCGTCGGCTGGGCGACGATCGGCTGTGGTTGGTTCCTCCTGCAGCCCGGCATGGGCATGGGCATCGCTGCCTCGAAGAAACCGAACGCCAACCAGATCCGGCTACTCAACTTTGTCAGCCACACGCTCTTCGCCATCGGCCTCTACGGGACGGCGCTGCTGACGCGGTAAATTTCGCTCGTCATGCCCGGGCTTGACCCGGGCATCTCAGGACGCGACGGCTCCAGCATCTCCTCCGGCTGGAGATTCTCGGGGCGAGCCCGAGAATGACGCCCCAAGAGTATCTAACCAAACTCGAAGGGGTCTCGATGGGCTTTGGAGGGCCGCCTGCGGCGTCGCGGCGCTTGCCGATACCAACGGTATCGGCTGCACCCCCCTCCTGGCGGAGCGGACGAATTGCCGGCGTCGAGACCCCTTCGGGTTTGGTTAGAGACTCTTAATCCAGGATGCGCGTCTCGTAGGCGTAAAGCTGCCGGAAGCCGAGGCTGCCATAGAGATTGATCGCGACGGCATTGCTCTGCTCGACCTGCAGATAGGCACTGTGGCAGCCCATCGTCGCGGCCCAGCCCATCAGCCCCTGCACGATCCTGCGGCCATAACCGTGGCCGCGATGCTCGGGATGGACGCAGATCATGCCGATCTCGGCCATGCCAAGCTCGGCGACGCTCATGCCGAAGGCCACCGCCTCGCCCTCGACCAGCCAGGTCGCGAAGGCAGCCGGCAACCTGACCTTCTCGATGATGGCGGCCAGATTGGCGACATGGGTCTTGTTGCCGCTCTGGAGCGCGGCGGCACCCGCCGTCCATTCCTGGCTCGGCCGCGCCTCGATCTGCAATTCCGCCTCTTCGGACGCCGCAAAGCCGGCAAGCGGCGCGATCTGGCCGAAGGACTTGTCCTTGACACGATAGCCGCGCTCCAGCACCGCGGCGCGCGTCGCCTCCGCCACCAGCGGCGTCAGGCGGATAGCCGGCACGAGCCCATCGGCGCGATAAAGTTCCTCGATCAGGTCGAGCATCGTGGCGTCGAGCTCCGCGCCATAGCTCAATGGCGTCGCCGAATTCGCCCGGCCCGAATAGCCATTGGCGAAGCGCAGCACCCAGTCGCCGACGATCAGCGTCGACAGCGCCGGCCAGGCATTGATGATGCGCCGCTCGCAGCCGAGCACGAATGCGCTGTTGTCCGTCTTCGTCAGCATCCTACCCCCCGGAAGGCTTGCGCGGTGTCGGCCGCCAGCCCGGCGGCGCCATCTCGAAGCCCTTGAATTCGAAACCGGGCGCCACCGTGCAGCCGACCAGCGTCCAGGCGCCGAGCGAGGTCGCGCTCTGCCACCAGCCGGCCGGCACCACGAATTGCGGCCTCTGGCCGGCGGCAAGCTCGGTGCCGAGATGATGGGCCGAGGCATCGTGGCCATTCGGCGAAACCGTGATCACCATCGGCGCCCCGGCATAATGGTGCCAGATCTCGGCCGCATCGACGCGATGCCATTCCGAGGTCTCGCCCGTATCGAGCAGATAGTAGATCGCGGTCGAGAAGCTCCTGCCCTCCGGCCCGGCTCCATCGCGAAACGTCTCGCGATAATGACCGCCCTCGGGATGAGGCTTGAGGTCGAGCAGGCGGATAACCTCCGCCGCCGTCAGCCCGTCCAACCGCATCGTCATGCTCAGAACCGGTTCTTGGCTTCGCGCAGGGCCGCGAAGACCTCGTCCGGCGTTGCGCCGACCAGTCCGACCGCCTTCGCCAGCGCCGGCTCGGCCGCCCTGAAGAACGGATTGGTCGCCTTTTCCTCGGCAACCGTGGTCAGCGCCCAGAAGCGGCCCTCGGCCTTGGCGCTCTCGGCATCAGTGAAGCGCGCCTTCAGCGCCTCGTTGGCGGAATCGACCGAGCGGGCGAA
The DNA here is from genome assembly GCF_011764485.1 of Bosea sp. ANAM02. Lineage (NCBI taxonomy): Bacteria > Pseudomonadati > Pseudomonadota > Alphaproteobacteria > Hyphomicrobiales > Alloboseaceae > Allobosea > Allobosea sp. ANAM02. Next base: position 495,137 of record NZ_AP022848.1, on the reverse strand, counting down.
GCGGGCATTGGAGAGCGTGTAGTCATGGCCGCCGAGCAGGCGGACATCGCCCGGCAGCGCCATCAGGCGCGTCAGCGAGGTCCACATCCGGTCCATCTGGCCGGGCTGGACCCGCCCGCAGCCCATGACGAAGACGACATCGCCGACCAGCGCGAGCCTGGCGCTGCGCCCGACGAAGCTGAGGTGACCGTCGGAATGGCCCGGCGTATGCCAGATCTCGAAGCTCTCGCCGCCGAAGCTGACGGTATCGCCCTCGCCGAGAACCCGGTCGAGCGGCGCGCTTGTCCGCGCATCGGCCGGGCCGACGACGGAGGCGCCGGTCGCCCGCTTTACCTCGGCGACGCCCTGCGTGTGGTCGTGATGGGCATGGGTGATGAAGATGTCGCTGATCGTCCAGCCCTTGGCCTTGGCAGCGGCGAGCGTCTCGCCGGCGTCGGGCACGTCGATGGCTGCGCAGGCCCCGCTGGTGGGGTCGTGGAGCAGCGCGCCCGCATTGTCGTTGAGCGTACGGAAGACGTGAAGGTCGAGCGGCATGGCTTCCTCCGGCAGGATCGGCCCGCCGGAACGGCAGGCGGTCAGGTACCCTGCATGAGCCATGCCTGGCCGGCGATCAACCCAGTCCAGTCGCAAGGCAGCCCTTGCGTTCGGGCCTTGCGCGTTCCATCTCAGGCGCCATGCCTCTCGACGTCGTCGACCTGCGCGCCTTCTATGCGAGCCCGCTCGGACATGTCGCCCGGCGCTTCATCGGCCGGGCGATGCTGCGCTTCTGGCCGGATTGCGCACGTCAGCGCGTGCTCGGCCTCGGCTATTCGACGCCCTATCTCTCCGTGCTCGGCCTGCAGGCCGAGCGGACCATCGCCTTCATGCCGGCCGCGCAAGGCGTGGTGAACTGGCCCTCGCCGGGCCTCTCCGCCTCGGCGCTGGTCGAGCCGACGCTGCTGCCCTTGCCGACCGCCTCGATCGACCGGGTCGTGCTGGTCCATGCGCTGGAGGAGACGGAAAGCCCCGACGACCTGCTGGAAGAAGTCTCGCGCGTGCTCAACCCCGGCGGGCGGATGATCCTGGTTGCTCCCAACCGTCGCGGGCTCTGGGCCCGGATGGACGGCACGCCCTTCGGCCAGGGCCGCCCCTTCAGCCGCCGCCAGCTCTCCACCCTGATGCGCGGCGCCGAATTCTCACCCGAGCACTGGACCGAGGCGCTCTATGTCCCGCCGCTGCAAAGGCGGCTGCTGATGCGCTCGGCGCTGGCCTGGGAGCAGATCGGCGCAGGACTTTCCCTGCCCTTCGCGGGCGTTCATATCATCGACGCTACCAAGCAGTTCTACCGCCGCGCTCCGCTGCGCGCGACACGACGCAGCTTTGCGCTGAGACCCGTCCTGCTGCCGCAACCGGCCCCGACGCCGCGTGCGGCAAACCCGCCCGTGAAACCACGAACGGGTTGACAATTTCACCGGGGCGCGGCCAAGGTCCGCCGCTTTTCAAGCCCGGTTTCATGATAAACCGCCGCTCCGCCCGCTTTCGGCGCGGAACCTGAACTGGATCACGATGCGTAGCTATCTGGATTTCGAGAAACCGGTCGCCGAGCTGGAGGCGAAGGCGGACGAGCTGCGGGCCCTGGAGGCACGCGGCGACGGCATCTCCCTGTCCGAGGAGATCGGCAAGCTCGACGCCCGCGCCAGCCAGGCGCTGAAGGAGCTTTATGGTGCGCTGACGCCCTGGCAGAAGACGCTGGTGGCGCGCCATCCGCAGCGCCCGCATTTCAAGGATTACTGCGCCGGGCTGATCACGGAATTCACCCCGCTCGCCGGCGACCGCGCCTTCGGCGAGGACGAGGCCATCGTCGGCGGCTTCGGCCGCTTCCGGGGCGAGCCCGTCTGCATCATCGGCCAGGAGAAGGGCGACTCGACCGAGACCCGCATCCGGCACAATTTCGGCATGCCCAAGCCTGAGGGCTACCGCAAGGCCGTGCGCCTGACCGAGCTCGCCGACCGCTTCGGCCTGCCGGTGCTGAGTTTCGTCGACACCGCCGGTGCCTATCCCGGCATCGAGGCGGAGGAGCGCGGGCAGGCCGAGGCCATCGCCCGCTCGACCGAGGCCTGGCTCGGCCTGCGTACGCCGAGCGTGGCCCTCGTCATCGGCGAGGGCGGTTCCGGTGGCGCGATCGCGATCGCAGCCGCCAGCCGCGTGCTGATGATGGAGCATGCGATCTATTCGGTGATCTCTCCGGAAGGCGCGGCCTCGATCCTCTGGCGCGACACGGCGCGCGCGCAGGACGCCGCGACCGGCATGAAGATCACGGCGCAGGACCTCCTGAAATTCGGCATCATCGACCGGATCGTGCAGGAGCCGACCGGCGGCGCCCATCGCGACGACCAGACCGCGATCACGCGCGCCGGCGACGCCATTTCCGCCGCGCTCGCCGATCTGTCCGGCCTGAGCGCAGACGACATCGTCGCCAGGCGCGCCGACAAGTTCCTCGCGATCGGCCGCACCCTCTGAGCGATGCGGGAGTGGATATCTCGCACCCGCGAAGGCAAGGTTTCTTTACCTCGCGTTGACCATGTGGCCAGACTCGCGAAGCCTATGGTAAGGAACCCTCAAGCCTAACGCATCTAAAACGAGTCGACGGGCACAATTTGGCCGTCTTGCGAAGTCAAAGGTCGCGCCCCGGCCTGCCGTTCGATGGGATTGACGACGTGGCAATCAAGCAACTCGCGCTCGTGGCTTTTGTTGCATTGACCCTGGCTGCCTGCGAAGAGGACCGTTATCGCGGCTCCGCCCGGCACAACATCCCGATCCCGAACGCGACCTACGCGCTGATGTCCGAAAAGGGCATGAGCAAGGACCAGCCGATCCTGATCCGCTCCTACAAGAAGGAATCGGAGCTCGAGGTCTGGAAGCGCAAGGCCGACGGGCAATACGCGCTGCTGAAGACCTATCCGATGTGCCGCTGGTCCGGCCAGCTCGGCCCGAAGATCCGCGAGGGCGATCGCATGGCGCCGGAGGGCTTCTATGCCATCGCACCGCAGCAGATGAACCCGAACTCGTCCTATTACGTCTCGTTCAACATGGGCTATCCCAACGCCTATGACCGCTCCTATGGCCGCACCGGCGCGCATCTGATGGTGCACGGCGCCTGCTCCTCGGCCGGCTGCTATTCGATGACCGACGACCAGATCGGCGAGATCTACGCCCTGGTGCGCGAGGCCCAGAACGCCGGCCAGCGCGCCGTGCAGATGCAGGCCTATCCCTTCCGGATGACCGCGCAGAACCTGGCCAAGCACCGGCTCGACCCGAACATCGCCTTCTGGAAGAACCTCAAGGAAGGCTCGGATTATTTCGAGGTCACCAGGGACGAGCCGGCCGTGTCCGTCGCCGGCGGCCGCTATGTCTTCAATGGCGGCCAGGCTCCGGCCGCCGTCGCGGAAAAGCGCCGCGAGGACGAGGTCCAGGTCGCCGCGCTCGTCGCCAAGGGCACGCCCGCGATCAAGCTGATCTATGACGACGGCGACCAGCACGCGTCTTTCAAGCGTGCGCTCGCCTCCAGCGGCGCCGATGCCCTGAACCGCTCGGCTTCCTGGGCCTCCCGCGATGTCGGCATCAGCCGCCAGGATGCGCTCGCGCTTGGCCCGCGCGTCGTCGTGCTCGACAACGCGGGCAAGGCCAGGGCAACCGTGCGCGCCGCCTCCGCCGACAATGACGCCGTCCTGGCCGCCGTCGCCGCTGCGCCGGTCGAAGAACCGGTCAAGGTGGAAGCCAAGCCTGCCGTCGCACCTGCCGCCACGCAGCTCGCCAAGGTCGCTCCGGGCGATACCCGGCAGGCGCCGGTGCTCGCAAGCGCCTCCTCGACCCCGGTCGTCCCGGCCGCTCCGGCCGAGGACAAGCCGTTCCTGCAGCGCGCGCTCAGCTTCATGCCGGTCTTCGGCGGCAGTGCCGACCAGGGCGTGGCCACGGCTGCGGCGCCGGTCGTCTCGATCGTTCCGACTTCCCCGACGACCACGAACGCCCCGCTGCCCCCGCGCCGCGCCAGCGGTCTCAGGACATCGAGCTTGGATCGGTCGACGGCAGCCTATGCCAGCCAGCCGGCGCAGCGGTAAACGGGAAATCCGCCTCGATTTTCGTGACAAAATTGTCGCAGAACGCCGGATAATATCGGCTGCCTTTTTTGCAGGCGCGAAGACCCTCGTTTCGGGGGCCTTTGCTTTTTGGCTGTGCGCCTCCGCCCAAAAGCTCGCCTTGCCGGCAAAGCGGCCACGCCTGCTTGATGCGCTGCAGCGCGATCATTGCGCGGCGAGGGGTTCATACAGATGCCCGATCTCTTCCGTTCCTCGATTTTCGGCCTGGCCATGGCTGCCGGTATCGGCGGGGTCCAGGCCTCCGACCTGCCCGGCAAGAAGGGTGCGCCGCCGATTCCGGTCGTCCCGGCGATCACCTGGTTTGACATTGCCGTCAATGTGAAGGCCCAGACCGACTATAATTTCCGCGGCATCTCGCAAACCGACCGCAAGCCCGGCATCGGTGGCGGCGCCGAGCTGCAGATCTACAACAACCTGTTCTATATCGGCGTCTACGGCGCCAGCGTCGATCTCGCCACCCGTCCCGATGCGGAGATCGACTTCTATGCCGGCATCCGGCCGAAATTCGGCGATCTCGCCTTCGATCTCGGCGTGATGCAGTACTATTACCCCAGCGAAAAGCAATTCATCGACGCCGCCGGCGCGTTCTGGACGCCGAAGAATACGGATTATACCGAGGTCTACGGCAAGGTTTCCTATACCTTCGCGGAGAGCCTGACGCTCGGCGCCAACGTCTTCCACGCCTGGGACTGGCTCGGCACCGGCGCGAGCGGCACCTATGCCTCGGTGACCGCCAAGTACAACCTGCCATTTCTCGAAGGGCTCTCGGTCTCCGGCGAATTCGGCCATTACTGGCTCGGAACCACCAATCTCGCGATCTGGTCGACGGTGCCGCCGACGAACCTGCCGGATTACAATTACTGGAATGCCGGCGTTTCCTACACATGGAAGAACGTCACAGCGGATGTCCGCTATCACGACACCGACCTGTCGAAGACCGAATGCTTCGCGCTCACGGCCGATCCGCGCGGCATCACGACGGGCAGCGGCCGTTCGAAATGGTGCGGCGCGGCCGTCGTCGCAACACTCTCCTTCGACATCACCGCGAGCAGCGTCGGTATCTTCGCGCCGAAGTGAGGTCGAAACACATCTGCCAAAGCCTGCTGATCTTGCACCGAACCACCGCGTCATCCCGGACAAGCCGCGAAGCGGCGCCGATCCGGGATCCATCGTAGAGATCCGGAGCCCTCCGATGGATCCGAGGCAAGCCCGGGATGACGGCGTGGTTCCGAGAAGACCTGGCACCCGCCGAAGGAAAAGCCGCCCCGAGGCGGCCTTTCTGTTTCCAGCCAAGCACCCGTCCCTCAGGCGATCTCGGAGACCAGTTTCGCGATCAGGCTGTTGGAGAGGATGACCGGCAGGCCGGCGACCGCTGCCTCGCGGCGATGGCGCTCGACGAAGCCCATGCAGTCCATCAGCAGCACCTGCGCTCCGCGTCCGGCGAGATCGCGCGCGGACTCGGATACAGAGGCCCCGTCCCCACCATAGGGCGAGGCGGCGGCATAAAGCGGGGCGCGGCCGAGCGGGCCCCATTTCCCGGCCTCCGAAGCGATCTGCTCCGCCAGCGGCACGAGGATGCCGAGCTGGGCCCCCTGCACCAGCGCAGCCACTGTCGGTGGCAGGATGCGATCCGGCTCGACCAGTAGCGCCGTCTCTGTCCTTAGGCTCTCGAAATGCCCGGTGCAGAGCATCAGGATCGTCGAGCAACCTTCCGCCTCCAGCATCGCAAGCTTGGCTTGCGCTGCCGCCTCGGTGCGGGCGCGATCGATCACGACCGCGCTGCCGTCGAGCAGCTTCGTGATCAGCATGGGCTTGCCGGGCTCGGCCGCGAAACCGCGCTCGATCTCGGCCCGGCTCAGGCCATCCAGAACGCCGGCATGGCGACGCGGCAGGCGCGCGTCCAGCACGTCGTCGAGGATCGGCGTGATGTCGGCGCGCGGCGCCTGGCCGATGGTCAGGGTTCCCAGCTTGCCCATGGCGATATCCTTCCCCTCAAAGGAAAGGCCCCGGCGTGACCGTCGGAGCCTGCCTCGTTCAGCGCTTCCAGAAGTTCTTCGAGACGGAGTCGAAGAAGGAGAAGATCGCATCGCCCGCGATGACGCCGGCAGCGAAGACCTCCATGTCGCCCTCGCCGCTCGCGCCGCGCAGCTTCTCCCAGACGATCCGGCAGAGGATGCCGGCGAGCACCGCCCAGCCCGCCATCGGGAAGTTGATCAGGAGGCCGGTGGCGAAGAGGACGCCGATCTGCCGCTTCGGCCCGCCGATGAACTGCAGGATCGCGCCCGGGATCGCCCAGAGGAAGAGCTGCCAGGCCACGCCATCAGCCACGCCGGCCTTGATCGTCGCGGCATAGACCTTGTCGACCGGCGCCACGAGGTTCCGGTCGAAGAAGGACTGGTAGGAGACCAGCACGACCGCGCCCGCCACGACGAAGGCGAACATCGCGGCGAAGAGCTGCTGGCGGCGGCCCTCGCGCTCGAAGGCGGGGTCGGCGCCGTTGCCACGCAGCAGATAGCCGGCCTTGAGGTCATAGCCCATATCGGCGAAGGCCGGGCCGGTCGCGGCCGAGAAGCCGACGAGCAGCGCCAGCGCCGGCATCGGAAAGCCCAGGAGCATGCCGATGATCAGCGTGATCAGCGCCACCGCGAAGGCCGGGAACCAGCCGGAATGCATCGCGGCGAGGCCGACGATCAATTCATGCACGTAGGCCGCGAAGGCGGCGTAGAGCACGAACAGGATGAGCATGCCCACCGACATGTCGGTCATCAGCCCGCCGACCACGGCAAGGAAGACCGCGATGACGAGGTAGCCGACCGTGCCGAGCCCGAGCGCCCGCTTCACCTCGGCATCGGTCGTGCCGGACGCGGCCTCGGCCCGCTTCTGCGCCTCGCCGCGGCGGAAGAGCAGGATGCCGACCTGGAGGAGGGCGACGAGCCCGGCGCCGATCATGAAGCCATGCGGGATATAGGCCGCCATCAGGTCGCCCTTCGGGATGATCGTCTCGAAGAGCGGACCGCCGAAGAGCTGGCCGGAATAGCCGCGCAGCAGCAGGCCGATGCCGAACATGGCCAGCGCCCAGATATTGCCGATGAAGGCGACGCCGAAGGCGGACATCGGAATGCTCGAGACGGCGGTCGAGCCGGCGAAGCCGATCCAGGCCAGCGGGATCTTGATGAAGCCGGTCAGGATGGCGGTACCGAATCCGACGCCCATCAGAACCGCCTTGCGGCCGCCCTCGTCGCCGGCCTTGATCGCCTCGGCGGCGGCCACGCCGGGCGGCCAGGCGCCCGTCGCCGGGAAGACGCGGGAATCGAACATCCGGTAGAGCAGGTAGCCGTCGAGCAGCATCGCGAAGAAGGCGCCCGCCAGCATCGGCAGCACGAGGTCCGGCCGGCCGAGCAGCCACGGGATGCCGACCGGCAGGAGCAGGCTGTTCGCCGCGCCGAACGTGGCCGAGGAGATCGCGCTCTGGGCCAGGTTCTGCACATGGATCGAGCGGTAGCGCGCGAAGATCGCGAGCGGCACGCGCGCCAGCGCCATGGCGGCGAGCGCGCCGATCAGCGAGGTATTGGCGGTGATGCCGAGCGACACCAGAAGCTGCATCCCGATGATCGCGCCGAAGACGCAGAGCACGGCGATGAGCGCGAGCGTCGCCGGCTCGAACAGACTGGGGTGCTTCTGAGGCACCCCCTCGTTTGGATTGGTCATGCCTCAGTCCCCTCTATGGCCCTTGCCGGGCGTTTGCGTTGTGGCCCCTGCCGCTCAGGCAACCAGGATGCCGGCCTTGGCCTCGCCGACATCCTGCGTGGCATGCGCGCCCTGCACGCCGTAATCGCGCCTGGCGGCGTCCGGTGAGACCAGCCCGAGCGCGATGTCGCGCGCGATGGCATCCCGCGAGCGCTCGGAGGCCGGGCCGTAGCCGGCACCGCCCGCGAGCACGAGCTCGACGATCTCATGCGACTGCCGGACCTGGACGAGATCGCCGGTGCCGACATCCCTGAGGACATGGCCCTGCTCGTCGATGACCCGGCCGGACGCCCCGCCGCCGGCCTTGCCGCCGAACAGGCCGAGAATCGGGTTGTCGACCCCCTCCGGATAGAGCGAGACCAGCGTCGGCAACCCGTCATCCGAGAGCTTGCGCAGGCGCACGCGCTGGCCGAGGCCGCCGCGATGCTGGCCGGCGCCGCCCGAGTCCGTGAGATAGGCCTTCTCGACCACCAGCACCGGCACCCGCGATTCGAAGGTCTCGATCGAGGTGTTCGCGGCGGAAGTCGGGTAGAGCAGGCCCGACTTACCGTCGCCCTGGGCCGAGCCGCCCTGGCCGCCACCGCAGAAGAGCATGTCGGAATAGGTGTCGCCGGCGGCGTCGCGGCCATAGACGCTCGCCGCGACGGGAAGGCCGGTGAAGGCCTGGACCTGCTTCGGCGCCGCCTTGGACAAGGCGCGGAAGATGTTCGGCGCCAGATACCAGCCGGTGCGGGTCCGCAGGTTCACCGCCAGCGGCTTGTCGCAGTTCAGGATCGAGCCCTCTGGCGCATCGACCGAGAAGGCGCGGTAGCAGCCGGCATTGCCGCGCACGGACGGCGTCAGCATGCATTTCAGCGGATAGGTCGCATGCGCCATCGTGTAGTTGAGCGTGCAGTTCAGCCCGCCCTGCGGCAGTTGCGGCGGGGCGCCGGCGAAGTCGAGATGGATCGTGTCGTCCTTCACCGTCAGCGCCAGCGGATAGTGCATCGGCGTGCCCAGCGGGTTGTTCGAGACCGTGCCGTGATAGGTGCCGTCCGGAAGCGCGCGGATGGCCTCGCGCATCGCCTTCTCCGAGCGGCTCTGCACGACATGGGCGAGCGCCCGGAGGTCCTGCATGCCGTAATCTGTGAGGAAGGACTGCAGCCGCTCGGCGCCGATCGCATTGGCCGCGACGAAGGAGTGGAGGTCGCCGAGAACCTGCTCGGAATTGCGCACGTTCTCCCCGAGCAGGCGCACCAGCGTCTCGTTGATCCGGCCGGCCTCGTAGAGCTTCATCGGCGGGATCTGGAAGCCTTCCTCGTAGATCTCGCGAGCCCGGAGCGAATCCTTGGTGCCGCCGATATCCGAGACATGGCCGACCGTGCCCATCAGGCCGACGACACGCTCCCCGAGGAAGACCGGCGTGACCACCGCGATATCGAAGAGATGGCCGGCGCAGAGCCAGGGATCGTTGGTGATGAGCACATCGCCGGGCTTCAGCGTCTGCGCCGGATAGCGCTTCAGCAGCGCCTTGACCGCGCGCGGCAGCGTCAGGTTGAACACCGGCATGGCGCGGGGCGAATGCGCCAGCGTCTCGCCTTCCGGGTCGAGCAGTTCGCAGGCGAAATCCTGAGCCTCCGAGATCACCAGCGAGAATGCGGTGCGGCACACCGTCAGCCACATCTCCTCGACGACGTTGATCATCCGGCTCCACATGATCTCCAGCGAGATCGGATCGGCCTCGATCCGGCGCGCGGCCTCGGCCAGCGGCATGTCGGCGGTGATCGTCGTCTCGGCCGCGTTGGGCTGGGCGACATGAACGATGAGGTTCAGGACGTCGTCGATGCTGACGCTGTCGCCGGGCGGTACGATCGTGGTCGATTCGCGCTCCTCGATGATCGCCGGACCCTGGACGGTGTCGCCCGAGCGCAGCGCATAGCGGTCATAGACCGAGGCCTCGCTCCAGCCTCCTTCGAACCAGGCCTTGCGGGTGCCTTTGACCTTGTTCGTGGCGTCGCCGCCGCCGGCCGCGCCGGAAAGCGAGAGCGTCGGCACCGGGCCGGCGCAGCGGACGCGGAAGTTGATCGCCTCCAGCCTGGCACCCTCATAGACCGAGGTGTAGCGGGCGGAATAGGCCTTGCTGAACGCCGCGCGGATGGCCTCCAGGCTCGACGCATCGATCGTCCCGGCCGGAAGCGGCACGGAGATGTCGTGCATCTGGCCGACGAGGCGCATATCGGCCGTGCGCTCGACCGTGACGTCGCCGGGCTTCACGCCGGCCTCGGTCAGGTGCTTGCGGCCCTCGACCTCGAGATCGCGGAGCACGGCATTCACGGAAGCCGCGTCGAAGCCCTCGGAGAACTCGACCGGCAGCGAGCGCACCATGTCGAAGGAGAGCGGCGCCGCGAGGAAGCCGAGCGCGGAAGCCGCTCCGGAAGCCGGCGGGATGATGACCTGCCTGACGCCGAGCACGCGGGCGACGTCGACGGCATGGGCCGGGCCAGCCCCGCCGAAGCCGACCATCGCGTAGTGGCGGGGGTCCTTGCCCTTCTCGACGAGATGGACGCGGGCAGCCGCACCCATGCTCTCGACCACGACCTTGTGGATGCCCCAGGCGGCTTCCTCGATCGAGAGACCGAGCGGCGCGGCAACCGTCGAGACGGCCTTGCGCGCCGCCTCAAGGTCGAGCGCCATGCGTCCACCCAGGAAGAAGCCGGGATCGTAATAGCCGAGCACGAGATTGGCGTCGGTCACGGTCGGCTTGGTGCCGCCCATGCCGTAGCAGGCCGGGCCCGGGTCGGAGCCGGCCGAATGCGGACCGACCTTAAGCAGGCCGACCTCGTCGATCGCGGCGATCGAGCCGCCGCCGGCACCGATCTCGATCATGTCGATGACGGGCGCCTTGATCGGCAGGCCGGAGCCCTTGGCGAAGCGGTTGACGCGGCCGGCCTCCAGCATCGGCGCGATCTCGGCGCGGCCGTCCTCGATCATGCAGGCCTTGGCGGTGGTGCCGCCCATGTCGAAGGAGATCACGTCCTTATGGCCGGCGAGCTCGCCGAACAGGGCCGTGGCGAGGCCGCCGCCGGCCGGGCCGCTCTCGAGCAGGCGGATCGGGAAGGTGCGCGCCGTCTCGGGGGAGACGAGGCCGCCGGCCGAATGCATCAGCCGGAGCGCGCCGGTGAAGGCGCGCGCCGCCAGCTCGCGCTCCAGCCGGTGAAGGTAGCGGCGCATCAGTGGCTGGACATAAGCGTTCGCGGCGGTGGTGACGAAGCGCTGGTATTCCCAGATCTCGGCTACGACCTCGCTCGACAGCGAGACGGTCAAATCCGGGCAGGTCTCGCGGACGATCCTGCCGGTTTCCTGCTCATGCGCCGGGTTGCGGTAGCTGTTGAGGAAACAGACTGCGATCGCCTCGCAACCGGCGGCTTCCAGCTCGCGGGCGGCCTTGCGCACGGCTTCCGCATCGAGCGCGGTTACGACCTGGCCGTCGCGGTCGATACGCTCGGTCACTTCGAGGCGATGCTCGCGCGAGACCAGCGGATCGGGGAAGGTCAGGAACAGGTCGTAGATGTCGTAGCGCTGCTCCGTCCCCATTTCGAGGATGTCGCGGAAACCCCTGGTGGTGATCAGGCCGAGCTTGGAGCCCTTGCGCTCGATCACGGCATTGGTGACCAGCGTCGTGCCATGGACGATATCGCCGACATCGGCCAGCGTGATCCCGGCCATTTCGGTGAGTTCGCCGAGGCCGATCAGCGCCGCCTCGGAGGGGTCGTGCGGCGTGGTCAGGCGCTTGTGCAGCCGGACCGAACGCTCCTGCGAATCGTACAGGATGAAGTCTGTGAAGGTGCCGCCGATGTCGAAGCCGATACGCCAACGATTGCTCATGGAGCGGTCTCCGCGATTGAAAGGTTCAAGGGGCAGAAGCGGTTGTCATGGGTCAGGGCCGCGATCCCGGCGGCGCCCTCTCCCAGCGAACGGATGATGGCGATCCGCTCGGCCGGCTCGACCGTCGCAGCGGGAAAGGACAGGCAGAGCGCGACCTCGTCGCCGGTCGCGGGATCGCCGACGGCGACCGAGAGCGCGCGCACGCCGCGCACCGCCTCGTCGCGGGATTCGGCGAAGCCTTCCTCACGGATCTGCGCCAGGCGATCGAGCAGGTCGCTCAGGTCGCGCGGCGCGGTCTCGGAGGGCGGGGTGAAGCCGGCCGGATAGAGAGCGCTGACCTGATCGTCGGGCAGGCGGGCGAGCAGGGCCCGGCCGGTGCTGGAGGCGAAAGCCGGAATGCGATCACCGATCGAGGTGACGACCCTCAGCGCATGGCGACCGGGATGGGCGGTGACCGCGACGATATCCGTGCCGCGGCGGACGCTGACATAGCCGGTATGGCCGATCCGGTCCGAGATATCGCCGACCACGGCATCGGCGCGGTCGATCAGCGATGCCGCAAAGCGATAGAGATGGCCGACCTGGTTGAGCAGAAGCGAGGGCCGATAACGCTTGCTCTCGCCGACGGTCTCCAGCAGCCCCTCGTCGCGCATCGCCCTGAGCAGGCGCGAGGCATTGCTCTTCGGCATGCCCAGCAACGTGACCAGATCCGTCACCGTCACGTCGTGGCGCGTGCTGGAAAAACAGCGAAGCACATCCACGGCCGATGACAGGATGGACATCGCGGCTGATCCTTAGAGTTCCATTTTTTGGAACTTGAGTTGCAGTAAAAGGGAAAATACGCGAGTTAACAAAGATGTCAATCCTGTGACCGCAAGCACCTTCCGTAAGGTGAGCGAGAAACGGGTGCCTCGACGCCGGTTTCCCTTGGCTGTATCCCGGCTTCCTTGTCAGTTCCGATCTTGGAGCCGCCATGGAGATCATCGGATGAGCGACGGCCTTCTGTATCTTTCGCGCGACGACGTCCGGGCGCTGGCGATCTCGCCCCACGAAGCGCGCGAGGCCGTGCTGCAGGGCTTTCGCGACCATGCCGCCGGGCTGAACCGGAGCATCCCGAAGACGGCGCTGATGCTCGGGCCAGGCCACGGCTTCCAGGCCATGACGGCCGCCTCATCCGCCCAGCAGATCGCCACGGTGAAATGGGTCGCGATGGCGCCGGTCGCGGCAGGCTCTTCGCTGCCCGCCGTCAGCGCGCTGATCTGCGTGAACGACTATGCGACGGGCATGCCGCGCGCGATCCTCGACGGCGACGAGATCACGCTGATCCGCACGGCCGCAATCACCGCCGCCGCCGCTTCACGCCTCGCACCGCCCGCGCCCCGCACTATCGGCTTCGTCGGCTGCGGCTTGCAGGCCCATGCCCATCTTGCCGCCTTCCGCGCGCTCTATCCCGGCCTGACGACGGCTCTGGCTATCAGCCGCAGCCGTGCCTCGGCCGAACGGCTCGCGGAAGCGGCGCGCGTGGCCGGTCTCACGGCGCAGGTGCTTGATGATGCCGACGCCCTGCTAGCGCAGAGCGATATCGTGATCTCGATGGTGCCGGGCGGCCCCGGCATGGCGCCCTTTCTCGACGCACGGCGCCTGAAGCCCATCGCCTTCGCCGCCGCGGTCGACACCGGCCGGAGCTGGCTGCCCGAAACGCTGCCCGCCTTCGACGTGCTGGCGACCGATAGCCTCGAACAGTCGCGCGCGCCTTACGACGCTGCGGGCAATCCGGTCACGACCGTCAGCTTCGGCCATGACATGACGGAGCTGGCCGCCGCCCCGCACCCGACCGCGCCGACCGGGCGCTCCTTCTTCTGCTTCCGCGGCGTCGCGCTAGCCGATCTCGCGCTCGCCCATCTCGTCGTCGAGAAAGCCCGCGCGCAGGGGCTCGGCACGAGCCTGCCGCGCTGATCCAGCCTCGCCTTACCGGACCATGCTATGACCCAGCGCCTTCGCGATTTCGGCCTCACCTGCGGCATCCAGCAGCCCGGTCCCCTCAACGCGATCACCGACGTGCCCGGCGTCAAGCTCGGCCATTTCACCCTGAACGAAGGCGATCTCCGCACCGGCTTCACCGCCCTGCTGCCGCATGACGGCAACCTGTTCCGCCGGAAGGTGCGCGCCGCGGTCGACATCATCAACGGCTTCGGCAAGAGCGCCGGGCTGATGCAGCTCGCCGAACTCGGCCAGATCGAGACGCCGCTCCTGCTCGGCAATACCTTGAGCGTCGGCACCGGCTTCGACGCGCTGGTAACCCGCGCGCTCGCTGATAATCCCGACATCGGCCTGCAGACCGGCACGGTCAATCCTGTCGTGCTCGAATGCAATGACGGCTATCTCTCCGACATCCGCGCCCGCGCTTTGACCGAGGCCCACGCCTTCGCCGCACTCGATGCAGCGGCCTCAGGCCCCGTCGCGGAAGGCGCCGTCGGCGCCGGCACCGGCATGAGCGCCTTCGGCTTCAAGGGCGGCATCGGCACGGCCTCGCGCCGCTTCGAACTCGACGGTGTCGAGCACACGCTCGGCCTGCTGGCGCTGGCCAATTTCGGCAATGCCGGCGATCTCGTCCTGCCCGACGGCCGCCGCCCGGTTCCGCCGGAGGCGAAGCCGCAGGCCGAGCGCGGCTCGGTCATCCTGGTCATCGCGACCGATGTGCAGCTGGAATCACGCCAGTTGCAGCGCATCGCGCGGCGCGGCGGCGCAGGCCTCGCCCGGCTCGGCGCCTTCTGGGGCAATGGCAGCGGCGACATCGCCGTCGCCTTCACCACGGCCTGTCCCGTCGATCACGATCAGCCTGATGATCTCGTGCCGTTGCGTGCCCTCAACGAGAACCGCATCGACACGCTCTTCCGCGCCGCTACCGAGGCGACGCAGGAAGCCGTGCTCAACGCGATGGTCGCCGCGCCCGCCACGACCGGACGCGACGGGCATCGCCGCCCGTCGCTGGGGGATTGGCTCAGGGCGAACGCCGGCTGAAAAACAATACGCCGTCATGCTCGCCCTTGTGGCGAGCATCCGCGCCTTCAACACGACGCTCAGCCAGTGAGGACGTGGATAGTCGGGACAAGCCCGACCATAACGGAGAGGTCCGCTGCCTCCCTCGCTCAGGCCCACTCGCCTTTGCGGAACACCGGCACACGCCGGCCGTCCGCATGCACGCCGTCGATATCGACCGCGCCAGAGCCGATCATCCAGTCGATATGGATCAGGCTCTTGTTGCCGCCCTGCGCCGCGATCTGCTCTGGCGTCAGGCTCGCGCCGTCGACGAAGCATTTCGAATAGCACTGCCCGAGCGCGATATGGCAGGACGCGTTCTCGTCGAAGAGCGTGTTGTAGAACAGGATGCCGCTCTTCGAGATCGGCGAGGAGTTCGGCACGAGCGCGACCTCGCCGAGCCGGCGCGCGCCCTCGTCGGTGTCGAGCACCTTGTTCAGCACGGCCTCGCCGCGCGCGGCCTTGGCCTCGACGATCCGCCCGCCTTCGAAGCGCACCTGGATCTCGTCGATCAAAGAGCCCTGATAGGAGAGCGGCTTGGTGCTGGAGACATGGCCCTCGACCCGGCGCGCATGCGGGGTCGTGAAAACCTCTTCGGTCGGGATGTTCGGATTACAGACGATGCCGTTCCTGGCCGGCGAGGCGCCGCCCTGCCAGTCATGGCCATCGGCTAGGCCCACGGTCAGGTCGGTTCCCGGCCCGGTGAAATGCAGCGCGGCGAAGCGCTGGCCGTTCAGCCAGTCGCGGCGCGCCCGCAGCGCCGCGTTATGCACAGACCAGGCCGCGACAGGGTCCGCCTGATCGATGCGCGAAGCCGAGAAGATCGCCTCCGCCAGCTTGCCGACCGCGACCTCCTCGGCATCGTCCGGGAACACCTGCCGGGCCCAGGCCGCGCTCGGATAGGCCAGGATGTTCCAGTTGATGTCGAAGCCGGCGATCTTCTCCAGCGCCGGCTGATAGGCCAGCGAATTGG
This sequence comes from Bosea sp. ANAM02, assembly GCF_011764485.1. Lineage (NCBI taxonomy): Bacteria > Pseudomonadati > Pseudomonadota > Alphaproteobacteria > Hyphomicrobiales > Alloboseaceae > Allobosea > Allobosea sp. ANAM02. The sequence continues at coordinate 479,378 of NZ_AP022848.1, read as the reverse complement.
CCTTGCTGGCACGCCCGACCTTGGCCGGGTCCTCGTTCGCCAGCAGCATCGGGTTGTCGCCGACGATGGCGAGCCGCGCGGTATTGGCCGAGAACGCCTCGGCGACGCCCTTGTAGAGCCAGGCCGGCGCCTTGTCGAAGCTCGCATCCGGCGCGAAGCGATAGCGCACCAGCGTCACCTCCTCGTCGGACAGCATCGGCGTGACGATGCCGGCGCCGGCCTTGTAGGCGTGCTCGGCGATGCGGCGCACCAGCGGCAGCGCCGCGACCGGCGCGGTCAGGAACAGGTCCTGCCCCGGCTGGAGATTGAGGCCGACGCGGATGGCGACCTCGGCCAGCTTGTCGAGCTTGGCGGGATCGATGGCTTGCGGAGGCTGATGGATCGTCATGGCACTCGACCTGTCGGATTCGGATTGCCGCCATTGCTGGCCCAAATCGCCGCCGGGTCAACCGTCTCGCCGACAGGGCAGCCATCCAATGAGCGGGCTGAGGCGCTTCAGCGGCCCGTCTCCTCCACCCTGATCATCCGCTTGAGCTTGCTTGCGCGCATCAGATGGCTACGCATCAATGCCGAGGCGACCTCGTTCTCGCCGGCCTCCAGATGGTCGAGCATGGCCATATGCTCGGCGCAGTTCACCCGCACGCGCTCCATGCCCTGGTCCCAGTCGTAGTTCGACAGGCGCCGGAGCTGGTTCTGACGCCGCATCGCCGAATGGAAGAAGCGGTTGCCGGTGGCCGCGGCCAGCCCTTCGTGAAAGTCGGCATTCATCTCGTAGAAGGCGATGCTGGACGCTTCCCGCCAGGGCCGCTTGAGCGACTCGACATGCCGCGTGCGCATCTCGGCGATCCAGCCGGGATCGAGCCGGAAGCCGGGCTCAAGCATCGCCATCGGCTCGATCAGCAGGCGGAAGCGGTAGCTCTCGTCGCGCAGGCGCTGGTCGCGCGGCTCGTGCAGGAAGCGCCAGCCATAGCCCGGCTTGCGTTCGACCATGTCGAGATCGGCGAGGCGCGCGAGCAGCTTCTGTGCCTCGGGCCGGCCGAGCTCGTAGCGTCGCATCACCTCAAGCTCCGAGACCTCGTCCGGCAGCAGGCCGTTCTCGCGCTCGTGCGCCAGCCTGACCATCGCGAGGTCCAGCGTCTCCGGCGGGCGGGCGCTCTCGTTCGCCGCCGGAAGCTGGATCAGCTCGATACCCTTGTTGAGATGCCGGCGTACCACGCCCTGCTCGGCGAGATGATCCAGCGCGGCGCGCACGGGTGTGCGCGACACGCCGAGCCGTTTCGCCGTCGCGTTCTCGTTGAGCCAGGCACCCGCCGCCAGCGCGTCGTCGCGCACGAGCTGCAGGATGCGTTCGGCGATCTCCTGTTGCAGCCGGGTCGGCGCCGCCATCGGGAAAGGCCCTTGATTGTTTTAGTTGTTGATGAAATACATTACAGCACGATCTCCCGCCAGCATACCGGAAAGATATGCGCCATGGTCCAGCCCTGCCCCTTCGTCGATGTGTCCGGCACGCCCTATGAGCGCGGGCGCCAGCACGGCGCGGCCGTGCCGCAGCGCGTCAAGCGCTCGATCGAGCTCTATGGCGGCCAGCTCGGCGAGCTCGGCTACGATGCCGCCGCGAAATCGGCCCTGATCACCGAGTTCGCGCGCGAGATCGAACATTTCGGCGCGCATTACATCGAGGAGATGCGCGGCATCGCCGATGGCGCCGGCGTCGCGCTCGAAGACATCGTCATGGTCAATGCCCGCACCGAGGTCATCGCCAAGGCTCGCCTCGTCAAGAACAAGCCGATCGAGGCCCAGGAGGAGCTCGACGACGGCTGCACCGGCGCGATCATCCTGCCGGAGCGCAGCGCCTCGGGCGAACTGATCCACGGCCAGAACTGGGACTGGAAGGCCGAATGCGCGGAGACCGCGATCGTGCTGCGCGTGCGCCGCACCGATGGACCGGATTTCCTGACCTTCGTCGAGGCCGGCGGCCTCGCCCGCTGCGGCATGAACGCGGCCGGCATCTCGATCACCGCGAACTATCTCGAATCCGAGCGTGATTTCACGCAAGGAGGCGTGCCGCTCGCCCTGATCCGCCGCAAGGTGCTGGAGCAGGAGCATCTCGCCTTCGCGATCAAGGCCGTGGCGACCACACCGAAGGCCTGCTCGAACAACATGATGCTCTCGACCGTGAAGGGCTTCGGCATCGATTTCGAATGCGCCCCAGACGAGGCTTTCCCGCTCTACCCGCAGGACGGCATGATCGTGCACGCCAACCATTGGGTCGGCCAGATCGCCCTGACCAAGATCAGGGATACCGGCATTCCGCGCGTGCCGGAGAGCTTCTATCGCGACTGGCGCGTCCGCAAGCTGCTCGACGAAGCCGGCCGCAAGCTGACCGTCGACGATCTCAAGCAGGCCTTCTTCGACGATTTCCTGACGCCCCATTCGGTCTGCCGCCCGGTGCGCCCGAACGAGGCCGGCAATCTCTCGGCCACCGTCGCCATGGTGATCATGCAACCGGCGAAAGGGATCATGGAGGTCGCGCCGCTGCCGGCCCAGAACCGCGTCTTCACCCGCTACAGCCTGACCGAGGAGCCCGTGCTGCTCGCGCAAGCAGCCGAGTAAATCGCCGGCACCGCGTCACAACCGAAAAACAACAGGGGAACATGATGCGCCGAACCACCAGGACCACCGCCCTTGCCGCCGCGCTGCTGTGCGGCGGGCTCGTCCAGACCGCAGAGGCAAGCACGCTCAGGATCCAGTTGCGCGCCGACATCCGCTCGATCAATCCGGGCGTCAACCGCGACCACAACACGGACGGCGTCGTCCTGCAGATGGTCGAGGGCCTCGTCGCCTATGGCGAGGACTCCCTGCCCAAGCCGCTGCTGGCCGAGAAGATCGACATCTCGCCGGACGGCAAGAGCTACACCTTCACGCTGCGCAAGGGCGTGAAGTTCCATAACGGCGCGGCCCTGACCTCGGCCGACGTTCTCTGGAGCTGGAACCGCTACATGGACCCGAAGACCGAGTGGCGCTGTCTCTCGGAATTCGACGGCCGCGGCCAGGTCAAGGTCGAGAAGGTCTCGGCGCCCGACGCAAACACCGTGGTCTTCAATCTCGACAAGGCGAGCGCGCTCTTCCTCGCCTCGCTCGCCCGCACCGACTGTGCCATGACCGGCATTCTGCACAAGGATTCGCTCAAGGCCGACGGCTCCTTCGACAAGCCGGTCGGGACCGGGCCGTTCAAGTTCGCAGAGTGGAAGCGCGGTGAATCGATCCGCCTGGAACGCTTCGCCGACTACGCCGCGCTGCCCGGCAAGATCGACGGGCTGACCGGCGCGAAGAAGCCTCTTGTCGACGAAGTGCGCTTCCTCGTCATCCCCGACAGCGCGACGGCGAATGCCGCCCTCGTGCGCGGCGATATCGACATCCTGCCCGACGCCGCCAATTCCGACATCGCCGAGCTGAAGGCGAACGACAAGATCCGCACCTCGGTGGTCTCCAGCATGGGCCTCGTCGGCCTGATCATGCAGACCCGCGACCCTGTTCTCCAGAACGTCAAGCTGCGCCAGGCCATCGCCGCGGCGATCGACGGCAAAGAGCTGGTCGCGGCGGTCACGGACGGGCTGGGCACGCCCAACAACTCGATCGTGCCGGTGCTCTCCGCCTATCACGGCCCCGTCGAGAAGCAGGGCTGGAAATACGATCCCACCGCGGCGAAGAAGCTGCTCGCCGAGGCCGGCTACAAGGGCGAGAAGATCGTCATGCTTGCCAACAAGCGCTATCCGCAGAGCTTCGACGCGGCCGTGATCGCGCAGCAGATGCTCAAGGCCGCCGGCCTCAATGTCGAGATCGAGGTGCTGGAATGGGCGACGCAGCTCGACCGCTACAGCAAGGGCACCTACCAGATGCAGGCCTTCCCCTATTCCGGCCGCATGGACCCGGCGCTGAGCTTCGAATCGATGACCGGCCCGAAGGACAAGCAGCCGCGCAAGCTTTGGGACAATCCCGAGGTCCAGGCCCTGCTCGAGAAGTCGATGATCGTCGCCGACAAGGGCGAGCGCCAGAAGATCTTCGACGAGCTGCACAAGCGCTTCCTCGCGGAAGTGCCGATGGTGATGCTCTATAACGGCATCGTCGGCGGCGCCACCAGCACCAAGGTCAAGGGCTATGCCTCGACGCTGATGTCGCTGCCCCGCGCCTGGGAAGTCAGCCTCGGCGAGTAAGCGCCGCTCTCCTCGCTTCCGGCATCCGACAACAGGGCATGTCCTTCTCCAGAACATGCTCGAACCGGCAGTCGCGCCGCTGACAGCTGCCGCCGATCCTTCTCCGCGATCAGGTCGGCGCCGCCCTCCTGCCGACGCGCTGGCCGGGTTTCACGCGGCTCAGCCCGGCTCGACCGGAGCTGGGCCGACAGGTGCACCCTTGATGATATGCGTCGCGATCAGCGCCGCCAGCGCTCCTGCGTCGCGCGCCTTCAGGGCAGCCATCATCGCGCGATGCTCGCGATCGCTCTTCTGGAGCAGTTCGTGCGAACTCCACACCGTGATCTGCGAGCCGCGCCCGCGGTCGCGCAGGCTCCAGATCATCTCCTCCAGCACGGCGTTGCCGCAGAAGGAATACATGAATTGATGGAAGGCGCGGTTGATCTCGCTCTGTTCGGTCCGGCTGCCGGTCGTGACCGCCGCGGAGAACTGCGCCGCGAGTTCGTCCAGCCGCGCGATCGCGGTCGCGTCGATCCGCGCGACGACGCCTTCCACCGTGGCCCGCTCCAGGATGACGCGCGTCGCCAGGATCTCCTCATAGGTCTTCAGGTCGACCTCGGCGACGCGATAGCCCCGGTTCGGGACATGCTCGATCGTCTTGCGCACGGCGAGCTCGTCGAGCGCGCTGCGCACGTCGAAGCGCGTCGCCTGGAAACGCTCCTCGAGGTCGATCTGGCGCAGCCACTCGCCCGGCCGGAACGCGCGCAGCCGGATCGCCTGTGCGATCTCGTTGGCGAGCATGGCGCGCCGCGTGCCGGTGTTCTTGCGTTTCCGCTCGGTCATAACGGGTTCTCTAGCAGGATTCGCGCGGCACGGAAGAAGATGGTTGCGAGGCGAACCATACCATGCAACATAATTGGCGCCAATAATTTCGCCATAGGAGAGAGCCCGTGAACGCCGTGGCAGAACAGCCCGCCAAGCCCGACGCCGAGGCGGCCGCCCGCGCCAAGGCGCTCTACGAGTACGGCCCGACTTCGATCTATGCCTCGAAGCACGATCCGCGCTTTCCCTATTGCCTCTATGTCCCGCCGACACTGGGCCAGGACGGCGAGAGGCCGGAACTGGTCGTCGCGATGCACGGCACCGGCCGCGGCTTCACCGGCTATCGCGACGCCTTCGCGGCCTTCGCCCGCTGGAACAACTGCATCATCCTGGCGCCGCTCTTCCCGATCGGCGTGATGGGCGACGGCTATCGCGACGGCTTCAAATACATGCGCGAGGGCAATCTCCGCTACGATCAGGTCCTGCTCGCCATCGTCGAGGAGGTCTCAGAGCGTTATGGCATCGCCTTCGATCGCTTCGGCCTGTTCGGCTATTCCGGCGGAGGCCATTTCGCCCATCGCTTCCTGATGCTGCAGCCCCAGCGGCTCTGGGGCGTCTCGATCGGCGCGCCGGGCTCGGTCACGCTGCTCGATCCCAGCCGCGACTGGTGGGTCGGCACGCGCAACTTCGCCGAACTCTTCGGCCAGGAGCTCGACGTTCCCGCGATGAAGCAGGTCGCGGTGCAGATGGTCGTCGGCGCCGCCGATCTGGAAACCTGGGAGATCACCCACAAGCCGGGCGGCCGCAACTGGATGCCGGACGCCAACCATGCCGGCACCAACCGGCCGGAGCGGCTGGCGAGCCTGCGTGACAATTTCGCCGCGCACGGCATCGCCGCCCGCTTCGACCTCGTGCCGAACACGCCGCATGACGGCGTCAAGGTCGTGCCGGTCGTCGAGGATTTCTTCGCCGGCGAGCTCGGCCGCATCCGCGCCGCCCGCAAGGCCGGTTGAACGATCATACGAACAACAGGGGAACCATCATGAAACGCCTCTTCACCTCCGCCGCCCTGCTCGCCCTCTCGGCCGGCGCCCTGCAGGCCCAGACGCTGACGGCCGTTCTCAACGCCGACATCCGCTCGACGAATCCGGGCGTGAACCGCGACGGCAACACCGATTCCGTCGTGCTGCATATGGTCGAGGGTCTCGTCGGCTATGCCGAGGACGGCTCGGTCGGCCCGCTGCTGGCCGAGAAGGTCGAGATCTCGCCTGACGGCAAGACCTATACCTTCACGCTGCGCAAGGGCGTGAAGTTCCATAACGGCGCCACCATGACTTCGGCCGACGTGCTGTGGAGCTGGACCCGCTACATGGATCCGAAGACGGACTGGCGCTGCCTCTCCGATTTCGACGGGCGCAACGGCCTCAAGGTCGTCTCGGCCAAGGCCCCCGATGCCGACAGCTTCGTCATGGAGCTGAACGAGCCGAACGGCCTCTTCCTCGACACGCTGGCCCGCGCCGATTGCGGCGGCACCGCCGTGATCCACAAGGACTCCGTCAAAGCCGATGGCAGCTGGGACAAGCCGATCGGCACCGGCCCCTTCAGGCTCGGTGAGTGGAAGCGCAGCCAGTCGGTCCAGCTTCTCGCCTTCGACCAGTATGTCTCGCCCAAAGGCGACAAGCGCGACGGCTATATCGGCTCCAAGCGCCCGCTGGTGAAGGAAGCCCGCTTCATGGTCATCCCCGACGCGGCGACGGTGAAGGCCGGCCTGCTCTCGGGCTCGCTCGACATGGCGCTGATGCCGGAATCGGACGTTCCCGATCTCAAGAACGCGCCGAACCTGACGCTGGCGATCGCGCCGAACCCGGTCCGCCACAGCCTGATCATCCAGACGCGCGACCCGGTCATGAAGAACCAGGCCCTGCGCCAGGCGATCGCCGCCGCGATCGACTTCCCCGAGCTGGTCGCAAACGTCACCAACGGCCTCGGCAAGCCCAACAATTCGCCGATCTACATGACCTCGAAATATTACGGCGACGTCGAGAAGCAGGGCTTCAAATACGACCCCGCCGCCGCCAAGGCCCTGTTGCAGAAGGCCGGCTACAAGGGCGAGAAGATCGTCATCCTCGCCAACAAGCGCTCCTCGGTGCCGAGCTTCAACACTGCCGTCATCGCCCAGGCGATGATGCAGGCGGTGGGCATCAATGCCGAGATCGAGGTGCTGGAATGGGCGACGCAGCTGGATCGCTACAACAAGGGCAACTACCAGATGCAGTCCTTCTCCTATTCGAGCCGCTTCGACCCCGCGCTGGGCTTCGAGCAGATCTCCGGCCCGAAGGACAAGCAGCCGCGCAAGATCTGGGAGGAGCCGGAAGCTCTCGCGCTGATCCAGAAGTCGATGGTGGTGACCGATACCGCCGAGCGCCAGAAGATCTTCGACGACCTGCACAAGCGCTTCCTGGATCAGGTCCCGACGATCTTCACCCATAACGACCTCGACATCATCGCCCATTCCAAGAAGGTGAGCGGCGTGACGCCCTGGGCGTCCCAGTTGCGCCTCTGGGAGGTCAGCGTCTCGAAGTGAGGCGTGATCCGGCTCCGTCGCGAGGCGGGGCCGGAGTTTGTCCCGAGGCTTGGGAGGGCCTTTGATGTTTCGGTTTGCGCTGACGCGGATAGGGATGGCGGTTCCGACGCTGCTGATCGTGGCGGTGTCGGTCTTCGTGCTGATCCGCCTGATCCCGGGCGATCCGGCCCAGCTGATGCTTGGCGATCTCGCGACGCCGGCGAGCCTTGCCGATCTCAGGGCCCGGCTCGGTCTCGACCAGTCGCTGCCGGTTCAGTTCGGCATCTGGTTCGGCAATGTGCTGACCGGCGATTTCGGCCAGTCGATCTCCTCGCAGCAGGCGGTGCTGCCGCTGATCCTGCAGCGCTTCTGGGTTTCGGCCCAGATCGTGCTGGTCGCGGTGCTGTTGGCGAGCTGCGTCGCGGTGCCGGCCGGTGTCGTCGCCGCCTGGAAGCAGGATTCCGCGCTGGACCTTGGCCTCGTCGCGACCGCGACCCTCCTGCTCTCGATCCCGACCTTCTGGCTCGGCCTGCTCCTGCTGCTGTTCTTCGGGCTCAAGCTCGAATGGCTGCCGGTCGTCGGCTATGTCTCGATCGCGGAGAATCCCTGGGCCGGCATCCTCTACCTGGTCATGCCGATCCTGACGCTGTTCCTGCACGAGATCGGCGTGATCCTGCGCATGGCGAGGGCCTCGACGCTCGAGGTGCTCCGGCTCGACTACATCACCCATGCCCGCGCCAAGGGCCTGTCGGAGCGCGCCGTGCTCTGGCGCCATGCCTTCAAGAACGCCTTCGGCCCGACCTGGACCCTGATCGGCCTCGTGCTCGGCAACCTGCTCGGCGGCATCGCGGTGGTCGAGACCGTCTTCACCATCCCCGGATTGGGCCGCCTGCTCGTCGATGCGATCTTCGCGCGCGACTATCCGGTGATCCAGGGCTGCATGCTCTTCGTCGCCTTCACCTATGTGCTGGTGAACCTCGTGATCGACCTCTGCTACCCGGTCTTCGATCCAAGGGTGACCGCCCAATGAGCAATGACGGCACCATGACCAGCAACAGCACCCCGGGCACTGGCGCTTCCGTGAAGAAGACCGGCCGCATGAAGCTACCCGCCCCCAACGCGATCGTCGGCGGCACGCTGATCGGCATCCTGCTCGCCGCCGCAGGCACCGGCGCGCTCTGGACGCCCTATGATCCGCTCAAACTCTCCTTCCGCGAGAAGCTCGCGGCGCCCTCAGCGCTGCACTGGCTCGGCACCGACGAGTTCGGCCGCGACGTGCTCTCCCGCCTGATGGCGGGCGCCGCGACCTCGGTCTGGATTTCGATCCTCACCGTCACCCTCGCAGTCATCATGGGCACGGTTATCGGCCTGTTCTCCGGCTACATGCGCGGCTGGACCGACCGCATCATCATGGCCTTCAACGATGCGCTGCTGGCCTTCCCCGGGATATTGCTGGCGCTCGGCCTGCTCGCGGTGGTCGGCGCCAACAAATACGGCATCATCGTAGCCCTCGGCATCGCCTATACGCCCTCGGTCGCCCGCGTCGTGCGCGGCACGGTGCTCTCGCTGCGCGAGCGCGAGTTCATCGCCGCCTCGCGGGTGATGGGCAACTCCGAGGGCTTCACCATGGCCCGCCACATCCTGCCGAACTGCATCGCGCCCTTGACCGTGCTCGCAACCTCGATGTTCGGCTATGTGCTGCTGGCCGAGAGCGCACTCTCCTTCCTCGGCCTCGGCGTGCCGCCGCCGGCCCCGACCTGGGGCAACATGCTGGCGGGCTCGCGGCCCTATATCGGCCAGGCCGTCTGGCTCGGCGTTTTCCCGGGCCTCGCCATCTCGCTGACCCTGCTCGGCATCAACCTGCTCGGCGACGCCGTGCGCGACCGGCTCGACCCGCGGATGAGGGGCTCGCGATGACCAAGACAGCGCCTCTGCTCGACGTCGCCCATCTCACGCTCAAGATCGGCGGCTCCGGCCGCACCGTGGTCAACGACGTCTCCTTCCAGGTCTTCCCCGGCGAGATCGTCGGCATCGTCGGCGAATCCGGTTCGGGCAAGACGCTCGCCGCGCGGGCCGTGATGGGCTTCATCCCGCCGGCGGTCCGGCTGGACGGCGGCACGATCCGCTTCGACGGCCAGGACGTGATGGCGATGAGCCCGAAGGACCTGCGCACGATGCGCGGCTCCAAGGTCGGCATGGTCTTCCAGGAGCCGATGACCTCGCTTAACCCCTCGATGCTGATCGGGCGCCAGCTCGACGAAGGTCTGGCGCTGCACCGCAAGCTCGATGCCTCCCAGCGTCGCGCGCTGATCCTCGACATGCTCCGGCGCGTGGGGCTGCGCGATCCGGAAGGGGCGCTCACCGCCTATCCGCACCAGTTCTCCGGCGGCATGCGCCAGCGCATCATGCTGGCCTCGGTGATGCTGCTGAAGCCGGCCTTGCTGCTCGCGGACGAGCCGACCACCGCGCTCGATGCCGTCGTCCAGCGCGACGTGATGGAGCTGATGGTCGAACTGACGAAGGCCAACGACACCGCCGTGCTGCTGATCTCGCATGATCTCGGCATGGTCGCGCGCTATTGCAGCCGCATCGTCGTGATGTGCCAGGGCGACGTGGTCGAGCAAGGCGCAAGCGAGGACATCCTGGCCCGGCCGCAGTACCCCTATACCCGCAAGCTGCTCTCGGCGATGCCGCATCGCCTGCCGGCCCGCCTGCTACCGGATGCCAGGATGCCGATCGTCACGGTCAGCGATCTCGTCGTCGACTATCCCGGCCGGCAGGGCTTCTTCCGCAAGGGCGAGGCCAAGCGCGCGCTCCACGGCATCAGCATCGACGTCCAGCCGGGTGAGGTCGTGGCAGTGGTCGGCGGCTCGGGCTCGGGCAAGACCACGCTCGGCCAGTCGATCGCGGGCCTCGTGAAGCCCACCGGCGGCGAGATCCGCTTCAACGGCAAGCCGATCGAGAAGAGCGACGCGGCCTTCTGGGACTACCGGCTGAACTGCCAGATGGTCTTCCAGGATCCCTACTCCTCGCTCGATCCGCGCATGACGATTCAACAGCTCGTGGCGGAACCGCTCAGGCTCGTCCCCGACATGAGCCCGGCCGATCGCAAGGCGCGCGTCGCCGAGGTGCTGGCCGAGGTCGGCCTGGGCGACGGCTTCGCCGAGCGTTATCCGCACGAACTCTCCGGCGGCCAGCGCCAGCGCATCGCGATCGCCCGCGCGATCGTGCGCCGACCAAGCTTCGTCATCGCCGACGAGCCGGTCTCGGCGCTCGACGTCACGGTGCGCGCGCAGGTTCTGGAACTCTTCGACGAGCTCCAGAAGAAGCACGGCTTCTCCTGCCTGTTCATCAGCCACGATCTCGGCGTGGTCGAGCAGGTCGCAGACCGCGTCATCGTCATGCAGGACGGCCGCATCGTCGAGGAAGGGCCCCGCGACGACATCTTCGACAATCCCCGGCACCCCTACACCCAGAAACTCCTCGCAGCCGTACCAGGCCTCGAATCCACCCCGGAAGGCGGCGTCAGACTCTTCTGGAGACGAACCGAAAACGACGCTTCGATCGTCGGCTGAACCTGCCGATCTGGCACAGAACCACGACGTCATCCCGAGCTTGGCCCGGGATGACGCCGTGATTCGGTACAAAATCAGCGTGAACTGAGCCAAAAACAATTCGGCCCGGAAACCATCCCCGGTGGCGGCACCGCGTGATGGTTTCCGGGCCTTTCTCTCGCTCCACGGCGGCGCGGAGCGAAGGAAGCGAGGCGTGGATCAGCGCTTGCGCTTGGCGCCGACCAGCTCGTCCCATTTGCGGAAGGCGATGACCATCCTGTCGGGCTTCAGCGGCAGTTCGATCGGGTTCTTGGCGATGAGGTCGGCATATTCGGGCCGGCCGAACTCCGCGATCACCTCCTGGCTGCGCTTCGGCGCCAGCGACAGCGGCACGTCCTTCACCGCCGGGCCCGGATAGAGATAGCCCTCGTCATAGGAATAGGCCTGCATCTTCGGCGTCAGAACATGCGCCATGATGTCGAGCACGACGGCGAGCCGATCGTTCGGGATGCCCTTCGGCACGCACATGAAGAAGGCGTCCGAGACCCAGTGGAAGCCCTTCAGCGTCTGGATCTTCGCTTCCTTCGGCACGATGCCGAGCGCGCGCGGATTGATGTCCCAGCCGGTGGTCGAGATGATGATGTCGCGCGAGCCGTCGCCGAACTCCTTCATCGTCGCGCCGGTTCCGGCCGGATAGTACTCGATATACTCGCCGATCTCCTGGAGATAGGCCCAGGTCTTGTCCCAGCCATTGACCGGGTCCTGCGGGTCCTTGTCGCCGAGGATATAGGGCAGGCCCATCATGAAGGTGCGCCCCGGACCGGAATTGGTCGGGCGCGCATACATGAACTTGTTGGGGTGCGCCTTCGCCCAGGCGAGCAGCTCCTCGGCCGTGGTCGGCACCTGCTTGACCCGGTCCGGCATGTATTCGAGCAGCGGCCCGGACGGATAGTAGTTCACCACCGTACCGAAGCCCGCGCCCTGGATCTTGTGCAGGTTGAGCGCCGCAGGCTCGTAGTTCTGCTCGAGATTCGGGAATTTCTCGGCGAAATCCGGGAAAATCTTGAGCCAGAGATTCTGTTCCAGGCCGGCGGCAAGGCCGTCCGAGCCGGTCAGCACGAGGTCCAGATCGGCGCGGCCGGCATCCTGCTGCGCCTTGATCTTGCTCGCCAGCTCCGGCGCCGGCGCCTTCACATAGGTGATGCGCGAAACCAGTTTGGGATTGTTCGCGCGGTAGTCGTCGAAGGCCTGCTGCATCAGCGCGAGCGCACCGCCGACATCGATGATGTTGATGCCGACCGGCGCCGAAGGCAGCGCCGGCACGGCCGCGAAAGCTCCGCTGCCACCGAGTGTCAGCGCGCCGAGTCCGCCCAGGACCGTGCGGCGATCCACGCCTTTTGAAAATTCGCTCATGCTTCTCCCCTTTTCTCTGGTTGATGACGTCTTCAGGCAGCCGCCTCGGCGGCGAAGTCGCGGCGCTCGTCGCCGACGCGCACGCTGCGAACCCGGAGATCCGGCGACCACTCGATCGCGCTCTCCGGCAGGGTGATCCCGGCGCCAGCCAACGCGTCTGCGATGCAGGCCAGCGCATGGGTCGAGGCCATGGCGACCGCCTCCTCCGGCGAGGCGATGCCCCAGGCGACGACGTTGCGGACGGCATCGTCGAGCTTGAGGGCCGAGCCCGCCAGCGAGCTGCCATTGACCTGATAGACCGAGCCGTCGACCCGGAGCTCGACGGGCATCCCGGCAAAGCTGTAGCGGCCGGGCACGGCGCCGGCCGCGACCACCGCATCGGTGACGAGGATCGAGCGCTCGAAACCCTTGGCCCGGATCAGGCTCTTCAGCGCCTTCGGCGGTAGATGGATGCCGTCTGCGATGAAGCCGGCCATCAGGCGATCCTCGCCGAGCTGGGCGAAAAGCGCGTTCGACAGCTTGGGCAGATCCTGCGGCAGTCCGTTGCCGAGATGGGTCGAGAGCGTCACTCCGACATCGGCCGCAGCCGCGACAATGTCGAAATCGGCTGCGGAATGGCCGATCGCAACCACCTTGCCCATGCCCGCGAGCTTTCCGGCCAATGCAACGCCGCCCTCGATCTCCGGCGCCAGTGTCACCATCAGGATCGGCCGCGACAACAGCCTTTCGAGATGCGCGATGAGCTCCGGTGTGGCCGCCGTCATCGCCTCCGGGGGATGACAACCGCAATAGCCCGGTGACGGGTTCAGGAACGGGCCTTCGAGATGATAGGCCGGGCACATCAACGGCCCGAGCCGGCTGCCCGTCACCGCCGCATCGAGCGCGCGGAAGCGCTCCTCCAGTTCGTGGGGATGGGCGGTGATGATGGTCGGCAGGCAGGTCGTCACGCCCGTCGCCAGCATCGCCTCCAGCGCCCGGTCGAGCTCGGCCGCCGTAACCGTGCCGGAATTGAAATCCAGCCCGGCAAAGCCGTTTACCTGCAGATCGACGAGACCGGGCGTTTGCATTGATCAGCCCTTCCGGGTCAGCAGGGAGGCGGCCGGCGGATCGATGAACAGCACGGTCCGCTTGTGCGTCTGCAGGATCGAGGCGGGCGCCAAGTTGCTCACCGGCCCTTCCAGCGCCGCCTTCGTCGCCGCGGCCTTGCGCGTGTCGGAGACGGACAGCACGATCAATTCGCTCTTGAGGATCTGGCGGATGCTCATCGAGATCGCCTGCTGCGGAACATCGGCGAAGCTCGGGAACCAGCCCTCACCGAATTGCTGCTGGCGGCAGGCATCGTCGAGAGTGACGACGAGATAGGGTTCCTCGGTGTCGAAATCGGCCGGCGGATCGTTGAAGGCGAGATGGCAGTTCTCGCCGAACCCGGCGAAGCAGACGGCAATGCGCTTGCCGGCGATCTGCCGGTTGAGCTGCTTCACCGCCGCCGCGGGATCGCCCTCGCCATCGACCGGGATGAAGCTCGGCGCATTCTTCAGCGGCGCCATGAAACGCTCGCGCAGATAACGCCGGAAGCTCGCCGGATGGCTCTCGGGCAGACTGACATATTCGTCGAGATGGAAGGCCGTGACCTTCGACCAGTCGATGCCCTCGGCCGCCACCAGATGGTTCAGCATCTCGAACTGGCTCGCGCCCGTCGCCACGATGATCGTCGCCGCGCCATGGCGGGCGATCTCGTCGCGGATCGCCTGCGCGCCCAGCGCCGCCGCCTGCCGGCCGAGCTCGTCCTTGTCGGCGGCGAGATGCATCTCGATCATCGAATTTTGAACCTTTTACGTCAGTAATTTTCCGATATTCTGAGAACGAGCTTATGAAGCTTCGCCCGAAACGCAATGATTAATTTTGAACGCAACCGTTCCGAATAGAGCCTGCCTTGTCCCTGCTGACGCTCGACGAAACCCGCCTCGCGCTTGCCCATGACCGGGACTGCGCCCGGATCTACCGGCTGGTCCTCAATGGCGAGGCCCATTCCCGCGCCGATATCGGCCGCATCCTGCAATTGCGCTCGACCAGCGTCTCGCGTGTCGTCGCCGATCTGATCGCGCGCCGTCTCGTCATCGAGGCTGTCGGTGAGGCGAGCGGGCGCGGACGGCCACCGGCGATCCTCGTCGCCCATACCCGCCGCATCGGCGCCTCCGTGATCTATGTCTCCAGCCAGTCGCTCTCCGGTGCGCTGGTCGATCTCAACGGCCATCTCGTCGCCGAGCGCCGACGCCCGATTGCCGGCGATGCCGACAATGCCGCGATCGCGGCGGCGATGGCGGAACTGGCCCACGATCTCCTCGACGCCATGCCGCCGGGCATGAGCCATGCCGGCACGGCCGTCTCGCTGTCCGGCCTGATCGACCTGAAGCAGGGCCAGTGGCTGCTGGCCTCGCGCTGGCCGCGCATGCGCGGGCTCGACATCGCCTCCGTGCTCGAGCCTGTGGCCGGGCCGGTCACGATCTCCCGCAATCTCGATGCCGAGCTGCGCGCCCGCGCCGCCCGGGACCCCGAGAGCTTCGCGGGCGGCACGATCCTGCTGCACTGGGGCTGGGGTGTCGGGCTCGCCTATGCGGTCGATGGCGAACCTTTCGCCCCGACCGGCTCCTTCGGCGAAATCGGCCATTGGCGCCTCGCCGCGCTGAACGGGCGCCGTTGCGGCTGCGGCAACACCGCCTGCCTGGAAACCGGTGCCGCACTCTGGGCGCTGCTGCCCGCCTTGCGCCGGCATTGGCCCGATCTCGATCAGGACGAGGTGCGGCTGGCCCGGCAACTCGCCGGCCTCGACCTGCTCTCATTGCCCGAAATGGAGACAGCGGTGGAACTGCTGGCCCGCGCGCTCGCCAATGCCTGCCGCATGCTCTTCCCGGCCCGGATCGCGGTGAGCGGACCCTTTTCCGCCAATCCGCAGCTCTGGGCCCGGTTCAACACGCTCTTCCGAGCGGAAGGCACGATGGACGGCTTCGCCGTGCCGGATCTCGCCGGCGCGCCCGCCAGCCATCTCTATGAAATCCATGGCGCAGCGGCGCCTTTGCTCAGCCGCGCGACCGAGGCGCTGCTGCTCGAACAGGCTTGATCGGCCGGCTTCGCCATGTCCCGGCGCTTTGCCCGTCATGCCATGGAATCAGCTGGCGCACCGAAAAGTGGTGCACTAGTATCCCAGTCAAATGCTCCGGATGCCGCTCTCGGCATCGCAAAAGAGAGCTCAACCCAGGGAGAGATCATGAATCATCCGACACGTCGCACCGTCATGGCCGGAGCGGCCGGCCTCGCTGCGCTGAAAGCCGGCGGAGCGCTGGCGCAGAGCGCCCCCGTCGCGCTCAACATCATCGATGTCGCCGGCAATCTGCAGCTCACGCAGGTGGCCATCGAGAAATTCGCCAAGGACAATCCGAAGTTGATCTCGCGCCTGAATTTCTCGCGCGCGCCCTCGCCGGAACTGCCGGCCAAGCTCAAGGCCCAGCAGGCGGCCAACCGCGTCGATATCGACCTCGTGCTGACCGGCCCCGGCGCCATGTCGGACGGCATCCAGCAGGGGCTCTGGGTCGATGTCTGGAAGTCCCATGCCAAGGACCTGCCGAAGCCCGAGGAGGTCTATCATGAGCAGGCGCTGATGATGCAGCGCAATTTCGGCCAGAACGAAGGCGTCGCGGTGGTCTATTCGCCCTCCGGCCCGCTCTTCGAATATGCGCCCGAACGGCTCAAGACCGTGCCGAAGACCGCTGCGGACCTGCTCGCTTATGTCAAGCAGAACCCCAAGCGCTTCACCTATGCCCGCCCCGTCAATTCCGGCCCCGGCTGGACCTGGCTGCAGGGCCTGCCCTACATCCTCGGCGATGCCGACCCGACCGATCCGATGAGGGGCTGGGACAAGACCTGGGCCTATCTCAAGGAACTCGGCACCGGCGTCGACTATTATCCGGGCGGCACCGCCGCGACGATGAAGGAGCTTGGCGAAGGCACCCGCGACGTCATCGTCTCGACGCTCGGCTGGGACATCAACCCGCGCGTGCTCGGCATCGTACCGAAGGAGGCCAAGGTCTTCGTCCTCGCCAATACGCACTGGATTCCCGACACCCAGTTCATGTGCATCCCCAAGGGCGTCCCGGCCGAAAAGATGCCGGCGCTGGTCGCGATGATGGCCCATATGCTGAAGCCGGAAGCCCAGGCCGTGACCTATGACAAGGGCTATTTCTATCCGGGCCCGGCGATCAAGGGCGTCACGCTCGCGATGGCGCCGCAGGAAAGTCGCGACATCCTCGCCGAATACGGCCGGCCGGAATATGACGGGCTGATCACCAGCCTGCCGACCCGCCCGCCGCTGACGCCCGAGCGTCTCGTCGCCGCCTTCCGGCGTTGGGACCAAGAGATCGGTGTCGGCCACGGCGCCCCGCAATAGCCATGCGCTTCGCCGCCATCGGCCTCGACCACCGCCATATCTACCATATGGTCGGCGGTCTCCTCGAAGCCGGCGCGACCTGCGTCGGCTTCGATCCCGCGACCAGCGACGAGCGCGTCCTCACCGGCTTCCGCGAGCGCTTCCCAGACCTGCCGGAGAGTACGGCCGAGCGGCTGATCGACGATCCCGCGGTCGATCTGATCGTCTGCGCCGCAATCCCAGCGGAGCGCGCCGCTCTGGCTGTCCGCGCCATGCGAGCGGGCAAAGATGTCATGGTCGACAAGCCCGGCGTCACCTCCTTCGACCAGCTTGCGGCCGTCGAACGGGCCGCCACCGAAACCGGCCGCATCTTCTCGATCTGCTTCTCCGAGCGCTTCATCGTGCCGGCGACGATCATAGCCGGCAAATTGATTGCTGACGGCGCGATCGGCCGCGTGGTGCAGACGCTCGGCATGGGTCCGCATCGCTTCAACCGGGCGATCCGACCGGACTGGTTCTTCGACAAGCGCCATTATGGCGGCATCCTCACCGATATCGCCTCGCACCAGATCGACCAGTTCCTGCATTTCACCGGCTCCCACGATGCGGAGATCGTCGCTTCCGGCGTCGGCCATTTCGGCGGGCCGGATTTCCCCGATTTCGAGGATTTCGGTGAGATCCTGCTGCGCAGCGAAAAGGCCGGCGGCTATATCCGCGTCGACTGGTTCACCGCCGACGGGTTGCCGACCTGGGGCGACGGGCGCCTGACCATCCTCGGCACCGAGGGCACGATCGAGCTGCGCAAATATGTCGACATTGCCGGCCGCTTGGGCACCGACCATGTCTTCCTCGTCGACAAGGCCGGCACCCGCCATATCGATGCTTCCCGCGAGCCGCTGACCTATTTCCGCAACCTCGTCGCCGATATCGGCGCCCGCAGCGAAGCCGCGATGAGCCAGCACCACGCCTTCACCGTCTGCCGACTCGCGCTGGAGGCACAGGCCGAGGCCGCCTGGCTGCCGGCGAAGCCAAGCGCTTGAGGAAACACCAGCCATGACACGCAAGATCGGCATCGCCGTGATTGGGCTCGGCCCCGCCTCCCTGCCGCATTCGAAAAGCCTGCTCGACCTCGCGGATCGCGCCGAGACACGCTGGGCCGTGAGCCGCACGCCGGATCGCGCCAAGGCCTATGCCAGTCAGTTCCCCTTCCCGACCACGACCGATCTCGACGCCGTTCTGGCTGATTCGGCGGTCGATGCCTGCATCGTACTGACGCCACCGTCGAGCCATCTCGACGTCTCTGCCCGCTGCCTCGAAGCTGGCAAACATGTTCTGGTCGAGAAACCGCTGGAGCTCACCAGCGAGCGCGGCCAGCGCCTCGTCGATACCGCCCGCCGTACCGGAAAGACCTTCGGCGTGACCCTCCAGCACCGCTTCCGTCCGGCGAGCCTGCGCCTGAAGGCGGCTTTGGATTCCGGCGAGCTCGGCACCATCGAAGCCGCCTTCCTCGCCGTGCCCTGGTGGCGCCCGCAGAGCTATTACGACGAACCCGGCCGCGGCACGCTCGCCCGCGATGGCGGCGGCGTGCTGCTGACCCAGGCGATCCACTCGCTCGACCTGTTCCGCTCGCTCGTCGGTGTCTCCAGGGTGGTCGCGGCGCAGGCCCGCACCACCGCGCTCCACCGCATGGAGACCGAGGATTACGTCTCGGCTCTGCTGGAAACCGGCACCGGCGCACCTGCCACGCTGGTGACGACGACCGGCGCCTATCCCGGCTATCCCGAGCGCATCGAGATCACCGCCACCAAAGGTTTTGCCGCGTTGATCGGCGGGCGCCTGCGCCTCGCCTTCCTCGACGGGCGCGAGGAGATCGTCGAGGCCGAGGGCTCGACTGGCAGCGGCGCCAATATCATGGATTTCCCGCATGACGCCCACCGCGCCGTCCTCGTCGACTTTCTCGATGCGATCGAGCAGGGCCGCGACCCCGTCGTCACCGGCGAGGAGGCGCTGGCCTCGCAAAGGCTGGTCGACGACATCCTGAAGGCTGCGCGGCAAGCATGACCTCGTCGGTTTCTTGACTTCGTGACGATTTGCAGTGTGCTTCTAGTGATGAAACGCCGTCATTCCGGGCTTGACCCGGAATCCATCGTAGAGCGCAAAGCCCGATGATGGATTCCGGATCGGCGTCGCTGCGCGGCTTGTCCGGAATGAGGCTATGTTGCTCTCCAGATGTCCCCGATGAATGTCGTCCTCGCCTGCGATCTCGGCGGCAGCAGCCTCCGCGCCGCGCTGATCGATGAGCATGGCGTGACGCAGGCCGAGCATGCCGTGCCCGGCCCGGCCCTGAACGATCATCTCGATCATTCGGAAGTCGCGCCACAGGCCTGGTGGACGCTGCTGCTACAAGCCGCTGGGAAGCTCGCCGGACAAACACCGGAGCTGTTTGCGAGCGTCCGGGGCATCGCGATCTGCGGCGTAACCCGGACACAGGTCTTCCTCAGCCATCAAGGGCAGGAATTGCGCCCGGCCATGACATGGAAGGACGCGCGCTCCGACGGCATTGCCGCCCGCCTGCGCGAGACGTTAGGCGATCATCCCGAAGCCGCCCGCATCAACGCCTTCCACCCACTCGCGCGCCTCGCCTGGCTGGTCGAGAACGAGCCGAAGAACGCCCGCGCGGTGACCTGCGTGCTGGAGCCCAAGGACTATCTCAATTTCCGATTGACCGGCCGGTCGGCGAGCGACCCGGTTTCGCTCGCGCGATTGATCGCGTGCATCGACAGCGTTGATGGCCGCTCGGGGTTTGGAGCCATCGGCCTGTCGCCAAGCATCATCCCCGCGATCCTCGAACCCACAGGGATCGTCGCCTCCGTCCAAGCCGGCCTGCCCGCGCCCTTCGACCAGCTCACCGGCATTCCCGTCTTCTGCGGCTGCAACGATACCTGGGCGGCTGTCGCGGGCTTGGGCGCCCTGCGGCCGGGCTATGCCTACAACATCTCCGGCACCACCGAGGTTCTCGGCGTACTCGGCCCCGATCGGGCGGAGGCCGAGGGGCTGATCTCCGTCGACTGGCGCGGTCTCTGGCATCTCGGCGGCCCCAGCCAGAACGGCGCCGACACCGCTGCCTGGCTCGCAGGTCTGCTCGGCGGAGCCGGTCCTGTCGGCGAGACGATCGAGCGCCTTCTCGCCGGCCCACGCCATCCGCAACCGTTGATCTTCCTGCCCTATCTGCAGGGCGAGCGCGTGCCCTATTGGGACCCGAACCTGCGCGGCGCCTTCATCGGGCTCGGCCGCCGGCACGGGCCGACCGACCTCGCCTATGCCGTGCTCGAAGGTATCGCCTGCCAGAACCGGCTCGTGCTGGAGCGGGCGGAAGGTGCGCTCGGCGCCCGCGTCGGCGAGATCCGCTTCGGCGGCGGCGCCGCGGCCAATCCGGTCTGGGCGCAGGTCAAGGCCGATATCTGCGGCCGCCCGATCGCCGTCGGCGCGGCCAGGGAGCCGGGCCTGCTCGGCGCGGCGATCATCGCCTGGACGGGGCTTGGCCGCTTTGCCTCGCTGGAAACCGCGCAGGACGCGCTCGTCAGCATAGCCCGCCGCTACGAGCCCGATCCTGCCCGCCGCCCGGCCTATAACGCGCTCTACGCGCTCTACCGGCAGAGCGAAGCCGCACTCGCGCCGATCTCGGCCGATCTCGTGGCGCTGGCGCAGGACACGGCCGCGTTGCCCGGCCTCGCCAACCCGGCAAGCGCGACGTAAAGGACTGGTCGTGCCGACGATTCGAAGCCAGGTCTGGCAGGCATGAACGCGAACGAGGGACTTTGAGCTTGGGCCGCATCGACCCGCGCGAACTGATCGGACGCTACGGCACGGCGCTCGCCGGCCTCGCGCTGATCCTGTTCTTCCTGATCTTCGCGCCGAATTTCGCCAGCACGATGAACATCATCAACGTGCTGAAGGATACGAGCTTCCTCGCCATCCTCGCACTCGGCTTCGCGCTCGCCTTCACCGTCGCGGAGCTTGATCTCTCCGTCGCGGAGATGGCCAGCCTCGCGGCCGTCGTCTGCGGCTGGCTGGTCCATGCGCAGTACCCGCCGACCGTCGCGGTATCGGCGGCCCTCGGCGTCGGCATCGTGCTGGGCCTGCTGAACGGCTACGGCGTCACCGTGCTGCGCATCCCCTCGCTGATCATGACGCTCGGCACGGCCGCAATCGCAAAGGGCTTCGCCTTCATGATCACGCAGGGCGTCGCCTTCGTCGGGCGCTGGCCGGTCGGCTTCACCGGGCTCGCACGGGGATACTCCTTCGGCATCCCCAATCTCGTGCTCTGGATGGCAGGCGCCACGCTCTTCGCCTATGGTCTCGTCAAATGGACCCGGACCGGCGCCCATATGGTCGCGACCGGCGAGGCGGACGAGGCGGCGCGGCTCGCCGGTATCGCCACCGCCCGGATGAAGCGCATCGGCCTTTTGCTCTCGGGCGTCTTCGCCGGCTTGATGGCCATGCTGCTCGCCGCCAACCTCTCTTCGGCCGCGCCGAACATGGCGGGCGACTACCTGCTCTACGCCATCGCCGCCGTGCTCCTCGGCATGACCATGTTCGAGCCCGGCAAGCCCAACGTCCCCGGCACGGTCTTTGCGGCGCTGGTGCTCAAGGTGCTCGGCAACGGCTTGGTGCTGATGGGCGCGCCCTATTACATCCAGGACATCGTGCTCGGCGCGATCATCATCGGCTCGGTCGCCTTCTCGGCCAGCGCGATGAAGAAGGCGGCGTTTAAAGTCTGATTTCGACGACAACAAACAGAACGAGGGGAGTGGGTTTCATGTTCGGTTTCAGGAAAATGCTGGTGGCCGCCGCGGCGTTCATCGCGCTCGGCCAGCCGGCCAGCGCGTTCGAGCTCGGCATCATCGGTTTCCAGTTCACCTCGGAGACGCATGCCCGCGTCGCCAATGCGGCGGCGGCCGCGGCCAAGGCCAAGGGCTGGAACGTCACGCTGCTGAACTCGGAAGGCGCGCTGCCGAAACATGCCGAGCAGTTCGACGCGCTGATCGCCAAGAAGGTCGATGCCATCATCATCGCCATGGGCAAGCCGGTCGAGGCCGATGCCCAGTTCAAGGCGGCGAAGGATGCGAAAATTCCCGTCATCACCGTGCAGTCGGGTTCGAGCCCGCATGCGCTCTTCGACATCCAGACCAACGAGTACAAGGTCGGCGCCGATGCCGCGCTCTACCTGCTCGGCCAGCTCGGCTACCAGGGCAATATCGTCTCGGCCCGCTTCGACCTCAACGTCGCCTCGCGCATCCGGGGCCGTCTGCTCGACGCCGTCCTCGCCGAGAATCAGGCGGTGAAGGAACTCGGCAAATTCTCGATGGCCCGCACCCAGAGCTGGCGCGACGATGTCCGCGCCGGCATGCAGGCGCTGCTCCTGCAGAACCAGGGCAAGATCAACGGCATCTGGGCCTCGTTCGACGGCCAGGCCTATATCATCGACGACCTGCTGCAGGCTCAGGGTGTGAAGAAGGGCCAGATCCCGCTCGTCTCGGTCGATGGCGGCAAGGAGAGCTACGAGCGCATCGCCGATCCCAGCTCGACCTTCATGGCGACGGTCGCGGTGCCCTTCGAGGAGATGGGCAAGCAGGCGGTCGACGCCATCCAGGCGATCGTCGTCGACAAGAAGCCGAAGGAGAGCATCACGTCCGGCCCCTATCTCTTCACGGAAGCCGTGCTGGTCGACAAGAACAACGTCCAGCAGTTTCTGAAGAAGTGACGGCGCTCGCGCCTTCTGCGTCATGGTCGGGCTTGTCCCGACCATCCACGTCTTCCTTCGTGCAGGGACGGTGTTCAAGACGTGGATGCTCGCCACAAGGGCGAGCATGACGGCAGCGCCAGCCAATCGGGCTCATGACGAGCAATGATGCCATGACCTCAACGATCTCCTCACCTCCCCTCCTCTCGCTGCGCGGCATCGGCAAGGCCTACGGCCCGGTCGTTGCCGTGCGCGATGTCGATCTCGACATCTGCAAGGGCGAGGTCGTGGCGCTCTGCGGCGATAACGGCGCCGGCAAGTCGAGCCTGATCAAGGTCATCTCCGGCGCCGAGGAGGCGACGAGCGGCACGATCAGCCTGCGTGGCAGGCCGGTCACCTTCGCCTCGCCGCATGACGCGCTGGAGAACGGCGTCGCGACGATCTATCAGGACCTTGCGCTGGCGCCGCGCCTCTCCGTCGCCCAGAACGTCTTCATGGGCTCGGAATTGACCAGGCCGGTCCTGCTGCCCTTCCTGCGCATTCTCGACAAGAAGAGGATGGTCGCGGAATCGCAGCGCTATCTCTCCCAGCTCTCCGCCGCCGTCACCGACATGACCCGGCCGGTAGAGCGCCTCTCGGGCGGCCAGCGCCAGGCGGTCGCCATCTCCCGCGCGCTGCGCTGGAACGCCGAGATCATCATCATGGACGAGCCGACCGCCGCGCTCGGCGTCAAGGAAAGCGCGCTCGTCCTCGACCTCATTCGCAAGCTCAAGGCGGACGGGCGCACCGTCATCCTGATCAGCCACAACATGCGCGACGTCGTCGCGCTGGCCGACCGCGTCGTGATCATGGGCGCCGGCCGCAAATACGTGGACCGACCGCTCGGCGACCTCAGCGCCGACGACATCGCCCATCTGATCATGGCCGGCAATGCCAGGGCGGCCTGAAATGCGCGAGACCATCGTCATCGATACCGATCCCGGCCAGGACGATGCCGTCGCGCTGCTGCTCGCCTTCGCCAGCGCCGAGCGGATCGATCTCAGGGCGATCACTACGGTCGCAGGCAATGTACCGGTCGCGCAGACCACGGCGAATGCGCTGCGCATTCGCGATCTCGCCGGCCGTAGCGACATTCCCGTTTATCGCGGCGTCGAAGGCCCGCTGGTCTTTACGCTCGAAACCGCGGAATTCGTCTGCGGCCCCGACGGGCTCGCCGGCGCCGATCTGCCCCAGCCGAGGAGCGAGGCTGCACCCGGCCACGCCGTTCAGGCGATCATCGATCTCTGCCGCGCAGCACCCAACGACGGCATCACGCTCTGCCCGCTCGGGCCGCTGACCAATCTGGCGCTGGCCTTCCGTCTGGCGCCCGACATCCAGCCGAAGGTCAGGCGCATCGTGCTGATGGGCGGAGCCATAGGCCTCGGCAACATCACGCCCGCGGCCGAGTTCAACACCTATGTCGATCCGCATGCGGCGGCGGTCGTGTTCGATTGCGGCCGGCCGATCGTGATGTTCGGCCTCGGCGTCACGCTCCAGGCCATTGCCAGCCATGACCAGATTGCCCGCATCGGCGCGCTCGGCAATGCGGCAGGCAAGGCGGTGCGCGGCATGCTGACGCGCCCGCGCCCCGGCGGGCTCGGCTCGAACGGCCACCCGATGCACGACCCCTGCGTCATCGCCTTCCTGCTCTGGCCGGAACTGTTCGAAGGACGTGACTGCTTCGTGGCAATCGAGACCGGCGACGGCCCCCTGCGCGGGCGCACGACCATCGACTGGAACGGCCGCCTCAAGCGTGAGCCCAACGCCCATGTAGTCTCGGCCGTGAAGGCCCATGACCTGTTCGAGCAGATGATCGAACGCCTCGCCACGCTGCCCTGAGAGATTGAGCCATGCCGCATTTCGTCGAAGCGCTGCAGCAGGAAGCGGCGGAAGCCATTGCGCAGATGCAGGAGGCGGCTTTGCGTGCCCGCCACGCCCATGCCCGCGCCGAACTGATGCGCCACATGCTGACCACGGCCCGCAAGGTCAAAGACAAGCCGAAGGCCGAAGCCGTCGAGACGGTCGTGCGCGAATGGATGGATGCCTGGAATCTCGGCCGCAGCGACTGGCCGCATATCGCGCGCGAGATGGAGGCCTTCACCAAGGCCTTCCACGACTACGCCAATGATCCGAGCGACGCCCATAACACGCGCCTACGCGAGAGCTGCGCCGCGCTCGATGCGGCGCTGGAGCGGGAGGGCACCTCGATCTCCGACCAGATGGCGTTCCGGTCGCAATGCGCCCATGGCTGGTGGGAGCAGGTCAAGCCCGTCCCCGCCGACCTGCCCGGCCGCAAGCCGCGCCCGTCGGTGCCGGCGCTTGAATCCGGCAAGGCATTCTGGGAAGCCGGCTGCGCCGATTTCTGCCGCTGAGCAGGAGCCACCGCCGTCATGCTCGCCCTTGTGGCGAGCATCCACGTCTTGAAAACGACATTGCAAGAAGGAAGGCGTGGATGGTCGGGACAAGCCCGACCATGACGCGAATGCCGATTCAGGGCAGCTGCTGGTTCTCGAAGAACCCGTCCAGCGGGATCTGGGTCGTCTTCTCGAAATCGTCCATCGCGTCGAGCAGGCGCTGGCGATAGTTCAAGAGCGCCAGCAACAATTGCGCCGCATCGCGCGACAACCCGTAGCGCGCCCAGCTCTCGGAGGTGCGCCGCTCGAGCCCGATCTGGTCGCCAAAAGCCTCGACCGTCTCGAAGCCGAGGCCCTGCACGACCTCCAGCAGTTCCTCGGCCGACATGCGCGGCTTCACGACATGGGAATGCACCCGCTCCAGCATGAGGCGGATGTCGGAGGGCCGAAACTGCAGGGAGTTGCGCGCGAACTGCTCGAAATTATTGGCCATGGCGTCTCTCCCGTTCGGCTCCCTCTGTCGCCTGTTTCGCGCTGCCGGCCAGCAGGGCCTCGGCAGCGCCTTCGTCCGTGATCAGCACCTTCGCCGCGCTTGCCCGCAAGGCCGCCCGGATCGCATGTTCCTTATGGGCGCCGCCGGCCGCGATCGCCACGAGGCCGATGCCCCTGAGATCGGCCGGGCTCACCGCCATGATACGCCGGTTCACCGGATGGTCCACCAGTTCGCCCTCGGCATCGATGAAATGGCAGACGAGGTCGCCGACCGCCCCGGCCTTCTTCAAGCCGGCGAGATCCGATTGCGGCAGGAGCCCCTCGCGGAACAGCGTCGAATCCGGCACGAGATCACCGACGCTGACCAGCGCGACATCGGCTGCGCGGGCCCGGTCGAGCAGGTCCCGCAGGGTCGGCTCGCGCCAAAGCGCATCGCGGATCTCGGGATTCGAGACGAAGACCGGCGCGGTCAACTGGAAGCAGTCGGCCCCGAACATGTCGGCGACGCGGCGCGCCACCGCCGACGGGTTGATACTGCGCGAATGGGTGAGACCGCCGAGCAGCGAGACGACCGACATCGCCTCGACCTGGCGCGGCTGCATGCCCCGCAGCGCCAGATGCAGGGTCTGCCCCCAGCCCACGGCCAGCGACATGTTGTCGGTCAGCTTGTCGGAGAGCCACAAGCCCGCGGCATAGCCGACGAGCGCCGAGACGCTGGCCGCATCGCGCGCCGCCGGCACCACCACGGCCTCCTTCAGGCCGAAAGCGGTGACGAGCCCGCGCTCAAGCCCCGCCTGCCGGGCCGAGCGCGCATCGATCCTGATCTTGACCAGCCCTTCGGAGCGGGCAGCCGCCAGCATGCGGATCACCTTGATCCGGCTCAGGCCCAGTGCCTCGGCGATCTGCTCCTGGGTCAGGCCCTCGACATAATAGAGCCAGGCGGCGCGGACCTTCGCCTCCGCCACCGGCATCTCGCCCTGGACCTGCCCTGCTCCGAATGCGTCTTCCACCACGACTCCCGACCGGATCGCCTTGCGGCGTCGCGCCAGCATCACCGCATCGCGCTGTCCAAGGCAACCCGTTTGAACATCTGTGCGCTTGACAGGACGAATGACATGTTCTTTTGTTCCTCCACAAGAACATATGTCATAGGGAGAGATATCGACGATGGCCGCGATCCAGCCGCAGCCGCCTTTGGGCGCGCCCGTCGCCGGCCTGTCCCTGGCCGAAGCCCTCGAACTGCGTGCCAGGGCCGGCAAGCCGGTCCGCGTCGGCCTGATCGGCGCCGGCCAGATGGGCACCGACATCGTCGTCCAGATCTCCCAGATGACCGGCATCGAGATCGCGGCGATCGCCGATATCGCGCCGGATCGCGTCGCCGAGGCTGCCGCGCTCGCCGGCCGCAAAGGCGATGTCGATAATGTGACCGACGAGACCGGGCTCGACGCGGCGCGGCTCAAAGGCCGCATCGCCGCCACGACCTCGCTCGACCTGATCTGCCGCTCTCCCAATGTCGACGTCATCATCGACGCCACCGGCAATCCCGAAGCCGGCTCGCGCGTCGCGCTGACCGCCATCGCGGCGCGCAAGCATATCGTGATGATGAATGTCGAGGCCGACATCACCATCGGCTCCTATCTCGCGGTCGAGGCGGCGAAGGCCGGCGTGGTCTACACGCTCGGCGCCGGCGACGAGCCCGCTGCCGCGATGGAGCTGATCAATTTCGTCCGCGCCATGGGCTATCCGGTCGTCGCCGCAGGCAAGGGCAAGAACAATCCGTTCCGCATCGACGCCGTCCCGGCCGATTATGTCGAGGAAGCCACACGCCGGAACATGAACCCGCGCATGCTCGTGGAGTTCGTGGACGGCTCGAAGACGATGGTCGAGATGGTCGCCATCGCCAATGCCTGCGGCTTCGTGCCGGATATCCCCGGCATGCACGGCCCGGCCGCCCCCAAGGACGAACTCCAGAACTATTTCTGCCCGAAGGAAGAGGGCGGCCTGCTCTCGCGGAGGGGCGTCGTCGATTTCTCCGTTGCCAAGGGCGTCGCACCCGGCGTCTTCGCCGTCGCCGAGATGCGCCATCCCCGCGTCCGCGAGCGGATGAGCGACCTGCATCTCGGCCCCGGCCCGTACTACTCCTTCTTCCGGCCCTACCACCTGACGAGCCTGGAAGTGCCGCTCTCGGCCGCCGCCGCCGTGATCTTCAACCAGAGCCATATGCGCCCGTTGCCGGTGCCGACCTCCGAGGTCGGCTGTGTCGCCAAGCGCGATCTTGCGGTCGGCGAGACGCTCGATGCCATCGGCGAATACGGCTATCGCGGCTTCGCCCTCTCCCGCGCCGATGCCCAGGCCCGCAAGGCGCTGCCGATCGGCCTCGCCCAGGGCGCGACGATGACGCGGCCCGTCCGCAAGGGCGAACTCATCACGCTGGCCGACGCCACGCCCGACGAAAAGCTGAAGATCGTCGCGGTCCGCCGCGCCCAGGACGCGATGATCGCCGCGCTGACCTCCGGAGCCCAAGAATGAGCGCTGAATCCATGAGCGCCGACCAGAAGCCTAACCAGCGGCCGGAACTCGCCGCGCTCGACGATGCGACGGTAGCGCAGGCGCTGACCCGCATGCACCTGATCCGCAAGTTCGAGGAGGCGGCCGAGGCGAGCTACATGCGCGGCCTGATCCACGGCACGATGCATCTCTCGATCGGGCAGGAAGCCAGCGCGGTGGGCACGACGCTGCCGCTCGAAGCGCACGACTACATCCTCTCGACCCATCGCGGCCATGGCCACTGCATCGCCCGCGGCGCCGAGCCCAGGCTGATGTTCGCCGAGTTCTTCGGCAAGGAGACCGGCTATTGCAAGGGTCGCGGCGGCTCGATGCATATCGCCGATGTCGAGGGCGGCAATCTCGGCGCCAACGGCATCGTCGGCGGCGGCTTGCCGATCGCGGTCGGCGTCGGCATGAGCATCAAGGCGCAGAAGAACGGCCGGGTCTGCATGGTCTTCTTCGGCGACGGCGCCTCCAACGAGGGCGCTTTCCACGAGGCGCTCAACATGGCCTCGATCTGGAAGCTGCCGGTCGTTTTCGTCTGCGAGAACAACAAATACGGCATGTCCATGGATATCGGCCACGCCATGGCGGTGGCGAACGTCGCCGACCGCGCGGCGGCCTATGGCATGCCCGGCCATTGCCTCGACGGCAACGACCTCGCTGGCGTCGCGGCCGTCGCGAAGGTCGCGATCGCACGCGCGCGCTCCGGCGAGGGGCCATCGCTGATCGAGTGCAAGACCTATCGCTGGCGCGGCCATTCCAAGAGCGACCGCAATCTCTATCGCTCCAAGGAGGAGATCGAGGAATGGCGCAACCAGGACCCGATCCGGCGGCTGGAGGACGAGCTCAAGGCGCATGACCGCTTCGACGCGGCCACGCTGATGAAGCTCGAAGAGGACGCCCAGCGCGACATCGACGCCGCCGTCGAATTCGCCCGCGCCTGCCCGGACCCCGATCCGAAAGACCTGACCCGTGACGTCTATGCCCTCTGAGACGCTAGAAGCCGTGAGGGAGATCCGCGAGCTCTCCTATGCCGAGGCCGTGCGCGAGGCGCTCGGTCAGGCGATGGAAGCCGACGAGCGCGTCTTCCTCTTTGGCGAGGATGTCGGCGTCTATGGCGGCGCCTTCGGCGTCTCCGGCGATCTCGTTCACCGCTTCGGCAAGGAGCGCGTGATCGACACCCCGATCAGCGAGCTCGGCATCGCCGGGGCGGCGGTGGGCGCCGCGATCACCGGCATGCGCCCGGTACTCGAAATCCAGTTCTCGGATTTCGTCACCCTCGCCATGGAGCAGCTCGTCAACCAGGCGGCCAAGATCCGCTTCATGTTCGGCGGCAAGGCCAGCGTCCCGATGGTCGTGCGCCTGCCCGGCGGCTCCGGCACCGGTGCGGCCGCCCAGCACAGCCAGAGCCTGGAAGCCTGGTTCGCCCATGTTCCCGGCCTCAAGGTGCTCCAGCCGAGCACGCCGCACGACGCCAAGGGCATGCTGCTCGCCGCGATCGATGATCCCAACCCCGTCCTGATCTTCGAGCACAAGCTGCTCTACAAGACCAAGGGCCACGTCCCGGCGGAGGCCTATCGCGTGCCGATCGGCAAGGCCGCGATCCGCCGCGAAGGCACGGATGTCACCATCGTCGGCTCCTCGATCATGGCCCGCAAGGCGGAGGCCGCGGCCGAGCGTCTGGCGACCGAAGGCATCTCGGCCGAGGTGATCGACCTGCGCTCGATCCGCCCGATCGACTTCACCACGATCGCCGAGAGCGTGCGCAAGACGCATCGCCTGCTCGTCGTCTACGAGGGCGTGAAGACCATGGGCATCGGCGCCGAGATCTCGGCGATGATCGCCGAGAGCGAGGTCTTCGATTTCCTGGATGCACCGATCATCCGGCTTGGCGGCGCCGATGCGCCGATCCCATACAATCCGGTCCTGGAGAAGGCAGCCGTCCCTCAGGAGGACGACATCGTCACCGCCGCCGCCAATCTCGTCCGCCGCGGGGAAGCCTGATGCCCATCGAGGTCATCCTTCCCAAGGTCGACATGGACATGGAGACGGGCACGATCGAGGCCTGGCATGTCAAGGAAGGCGACCGTGTCCGCCAGGGCGACACGATCTTCGAGATCGGCACCAACAAGGCCGTGATGGAGGTCGAGGCCCCCGCCACCGGCGCGATCCGGAACATCAAGGCGCAGATTGGCGTGCCGATCTCCGTCGGAACACCCGTTGCGTGGATCTACCTCGATGGTGAGGCCGCCACCACACCGTCCGAGCCGGCAGCCGCTGCGGCCACCGTGGCGGCTGCCACATCCGTTTCGAAGACCGAGGCGCCGGCCGCTCCGGTGATTGCGGCCGCAGCGAGCCCATCCGGCCTGCGCGCGACCCCGCTCGCCCGCCGCATCGCCCGCCAGAACGGCCTCGACCTCAGGACCGTAGGCGGCACCGGTCCGCGCGGACGCATCGGCGAAGCCGACGTGAAGCGCCATATGGAACAGCGGCCGCGCTGCGCTGCGGCGCAGGAGGCACGCCCCGCAACGGCCCCCTCGGCAACTGCTTCCGGAGACCGGCTGCAGCCCTTCTCCGCGATCCGCCGCATCGTCGCGAACCGGCTCTCCGAGAGCATGCGCACCGCCCCGCATTTCTATCTGACGTCCGAGATCGAGATGAGCGCCGCGCGCGACCTGCTCGGCCGCCTCGCCAGGCGTCACGAGCGTATCGGCGCGCCCAAGCCCAGCCTGACGGTGCTGATCGCCCGCGTCGCGGCCCGCATCCTGCGCGATCACCCGGTCATCAACGCCTCCACTGAAGGCGAAGCGACCCGCTTCCACGAGCGCATCGATATCGGCATCGCCATGGAACGCGACGGCGACCTCGTCGTGCCCGTGCTGCGCGATGCCGGCGGCATGGACATCCCCGCCATGGCCCGCGAATTCGCCCGTCTCCGCGAGGGCATGGCCAAGAGGACCCTGACCCCGGCCGAGCTCGGCGGCGGCACCTTCACCATCTCCAATCTCGGCATGTATGGCGTCGACTCGTTCACCGCGATCATCAACCCGCCGCAGGGCGCGATCCTCGCCGTCGGCCGCACCATCGACAAGCCGGTCGGGCGCGGCGGAGAGATCGTGCTCCGGCCGATGGCGAGTTTCACGCTGTCCTCGGATCACCGCATCGTCGACGGCGTCGCGGCGGCCCGTTTCATGGTCGATCTGCGCGAGGCCCTTGAAAACCCGGAGCTGCTTCTGTGAAGGAAGATGGCCGCCGGCCGCAACGCAACGCGGATGGCCGGCAAAAGACGATCTGACACGAAGATCGACCGGCGCGTTTGGCGTAAAGGTCGGCATCGCGACAACGGAGGAGACGAAACCATGACCCTGACACGACGCCGCTTCACGCGACACGGCCTGATGATGACCGCCGCTGCCGCCCTGCTTGCCGCCGCGCCCGCCTTCGCCCAGGCACCGTCCGGCAAGCTCGTGCTCTACACCTCGCAGCCGGAGAAGGACGCGGCCCAGACCACCGCCGCCTTCAAGAAGGCCTATCCGAATGTCGAGATCGAGATCTTCCGCTCCGGCACGACCGAGATCATGGGCAAGCTCGCCGCCGAGATCTCGGCCGGCCAGCCCGGCGCCGACGTCCTGCTGATCGCGGATGCCGCGAGCATGGAGATCCTGAAGGGCCAGAAGCAGCTCCTCGCCTATCCCGGCGCCAGGACCGACGGTCTTCAGCCCGGCTCCTTCGACGCCGACAAGACCTATTTCGGCTCGAAGCTGATCACCACAGGCATCGCCTACAACACCGCGGCCAAGGAGAAGCCGACCTCCTGGACCGATCTCGACAAACCCTCCTACAAGGGCCAGATCGCGATGCCGAGCCCGCTCTATTCGGGCGCGGCCGCGATCATGCTCTCGACCATGACGGCGCGTCCCGATCTCGGCTGGAAGCTGTTCGAGGGGCTGAAGGCCAACGAGGCCGTCGCCGTGCGCGGCAACGGCGCCGTGCTGAAATCCGTCGCGACCGGCGAGAAGGCCTATGGCGTGCTCGTCGATTTCATGGCCTACAACGCCAAGAAACAGGGCTCGCCGATCGAATTCGTCTTCCCCAAGGAGGGCGCGCCGGCCGTGACCGAACCCGTCGCGATCGTGAAGACCACGAAGAACGAGGCCGCCGCCAAGGCCTTCGTCGACTTCATCCTCTCCGATGACGGGCAGAAGCTGGCGCTTGCGATGGGCTATATCCCGGCCAAGCCCAGTATCGGCTCGCCGGCCTGGCTGCCCGCGGGCACCAAGATCAACGTCATGGCCTCCGACATCGCGGCCGTGGTCAAGGCGACGGAGGCCGACAAGGTCCGCTTCGCCACCATGTTCGGCAACTGAGGCCGGACGCGGTGCGCATGACTCTCGCCGATCCCGCGACGCTGCGCACGCGCGTCGAGGAGACGGGCCTCCTCTGGGGGCTCGTCGGCCTCGTCGCCTTGCTGTCGCTGCTGCCGATCGGGCGTCTGATCGTCGAGGGCCTCGCCCCCAGCGGCCAGCTCTCGGCGACGGCGCTCGGCAAGGTCATGGCGAGCCCCGCGACCTGGACGGCGACCTGGAACAGCCTTACCACCGCCATCGCCGGCACGATTCTCGCGACGCTGATCGGCGGGACGGTCGCATTGCTCGCGACGCTGACCGATATCCGCGCCCGCAACGCCTTCACCTTCTGCTTCGTCCTGCCGCTGATGATCGCGCCGCAGGTCACCGCGCTCGCCTGGCTGCAGCTCTTCGGCCCGTCGAGCACGCTGCTGAAGCTGATCGGCACGGCGCCGCCGCTCGGCAGCCGCAACCCGCTCTATTCGCGCGAAGGCATCATCCTGCTGCTCGGCCTGCAATATGCGCCATTGGTCTTCCTGACCCTGCGCGCGGGCCTGCGCGCCCTGCCCAAGGAACTGATCGAGGCCGGCCTCGCCGCCGGCGCGAGCCCTCTCACGGTGCTGCGTACCGTCGTCCTGCCGCTGATGACGCCGCCGCTCGTCGCCGGCATCGCGCTTTGCTTCGTCTCCAGCCTCGGCAATTTCGGCATTCCCGCCTTCCTCGGCATTCCCGGCAATTTCCTCGTCCTGCCGACGCTGATCTACCAGCGCCTCGCGGGCCTCGGCCCCGGCGTGCTTTCCGAGGTGGCGATCCTTTCCCTGCTGATCGGCCTGATCGCGATGGCCGGCATCCTCATGCAGGACGTCATGCTGCGCCGGCGCGATTTCCGGATCACCACGACCTCGAGCGCGGCGCGCCCCTTCGAGCTCGGCCGCTGGCGCCGCCCGGTCGAGATCGGGTTGTGGGCCTTCGCCATCCTCGTGCTCGCCATGCCCTTCCTCGGCCTGCTCTCGACCTCGCTGATCCCCGCCTTCGGCGTGCCGCTGAACGCGAAGACCGCAACGCTCGCCAACTACGCCTATGTGCTGTTCGAGCACGCCGCCTCCAAGCGCGCCTTCGTCAATTCCTTCCTGATGTCGGCGGGCGCGGCCACCCTGATCGTGCTGATCTGCGTGCCGCTCGGCTATTTCATCGTCTGGAAGAAGTCCCGCGCCCTGCGCCTGCTCAATCTCGCTGCGGAACTGCCCTATGCCATGCCCGGCGTCGTGCTCGCCATCGCCGCGATCCTGCTCTTCCTCAAGCCCCTGCCGGTGCTGAACGTCTCGCTCTACAACACGATCTGGATCATCGTCTTCGCCTATCTCGCCCGCTTCCTCGTGCTGGGCCTCAGGCCTGTCATCAGCGGCTATCTCCAGATCGACCGCACCCTGGAGGAGGCCGCCCAGATCGCCGGCGCCGGCCTGCCGCGTCGCCTCGTCACGATCATCTTCCCTCTGGTCGCGCCGGCCGCCGTCGCGGGCGCGCTCCTGGTCTTCCTGACCGCCTTCAACGAGCTCACCGTCTCGGCCCTGCTCTGGTCGTCCGGCGCGGAGACGCTCGGCGTCGTCGTGTTCTCCTTCGAGCAGGGCGGCGATTCCACCTATGCCTCGGCGCTGGCGGCCGTGACCGTACTCGTCACCGTCGGCCTGATGGCCTCCACCAGCCTCTTCGCCCAGAAACTGCCCCAGGGAGTCCTGCCGTGGCGCGACTGACCATCGACCGCGCGCAGAAGCGCTTCGGCTCCTATCTCGCGCTCGACGACGTCTCGATCGCGGTCGAGGACGGCGAGTTCCTGGCCGTGCTCGGCCCCTCCGGCTGCGGCAAGACCACGCTGCTGCGCCAGATCGCCGGCTTCGACAAGCTCGACGGCGGCCGGATCAGCATCGGCGACCGGCTTGTCTCCTCGCCCGCGACCCATATCCCGCCGGAGCATCGCAAGCTCGGCATCGTCTTCCAGTCCTATGCGCTCTGGCCGCATATGACGGTGGCGGAGAACGTCGCCTATGGCCTGACCGTCGCCGGCGTGCGCGATCCGGAACGGGCGAAGCGCGTCGCCGCCGCGCTCGATCTCGTCGGACTGAACGGATTCGCCGAGCGCCGGCCCGGCCTCCTGTCCGGCGGTCAGCGCCAGCGCGTCGCGCTCGCCCGCTGCCTCGTCACCGAGCCCTCGCTGGTGCTGCTCGACGAGCCGCTCGCCAATCTCGACGTCCATCTGCGCGCCTCGATGGAGGAGGAATTCGCTCGCTTCCACGAGCGCACGGGCACCACCATGGTCTACATCACCCATGACCAGGCCGAGGCCATGGCGCTGGCCGACCGCATCGCCGTGATGGATCGCGGCCGACTGCTCCAGCTCGCGACGCCCTCGCTGCTCTATCGCGAGCCCGCCAACGTGACCGTCGCCGGCTTCATCGGCGAAGGCATGGTGCTGCCGGCGACGATCCTCTCCGCGCCGCAGGCCGGGCGCTGCAAGGTCAGCGTGCTCGGCGTCGAGGCCGTCGTGCGCTGCCGGCCCGATCAAGCCGTCACCGGGCAGGCAAAACTCTGCCTGCGCGCCCGCGATATCGGCATCGCTCCCACGGGGCAGGACGGTGTACCAGCCACGGTCGAGCGCCTGTCCTATCAGGGCGGCTTCTTCCGCATGGAAGCCCGCCCCACCGGCAATCAGGACATCGTCCTGCATCTCGACGCGGCCGAGCCCGCTCCCGCCCAACCCGGCGAAGCCATCCGCATCGCCGTCAGCGACGGCTGGGTCATCCCGGAGAGCGTCTCCCTGGACAAGGCTGCGTGAGACCGGCGGCATGAGACTGACGATTCACGGTGGGATCGGCGAGAAGGGCCGGACCTGCATCGGCGTCGAGCATGGCGGAACGCGGCTCTTGCTCGATGTCGGCGTCGATACCAGTGCGCAAGGGGCCGCCTATTACCCGGCGATCACGCGCGCCGAGCTCGAACGCATCGACGCGCTCATCGTCACCCACGCCCATGAGGACCATGTCGCGGCGCTGGGCTGGTGCCTCGCCAACGGCTTTTCCGGCCGCATCCTGATGAGCGCCGAATCGGCGAGCGAAACCGATGCGACGCTCGCCGCCTATGCGACGCCGGGCGAACGGCGACTGGCCAGGCAGGCTGCTGTCGAGGTCATCGCCCCCGGCGCGGATTTCGCCATCGGCCCGATCGCGATCCGCACTGGCCGCAGCGGCCATGTCGTCGGCGGTATCTGGTGCCACCTGAGCGCGGGCGCGCGCAGCCTCGGCTATTGCGGCGACGTCGTGCCGGCGAGCCCCGTCTTCGCCATGGACCCGCTGCCACCCTGCGACCTGCTGCTGGTCGATGCCTCCTACGGCGCCGATACCATCCCTCCCGCCGAGCGCGGCGCAGCAATCAAGCGCTGGCTCGCCAGTCATCCGCAGGGCGCCGTCCTGCCGACACCGCTCTCCGGCCGCTCGGTCGAGCTGATCGGCCTGATCGAGACCCCGATCGCCATCCATCCCTCGATGCGCGAGGCGCTGGCCCAGCAGATCGCCGCCTCGACCTGGCTGAAATCCGGTGCCGCCGACACCCTCTCGGCGCGTTTTGCCGAGGCCCTGCTTTGGGAGGAAGGCGAGCCGCTCCCGGCAGCGGCTCTGCTCGTCGATGACGGCATGGGGCTCGCTGGCCCCTCCAAGGCCGCGCTCGCCCAGGCCCGCCGCGAACGCCATCCGGTCCTGCTCACCGGCGGCATTCCCAAGGGCAGCCCGGCCGATCTGATGCTGGCGGCCGGCGAGGCCGAATGGCTACGCTTCCCGACCCATCCGACGCTGCCGGAGAACATCGCTCTCGCGGCGGCAAGCGGCGCCGGCCGCATCCTCGCCCATTCCTGCGATGCCGCGACCGCAGCCGCACTGGCCGCCGCCATTCCCAAGCTCATGACCGGCCTCAAGCCGGGCGACACGATCGAGATCTGACCATGCGCATCCTCATCGCCAATGACGACGGCGTCGACGCTCCCGGCATCGCCCTGCTGCGCAAGGCCGCCGCCCGGATCACCTCCGATATCTGGGTCGTCGCGCCCGAGCGCAAATGGACGGCCGCCAGCCACCATCTCTCCTTCGACAAGGAGCTGGCTCTCAGCCGTCGCGAACCGCAGGTCTACGCACTGAACGGCACGCCGGCCGATTGCATCGTCGCGGCCATGACGGTGCTCTTTCGTGATGGTGGCCCGCCCGACCTCGTGCTCTCCGGCGTCAATGACGGGCGCAATGCCGCCGAGGACGCGGCCTATTCCGGCACGCTCTCGATCGCCCGCGAGGCGAGCTTCTGGAACCTCCCCGCCATCGGCTTCTCCCGCACCAAGGGCGGCACCTCGGACGAGCGTGACGTCGCGGCGCTGGCAACGCTGATCGAAAACCTCTGGCTGACGCGCGCGCAATGGACCCGCGAGGGCACGTTCCTGAGCGTCAACCTGCCGAAGGACCTTTCGGCGGAAATCGGTCTCGCCACAATCGGGCGCGACAAGATCGCGGGCGCGGCTGATATCGTCTCTGAAGAAGGCGAGAAGATCGTCTGGCGCATCCGGCGCGGCCGCCCGCATACCAGCCGGCCGGGCGACGAGAACAGCCTGATCGATTCGGGCCGCATCGCCATCGTCCGTCATTGCTGGAGCGACGGCGCGCCGCTGGATGCGGGGTTCGCTGGGGAGCTCAATGCGGCGCTGAAGCAGTCTGCGGACTGAGCACGAGCCGGTCTCTACGTCATGCTCGGGCTTGACCCGAGCATCTCAGGCAAAAGGAGGCTCCCGCGCCCATCCCTCCGGAGATTCTCGGGTCAAGCCCGAGAATGACGCCCTGTCGTGGCCCGGGAAAGCTCTGCAGGCTCAGCCTTCCAGAAACTGCATCCGGTGCAAACGGGCATAGGCGCCATCGCGCGCCAGCAATTCGTCATGGCTGCCGGTCTCGACGACCTTGCCTTCGTCCATCACCACGATCAGGTCGGCCTCGCGGATCGTCGAGAGCCGGTGCGCGATGACGATCGTCGTGCGCCCCTTCATCAGTGATGCCAGCGCCTGCTGGACCAATCGCTCGGATTCCGTGTCGAGCGCGCTCGTCGCCTCGTCGAGCAGCAGGATCGGCGCATTCTTCAGGATGGCGCGCGCGATCGCGATGCGCTGGCGCTCGCCGCCCGAGAGCTTGTGGCCGCGTTCGCCGACCGGGGCATCGTAGCCGCCCGGCATCGCCATGATGAATTCATGCGCGGCGGCGGCCTTCGCCGCAGCGAGGATCTCCTCATCCAAGGCCTCCGGCCGGCCGAAGGCGATATTCGCCCGCACGCTGTCGTCGAACAACACGACATCCTGGCTGACGACACCAACCTGACGCCGCAGGCTCCTCAGCGTGACGTTACGCAGGTCCTGCCCATCGATCTCGATCCGGCCCTCGCTGGGATCGTAGAGGCGCGGCACCAGCGCGAGCAGCGTCGACTTGCCCGAGCCTGAACGCCCGACCAGCGCCATCGTCCTGCCTCCCTGCGCGACGAGGTCGATGCCCTCCAGTGCGCGCTGGTCCTCGCGATAGCGGAAGCGCAGGTGGCGGAAGGCGACTTCGCCGGCGGAGACCGCAAGCGGCTCCGCATCCGGCCGGTCGAGCACCTGCGGCTTCTCGTCCATCAGCGCGTAATAGCGCTTCAATGACGCCCCGGCCTCCTGGACGATGGCGTTGAGATTGCCGAGCGAGCGCATCGGCTGGGCTGCGAGCAGCAGCGCCGAGACATAGCCGGTGAAATCGCCGACCGTCGAATTGCCGGAGGTGATGCGCACGCCGATGGCGGCAAGCACGCCGGCAACGGCGAGGCCGCCGCCGACCTCGAGCAGCGGGTCGAGCCGCCCGCGCGCATTGGCCGCCTTCATCTTGAGCGCCCGGATCGTCTCGAAGGCATGGGCGGCCCGGCCCTTCAGATAGGGTTCGAGCCGGTCGGTCTTGGCGACGCGGGCGCCCTGCAGGCTCTCGGTGACGAGATTGGCCATCAGGCCGGTCTGCTCCTGCTGGGAATTGGCCATGCGCCGGAGCTTGCGGCCGATCTTGCCGATCGGATGGGCGATCACCGGCGCGATCAGCAGCACGACCAGCGTCATCTGCCAGTCGATCCAGATCAGCGCGCCGACCAGCGCGATCGCGGTGACCACGTCGCGGATCGCAATGTTGACGATGCGCGTCAGCGCTTCCTTGACGAAGGTGAAATCGGTGGTGAAGCGCTGCGTGAGCGAAGCTGGATTCTCACGCTGAAGCTGCGCAAGGTCGGCATCGATCAGATGGCCGTAGAGCGCCGTCTGCATATCCGCCTCGATGCGGCTGACGACGTTGTTGGTCATCACCGTCTGGGCGAGCAGCGAGAAGCCCTTGATCGCGGTGACGATCACCACCACGGTCGCGACCGCGTTGATGACGCCGATATCGTAGCCGATCGATTTCGAGACCAGCCGTTCCATGCGCCGGACGAAGCCGGTCGATTCGGCCGTCAGCGGGTCGGCGAAGGCGTCGAACGCCGCCTTGATCAGGAGGGGATAGAAGCTCGTCGTCGCCGCGATGACCACGACGAGGCCGAGAATCATCAGCATTTGGGGGAGATAGGCCCTGATCTGCTCGCGCCAGACACGGGCAAAGAGCGCGAGGGTATCGTCGGTGACGCGGCCGATCTTCATGGCCGGCACCTATCATGGCCGCCCCGCAAGCGCCACTGGCGCATGCCCGGACCCGAAACACGGGCCTTGCTCCGGACACGAACCTGTCCTCCCATGGCCACAACCGACTTAAGGAAGACTTCATGCCGCTTTCCCCGCCGGCTCAGCCCGGCCAGAGCTTCGCCGAGATTGAAACCCCCGCCCTCGTGCTCGATCTCGACGCGTTCGAGCGCAATCTCGTCGCCATGGCGGCTTTCACGCAGGCCCATGGCATTCGGCTCCGGCCGCACGCGAAGTCGCACAAGAGCCCCGAGATCGCGCTGCGCCAGATCGCCCATGGCGCGGTCGGGCAGTGCTGCCAGAAGGTCGGGGAAGCGGAGGTGCTGGTCGCGGGCGGCGTCGGCGACGTGCTGGTCACCAACGAGATCGTCGGCGCGGCCAAGCTCGATCGCCTTGCCCGGCTCGCCCGCAGCGCCAGGATCGGCCTCTGCGTCGACCATCCCGACGGTGTG
Organism: Bosea sp. ANAM02; assembly: GCF_011764485.1. Classification (NCBI taxonomy): domain Bacteria; kingdom Pseudomonadati; phylum Pseudomonadota; class Alphaproteobacteria; order Hyphomicrobiales; family Alloboseaceae; genus Allobosea; species Allobosea sp. ANAM02. Next base: position 439,683 of record NZ_AP022848.1, on the reverse strand, counting down.
CGCGAGGCGGCGGAAGCGGCGGCCCGCAACGACGTGACGCTCGATGTCTATGTCGAGATCGATGTCGGCGGCCGGCGCTGCGGCGCCGCTCCCGGCGAAGCCGCCGTCCGGCTGGCGGAAGCCATCGCACGCTCCAACACCCTGCGCTTCGCCGGCATCCACGCCTATCATGGCTCGGCCCAGCACATGCGCTCGATCGACGAGCGTCGCGAGGCGATCGAACGTGCCGGCCTCTCCGCCCGCAACACGATCGAACGGCTGAAGCATCACGGCCTGCCCTGCGAGATCGTCACCGGCGCCGGCACGGGCACCCATGAGCTGGAGACGCAGTCCGGCATCTGGAACGAGATCCAGCCGGGCTCCTACATCTTCATGGACGCCGATTACGCCCGCAACCGCCAGGCCGACGGCACGCCCTTCCGCAGCTTCGAGCATGCGCTCTTCGTCCTGGCCGGCGTGATGAGCAAACCTGTGCCGGACCGCGCCGTGGTCGATGCCGGCCACAAGTCGGCAGCGGTCGATTCCGGCATGCCCGTGCCCTTCCGCCGCGAGGGCGTGATCTACACCAAGCCCTCCGACGAGCATGGCGTCCTGACCGGCGATCCGGTCGCGGTGCCGCATCGCGGCGACCGCCTGCTCCTGATCCCCGGCCATTGCGACCCGACGGTCAACCTGCACGACTGGTATGTCTGCGTCCGCGGCCTGCACGGTCCCGACGCCCATGTCGAGGCGCTCTGGCCGGTCGCCGCACGCGGTGCCCTGACCTGAACGGGGTAGCTCGGCGAGCCCGCCCCGAGGCTAAACGCGCCGTCATCCCGGGCGAAGCAAAGCGTAGACCCGGGATCCATTCCAGAACGGTTCAGTCATGGATCCCGGATCGGCGCCTCTGGCGCGGCTTGTCCGGGATGACCGAGAGGTTCCGAATAGAAGCTGCCCCTCAGGGCCGCCAGCCGGTCTCCTGAACCGGAGCGTTCTCGCGCTCCTCCTCGCGGCGGGCCTCCTCGACCACGGCGAAGAGCGCGCGCAGCGCCGCATCGACGCCCTCGCCCGAAGCGGCCGAGAGGATGATCGGCATGCGCTTGGCCGCCCGCTTCAGGCGCGCGACCTGCTCCTTGAGCACCTCCGGCGTCAATGCATCGACCTTCGACAGCGCGACGATCTCCGGCTTCTCGGCCAGCCCCTCGCCATAAGCCTCCAATTCCTCGCGCACGGTCTTGTAGGCCTTGCCGGCATGCTCGCTGGTGCCCTCGACCAGATGCAGCAGCACGCGGCAGCGCTCGATATGGCCGAGGAAGCGGTCACCGAGGCCATGGCCCTCATGCGCGCCCTCGATCAGGCCGGGAATATCGGCCAGCACCATCTCGCGCCCGTCGACGCGCACGACGCCGAGGCCGGGATGCAGCGTCGTGAAGGGATAATCGGCGATCTTGGGCTTCGCCGCCGTGACGGTGGCGAGGAAGGTCGACTTGCCGGCATTGGGCAATCCGACGAGGCCGGCATCGGCGATCAGCTTCAGGCGCAACCAGACCCAGCGCTCCTCGCCCGGCAGGCCGGGATTGGCATGGCGCGGCGCCTGATTGGTCGCGGTCTTGAAATAGGCGTTGCCAAAGCCGCCATTGCCGCCCTTGCACAAAACGAAGCGCTGGCCGGGTTCGGTCAGGTCGGCGATCTTGGTCTCGCCGTCCTCGTCGAGGATCTCGGTGCCCGGCGGCACCTTCAACACGATCGCCGGCGAATTCGCGCCGTGGCGATCCTTGCCCATGCCGTGCTCGCCGGTGCGCGCCTTGAAATGCTGCTGGAAGCGGAAATCGATCAGCGTGTTCAAGCCCTGCACGCATTCAACGACGATATCGCCGCCGCGCCCGCCATCGCCGCCATTGGGCCCGCCGAACTCGATGAATTTTTCGCGGCGGAACGAGACGCAGCCGGCGCCGCCGTCACCCGCCTTCACATAAATCTTGGCCTGGTCGAGGAATTTCATGAGATCGGATCGTTTCTGAAACCGGAAACTGAAACACGCCGTCATCCCGGACAAGCCGCGATAGCGGCGCCGATCCGGGATCCATGCCTGAACCGTTCCGGCATGGATCCCGGGTCTTCGCTTCGCTACGCCCGGGATGACGCCTGAGGACAATGATTGCCTTGGCTTTAAGCCCGCTCACGGCTTTGAGCAATGCGCCCGATCACGCCGCCTGCCGGAAAGCGCTCATCTCCTCGCGCAGATCATCGGCGAAGCGCTGCGCCGCCAGCCCCGGGCGCGGCGCCATGATCAGCCCGACGGTCAGTTCGAACAGCGGCGGCAACCCCTCGGCGGCCCCCAGCCGGCGCAGCGACGGCGGCACAGCGCTTTCCGTGATGGCCGTGACGCAGAAACCGCCCTCCACCGCCGAAAGCACACCGGACGTGTGCGAGCAGGAGAAGACCAGCCGATGCGACCGCCCCGCGCTGTTCAGCGCCCCGAGGATGCGCGGCCGTGCCCGACAACCTTCGGAGAACAGGGCGAGCGGCAGCGTCTCCTGCAATTCGGGCCGGTGGCCCCGCGCCGCGACCCAGATCATCGGCTCGCGCCTCAGAATCTCGCCGAGCGGCCGGCTCGGATCCTGCGTGACCACGGCAAGGTCGAGTTCGCCAGCCTTGAGCGCCGGCTCGATCCGCTTCGAGATATCGCAGCGAACCTCGAGCTCGACCTTGGGATGCTCGACCGCGAAGCGCGCGATCAACGGCCTGAGATAGGCGTCCATGTAATCGTCGGGCACGCCGATGCGCAGGCGCCCCGTCGGCGTCTCACCGGCAAGGTCGGCCAGTGCCTCGCGCTCGACCGCGAGCAGGCGCCGCGCATGGGCGATCAGGCGCTCGCCCGCATCGGTCGGCGTCACGCCGCGGCGCGAACGCTCCAGCAGCTTGTGGCCGAGCTGGTTCTCCAGATCCTGGATCCGGACCGAGATCGCCGATTGCGTTCGGCCGAGCCGGGCGCTCGCCGCGGTGAAGCCGCCGGTCTCCGCCACGGCCACCAGCATGCCGAGCGCGGCGAGGTCGAAATGAGCGGTCATGACGGGCCTCCCTGGGGCGCAAGAGATCGATCGATTTTAAGAATGGTTAAATCAGAATAATCCGTTTTTCCGATTGAAGGAAGCGACCTATATCATTGGACGAACGAAGCCGGGCAGACCGCGCCCTCGCGGCCGAAGCCGGCTTCACAATCCGTCAGAAGACATCATGTCCGCTCCCGCGATCCCCGTCCGGCCCGCATCGCCCGCGCTGGCGATGTTTCTCGCCCTGCTCACCGGCGCCACCTGTATCGGCTTTTCCGGCATCTTCGTGCGCCTCGCCGATGTCGGCCCGGCCGCCGCCGGCTTCTGGCGCATGCTCTTCGCCGTGCCTGTGCTCGTGGCCTGGACCGCTTTGGAGCAGCGCAAGCCCGCGGGCGAAAAGCTCGGGCGCGGCGCCTTCATCGCCGTGGCACTGGCCGGCCTCGCCTTCGGCATCGATGTGACGCTCTACAATGCCGCGCTCGGCCATACGACGATCGCCAACGCCTCGCTGCTCGGCAATCTCTCGCCGGTCGGCGTCGTGCTCGGCGGCTGGCTCCTGCTCGGCGACAGGCCCTCGCGGCGCATCCTCGGCGCGCTGACGCTGGCGGTCGCCGGCGCGATCCTGCTGGTGCTGCCGAAATTCATCGGCACCGGCCAGGTCACCGGCAATCTCTTCGGCGACGGCCTCGCCGTCGGCGCCGCCCTGTCCTACGCCGCCTATATCCTGGCGGTGCGCCGCGCCCGTGACGGCGCCGGCGCCGGCTATGTCAGCCTCGTCTCCAGCGTGATCTGCGCCGTGTTCTGCCTCGCCGCCGCGCTGATGCTGGGCGAGCAGGTCGTTCCGGCGAGCCTGCAGGGCTGGCTCGCGGTCGCGGCGCTCGGCCTCGTCTCCCATGCGCTCGGCCAGGGCCTGATCACGCTCTCGCTCGGCAGCTATGGCGCCGGCGCCGCCTCGCTGGTCATGGTCTGGCCGGCTCTGGTCAGCGTGCTCGCCGCCTGGGCGCTGTTCGGCGAGCAGCCGACCCCGGTCCAGGCCTTCGGCGGCGTCGCCATTCTCGCCGCCGTGCTGCTGGTCCGGCGCGGCTGAGCCGCCCCGTCAGGCTGCGGCCTTCACGCCGTAATGCAGGATCACGGTGCCGTTCTTGAGCGGACGGGCCGCGATCAGCGCATAGTGACGCTTCTCCGCGTTCGGCTTGAACAGCGGCGTGCCCTGCCCGATCGTGACCGGCGCGATCGCGATCATGACCTCGTCGACGAGCCCCGCCGCCAGCAGCGACTCCGTCAGCTCGGCGCTGCCGAAGACATAGATGTCCTTGCCGGCTTCCGCTTTCCGGCGCGTGATCTCGCCGGTGATATCCGCCGTCACCGTGGTGTTGTTCCAGTCGGAGCCGGTCAGCTTACGTGAAGCCACGAGCTTCGGCAGGGCGTTCATGAAGGCCTTGGTCTCGCCCTCCTCCTGGGTCGAGGTCCAATAGGCCTTCATCCCCTCGTAGGTGACGCGGCCGAAGACGAGCAGCCCGGCCTTCCGGCCGAAATCGCTGCTGAGCGCGGCGAGTTCCTCGCCCCAGGCATCCTCATGGAAGCCGAGATCCCATTTCTCCCTGCCCTCGAAGAACCCTTCCAGCGTCATCAGATTCCAGACGATCACTTTCGCCATCACATCCTCCTGCCCTGCTCGGTTAAAACCAGTTTTGATTTGCAACTGGTTGATGGATAGTGAAACCGATCCTATATTGCAAGCGGTTTTGGAGACGAGCATGCGCGAGACCGGCCGTTCTGGCTGTCCGATCAATCTGACGCTGGAAATCCTGGGGGATCGCTGGAGCCTGATCGTGCTCCGCGACATCATGTTCGGAAACCGCCGACATTTCCGGGAATTACTCGCGAAATCGGACGAAGGCATCGCCTCGAACATCCTCGCCGACCGCCTGAAGCGCCTCGTCGAGAAGGGTCTGCTTTCGCGCCGCGACGACGCCAGCCACAAGCAGAAGGCGATCTACAGCCTGACCGAGATGGGCATCGCGCTCGTCCCGGTCTTCGCCGCGATGGGCGAATGGGGCCGGAACTTCCTGCCGGTAACCGAGGAACTCTCGATCCGCGCCGAACTCCTGAGCGAAGGCGGCCCGGCGCTCTGGGAGCGCTTCATGCAGGAGCTGAGGCATCTCCATCTCGACGCAGCCCGGCCGGAGCAATCGGTGCTCGACGAGCTGACTAAGGCTTATCGGGATGCGCTGGCGCGGCGGCAGGCCATGGCGGGGTGATGCCCGCCCGAACTTATCCCCGCTTACCGTAGCGGCATGACACTGGGACTCCCGTCCAGGAGCCCCTCATGCCGATCCTCCAGCCCCCTTACGCGGATCGCGAGCTTCGCGTCGCCCGGCTTCGCCTGCTACGGCTGCGCGACGAGCTTTGCCTGATCCGGCGCGATCATTGGCGCCGCAAATACAACCCGAACCAGCCGCGCGTGCCCTCCGGCAATGCCGATGGCGGGCAATGGACCAGCGGAGCGGGCGGAGGCGGCGGCCCCGGCGGAGGAGGTCCCCTTTCTCCCGATGGCAGCTTGCTGGGTGCCGATACCGGGTGGTCTTCACTTGACGAGGGCTGGAACGAGGATGGCTCGATCTTCGAGCAGACCGTCACGGACGGCGAGGGCACGACGATCCAGTCGGAATACGCCGCCTCGCGCGCCGCCGGCTTCGACGAACGCCAGACCGTCATCGACCGCGATGGCAGCAAGACCAGCTTCGAAACGACCGGCAACGTCCAGTCGATCTATGTCGGCGGCCCCGACGGCGATCTCGTCGGGCGCACGATCTGGACACCGTCCGGGCCCGAACCCGATGCGACGGTACAGCCGGCTTTCGCGCCTCTTGTCGCCGCGCCGACCATCGTCACCGGCGGAGCCGTCCTGTTCGGCTGGATGTCACCACTCAACGGCAGCGACGGTCAGCAGGCCGTCATGGGGTTCAACGCCCGTGAATATCAGCTGGGAGACGGCACGACCGGCAAGTTCGACCTCAGCTATTCGGGGCGCATAACGGAGGAGCAGGCCGAGCTAGCCTGCCGGCGTTTGCCGGAGGTCCAGGAGTTGGCTGGTCGGGCAGTCAATGCCGCAGGCTCCCCAGAACTCTATCCGTCGAGAACACTCTATGGAACGGGCGTTCACTCCTATTTCAAGAACTACGTTGAAGATCGGAAAGATCCATATTTCCGAGCCGAACGCTCACTCCTTAAGGAGCAGGAGGAAGGAGTATACAGGGAATCGGTTCCCTATGGATATCCGCAATCAATTCGGACAGACGCCTATGAATATCGCCGAGACGGCACGCTTTGCGTCTATGATCTGAAGACCGGCAAAGCCGGCTTGACAGATCGACGAGCAGATATGCTCGCCAATGCCGCTAGATTTGGATTCGAAACACTCCGACGGATCATCGTCATCGAGGTGAGGCCGAATTAATGACGACGAAGAGGCAGATCAAAAAGCTTCTGGAAGAAGTCGCTTCGAGCCATGACGACCTGCTCGTCAGAGGCACCTTCCTCATCGTAGCACCACTGCGCCACGTACTTCGTTCGATATCTATAGATCGAAGCTGGGATGCCGACTATCCGCGTTTCCATTGGCATATCGGTCATGCCTTTAATCCCACCGGATCGCTTCAAGGCCTGTGTCCCGACATTTTCTGGGTCCCCAAGGGCGCGCCGCGGCTCTGGTCAGACCCCGGTTTCACACAGACCGTCGTCGAAACGTTCAACCAGCGCATTCTACCAATGCTGCGGCGCGTCCAGACAATCGAAGACATGTTCCACGTCGAAGGCGAACCGCGTTCTGATGAATACGATGGCTGGCTGAATCACCATGAGCCCTATCGCATCCATATTCTTGCAGCGCTGGGGCGTTTCGAAGAGGCCATCCCCATCTACGAACGGATCAAGGACTGGCACCTCACGATGAAGAACTGGTGGCAGCCGCGCTTCGAGCGGGCCAGCCGGCTAGGAGCTCTCGTCGCAGCCGGTGATCGCTCCGCCGTGGCTACGCTTCTCCACCAATGGGAAGAGGAATTCGCGACTAGGAACGACCTCCTCTCCATCTACGAACGCACGCCCTTCCCGCTCGAACTCCAGCCCTGACGCCTCACTCCGCCGCCAGCCGCGGCGGGGCCGGCTTCGACATCGCTTCCGCCGTCACGATCGCGGGCGCGGCGTGCTCGTCGATCGGCTCCCACTGGCTTTCGTCCTCGGCCTTGCCGAAGAAGCGGCCGAAGAGCCAGCCCGTCGCCCGCGAGAGGTCGTCCATCACCATGTAGAAGGACGGCACGAAGACGAGCGAGAGCACGGTCGAGACGATCAGGCCGCCGATCACCGCAATCGCCATCGGCGCGCGGAACTCGCCGCCGTCGCCAACGCCATAGGCCGAGGGCAGCATGCCCGCCGCCATCGCGATCGTGGTCATCAGGATCGGCCGTGCCCGCTTGCGGCCGGCCTCGATCAGCGCCGTGAAGCGGTCCTTGCCGCGCCCGACCTCCTCCACCGCGAAATCGACCAGCATGATCGCGTTCTTGGTGACGATGCCCATCAACATGAGCAGGCCGATATAGACCGGCATCGAGACGGCGTTGTTCGTCGCAAGCAGCGCGATCACCACGCCGCCGAAGGAGAGCGGCAGCGAGAGCAGGATAGTGATCGGCTGGAAGACCGAGCCGAACAGCAGGATCAGAACCGCCAGCACCAGCATGAGGCCGGTCGTCATCGCCGTGATGAAGCCCTGGACCACCTCGCCCTGGATCTCCGCATCGCCCGTCGCGGCGATCCAGACGCCGTCAGGCAGGCCGACCTCCCTGACGATCTCCTGGAACTTGTCCTGCGCGGTGCCGAGCTCGAAGCCGCGCTTCAGGTCGGCACCGATCTGGGCACGGCGGACGCGGTCATAGCGGTCGATCGAACTCGGGCCCTCGCCGAAGCCGATCTCGGCCACCGCCGTCAGCGGGATCGAGACGCCGCTCGCATTGGTCACGCGCAGGGCCGCGATATTGCGCATGTCGGTGCGGGCGGCCTCGTCGAGCTGGACGCGGATCGGTACCAGCCGGTCGCCCGCGTTGAACTTGGCGAGGTTCGGCCCGACATCGCCGATCGTGGCGACGCGCACGGCCTCGGAGATCGCCTCCGGCGTGACGCCGAGATTGGCGGCCTCCTCCAGCTTCGGCGTGACGCGCAGTTCCGGTCGGCTCAGCGAGCCCGCCGTCGCGACGTTGAGATAGCCGTCGACCTGGCGCATCCGCGCCTCGATCTTGGCGACGGCAGCGTCGAGCGCCTCGCCATCCTTCGACAGGATCGAGAAGGCCATCTCGCGCTCGCCGCGCTCGTTGACATACCAGGCGCGCACGTCCGGCACGCTGGCCAGCTTCTCGGCGATGGTGACCTTCAGCTCCTTCTGGGCGATGTCGCGCTCGGCCTTGGGCTTGAGCAGGATGAAGACAGCGGCGCGCCGAATCTCGCGCTGGCCTGTGGGCGAGGCCCCGCCGAGCACGAAGACGTCGCGCACCTCTGGGATCGTCTTCAGCACGTCGACGAGCTTGTCGGTGGTGACGCGGGTGTCCTCAAGCGTCGAGCCCGGCGGCAGTTCGACGCTGGCCACGACGCGCGAAGTGTCCTCGTCCGGAATGAAGCCGGTCGGCAGCAACTGCGTCGCCTGGATCGAACCGACCAGGAACATGAAGCCGACGACCAGCGTCGCATAGGCCGTGTTGAACGGCATGCTCCGCCAGCGGCCGGTGCCGTCGAAGCGCGGGAAGAACGGGATGCGCCGCTTCTTCAGCGTGTTCGTGAGCAGGCCGACATAGGCGCCCATCACGAACCCGTCCTTGGGATCGGCATGATGCACCGGCTTCATCAGATAGGCCGCCATCATCGGCGTGATCAGGCGCGCGACGAGCAGCGAGAACAGTACGGCAACCGCCACCGTCAGGCCGAACTGCCGGAAATACTGGCCGGCGACGCCGCCCATGAAGGAGACAGGCGCGAAGATCGCGACGATCGTCAGCGTGATCGCGATGACCGCAAGCCCGATCTCGTCGGCGGCTTCCATCGCGGCGCGATAGGGCGATTTGCCCATCTTCATGTGCCGGACGATGTTTTCGATCTCGACGATGGCGTCGTCGACGAGGATGCCGGTCACCAGCGTGATGCCGAGCAGGCTGACGAGATTGAGCGAGAAGCCCATCAGCTCCATCGCCCAGAAGGTGGGAATCGCCGAAAGCGGCAGCGCGACCGCCGTGATCAGCGTCGCCCGCCAGTTGCGCAGGAACAGGAAGACGACGATGACGGCGAGCGCCGCGCCCTCCAGCAAGGTCTCCATCGCCGCCTTGTAGTTGCCGTAGGTATAGGCGACCGCGTCGTCGATCGGCGTGATCCGGATGTCGGGGAAGCGCTTGTTCAGCTCCGCCACACGCTGCGCCACGACATCCTTGACCGACAATTCGCTCGAGCCCTTCGAGCGGAACACCGCGAAGGTGACGACAGGGCTCTTGTTGAGGCGGCCGAAGGCGCGCGGCTCGGAATTGGAATCCTCGACGCGGCCGAGCTCCTTGAGACGAACCTCGCGCCCGCCCGAGAGCGTGATCTTGGTCTCGGCCAGGTCCGCGACGGTGCGCGCGCCGGCGAGCGTCCGGATGGCCTGCTCCTGCCCGCCGACCTCGCCGCGGCCGCCGGCCAGGTCGACATTGGTCGCGCGGATCTGGCGATTGACCTCGCCGGCGGTGATACCGAGCGCGAGCAGGCGGTCGGGATCGAGCGAGACGCGGATCTCGCGGTCGACGCCGCCATAGCGCTCGACGCGGCCGACGCCCTTCAGCCCCTGCAATTCGCGCGCGACGACATCGTCGACATGCCAGGAGAGCTGTTCCAGCGTCATCCCCGCCGAGGCCGCGCCATAGGTCAGGATCGACTGGCCCTCGACATCGATGCGCTGGATGATCGGCTCGTCGATCGTGCGCGGCAGGTCGGCCCGGATCTTGGCGATGGCGTCCTTGACGTCGTTGACCGCCCGGTCGGTATTGGTCTCCAGCCGGAACTCGATCAGCGTCAGCGACTGGCCGTCGGTCAGCGTCGAGGTGACGTGTTTCACGCCGGTGATGTTGGCGACCGTGTCCTCGACGCGCTTGCTGACCTGGCTTTCGAGCTCGGCCGGCGCGGCGCCGGACTGCGTCACGGTGACCGAGACCAGCGGCACGTCGATATTCGGGAAACGCGTCACCGGCAGCTTCGAGAAGGCGAGCAGCCCGAGCACGCAGAGCACGACGAAGAGCAGGATCGCCGGAACCGGCTTCCGGATCGACCAGGCGGAGAAATTGACGTTCATGGCGGGTATCCGTCAGTTCGTCTCGACCGGCGTGACGATGTCGCCGTCGCGCACGAAGGTGCCGGCGCGCGCCACGACCGTCTCGCCGTCAGTGATGCCGCTCGCGATCTCGGCGCGGCCGTCGCCGACCAGCCCGAGAGTCACCGGCTTGGTCGTGACCCTGCCGTCCTTCACCGACTGGACGGTCGCGCCGGCGCGGCTGTAGGTGATGGCAGAAAGCGGCAGGGTGACGGCGCGCTTGCGGCCGGTCGCGATGATGCCGCGCGCGAAGGAGCCGATCGCGACCGGCGGGTTGCCGTCGAGCGCAACGAGCACGCGGCCGAGCCGCGAGGCCTTGTCGACCTCGGGGGAGATCAGGCGGATCGTGCCCGCCAGTGCCTCGTTCGCCCCCGCAGGGGTCACCGCGACGGGCTGTCCGAGCTTGAGCTTGGGCAACTCGACCTCGGCGACCTGCGCCTCCAGCTCGACCTCGCCGTCGGCGATGATCCGGAACAGCGGATCGGTCTGCGGCAGCATGCTCGCCATCGCACCGAGCCGCGCCGTGCGCCGGCTGACGATGCCGGCGCGCGGCGCCTTGATCTCGGTGCGCGCCAGCTTCACGGCGATGTCCCTGCCCTGCGCCCGCGCAAGGGCGAGATCGGCATTGGCGATCTCGAGGGCCTGGCGAGCCGAGTTGGCGCGCGCTTGCCCGGAGCGCGCTGCCGCGGCGCGCTGGTCGAATGTCTCGACGCTGGTATTACCGCTCTCGCGCAGCGCCTTGGTACGGTCGAAGGCATTGTTGGCCTGGACGAGATTGGCATCGGCCTCGGCGATCTGGGCCTTGGCCTGGGCGATCAACGCCTCGGCGCGCGCGATCTGGGCGTCGTTCTGCGCTTTCTGGACGTCGAGCGTCGTCCGGTTCAGCCGGGCGAGAACCTGGCCTTTCGCGACCTTGTCGCCTTCCTGCGCCAGCAATTCGACGATCGCGAGCCCATCGACTTCCGGCGCGACCAGGATCTCGTCGCGAGCGACGATCGAACCGGAAACGACCACGCTCTGGACGATCTCGGTGGTCTGCGCCTGCGTTACCGTCACGGAGGGTCCGGCAGCCGCAGCAGGCGCTGCCGGAGCGGCGGTCTGGGCCTGCAGCGGCAGCGGCGCGGCCAGCAGGGCCAGCGCAACCATCGCCTTCAGTGAAACGATCGAGCGAAGAGGCATGAGGGAGGATCCTGTTGCGGCCGTCCGGCCGAGCGGAAATGGAGAGCGCCCGGAGGAAGCAGAGATCACGGCTGCGTCTCCGTTTCGGGCAGGAGCATGGTCCGCGCGAGCTGGCGCATGCCGGTAAAAAGCGTGTCGGCGGCAGCGGGAATGTCGAAATTCGGATCCATCGCCCGCCGGCAGAAGAAGCCGTCCGCCATCATCGAGATCGCCATGAGGAAACGGCCCTCGTCGAGCCGGGGCGGCAATTCACCATTCGCCTTGGCGTCGCGGATCGCAGCCGCCAGGCCTTCGACCACGGTGCGTTCGATATCCGCGCACATCCCTGCGATACCTGGGTTGCGCGCCGCCTCTGCCCAGATCTGCAGGGCGATCACCGCCTTCTCGCGCGGCTTATCCACGAGATGCTTGCGGCCGAGATCCTCAAGCTGGTCGAGCAGCGAACCGCTACTGGAACCCAGGACGCCGAAATCCTCCGCGATCAGGCTACGGTCGCGCTCGGTCATCCCCTCGATGATCGCGTCCTTCGAGGAGAAATAGCGGTAGAGGTTGCCCGGGCTCATGCCGGCCTCGGCGGCGACATCCTGCATCGTTGCCGCATGGAAACCGGCGCGCGCGAAGACGCGCTCCGCCGCGTCGAGGATGCGGATATGCCGCTCCGACAGGGCGGACTCGGGCGACGAGGCGGGCACCACGGGTGACATGGAAACTCGAACCAATGAGAATGAATGTTCATTCTCATCTCAGAAATGGCGGTGAACGTCAAGTTTGGCGCCCCCCCGACCCTTGCCATGGCGAAGGGGCAGCCCGAGATCGCCGGACGATTGCCGCATTCCGGCGCATAAATTGCTTGCTTCGTTCCGTCTGGAACCGCATGCTCGGGAGCGATCTGGCATGGCTTCGCGCGCCGTCCCTCCTCTACGTCACGCGCGAGCGACCTTGAAGTCCGTGATGAACGACCACGCCTTCCCCCTGCGCCCGGCCGGCCGCACCCGCTCTCCCCTCACCGCCCGCAAGCCGAGGCCCGCGCCCAAGCCGGTTCTTGTCGTCTTGCATCAGGAGCATTCGACGCCCGGCCGCGTCGGACGCCTGTTGCAGGCCCGCGGCCATGCGCTCGACATCCGCAAGCCGCGCTTCGGCGATCCGCTGCCGTCGACGATGCGCGAGCATGCCGGCGCGGTGATCTTCGGCGGCCCGATGGGCGCCAACGATCCCGACGCGTTCGTCAAGACCGAGATCGACTGGATCGGCACCTGCCTGAAGGAGGACGCCGCCTTCCTCGGCATCTGCCTGGGCGCGCAGATGCTGGCGAAGCATATGGGCGCGCGCGTCTATACCCATGGCGAGGGCCGGGCCGAGGTCGGCTATTACCCGCTCGCGATCACGGAGAGTGGACATTCCCATGCTGCGACGGCGGGCTTCGCCTGGCCCGGCACCGTCTATCAATGGCACCGCGACGGCTTCGACTGCCCGAACGGTGCGGAATGCCTCGCGACCGGCGGGGATTTCCCGGTTCAGGCGATCCGTGCCGGCTCGAAAGTCTACGGCATCCAGTTCCACCCGGAAGTGACGCCGGCGATGATGTATCGCTGGTCGGTGCGCGGCTATGAGCGCACGCTGATGCCCGGCGCCCAGCTCGGCCACACCCATATCCCCGGCTGGTTCCAGCACGACCCGGCGATCCGGCTCTGGCTCGACGCCTTTCTCGACCATTGGCTGAAGGAGCCGGCCGCGGCCGGAACGGCATCGCCTTGACCCGCACAGCTCTCGTCCTCGGCGCCGGCATGGTCGGCGTCTCCTGCGCGCTCGCGCTCCAGAAGCGCGGCATCGCGGTCACCCTGATCGACCGCAAGGCGCCGGGTCGCGAAACCTCCTACGGCAATGCCGGCGTGCTCGCGGCCTCCTCGATCGTGCCGCTCAACAACCCCTCGCTCTATGCCAGGATCACCGGCTATCTCGGCAACCGCCATCCGGCGCTCAACCTGAGCTGGGCCCGCGCCTTCACCCGGCCGGGCTGGCTGCTGCGCTTTCTCTGGGAGGCCCGCCCATCGCAGGCCAAGGCCCGCATTGCCGCCCTGCAGGCGCTGACGGAGAGCACGGTCGAGCGCCACCGCGCCCTGATGGCCGAGGCCGGCGTCTCGCATCGCCTCCGCGAGACCGGCACGCTCAAGCTCTGGCGCAGCGAGGCCGGTCATGAAGCCGCGCGCGCCGAGCATGATTTCCTGAAGAGCCACGGCATGGAGTCGCAGGTTCTCGACCGGCAGGGCATTTCCGGCATCGAGCCCGGCCTCAACCCGATCTTCCCGGCCGGGCTCCTGATCCCCTGCGTCGGTTCGGTCGATTCCCCCGGCGCCGTCACCGAAGCCTATGCCGCGCTCTTCGCCCAGCGCGGCGGCCGGATCGAACAGGCTGCGATCACCGGCCTCGCCCGCAATGGCAAGGGCTGGCGCGCCAGCACCGCTTCGGGCTCGTTCGAGGCCGATCTCGTTGTCGTCGCGCTCGGTCCCTGGAGCGGCGACCTCTTGAAGCCGCTCGGTCTGGATCCGAAACTGGATGTCGAGCGCGGCTATCACCGCCATCTCAAGCCGGAAGCCGGTGCCGGCCTGTCGCGGCCGATCTACGATGTCGACGGCGCCTATTACATGGCGCCGATGGAGCAGGGCTTTCGCGTCACCAGCGGCGTCGACCTCTCCTTTCGCGACGCGCCCGACGACCACCGCCAGATCGACGGCGCCACCGCCGCGGCGCGCCAGGCCTTTCCGCTTGGAGAGGTCGTCGGCGAAACCTGGCGCGGCGCCCGGCCGACCTTGCCGGATTCCCTGCCGATGATCGGCGAAGCGCCCCGCAATCCAGGCCTCTGGCTCGCCTTCGGCAACCAGCATATCGGCTTCTCGACCGGCCCGATCACCGGCGAATTGATCGCCGCGATGGTCTGCGGCGAGAAGCCGCCGATCGACCCGGCGCCGTTCCGGCCGGGCCGCTATATCCGCTGATCAAGGGTGTCCTCCCGCACGCGCCGCGGCACGAAGTGCTGCTGCGCAGATGCGGGACCATCTTCAGGAGAGGGCGCCTTCTCGTCATGCGATCCCGTATCTGCGCAGCGGCATTCACATGCCGCAGCGCGCACGGGATGACACTCTGACTGCGCCGGCTCAGACCTGGCGCGCCACCATCATCTTCTTGACCTCCGCGATCGCCTTGGCCGGGTTCAAACCCTTCGGGCAGGCATTCGCGCAGTTCATGATGGTGTGGCAGCGATAGAGCCGGAAGGGGTCTTCCAGGTTGTCGAGCCGCTCGCCAGTCGCCTCGTCGCGGCTATCGATCAGCCAGCGATAGGCCTGCAGCAGCGCGGCCGGGCCGAGATAACGGTCGCCGTTCCACCAGTAGCTCGGGCAGGAGGTCGAGCAGCAGGCGCAGAGGATGCACTCGTAGAGCCCGTCGAGCTTCTCGCGATCGTCCTTGGCCTGGCGCCATTCCTTCTCGGGAGCCGGCGTCGTCGTCTGCAGCCAAGGCTCGATCGAGGCATGCTGGGCATAGAAGCGCGTCAGGTCCGGCACGAGGTCCTTGACCACCGGCATATGCGGCAGCGGGTAGATCGCGACCTTGCCCGCATTCTTGCCGGTGCCGCCGCACTCGTCGATGCCGGTGGTGCAGGCGAGCCCGTTCTTGCCGTCCATGTTCATGGCGCAGGAGCCGCAGATGCCCTCGCGGCAGGAACGGCGGAAGGTCAGCGTCGGGTCGACCTTGTTCTTGATCCAGATCAGCGCATCGAGAACCATCGGCCCGCAATCGTCGCGGTCGACCCAATAGGTGTCGGTGCGCGGATTCTCGGTGTCGTCCGGGCTCCAGCGATAGACCTTGAACTCGGTCAGCTTCTTGGCGCCGGCCGGCTTCGGCCAGGCCTTGCCCTCGACGAGGCGGGAGTTCTTCGGGAGATTGAATTCAGCCATCGGAGTCCCTCAGTACACCCGTGCCTTGGGCTTGATGTACTCGATGTCGTTGGACATCGTGTAAGTGTGCACCGGCCGGTCATCGAGCGTGATCGTGCGCTTCTCGTCGTCGATCCAGGCGAGCGTGTGCTTCATCCAGTCCTTGTCGTCGCGGTTCGGATAGTCCTCGCGGGCATGCGCACCGCGGCTTTCCGGACGGTTCAGCGCCGAGTCCATGGTGACGACCGCCTGGGTGATCAGGTTGTCGAATTCCAGCGTCTCGATCAGGTCGGAATTCCAGATCAGCGAGCGGTCCTTGGTGCCGACATCGGCGATGCCGTTCCAGACCTCGTGGATGAGCTTGTGGCCCTCTTCCAGCGTGTCGCCCTCGCGATAGACGGCGCAGTTGTTCTGCATCGTCCGCTGCATCCGGTCGCGCAGCACCGCGGTCGGCGTGCCGCCCGCAGCGTTGCGGTACCTGTCGAGGCGGGTCAGCGCGAGGTCCGAGGAGCCCTTCGGCAGCTCCGGCTGCTTCTCGCCCGCCGTCACCGTGTCGGCGCAGCGCAGGCCGGCCGCACGGCCGAACACGACGAGATCGATCAGCGAGTTGGAGCCGAGGCGGTTGGCGCCGTGGACGGAGACGCAAGCGGCTTCGCCGATCGCCATCAGGCCCGGCACAACCGTGTCCGGATCGCCGCCGACCTTGGTCAGCACTTCCCCGTGATAGTTCGTGGGGATGCCGCCCATGTTGTAGTGCACGGTCGGCAGCACGGGAATCGGCTCGCGGGTCACGTCGACGCCGGCGAAGATCTTGGCGCTCTCCGAGATGCCGGGCAGGCGCTCGTGCAGGATCTTCGGGTCGAGATGGTCGAGATGCAGGTAGATATGGTCCTTGTCCTTGCCGACGCCGCGGCCGGCCCGGATCTCCATCGTCATCGAGCGTGAGACGACGTCGCGCGAGGCGAGGTCCTTCGCTGACGGGGCATAGCGCTCCATGAAGCGTTCGCCCTCGGAATTGGTGAGGTAGCCGCCCTCGCCGCGCGCGCCTTCGGTGATCAGGCAGCCCGAGCCGTAGATGCCGGTCGGGTGGAACTGCACGAATTCCATGTCCTGCATCGGCAGGCCGGCGCGCAGCACCATGCCGCCGCCGTCGCCGGTGCAGGTATGGGCCGAGGTCGCCGAGAAATAGGCGCGGCCATAGCCACCCGTCGCCAGGATCGTCTGCTGCGAACGGAAGCGGTGGAGCGTGCCGTCATCGAGCTTGAGCGCGATCACGCCGCGGCAATGGCCGTCCTCGTCCATGATCAGGTCGATGGCGAAATACTCGATGAAGAACTCGGTATTGTAGCGCAGCGCCTGGCCATAGAGCGTGTGCAGCATGGCGTGGCCGGTGCGGTCGGCCGCGGCGCAGGTGCGCTGGGCCGGCGGGCCCTCGCCGAATTCGGTGGTCATGCCGCCGAAGGGGCGCTGGTAGATGCGGCCGTCCTCGGTGCGCGAGAAGGGCACGCCCCAGTGCTCGAGCTCGTAGACGGCGGCCGGCGCGTTGCGAACGAGATATTCGATGGCGTCCTGGTCGCCGAGCCAGTCCGACCCCTTCACGGTGTCGTACATGTGCCACTGCCAGGTGTCCTTGCCCATGTTGCCGAGCGAAGCGGCGACGCCGCCCTGGGCCGCGACGGTGTGCGAGCGCGTCGGGAACACCTTGGTGATGCAGGCAGTGCGCAGGCCGGCCTGCGAGCAGCCGACGGTGGCGCGCAAGCCCGCGCCGCCGGCGCCGACGACAACGACGTCGAAGGTGTGGTCGGTGATCGGATAGGCCGTGCCGGTATAGGCCGGGACCGGGCGGGATTTTGTGATCGCCATCGGATCAGCCTCCAAAAGACAGCTTCAGCACCGCGTAGACGCTGGCCGCGCCCACCGCGATGGCGAAGAAGGTGTTGGCCATGACCGCGAGGACCTTGGTCCCCTCGTTATGGACGTAGTCCTCGATGATGACCTGCATGCCGAGCCGCATATGAATGCAGGCCGAGAGGATGAAGAGCAGCATCAGGATCGCGACGCAGGGGTTCGACAGGAGCGCGGCCGCGGCCGGATAGGGCCGGCCCACCAGCGCGATGACGATGCCGATGAAGATCACCGTCAGGATCAGGTTCGAGACGGCGGTGACGCGCTGCAGCCAGAAATGGCCGGTGCCGGATTTGGCGGAGCCGAGGCCGCGGACGCGGCCGAGCGGGGTGCGCATCGAGGAATTGGACAGCATGGCGCGGCTCCTCAGCGCAGGACCAGGGCGACGATCCAGACCAGCAAGGTCAGGCTCACCGAGGCGACGAGCGAGAACTTCGCCATGTTCATCCGGGTTTCGGGCTCATAGCCCTTGCCCATGTCCCAGACGAAATGGCGCAGGCCCCCGACCATGTGGTGGATCAGCGAGAAGCTGTAGAGGAAGAGAACGAGCCGGCCGAGGAAGGAGTCGGCTATGGCCTGGGCCGTGTCGAAAGCGGCCGGCCCGGAAGCGGCGGCGACCAGCCAGGCGGCGATCAGCACCGTGCCGAGATACAGCCCCGTGCCGGTGACGCGATGGGCGACGGACATCGCCATCGTCCAGGACCAGCGATAGATCTGCAGATGGGGCGAAAGCGGGCGCGCCGCGGGCTTGACCTCGGCCAATCTTCTTCTCCGGTCAGGCGGTCCGTCGACGGCGGCGGACCCATTTGGGATCATTCTAGAGTGACTGGTTGTCTAACGAAACCGTTCCGGCGCTGCAATGCGGCATCGACAGAACGAAGTTACAGATTCTGAAAATCGTCATTTTGTTACGGAAACGTTAGCGCGGCAGCAGCGCCCAGTAGTCGAAATCGAGAATCACGCTCGGATCATACTGCTCGCCGGCCTTCAGCGGGAAATCCGCGCAAGGCCGGTTCTTGGTGGCGACCAGCCTGAGCCGGATCGCGCCGACATCGCCGCGCCCCGGAATCTCCGCGCTGCCCAGCACCTCGCTCCAGGCATAGACCGTATCCCCGGCGAAGAGCGGCGCGACATGGCGCCCGCCATTGATCGCGGCGATGTGGAAGGCGTTGCCGAGCCCGTTGAAGGACAGCGCCCGCGCCAGGCTGATGACATGGCCGCCATAGATCAGGCGCTTGCCGAAGCGGGTGCCCTGCGCCGCATGCGCATCGAAATGCACCCGTGCCGTGTTCTGGTAGAGCCTTGTCGCAAGCTGGTGCTCGGCTTCCTCGACGGTCATGCCGTCGACATGGTCGATTCGCTCGCCCACGGCATAATCGGCCCAGCGGAAGGGTGAGCCGGCCAGTGCATCGTCATAGCCTGCAAGCTCGATCCGCGGGCAGCCCTCACCGAGCTGTTCCGGCAGCACGGCTTTGGCGAGCTCGGGCACCTGCTCGGCATGGGCCGGCGTGCCGGGCTCACGCTTGCGCACCAGCACCCAGCGCGCATAGCTCAGCACGATCTCGCCGCGCTGGTTGCGGCCGATCGAGCGGACATAGACGATGCCGGCATCGCCAGCCGAGGTCTGCTTCAGCCCGATCACCTCGGAGGTCGTCGAAAGCGTGTCGCCCGGATAGACCGGCCTCAGGAAGCGCCCGTCGGCATAGCCGAGATTGGCGACGGCATTGAGCGAGACATCCGGCACCGTCTTGCCGAAGACGACATGGAAGACGAGCAGATCGTCGATCGGCGCCGTGGGATAACCGATCGCGCCGGCGAAGGCGTCGGAGGACTGCACCGCGAAGCGCGAACCGTAGAGCGCCGAATAGAGCGCGGCGTCCCCGGCGCGCACCGTGCGCGGCGTCGCATGGACGATGCTGTCGCCGAGGTGGAAATCCTCGAAGAAACGGCCGGAACTGGTCTTAGGGCTAGAGCCGGGCATGCGTCGCCTCCTGATGGGCGGCGAGTGTGCGTTGCAACCAAGGGCCGCGGCAAGCCCCGACAAATGATCGAGCGCCTTGTCATTCCGGGGCGTCCCGCGGGGACGAACCCGGAAGCCACGATCGGGTGCGACCTGTAACACGGGAAAAGCGCTCGAAGCGCTCACCCGGTCGTGGGTTCCAGGTCTGCCGCTACGCGGCATCCCGGAATGACAAGCGTTCATCCCACGATCGCAGCGAGCTTCGCCAGATCGACATTGGCGCCGCAGACGAGAACGCCGAGCCGCTCCCCCTTCGCCGGCTTGTAAGCCCCGCAGAGCAGCGCCCCCAGAGCCGCCGCCCCGCCCGGCTCGACCGCAAGGCGGAAATCGCGCCAGAGCACGCCCTGCGCTTCGGTGATCGCCGCGTCCGGCACCAGCGCGACATGGTCGACGCTGTCCTTGGTCACGTCATAGACGAGCTGGCCGACATTGCGGGCGCCCAGCGAATCCGCGGCCACCGACGCGACCTTGACCTCGACAGGCCCCTTCGCATCGAACGCCGCCTGCAAGGCGCGCGAGCCTTCGGGCTCGACGCCGACGACCTTGACCTTGCTCCCGGCGAACCAGCTCGCGATGCCGGAGATCAGCCCGCCACCGCCGACCGCGACAAGCACCGTGTCGAGAGCGGGCTCCTGCAAATCCCATTCACGGCCGAGCGTACCTTGCCCGGTGATGGTTTCCGCCGCCGCAAAGGGATGGATCTTGAGCGCGCCGGTCTCCGCGACGAAGCGGTCGCAGGCCGCCTGCGCATCGTCATATTGCGCACCGCCGACCACGACGTCGGCGCCGAAGCGCTTGATCGCCTCGATCTTGGCGGCGGGTGAGATCTCCGGCACGAAGATCGTCGCCTTCACGCCGCGCTTCATCGCTGCATAGGCCACCGCGGCACCGTGGTTGCCGCCGGATGCGGCCGAAACGCCGGAGGTCGGCACCGGCAGCGAGAGCAGGTTGTTGAAGGCGCCGCGCGTCTTGAACGAGCCGGCATGCTGCAGGCATTCGAGCTTGAGCGAGATATCCGCCTCGGAACCGAAAGCGCCGGTCCCCAGCCGCATCACGGGCGTGACCCGAGCATGGCCGGCGATGCGCGCCGCCGCTTCCTCGATCATCGGACGGGTGACGGGGCGTGCGCTCATGGCGATATCCTGCTCAGGCTCGGGCACTGGACGCCAGGTCCAGATCGCAATCGGGAGACCGTGGCTATCGCGTCCCGGCGGATCGGGGAAGGGCCGCCCGCGCCCGGCGGCAATGTGCCGGGCGACGACCAAAGCCGCCAGGGCATCGAGCAGGTCGTCGGCCGCAGCCCCGCGCGGCGGGCGAGCATTGGCTGCCTCTGCAACAATACCTGCCGCGATCAGCAAGTCCCGGCGCTCGGTCACCCCCTCCGGATTGATCACGCCCTTGATCTTCTTCGGGTGGCCCAGCGGCGCACCCCGCATCGTGCGGAAGGCCAACTCGGGATGGATCTCGTAGACGCGCTCGCGCAAGCCGGGCTCGGAGCGCAGCAGGCCGTCGATCTCGCGGATCTTCGGGAACAGGTGAAAACCCTGCTTCGAGACCTTGCGCGGCGGGTCGGAGGTCGCCAGCGCCAGCGCGCAAGCCTCCCGGTAGTCCGTCGCTTCGAAGGCCCGGCGCGCAGGAATCGAAAACACCGAGGACTGCCTGTCGCCGAGCAGTGGCCGCACCGCCTGTTCCGGCCCACGCCCGGAGCCCTGCACACGGTCCGGCAGGCCGATCGGCATGTCGACCGCGACGAGTTCAGGCACGATCTCCCCGGCGAACAGATCGGCGAAGCGCGGCACCACGCGGATGATCGGCGCGTCCCGCCCATCATCGGACGCAAACGCGACGATCCAGCCACCTTTGCAGCCATCGACGCCGGCCAGCCACGCCATCGGTTTCCTCCGCCTTTCGCAGCGCTGGCATTGCGGCTGCGTTGCTCTACTGTGCAGCGCAGCACAAGCCGGCCCGTGTCAGGAGAGACCATGAGCACGATACGCCCCCGCCGCAGCGCCCTCTATATGCCGGGCTCCAACGCCCGCGCACTGGAAAAGGCCCGCGAGATCGCGGCCGACGTCCTGATCCTCGATCTGGAGGACGCCGTCGCCCCTGATGCCAAGGCGACAGCGCGCGAGCAGGTCTGCGCCGCAGTGAAGGCCGGCGGCTATGGCCGGCGCGAGCTGGTGATCCGCGTCAACGGCGTCGGCACGCCCTGGTTCGCGGATGATCTCGCCGCCGCCGCCGAGGCGAAGCCGCAGGCGATCCTGATCCCGAAGGTCTCCGCGCCGGAGACGCTGCACGAGGTCGGCAACCAGTTGAACGGCCTCTGGGCCGACGCTGGCATCGCGGTCTGGGCGATGATCGAGACGCCGCTCGCCATCCTCGATGTCGAGCGCATCGCCCGCGCCGCCCGCGATCCGGTGACGCGGCTCGCCTGCTTCGTCATGGGCACCAACGACCTCGCCAAGGAGACGCGCGCCCGTTTCGTGCCGGGCCGTGCGCCGATGCTGCCCTGGCTGACCAGCGCGCTGCTCGCCGCCCGCGCCCATGGCATCGACATCCTCGACGGCGTCTATAACGACATCAAGGACGAGGCCGGCTTCCTGGCCGAATGCGAGCAGGGCCGCGATCTCGGCTTCGACGGCCGCACCCTGATCCACCCCTCGCAGGTCGCGGTGGCCAATACGGCCTTCGCCCCCGACGAGGCCGAGCTTACCAAGGCCCGCGCCGTCATCGCCGCCTTCGACCTGCCGGAGAATGCCGGCAAGGGCGCGATCCAGCTCGACGGCCGCATGGTCGAACTGCTGCATGCCGAGATGGCGCGCCGCACGGTGGCGCTGGCGGAGGCGATTGCGGCGTAGACACGTGTCATCCCGTGCGCGGTGCAGCGCGTAGCGATGCGGCGCAGACACGGGACCGCGCGACGAGAAGGCGCCTCCAAAAAAAAGGCGCCCCCTGCACGAGAACGCGCCTTTCCTGAGAACGGTCCCGTATCTGCACAGCGGCACTGACGTGCCGCAGCGCGTGCGGGATGGAACTCAGCCCTTCGCGGCCTTCGCGCGCTCGATCGCCTCGGTGATCAGCTTCTTGGCCATCGCGGCGTCGCCCCAGCCCTTGAGCTTGACCCATTTGCCAGGCTCGAGATCCTTGTAGTGCTCGAAGAAGTGCTGGATCTGGTCGAGCGTGATCTGCGGCAGGTCGGTGTAGTTGTGGACGTTCTCGTAGCGCTTGGTCAGCTTCGGCACCGGCACGGCGATGATCTTCTCGTCGCCGCCGCCCTCGTCCTCCATCAGCATCACGCCGATCGGGCGCACCGCGATGTAGGAACCCGGCACCAGCGGGCGCGTATTGGCGACGAGCACGTCGCACGGGTCGCCATCTTCCGAGAGCGTATGCGGGATGAAGCCGTAGTTCCCGGGATAGCGCATCGGCGTATAGAGGAAGCGGTCGACGAAGAGCGTGCCAGCCTCCTTGTCCATCTCGTACTTGATCGGCTCGCCCCCGATCGCCACTTCGATCAGGACATTCACTTCTTCAGGCGGGTTCTTGCCGATGGAGATGGCGTCGATACGCATGCTGGAACCTGTCGCTTTGGAATTTCGCCGGGCCTTATGCAAGTTCGCGGCGAAAAGTCCAAGCCTTTCCGTCGCGTCCGGTCATCGGACGATTTGCCTAGGCACGCCCACGCTGCTATCCGGCGCACCATGAACAGACCCGAGACCAGGCCGTGCTGAGCCGCCTGCGCCCCGACGAAGAGCGCTATGCCCGCCGAATGGCGCGCATCGCCCGCTGGGACCGGCCGATCGAAGGTCGCGGCCAGCGCCTGCGTGCCTGGGCGAATATGCTGCTGGTCGACCACGGCATCTTCCGGCTCGCCTATCTCAACGCGCATCGCGTCACGCCGCGGCTCTGGCGCGCGGCCCAGCCGGCGCCGGGCCAGATCGCGGCCTTCGCGCGCAAGGGCGTAAAGACCATCGTAAACCTGCGCGGCGGACGCGAGCACGGCTCCTGGCCGCTCCAGAAGGAAGCCTGCGAGCGCCACGGCATCAAGCTGGTCGATTTCGTGCTGCGCTCGCGCGGCGCGCCGGATCGCGAAACCATCCTCGGCGCCAAGGTCTTCTTCGAGAGCCTCGACGAGCCGGCGCTCGTGCATTGCAAGTCCGGCGCCGACCGGGCCGGCTTCTTCTCGGCGCTCTATCTGCTGGTCCATGAGGGGCGCCCGCTCGACGAGGCCATGCGCCAGCTCTCGCTGCGCTACGGCCATTTCCGCTTCGCCAAGACCGGCATCCTCGACGCCTTCTTCGAGGCCTATCGCCGCGAGGGCGAGGCGAAGGGCATCGCCTTCCTGGACTGGGTCGCGACCGTCTACGATCCCGAGCGGCTCGAGCACGAGTTCAAGCCCGGGCTCTTCTCCTCGCTGGTCGCCGACAAGCTGATCCGGCGCGAGTAACCCTAGCGGGTCGCCCCCGAGGCGGCGAGTCCATGGGTGGGCGCCTCGGCGGCATCGTCGAGATGCAGCCAGATGAAGGCGGTGTGCGTCAGCGTCCGCAGAATCGAGATGGCGCCGATCGTCAGCAGCAGCTCCGGCGACAGGGCCCGGAACCACGCCATCGCGCCGACGATCGCGACCAATGCAACGGCATTGATCGCGACCTGCCAGAAGGGCTGACGCGACAGCGTCGCCACTTCCTGCAACGGCCCGAGCACGGCAATGCCGATATAGAACGCCGCCAGCAGCGCGACGACCTCGCCGAGGTCCTGCCACTGCGTCCCCATCAGCCAATGATCGGCCACGAGCGAGGCGACGGCGATGACGCTGAACAGGACGGTTGCGCCGGCGATCAGGCCGAGCGCCATGATTCGCGCCCAGAAGCGCCGACGCGGGCCGGCATAGGCGCGCAGCCGGTTCAGCACCAGCGGGATGGAGACCGTCCCGAACATCTGGCTCGGCATGTCGAGCAGGCGCATCGACAGCGCGACCTGCGCGGCGAGCACGGTATTACTCGCATAGGGCAGCGCCAGCAGCGGCGCGATCGCGAAGCCATAGGCCAGCAGCGCCGAAGGCAGCAGGGCGCGCGGGGCGTCCCGCCAGCGCAGCGCCGCCTCGGTGAGGCTGCGCCACGACCAGAGCGCCGGCTGGATCAGCTCGGCGACGGAATCCTGCCGGCGCCGCAGGAGATAGAGAGCGGCCAGCACATGCCCCAGCGCATCGGCCATGAACAGGGTCAGCGCCTTCGGTCCGAAGATCGCAATCAGGACCAGCATGATCGCCGGCTGCACCACGGCCTGGACGACATTGCTGTTGCCGATGGCGCGGAAATCCCCCTCTGCCGTGGCCTCGGACCAGAGCAGGCGCAGGATCGAGCGCGCCGCCAGCGAGACCAGGAAGAAGAAGGCGACCGCCGGCGCGACCCACCCGGTCAGGACAAGCCCGGTCAGAGCGAGCGTGATGACGGCCATGAAACCCACGCCGACGGCACATGCGAGCCGGAAGGCGAGGCCGAGCCGGGCGCGATCGCTGTTCTGGAAGAACACCGCCTCCAGCCTCATCAGCGAAGCGATCGAAACGAAATTGACCGCCGCGGAGAACACCGCGAAGGCGGCGAAGACGAAGGGTGGGCACAGGGCGGCCGCGATGATCAGGCCCCAAACCGAGATCAGTCGGGCCTGGATGAAGCGCAGTCCGAGCAGGAACGCCGAGCCCAGGGCAGGCATCCGCCTCGCCACGAACCGGCGTCCGGCCGCCAGCGCCAGCCCCGGGCGTCCATGCGGCAGATGGGCCCGATCCATGGTGACATGCGCGGCCATATCGACCCCCGTCGTCGCAGCGTCGGACAGGCTCTCGCCGGCGATATCCGCCGCGCCGTCCGAGGGCTCTCGGTCGCGGTAGGCAGTCATGCTCGACGGGCCTTCTGCCGTGAAGGCTGCGTCAACATGGTTAACGAATGGTGAATTCCGCTCATCGCCCTGCATCGGTGGCCGCACCGCGCGGCTTATGCCACGCGATGCAAGAAACGCGCACGGTGTCGATTTTACGGCTCAGGCGAATTTTGTCTTGAGCGCCTCAAACCGCGCCAACTGGTCCGGCAGCAAGGCACGCGCGGCATCGCGCCGAACGAAGACCTTGAACATCACCTCGCCCGAGCCGTTGAAGAACTGCACCGAGCAGGCGCGCCGGCCCTGCGCCGTCGACCGGTCGACCAGATAGATCGCCCGGCAGTTCTCGGCCTTGATATGCCCGCCGATCGGGCTGTCGCCGTGGATATTGTAATAGCCATGGCCGAAGCTGCCGACCGGCAGCGAGCCCTCGCATTCCAAGACGATATCGGGCGTATGCATCAGGAAGAGTACCGTCCCCCAGGTTGCAAGCTCCTTCCAGACATCCTCGAAGCGCTCGGGCGCCACGAACTGACGCTGCTCGGCAGGCAGAAGCTCAAGCACGGCCCGCGTCGAGACCTTGGCCTCGCGCGCAATCGCCTCGATCAGGCCGTCCGGCTTGGCGGCGAGCAGGTCGCGCGCATGGTCGATCGGGTCCTGCGCGATGGTGTCGGCGGCGGTCATCGGAAAAGCCTCACTCGGCCGCCTGACGGGGCAGGTGCGGGTTGCTCTCGCTCAGGACGGTCTCGAAACCCTCGAACTCGGGATGGCCGAGATAGATCGGCTTCGGACGCGGCTGGCCGGCATTGCGATGCGACTCGCGGAACTGCTCGGACTTGGTCCAGGCCGTGAAATCTTCCTTCGAGGCCCAGCTCGTATGCGAGGAATAGAGGGTGTGGTCCTCTTTTTCCGGTCCCTTCAGCAGGTGGAAGGAGAGGAAGCCCGGCATCTCGTCGAGCCGGCTCTTGCGCGAGGACCAGACCGTTTCGAAGGCGGCTTCCTCGCCCTTGACGACCTTGAAGCGATTCATAGCGATGAACATCGGCAAACCCTGCATCTGACGCGCCGAAACGGCGGAAACCGAACGAAACCGGGCAAAAGCCATCCGGTCAGGCTCCCTAGAAGGCGGCGCCGATCCGGACATGCGCAAGGCCCGAAGGCGGACCGCTCGACGGATATCGCCCGACGAGACCGGCTGCGCAGCGGCGTTGCCCTTGACCCCTTGTAGTAAAGGCTCATATCAGCGTCAATAATACTGCAAAGTAAATCTTGTTTTTAATAATTAAAAACAGAGTTTGCTTTGTATTGAATCATTTTAAACTGACCACAACCTTCTTGTCTGGGCCTAGGCCGGCAAAGCCGCCGTCTGCCCCCAATGGAGTTGCGACATGTCCGGCTCGCGCCTCATCACAGCGCATCGCGGCTTTCGGCAGCCTAACCGCCGCGAATTGACGGCAGCCCTTGGCCTGAGCGCGCTCGGCCTCGGTGGACTCGCCCTCTCCCCCGCCCTGCCGGGGGCGGCACTCGCCCAGACGCCGGACCGCATCGTCATCGCCGGCGGCGTCATCACCGAAGTGATCTATGCGCTCGGCCTGCAGGACCGCATCGTCGGCATCGACTCGACCAGCCAGTTCCCGCCCGAGGCGCTGAAGCAGAAGGCCAATGTCGGCTATGTCCGGGCGCTATCGGCCGAGGGCGTGCTATCGCTGAAGCCCACGATGATCATGCTGATCGACGGCGCCGGCCCGCCGGATGCGGTGTCGCTGCTCATCGAATCCGGCGTGAAGATCGCCCGCATCGCTGACGGGCTGTCGCCGGACGGCGTCACCGCCAAGATCGCAGCCATCGGTGCCGCGATCGGCGCAGGCGCCCCGGCCGAGCGGCTGGCCGCCCAGACCAAGGCCGGCTTCGACGAGCTCGCGACGCTGCGCTCCGGCATCGCGAAGAAGAAGCGCATCCTCTTCCTGCTCTCGCTGCAGAACGGCCGCGCTCTGGTCGGCGGGCGCAACAGCTCGGCCGACGGCATCATCGCGCTGGCTGGCGGCATCAATGTCGCCGACGCCATCGAAGGCTACAAGCCGATGACCGACGAGGCGATCGCCGCCGCGGCGCCCGACATGGTGCTGATGATGCGCAACAGCAGCGCCCACAACGTCACACCGGACGAGCTTTTCGCGATGCCCGCCTTCTCCCAGGTTCCGGCCGCCGGCAACAAACGGCTGGTCCATATGGACGGGCTCTATCTGCTCGGCTTCGGCCCGCGCACGCCGATGGCGGCGCGCGACCTGATGGCCGCGATCTATCCGGAAGCCGCGATCCCGCCGCTCAAGACCGCTGCCGCCCCGTGACCCTCGCGGCACCGTCCCCGGCCATGTCCTCATCGAGCCTGACGACGCTGATCGCCGGCCGCCGCCGCGCCGGCCTGCTCGCCGTCATCGGCCTGGCCCTGGCCTGCCTGTTCCTGACGATCGTCGCGATCGGCCAGGGCGCGATCTCGATCCCGCCCGGCCGTGTCGCCGAGATCCTGATGGCGCGCCTGACGGGCGACACGAGCCTGCTCGAAGGGCGCGACGTCCTCGTGGTCCTCAACATCCGCCTGCCGCGCGTGCTGCTGGGCCTGCTCGTCGGTGCCGGCCTCGCCGTGTCCGGCGCGCTGATGCAGGGCCTGTTCCGCAATCCGCTCGCCGATCCCGGCCTCGTCGGCGTGTCGAGCGGCGCCGGCCTCGCGGCGGCAGCCACCATCGTCCTCGGCGACCGCTTCCTCGCCGGCACGATGATGAAATTGCCCTTCGCCGCCCTGCCTTTCGGCGCTTTCTGCGGCGGGCTGATCACCACGCTCGCGCTCTATCTGATCTCGACGCGCGGCGGCCGGACCTCGGTCGCGACCATGCTGCTCGCCGGCGTCGCGCTCGGCGCCATGGCGGGTGCCCTGACCGGCCAGCTCTCCTTCATCTCGGACGACCGGCAATTGCGCGACCTGACCTTCTGGTCGCTGGGCAGCCTCGGCGGCGCGAGCTGGACGAAGCTATCCGTGGTCGCGCCGATCATCCTGCCGCTGCTCCTCTTGATGCCGCTGCTGGCGCGCGGCCTGAACGGGCTGATGCTTGGAGAGGCCGAGGCCTATCATCTCGGCATCCCCGTCCAGCGCATCAAGGCGCTGGCGATCCTGCTGGTCGCGCTCGCCGTCGGCGCGAGCGTCGCCTCGGCCGGCATGGTCGGTTTCGTCGGCATCGTCGTGCCCCATCTGATCCGGCTCTCGGTCGGCCCCGACCATCGCCTGCTGCTGCCGCTCTCGGCCTTGGGCGGCGCCATGCTGCTGGTCGGCGCCGATATCGTCGCTCGTCTCGTCGTCGTCCCGGCCGAGCTGCCGATCGGCATCGTCACCGCCACGATCGGCGCGCCCTTCTTCCTCTGGCTGCTCTTGCGCCGCGCGAGCCTGATCGATGTCTGACGCGAACCCGATCCTCTCCGGCCATGGCGTCAGCTTCCTCGCGGGCGGGCGCAAGCTCGTCGCCGATGCCGACCTGCAACTCGCCGGCGGCACGACGACGATTCTGATCGGCCCCAACGGCGCCGGCAAATCGACCCTGCTCAAGCTCCTGACCGGCGAGATCAGGCCGGCCGGCGGCGAGGTCCGCATCGCCGGCGAGCCGCTCGCCGCCATCCCGGCCTGGCGCCTGGCCTGCGTGCGCGCGGTCATGGCGCAGCATGCCCGCCTCGTCTTCCCGTTCAGCGTCTACGAGGTCGCGAGCCTCGGCGTCGACGGCATCGGCCGGGCGCTGACCCGCCAGCGGCGCGAAGCCATCGTCGCCGAAAGCCTCGCCGCGGCCGGTGTCATCGATCTCGCCGGCCGGCGCTACCAGACCCTTTCCGGCGGCGAGCAGCAGCGCGTCCAGTTCGCCCGCGTGCTCTGCCAGCTCGAGGCCGGCCGCAGCATCGCCGAGCGGCAGGTGCTCTTCCTCGACGAGCCGATCGCCAGCCTCGACCTCTGTCACCAGCTCGCCCTGCTCGACATGGCCCGCAGCATCGCCGCGCGCGGCGTCGCGGTGCTGATCGTGCTGCACGATCTCAATCTCGCCGTGACATATGCCGACCATCTCGTCGTGATGGATCAGGGCCACATCATCGCGCAGGGCCCGCCGGCGAAGACGCTGGACGACGCCCTGCTGCGCCAGGTCTTCAAGGTCGACCTGACGCTGAGCCGCGCCCCCGCGCCCGGCCTGCCCTTCCTGCTGCCGCAGCAGCACCGCGCCCGGCCGGCGGCGTAAGGCTCGGTTGCCCCTTGTCATTCCGGGGCGCGCCATAGGCGCGAACCCGGAATGACAAAGGGCGTTGTCAAAAAACTGCGGCGATCCGGGCGCCAAATATTCATAGAGAGTGGAGTTCACCGGCGATTCATCCTGAATCGTCGCTTCACCATATCGTTCAACCCGCGCTTCACGGCTGCGGCGCGACAACTCCCGCCAATTTCCAGCGGGAGTTCCGACGATGCTCAGACATGTCGCCCTTGCCACCCTCGCCCTGACGACCATCGCTACCGCGCTACCGGCACAGGCGCGAGAGATCGTCGGCATGCGCGACGGGCGCTTCGACCCCGGCACCATCGTGATCCGCACCGGCGAGCGGAGGCTCTATTTCGTCACCGCGCCCGGCGAGGCGATCCGCTACACGATCGCCGTCGGCAAGGCCGGCAAGCAGTGGCGCGGGGTCAAATATGTCGAGGAATTGCAGGTCGATCCGGCCTGGAGCCCTCCGGCCGAGGTCAGGCGCGACAACCCCCGCCTGCCCGACGTCATCCCCGGCGGCTCGCCCCGCAACCCGATGGGCGCGCGCGTCATCGGGCTCGGGCCGACCGGGCAATACGCCATTCACGGCACCAACATGCCGAACACCATCGGCACCGCCGCTTCCTATGGCTGCTTCCGCATGCACAACCAGGACGTGATCGACCTCTACGCCCGCGTCCGGATGGGCACGCCGGTCGTCGTCCTGCCCTGAAGCGTCAGAGCATTTTCGAGCGAAGCGGACGCCGGTTCGCGTAAAGAAAATGCGTTGAGAAAAACCTAGAGCGGCACGCCCGCCGGCATGGGCCGGCCCGCGAAGAAGGCTTCGAGATTGCCGAGGAGCGTCCGCAATTGGGCCTTCTTGGCGTCCTGCGAGCTCGCGGCGATATGCGGCGTCAGCACGACATTGTCGAGCTTGCGCAAGCGCTCCGGCACATGCGGCTCGGCCGCGAAGACGTCCAGCGCAGCTCCACCGATGCGCTTCTGTTCGAGGGCATCGCAGAGCGCATCCTCGTCGATGACGAGACCGCGCGAGATATTCACGACATAGCCCTCCGGCCCGAGCGCATTCAGCACAGCATCGTCGACGGCGTGGCGCGTCTCGGCGCTGGCCCGGACCGCGACCATGAGCACGTCGGCCCATCCGGCAAGGCCGAGCAGGCTGTCATGGAACTGGTAGGGCAGATCGGGCTTGGGCGTGCGGCTGTGATAGCCGACATCCATCTCGAAGGCAGCCGCACGGCTCGCGATCTTGCTGCCGATGGCGCCGAGCCCGTAGATGCCGATCTTCCGCCCGGCCAGATCCGGCGTATTGGCGACCGGCTCGATGCCCCGGCGGTTCCAGAGACCATCCCGGACGAAGCGATCGCCTCGTCCGATCCCGCGCATGCAGCAAAGCATCAGGCCGACCGCGAATTCGGCGACGCTGCGGGCATTGGCATCGGCAGCATTGCAGAGCTTGATGCCACGCGCCTTGGCGGCCGCAGCGTCGACCCCCTCTACGCCCGTGCCATAGCACGCGATCAATTCGAGCTTCGGCAAGGCGGCCATCAGCTCGACATCGGTCCGGAGCCCGCCATACGTCACCAGCGCGCGGGCTTCGCGCGCTTCGGGCGGGATATTTGCCGCATCGCCACCCTCGACCGGCCCGATCACCGTGTAGCTTTGCTTCAGGCTTGCGATCGCATCATCGGCGAGACGCGGAATCATCAGGATCGTCGGCTTCATCATCGTGCTCCGGGAGATGCTGCATCGCAGCACCACGCCGGGCTTTGCTCAACCCATGTTGGCGTCGGCCCCGTCATCCCCGCCGCGCATTCCGGCCTTCGACCAAAGATTGGGCCAAGCGGTTCCAAAATCCGGAAATCGCCTGTTTTGCCCTCTCGCCCACCGTGAAGAACCGCGTTAACCTCCCTCCGCGACACGTAACCACCCGTACGCTTGTGCGGGTCAGGAAGGGGCTACCCGATGGATCATCTTGCCGACGTGAAGAAGTTCGCCAAGAAGCCGCTCAACGAAGCGGCCTTTGCCGGCATGTCGAAATCCTACGCGCTTGTGATGAGCAAACCCGACACCCGCTACGTCGCCTGCTCGGACCCGGCCGAACTCGATCGCGTTCGCGAAAACTTCCTGAAGAAGAAGCTCGGCCTGAAATCCGGCGATCTCGACGGCTCCGTCAAGGCGATCTGCGAGCATATGAAGGCCGACAAGACCAAGTCCCGCCTGACCTTCTACTATCTGTTGGCCGAGCATCACGGAAAGCTCGACCTCTTCGTCAAGAAGTAACGCCTCGACCCGGCGTTCCGCCGGGCGACTTCCCCGAGACGGGAGGCCGGCGGCAAACCGGCCATGATCCCGTCCAGGCGCGCAATTTTCTCAGGCGCTATAGAGGTCTGCGCGCGTCAGCGGCAGGCCGGATGTGCCCTTGCGCCGCTTCGAGACCAGCGTCTGGTTCACCAGCGCCCCGCCGCGCTCGAAGGCGAGCGAGCAGCCCGCCAGATAAAGCAGCCACATCCGCGTGCGCTCCGGCCCGATCTCGGCCCCCGCCTTTTCCTTGTTGGCCTCGAGCCGTTCCCACCACAGGCGTGTCGTGCGCTGGTAGTGCTCGCGCCAGCCCTCGACATCATGCACCTCGAAGCCGTGGCGCTCGAGATTGGCGATCGACATGCCCAAATGGTCGAGCTCGCCGCCCGGGAAGATGTAGCGCACCAGCGCGCGATATTCGGCGGGCATCTTGTTGAAGGCCTTCTCGGTCTTCTTGGCGCGGCGCGAGATGCAGTGATGTAGATAGACCCCGCGCGGCCTGAGCAGCCGGTTCACCGCCTGGAAATAGGCGGGATGGTTGCGGATGCCGACATGCTCGAACATGCCGATCGAGGAGATCTTGTCGAACTCCCCTTCCATCTGCGTGAAATCCTTGAGATGGAGCGTGACCTTGCCCTGAAGCCCGAGCCTCTCGACCTTCTCGCGCGCCAAGGCGAGCTGCTCCTCGGCCAGCGTCACGCCATGCGCCTCGACGCCGTAATAGCGGGCGGCGTGGCAGACCAGCGCGCCCCAGCCGCAGCCGATATCGAGGAAGCGGTCGCCCGGCTGCAGGCGCAGCTTCCGGCAGATCATGTCGAGCTTGTCGCGCTGGGCCCGTTCGAGATCGCCGTGATCCTCGGTGAAATAGGCGCAGGTATAGACCATCTCCTCGTCGAGGAAGAGCCGGTAGAAATCGTTCGAGACGTCGTAATGATAGGCGATATTGGCCTTGTTGGTGGCCGGCGCGCCGTCGCGTGCGATCTCGTCGCCCTTGCGATGGCTGACGGCGGCCTCGGCCGTGCCGGGCGCGAACAGGAAGCGCCTGACGACGTCGAAGACGGCGCTCTTCGGGATGTTGCGCGCGAGCTTGCCGACCTTGCCTTCCGGACGCGCAGCGGCGAGATCGAAGATCGAGCCATTCACGATCGCGATGCGGTCGGCGACATGCAGGTTGAGCAGCGTGTCGAGCTTCGGCTTGCGGATCAGCGCCGCCATCACCCCGGCATCGGCGATGGTGATGGCGAGCCCGTCCTGCGGCCAGGAGGCAGGGACCATACTGCCGTCCCACAGCCGGAAGCCAAGCTTCAGGCCGAGCTTCTCATGCGCCTCGGCAAGAAGGCGGCGTAGGGCCGCGAGGCGCTTGTCGTTGCTGTTCATGGAGAAATCCGCTGCTAACTGGCTGCTGTTTGGAGGCTGGGCCGCCAATTGGCAATGTTTCGGAGAGCCAAGCGTCTCAGAAGTCGCTGGCTATGCCCTTCACTTCCCAGTCGTCGTAGCGCACCGGCTCCAGCCCGCCGCGCCCGTTGACCTCGCGCTGCTTCGCGACCTCGGCGGCATGGGCATCGATCGCGGCGCGGCGCGCCGCCGCTTCCGCCAGCGCACGCTGCGCGGCGGGAGACAGAACCCCGGCCTCGGGAGGGGCTTCCGCTGGCCTGTCCTGATCGGTCTTCTCGGGCATGTCGGCGCGTTTCCTTGCAGGATTCTCTTGCAGGATCGGGATGGCCCTCACCACATAGGGCACGATGCTCGCGGATGCGAGGGCCTGCGCCAACACGCGCTTGAGAAGGGGTTTCGATGAACTACGTTCGCACCGGCCTATTGATGGCAGGCCTGACGGCGCTGTTCGGCGCGGTCGGCTATCTGCTCGGCGGCGGGGGCGGCATGCTGATGGCGCTCGGCTTCGCCGCTGTGACCAATCTCTTCAGCTACTGGAATTCCGACCGGCTGGCGCTGGCCGCCCAGAACGCCCAGGAGGTCGATGAGCGCAGCGCGCCCGAGCTCTACGGCATGGTGCGTGACCTGGCGGCCCGCGCGAACATGCCGATGCCGCGCGTCTACCTGATCCACGAGGACCAGCCCAATGCCTTCGCCACCGGCCGCAACCCTGAGAACGCGGCGGTCGCGGCGACGACCGGCATCCTGCGCACGCTGACCTATGAGGAACTGGCCGGCGTGATGGCGCACGAACTCGCGCATATCAAGAATCACGATACGCTGACGATGACGATCACCGCGACCTTCGCCGGTGCGATCTCCTCGCTCGTCACCTTCGGCATGTTCTTCGGCTCGCGCGACAACCGCCCCAACTTCATCGTCCAGATCCTGCTCTCGATCCTCGCGCCGATGGCCGCCGCCCTGATCCAGATGGCGATCTCGCGCTCGCGCGAATACGAGGCCGACAAGCTCGGCGGCGAAATCTGCGGCAATCCGGTCTGGCTGGCCGACGCGCTCGCCAAGATCGCGGCCGGCGTCCAGCACATCCCCAACG
Source organism: Bosea sp. ANAM02 (assembly GCF_011764485.1). NCBI lineage: Bacteria > Pseudomonadati > Pseudomonadota > Alphaproteobacteria > Hyphomicrobiales > Alloboseaceae > Allobosea > Allobosea sp. ANAM02. The sequence goes on along the minus strand of NZ_AP022848.1, from coordinate 405,294 downwards.
AGACAGCCGAGGCCAAGCCTGCTACGGCGCACATGTTCATCATCAATCCCCTCACCGGCGGCGGCATGGATAATCTGTTCTCGACTCACCCCGACACCGGCAATCGCATCGCCGCCCTGATGGATCAGGCGCGCGCGATGGGCATCGGCCGCAACCATGCCGGCGCGGGCTTCACGGCGCAGGCGGGCGACAGCCCGTGGGGTAACGCGCCGCGCCAGCCGGGCCCGTGGGGCTGAGATGGCCGCTCGATCTTCCTCGCGCCGCCCGGACCAGCCGGAAACGGAGCCCAGGCTCGACGACGCCCCGGGCCTGCCGGCCCGCCGGCTCGCGGCCGCCGTCATCGACGAAGTGCTGCGCGCCCGCGTCGCGCTCGACGAGACCCTTGAGCGCATGCTGCCGGAATCCGGGCTCGATGCGGCCGATGCCGGTCTCGCGCGCGCCATTGCCGTCACCGCCTTCCGCCGCCTCGGCACGATCCAGCAGGCGATCGATGCGCGGCTCGACCGGGGCAGCCCGCGCAAGTCCGGCCCGTTCGAGCCGATCATGACGGCCGCAGCCGCCCAGATTCTCTTCCTCGACGTGCCCGACCATGCCGCCGTCGATATCGCCATCCGGCACTTGCACGAGGACCCGCGCTCGGCCCGCTATGCCGCGCTCGGCAATGCCGTGCTGCGCCGCCTCGCCCGCGAGCGCGACGCCGTGCTCGCGGAAGCGCAGGCGGAGGTCTTCGGCGACACGCCCGACTGGTTGGTGGAGAGCTGGTGCACCGCCTATGGCGAGGACACCGCCGCCGCGATCGCACAGAGCCACCGTGAGGAGCCGCCGCTCGACCTCTCAGTCAAGGCGGACGCCGCCGGCTGGGCCGAAAAGCTCGACGGCATCGCCCTCCCGATCGGCTCGGTACGCCTGCGCGAGCGCCAGGCCATCGCCGGCCTGCCCGGCTTCGACGAGGGCGATTGGTGGGTGCAGGATGCCGCCGCCGCCCTGCCGGTCAAGCTCCTTGCCCCGAAGCCCGGCGAGCGCATCGCCGATCTCTGCGCCGCGCCCGGCGGCAAGACCGCCCAGATCGCGGCTGCCGGCGCCGATGTCACCGCCCTCGACCGCTCTGGGCCGCGCCTGCGCCGCCTCAAGGCCAATCTCGCCCGGCTCGGCCTCTCCGCCGAGGTCGTCACCGCCGATGCCGCGACCTGGAAGGCGGACGCCTTCGACGCGGTTCTGCTCGACGCCCCCTGCAGCGCGACCGGCACGATCCGCCGCCATCCGGACGTCGCCTGGACCAAGCTGCCCGAGGATCGCGACCGTCTCGCCGCCCTGCAGGCGCGCCTGTTCGATGCCGCCGCCGCGCTGACCAAGCCCGGTGGGCGGCTCGTCTACTGCACCTGCTCGCTCGAACCGCAGGAAGGCGAGGAGCAGACCGCCGCCTTTCTCGCGCGCAATCCCCAGTTTCATCGCGAACCCGTCCGCCCCGAGGAAATCGGCGGTTTGACCGATGCTATCGATGCGAACGGCGATATCCGCACCTTGCCGCACCAGTTGCAGGGCGAAACCCCGCGCCTGTCGGGATGGGCGGGATTTTACGCAACCCGCCTGATCAGGCTATGACGGAGCCGGGATTCGCGCGGCATGCCGCCGCGCTCGGCGACGGAGCTTTCGGGGGATTTGAGCGGGTGGGGTGAGCGACGGGGGTTGGCCCAGGCCGCGATCGGACGGGCGGCGCGGCGGACCCGTGGCCAGCTCGTCGGCGCGACCCGCAGGCTCTGGCCCTTCGGCCGCAGCAGCGCGACGCGCCTGCTCTTCGCCCCGCATGACCTGCGCACGGCCGATCCGACGACCGCAGGCGATTTCTATGCAGGCTATTATGCCTTCGCCGGGCGGATGCTGCGCAGTCACGGCGACTCGCCCTTCGACGCGAGTCCGCCGAGCGATGCCTGGGCCGAGGCGCTCTACGGTTTCGGCTGGCTGCGACATATGCGAGCCGCCGACACGGCCATCGCCCGCGCTAATGCTCGCAGCCTTGTCGAGGATTTCATCGCCCGGCGTCGCGACCGGCACGACATCGCCCGCCGCCCGGCCGTCGCGGCGCGCCGGCTGATCTCCTTCCTGTCGCATTCGCCCTTGCTGCTGGAAGGCGCCGACCATGTCTTCTACGACCGCTATCTGCGCCATATCTCGCGCCTGACCGATCGGGTCAGCCTGGCGCTGGCCGGTGCCGTCGAAGGTGCCGACCGGTTGAACGGCCTGATCGCCCTCGCCTTCGCCGCAATCTGCCTGGACGGGCAGGACAGTCGCCGCCGCCGGATCGAGACCCTGCTTTCGGAGGAGCTCGACGAGCAGATCCTGCCCGATGGCGGCCATCTCTCGCGCAATCCGCGCCTGCTGATCGAGTTCCTGCTCGACCTCCTGCCCCTGCGCGAGACCTTCGCCGCCCGCGGGCTCGAACCGCCGCGCGGCATGCTGACCGCGATCGAGCGGATGATGCCGCATTTGCGCCTGTTCCGGCATGGCGACGGCGCGCTCGCTTTGTTCAACGGCATGGGCACGACCCCGCCCGACCTGATGGCGACGCTCGCGGCCTATGACGATGCCCGCGGCCGCCCGACCGAACACGCCGCCTATTCCGGCTACAGTCGCCTCGCGGCCGAGCGCAGCATCGTCGTCACCGATGCCGGCGCGCCGCCGCGCGGCGCTTATTCGGTCGAGGCCCATGCCGGCTGCCTCGCCTTCGAGTTCTCCAGCGGCGCGCAGCGGATCATCGTCAATTGCGGCTCGAGCCGCTTCGGCCCGCCGGAGCTCAAGCTCGCCGCCCGCAGCACCGCCGCGCACTCGACGCTCGTCCTCGACGACCGCTCCAGTGCCAATTTCGGCATGGTGCTCGGCGAGATGCGCGTCGTCTCCGGGCCGCGCGACGTCCGCGTCGCCCGGCAGGACGGCGCGGAGGGCGCCGAATGGGTCGCGAGCCATGACGGCTATCGCCGCGGCCTCGGCGCCACCCATACCCGCCGCCTGACGCTGGCTCGCGACGGCGCGGCGCTGGCGGGCGAGGATGAGGTCGCCCTGACCGGCACGCGCACGGCTCTCTCCGCCGCCCTGCGCTTCCATCTGCACCCGAATATCCGCGCCAGCCTCGTCCGCGAGGGCAGCGGCGCGCTGCTGGCGCTCGCCTCGGGCGAGGTCTGGAGCTTCGAGGCCGGCGGGCTGACCATCGCGATCGAGGAGAGCATCTTCCTCGCCGCCTCCGACGGGCGGCGGCGCACCGAGCAACTCGTCGTCGCCTTCGACGCGGTGGCAAACCCGCGCGTCGCCTGGCGCCTCAGCCGGATCAGCACCGCCAATCTCCGCGCCGGCAGGTCGATTGCCGACGTGATCGCCGAGCGCGAGGCCGGGGAACCCGCACCCGACGCGTGACGGTTCTGCGACGTCGGCTTTTGCCTTTTGCAGCGCAGCATGATAGCCCGCGCGCGTCTGCCGAAACTGCCTTCCTGCAATCAAAGCCGGATCTGATCCCGATGCCGAACGAGCTCCGCCGCGTCGAACGCGCGCTCCTTTCCGTTTCCGACAAGACGGGGCTGATCGACTTCGCGCGCGCCCTCCACAAGCTCGGCATCGCGCTGGTCTCGACCGGCGGTACCGCCAAGGCCATCGCCGAGGCCGGCCTGCCGGTCTCGGATGTCTCCGACCTCACCGGCTTCCCCGAGATGATGGACGGCCGGGTCAAGACGCTGCATCCGAAGGTCCATGGCGGCCTGCTCGCCATCCGCTCGCATCCAGAGCATCAGGCCTCGATGCTCGGCCACGGCATCCAGCCGATCGACCTGCTCGTCGTGAACCTCTACCCGTTCGAGGCCACGGTCGCGGCCGGCAAGGGCTATGACGACTGCATCGAGAACATCGATATCGGCGGCCCCGCGATGATCCGCGCCGCCGCCAAGAACCATCACGACGTCGCCGTCGTGGTCGAGCCGGCCGATTACCCCTCGGTCCTCGCCGATCTCGAGGCCCAGAAGGGCGCGACCACGCTGACCCTGCGCCGCAAGCTGGCCCAGAAGGCCTATGCCCGCACCGCGGCTTACGACGCGGCGATCTCGAACTGGTTCGCCAATGAGCTCGGCGACACCGCTCCGCATTTCCGCGCGCTCGGCGGCGCGCTCGCCGAGACGATGCGCTATGGCGAGAACCCGCATCAATGGGCCGCGTTCTACCGCACGCCGGAGAACCGCCCGGGCGTCTCGACCGCCCGTCAGGTCCAGGGCAAGCAGCTCTCCTACAACAATATCAACGACACTGACGCCGCCTTCGAATGCGTCGCCGAGTTCGCTCCGGAGGCCTCGGCCGCCTGCGTCATCGTCAAACATGCCAACCCTTGCGGCGTCGCCGCCGGCGGCTCGCTGCTCGAAGCCTATGAGCGCGCGCTCGCCTGCGACCCGGTCTCGGCCTTCGGCGGCATCGTCGCGCTGAACCGCAAGCTCGATGCGGCTGCCGCGAAGAAGATCGTCGAGATCTTCACCGAGGTGATCATCGCGCCCGACGCCGACGAGGAGGCGATCGCCATGATCGCCGCCAAGAAGAACCTGCGCCTGCTGTTGACCGGCGGCCTGCCGGATGTCCGGGCGCCCGGCCTGTCGCTGCGCACCGTCTCCGGCGGCTTCCTCGCCCAGTCGCGCGACAATGCCGTCGTCGACGACATGGAGCTCAAGGTCGTGACGAAGCGCCAGCCGAGCGAGCGCGAGCTTGCCGACCTGCGCTTCGCCTTCCGCGTCGCCAAGCACGTCAAGTCGAACGCGATCGTCTATGCCAGGGACCTCGCCACCGTCGGCATCGGCGCCGGCCAGATGAGCCGCGTCGATTCCTCGCGCATCGCCGCCTGGAAGGCCGCCGAGGCCGCGAAGGCGGCAGGCAGTGCGGAAAGCCTCGCCAAGGGCTCGGTCGTAGCGTCGGACGCCTTCTTCCCCTTCGCCGACGGCCTGCTCGCGGCGGCGGAAGCCGGTGCGACGGCCGTTATCCAGCCCGGCGGCTCGATGCGCGACGACGAGGTCATCAAGGCCGCCGACGAAGCCGGCCTCGCCATGGTCTTCACCGGGCACCGCCACTTCCGCCATTGACGGCGGCACGGGCCGCAGGACACCCTTGCTGAAGGGCCGCGCGCGAAAGCGCCGGCGGGGATAGGGGTCTGCATGGCCAAAGCTCACAAACCCGGCGCGCTGCTCAGGGAGCGCGTCGAACACCAGCATGCGCGGGTCAGCTATGTCGAGCTGTTCTTCGACCTGGTCTTCGTCTTCGCGATCACCCAAATCTCG